>NZ_LITT01000005.1 GCF_001636845.1 Clostridium ljungdahlii
TTCTGATTAATTTTCTTAATCAATTCACCTACTGGCATTATCCTATTCTTCTTAATCCATTCTTTCATTGTCTTAACTTTACTTCTGAATTTCTTCTTACTAGTCTTAACTTTACATCGAAAGAACTCTTTTTTCCTATCTTCACTACAATAGAATGTAAATCCAAGAAAGTCAAAGGTTTCTGGTTTCCCTAATCCTTTATTTCTTCTATTTTGCTTTGCAAATTTCCCAAATTCTAATATCTTAGTTTTATCTAAAGCAAGTTCTAATCCAAATTTACCGAATCTTTCTATTAGCTTTTGGTAAAACCTTTCTGCCTCCCATTTGTTTTGAAAACAACATACAAAATCATCACAATATCTTATCAAATAGGCTTCGCCTTTACATTTCCTTTTGATTTTAACATCAAACCAATAGTCCAGTACATAATGTAAATATATATTTGCAAGTACTGGAGATGCTCCATTACCTTGCGGTGTTCCTCTTTCACTGTCTAGATATTTACCTTTTTCCATTATTCCAGCTTTTAAGAATTTCTTAATTATCTCTATAAATTTCTTATCTGCGATATCATGTTCCAAGAACTTTATTAACCATTCATGGTCAACATTATTAAAGAATCCTTTTATATCAGCTTCAACAATGTAACTCACCTTATGATATTGAACATCCTCTATGATTTCTCTAATTGCTTGATGGCAGTTTCTATTTGGTCTAAATCCATAGGATTCGTTAAAGAATTTAGGTTCATATACCTCTATTAATATATTTGCTATTACGTTTTCTACTAGCTTATCTTCATAGCAAGATATTCCTAGTGGTCTCATCTTTTTGCTTCCGTCTTTTGGAATATACGTTCTTCTTATAGGTTCTGGCTGATAGCTTCCATTTCTCATTCGCTTTAACAAATGTTCCACATTAGCTTTTAGATTTACAGAATAATCATCTTTTGATACTCCATCAATGCCTTTTGCTTTCTTTCTATCCATTTCTTTATGGCTAGCTATAATAGTATTTTCATTGATATAATATGCAAGATTTTGAACCTTTCCATCTAATCTAGCTTTTTCTATATTATATTGTATTCCAAGTAGCTCATTAATCATGTTCTTCAGCTCTCCTGTCTGCATAATTTGAAGCTCACTTGAAGCTATGTTGTGCTAACTCCTTCCCTCCGCCTGCTTTCACAGGTTTCTACAGTACTATAAGTTAGTCGGACTTCCTATAATGCTTTTGCTCATCTTGCTCGTTTCCTTGCTTTGATTTTGCATACTGATTTCTCAGACATTATAGGACCTCAGCTGTTCTAATAACATACTTATCATCAAACTCGCCAAACCCTCAGACCCCGGAAGAGTTATATAAATCTCACCATAATAATTTACATAATGTTGTCTGCTACCAATAAGACAGTATCGACCTCTTCGTTTGGATAATAATTTCGTGGCTCAATAGCTTCACTTTCGTTTCGGCTCGTTTGATCCCTGTCCTACGCTTAAATCTAGCGTTACCGTTTCGATTCCAAGGACTTGGTACAAGCTACTGGTTAGGTATTACTTGATAGGATTTTCCTACTATATGTTAGTAGCTTACTAATGACAACAAAATCATTCTTCCACTGTCAAGAGGAAACATCACGCATCTGCGTGCTGCTTCGCAGCTCGCACCTTATTTATATTATACCAAAATTCATGTAAAAATAAACATATATTTTTACTAAAGCACCTTTATAAAAAACTGTCATATTGTTTACTGTTAATTTTGCTGTACCTATCTAAAATTCAACTTCATCTGTAGACTTTAGCTGTACAAATCTTCCTCCTAGTACATTATTATGATGTTTAATAATTTGATCTGCACTAAGTATTTCTCCATCAAAAGTACTATGGGCATCACTTACTAAAATATTATCATACCCCATACTAAATGCTCTTCTGCAAGTAGTATCTAAACAAAATTCTGTTTGCATGCCAGCAATAATTAACTTTTCAATACCCTGCCTCTTCAATTCTTCCTCAAGCCCTGTATTATAGAATGAATCCCAGGTAGTTTTTTCAATAACTTTTTCATTTTCCTGGGGATGTAACCTAGGATGCAGCTGCCAGGTAGCCTTTCCTTTTTGAAACTCACCATCTTTGTCAGTATGCTGAATGAATATTACTGCTGTTTTTGATGAACGGGCCCTTTTAAGTAAAGTACAAATATTGTTAAGTACCCTATCTGCATTGTATAAATCTCCTTCTTCACCTGCAAACATAGCTACTTGAACATCTATTATTAATAGAGCTGTTTTTTTGCTCATAAATTTATCCTCTCCCAAATATATTATTATTTATTACTCAATATTCCATATACTCTCCATCCTTTGGAATAGAAACCTGTCCTGAAAGTGAATTATCCTTTAAAAAACTTCTTAGTTCCTTTCTCATAAGGCTGCAGTGATTCCAAGCCTCCATATGAACAACAATCACTTTAGACTTTGGCACTTTTTTGCAAATATGAAATATATCCTCTTTATTCATGGTAATAGGAATACCTCCCTCTGTCAACTGTGCAGAACCTGCAAAACTAACAACTAATTCAGGATTATAAGTTTTTAATGCTTGCTCTACTTCCGAACACCATACTGTATCCCCTGTTATATATAATGAGGGTTCATTTTTAGTTTTAATAACATATCCTGAAACTATCCCCATTTGTTTTGCAGCTTCACCCTTACCATGTTGACCCCCTATACGTTTAAAAATTATATCATTCCAACAGCAATCTTTTTCAATTGGATTAACAGAGTAAAATCCCTTTTGTCTAACTTTTACTTCATCCTCAGTCTGACAGAATATAGGTGTATTTTTAGGTAATAATCTTGCTGCCGTTTCATCAAAATGATCGCTGTGCATATGGGTTAAAAAAACTGCATCAGTTCTTACAATATCATTAACATCAATGGGCAATTCCACCAGTGGATTTTTATTTTTATTTGCTACATTAGGAATATAAGGCATTGTTCCTTTTTTACTAAGCACTGGATCAACTAAAATTGTCTTATTATTTATAATTATCCTTAATGTTGCATGGCGTATAAGCTGAATTCTCATGTTTTTTCCTCCCTGTATATGATATATTAATTATAAGTCATACTGCTTTTACTTGGAGAAAGTAATTGCCTATTTTCAGTTTCATCATGAAAGGAAATTTATAATTATGCTTGATCAAACAGATATAAAGATTTTAACCTTATTAAAAGAAAATTCCAGGCTTCAATGGCGTGAAATTGGAGAGTTAGTTCATTTAACAGGACAAGCAGTAGCAAATAGAATTAAGAAAATGGAAAAGGCAGGAATCATTGAAAAATACACCATAAATTTAAATAACATAAAACTTGATAAAAGCTTAATTGCCTATATAACTGTTTTTATGAAAGCCTCCAATCATCTTGCTTTTATACAATTTGTTAAAAACAATAAATTCATAATTGAGTGCCACAGGATAAGTGGAGATGGCTGCTATTTATTAAAGGTAAATGTAACTGATGAAGAAAATCTTATGTGCTTGTTAAATAAAATTTTAGACTTTGGAAATTATCGTCTGAATATATCTATTAATAGGATAAAATAAATCTATATCTGATCATTTACATTTTATTACATATTATGATGAACTTGATGAGGAAGCTGACGCAGCTGCTGCAGCGGCAGCACATCCTGCAATTGCTGCCTGTTCTTGAGCAATAATAATAGCATTAATACTATTTGCTAAGGCTACTTTAATTACTCCCCTTTTCATACCATCTACATAGAAGTCACAAACTAAATTAGCTGAAAGAATTGTTTTAGTATATTTATCTAAACTCCACATGCCATATCCAGGCTTCTTATGAATAAAATCATTGACTTCTTTTATTTCTCTAACTATTTGATCTTCATCATCTGCAATAAGAGTTAACACTCCTAGTGTCGCCAAGCCATTGTATCTAAGACTGCATTTTTCACTTTTAAGTTTATTATAAAGTCTATTTGCCTTCTTGCATTTTTCATAAACGGGCTCTTCTCCAAGTGCCAAAATATGAGATAATGTCTGGAGATCGTTTCCTTTCCAAAATCCTTCTTTATTTAATTCTTTATAACACTCTTCTACCTTTTCCATAGTTTGTCTCACATCCAAATCTGTAGCAGCAAGTACTGCTGCAAAAACATAATCATCAGTAGAAGTTAGCCAAAAATGATTTTCTTTGATATTTTTATAAAATTCTTTCATTCTCTGGATCTTAAAATTCCAATATTCTCTAGGAACATCTTCTACAAAAGTATAAGTAGCCAGCGGCAAATATGCGCTCTTTTTAAAACCTTCCTGCTTCATTTTTTCATGAATTTCAAGCATTTTTTGAAAAAAGCCTTTATAATCCTCTTCAAAACATAAAAGGGTAGCCATAATAAGCTCATTATTTCCTCTATAATCAGATGTCCATCCTGTTTCCTGCTTTATATACTTTTTTATTTCTTCAATTTTATCTATATTTACCTTTTCACCTCTTGCTGCATGCATCATTGCACAAAAGTGTTTTAACAAGCTTGTATCCCATTTAAAATTACTTTTAAGTTCACTATAGTTTTCTACCATTAGTTCTACCTTTTCTTTCAATCTTATATCCACTATAATTCCCTCCCTATTTAACTTAATATCATTATTACTTAAAATATTTATTTTGTATATACATATTAAAGTTAAATATTCAAAAAATAATAAAGAAAATCTTAATATTTACTAAATATATTAGGAAAGTAAACTTATACTATTTAAAACCAAGCATAAAAACTAGTTTTGAGGAAAACCTACATTGTATTAGAAAGGAGAGACAATTGTGCAAAACAAAATACGTAAGACTACTAATAATAAAAAAGAAGACAGTAGATTTAAAAAGAAAAATATAAACCATGACCCTCAGGATGAAAGTTCAAGAATAAAGTTTGGTTCTCCACCAGAAAAACATTTGGATTAATTCTCATATAACATATACCAAAAATAAAGTTATTTAATAAAACAAACTAGGGAGGATTAAATGATGAAATCACATCAAAATAAAGGCCACCATGAAAAAGCTATGGAAAAAGCTAAAGATTTACTTCATAAAGGTACAGGTATGGGCGAGATAAAAGAAGTTACAGGCCTCAATGATCATGATGTAACTAAAGCTAGAATGAAAATGGAAGGCAAAATATAGAAAGGAGTTCTATGCATGAGTGATGATAGCTTAGATGAAAAAAAGAAAAAAGCTAAAGAAATGCTTATTTCTGGTAAAACCAGTAAAGAAATCAAAGACGAAACTGGATTAAGACCTAAAGAAATAAGCAGAATACAACAGGAAATTACAAAGCATTTTTAATATTTAAGGACTAACAGTTTTTTAACTGATAGTCCTTTCGCACACACTTAATTGATTTTTCATAACTTTACCTTTTTCACTATAACTAGTGTCATTTACAGATTCTACTTTAAAATTTTCATTTTCATATGTAATTTTGGATATACTTGAATTATCCATATCTCGCACATTAAAATTCTTGTCCAAATAATCAATAATCAATCTAATTATCCCACCATGAGCTACTACAAGTATATTTCCACTCTCACCATCAGAATTTTCCATGCATATATCTTTTAGTGTTTTCATAACTCTTTTTATTACTGTATCATAACACTCCGCTTCCTTTGTATCATCCAGAGTTGCACATGAATTGCAGTATTCTCTTTGGAAATCATACTTTTCTTCCGCTTCCTTAAAAGAACTTACATTAAGGTAGCTAAGTATATCGTTAAACATTATACTCTCAAGCTCTCCTTCGTATTTTCCAAAATACATTTCTCTTAGTCCTTCAAGTTCTTTTAACTGTAAATTTTCACTTGCCTTATTTTCCTTTATAACAATTTTTGCAGTTTTCACTGCCCTACCCAAATCACTGCTGTAGGCTGCTTTAAATTTAACATTGCTAAGTCCAAGCCCTGTATTTACAGCTACCTCAATTCCTGCCCTGGTAAGAACTCCATCACACCATCCCTGAGTTCTATTAGCTTTGTTTAAAATGGTTTGTCCATGTCTCATTAAATATAAAGTAATTTTACTTTTATTATTACTGCTCATTTTTTCCTCCATAATTATATCTGCACAATATATGCCATATTATGATTATTATAACTTATCTAGCACCTTCTTTATAGGCAATTTCAGAAATAGTTCTGGTAAAATCACCGCGCATTCTATAGGTGAATTTATAACTAAAATTTGATTTTGTTGTATGTTCAGTCCTGTTTTTACGATAATTTAAGAATATTTTTCTAAATAATCTTTATGCATCTTAAAACATCCTTTAATAAAAAGATATTATAAATATTACCAATGTAGTTATATTCTACAAAAAGATTTATATTAACTTCACATCTAATTTTTTTAACTTTTCTTTAATATCATCATTAATATCTGAATCAGTAATTATAGCATTAAATTTATCTAAAGTAGTAAATCTATATATGCTATCTATATTAAATTTTTTCTTTTCAACAAGTAAAAATACTTCTTTACTATTGGAAACTACAGTTTCTTTAAGATTACCATCCTCTAAGGTGACGGTGCCTACGCTATTAGTAATTAAATTCACACCTGAACTTCCTAAAAAACCTTTATTAAAAGTATATTTAGATATACTTTTAATTGCTTCTGAACCTAAAACTCCACCGGCTTTATTATCGTATACACCGCCTATGCATATCAGCTTAACAGTTTCATTATCATTAAAAAGAGGTGGTATTATGGACATATTAGTTATCAAAGTTATCTTCTTAGTGCTATTAGCAATTAGTTTAGCTAACAAAAAATTAATACTTGATGACTCTAAAAAAACCACATCTTCATCCTCTATAAGATCAAAGGCTTTTTTAGATATTAACTCCTTGCTGCTTAAGCTCACTTTCATTCTAGTGGTTATAGAGCTGTTTTTAGAAATTTTTCTATTTAATATAGCTCCCCCATAGGTTCTTTGCAGAGCACCATCTTTTTCTAACCTTTGTAAATCTTTTCTTATCATACCTTCTGAAACATTAAATCGTTCACTTAGTTCTTTTACCTTTACCCTACCATTTTCGTTAAGTATACTTAATATTTGTTCTAATCGTTCTTCAGTAAACATTTAAGCACCTCATTAATTATTAATGTTTATCATTATTGATTAATATTATAACATTACTATTAAAATTCACAAATTATCTTGAATAAAATTTTAAAATGATATACAATGATAATAAATGATAAGCAATAATAACAAAATAATGTTAGTTAGTGGAAGTATTTTAAAGATCATATGATTTAGCGTAATAGGGTAATGCCTAGCGTGATATTTTATATGTTTAGGCATCTTCAAAAACTAGGTGTAGTATTGGTTTTTTGAAGATGCCTAATAAACCAATAGTAGAGGAAAATATTAGGAGGTAAAATATGTACAAACTATTAGCTGTTGATATGGATGGTACATTATTAAATAGTAATAGAATTATTTCAAAAGGAAATAAGGAAGCAATTAGAAAGGCCATAGAAAAGGGTGTTAATGTTGTTATAACATCTGGAAGAGGGCTTAAGGGCGTGGATAATTTTTTGGACGAAGTTCATTTAAGAGGAGAGAATCAATATCTTATTGCAAATAACGGGGGAACTATATATAGAACCAGTAATTTTGAATGTGTTGCATATAAAGGATTAAGAGGCAGGGATTTGATAAAAGCACATACTTTAAGCAAGAAATTTGGACTTAATATGATTGCGTATACTCATGAAGGTCCTATTGCAGCAGAGGAAAGTGAATTTACAAGATTTGAAGCAGAATATGTGGGAACTCCTGTTAAAATTATTAATTTTAAATCAGATGTTGAAGATAATGATGAAATTACAAAGATATTATTTTCTCAGACAGAAGAATTGTTAGACAAAAAAATGCTTGAGCTGCCAAAAAAATTTTATACTGAATATAATGTGGTGAAAACTATGCCCATAGTTTTGGAAGTTATGAATAAAAATTGTAATAAGGGTTATGGTGTAAAAGTTTTAGCAGATAAATTAGGAATAAAAAAAGAAGAGGTAATGTGCATAGGTGACCAGGCAAATGATGTTGAAATGTTAACTTATGCTGGTCTTGGGGTTGCAATGGGAAATGCTATTGAAGAACTTAAGGATATAGCTCAATATGTAACTTCAGACAATGATAATGATGGAGTGGCAAAGGCTATTAAAAAGTTTATATTGTAAATTAATTACTTTGTATCAGAAACTGCTTATATGGACAGTATCACATAAGCAGTTTTTTATTTTAAACTTACCCTATACATGTAACATCTAATTTATTACGATCTACTAATCTTTTATATTTATATTTAGGATATCCAACCATAAGTGCACCTGTTATTACTTTATCTTTAGAAATATTGAATAAATCTAATAATGGAACATAATTTGAAAATGCACAAAATTCAAATAATCCAGCCCAGCAAGAGCCTATTCCTAATGTAGGTGCAAATAATTCAACATAGGATAATGCAGAAATACTATTTTCTCTTCCATTTTTAAAGTCCTTTTGAGCAGTTGCTAATATAATATTAGGAGCATCACGTAAAATTGAATCTATGCCATTTTTTCTATAATTATTTATATGTCTTGAAAAGCTCCAGTGAAGTTCAATATTATCTTCCATCCACTTAACTATTATTTCAGTAGATTTTTCTAATATTTTTTTATCTTTTACGATAATATAGGATACTCCTTGTGAGTTGCTAGCAGTAGGAGCAAAACGTGCAATATTAACTAATTTTAACAACTCTTCATAAGGCACAGGTATATTTTTGTAACATCTTATTGACCTTCGAAATCCATTAAAATCCACCTCTTAAATCTTGTGTTTCACAAATTCAATTCCTATATCAAATGCTTTAGCACAATCTTTGGGAAATACTTCTCTATGTCTTTTTAACTTTTTTTCATAATCAAACATATCTGAAACTACCTTTGAATAATCATTAAACTGGTAAGTATCATTACAATACAATGTTTTGCATTTCCCAAAGAATTTTTTAAATAACATTTCGTTAAATTCAAGATACTTATCTAAACATATATTTTTCATTTTCTCTTCAGATACGTTCATCGTATATATTAATGCTGCAGGAATATTTCTAGGTAGAAGTGTAGGATGATTAGTATACTCTATCAACAGAAAAAATAGCCTTTCTATAAATGATCTTGTTTCACCCGTAACATTACCCAAATATATAGGTGAACCTAAAACCACTGCATCTGCTGTATCCAGCTTTTTTAGTACAGGAGAAAGCTCATCTACCATGGCACATTTACCGTAACTTTTACCTTCTTTTAATTTACATGTAAAACAGCTGGTACAACCTTTAAAGTTTAAATCATACAGATGAATAATTTCTGTTTCAGCCCCTTGAGAAGCGGCTCCTTCAAGAACCTTATTTAATAAAGTTGCTATATTATGATTTTTCCTAGGACCTCCATTAATAGCTATTACTCTCATATCACAATCCTCCTTGTCGTATAATAAGTTTGCATAGTTCTTAATTCAATAAAATTTCATATTTCTGTCGTAATTTCAAATTAGTGTTGTAAAGTACTTTACAAGAGATATTATATACTGTACTATCATTTTGTGGAAGTAGGTACTTTTAAGTAGTATAGTACCCATTTGTATACTTATAATAACTAATTACTATGAAATGAAGAGAGGTGAATATTAGTGATGACAATATAATAAAGCTCTGTTAAGTTATATGTCTCATCACTAAATATAACAAATGTTGAAATTTAAAGGTAATGAATACAGCTGTTCCATGGAATTAACTTTAGATATCATAGGCGGCAAATGGAAGCCTCTTATTATATGGCACTTAGGTGAAAAGACTCTGAGATTCAGTGAGTTAAAGAGAACCTTGCCAAATATTACTCAAAAAATGCTTACTCAGCAGCTTAGAGCATTAGAGGAAGATCAATTAGTGAATAGATTTGTCTATGCTGAGGTTCCTCCTAAAGTAGAATATTCTCTTACCGAAAAGGGTAAAACCCTTTTACCTGTTTTATCAACTTTATGCGAGTGGGCAATTGAATATTATAATTCAATGACATCAAGTTAAGAAAATGAAGTGATTGTAAACAAAGTGGAATGTTTCTATTCATCAAATTTGACATTTAATATTTATTTACTTGCCCACTTCTCTAAAAATTTGACTGTCTCATTCCACGAGTCGCTATTTGCCTTTGCCCAACTTTCTACATCATACGGATATTTCTCTGATGGATATATTGACTGAAAAGGCACTGTCAACATATGACCTGACTTTGCAAAGGTAATGTGCTTATATTCATGTTCAAAATGTGATTTTTCAAATATACTACAGGATGTTTCTGAATGCATTTTTGAAGGCCATATTTCATCTGCTGATGATGATATCATTAAAACAGGTCCATTTATCTTATCCAATTCAATAGTAGCCTTGTCCCTATCACCTTCTTCAATTAATTTTTTATACATCCATGCCAGTGCTCCTTTTTCTTTTTTCATCATTTTTATTATCAATCGCAGTATAATATGAAAACTAAATTTTAGATAAGGTATTTCGCGACCTCTATACATCCATGAAGAATGATGGGATGGAAGCTTTCCATTCTTAATCCCCTCATATACGTAACAGCTTGGAGTATTTGCAATAACACAAGTAATGTCCTTAAACATGGATGCTGCAAGGAGCACCAGTTCACCGCCCTTAGATCTTCCATATATAGCCATCTTATTTTTGTCAACAGTATCCTGCTTCTTTAGCCACTTTACTGCATTTTCAACGTACTCAAGAGGTATCAGATTAAGATCCTCTGGTGTTCCTTCAAGTCCAAAATAACAAACCGCCAATGCAGAATATCCTCTCATGGCAAATAGTTCAGCAATTGCCTGTGCTTTTTCAATTCTGCCATCACTTCCACTTAAAACAATTATTGCAGGGTGTTTTATATTATCTTTTGAAGTAAAATATCTTGCCAGTAGATTTTTTTCTATTACATCAACACTTTCGATTGTATCATCACAGTAAACTCTTGTATGCTCCTTTGATGCAATTATTTTTCCATTTTTCTCTACTGTAAATGTAATTTTGTATTTTCTATTTTCATTTATATTACTTAATTTTTGTATTAACTTGCTCTTACGGATCTGCTTTGGCCTCATAGAATAAAATAATCCCATTTTATCACAATTACTATAAGTTCCATCAACCGGCGCTACATTTTCCAAATCAATATTTCCACATTCATCTGTTTCAAAAACTGCATAAGACTCCCACAATGTGTTATCTTCTATTTCAATTATAGAAGCATTAATACAATAGTAATCGCTGCTTACAGCACGAATTGTAACTTTTTCATTTTTTGAAAGACAACTTATTTTTATATCAACTGGCTCATCTGCTCTTGATACTTCTGGTGTTATTTTTATTGTACAATTATCATTATTCATAACTTCTCCTCTACCTTCTATCAAAATCTGCTATTTCTCCATAACCTGTCCAGTTAGACCCATCATAAGCAGCTAATTTATTTAAAAGTTTCCACAATGTCTCTAATTCTTCATCATCAAAGTCTCTAAATATGGTGCTCATGAGTTTGTTTCCTTTTTCATAATACTCTTTAATAATTTTCATACAATCTTTAGTTATTTTAATGTTAACTGATCGCTTATCTTTCTTATTTTCTTCTAAAATTACATAGTTCTTCTTTTCCAAATTTACAACAATATGTTTTACATTTTGCTTGGAGCATCCCATCTTCTCTGCTATATTGCTATAAAAAGCTTCATTTTCTGGCAAATGTAAAATTGTTAAAAGTACCATCCACTGGCGAACTGTTATTCTCTCATCCAGTTTATCTCCTTGTACTTGAACCTTATTTGATAGATAAAAAATTGTTGCAAAAATTTGCTGTATATAAAACCGATTCATTTGCTTCCTCCTTAAAATTCAGCAGTTAGACAACATGTTGTCTAGTTATATAGTATACTACTTTTTATAAAAAATCAATAACTTAAATAAAAATAGTATGCATGAATCTTATAAATATTAAGCCTATGCACACTATTTTATAAATACTGTATGTATCATTTAAAATAAAACTTACTATAGCATTTCTAATATTTCTACCGTATACTTTTCACTTGGAGCATTAACTTCAACTGTATCGCCAACTTTTTTGCCTACTAATGCTTTTCCTAAATCTGACTCTATGCTTATAAGCATATTTTCTGGATCAGCATCTATAGTAGTTACTAATGATACAATTTCTTCATCTTCATCCTCTACAAATTTAATTTTAAATTTACTATTAACACCTATTACTGATTTATCTGCACTTTTAACATCTATTACAGTTGCGGTTGAAATCATACTTAATAGATACTGGATTCTATTGTCATTTTCTCTGTAGTTTGCACAGGCTTCTTTATACTCTGCATTTTCAGACCTATCACCATGCGCAGCAGCTACTAATTTTTCCTTTGCTATTTCAGCCCTTTTTACGGTCATTCTATAGTCTAATTCTTCTCTTAATTTATCAATATTTTCTTGTGTAAGTATATTTTTCATATAAGTACAAACCTCCCTGCCATATATTATGTTACTATTATATAATATATAGAGAAAAATTTAAAATCTCTTGCATAATTCTATAGTTTCAACTTAAACTAATCTATATAAAAGTTAAGGAAGAGTTGATAATATGTTTGTAGATAGAAAAGATGCTGGAGAAAAGCTTGCTATAGAACTTGAGAAATTTAAAGATGAAAACCCTATCGTTCTTGCTATCCCTAGAGGTGGAATAATAACAGCTTATGAAACTATAAAAAAATTTGGATTCGAATGGGATTTAATCATTCCAAGAAAAATTGGCTCACCTCGTAATAAAGAGGTTGCCATTGGTGCTGTATCCTTGGATGGAACCTATCTTTTAAACGAAAAATATATACAGATGCTAAATATATCCAAGGAGTATATAGAAAAAGAATTGTCTAATCAAATAGAAGAAATTAAAAGAAGATTAAATAAATATAAAGGAAATGAAAATTTTCCTGATGTAAAGAATAGAACAGTAATAATTATTGATGATGGAATTGCAACGGGTTTTACAATACAGGCCGCTATAAAGTCAATCAAAAAGCATGCTGCAAAAAAAATTATTCTAGCTGTACCAGTAGCCCCACGAGATACAATTTCTTTGTTGAAGAAATTTGTAGATGAAGTTATATGCCTATTTATACCCGATGAATTTTATGCTGTAGGCTTACATTATAAAAACTTTGAACAGGCTACTGATGAGGAAGTCTTTACTATAGTACGTGAATTAGAAAAGAGATAATTTAATTTGCTTTTTTACATTACAAAATACTAAATTTTATTTCTTTGATATAGAACTTTGAATATCCTCCAATTCATTGACAATTCTATTTACATATTGACTATTTGTGTAACAATTTATGCACTCCCGTAAGTTTCTTGCTTGCCCACGTTTTAAATATCCTATAAATGCGTTTAACGCATTTTCATTACAGTAGTCACTATGTACAACCCCATCTTGTTCAACACGTGTGCGTAGTTTCTGAATGTCAATAACAATTTGGTCAATTGTATTACTATTTATTTGTTTAGAAACTAACCTATTATCATTTCTCTTATTGTTTCTAGCTGGCCTATTAAGATTTGCCTATTATTCATGTAATCTCCCCTACCTCGTAAATTCATAACTTATCCCTATACTTATATGTATATTAAATTTCTAGAAATTAATTCTCAAATGCACTAATATGCTTTTTCTATATACATGAATAAGGCTATTTTTTTAGTTGACCTATAAAAAAGAATTTAATTTAACGTGAGTTCGAATTTACTCTTCGAACTCACGTCAAACTATATAAATTAAGGAAGAGTTGATAATATTCATATATTAATTGACTTTAAATGCAGATATTTTACTTTGTAATTCTATCACTATTTGAGTCAATGATTGAGCAGCAACTGCTACCTGTTTCATAAGTGCAGTTTGTTCTTCTGAAGCTGCTGCAACAGTTTCAATGTAATTAGAAGATTTAGTTGAAATATCAGAAATATTTTGTATTTTATCTACCATATTATTAGAATGACTATGTAACCCTTCAATAACCTCTTCTACTTGAGCCATTTGTTCTGCAACATTTTTAACAGAAACACTTATATCCTTAAATGAGTTACTAGCCTGATTTACCATAGTTTTTCCCATATCTACTGATGCATTTCCTTTACCCATGGCTGCCATTGCACTGGCAATATATTGCTGTATTTCCTTTATAAGATCGCCTATTTTTCCTGATGCAGCTCCTGATTGTTCTGCTAATTTTTTAACCTCTTCAGCAACTACAGCAAAACTGTTTCCATATTCACCTGCTCTAGCTGCTTCTATTGCAGCATTTAAGGCAAGAATGTTTGTTTGTTCAGATATGTTATTTATTATATTAATAATACTATCTATTTCTTTAGATTTTTCACCTAACACATTTACAATATTTGTTGATTCAGAAACCTGTAACCTTATATTCTCCATTTGATGTATTGCATCATTTATTATATTATTACCATTTTTAGCTACTTTTGTAGAATCAAAAGATAATTGAGTTGTTAAATTTACATTTTCTTTTATATTTTTTATACCGGCATGAATTTGTGCAACTGCTTCAGATATATATCCGGTATCTTTAGTTTGGGCTTCAACATCTTGAGATACTTTTTGCATTGACACGGCTACCTGTTCAGCAGCTTCCCCAGTTTGTTCTGCACTTGCAGTTAGCTCTTCAGATGTACTTACAACATGGTCAAGGTTATTGCTAATAGAATGAAAAGTTGTTTTCAAATTTGATGACATTTTATTTAGATCCTGAGTCATATGACCTAATTCATCCTCAGAATTAACATCCAAAGTATACGTTAAATCTCCGTCACAGATAATAGAAGTCAATTTAGTAACTTGTTTTATATTTTTTGTTATGTAATTGCTATAAAATAATATGGCAGCAGTAATTATTACTATTAAAAGTATACTAAGTATAACAAGTATAGATACTAAACTTTGTAAAGGGCTGTATAATTCCTTTTGTGAAACAGTAATACCTAATATCCAATTTGTTGAAGCTATAGGTGTATAATAAATGGCCCTCTTATCATTACCATCCATATAAAAACCATTACCATTTTTTCCACTTAGTATATCTTTGCTAATGGATGAAAATTTTGAATCATCTGTTATTTTAGATTTCATTACTTTCTTTGAATCTACACCAGCAATATATGATCCGTCACTTGTAATGAGAAAAGCTTTTCCAGACTCACCAAATTTAACTTTATTAACCATATCTTGCAGATTAGTCAAATTAATATCCGCATTAGTTTCTCCGATAAAATTACCTTTTTCATCAAAAAATGGTGCTGAAACAGCTGCCATAGTAACTTTTGTATTATCGTCATAAAATGGAGGAGTCCAATCCACTTTATTTTTTGTGGTTTTTCCTACCTTATACCAATCCTGAGAAGGATAGTTATAATCATCTTTCATATAATCTTCTGTATATACAACTTTAGCATTATCTTTATAGGCATAAGGTCCAAACAACTTTATATTCTCCTTATATTTGTATGGTTCAAACCATACTCCTACTCCAAAAGTATCATCATTAATTGCGGCATATTTTTGTACTAAGTTCTTATACTCATCTGTAGACATGGTGTTTCCTGAAGCTTCTATAGTTCTTGCTAACGTTTCAGCAATTCTACTATGTGAAGTAATTCTGTTATTAACTGATAATTTTAGTTCATTCATTTTGTAAGATATTTTACTATCAATTTGCTGGCTGATAATTTTTCTTCCAGTATAATAACTTAGTACTGATAAAATAATTAAAATCATTATTGTAATAGGAAGAATGGCTATAATGGTTCTTGCTCTAATACTTCTAATTTTTATCAATTAACTTCACCTCCAATTAATTATCTTATAGTTTTTATTTACTAATTTTTATCCACATACTATTTTTCGACATATTCATTCGTAACTTTATATTATATTAATATTAAATTTAAATTTAATATATAAAATATTACAAAATATTTTAAAAATATAATAATTTTCATAATTGTATTATTATACTATTTATTCTAATGCATCTTATATACTCTATATTGCATGTTAAAAGAAACCTATAGTTTACATTTATAAAACCCAATATAATAAATTTGTAATGAAAAGGAGGTTAATTTATGTTCAAAGGATTCATTTTAGGGCTTTCAAGTGGAGGTTACTGCCTTGCTTCTTGTATTCCCGTATTTATCCCCTATATTTTAAGTGAAGATAAAAAGACAAAATGGAATTTTATTTGTTTATTCAAATTCATGTTAGGAAGGCTTCTTGGTTATATACTATTTGCTCTTTTGGCGTGGATTACAGGAAACTTTATAATAAAACAATCCCACTATAAAGAAATTATATTTTCACTGTCTTATATATTTTTATCATTTACACTTATAGTTTACACATTTTCAAAGTCGCATAGATTTTGCAATATTAAATACTTTAATAAGTTTTTTAACTACTCGAATAGAGAAAAAGGATTTACTACTGTAGTTCTTTTAGGCTTTTTAACAGGTATAAATGTATGTCCACCATTCATTTTAGCTTTTTCAGATGCTGCTTTCTTTACTAATATCTTCAGCAGTATTTTGTACTTTGCTACCTTTTTTGTAGGCACTGCTGTCTATTTTATACCCATTCCATTTATAGGTGTTTTAAAAAGTAAGCAAATTAAATTAATAGGTCAAATGTGCTCTTTTGTAATTGGAGTATTTTACATGTATTCAGGAATAATGATGCTTTTTAAGGAGATGATGTTAAATTGAATAATTTAGAAACTAAAAAAATAGCAGAAACAAGTAAAGGCAAAAAATTTGCAAAATCAGTAGCTGCTTGTATACCAATATTACTATTAAGTATTGTTTTGTTAAGTGGCGGCAGTTCTCTTCCAAAGGAACCCTTAATGAAAATTTCTTTTTCCATAAGCTATGTTTTTATAAATGTAATATTTTTTCTTATGGTGTACACAAAGAAAACTTATAAATATAGGAAGATATTTTTTGTAATATATGCCTTACTTTTTGCAGTCAGTTTTATGACTAATTTAATAGAAGTTAGAGGCAGCATTTTCTATAATGAATCCACTTTTATTAATGGGCAGACTCCATTTTGCCATATGGTAATTCCAATGATTATAATACCTGCTGCTTTAAACAAAACCATAATTTTCCCCGGTTCACTTTTAACTGGATTTGCTAGCATTGCAAGTATGATAGTAATTTGGCTTGGTGCTAGTATAGCCTTTGGACGCGGCTTTTGCAGTTGGGCTTGTTTTTACGGAGGGCTTGATGAAGGGTGCTCTTCATTATGTAAAAAGCCAAAATTGAAAATAAATAGGAAGTGGACTTATTTATCCTTTGCTATTTTAATATCCATTGTTTTATTGTCTGCTGCTACTCTTGCTCCTGTTTACTGTGATTGGCTTTGCCCCTTTAAAGCAGTTACGGAAGCAGAACAAATAACTTCCTCAATAGTGTTAATTAAAACTATTGTTTTCTACACTTTATTTTTAATTTTAGTTATAATACTGCCTATACTTACCGGAAAAAGAACCCAATGTGGACTATTTTGTCCCTTTGGAGCCTTTCAATCCTTTTCTAACAAAATAAATATATTTGAAATAAGAATAGATAAAAATAAATGTTTAAGTTGCAAAAAGTGCGTAAGAGAATGCCCAACTTACTCAATAGATGAGAATAGTCTTGCAAACGGAAAAGCTTTAATAACCTGTACCAAATGTGGGAAATGTATAGATACATGCCCTGCTTCTGCTGTATCTTATCACATAAAAGGTACAAAAATAGGTGTTAAAACTAATTTATCAAGGTATTTATTTCTCTATCCTGCATATATTTTTGCACTTACAATTGGTGGTGGAGCTATGATTAGGGGAGTATATAGACTTTTAAAACTTATAACTACAGGAAGCTTTTTTTAGAAGTAATTAAATAATAAAGAGAAAGGCGGATTAAAAATGATCAAATTGAAAGCTTTTTTAGGGTATACTGCTGCTGTCTTGTCCTTATTTGTAGTATTAGCCACTTTTATAGCCAATGACTTCTGGGCTAAAGAGTTTGTTAATATAACTTCACTAAAAGTTTCTCCCATATATACCGGTGGTGAAGTAAGTAAGACTATTTCTTTTAAGGATTATACCATAAAAATACACAAACCTGTATTTCAGGGTCTTTTTTCTGATAGACATAAAGGCTTTGTTGAAGTTGATTATGTAGGTAAAAATATACCTACAGTAATTTCTCAGAATATAGATTTTGACAGCGATGGTAAATATGATTTTTATATTAAATATGATACTAAAAATGATAAATCTCAATTTAAATCTTTAAATAAAAATGTAATTTCTCTGCAGGGAGTATATAAAATAACAACTGGCTATGCTGTCAGAGTAAATTTAAAAAAGTAGATAGCATAAAAAGTAAGGTTGACATATAGTTTTGAACCTTACTTTTTATTTAGTTATTTTTTAACACATTTAACGATTTCCTCTTAGCTGTTTCTTCTTATTTATAAGTTTTAAATTAAACTTCAAATATTTTTTATAGGAATAGTAACAAAAGCTCATTCCTAGAAATTCCGCTGATATTAAAATTGAGGCTAATGTCACTGTTACAATTTTTTCATCATAAACTAAATAATTATAAAACGATGGTATACATGAAATAATTCCTATTATAGCAAATACCGCTAAAAAAGATAATTTTACATCAATTTGTTTTATTCCAAACATATAAATAAATACAAATCTGGAAATTGTTCCGATAACACCGCCAAGTATACAAGATATAATTAATATAGACACAACTACACCATTAATATTTATAACTGTTACTTCAGCCATGCCCACAAATAATCCAATAAATACAGATATTATTAAGTTAAATAAAAAGTCTTTTACATTTTCCTTCATATTCAAATCACCCCAAAATTTATAAACCTCTCTATACACCAAGGAATTTCTTAAAATCGTTCAAATATTTTCGTGTAACATAAACTTCTTCATCTATATTCATAATTTTTAATATAAGCTTACTATTAAACCAGGAAATTATACGATCTACCTTCTCTATATTTACAACAAAACATTTGCTCACTCTTATGAAGCCTTTACTTTCTAGCTTTTCTTCTAATTCATAAAGCTTTTCCTTTACTTTATATTTTTTGTCCCTTGTTCTGCCGAAAAC
Source organism: Clostridium ljungdahlii (assembly GCF_001636845.1). GTDB lineage: Bacteria > Bacillota > Clostridia > Clostridiales > Clostridiaceae > Clostridium_B > Clostridium_B ljungdahlii_A. The sequence continues at coordinate 19,441 of NZ_LITT01000005.1, forward strand.
GTCATTACCCATAGCTTCAAAATAGTAAATTTCATCATAAGTTAAAACTTTAAGTTCGTCCTTTTCACATCTTCCTGTAATTATATTTTTAAACTCCTCTTTGCTTGTTGAAATTTCATCTAAATAATCCATTAAAACATTTATGGTCGTCATATCAAAATATATGCCTATTTTTCCCTTTTCTAAAGGAAATCCTTTTTCAATTACACACACCTTGGCATCCTTACTAATTTCTATTTTACGAATACTAAGTATTTCTTTTAATACTCTGGTCATATTTTCAGAACAAATTAAATCCATTTCCATGATAAAACCCCATTTTTCACATTCTACTATAAAAAAAAGCTCCTAGGACAACTAAGAAAAAGAAGTTTAAAATAGTAAATTTCATTAAGTATTCCTTCTTTTTCTGTGGATATTCATTGACAAATATTTTATATGAAATAAGGCTAGCTAGAGAAGCAATTGGAGTTCCAAGTCCGCCTATATTTACACCACAAAATAAAGCATAACTATACTTGGTAAAAGGAGCCAACAAAATTGTGCTCGGTACATTGCTGATCATTTGACTTAAAATAATTGATACAAGATAACTTTTTCCCATGGTTTGAGTAATATCTGATATATTACTTTTGAAAATAGATATATTTGATATATTGCCAACTGCAATAAAAAAGCATATAAAAGTAATTAGCAATCTATAGTCAACCTTTTTAAATGTACTTCTGCTTAAAATGAAAGTAATTAGCACTACTACAAATAATGAAATTAAATAATACACAATACCAAAAACACTTAAAATTATAAGAACAAATGATATTGAAAATATACCAATTTTCTTTTTTTCAACTACTTTAATACAACTCATATCACAATTAATTTGCTTGGGTTTAATAATAAAACTTATTAATATGATTAAAATTAAACTAATGATACAAATGGGTAGTGAAAAATTGAAAAAACTTTTTGCATTTAATTTAAAAAATGAAAAAATATAAAGATTTTGTGGATTTCCCATGGGTGTTGCACTGCTTCCCAAATTTGCAGAAATTGTTACCATAACTGAAGGTATAATAATATTAAAATCACTTTTTTGTGAAATTAATACCATAATTGGCAGCACGGTCAATAACGAAACATCATTCGTTAAGAGCATTGAAAATACGAATGAAATTAAACACAATACTTGAGTCAATATTCTTTGATTTTTACAACTATTTAAAATAGCTACCGAAATATAACTAAGTAAAGAGTATTCTTCAAAAACCTTTATTATAATCATTAATTCAAATAAACAGGCTATTACTTTGAAATCTATGTAATCTATACGAGGAATATTAAAAAAAGAAGTAATTATTACTGCTAATAAAGAAGCCGAGAAAAATATATCTTCAGACAATTTTAATTTTATTTTATTTAGTATATTTATAGCCATATTTCCCCCTAGAGAAAGCATCAAAAAATTACCCGTACTTCAAAATCAGCACAAGGCTCGTCTACGTTGTCGCAATGTAAAAATTTATTGCTGCTAAACCTTTCTATCCAATCCATAATTCTAACGAATTGTATATAAAGAACTCTGTTTATCAAACATTAGTGTAAATCTTATTTATTAATAAGTCAATATTTATTTCAATTTCTTATTTATCTCACTTTATCCTCTATTTGAGTCAAATATAAAAGCTTTTCAATTGCTAACTTAATGTTTGACAACTTACGTCTTATCTGTATATGATAAATTTGTTTATATAATTTTTTATAAGAATAATAAATAATAGGAAGGTTAATATATGGGAACAAATACAGTAATAACTCAAATAATATCGTTGTTTTTAGTTGCATTAGTAGGTTTTTATGGTGGAAAGAGAAATATTATAGACGAAAATTTATCAAATGGATTGTCCAAGCTATTAGTAGAAATAACCACTCCTTTTTTAGTTATTTCTTCATTTAGTATTTCTTATGGTTCAAATGTTGCAAATAATATTATAAGGACTTTTATCTACAGCTTCATAATATTTATATTAACTCCACTATTAGTAAAGCCTTTGCTTATAGGAGTTGATAAAAACAAGAAGAACGTTCTTGAATTTGCAATGGTGTTTTCAAACTGCGGCTTTATGGGATTTCCTGTAGCTCAAAGTATTTTTGGAAACGAGGGAGTTGTTTATGCTGCTATATTTAACATGGTTTTCAATATTTTTGTATGGACTTATGGTGTAATGTTATTTAATAATACAAGCAGCTTTAAAGAAGTAATAAAATCTCTTAAAAATCCAGGAATAGTTTCTGCAGTAATTGGACTTCTAATTATGGTATTTTCAATAAAAATCCCCCCTATTTTTATGAGCACAATGAAGATGGTGGGAAGTCTAACAACTCCTATATCTATGCTTATAATAGGAAGTTTATTGTCAAGAAGTGAGCTTAGTAAAATCATTAAAGACAAGAGTATGTACTATGGTTCACTCATAAAACTTATACTTATACCAGCAGCATTATACGTGGTTTCAATTTTATTTAAAGAACATTCTATGGTATTAAAGACATTAATCTTAATGCAAGCTATGCCTGCAGGAGCGTTTACAACAATCTTTGCAGAAAATTTTAACAAAAATAAAGAGTATTCTGCTTTTATAGTATCCTTTTCATCACTGCTTTCAATAGTTACTATACCAATTGTAATTAAACTTTTCATATAGAGTTTCTAACCAGAAAATCAACTTATACTCCAGATATTTTTTACAAACTTCAGCTCGTTAAATATTTTGATAAGGCTAAGTATTTAAAAGAGCTTCATTATTGTAAAAATATGCCTATGTATGAGTTGATTTTTAAGTTAGAATACCTATGTAGACTGTAAAGTCTAAAACTAAATCTATAAGTACTCAAAATTACTAATTATAAATCTTGGTTGAATTTATAACTTTACTATTTAAATCAAACTGGTAATTTAGATAAGCTTAATTGTAGAGTTAACTATCCATAAGGTTTTTAATTGAAATTTAAATTTATACATAAAATGTAATAACAAAATTGAAAGCACCTTTAAAAACTTTTCCATAAGTCTTAGCTTGGCATTTTAGAAAATCTTAGGGGCTTAGATATGTTTGAGGTACGAGTTTATCTAAGGTTCTTAGATTTTCAAAATGCCAAGCTTTAGACTTGTCAAAAGTTTTTATGGTGCTCAAATTTGTTATTACATAATTTGTATAAGTTAACTCTCAATTTAGAAACTCTATAGGGAATTCTAATTAAATTATAATAAATTTTTGAACCTTTTTGAGCTAAGGTGTCTCTTATATAATAGGTGCACCTAAAAGAGGAGGTAATTAAGTGAATAACATCGACATAATACAGCGCTGTAAAGAAGGTGATATAGATGCCTTTAATATATTATTTCAAGAATACAGTGTAAAAGCTGTACGTACTGCATATCTTATAACCGGTCAAAAAGATATTGCAGAAGATATAGCTCAAGAAGCATTTATAAGATGTTTCAGTGAAATAAAGAAATTAAAAAAAGCAGAGGCATTTGAATCATGGTTCTACCGCCTTCTTACAAGAATATGCTGGAGGTACTGTTCAAAACAAAAAAACAACCTGTGTATTGACAATATCAATGATAAAAATACAATTTCAAGCAACTCACTGTCTGACATAACAGAAAAAAATGAAATAAAACATCTTGTAGATAAGGCCCTTGATAAATTGAGCATGCCTTTAAAAACAACCGTTATCCTATACTATTATAATGGGTTGTCCATAAAAGAAATAGCACATGTACTAGGATGCTTTGAAGGTACTGTAAAATCTCGGCTGCATAACGCTAGAAAATTACTTAAAAAAGAATTTTTAACTGAAAATTTTGAGGGCTACTATTTCAATGATAATAAGGATGTGAGGTGTAATGAAAATGCTTAATCAAGAACAATTTGATAAAAGTATAAAAAAAGCTTTATTAAACAAGTCTCAGGATATAGTACCATCTGACAACATGTTTGAAAATATAAAATCTGAAATTAAATCAAATAGGAGTGATAAATATATGTCTAAAGAAAAATTCTTACCTTTTAGTTTAAATATCAAAAAAACTGTCATTGCTGCTTCCTGCGGCTTTCTTATACTGGCAGGTTCAGTTGCTGCATCACCAAATTTAAGGGCTTCAGCTCTTCAGAGTATAGGTAAATATGTTAATGGTTACACAGATATGAAGCATTACAATAAAGTTCCATCTAAAGCAGATTTACAAAAGGATTTAGGCTACAGTGTAAAAATACCTGACTCTCTTCCTGGAGGATATAAATTAATTGATGCTGGTGTAGATGGACATATAGATGGTGCAACTCCAGATAAACAATATGACAATAGAGGAGCAAATGCAATTTATTCAATAAATAATGCTAAAGGAACAAGTATAACCTTAGGAGCTTCAAAAAGATCTGTAGAAGCAGATGCTCCAATATTTAAAAATGCCGTACCTGTAAAAATGGGCAGCATTACAGGATATTTTACACAATATAAAGTACATGAAGCACCTGAAGGCACTAAATTTTCAGCTAAAGAAGAGCAAGATATCAAAGATGGCAAGGAAGTTCTAGTTGGTATTGGAAGTCCGAATAAAAATGTTAAGCTCAAAGAAAAGTTTAGCCAAGAATGTGCATTAAAATGGAAAGATAATGGTATAAACTATATACTTACTTCTATGGGCAATTTAAGTGAAAGTCAAATGTCTGAATTGGCTCAATATATAATAAGCTCTAAATAGTTGTTATTGCTGGTATAAGTAGAAAGTTTACTTATACCATCCATATATTAGTAAAATTCATAACACTAAAAAGTTTTTAAGTGTGATTTCAATTTTGTTAGTACATTTTAGATTTTCTCCAGTTTTAACGAAAAAAATCATCTATAATTAATTCTTAATTTTTAATCCAGTGAATAGATCACATCACCTAATTGTTCAGCTTCTGCTTTATCATGAGTGACCAGTATAATGGTTCTTCTATTTTCGCTGTAAATCATTAAAAATTTCTCTATTATATCACTTTTTAATCTATCATCCAGTCCCTTAAAGGGCTCATCCATCAAAAGCAGATCACTTTTATAGGCAAATGCTCTGGCAAGTGCAACTCTTCTTTTCATTCCTCCACTTAATTTATAAGGAAGCTTGTCTTTATAATCCCACAATTCTACCATATTTAAAAATTTTCTTACAGCTAAATCTACTCTACCTTTGTCCATAGTAGATTTTAATACAAAAGCAACATTATCATATACACTAAGGTATGGAATCAATCTATCCTCTTGAAACACATAAGATATAGTGCTGCCTTTTAAATCAACTTTTCCATCATAATCTTTTTCAATTCCACTTATGATATTTAATAAAGTAGTCTTACCACATCCTGAAGGTCCAAGAATAGCTGTAATCCTATTTCTCAAGAATTTCATATTTAAATTATAAAAAACAGGTACTCCATCATAGTATTTACTCAACCTACTTATTGTAACTTCATATTGGTCTTCATTTTGCTTTTCCATAAAATCACCCTTTTATCAATACACAATTTTCAGCTCACAATTTACAATTCTAGTAAACAACTACTTTTTTGCTCTACTCAAGTAATACTTAAATATTTTTTCGAAAATAAAACTTAAAATTACAATTACAATAGTCCATGCAAAGAGTTCTGATGTTTCCAGAGTTGTTTTAGCATTTAAAAGATTTAGTCCTATAGAATAATTAGGAGTACTTAATACTTCAGATGCTACTGAAACCTTCCATCCAATTCCAAGGCACATAAATATTCCTGATATAATATAATTTTTTATACTCGGTAAATATATATCTTTTATCACATACTTTTGCTTTACATTATATACATTTGCCATCTGTATTAAATATTTATCTACAGACTTTATACCTTCAATTACATTTGTATATATTATTGGAAAGCATATAAGTATAGCTGTAAAAATCACCACATTAGATGAATTAAACCACACTAAAGCTATAATAATTATAGATATAACTGGAGTAGATTTTACAGTAACTACAAGGGGTTCCATTAGTTCTTCTATAGATCTATTCATTCCTGCAATTACACCAGTTATAATTCCAATAGCTATGGATAATAAAATTCCAATAATCACTCTTAATATACTATTAAAAACACATTTCCAAAAATAATTTTTTCCCATTAGAATTATTAGGGTTTTTAATACTTCGAACGGCGAAGGCAAAAGAAGAGAATTATTCATAAAAAGGGAGCAAATCTCCCAAATCAGCATCCAAAATATCAGTATAGATAGTTTTTTAATTATTTTTGTTTCCACTGTAATAGAAATTTTCATCCGGCATTTTTCCTCCAATGGATTTTGGATTATTCTCATTTAAAACTTCATAAAATTTTTCCAGAGCCTGTTTTCCATCTTTAGCACTTATAAATACTATGTTGCTCTTTGGAATAGCCATTTCTGCTACTTTAGCCTTTGGAATTATACTTTCCTTTGCTATAAGTTCTCCTGCTTCTTGTTTATTTTTATTTACAAAATCTACTGATTCTTTATATTTGCTCAAGAAGCTGTCTAAATCTTTTTCTCTCTTGTCTATAAATGATTTTCTAAAAACTAAAGTTCCCATTACAAGCTTACTCTGTCCTTGGGAAGCCTTGTCCCATTCTTTTGTCAAATCTATAGGTATTCTTAAATTACTGTCCTTCATTTTAGTTGTAGTTACAAAAGGTTCTGGTAAAACAGCCAGATTCACCTTTTTAGATGCTATTGCTGCAGCTAGATCACTGTGATCCATCTTATAATCAATAGTCACATCTTTTCCTGGTTCCAATCCATTCTTCTTCAATATGTAATTTAGTACATACTCGGGAGTAGAACCCTTACCACTTGAGTAAATGGTCTTTCCCTTTAAGTCAGCTATACTGTTTACTGTATTTCCATTTTCCACAATGTATAAAACACCTAATGTATTTATTCCAACTAACTCAACTTGACCTTTGGTTTTATTATATAGAATTGGTGCAAGGTTAGACGGGACTGCTGCACCATCCAATTCTCCATTTACAATTTTAGACACTATTTGATCTGCAGAATCGTACACAGTAATATCATAATCATTCTTATCTTCCATAAGTTTTGCCATACCCATTCCTGTGGGACCCTTTAACGCAGCTATTTTAATTCTATCTTTTTTAGCTGAATCTGTAGTTGAAGCTGAATTATTAGAACAACCTGCTGCAAATAGGGTTGAAATTATAATCATAAATGACATTATAAATATACCTATCTTTTTTCTCATAAAATTCCTCCTATAGTCAATTAGCTTAAAACATAGACACAATTCTATTTTATTATAACATTATCTCCAGCCTTTAATTAATTTTATATTTAGAATTTTTAAAAATATAGGTTGACATAATAAGCCTTTTGGATTAAAATAAAAGTATTAACAATATATGCCATAAATTGCTATCAATTTAGTGTTTTAAAAATATCTTAAATTTCACAGTTATAAATTCATATCTTAACCCGATCTCTTACTTTAAGTTTAAGATCGGCAATAGTTATCTAAAAGCATTACCTTTAAAAAGATAATTGTTAATAACTGAAAAATATTTATTAATAAACATCTTTGTAATTATACATTAAGATGTTTATTAAATTTCAAAAATTTATTCAGCATAAGGAGGAATCAATATGAAAGCATTACTTTTAGCTGGAGGCAAGGGCACTAGACTAAGGCCTTTGACAGACAAACTTCCAAAACCCATGGTTCCAATTATGGGTAAACCGCTTATAGAAAGAACTATACTAAAGTTAAAAGAATCTGGTGTTAGTGAAATTGTTATAAGCACCTGTTATAAATCTGATTATATTGAAAATTATTTAGGTGATGGTAAAAAATATGGATTAAAGATACATTATATCTCCGAAGACTTGCCCTTAGGTACAGGAGGTGCCATAAAAAATGCCGAAAGCTTCTTTGATGACACTTTTATAATCATGAATTCAGATATAGTACATAATCTATGCTACTCTGATTTCATAAAATTTCATAGAGAAAAGAAAGCTTCTGTTTCCATAGCTATGACTGGAGTAAAAGATCCATCTCAGTATGGAGTTATAGAATTTGATGAAGACAACTATATAAAAGCTTTTAAAGAAAAACCTAAAGAAGGAGAAACCAACTCAAAATGGATAAATGCAGGAGTGTATATATTTGAGCCAGAAGTACTGAAAGAAATACCTGAAAAGGAAATTGTATCTATAGAAAAAGACACTTATCCCCTGCTTTTGAATAAAAGTTATAAAATAGCTGCCTACAAATACACCGACTACTGGATAGATATAGGCACAATCAAAAAATATATAAAAGCACACGTAGATATATTGTACAGTAACTGCAATAAACTTATGAAAACAAAAAATCTTACAAATAAGAGCAGTATAATTTTTAAAAATAAAAGTGTTAAAATTCATCCCAGTGTTAAAATAATAGGACCTGTATTTATAGGTGAAGACTGCAGCATTGAAGCAAACTCTCAGATAGGTCCTTATGTAGTTTTAGGAAATAATTGCCATATTGGTACTTCCTGCAATGTAAGCAAGAGCGTACTGTGGGATAGAATAAATGTACATGAAAATGTTAATCTGACAAATTCTGTAGTAGCTTCAGATTGCACTATAGAAAAATATTGCAATATAACTAATTCAGCCTATGTTTCAAACAATTATAATAATAATTTACTTGCAATATAAAAACTTAAGAGGTGATATCGTTGAAAAAAAATATAGTATTTTTGAGTACCTATCCGCCACGTGCCTGTGGGATAGCTACTTTTACTGCCGATCTTGTAAAAAATTTAAAAAATAAATTTTCTTCCAATTCTTATAAAATAGCTGCTGTCAATGATGAAAATTATAAATATCCAAAAGAAGTATCCTTCACCTTAAATCAATTTGACAAAAAATCCTATATCCATCTTGCCAATATGCTAAATAATTCTGATACTAATTTAGTTGTATTAGAACATGAATATGGAATATATGGTGGTGACTGTGGGGAGTATATATTAGATTTTGTAAATAATTTAAATATTCCATTTATAGCTACGTTTCATACCATACTTTCAACGCCTTCCGAGAAACAAAAACTTATACTTAAAACTCTAGGTAATAAGAGCCAGAAAGTCATTACTATGGGAAAAAACTCTATAAAAATTTTGATGAACACATATAATATTCCTGAAAACAAAATCATACTTATTCCTCATGGAGTTCCAGATATTGTTGTAGAAGATAGACTTTGTTTAAAGGAAAAACTAGGATACAAGGATAGAAGCATAGTAAGTACTTTTGGACTGCTAAGTCCTGGAAAAGGTATTGAATATGCTATAGAATCTATTTCAAAAGTAGCCAAAAAACATCCTGAAGTTCTTTATCTGGTGCTAGGTCAGACTCATCCTTGTGTAAAAAAAGAACAAGGTGAAAGTTATAGAAATAAACTTAAGGATTTAGTATCACAATTTGATATTCAGTACAATGTAAAATTTGTAAACAAATATCTTACAAAAAAAGAAATAGTACAATACCTAACTTTATCTGATATATACATGACTCCCTATTTAGGCAAAGAACAGGCTGTAAGTGGTACTTTAGCCTATGCAGCAGGCTATGGTAGAGTTATTGTCTCCACTCCTTATAGGTATGCACAAGAAATGTTAAGCAAAAATAGAGGACTTCTTGCAAAGTTTAAAGATGCAGATTCTCTGGCAAAAGCTGTGAATTTTTTATTGGATAACCCCCTTAAGAGGCGTAATATGGAGAAATCCACCATGAGGTTAGGCATGAAAATGAGATGGCCTTCTGTTGCGGCACAATATGAAAATCTATTTGCTTCTGTTATAAAAAGCAGCGAAATTGCAACTCAGGTGGTGTAATGTATGTTTACCTTTGAAGAAAAAGATTCTGTACCCCTTTTTATCATGACTGACGATACTGGAATTATACAACACAGTGTATTTTCAGTTCCGGATCCAAATTCAGGATACACTACAGATGACAATGCAAGAGCTCTCATTACAGCTGTAATGCTGTATGAAAAATTCAAAAGTGAAAAGTATATAAAATTAATTTTTACATACACTTCATTTTTGCTCTATGCTCAAAATAAAAGGGGAACCTTTAAAAATTTTATGGCCTACAATAGAAATTTCATTGAAGAGGAAGGCTCTGAAGATTGTTTTGGGAGATGCCTGTGGTCACTAGGGTATACGCTCCAATCAAAAATTATTCCATCCTCTATAAAACATGCAGTTGAAAATATGATATCAAAAGCCTTACCCAATGTAAAATCATTGTCTTACACTCACAGTAAAGCTTACTGCCTTTTGGGACTAAATTTGATTTACAGTGAACTTTTAGAAACCAGTCCTACATTTAAAATTTCAAAGAATACTGTAAAAGAAGATATAACTATGCTTTCAGATTCTCTTGTAAAGAACTTTAAATGTTACAGCAGTGATTCCTGGAAATGGTTTGAAAATAGTCTCACTTATGGTAATGGCATATTTCCCTGGTGCCTTTTAAAAAGCAGCAATACATTAAATAATAGGGAGTATCTAAATATTGCCCTAGAAGCTTTAAACTTTTTGGAGCAGCAGTGTTTTAAACAGGATTATTTTAAACCTATAGGAAATAATGGTTGGTTTAAAAGAAATGATTCTCATCCATGCGAATTTGATGAACAACCTTTAGAAACCTGCGGAACGGCCCTTATGTATATGGAAGCTTACAAATTACTTAAAGACACAAAATACTTGGATAAAGCAAAATTATGTTATGAATGGTTTTTAGGTAAGAATTCTGCAAAAAAATCACTTGTAGATAGTTTTACAAGGGGAGGCACGGATGGAATAATGGAAAATGAAATGAATTTAAATCAAGGAGCTGAAAGTATCATAGCAAAAATACTAACAGAGCTCCTTCTCTCAAAATGTATAGACTTCTAACTTATATAAGTCCTACTCTGAAAATTGAATTTATATAAGGTTTCTAGATTAAAAATCACTTAATTCATAGGCATGTTTTTACAATGATGAAGCCCATTTAGATATTTTGCTTAGACTTATCAAAATATCTAACCGGGCTGAATATTGTAAAAGCATCCGGAGAATAAGTTGATTTTTCACTTAGATGCCTGTTTATAATCTACTATTTTCTCTTTATTCTATGCTTCTGAGGTTTTAAAGTAAGTTCTGTTACTACCAAGTTAGAAGGTTCCCTAAGTACCCATTCCACCACATCTGCTACATCTTTACAACTTATATAAAAATCTTCACTGCTATCATCTTCACTGAAGTTTGCATTTCTATAGAAATTTGATTTCGTCATATCTGGATGTATTGTTATTATTTTTACACCTGTTTTTCTCACTTCACTAAAAAGACTTTCAGAAAAATGAGTTAGCCCTGCTTTTGTAGCAGAATAAGCACAGCCATAAGTACTTATTTCCTTTGCTGTAACTGATGATATATTTATTATAATTCCCTTATTTTTCTTAAGCTGCCTCATCAGTATACTACAGAGTACCATAGGTACTTCCAAATTCACTGTTATCATTTCATGTATCTTTCTAGAATTTAATTCTTCATGGGGGCCAAAGTATCCTACTCCACCATTATTCACAAGTAAAAATATTTCATCTTTGGCCTTTATTTCATCTATTCTCTGAAAAAATTTATTTGTATTTGTTATATCGCAAATTTCTCTTATAAAATTTGGGTTATCAAATTCTACCTTAGAAAAATCTCTACCAAATCCATAAACCTTATAACCCATATTGAGTAGTTTCTGAGCTATTTCAAATCCTATACCTGAAGAAGCTCCAGTCACAATTGCAGTTTTCATCCTTACACCTTCTCTACAATTTTGTATTATTTTTATTGTACAAACACTTTAGACTTTTTAACATATTTGCAAACCAGATCATATACAAAATTCACCAAAAGTTTATGGTGCTGTTCTGAATAACTGCAGGTTCCATCTGCAGTTTTAAATGGATACGCCAGTAATAGAGATTGTGGATTCATTTTCTCCATGTTCTTTAAGTAATCCTTCCCAATTCTAAATACACCAATACTCACATCCTGTATGTTTTCTTCCGGAATAACCCTAAATGTATCTTCTACACAATTCTTATAATATTTTTCCCAATTATGTACATATAACAGTGGGTCAAAACAAACTCTCACCTTCCATCCCCTATCTATAGCACTTTTAATACTATTCAACCTTAGCTTAAAATTTGGGGCACCCATTTCATATTTTCTGCAAATTTCTTCTGGTGAAAGAGTCCATGCAAGTATTACATTATCCTTTGGCACTATATCTTCTATACTTTTAAAATTGGAACTTTTAGTTCTTACCTCTATTTTTAAATTATTATGCTTTTCTGCAAACTGTATCCATTTTCTAATAAATCCTGTTATATTTTCAAAAGCCATAAGATCCGTATCATAAGATATACATAAATAAACGGAGTGCTTTTTTAGAATATACTCCACCTGTTTGAAAACATCCTCTAAATTCACAAATAGAACTATATTTGCAGAAGAATAAACTCCCTGAAGATAACAATATTCGCAATTATACAAGCAATTCATAATAGATGAAGTATAATAAAAATGTTCATTTCCAAAATTATCACATACCCTTGCACCTTCATAAATTAAGTTTCCGTCATTGCGTGCAAGTATCAGTTTAGGAGACTTTTTTTGCACCAGAAAATCTTGATTGTGTCTGCAGAATACATCTTTATAATGATTTATTTTTATAACATTGGATTTTTTAAACTTAGACAGTATCCTCTTTGTATTTTTATTTTCAGTAACCCCATTTTCCACATAAATATGAGAAAAGCTACATAAATTCAAGCTGTTGTACAAGTTTTTCAAAATACATCTTCCTCTCATATTTAGTCTTACAGTAAATCTGGGTAAAGGGCTCAAGAGCTAGGATTAAGTTATCATTTCTAACCTTATATCCTTTAGCTAACTTCTTTAGCTGATGCTGCATAGAAACAGATAAATTAAAATTGCATACTATTTCATTTATATAGTTCATGTCCTTTTCATCCAATATATCCTTAGGTTTTGCACATTCGTGTTCGATATCCTGTATCCAACTACATATTTCATCTGACTTTTCACAAATTAATTCAGTAACTTTTTCCCCAGTTACATTTGTTCCATCCAAATAGTCAGATACTATCTTCAAAGAATAAATTCTGTGGGGCGGCATAAATATAGATACCGCTTGAAAAAAAGCAGCTCCTTCCATGTCTACAATGTCCCCTCTTATTTTTTCTAAATCATTTTGATTCACTATTTTTGCAAAGCTCTCCAAACATGCTTCTTTAAAAGGATGTTTAAATATCATGTCTGGATAAAAATCCTTATCAGTAATGTTATCAATTATTTTATTACAAAGTACTGATGTGCCAATTTGAAAAGTTCTATCTTTACTTCCACAAACGCCTATATTTATAAAGGTATCATATTGATCAGCTTCAAATTTAGCTATAATATATGCACAAGCAGAAGCCACATTTATTGCCCCGGTTTTACTTACTATAAGTACAATTTCCTCATTTTTAAAAACTTGAAATTTATTTATGGAATTATCCCTTTTTAAATCCAACCTTTCTATAAATGGCTTTGCCTCACAATGTAATGCTGTTACTATAAAAACCATATTTGCCTCCCTGTTGCCATTTCATTTATAAATAATTATACTTTAAATATACACTGAAGTATATTAAATATCTATTACTTTATTCCCCTGCATAAGTACCTTCTTATTTTATAATTCCAATCCTCATAAACTTCAGCATAGTCTTCTTTTACAAATTCTAAAAATTCATCTAGTACTCCCAATTTATCTAATCCTTTCATTAAATGTCTTGGATAACTGCAGTATTTGGAATAATTATTTTTAGGGTCTATTACTTTTATGGAAGAATCTTTACATAAATATAAGTCCTTACACCTTATATCCAGTTTAGTAAACTTGAGTTTCTGAAACTCTTTAATAAGATTAATAATGTTCTTTGCAACTTTTTCATTTAACCCATTTTGTTTAATGTAGTAATCAAGCCTCTCCCCTTCTGCATAACTTCTCACAATATAATAAAGCCCATGAGAATATATTTTAGGAAAATACTTGCTCTTACTAGTTTTTTGTAATATGTTATATTCACTTCTGCAAACATATTTGCTTTTAAATATTTTAATCACTTTATTATTATCTTCTAATAAATAAACTATTCCATTATGCCCACATCCTAAAAAACTTGCCCTCCTAAGCATGTTTTCAGCTGCATTATCTAATTGAATATAATATCCATCTCTTTTCTTCATAAATATACCTTCCTATATTGTTCTTAGTATATTGTATGAAACTATATTTTGTAACATGAGTACTTAAAATCAAGTATCTTACGGTAATATAAAAAAATTTTTTACTTGATTTTAAACTCTTTTGGGAAAAGCAATCCAAATAAGAAAGAAAACAAATTTATTCCAATAACACATATAAATAAAATATGTAAACCTGAAATCAAAGATTCCTTTATCAATTGAAGTGAAACACCACTATTTAAAATAGATGAAGAATAAAGATTGCTTGGATTTATACCTTTAATTCCCACATTCTGAAAATACTTTATTATACTTAAATTAAATATAGTACCAAATATGCTCACGCCTATAGTTTGTCCTAAATTTCGAAGAAGAATATTTGATGCCGTAGCTGCTCCTCTCATATCATAATTTACAGAATCCTGCACCACTATAGTGACAATTGTAAAAGTACCTCCAAAACCAAAACCCATTATAGAGACACACAATATAACCCAAGGTAATGTTGAACCTACACTAAAAGTCAATAAAATTAAACTAGAAAGCAACAATATAATGGAACATATTAAAATTATACTTTTTTCCTTATATATAGTCAGCCATTTTGAAAGAACTATAGAAGACATAAGCCAGGTAAATGACATAGGAGCAATGCAAATGCCTGAAATAGTTGCCCCAAATCCAAGCACATTTTGAATATAAATTGGCATATATACATCAATTGCAATTAGCGAAGCTGATACTAAAAAGCCTATTATACTGACAACTATGTTGACTCTTGTAAATATTTCAAAAGGCATAATAGGCTCCTCTGACTTTTTTTCCACAAAATAAAATACAAACATAAGTGCTAAAGCTGCACCTATGCATATAACTGGAAGAACCAAGTCAGGAGAACTTTCTTTCCCGGCACTTAAAAATCCATACAAAATAAGTACTATAGAAGCAGTTAAAACCAGCGTTCCCATATAATCTATTCTTACTTTTCTCTTCTTAAAATTCTCCTTTAAATTATTTTTAAGAAGCACTATAGAAATTATTCCAAAAGGTATATTTATAAAAAATATCCAGTGCCAGGAGAGTGTGTCTATTAGAAAACCTCCTAAGAAAGGACCAAGTAGACTAGCAACTCCCCACACTGTACCTACCCATCCTTGAATCTTTGCCCTTTCAGAAGCAGCAAATAAATCTCCAACTATAGTATATGTTACTGTAAATATTGAACCTGCACCTATTCCCTGAACAGCACGAAAAGCTATAAGTGAATACATATTCATAGATATTCCACATAAAAAGCTTCCTAATAAAAATATTGATATCCCTACAATTAGGGTATTTTTTCTTCCATATAAATCTGACAATTTACCATATATAGGTGTAGTTATAGTAGAAGTAAGTAAGTACATAGAAAATATCCAACTCATTAATTCAAACCCATTTAAGCTTTTCACAATAGTTGGAATAGCCGTAGTTACAACAGTTCCTTCTACAGCACCAAGAAATGTAGCTAACATTATTGCAATTATTATATTTCTGTTTTTTGACTCCATATTAAATCACATCCTTTAGTAAGTACCGAAATTTGTCCTTAAAAAAACCTCAGGTTTATTAGGCATTTTCAAAGAAATAACTAGTCAGTATGCTAGCCTATTTTTATCATACTGCTTCAGTAGAACCCTTAGATAGGATTCACTATCTGCGGAACCTACCTCCTTGTCTGATAAAAAATATCCGTCGCATCTTTGACTTGTTATTTTCTTTCAAATGCCTTATAGTCCTGAAGTTTCATTCAATATCCCTTTTTTCAATCTTTTAATTTTATCTTAATTCCACGTCCTATTTCCTTTATAGTAGGTAATATTCCTTCAAATTGCTCTGGGATATTTTCACTTAACATATATTCTGCATTTTTAGGATCATCTACATCCTTAAAGGCATACTGTACAATTAGCTTTTCTCCATCCTTACATAAAACTATACCTATAGATGAGTTGTCCCCTTCATCTTTTACTGAGTCATCCATGGCAGAAAGATGGAAAGTTAAAATTCCAAGATATTCCGGCTTAAATTTCCCTATTTTTAATTCAACAGCTATGTAACATCTTAATTTTAAATTGTAAAAAAGTAAATCCTCATAATAATCCCCACCTGAAAGTTCCATATGATGCTTTTTCCCTACTAGAGCAAATCCAGAATTCAGTTCTAAAAAAAATTCTACTACACTCTTTATAAAATGCTTCTGAAAAACCTTTTCTTTAATTTCATCTGAAATGTCCATAAAATCCATGAGATACTCATCTTTTAGTATAGGAGAAAATTTTTTAATATCATCTTCAGATAGATCTTCTCCCTGTTCTTTTGAAATAGTATCTTTTATAAAGCAAAAACTGTCTTCAGATTTTGTTTTACTTTTTCCTTCATCCTTTTCTTCTTCAGTATCTTTTTCCTCAGAAGTAATAATACTTTTATTTTCAATATTTTCTTTTTCAGGGGATTCTGTATTAAAAAGTTCTGCATAATCTAGTTCCTGAATGCCGCACTCTTTATCTATCTCCCCTATTAAATCTTCAACGGACCAATTCTTTTCCCACATCCTATCTATGTATTCTTTTCTCTTATCAACATTTCTTATCTTATTCATGAGAATTAAGTTACACGACCAGCTTACTTTAGATGACAATTGACTTACATAATCCTGAGAATTATATTCTTCAGCAAATCTAGCCATATTTTCTAAATTCTTTTCTGTAAAGCATAGATTACCTGGGAACTTACCTTTAAGATATTCTACTGTTTCACTTATAAATTCCGATTCACAGCCTTCTTTTTCTCTCATTAAAATTAAATTTCCTATCTTCCAGTAGAGCATAAACATATACTCATTTATATTTACCAGTGCTTTATTTTTAAAAAGAATTATATCTTTCTCTAAATTCTTAAAAAATGTATCCATATCATTATGATGTTCTATCATTTAAAAAATCACCTCACAATAAAATTTTTCCCATAATTTTATTATAGGGTAAAACATATAATATTACTACCAGGTCATAGTCATTTATTTGTAATTTCTAATCTTTAAAATTTATACTTTTTACATATCTATCTTTTCCAATCACTGTTTTTTTAAATATACTTTGCGCATTTTGCAAATACAATTCTGGTTTTGGCATAGAAGGACTAAAATGAGTAAGCCACAATTCTCCCACTTCTGCCCTTTTGGCAAGAGCAGCTGCTTCTGAGAATATCATATGTTTATACTGAATGGCCTTTGAAATATTCTCATCCTCTCCATACATCCCCTCACATATAAATACATCAGATTTTTTTACAAATTGAGCTAATTCAGGAGTTGGCCTTGAATCAGTACAATAAGACACCTTTAATCCACTTCTTTTATCTCCAAGTACCATTTCAGGAGTATATGTTTTTTCTTCATATTCTATCTTTTCTCCTTTTTGAAGTTTGTTCCAGAGGATTAACGGCACTTGATTTTTTAAAGCTTTATCTCTATCAAATTTTCTATTTCTATCTACACCTATGGAATATGCAAAACAGGGCATCCCATGGTCTACAGACAATACACCTATATTAAAATCTCCTATTCTCTCAAAGTAACTTTCTTTACCACAAAGTTCAAGTAAGTTTATGTTATAGGGGAGCACAGGCGCTATTACCATAAGTCCCTCTATTACTTTTCTTAATCCCATAGGCCCAATTATCGTAATAGGCATATTCCTTCCGGAATTAGCTATGGTAAGAAGCAATCCTGGAAGACCTGCTATGTGATCTGCATGAAAGTGTGTAAATAAAATTACATCTATATTTTTTATCTTACATCCAAGTATTTTTAAGCTAACCTGAGTTCCCTCACCACAATCTATAAGTAGCTTTTTTCCATTATAAGATGCTATCATAGATGTAAGATATCTATCTGGCACAGGCATACTCCCCCCACATCCTAATAAGCATAAATCCAACATAATTTCCACCTTCTCTTCTAATTAGTATATGCCTAATGTCTATTTTTAAGCTAGAACTTAATTTAAATTTTTTATCACTTGTGAGATTAACATAAAAAATAGGATTTATCCTGAGATCATCTTCACCTTCAGTGATAAATCCTTAATTATATAAGTGTTTTAAAATAATTCATCTATTATAACTTTTATTTAAGAAGTTTTTATGGCAATCATGCACTTAATATTAAATCATCAATTTTACAGCCAAGTATTTTTGCAATCACTGCAACTTTTTCAAGGCTTGGATTTTTCTTATCTCCTCTCTCCAATTCTTCCAAATAAGATTTTGAAATTGAAGTTTGAAATCTGGTATCTTTAGCAAGATTTTGAATATCCAAAGTAGTATACCCCAAACTTACTCTTATATCACGAATTTTTTTTCCGTTTAACATAAGAAAACCCCCTATTTAATATTAACTTCTTTAAGTTGATTATATTACTTTTAAGCAAGAATTTACAGATAAATTTTATTTTTTTAATATAAACCTAACAAATATTTAATAGTATAACTGTGTTATAATACCATTAAGTATTATAATAAGGTGGTTTTTACATGAAACATTATGAAGTTCTTTACTTACTAAAAGAAAATAGAAATGACTTTGTTTCCGGTCAACTTATAAGTGAGAAATTAGGTGTAAGCCGTACTGCTATATGGAAATATATAAAAACATTAAAGGAAGAAGGTTATACTATAGACTCTTCCTCTAAAAAAGGATATAAACTTATAAGTTCCCCTGATATACTTACTTTTGAAGAAATTAAAGACTATTTGAATACAAAATATATAGGCAAAAAAATTATTCATTATGAAAGTATAGGATCTACAAATACCACAGCAAAAAAATTAGCTGAACAGGGAGAAGAAAATGGAACTATAATTATAGCCGAGGAACAAACTGCAGGACGCGGCAGGATCGGCAGAACATGGTCATCTCCTAAATATAAAAGCATATATTTTTCTATAATATTGAGGCCGAATGTAAATCCTATGGAAGTTCCAAAGATAACACAAATAATTGCTGCTGCCATAATAGAAGGATTAAAAGAATTAAAAATAGAAGCTAAAGTAAAATGGCCAAATGATATAGTAATACATGGTAAAAAAGTTTGCGGTATTTTGACAGAAATGAGTGGTGAGTTAAATAAAGTAAATTATGTAATTCCTGGAACAGGCATAAATGTAAATTTAAATAAAGAAGATTTCCAAGAAGATATTTTAAATAAAGCCACTTCTCTTAAAATAGAAACAGGATCAACTATGGATAGAAAAGTTATCTTAGGTACTATATTAAATAAATTTGAACCTCTATATGAAGAATTCGTTCAAAAAGGAACCATTGAATCCTCCATAGAAGTATGCAAAAATAATTCTGCTGCTATAGGTAAAAATATACGTATAATTCAAAATAAAAATGAAAGACAGGCAAAAGCAGTAGATCTAGCTGAGGATGGTAGATTAATCGTGCAATATGAAAATGGTTCTTTTGAAAAATTAATATCTGGAGAAATCTCTATAAGGGGTTTAGATAAATATATTTAAAATGGTTAAAACTTTTATATTTAAATCATAATAAAAATAGCGACAAAATATATTTAAGGATGTGCTAAAAAATGATTTTAATAAAAAATGTAGAGTTATTTAATCCTAAATCCATGGGGAAAAAAAGTATATTAACCTGTTTTGATAAAATAGCTTACATATCTAAAAAGATAGACTTTCCATCTAGTAATTTCCCTACAGTTGAAATAATAGATGGCAATGATTTAATTGCAATTCCCGGTTTGATTGATCTCCACATACATATAAATGGGGCCGGAGGTGAAGGAGGCTTTAATAACAGAACTCCTGAACTAAACCTTACAAATCTTACTTTGAACGGTATCACTACCTGTGTAGGACTTTTGGGAACAGATGGAATTACAAGAAACATGGGTGGACTTATAGCTAAAGCCCGGGCTCTTGAAAAGGAAGGCCTAACAACATACTGCTGGACAGGGTGTTACTCCGTGCCAACAAGGACTCTTACAGACAGTGTGAGGGGAGACATTGTACTTGTAGATAAAATAATAGGAGCTGGTGAAATAGCTGTATCCGATCACAGAGATAGTCATCCTTCTGAAGAGGATTTAATACATTTAGCTTGTGAGACAAGAATAGGTGGAATCATTTCAGGCAAATGTGGTGTACTTCACATGCATCTAGGAGATGGTAAAAAAGGTATGACTCCTCTATTTGATTTAATAGATAAATCAGACATACCTTTTGAAAACTTGCTACCTACACATGTGAATAGAAACAGTTTAGTATCCAAACAAGCTCTAGAATATTTAAAAATAGGTGGATTTATAGATATAACTACTGGAATTAAAAATGAAAAAGATACTGCTCAAAGTGCCCCTGAACTCTACAGTAAAGTTCTAAAGGAAAATATATCTCCCTATCATGTAACTATGAGCTCTGATGCAGGAGGAAGTATGCCTATATTTGACGATAAAGGCAATTTAACAAAATTAACCGTAGGACTTCCCTCTACAGATATGGAGTCAATAAGAGAGTGTATAAAAATGGGGATATCTATGGAAGAATCCATCATTCCTTTCACTTCATCTCCTGCAAAATTTCTAAAATTTGAACATAAGGGCTCTCTCCTTGAAGGTTATGATGCTGATCTAATTTTATTGGATAAAAAACTAAACATACATACCCTTATAAGTAAAGGTAGAATTATGGTTCAAAATTATAACCCAGTAGTATATGGAACCTTTGAAAAGAGTTGAAAGTTATCCATAACTTTCAACTCTCCACTATCTATTGCCTAAATTGATATTATAACTTCCTCATAAGGAATTATTGTCTTTGCCCTAAGCATTGCATTTTTCACTGCATTTACAATACCTGAGCAGCATGGTACTTCCATTCTCACTACAGTTATACTTTTTAAATCATTTTTTTCTATAATTTCAGTTAATTTATCTTCATAATATTTAATGTCGTCTAACTTAGGACACCCTATTACTGTAATGTGATCCTTTATAAATTTTTTATGAAAATCTCCACAGGCATATGCAGTACAATCAGCAGCTACAAGTAACTTTGCATTCTTAAGATAAGGTGCATTGGTATTTATAAGTCTTAATTGAACAGGCCACTGTGTTAACTCAGAAGCAGCACTAAAATCTTCTAGATTCTTTTTATCTGTATACTCATTTTTATCTGAAGCTCTCTCTATTTTTCTAGCTGCTGTACCTGGACATCCGCAGGGCATAGCTTCTTCCTTTTCTTTAGCCTTTTTAGCAACTAGTTCCTCGTCATAATCCTTACTTTCTCTTTCAATTATACTTATAGCTCCTGTAGGGCATTCAGGAAGACAGTCACCAAGTCCGTCACAGTACTCATCACTTATAAGTTCAGCTTTTCCATTTACAAGTTCAATAGCACCTTCATGACATGCATTTACGCAAAGTCCACATCCATTGCATTTCTCTTTATTTATATTAACAATTTTTCTTATCATAATATTTTCTCCTCCTTACTTTACTGTCTATATTATAATAAAATGCAGTCATAAAATCTGTAACATATGTTACTAAGTCTAAAGAGTAAATAACAAATAATCGAGTAGGAGCTGAATAATTACTTTATTCAGCGACCTCTCACACCACTGTGCGTACCGTTCGGTACACAGCGGTTCAATAGAAATTAATGTACTTGCTTATATCTTTTAAGAATACTTGTATATCCCATCTTTTCAAGATAGGAATTTGTCAGTGTTGTTGAAAGTATGGGGCTATTGGCTATTCGCCAATAGCTTTTCCTTGTATTTGCATACTCCCATGCCTTACCATCTTTAACCCCAAGCTTTCTTAAATTATCATGCTTGGTCTTAATTCTTTTCCACTGTTTCCAAAAGCACATTCTAAGCCTTCGTCTAGTCCATTCATCTAGTTCCTTTGTTAGATTAGATATATCAGCTATTTTAAAATAATTTATCCATCCTATTATGCATTGGCGAAGCTTTATCATTCTCTGTTTCATATTTAAAGCGTTGCTCCTAGCAGTAATTGCTTTGATTTTCGTTTTAAACTTCCTTACAGATTTTTCATGTGCTCTTATTCCTATCTTTCCATACCACTGGTAGAATGTGAACCCTAAGAATTTTCTTCTCCAAGGTCTATCAACTGCACTTTTATCTTTGTTAACTTTAAGCTTTAGTTTATTTTCAATAAATTCAGTTATGCTGTGCATAACCCTGTCGCCTGCCTTTTTACTTCTAACATAAATATTATTATCATCGGCATAACGACAAAATTTATGTCCTCTTTTTTCAAGCTCTCGGTCAAGTTCTGTTAGCATAATGTTACTAAGTAATGGACTCAAAGGGCCTCCTTGTGGACATCCTTTTCCAGTTTCAATGATTACTCCATTTATCATTACACCACTTTGTAAAAATAACCTTATTAATTTTAATACTCTTTTATCCTTAATTTCCCTCGCTACTAAAGCCATTAGCTTATCATGATTTACAGTATCAAAATATTTAGCAAGGTCTATATCTACAACCCACTTGTATCCTTTTTCCATATATTCTTTTGCTCTCCTTATAGCTTGCTTTGCATCCCTATTTGGTCTAAATCCATAGCTATTGTCAGAGAATGTTTTTTCAAATATTGGTGTTAACACTTGAGCTACTGCTTGTTGAATAGTTCTATCAACTACTGTTGGAATTCCAAGTAATCTTATTCCCCCATCAGGCTTTGGTATTTCTACTCGCCTAACGGCTTTGGGACGGTAAGTCCCATCCAATATACTTGCTATTAAAATCTTACCATTTTGTTTTAGGTATTGTAGAAGTTCATCTACTTTCATCCCATCTATTCCATGGCTTCCTTTGTTGGATTTGACTCTTTTATAGGCAATATTCATGTTTTTCCTATCGAGTATCCTTTCTAGCAAGTTATTGGCATATAGCTTTTCATCGTCTCGTCCTCTATTAAATGCCGTAGAAATACTATGCGCTCTCATACTATTTTGGGGTTCCACCCCTATTTCATATGACCAGCCTTCTTTATATGAAGTTGTCTGCAATTTTTGCATTTCTCTCGAATTTTTCAAGTTTCCAAGACCTCCCATTGTTCCGTCCTTCCCAGTTCATTCATGACTGGACTGGTACTATGACTTCTGCTGACTTCTGACAGTTCAATTATATATTGCTATATAGGTTGTTATTTTAAA
The DNA here is from genome assembly GCF_001636845.1 of Clostridium ljungdahlii. Lineage (GTDB taxonomy): Bacteria > Bacillota > Clostridia > Clostridiales > Clostridiaceae > Clostridium_B > Clostridium_B ljungdahlii_A. Next base: position 43,137 of record NZ_LITT01000005.1, read on the forward strand.
ATTCATTTCCATAACGTATCTGTCAGACCTCCCTAGGTAAGAACGACAACCTTCATCTCATATATCTGCCACATTTACTCCTTAAAATTTCAGGTAGCGTTGGACTTTGTTTTGTTATGCAAACTCGTCCGTTCTAAGTAAGCCTTATATGTGGTTCGTGTTCCTCAGACCGAGACTTTGCCTAGGACTTCCTTCAGATTCCTCCTCACGGAGGACACCCTTGTCTTCGGCTAGTGGTTCCCACTACCAAGTCCACAGCGGACTTTCACCGCCAAGTTGTTGCCCATGCTGGGCGCACATGATACCTTTCCTTTTAAATAGAGAAAAGGAAACGAAAATTTCGTTTCCTTTCCTACTACTTATTGTACAATTATCTTCTGCATCCACATCCGCAACATAACAATAACAGTATTATTATTATTACTACTTCTCTTCCTCTACCATCGTGTCTACATGACATAAAGAACCCTCCTTATCTTCCTAAAATAATTCTAAGCTATCTAATTTCTCATCATTTGCTCTACACTTTATTATATTAATTAAGTTTATAAAGGTTACTATTAAGTTAAAAAACTATCATTTTTAGTATTAGTAACTAGCAACATCTAGATTCACAGCCACAACCGCAGCATAGTAATAATATTATTATAACTATTATTACCTCTTTTCCGAAACAACCACATCTGCGTGACATAAAGTTTCCCTCCTTGTCTTCTTTTAATATTTTTATAAATATTTATTGATTCTCACTTTTCATCATCTGTTCTATACTTCTATAATATTAATCAAGTTAATAAATGTTACTTCTAATTTCTTCTAGCGACAATTAGAAATTTGTCTTATTTAAAATATATGATATAGTTATATGTGAAAATGTTTAACTATACCATAAAAATTTGGAGGTACATAATACTTATGGATGAATTAGAAATTAATAATAAGTTGCAACAAGCTTTTGATACCTTAATCCCCTATATGCATTACTTTTTTGATGATGAAATAGCCTTTACCATGTCAACTACAACTCATTTTTTAAGAGTAGTAAATAGCAAAAACATTAATATGAATGCAAAACCGGGAGATCCTTTAAGGCCTACTGGCGCGGCTTATGAATGTATAAAAGCAAGAAAACCTATTTCTACTATAGTCCCTAAAGAAACTTTTGGTGTAGAAATAAAAGCTATAGGACTACCTGTAAAGGAAGGTAATGAAATCATAGGAAGCATAGTACTCGTAAAAAGTTTGGAGAGGCACAATAAATTTGTTGAGATGTCTAAAGTACTGTCAAGTGCAATAGAAACTCTTTCAGAAACCTCAAGTGTACTATCTTCTGATATAGATGAAATGACAAAACATAATGAAGTACTATTATCAGAAGTAAATGATGCCTCTGATAAAACTAAAAATACAGATGAAGTTTTAAATTTCATAAGGAATATAGCATCTGAGACTAATCTACTAGGATTAAATGCATCTATTGAAGCAGCAAGAGCTGGAGATCAGGGAAAAGGATTTTCAGTAGTAGCAAACCAGATAAGAAAGTTATCCAATTCCAGCAGTAAGTCTATAAACGAAATAAATTCTACATTAACTGAAATAGAGAGATCTGTAGCCAAAATATCTGAAGGCCTTGCATCAACAAAAGATACTTTTAATAACCAATTCTCTAAAATCCATGAAATAGATTCTTCCATAAATAACTTATCTGAATTGGTAGACAAGCTTAGGGATTTATCTGAATAAATCAATGAATCTTACTTAGTGGGAAAAGCGACTATCACCAAATCAAAGATTTGGTGATAGTCGCTTTTCCCACTAAGTCTAGATGAATTATCTAGGGGCGTAGCTACTGTTACCTCCCACTTTGATAGAAGTGGGAGTATTATACAGTAGGTAGCCATCAGATAAAACTCAGGAATTTAACTTCCTGAGTTTTCCTTTTAATTAAGATTGTTTTTCTCTATAAGCTTATGCCCTTCTATCCAATCTACAAATTGTCTTGCAGTTCTTGCAGAACGTCCATTGTACCAGAGTTCCCATTTAAGAGCCTCCCTATGTAAAGTATCTTTGTCTATATTTAATTTTCTTCTTTCAGCTATTCCATCTACAATCTGCAAATACTTATTTTTATCTGGAGATACAAATACTACATTTATTCCAAATCTATCTGCCAGTGAAAGTTTTTCCTGCACACTATCTCCTTCATGTACTTCCCCTTCGGATCCGGAATAGGAAGATGTCATTCTCTCATTAAAATATTCTTTTACAAGATGTCTTCTATTTGATGTAGCATATATTATAATATTCGAGGATTTATTTTCAAGTCCTCCTTCAAGTATGGACTTGAGTGCAGTATAACTTTCTTCATCATCCCCAAATACAAGGTCATCTATAAATATAATAAATTTTTCAGGCCTGTTTTTTAATTTTCTTATTATATTGGGGAAATCTACAAGATAAGATTTTGGAAGTTCAATCATACGAAGTCCTTGAGTATAATATTTATTGAGTATGGCTTTTACTGTGGACGATTTACCTGTACCCCTATCTCCATGGAGAAGTACATTGTTTGCAAAAAATCCATTTAAAAACTGCAGTGTATTTTCTATTACTATTTGGTGCTCTCTCTCATATCCAATAAGATCTGAAAGATCAATAGGATCAGGATTTTCAATTCCCTTAAAGCAGCCTTTGCCCTCAATATGTTCCCATATAAAAGCTCTATAACGAGCAAAAATTCCACAACCATAGTGATTATGAAAATCTTGAATATCATTTACACATTCATCCCAGCTAGCACTATTATAAAGTTTTTGTTTTATGTTTCTTACATACCCTGGACTATTTATACCTTCAAAATCAAGTTCTGTTCTCCACTCCGGTAATCTCTCTACCATCTGTTTTAATTTACCGTCAGAAATATACTTTAACACACTTTCCTTTACATCTGTGGAAGTTAATTTAGCAATATAGCAAAGATTTCTTAAATCGTTTTTAGCAGCTTCCTTAATTACATCTTCTTCTTTTTTTAATTCTTTGTTTTCAGCTTTCATGGAAAATGGATTTTCATTAAAAATAACTTTATCCATGATATATTCCTGTAGAGAACAATAGCCACTGTTTACTAATTTAAAAAAGAAATCATTGTACATGTTTGCAGTGCAACCTACATTGATTTTCTCCATATCAATATAGCTTATAAGATTTCTTAAATTTTTTATTACCTCATCTTCAAGTAAATTTCTATAAATAGATACTGAATCAAAGGCTAGTTTTACATATCTTATTTCAAAAATATTTTTTAAATTTGTGCTTTTCATAAAAAGCACCCCCCTATGTGTCTTTTTTTAGTATATATTTCATTTTAACACACAAGGATATGATTTTAAATCATATCGCAAATTCTATGTTATACTATACATGAACTTAAAACTATAGCACATTAGGGGGATAATTATGAATATAGAGAATTTAAAATTAGAAAACTTAAAAGAAAATTTAAGAAATATTAAAAGTGGAATAATTGCCTTCTCTGGCGGGGTGGACAGTACTTTTTTACTAAAAGTTGCCCATGATATACTTGAAGATAAAGTAATAGCAGTTACTGCTGCTTCATCTACTTATCCTAAAAGGGAATTAGAAGAAGCTAAAAAATATGCCAGATCAATAGGTGTAACACATTTAATTATAGAATCAGAAGAACTAGATATTAAAGGTTATAAAGAAAATCCCATAGACAGATGTTACTACTGTAAAAAAGAATTATTTTCAAAGCTAAAAAAAATTGCAGAAGAAAATAATGCAGCTTATGTTTTAGATGGAGCAAATTTGGATGACACTGGAGACTTTAGACCAGGCATGAAAGCAGCTAAAGAACTAGGTATATTAAGTCCTCTAAAAGAAGCTGAGCTTACCAAAGAAGATATTAGAAATCTTTCAAAAAGAATGGGACTTCCAACCTGGAACAAGCCTTCTTTTGCATGCCTCTCTTCCAGATTTCCTTATGGAAATGAGATCAGCAGTCAAAAACTAAAAATGGTAGAAGATGCAGAACAATTTCTTCTGGATTTAGGTTTTAAACAAGTTAGGGTAAGGCACCACAATGAAATTGCCCGAATTGAAGTTGATCCAGAAGAAAGAGCTAAGTTTTTTAATGTAGATTTGATGGATAAGGTTGGGAGAAAATTAAAAGAAATAGGTTTTACCTACGTAACCCTAGATCTATTAGGCTACAAAACTGGCAGCATGAATGTCGTATTAAAGGATTCTAAATAAAAACCAATTTGTCATACTATTAAAAAGCAATAGAAATAGGAGGGAATGCACTATGAATTATACTGCAATTTATTTTTCACCAACAGGAACTTCTGAAAAGAGTGTAGTTAGTATTACAAGGGAATTAGCAGAAAAAGCAGAAAGGAGGGACTTTAGACGAGTAGATCTTACAACTTATCCAGCAAAAGAAACAAAGGTTAAATTTTTCGAAAATGATTTTGTTGTATTTGGAACTCCTGTTTACGGCGGCCGTATTCCAAAAGTAGCAGCGCAACGTCTTGGTAATATTAGTGGAAAACAAACCCCCTGCATAGTAACAGTTACTTACGGTAATAGAGATTATGATGATGCACTTTTGGAACTAGCTGACCTTGTAAAATCAAATGGATTTGTAGTACAAGCAGCTGCAGCTCTAGTTGGGCAGCATACCTTTGGTGAAATTCAAGTAGGCAGGCCAAATGCATCTGATGAGAAAGAAGATCAGCAATTTGCCAAAAACTTTTTAAAAGCATTAAAAAAAATTCCCTGCAAAGGCAATGCAAAACTACCTATAAAAGGGAATCGTCCATACGTGGAAGGCGGTAACGGTGGAACTTTTCATCCACATACAGATGATACCTGCACTAAATGTGGACTATGTGTAAAAAATTGTCCTGTAGGTGCTATAGCTTCAGATTGCAGAACAATTAATTCAGAACTCTGTATTTCTTGTTTCCGCTGTATTCGTTACTGTCCATCTCAATCAAAAAACATGGATGATGCTAACTATATAAAATTTGCAAAAGAATTTTCTCAAAAGTTATCAGTTAGAAGAGAAAATGAATATTTTTTACCACAAAAATAAATTTATAACATACCACAAACAGAGTTCTAAGCATCAAGCAAGGTTTTCTAACTTAAAAATCAACTTATATGAAGGCATATTTTTACAATAATGAAGCCCTTTTAAATATTTTGTAACTAAGTCTAAGTATTTAACGAGCTGAAGGTTGTAAAAAATATCCAAAGTATAAGTTGATTTTTGTTTAGAAACTCTACATTTTATAGTGCTGAATTTTATCATTACATGACCTGTATAAGTTAACTTTCAGGCTAGAAACTCTATTTCTTAAAATTCTATCTTGATATTATACTCTTTAAGCCATGTATTTACCTGAATAAGATAAGCAAGAAGTTGTGGTCCTCTCATAAGTTGGCCAAACCAAGGTGCTTTAAAAGAAGATCCTCCTGTATCTATTAATGTCTTAACTGATTTTCTATCTATAAGTGGCAAAATAGGAGAACTTTTATCTTTCATAATATCTGACATCCGTTTTGTAACTATCTTTGTATATTCTGGATTATGAGTTTTTGGATAAGGACTCTTTTTTCTTTCAACAATTTCCTTTGGCAGTATTCCATCTAGTGCCTTTCTCAGTAAGCCCTTTTCTCTGCCCTTATAAAATTTTATCTCCGGTGGTATATTAAAAGCATACTCTACCAATCTATAATCTGCAAAAGGTACTCTAACTTCCAAACTATTAGACATACTCATACGATCTTTTCTATTTAAAAGTGTTATCATAAACCATTTTATATTTAAATAAAACAATTCTCTCATTCTATACTCTAATTTGGATTCACCATCTATGTGAGGCACCTGTTTTATACTGCTTTTATATTGTTCATTTAGATATTCCTCCAAATCAAGTGCCTTTAATTCATCAGACAATATTTCCTTTCTTGAATTAATAGATTTTGACCAAGGAAAAGTATCTGCATTAATGTCTTCTGGTCTCCTATACCACGGATATCCGCCAAAAATTTCATCTGCACATTCTCCTGACAGTGCAACTGTATTATCTTTCCTTATTTCCTTGCAAAAAAGATATAGTGAGGAATCAATATCTGCCATTCCAGGCAAATCACTAGCTCTTACAGAATCATAAAGGGCATCTGCTAAATCAGAACTTGTATTTATAATTCCATGATGAACACTTTTTATATAATCCGACATTTTTAGTGCCCAAACTCTATCCGGTGTAGGTTCAAAGGAATTTGCTTTAAAATATTTGTCATTATCTTCATAATCAATAGAGTAGGTATTTAAAGTCTTTCCTTGCTTTTTAAACTCTGCTGCAGCTACTGTAGATATAGCACTAGAATCAAGTCCTCCTGAAAGAAGCGTACAAACGGGTACATCTGCTACAAGCTGTCTCTTAATGGCATCTACAAGCAGTGTTTTTACATGCTGAGCTGTTGTTTCTGTATCTTCATTGTGAATTTTACACTGTGGTTTCCAGTACTCTCGCAGCTTAATACCATATCTATCATATAAAACATAATTGGCAGGTGGTACTTCAAATATGCCTTTAAATACACCTCCACCTAAAGATCTAGCAGGCCCAAGAGCAAATATTTCAGTCAAGCCATCCCTATCAACTACAGGTTCAATAAAGGGATGGGCGAGTAATGTTTTTATTTCTGAACCAAATATAAGTGAATTATTTTTTACTGTATAAAATAGGGGCTTTACTCCCAGTGGATCTCTTGCCATAAATATCTGATTTTTACTTTCATCCCATATTGCAAAAGCATATATTCCATTTATATGTTTCAAACAATTTATTCCCCAATGGATGTAACTAGTTAGAAGTACCTCTGTATCAGAATAGGATTTAAAAGAATAATTTTCTTTTATAAGTAATTTTCTTAAATCCTCAGTATTATAAAGTTCTCCATTGTATACAATAATATATCTCCTGCCATCTACACTTTTTGACATAGGCTGTGCACCACCAGAAGGATCCACAACTACAAGTCTCCTGTGCCCTAAAAGTACATTTTTAGAAAAGTAGTAGCCTGCATCGTCAGGTCCTCTTTTCTTTAAAGTATCTGTCATATTTAAAATAACATCTCTATTTTGGGAAATGTCCTCTTTTAAATTAATCCATCCTGCAATTCCACACATAAGAAGCCGCCTCCGAATAAATATTATTAATGTACATATAATTTAATCTATGATTTAAAAAATGTATATGTGAATAAATTTTTCTATTTATCCGATGACTACCTGCTCTAATTTAATGTTTCAAAAGTGTATCCTTTTGACTTTAAATACTGTATTACTTCAGGAAGGGCTTGTACTGTTGTTCCCTTTGCAGCGGCATCATGCATCAGAACTACTACAGTATTATCATTACTGTATTTTCTAAGCTCATTTAATAAAACATCCACAGGAACATTATTTCTCATAGCATCTCCAATCCAATCATTCCAATCCACATAATGATATCCTGCCTTTGTAACTGCATCTTTAAAAGGATCCAAATTCAAATGACGTGTGTTAAAAGAACCACCTGGAAACCTTAGTAGTTTTAAATTATAATCTTTTCCCACTATGGACTTAATTACTGTATCACATCTATTTATGTCATCTACAAATACTGATGGATCTTCCCTATATCTAAGTTCATGGCTGTAAGTATGGTTTCCAACTACATGTCCTTCTTTTACTTCTTCTTTTACCAAGTCCTTATTTCTCTCAGCATTTTGTCCAATTAAAAAGAAAGTTGCCTTTATATTATTTTGCTTCAAAATTGCAAGTATTTTTAAAGTATTTGGGGAAGGACCATCATCAAAAGTTAAGTAAGCCACTTTCTTTCCATCTGTTCTCTTGGTTTTCCAAGGCATATACGCTCCTGCAGGCTGCTTTGTTGTAAATCTCTCTTTCATTTCATCCTGCTGCTTTTTTTCAGCGCTTTTCTGCTGCTCTATTTTATTAGAAGCAGTTACTACTGCATGTTTTTTAGATGCAACTTTAGTTCCTATAAAAAATGCCCAACCAAAAATACATAAAAAAAGAATTCCTATAATTATACTATTTCTTCTCTTGATGATTCTATTTTTTCTAATTCTGTCCTCATATTTATTCATCAGTTCCATCTCCCTAATAAGATTCTAATGTCATACGGCATTTGAAAGAAAATAGCAAGTCAAAGATGCTGTGCATATTTTTTACCATACTGCCTAGATATTTCTTTGAAAATGCCTAAGTAAAATTAAAAAATAGTATTGGGATACCTTCCTTTAACTTCACTTCATTAATTTCCCTATCTATAGTATAATAAATCATCGTATTTTGCTACACATTATGATAAAATGTAATCATTTTGTAATTTGTTTTAACTACTTATTGATATATTCTAAAAAGTCTGAAATTATTCATCGGTATAAAAAAACTATAAAGAAGCTATTTATAGTACTATCACTTCTCTATAGTTAAATTATTTTAGATTATTTTTTTATTTTAAAAGAACTCTTAAGAGATACTATTCTATTAAATACTAGCTTTCCTCCTTGAAAAAATCTAGGATCAACATTGAAATATCCATGTCTGAAAAATTGAAATTTTTGGCCTGATTTTGCATTTTTCATATCAGGCTCCAAAAATCCATTTAATATTTCCAAGGAATTTGGATTCACATTATCTAAAAATGAATCACTGCCTTCTTCTTCCTTTTCATCTAAAATTAAAGGCTCATAAAGTCTTATTTCTGCTGGAATTGCGGTACTTGCATTTACCCAGTGAAGTGTACCTCTAACTTTTCTTCCGTCAGGACTATTTCCCCCCTTTGATGCAGGATCATAGCTGCAGTGAAGCTCTTTTATGTTCCCTTCTTCATCCTTTATGACTTCTTCACATTTTATAAAATAAGCACCTTTTAACCTAACTTCATTTCCCGGAAATAATCTATAATATTTTTTAGGTGGATTTTCCATAAAGTCTTCTTGTTCAATGTATATTTCCTTTGAAAAAGGTACTTTTCTAGTTCCTGCTGTAGGATCATCTGGATTATTTTCAATTTCAAAAGTATCACATTGTCCTTCAGGATAATTTGTTATTACGACTTTTAGTGGTCTTAAAACAGCCATAGTTCTAGGTGCTTTTGTTTCCAGATCATCTCTTAAAAAGTAATCCAGCATTTGAGAATCTACTATACTACTTGCTTTTGCCACGCCTATAGCTTTGCAGAATTTACAGACAGATTCTGGCGTAAATCCTCTTCTTCTAAGTCCTGCAATAGTTGGCATACGTGGATCATCCCAGCCATCTACAAAATTGTCATCCACTAATTTTTTAAGTTTTCTTTTACTCATTACCATATTTGTAATGTTAAGCCTAGCAAACTCTATCTGCTTTGGCACATTTTCCATTTCACATTCACGCACTACCCAATCATAAAGAGGTCTGTGATCCTCAAACTCAAGTGTACATATGGAGTGAGTTACTCCTTCAATGGCATCTTCTAGCGGATGTGCAAAATCGTACATAGGATATATGCACCATTTATCTCCAGTATTATGATGTGGGGCATGTGCTATACGATATATAATTGGATCTCTCATATTTATGTTAGGAGAGGTCACATCAATTTTAGCTCTTAAAACTTTTTCTCCATCTTTAAATTCTCCATTTTTCATTCTTTCAAATAATTCAAGATTTTCTTCTACAGTTCTATTTCTATAAGGACTTTCCTTACCAGGTTTAGTTAAAGTACCCCTATATTCTCTTATTTCATCTGGAGTCAAATCGCACACAAAAGCCTTACCTTTTTTTATTAAAAGTAATGCTCTTTTATACATTTCATCAAAATAACTGGAGGCAAAGTGCAATTCATCCCAGTCATATCCAAGCCATTTTACATCTTCTTTTATTGACTCTACATATTCCGTATCCTCTTTTGAAGGATTAGTATCATCAAATCTTAAATTAGTTCTTCCACCAAATTCATCTGCCAATCCAAAATTTAAAACTATTGACTTTGCATGGCCTATATGTAAATATCCATTAGGTTCTGGAGGAAACCTTGTTATTATTTTTTTATACTTTCCTGACTTCATGTCTTCTTCTACCATGTTTTTAATAAAATTTGATGAACTCTTGCTTTCTTCCATAAGTTAACCATCCTTTTCTAAAACTTATTTATCTGATGGCTACCTACTGTAACACTCCCACGCACACAGCGAAAGCGACTATCGCCAAATCAAAGATTTGGGATATCTGCTTTTCTATCAAAGTGGGAGATAACAGTAGATACGCCCCTAGATAATTCATCTAAACTTAGTGGGAGAAACAAAACTCTAAAGAGAAAGCGATTCACTTTAAATCAAAGATTTAAGTTCTCTGCTTTTCCCACTAAGTAAGATTCATTGATATGTACATCAGAGTGGTAATCGTTACCTGACCAAATCATTATTTGAATTCTCTGATTGAAAGAAAAGGCATTTTTTATAAGTAAATGCCTTTTCTAAATATCTATACAAATTGCTTGTTTTTAATATAAATTCTAAAGGCTATCTCTTCTACAAGCGAAAAAACACTAGATGTTATAAAATACAATCCAAGTGCTATTGGAGCCTTAATTGTTATTAAAAGTCCAATTACTCCAGGAAGTATAGCTGACATCTTATTGTACTGTACTTCTTTATAGACTTTAAAATAATCTATAGAATTTACTAGGCCAGGCAGCATTGAAATGATCGAATACATTATAGGAACTATGAAATAACTATCGCTTAATTTTATTGAAGCTACCCAAGGTATAAGCACTGTACCTGAAACTACAGGCATGTTTATAATGGTTTTATAAAGCCCCCCTATTATAGGAAGCTGAATAATTGTAAGCAAACATCCCATCATACTTTTTAAATTATCCTTATAACAGCTTTGTATTTCCTTTTCCATCTTAAGCTTATCATTTTTATACCTAATCTTTATGTCTTCCATCTTTTTAGCAACTTTCTGCTGTTTTAAAATGCTGAACCTTTGTTTCATAGACATAGGCATTAAAAGTACCTTTACAATTAAAGTGAGAACAACAACTGCAATACCCCAATCTCCCGTAAAATTAAATACATGATTTAGCAAAGCACCAAGTAAATTAAAAATAATGTTCATATAATATCTCCTATCTATAAATTATTATATTTTAAAACATTATTTTTAAATAAGGCTGTGTAAAGTATATCCACACTTTATATTTTTCGTAACTCACATACTGTTTTATATATAATTTTTTTGGATAACCCAATGCCCTTAAAACTATACATTCTATTAAATTATATCTAATACTTTCTCTTAAACTTTTATGTACCTGTAAAACACCAGAAAAAACTGCAGTTATACACATAAACAACAGAATAAAGTAGAAAATATTGAAAAAGTCCATGTTCATGATAAACATTCCTCTAAAATAAATTATATATCAAATACTTTTATTTGATATTACCATATAATGATTTTATATTCAACACAAACCCTTTATTTATGCTAATATAACCATAATATCACAAAAATATTATATATAAATAAAAAAATAATTATTGACCCTTACCTTACGTCATGTGTTACAATAATTTAAGCAGAGGTGATAAATAATGAATGCCCATAAATCAGAACTAGTAAGTATCGGCAAATTTGCCCATAAATCTGGTGTTACCTTGAGAACTTTAAGGTACTATGACAAAATAGGTCTTTTAAAACCCTGTGCCTATACTGAGTCTGGTCACCGATTATATAATGTTGAAGATTTTGGTAAGCTTCAAAAAATACTTACTCTTAAATTTATAGGTCTTTCACTTGAGGATATATCTAAAATAATGAACTATGATTTAAATCAAGGTGATTTAAAAAGATCTCTCCAAATACAAAAAAAGATAATGAAAGAAAAAATATACCATATTGAAGCTGTAATAAAATCCATAGATGAAGCTGTGCATATGCTTGACAATGACAAGGAACTCAATTGGAACAAGTTTATAAACATAATAAGCATAGTAAATACAGATCAAAAGTGGATGGAACAATATGAAAATGCCTCTAATTTAAAAGCCAGAATAAGAATTCATGAACTTTTCAGCACAAATAAGCGAGGATGGATGAAATGGTTTTTTAATCAATTAAGTATTCCTTCCAAAGCTTCTATTTTGGAACTTGGATGTGGTAATGGGGAGTTATGGCAAAAAAACTTGGATAAAATTCCTGAAGGTTGGAATATTACTCTTACTGATTTTTCCCCTGGAATGCTTCAGGATGCAAAAAATAATTTAGGCATTAATTCAAAAAGATTTACGTTTAAAATAGCAGATGTACAAAATATACCCTATGAGAACAATAGTTTTAACGTAGTAATAGCAAACCATGTATTATACCATGTAAGTGATGTAGACAAATCCCTTTCAGAGATTTATCGTGTTTTAAAACCTAAGGGCTATTTTTATGCCTCAACTGTAGGTAAAAATCATATGAAGGAAATGAGAGAAATCGTCAAAAAATATAGCTTTAAGAATATAACTACAGATAGTTTTAATATTACAGAAAGTTTTCAACTTGAAAATGGTCTATTAAAACTCTCTAAGTGGTTTAAAGATGTAATAATGAAAAGATATAGCGATAACTTAAAGCTAACAGCTGCATCTCCTCTCATAGACTATATATTTTCTATGCCCGGCAATACAAAAACTACATTTGACAAAGATAAACTTGAATCCTTTGCAGAATACTTGCAGTCTGAAATAAGTAAAAATGGGTATATTTATATAACAAAAGATACTGGTTTTTTTGAAAGTAGGAAATAGCTTTATGCATCAACCTACAATCTAAAAACTTATATAATAAACAACGAAATGAAATGAAAGGATTGATTATAAATGAATAAGAAAATACCATTCTCACCACCAGATATAGGTGAAGACGAAATAAATGCAGTTGTAGAAGTTTTAAAATCAGGATGGATTACTACAGGTCCAAAATGTGCTGAATTTGAAAAAAAGATTGCCGAATATTGTAATAGTGATAAAGCACTAGCTGTAAACAGTAATTCTGCTGGACTAGAACTTGTATTGAAGGAATTTGACATAAAAGCAGGAGATGAAGTCATAACTACTCCTTATACTTATACTGCAACAGCAAGTGCTGCTATACGTAGAGGAATAAAACCAAAGTTAGTAGATATAGAAAAGGATTCTTTCTTAATTGATTTAGAAAAATTAGCAGATGCTATAACACCTAAGACAAAAGCTATATATACAGTAGATGTTGCAGGAGTACCTATAGATTATGATGCTGTTCGCAAAATATTAAAGGATAAAAATCGCGAAGATATAATTTTTGTATCGGATTCCGCTCACTCCTTTGGTGCAAAATACAAAGGCAAAAGAGTTGGTTCTCAAGCCGATTTCCATGTTTTCTCCTTTCATGCAGTGAAAAACTTTACTACTGCTGAAGGCGGTGCAATAACATTTAACGAGAATGATAAATTTGATAAAAAAGACTTATATAAGGATTTTAAGTTGGAATCCCTACATGGTCAATCAAAAGATGCTCTTTCCAAAATGCAGGCAGGTGCGTGGAAATATGATATAGTCACAGATGGTGGTAAGTGTAACTTAACTGATATATCTGCAGCTATAGGTTTGGCACAATTTCCAAGATATGAAGAAATGCTAAAAAAACGTAAAGCTATATTCGATTTATATACTAAATTTTTAAGTGAAAAGGATTGGGCTATAATTCCATTTAAGAAAGATGCTATACGTGAAACTTCATACCACTTATATCTTCTTCGTATAAAAGACTTTAGTGAAGATCAAAGAAATGAAGTAATAAAATCCCTTGCAGCAAAAGATATAGCTACTAATGTTCACTATACTCCTTTGCCTATGTTTACACTTTACAAAAATTTAGGTTACGATATAAAAGATTATCCAAATGCATATGATCACTATGCAAATGAAATTTCTGTACCAGTTTATTCTCTTCTTAAATTGGAAGATGCCGAATATGTCGTTAAAGAATTAATTTCTGCCGTAGAAAAAGTCATGAAATAAATTGAAAGCGAGGACAAAAAATGAAAGTTAATTTTTTTACACCTACAAGAGAATACTTAGAAAAGAAAGAAGAATTTAATAAAGCTATATCCGCTGTACTTGAAAGTGGGAGCTTTATATTTGGGCCTCAAGTGTCAGAACTTGAAGAAGAAATAAAAAAATATACAGGAGCCAAGCATGCCATAGCTGTAGCTTCTGGAACAGATGCTCTTTTAGTTGCTTCTCATGCGCTAGGATTTAAAGATGGAGATGAAATTATAACTTCCCCTTTTACATTTTTAGCTTCAACTTCTTGTATAGCTAAATTAAATGCAAAACCAGTTTTTGTTGATGTAGATGAAGATACTTTTAATCTAGATGCAAATAAAATCGAAGAAAAAATAACTTCAAAAACTGCAAGTATATTACCAATACATCTTTTTTCACAGATGGCGGACATGGACAAAATAATGGATATAGCATCCAAACATAATTTAAGCGTTTTAGAAGATGCTGCAGAAGCCTTTGGTATGCAGTGGGGAGGTTCCTCAAGTGAATATAAACATTCTGGTACTATAGGTGATATTGGTATTTATTCGTTTTTCCCAACAAAAACACTAGGTGGTTACGGCGATGGAGGCATGATAGTAACTAATAATGACAAGTTAGCTGAAACTGCTAAAATGCTTAGAGTACATGGTGCTTCTAAAAAATATCATTATGACTATATAGGATATAATTCAAGACTTGATTCTATTCAAGCTGCTGTACTTTTAGTTAAACTAAAGTATATAGACAATGCACTTAAACAAAGACAAAAGGTAGCTGATTGGTACAAAGAAAGACTTGCTGGTTGTGACTATATAAAACTTCCTACAGTTAAAGGAAATCAAAAACCAGTATATTATGCATTTAATACATTAGTAGAAAAAAGAGATGAGCTTGCTGCATACTTAAAGGAAAATGAAATTGGAACTAGTATTTATTATCCAATCCCTCTTCATCTTCAAAAGTGCTTTGATTATTTAGGCTATAAAAAGGGCGATTTTCCTGTAGCTGAAAAACTTTCGACTAAAGTTTTAGCTCTTCCTATATACCCTGAAATAACTGAAGATGAAGTTAACTTTGTATGTGAAACCATTAAAAAATTCTATACAAAATAACATTATACAAAAAGCAGTATTTAGTTTTTACACTAAGTACTGCTTTACAAAATTAATCACATTTTCAAAGCATTATATATATTTTATCCGAGAGTGTAAGCCCTCCAGGATTCCAACACCTTTGAGGACATTTCATAATCTTGTATGGCATATGCAAATCATTTATGAACTTATAGAATTCATTATCAAGCCATGGAGGAGTCCAACTTCCCGACCTACATATGTGAATTACATTTATGTTATCATTTACTAAATGCTCCACCTTAGGATATTTTATAGAAAATGATTTATTTATTTCCTCAAATTCACTTTTTTCTTCATAAGTATAAGGACTATAAACTATATTTGCTTTTTTTATAATACTGTCTTTTAAAAGTTTTCCAAGCCAATTGGCACAATTCAATTCAAAATCAAGTGACTTCATCCCGCCATAACCTAAATCAGAATGTGCATCAAAATTTATGACTTCATCACAATTATTGTTTTGAGCTATGAAATAAGAAAACTTATGGGAATCAGATACATATACCTTAGCTTTTCTTTCTATGGAAAAGCATTGTTCTATTTTACTCCAAAAGCCTTTCAGTTCATTACCAGTTCTAACTGTTTTTTCAATGTTTTCTCCCATTTGCCTATTTTTAAGATATCTCCTATACCACAATATAATATTTGTTCTCTTATTCTCAATATAAGAGCCACACCATTCCTCTCTTACAGGAATAAAATAATCCCAATCAATGCTGAGAAGATTTTTTTTCATAGCAATACACCTCACATATAACTATAATGTTACACCTCCAGCATGAATTTTTAAACCTTTCAAATACTAATTTTTAACATAAGAAATCCACATATTTCTTATGTTTTTATAATATTCATCCTTGGTAATATTATAAAGGACATTCATTTCTTCAATATGAATACAATGATAAAAGTCAGAACTGCTAGGAGGTCCATTTTTTATAATGTGATATAAATCATAGGATGTGAAGTTTCCTATATCATAATAAGGCAGTATATATTTTAAGCTTAGGAGTCCCTTATTCCAGTATCTTTTAGCCATGTTAGAATAGTATATATTGGGGAGGCAGCGTACACTGCTCCAATCATATAAACCTATCAATGTAAATATATACCCGTTTAATGTATAGGTAGACGTTTTTCCTACATATTGCTGAAAGAATATCTTATCTTCAAGGCTTTTATCTAAAGCACCTAGAGTATCCATAACACCACCTTCTGAAACAGGCGTTAAAAGATATTTAAGCACTCTCTGCCCTGCATTTATATACTTTGAATTTTTAGTTAAATGATAGGCTCTAGTAAATACACTAAGTGCCTGCCCCTGAGACATACTTGAAGCCCATCCTTCATTTAAGCATTCATAATATCCAAATTTAAACTCATATCTTAGAGATCCATCCTTTTTTATACTCTTTATTAGAAAATCCGCTGTATTTAAAAATTTATCTTTATTAACCCCAGTATCCATATACCCATCATATAAATAAAGTGCATATTGGCATATAGTAACTGCATTATAATAAAATTTGCCATTGTATTTTACCATGGGTATGCCGTTTTTATCATATTTAAAGCTAGGAGACTCAAGATAAGCCCAATCCGGCTGATAATTAAAATATTTTTTTACAGGATCATATTCTTCATATAATGTGTAATTGCACTTATTGCTTTTATAATAGTCCACACCATTTTTGCCAATATTCATATACTCCGGGAGGAAAGAATATTTATCCAAAACAGGCACCTTTCTCTCTGCCAGCAGCTTACATATTTTTGCTTCGTTTATAATACTTTTAGGCATATTTTTATTTCCTAAAACTATATTATATCCTTCTATAGCTTTTGAATATTTTTTTTCATTTTGTAATCTTCTGCTATTTTTCAGTATGTTTTTGGCTTCATTTTCAGATACTTCACCCACTTTTAAAAGCCTTTGCTGCTCCAGTAAACACAATTATGTTAATAACCAAAATTATAGCTGTACATATTATCTTTGTAATTATATCTTTTTTAAATTTCATATTTTCTCCTTTTATGACTTTCAAATAATATTAACCTATTATAACTTTTAATATTATTTTCTAATACGTAAAAATATATTCTAAACTTTAATCATAGCTTTCCTGTTTTATATATAAAAAATCAATAATATGGAATTACCTTATTTCTACCCGTATGCTTTGCTTCATATAGAGCAATATCTGCACTTTCTATAATTTGTTTAACATTATTTACAATATCAGGATAAGTTGTAACCCCAATAGATACAGAAATATTAATTTTTTTACCCGTAGATAGTATAAACTCATGCTTTTCTATCGCTTTCCTTATTCGTTCAGCAATTTCTATAGCTTGTTTATTAGGACAGTCTATTAATAATATTGAAAACTCTTCTCCACCGTTTCTTGAAATTATATTAAAAGATCTGCATGCTCTTTTAAGTATTAGAGCAATTTGTTTTAGCACTTCATCACCTGAAGGATGACCATATGTATCATTAATCTTTTTAAACCAATCAATATCTATCATAATAAGTGAAAGCCTTTCTTTTCTTTCAACTGCCCTCTTAGATAAATCATTAAACAAGTTGTTGAAATTTCTAACATTATTAAGCCCAGTTAAAAAGTCTGTGCAGGAATCTTCCTTAAACTTCATAAATAACAAACTTGATTTATCTATATACTCGCAAATATAATATATTATAAATCCAAATATAATTGTTAAAATTGAATATATAATAAAAAATTTGTAAATTGTATTATTGATTTTTACAGTTGACGATACTATATTCATAAAAAGAAAATCGAAAATCAAGCTGCTGATAATCATGCATAGCCATTTTTTTGTTTTCTGTACACTGCATTTAGAAATAATCCCACAGCTAATACTTATACTTAATATTGTAATGGATATAAGTAATGTTTCATAACTTATTAATCCAAATACTATTGAAAAAAAAGAAATTACTACCCCTGTAATAAATGAACATAAGAAGCCGCCGTTTATTGCTGAAATAAGTATAGCAAAATTTTGAAAATCTACCGGTATGTAACCTTTATCTTCCATAATAAAAGGTATCAAAAACCCACCTAAAACTCCTGAAGTAATTCCATATAACACCCTTATCCTTACAGGAGACGATGGGTTTAATAAATGTTCTTTATTTTTAAAAAATTGACTCCATATAAAAAAAAATGAAATGAAAAGAAATATACTATTAAGTAAATGTCTTGTAATAAATAAATAATTATTTATAGGGCAACACCTCAAAACTTGGAAATTCCACCCTGTTAATAAAGAATATTATAAGAGTATTTTACACATTTTAACTTATTTTTTATATACATTATTATTTAGGACGAAATAAATATTTTGTTCTAAAAATGATGATTTTATACTCATTTATTACCCATTTAATTTAATTTCATAAATTGAAAATAATTACACTCTTTATCCCATTTTATTGTAAATTATAACATTACTTTGATATTCTTCTTATAATAATTGGATTTTACTCAATATTATGTTATAATTTATTATACAAAATATTTATAATGTACAATTATCTCGAAAAGAGGAAACTAAATGGAAAGAAAAAGTGACAGAAAAGTAAAATATCTTACCCAAATGGAGAATTTTTCTTTACTCTATTTATTTATAGGTTGAGACATTTTTGAAAATCAATCACATATATATATATTTACTAAAATATAACTTGACAGTATTTTATAAATAATTTAATATAGTTCATAATAGAATTGTTCAATGCTAAATTATATTAATAAGGAGGTGTTTTTATGGATTATAATGATTTAAAGGCAAAAAAGGCCATAGAGGTAGTTCAATCATTTATGTCCATTAGCAAAACTCTAGCAAAATTCACACAGCAAAATGCAGAAAGTTTAGGTTTAACATTGCAACAATTAGGAATTTTAAATACCATATATTCTTCTCCATTAATAACCTTTAAAGAAATAACAGAGAATTTACTCATTTCTAAAAACACAGCAAGTGTTAGCCTTGATGAACTTGTTAATTTAGGTTTAGTCGAACTTAAACCATCTGAAGATGATAGGCAAAAAATTAACCTGATTTTAACTGGTCAAGGCAAGGAAATATCAAAAAAGTCAATTCAAACTCCTGCATCGTACAATGCTATGATTTCCGCACTAGAAAAAATATCCGCAGAAGATGTAGACACACTACTTCGTATTCATAAGGAACTCTCAAAGTTTTTATAATACGGATCTTTAGTTATTTTTACTTATAAGGAAAAGAGATG
The DNA here is from genome assembly GCF_001636845.1 of Clostridium ljungdahlii. Classification (GTDB taxonomy): domain Bacteria; phylum Bacillota; class Clostridia; order Clostridiales; family Clostridiaceae; genus Clostridium_B; species Clostridium_B ljungdahlii_A. Next base: position 62,730 of record NZ_LITT01000005.1, read on the forward strand.
TTATAAAGTGAAGTTTAATAAAAAAAGTATATTAGTCGATATTTTAATTTTGAACTTATTTATTCAATTTTTTATTAAATCTAACAGCATAAGTTAAATATGGCTCTCCAAAATATTCTTCTTTATCTTTTATGTATCCATGTTTTTTATAAAATAAAATAGCTCTACTATTTCCCTTAAAAGCCCATATCACAATTTCTTTATAACCATATTTAAACGCCTGTTGCTCTGCAAAGTTAAGTAATTGGCTCCCAATTCCTCGATTTTGATAAGCTTGTGAAATATAAATACGCCAAACTTCAAAAGCTCCTATTTTATCATTGTCAACTGTATCTCCAATAGATAATAGTGCCACAATATGCCCATTACATTCATAAACATAGTTTGATAATCTACCAGATAAAAAGTCTACTTTTAATCTCTTTTTCCTATCAAAACAGCCATTATCATTGAGCAATTGTTCATTTACATAGCCATCATATACAGACCTCCAATTATCATTCACAATTTTACAAACAATTTCTATATCTTCTTCTTGAAGCAAACGTATCATTTGATTTATTTCCTTTCTAATTTATCTCTTTCTTGCCCTTACAATTATAATAACAGGAATTTCTTTATTATTTAAATAACTTTTTCTACGCCTTTTCGCATGCTCTATTAATTTACTACTAAAATCAAAAGCAACTACTTTCGCACCTTTTTCAGCCATTCTTTGTGAAAAATTACCTGTTCCACAAGCAACATCAAGTACATAATCATTCTTATTTACTTCAAGTAGTTCCTCAACCCCCGGTCTTACAATACAACAATGAAAATAATTAGAGTTATCTCCCATCCTTTCATCCCAAAAATCTGCGTTTTCATCCCATGCATTTTTGCTTTCCAATACTGTTTCTTCAAACATTATATAACCTCCCCTATAATTTAAAAAGTAACTTTTAATATACTAATATGAAGCCATTAAAATTATTATCAAAAAATAAAATTTTTCCATTATCGGGATGTACAAAATTAACCAATGATTTTAATGTTGTAGATTTACCTGCTCCATTTCTGCCTATAAATCCTGTAATTTTTCAGTTCAAAAGCAGGATATTTCTTACATAGATTTTTTACTTCAAGTACACTCATTCCTTATCACCTTCTCTTTCAGAAATATCTCCATCGAAAATTGTTTCGGTTAATTTAGCAAAAAGTGACTTTGGAGGTATAGCAATACCTTTCTTCTTATCAGCAAGAACTATAATAGTATCACCAGGTTTGATGTCAAAAATGTCTCTAGCTTCTTTTGGAATAACAAATTGCCCTTTTTCACCGATTTTTACTGTCCACGCATACTTGTCTTTTGGGTGCTTCATATTATTTCCTCTTTTCATTATTAAGATTGTATGATAAGTATGATTTGTATAACTAAATTATACTTAATTATTTTAATAAGTCAAAATTTTTTATTCTTCTATATTCTATAAAAGTTAATATTATCATTATAATATCAAAAACAGTTAGTATTATTAGCCAACTTGAAGGATGAAGTATATATCTATAAATTTGGTAGATTATAAACAAAATCAATGATATTATAGTAAGTGGATAAGCCCAAGACTTTCTTTTCCATAGAAATATTATAAGAATTAATTTGACTATTCCATGAGAAATCAAATAAAACACTCCAAAATATTGTGTACTTATAGTAAATTTTGAACTTGCCTTTATCATAAAATTTGCAATAACATCTCTTGGGTCCTCTGATAACTCATGTTGTGTTAACAAAACAACTAAACCACTTAATCTACTTGGATTTAAAAAAAGTAATAAAATTCCACCTGTAATTTCTAAAAAACCATCAATAAACTTTATTAATATTCCAATTTCAAATCCTTTATGAAATATATTACTATTTGTACTAAATTTCATTAAGTTCGATATAATAACCACCTGCTCTCATTACTACTTAAACTAAATAATAAATTATAATACTTATTATTTATATATTTGCTTTATTAATTCATATTGTAAATTATCTTTCCAATTAACCTATATTATAAATAATGATATAGGTTAAATAACATCTTTAGACAATCTCCAAGTTTGAGAGTATTAATAATAGTTACATATTGTATAAAATGATATAATTCACTTATACGTTGATTCGCAAAGGTAAGTTGTAATAAATTTAAGGTTTGAAAATTATAAATTATAGAAAGGAAACAGAATATGCATTATACGGGATATGAGCTTTTTGCTTTTTTTCTGATTTATTCTTTTTTAGGATGGGTAGTAGAAGTCTTAATTGTAAGCTTACGAAAAGGTGATTTTGTTAATCGAGGGATGCTGAATGGGCCACTGTGCCCGGTCTATGGGTTAAGTATTATACTTAGTCTGCAATTTTTAGAGGCGGCGAATGCCAATCCTTTTGCATTGTTTGTCGGGAATGCCGTTCTGGCTACTGTGGTGGAGTATATTGATGGAGGGTTACTGAAACGGATAATCGGCAGACGCCTGTGGAATTATGATAGTCCAAGGTTCTACATTACTTTTGCCTTCGCATATAGTGGCGTTTCCGTGCTGGTTATTTCTCTACTGCAACCATTGGTCTATACGGTAAGCCAGATGATTCCACATTTGTTATTCTGCATTATTCTCTGGATAATCTTTGTTTTACTGATGGTTGACGTTGTTGCCTCATTCGTGGCAGCATTCCATATTCGTAAACAAAGTAGATTAGAACTAAAGGTAACAGAAGGTTTGAGTAATACAAAGAAGATTATGGGACAACGTTTTTTTGCAAGGTTGCAAAAGCGTATTCACGAAGCATTCCCTGAGCTGGAAAATGCCAAACTGAAGCTCATTGATGTTAAAGCGATAGATCAAAAAAAATTTGCGGAAGGCATTTGTTTTGAAAAACTGGTATGGATGTTTTTTATCAGTGCACTGGCAGGGGATTTGATTGAAACCGCATTTGTCTGGGTAAAGTCCGGTAAGTTGATGAGCCGCAGTAGTCTAATATATGGACCTTTCAGTGTGGTTTGGGGATTGGGTGGAATAATTGCCACAGTAATGCTTCATAGATTGATTGATAAAAATGACATATATATCTTTCTGGGTGGCTTCTTCCTAGGTGGCACCTATGAATATTCGTGCAGTGTGTTTACAGAAAAGGTATTGGGTGCCCGTTTTTGGGATTATAGTGACATGCCTTTTAATCTGGATGGCAGGATAAATCTGCTTTACTGTCTGTTCTGGGGACTGCTTGCTATTGTATGGTTGAAGATGATTTATCCATTCGTGAGTAAATATATTGGTAAAATCCCAAGGGTGTTAGGGGAAGTACTTACGTGGTGCATTGTAGTATTTATAGTGCTCAATGCATTAGTCTCAGCTATGGCACTATACTATTATAGTCTACGGATGGCTGGTATATCTGTGAACGGTAAAGTGGAATTGTTCTTTTCTATCTATTATCCTGATACTTTAATGAAAATAATTTATCCAAATGCAGTTTTACCATAAAAGTGATTTAACTTAATGTGCGGTTGTATTACTTCGTATTCTTCTTAATTTTGTTTACTAAATAGATCATATGATAGATATTAATCCTATCATATGATCTATTTATATATAACTACTATACTCACAAATTTCCCTTATATAGTGCATACTTTTCAGTACATGACATGGCTGACTATCCCATCAATTATTTAATTTTTATAGTTAATTTATATATTAATAACATCCCCTGCACTTGCTTTTTCTAATCTATTTATTATAGAATTTCCTAAGCCACTGTCTTTAGGTGCTTGCACATAAATATGACTTACATTCAATTTATCACATTCTCTAAGCAAATCAAATGTCTTTTGTGCTGCTACATTTAACGTTTTAAAGCTTCCTAAGCTATATACATGCTCATAATTTTTAAAATCTTTTAAAAATTCCTGAAAACAAATTACAGCATTTTCTTCATTTGCATTTTCTTTAACACTTAATAAATTCTTTTTATATACAAGATTAGGAATTACCTTACGTATATCATCCAAGCTTATGGCCCCAGGTCTTAGAAGTACTGGATCTGGAGTCGACATGTCTATAATTGTTGACTCTAATCCAATTGAACATGGACCTCCGTCCAAAATACAAGGGATTTTTCCATTTAAGTCATTATAACAATGCTCAGCACTGGTAGTCGACGGTTTCCCTGATAAATTTGCAGATGGGGCTACTAGTAGAGTCCCGCTTTCTTTAATTATAGCTCTTGCTATTTCACTTTTTGGGAATCTAACTCCCACAGTTTTCATTCCTGCACTAACTGTATCTGAAATACAATCTTTTTTATTAAAAATCAAAGTTACTGATCCCGGCCAGAAAGCATCAAATACTTTCTCTGCACCTTTATGAATATCTTTACATATACCATAAACTTGTTCTAGTTTATATATATGTACCAATAATGGATTGTCTTGTGGCCTTCCTTTAACTTCAAATATCTTTTTTACTGCATTTTCATTAAATGCATCTGCAGCTAATCCATACACAGTTTCCGTTGGAATCGCAACAACTTCCCCCTTTTTTAGATATTCTGCACCTTTTACAATGTTCTGGTAATTAGCATTTAAATCTTTAACATATAATACTTCTGTTTCTATAGGTTTTACCACCATTTATAATTCACCTTCTATTTCTGTAATATGCGTGCTATACAAATAATTTTATCTCATAACATTTTACTATTCTGTATTAACTAGCATTAGTCATATGTTACACCGTATTACTCGATCTTCAAAGTATTGTTCTCTGTCTTTTTCATTACAAACTTTAAATTTATAAAAAATTTCTTGACCTAGAACTAACTTTATCCACTACAATAAATATGATATAGTAAATTTAGAATTGAGAAAAGGAAGATATAGGTGATTCCACCGCAAAGAATACATAAAATCAATCAATACTTTTTAAAATGGGAGTGATTATAATGAAAAAATCAAAGGTATATTTTACAGATTTTCGTACAAAACTTGGAGAAGGTCTTCCAACCAAGTTAAAAAAGTTGATTAAAAAAGCAGATATCGAACAAATCGACATGGATAACAAGTTCGTTGCCATCAAAATGCACTTCGGTGAACTAGGCAACTTAGGCTTTCTGCGTCCAAATTATGCAAAGGCTGTAGCCGACGTTGTTAAAGAACTTGGCGGAAAGCCATTCTTAACTGACTGTAATACCTTGTACCCTGGCAGCCGCAAGAATGCCCTTGAGCACCTGGAATGTGCATGGGAAAACGGCTTTACTCCTCTTACAGTAGGCTGTCCTGTTATCATTGGTGATGGTCTAAAGGGTACCGATGATATCACAGTACCGGTAATAGGTGGTGAATATATAAAAGAGGCAAAAATCGGTCATGCAATTATGGATGCTGACATACTTATCAGCCTGACTCACTTCAAAGGTCATGAAGCAGCCGGTTTCGGTGGTACCATCAAAAACATTGGTATGGGCTGCGGATCTCGTGCTGGAAAAAAAGATCAACACATTAATGGTAAACCTCATATCATACAGGAGAAGTGTAAAGGATGCCGCAGATGCCAAAGAGAATGTGCCAATAATGGTTTGATGTTTGATGATGTAAAAAAGAAAATGACTATCAATACAGAAAATTGTGTAGGCTGCGGACGCTGCTTAGGTGCATGTAATTTTGGCGCTATCGCATTTACAAACTGGGCAGCCAATAAGGAATTGAATTGCCGCATGGCGGAATACACCAAAGCGGTAGTAGATGGCCGCCCTTGCTTTCACATTTCCCTTGTGATAGATGTTTCACCTAACTGTGACTGCCACAGCGAAAATGATACTCCGATCCTACCAAATCTAGGCATGTTCGCTTCCTTCGATCCACTAGCACTGGATCAGGCCTGTGTGGATGCCTGTATGTCAGCTACACCGCTGCCAAACAGCCAATTATCAGACAATATGTCAAAACCTAACTTTAAGGATCATCATGACCACTTTACCAACTCCACACCAGAATCGGAGTGGCGTACCTGCCTCGCCCATGCAGAAAAAATAGGTCTTGGCAGCCGTGAATATGAGTTGATTACTATCAAGTGATTCTTAGGTTCAGATGGAGTTTGCTTATAAAGATGACTTTCTCCAGCTGAACCTTATTAGCAGTATTCTTAGTGTCTTTAGCACTTAGAATACGTTATCCTTTAGGGAAAACTATTTAAGTCTTTTGAATAGTAAGGAAGTGATTATCTGTAATGTTACATTTGAACCAGGATGTCATAATAACTGACATATCCATCATGGTAGTGGGCAGATATTTATTTGTGTCGATGGTCATGGCTGGTATCAGGAAATGGATTATTTCTATGTAACTACCTGTAAATTTTTATATTATTTTTTGTTCCAATGTATTGTTTTTATGGTATAATATAAAAAACAATACATAACTTTCAGGAGGAAAAAGTGATGGTTGTGGATCCAATTAGAGATAAAAACAAGATAGACGCATTGCTCATGCATTTAAAAAATAAAAGTGAAAGAGACTGGCTGTTAGCAAAATTTCAATTAAACACGGGATTAAGGATTAGTGATGTGATTAAAGTTAGAGTACAAGATCTAATGACTTCCTATCTTAGTTTCAAGGACGATCTTGTGATTCAAAAAAAGAAAATCAAATTAAATAGCAGCCTTAAAAAAGCTCTAAATGCCTATATAGAGCATAATAATCTTGGACAAACTTTTTATATTTTCCAGAGCAGAAAAGGCTTAAATAAACCCATAAGTGTGACACAAGCTTATAGAATTCTAAAAGCTACAGCTGTAAGTCTGCATATAAAAAATTTTGGGACTCACAGCTTAAGGAAAACATGGGGATACTGGACTTATAAGGCAAACAGATACAATATCAGCCTTATTATGGATACATTTAATCATTCATCAAAAAAGATCACTCTTAGATATATTGGAATAACTCAGGAAAATAAAGATGATTTATATTCTTTAATTCAATTTTAATTTATAGTATCTATATAATATACTATAAATTTTATGGTGATATAGGCAAAAAAATTTTAAAAATTTGCTGGGAGGAATCTTATATGAAAATAAAAAATACTTTAGAAAAAAACACTAAACAAGCTATTGTAAACAAAGTCATTAATTATCTTGATAAAAACCCAGGAGAAAATGTAAATAAGATATTTGCAGCTATTAAAATGCTGACAAAAGATAAATCTGCATTAGCTCAGATTGAGTTTGTTGAGAATTACTACAACAACGATAAATCCAAACATGAATTTATCCAGGATATTTTAAAAAATACAGATACAAAATGCTTAAAGAAATTTTTTACTAACTTCTTTGCAAATGCAAATTGGTATGCTGGTCCTAAGAGACAAAAATACATGGATGAAGATGATACTAAAATACCCTTTGTCATGCTTTTAAGTCCATCTATGAGGTGTCCACTTCACTGTAAAGGATGCTATGCTTCAAGCTACAGTAAAAAAGATGATATTCCACCGGAAGAAGTTGATAGGATTATAGGAGAAGCAAGAGATCTTGGAATTTATTATATTATTATTCTAGGTGGCGAGCCTTTCTTCAATGATTATCTTTTGGACATATATGAAAAATATGACGATGTAATGTTTACACCATTTACTAGTGGACTTTTACTCAATGAAAAAATTGCAGATAGAATCAAGAAATGCGGTAACGTAATACCTATGCTTTCAATTGAAGGATTTGAAAATGATACTGATGCCCGTAGAGGAAAAGGAACATACCAAAAAGTTTTAAAGGCTATGGACATGCTCCATGAAAGGGGTATATTATTCGGAGTATCTTCAGCAGTTACAAGAACTAATATAAACACCGTACTCAGTAATGAATTCACAGATATGCTAATTGAAAAAGGTTCTAAAATGAGCTGGTACTTTTTATTCATGCCTGTTAATGGCGAAGATGAAGATTTTAATATGATGCTTACAGCAGAACAGAGAGATTACCTTGGAAAAAGAGCTAGAGAAATAAGAGCTAATAAACCATATTTTACTTTAGATTTCTTTAATGATGCCCCATATGTAGGTGGGTGTATAGCAGGTAAATATTATTTTCATGTTAATTCAAAAGAGGATGTTGAACCTTGTATATTTTCTCACTTTTCAACAGTTAACTTAAAGGGTAGGCATTTAATTGATGCTTTTAGGGATCCTTTTTTCAAAAAGCTAAGGTCAATACAGCCTTATAATAAAAATATGTTAAGACCATGCATGATGATAGATAACACGAATGTTATAATTAATGTATGTAATGAGGTTGGAGCAAAGCCTGACGATTCTGGAGCAGAAAAAATGCTTCACGACAATGAATTTCATAAAAAAATAACAAAATCAGCAGAAGATTTTATACCATATGCAGAAAAAACATGGGATGAAGTTTTTAAGAAAAAAGGTAATGATAATTTTGCTAAAGGATAAGGCAATGCTGAGGAGCAACCTGAGCACCCATTGGTGTTCTTTACAGAAACAGATGGTTTTAAACTATCCGTTTCTGGGGGAACAAAAAGCGATAAACCTCAGTGGTTTGGTGACACAGTCCCCAGGTTAAGCTCTTTTATTTAAGATTTCACTAAATGAAAGATAAAATTTTATCCCATCTATTCTATTTTAGATAAGTAGACGGTAATCTTCACAGATACCGCCCCTTTCAGAACCAGACGTTCCCAATTAAGGCATCCGGCTCCCCATATGAAGCTATTCACACAAAGATAGGATTTAGATTTATTAAAGAATATGGCTTGGGATTTACTAATGGGTAATGTTCTAGTAGTTTTGCCATATTATACTTAGTGGAAGATTTCTATTTTTTTCTATACTATCATCAGCATATCTTGTAATATAGCATTCACCTTTACAGCGTTTTGATAATACTTTTGCAAACCATAAATAAAGAGTGTAGTGTAGATACATATTTGCTAAAAGTGGAAACAAACTTCCACCCTGTACTATGCTTGCAAGTTTTGTTCTCACCGTTATTCCGGTTCTAAGTCCGGGCAAGGAAGGTCTAATTATGTTTTATAAAAACAGTTTACCCTTAATAATAATTTTATCTGACGACTAACTATGTTAATATTTCAATTAAGTAAAATTCATTGATTTTAAATTTCTTTAATTTTATCATTATCTTTTTTCTTATCATTCCACATTTTTTTAACCAAAACAATTAATGTACTTAATGCAAATAACATTAAAAGACCAATTACAAATGTTTTTACTGTACCTGTTAACATTCCTCCTATATAAGAATATATAATAGTTGCAGGAAGCTGTCCTATACCTGTTGCCACAAAGAATGACCAAAAGCTCATAGATGTTAAACCTGCAGCATAACTAACTATATCAAAAGATATGAAAGGTAGTAGTCTAGCAATTAAAATTGCATATTTACCGTATCTTTCAAAAAACTCATCAATCTTTTTTAAAGCTGTTCTACTTGTAAGCTTTTCCACTACATCTCTTCCTAAAATTCTTGCAATATAATAACATAATGCAGCTCCTGCCATAGCACTTGACCATGATAACATCGCTCCTTTAACCCATCCAAAAAGTCCTGCATTAGCAAAGGTTATTATAAATGCTGGAAGCGGTGCAATTACAGATTGTAATATCATTAGTAAAAAAGAAACAACTGGTGCCCAAATTCCAAAGCTAAGTATATATTCCCTTGCTGCTTTAACATCTACATTTTTCAATACGGAAATTGCTTGATTTACATTAGATTTTATTGGTGGCACAAAAACATATAAGCAAACAACTATAAAAATGCAGAGAAATTTTTTTATATTTCCTTTAAATACATTTTTCAATTTAATTCCACCTCTCTCAAAAAAACATAAAATAAGTCCACCTATTAAAAAAACTAGCAATGCTATATTTATACTAAAAAAATTTATATTAGATTCTTTTATTCCTTCCCTTATAATAGCTGCAGGAACAACTTGTATTCTTTCCTTACCTAAAACTATTATGGATATAGTAGTACAAACTAAAACATTTAAAGTTGTACTAATTAAATTCAATTGTAATATACGTAATTTAAATCTTTTAATTAACATTGCAACAATTAAACTTAATAACATGGTTATAGGAATAAAAATACCTGTATTTATTCTCATTTCAAGCCATTCATTTTGAAAAGCTAAAATAGAAATAAGCATACCCCATATGAAACTATTATATAGTAATCTAAAGATTTTCATATTGCTTCCTCCTAAAATAAAGGATACGGAAGTATTCTTCCGTACCCCTCTAATTAACATTACTCAGCTAGTCTAAATATTACAGTTACCTTGGTTCCATCTTTAGGAAGTACATCCTTTTTACCATAAAATTTCACATTTTTTAAAGCTTCAACTTCACCTGCTTTATAAGATGCATTACTTACAATTCCTGTAGCACAACTGTCTAGACATAGCACACATCCTGTGTTATTTTTATTTGCTCTATCAATATTTCCACCAAATCTAAAATCCATTGATCTTAATGGTAAATCATTACCCTTATAATCAGTTGATTTGATTACATCGCCAAATGGTATCTCTTTTCCAAGACCATCCCATGTAACAAAAACGTTAACCTTTGAACCTTCTATGCTCTTTGCTCCTTTTTTCATATCTTCAGCAGTTAAATTGTTTCCTGGCTTTGCTCCTAGTGACATCATTGCTTCATAGAATTTTTTCTCATCAGCTAATCCTCTTAGTATAGATTTTTCTCCATTTTTACCACCTTTATATACTACTGCATGTCTTGTACCTTCTGTAAAGTACTTTCCATTTACTTCTGCCTGCATTTTTACTTCCTTCTTGTCTTTATTAACAGTCATCGTTTCTTCCTTTACTGATGGTTTACTTTGTTGTGACTGCTGCTGTTTATTTGAACATCCTGCTAACACCATTCCGAGAAGCAATATTGAAGCAGCAATTGATATAATTTTTTTCATTTTTTGTTCCCCCTCTTATAATTCTTAAATTTCTTTAATATGCTTACTTATTCTACTTAATTAACTTAGAATTATTTCTCATTGATATTTACCAATTTTAATCGTTTACTTTACTCTTTAACCCTTTAACTGATATTTTCTTTTTCATAAAGTAGGAAAATATCATAAGCAATACTAATATTAATACTGCTCCAAAGAATTCTAGTGAGAATATGTTTCCTGACTTATCTCCTAAATTTGCATACACCCAAACTCCCGGAATTATACCAACAAAGGTAGCAAGTGCAAAATCTTTATACTTTATCTTCGAAAGCCCTGCACCATAACTTATTACATCAAAAGGAACCAAAGGTACAAGTCTTAATATAAGTATAAATAAAAAACCTTTCTTTTCAATACCATCTTCAAACCATTCTGCTTTACCTTTGATAAGCTTTTCAACCAATCCTCTTCCAAATATTTTTGAAATAAAAAATGATATCGTTCCTCCACATACAGCTCCAATAATAGTATAAAGCGTTCCTATACCTACACCAAAAATCATCCCCCCTGCTATCGCTAAAACTGCGTCTGGAAACAGTGTCAGAGGAATTATAGTAAACATAATTATGTAGATAATAGGAGCAAGCATTCCAAAAGAACTAATATAATTTTTCATACTCTGTGGAGTGCAATTTTCCAATGCTCTTGATGATTTACACAAATACATTACTAAAACAATTATTATAGCCATTAAAACTATGCTAATATATTTTTTACTAATTTTGTGCATCATTAATCCTCCTATCTAATTACCCAGCTTTATTCTACAGAAAAGTTCTATTTCTTTCAAATATAAAAAGCTTATATACACTTGTCCAACTATAAATAAAAATTATAGTTAAAATAACTCCAAGATTAATTTCCTTTGTGTTTCAAAATTTGTTTGCATTTATATCTTGATGTCCAATTCTGCAAAAAACTTTTCTTCAAAATTGGTATATTTGAATTAGTACTATAACTATCATCAAACATTAAATCCAGTATGTGAAAAGATTTTTTTCCACCAATAGCCATAGCTTCCCTGCAGCTTGCACAATATGTTATTACATAATCCCCTAAATTTTCTGCTCTTTTCTTTATCACTTCTTGGGAAAGTTTGGGATTGGCAGGTACAACCATTCCTCCAAAACCACAACATTTAGTATTTTCTCTAGAATACTCTGTTTCTTCAAATTTATATCCTAATTCATTTATAATCCACCTTACACCCTCATGTATATCTGAATTATTTCTTGTAGGACATGCATCATGAACACTAAAAGTAATATTACTATTTTTACCTTTTCCTTTCATTTCATCATATAGTCCTAGTTCAGGAATAACAGTCCATAGAGATCTTACTTTTTGTTTAGGACTAAATTGAGACATTGTAATATAACAATTTTCACAAGCAGTTATTACTTCTTCAGCACCAAGCTTATCAATCTCCTTCTGAAGTTCTGAATATCTCTTATAAAACTTTTCTTCTTGTCCTAATGATAATGTTGGTTTACCACAACATTTTAATATTGCACCTGTTCCAGGAAGTTTTTCCTGCAAATATTCTAAGGTTTTTCCTACAAGTTCCGGCCTATATGATGATAAGCTGCAGCCTGGAATAAATACCCTTTTTGTATACCCTGCCTTTATATCTGGTACAGAAGTATTAAACATTTTAGAAAAGCTAAAGGCTTGATGAAATTCTATACTTTTATGTCCTTTCATTGGGGATATTCCTTCATTATGCCTTATATGTTCTTTTCTCATATCAACAAATAATTCTTCAAGCTTTAATCCTTTTGGACATACCTTAGTACAAGTACCACAAGTATTACAAGAATATGGAATATTAGGATCAGTATTTACTATATTTGTATCTATATCAAAAAACTCCTTAGGATTAATTTTAAAATTGCTTAGCATTTCACATTCTTTAACGCAAGCCTTACAGTTAATACAGCTTTCTGAAAACTCTTTGGCTTTATTATTAAAATCATCTGAATATGTAAAGTTATTCATATGGCCTCCCTGAGTTTATATCTATTTTAATATACACTCTATATTATTAAAATTTATTCCCGCTTTAGTTAAAAATAATTTTTTAATAAGTCTTTCATAAAATCCAAATCTAAATATTCTTTTATTTTATTATAAGTATCCATATTTTTAATTTCCTTATCTTCCTTTTGGTATTCCAAATATGCATATGCACACCAAGATAGTGCTCTTAAATAAAGAAATGGAGTATATAGTTTCACCCTTTCTCTTATACTATTATCTTTTAAATTACTTATATATACTTTAAAAAATTCTTCTTTTTCTTCTTCTTTTAATATACAATCTGTTTTCCACAAAGTAGTAGTTGGTGCTAAAAATTGTGTTAAATCTTGGCAAGGATCACTTATTACAGGCTTCTCCCAATCTATAAGGTAAGACTTTTCCTTTCCAATTATAAAATTACCAGAATTCACTTCAGTGTTATTGATAACATGCCACTTATTTTCCAAAAAATATTTTTCCTCATACCTATTTTTTTCAGCCCAGTTAGTAAATATATCAAAAAAATTTTTAAGATACAAAGGTATTTTAGAAGATTGAAAAAAATCTCTAAGTAATTTTTGAGATTCATTTATTCTTGCAGAAAATATATTATCTTCTACAATAAAATTCTTAAATCCATTTCCATTTGTATCTATGGAATGTATCTTAGCAAATATTTTTGCTGCAGAATTTAAGTCTTTATCATATCGTAAGGGCTTTCCTTCAAGAAATTCCATTACTAATATTCCATAATCCAAATTTTTTTTACTATCATCTAAATAATAAACCTTTGGTGTTACACTGCTTGCCTCCAAATTTTTTAAAGCTTCATACTCGTATTTTATTTGGTTTTCTAATCCAAGCTGACTGCCTGTATTTACTCTAAAAACATACTTTTTATTAGAGCCTTCAAGTGTAAAATTAATATTATATTCTCCTTGAGCTAAAAATTTTACATTATAATCTTCTCCAATATTAAGTTTTTCATTTAAATTGCTGTATTTTAAATAGTCATAAATTTTATTATTTAATATATCTTTTAGCACTAGGAACATCTCCCCATTTATTTCCTATAAAACTTACTGTATTGTAAGGTAACAGTTTCTTATTAAATTCTCCTCTTTTTACTCTTTTAATAAAATCTTCCATATCTTCTTTTTCATCTATATCGTTAAGCTTTGTTGTAAGGCCTACATTATATCCTAAGTTATTAGCTATTGCTAAAGTAGCTTCAAATACAGACTTATTTCCCCACTTCAAGTTATTATTAAAAATCTCCTTACAGTTTTTTTTCATGCCAATTAAATAGTAACCACCATCATTGGTTGGTCCCAAGCAAATATCATTATTTTCAAGCTCCTCATAAGCTTTACTAATGTCTTCAGGTTGAAGAGATGGTATATCCGATCCAATTAATATTACTTTTGAATACCCCTTATTTAAAAGTTTTTCAATTGCATTATTCATCCTATCTCCTAAATCATCCCCTTCTTGTGGAAACCTATCTATAAAGCTTGGAATAATATCGTCTATTAAGTAAAAGGATTTTTCGGGAGTGTAGGTTATATATATATCTACTGTTTTTCTAATCTTATTAAGCATTTTAAACAAGTCCAAAAGAAAACATTTCTGCAACTGTGCACATTCTGTACCTGTAAAAATTTTCATTAATCGTGTCTTTGTCATGCCTGCAATTGGCACTCTAGTCATAAGTATAAGCGCATTCATTATTTTATCTCACATCCTTATAAATTTTAGCTAGTTTATCCGTAGGTGTTCCTAATAAGTACAGCAATTTTATTTTATGCATCAATAAGTGGGTTTTTAATTGTCCTCCATTTTTAAATCTTCTAGCTGAAGTACCTATGGTCGTGTTAATAAGTTTTAGTTTTCCCATCTTTTTCATCAAAAGTGAAAGCTCCCAATCTTCCATTATCTCTTGCTTAGGATATCCTCCTACGCCTTCAAATACATCTCTTCTAACAAAAATCCCTTGATCACCAAAGTACAATCCCAAATATTTAGCTCTGAGATTCGAAGTCGTTGATATATACTTCATAAACAATGTATCATAATCATAAAACTTTAATGAAAATCCTCCACCAACATATTTTTCATCTATAGCTAGCTGAATTTTTTCAATAGAAGCCTCATTAACAATTGAATCTAAATGAACAAACCAAAGTATATCTCCTCTGGCCTTTGCAGCACCTTTATTCATCTGATTTGCTCTTCCTTTTTCACTTAAAACTACCTTAGCAAATCTATCTGCAATCTGTTTTGTACTGTCACTACTCCCACCATCTACTACAATAATTTCTTTATCACCCTTTAATCTATTAAATTGAATCAAACTTTTTTCAATATTTTTCTCTTCATTTAATACAGGAATTATAATCGATACCATAATCATCACCATCATTAACATTTTTCAAGCTCCATTACGAAAATTAAAGTTTGAATAATTATTTTTCTTTGCCAGTCATTGAATAAAAAATTTCCTTTGAAAAATTTATATTAAGTTTTACATTTTCACCTATATTAAATTTCATATGCTTATTGGATATTACCTTGAAATCACTTCCTTCAGCTTCAACGATATAGTGAATTTTATCTCCTAAGTATCTTCTCTTTTTTATAATGCCATATATAACATCAGTAAAGTTACTTTCTTCATTAATCAGATTTTACCTCTATTGAATTCTTATCTATGTATTTATTAAAATTAGGCAACTTTTCTGCAAAAGGTCCATAAAGTATTCCTGCTTGTTTTGCTGTATAAAAGTTTTCTTCATTAATCCAAACTACATCAACAGTTCCTTTTTTATTATTTGCCTGTTTATCTCCAATTAACTTATTTAATATGTCCTCAATATTCATAGGAACTCTTTTTAAAGTTATATCATATTTATCCTTTAACATTTTAGTTAAATAATCATCAATCCACGCATTTGTTGTTTTACTTCCACCCCAGCCATAAAAATTAACAGTTGTTCCTAAGGATGTGGCTTCAGGAATTCTTAAGTATAATATTTATGCAAAAACATATGAATATTTGGTACATACAGTGTATATTACGAATTGCAGATTAGTATGTATATTCTTGTAAAATTCTATATTATTATATCATGTATCCATTAAATAGCCTTAAGTTATAAGTAATGCTTATAGCTTAAGATTTTGCTATAATTTTTTATTATAATTACTTGCATAAGTTTCAAATAACAAGTATATTTATTACGGTAATTATAATAAAATTGTATATTATTAATGCCAGTCTTATTATAAAATAATTTTGAAGGAGTTATATTATGGGAAAAAAATTGTATACTATTTTTCTTTTTATTGCCATGATTGCTGTGCTTGCAACTGGCTGTGCTTCTAAGAGTGAGCCAAAGAGTCAATCAAACGGTTCAACAGATAATAAGTCTGCTCAGGTTGTAGCAAAGACAAAGGTATTTGTATCTGCAGATTGGGTAAAAAGTGTAATCGATGGCAAACAGCCAGAATCAAAAGATTACAAAATTATCGAAGGAGCCTGGGGGCCAGTTAGTGATGATAAGGATTACAAAGCAGCTCATATACCAGGAGCAGTACATATGAACACAGATGAAATCGAAGAATCAACCTACTGGAACATAAGAACGGGTGCCGAGATTAAAAAGGTTATGGCCAATTATGGAATAACAAAGGATACCACTGTGATTGTTTATGGTGCTGACTCAGGTGCTACCAGAATTGCATTTGTATGCCTTTGGGCTGGAGTTGAAAATGTAAAAGTAATTAATGGTGGCTTAAGTGCCTGGACAAAAGCAGGATATGCAACTAATAAAGATATAGAAAATGCAAAAGCAACTACAAAAGATTTTGGTGTTGCTATACCGGCACATCCAGAATACGTTTTATCTATGCCTAAGGACGTAAAGGCTGAAATGGCAAAAAATAATAAATTCAGATTGGTTAGTATAAGAAGTTTAGATGAATTTGAAGGCAAAAAAAGTGGATACAGCTATATAAAAAGAACAGGTGAACCACAGGGAGCTCTATGGGGCCATGATGAAAAAGACTACCGCAATGCTGATGGAACCTTTATTGATTTTAATAAAGCTGTAGCAATGTGGAAAGAACAAGGAATTACAAAGGATAACGAAATCGCATTTTACTGCGGTACTGGCTGGAGAGCAAGTATTCCATGGTTAATGTGCTATGAAAACGGATGGAAAAATGTAAAATTGTATGATGGTGGATGGTTCGTATGGCAAATGGATACAAATAATCCAGTACAGGCTATTACACCAGAACAAGCAGCAGCTAAATATAAGTAAACTTAATAAAAAAATGTCTGATTGCCAGAAGGCTTTCAGACATTTTTTATTTAGAACTTAAGCAAAAGATGTTTCTGTGACTTTAATCTCATCTTTTTAAATATACAAGAATTTTTATATCCTGTATCAGTACAATAATCACTAATATCAAACTAATAAAATAATAGGATAGATAACTTTCAGTTGAATATGCTAAAATGAAAATTACAAATGCGAGAGTCATTATTACTTCCATTATTAACATTGGCAAAGCTTTTTTATTATTAATATATTTACCTCTTTTTATTTTTGCATGTAAAAGTATAATAACACACAATACTACTAAAAATGCAATTGCTGCATATTTTAATGTAGCAATTGGATATTGTGCTTCCCATGTATGATTTATGTATACTACATAACGCATCATTCCCATCTTTTTCATAGAAAAAAATTGTATTCCACATGCTGTAATCAAAAAAATCACTTGAAGTATTGTGGATACCCAATAAAAAATTTTCTTCATGGTAATTGAATCCATATAAAACACCTTTCTCTTAGGATATTTCTATTAATATATCCTAATTATACCTAAACTTTACCTTTTTAACAACATACTATTACGGACTTTATAGTAAGCAACTTTGATTATTATTTTATTTGAGAATATTAGCTAATTCTACTTCCCTTTTTTCTTTTATCTTTAACAGATACATCATTTTCAAGATTCAAGGGATTTATGAATTAGATCGTTAACATGGCTGATATACTTTGAATACTAATTTATTATCTTGCTTATAAGCTTTTACAAATCCACCATGAAGTTTTACTATGTTTTTGACAATAGATAGGCCTAAACCGCTGCCTTCTTTTTGTCTGGATGAGTCTTTTTTATATAATCTTTCAAAGAAGTTTTCCAGATCATCATTTGAGATTGGATCATTAGGAATGTTCGACACTGAAAGCACTGCATAAGATGCATTATTAAAAGTTTCCCTGCTGATATTAAATTCAACAACTGTATTTTCCATGGAATATTTAAGTGCATTACTTAGAAGATTATTCACAACCCTTAAAAATAAGCCTGGATCTGCTTTAATATAAATAGATTCCTGGGGCAGATTAATTGAAAGCCTTAATCCTTTTTGTGTGAATTCGTCTTCCTCTTCTTCAGCTATCTGTCTTGCAAGTTCATTTAACTCAAGTTTCTGCTTTTCAAGTATGATATCATTTGAAGAGAGCTTTGAGTATTCAAAAAAATCATCAAGCATGTTTTTTAAATAAATACCTTTCTTATCCATTATGTCAACGTAATTATCAAGCTCACCTTTTGACTCATACTTGTTATTTTTAATCATATTTATATATCCAAGGATAGTAGTTAATGGAGTTCTCAGATCATGAGATATATTAGTCATGAATTCGTTTCTGCTTTTTTCTTCTTTCTCAATTTTTGAAGCCATGTAGTTTATGTCTTCGGCAAGTTCACCTAATTCATTTTTGTATTTTAATGGAACACGACTGGATAAGTTGCCTTCTGTAATATTTCTAACTGTTGATTTTATTTTAGATATATAGGATATACGTTTCCATATGAGCAAGAAAAAAACAATTATAAAAATTATAAATGTCATTATACCTACAATATTTCCATTTTCTAATTTTCCATAACCAATATATACATAATATAGATAACATCCATCTTTCAAATAATCACACCTGGTTATTCTAACTAAGTTATCTCTGCGTGTATTCAAAAATTTGAATGTCTTTTTACCATCTATAATTTCCTGTGTGTCTATACTCTTAATTTCCTTGTTGGTTGAAGCTATTATTTTTCCATCTTTATGTACTATAAAAATAAAGTATAGCATGTTAAATTCTTTATCCATATATTTTTGTAATTTATTAGTATCGTTAATATTCATATTTTTTAAGTCCTGTTCAATTCTAACAATCATATTTTCATGTACGTATTCCGAAGTATTTTTAGAATTATTTAAAAAAGATCCCAAAACAAATTCTTTCAGAAAAACTGCAAATATAACTGCTATAATCAATGAAACAATTGCAGAAAAAACCAATTCACTTCTAAGCTTAAACATTCTTTTTGATTCTATAATCACAGAAAATAGTACTATAACAATAATAAGTTCAAATATCATTTTCAATTTTATATCCAACTCCCCAGATAGTTTTTATATACTTGCCCTTCTTAATGCTATCACCTAACTTATTTCTTAAATTTCTAATATGCATAGTTACAGTATTATCATTTTCCATAAATGTATCTTTCCAAAGCATTTCATAAAGCATTTTGGTTGAGTACACCCTGCCTTTATTTGATGCCAATGTGTATAAAATTTCATATTCTTTGAGAGTTAATACTATTTCTAAGTTGTCTTTTTTTACTGTATGTTCTAAAGTATTGATTTCAATATCTTTAACATTGAGTATATGATTTTTCACTGCATGATTAACATTACTTCTTCTGAGTATAGCCATAATTCTTAATGAAAGTTCCGTAAAATCGAAGGGCTTTACTATATAATCGTCACAACCATCGATAAATCCTTTAATTTTGTCTATTTGCTGGTCTTTTGCAGTGAGCAGTATAACAGGTATGCTTGAAAATTCTCTGAGCTTGATGAGCATTGTATAACCGTCCATTTTAGGCATCATAACATCTAGAAGTATTAAAGAAATCGGTTTTGATTTTACAATCTGAAGTCCGTCTTCTCCATTACAGGCTGCTTGCATGATATAACCTTCTTTGGTAAAATAATTTACAAGCATTTCACGTATATCTTTGTCATCGTCTATTATCAATATATTTTCTTTCATAACCATCACCCAATTCAAAATTATATCACTTTTTTATTTATGCATATTTAGAAAACAGCTAATCAAGATCTCTCTTTCCAAAGACATAAATACTTAAAAACATCATAACTAAAGTCCACAGAAGACATACAATCAAAACAAAAAACACATTTATACTACTAGCAAGTTTTAAAGAAATATCTCCGGATAAGGTACCCAAACTATCAACCATATATGGAGTAGGTAAAAACTTTACAAAAGCTCCATATTTAGCTGCTACAAGATATTTACTTGAAAAGCAAAAGAGGTACCAAAATTGCGTTCCTGCAATTAGTATGAAGCTTGCAAGCGATGAAATAAGTGAATTCCTGCAAATAGTTGATATAAACATAATTATTGATATAATAGCTACTGAAATAACTATTAAAATTAATATAAGTTGAAGAATTACACTCCAAAGAGGAATTATTGACCTGCTTCCACTTACGTACTTCATTTGAGAAGTCACTGGACTTAAGGGTAGTGATTTATCTAAAACATATTTTGCACCTACATCAAAAGGCAATCTATAATCTGAAAAGCCTAAGTGAATTCCAGCTTCCACTATAAATATTATGGTACTTATAATTATAGTGCCTGCACTTAAAATCACTGAAACAATAAACTTGGATGCTATAATCTTTTTTCTTGAAATAGGCTTAGTAATTAAAGCTTTAATTGTGTTTGGTGAATATTCCCCTGATACTATATCAGATGACAACACAATAGGAATAATCAAAAAAAGCAATACAAAATATTGTAAAATATCTATAGCTGCATACATTCCCTTTGGTGTTAACTCACTTTTTTCTATATTGTGTTCTTTTTCATATTTTAATTGAAGTATCTTGTATTCATTTTTAGGATTATTTTCTTTTTCCAATTTTTCAATTTGTTTATCTAATTTTGATTTATCATAGTTATTTATTTGATTTAGCATTTCTTCTTTGTCATTTATTTCTTTTTGGGTTTCCAATATATCTCTAGAAATGTCCGCCTTTTTAAATTCAGTATCAGCTTTAGTTTTGTCCATCTTTAGAGTGTTAAGAAGAACTTTATCTTTTTGAATCTGTACTTCTAAAGTATCTATTTTTGAGATTACCATTAATCCAAAAACTATTGTAATAATAAGAATGACAATAAGCGCAATTTTCTTTTTAATCATAACTCTTTTAAGTTCCTGCCATATATATTTATTCATCACTATCTTCCCCCATCATCTTTATAAATTTATCTTCTAAATTTTGCTTTACTTCAAAGAAACCTTCTACATTTATTTCAGCCTCATGTAAATTTTTTAGTATTTCAAAAATATCATGTAACTCAGTATTTATTAGAATTGAAATACCATCATTTTCTATCTTTAATAATTTTACATCAGGTATATTTTGAATAATTTCTGATGATTTTTGGGGTAAATTAGCTTTTATAAACATATTTTTTTCACTGCTAACTTTTGCACTATCACCTATTTCCTGAATATTAATAATTTTTCCGCCATCTATAAATACAATCTTTGTACATATATTTTCTATTTCACTTAAGATATGGGAAGATATAAAAACACTTACTCCTTTTTCTTTAGCTAAAGTATTTATAGTATTTTTAAGTTCAAAAACTCCCATGGGATCCAGCCCATTTGTAGGCTCATCTAGTATTAGTAATGATATATTTCCCATTAGTGCTTCTGCAAGTCCCAGCCTTTGTTTCATACCCAGGGAATATTTTTTTACCTTTTCATCAATTTTATTACCTAAATTAGATGATTTTACAGCATCTTCTATTTGATCTTTTGTTACATCTTCAAGTACACTTGATATATAATTTAAATTTTGTCTTCCGGTCATATATCCATACATCACTGGTGTTTCTACTACTGATCCAATATTTTTTAAAGCTTGTTCTCTTTCAGTTTTGAGATTCTTTCCACAGATTATAATTTCACCTTCATCTGGAAACAGCATGCTTGTTATGATTTTAATCAAAGTAGTCTTACCTGCCCCATTTCTGCCTACAAAACCACATATCTCGCCCTTATTTATAGAAAAATTAACATCAGTTAATACCTGCTTTTTACCTCTCTTTTTAGAAATGTTTTTTAATTCTAAGACTTTCTCTGCCACTTTCATCATCCTTTTTTAATATATTTTATTTACTGCCAATATTTACAATTATAAAAGGTAAAAATATATTAAAAGTGTATTAAAAATAAAGAAAAAATAAATTCAGTACAAAAATACAGGACTTACCTTTAGTAATTTTTGTATACTATTAAAAAATGCCATAGAATTCATTTCTGAAATAGTATGGCATCTTAAAAATTATACACACAAATTAATCTTTTATATTTTTATAATTATTCCATAATTTCATTAATGGAGTTACTCCTTCAAGAAAATTAACTTTACTGTCAGTGCTGCATATCATATCAATAATTTTATCTATTAATTTATTATCCAAATTTTTAATTGCAAAGTCCAAATCATTATCCTTTAAACTTTCCAAGAATTTTCTTAAAACAAGGGAGTGATTATAGTTTTTAAATAAAGGCTTAACAAGCTCCTCGTATTTTCCTATTCCACATATATCATAAGCCGAATATATCCCTGTAAGTATTGATGCAAATTGCCCAAATCCTAATCCAGGAGAAAGGACTCCAAAACAATTTCCAACAAAATAAGTATTATCAATTTTAGGTATATTACATATTCCCATCATATATTTTGTAATCTCAAACTTATCTGTTATCTTAAATTCTTGATTTAAATCTTTACAAGCCAAATTATAAAATTTTTCCCATATGGTATTTATATCTAGTTTTATATTATCAGGATAATCAGGGTAAGCAATAACAAGGTTAGCCTCTTTTTCAGAAAATGGTATAGCCCATGCGTATCCTTTAGGAATGACATCATAATTAAACCAAACGTGCGGGATATCTGTAACAAACTTGCCTTCAACTGTTACACCTCTTATTGTACATGTAAGATCACACTTGTAATTTCCTAAATGTGAAGCATATTCTCCATCTCCTGTTGCTAATATTACATAATCAAAATTTTTACATACTTCTTCATATTCACAAGTTGAATTAAAATTAATTTTTGTGATTAATTGTTTCTCTAATTGACATTCATATGAATTTTCATACCTTCCTCTAACATTTGTGTATCCGATTTTTCCATCAATACTTCCTATTTGTTTTTTTGAATGGACAACTAATTTATTGACAGCACTTATTGGTTTCAAATGTATATCATAATTCTTAGAGAGAAACTGCAGAGAATCTTTAATAGGTCTGTCTAGTAGGCTAAACATTGCTTCAGCATTAACAAATCTATCTCCAACACAATTTCTTTTTTCAAAAATTGTTGGTATAATTCCATGTTTCTCTAATGTTATTGCACAAGATAAGCCTGACATTCCAGCACCTAAAATAGCAATTTTCATAGAAAGCACCTCCTATTCTGTATAGTTTTTGTAATTTATAAATTTTGTATACAAAATAGATTATCTTAATAAATACTACGTAAAGTTTACTACCGCCTTTAATATCCCCATAAATTTCATAGTAGAAAAAATATAAAAAAGCTCAACCTCTAAATAAAATTGTAATTTTATCTGAAGGAAGTATCTCTAATATTTTAACTGAAGCTGCTGAGAAAGCCGAAGCATTCAAGTGAAAAAGGAGTCAAAGAAGTCTATGAAAATATTAAGCCCAGCCAGTAAAAGTTAAATATAAAAGTACTATATTCAGTAGTATTACTATTGTGGTTATTAGAACACCTAAAAAACGTATAAAACCTTTATTAACTAGGATTCCCATCAAGTCTTTACGCTTAGCTATAGTTAACATTTGGATTATTGGAAATGGCAGAATAAAACTAAGTGCTACCTGACTCAAAACAAGAGCATACATTGGATTAATTCCAAGTGAAATAATAATTAGAGCTGGTATCATTGTTATAAGTCTTCTTAAATTTATAGGTATGCTTAAATTAACAAACCCTTTCATTATAGTTTGGCCTGCTAGAGTTCCCACAGCCGAAGATGATAATCCTGACGCAAGTAATGCTATTCCAAATGCACCACTTGACAAAGAACCTATTAATGGCTGCAGTGATTTATGGGCCTGTTCCATTGTATCTACTATCATTCCGTTTCTGTAAAAAACTGCAGCAGATACTACTACCATTGCAGCATTAACAATGAAAGCTATATTCATAGCTATAACAATATCTATTTTTTCCATTTTTAAATGCTTAACTTTCCCTTTATCTGATAAATCAGTACTTCTATCTTGGACTAATTGTGAGTGTAAGTATATTACGTGAGGCATAACTGTTGCTCCAAGCATTCCTACAGCAATTAATACAGCTTCTCCATTGGGTAGCATAGGAATTATTGTATGAATGCCTACTTGAGCCCAATCTGGTTTAGCAAGAAATATCTCTATTGTATATGCAACAGAGATTACAGCAACAAGTGTTGATATTATAATTTCTATCATTTTTTGTCCATACTTTTCCATATAGCAAATTATAAATGTTATTAATCCTGTAAGAAGTCCTGCATATATCATAGGTATATGAAATAATAAGTATAATCCTAATGTCCCTCCAAGAAATTCTGCTAAATCTGTTGCCATAGCCCCTAACTCAGCAATAATCCAAAACACCCAGTTTACAGCTTTAGGAAATACCTTGGCACACATTTCGGGAAGATTATGTCCTGTAGCTATTCCTAATTTAGCAGACATAGTTTGTAAGAATATAGCCATTATGTTGCTCCATAAAATTACCCAAATTAGAGTATAGTTAAATTTTGATCCTCCACTGATATTAGTTGCAAAATTACCAGGGTCAATATATGCTACACTTACAACAAAAGCAGGTCCTAAAAATTTCGTTAATTCTTTTATTTTACTTTGACCTATTACTTTTCTCCTATTTATATCTTTTTTTATAGAGATATCTCCTGATTGAGTTAAACTAACATCAATTGAACTTTTTTCACTCTGCATTAAAATACCGCCCTTCTTATTAGCTATCTTGAACACAAATAAAATAGTTATTATTAGTTAACCTTGTTAGCTAAGACTAAATTTTTTTTCTAATATAAACTATGTAATAACAAAAAAAATGTTCCATTAAAGCAATTTTTTATTTACTCAAACATATACTTTATTAAAAGGCTACAGCTGAAAGTAGGTGAAAATATGGCTGAAAATAATTTTTACACTTTTAATGAATATATGAAAAAAGAAAATAAACATCTTACTGCTTCCATGGAAGATTATCTTGAGATGATATATAGATTATCTTTAAATACAGGATTTACAAGAATTCATGAACTTTCACATGCACTCAATGTACAGCCTCCTTCAGCTACAAAAATGGTACAAAAATTAGCAGAATTACAACTTTTAAAATATGAAAAGTATGGAATTTTAATACTTGAGAAGAAAGGAAAGATTCTTGGAGCTGAATTATTGAATCGTCACAATATTATTGAAAGCTTTTTAAGGATACTTGATGTTTCAGAATCTAATGTTTTAGAAGAAACTGAAAAAATTGAGCATACAGTAAGTAAGCAAACAACAAAATGTTTTCAAGATTTTTTAAAATTTATTAAAGATAACCCCGAAGTAATTAATAGTTTTAAAGCTTATAAAAGTGCTTTTAAATAATAAATATATATCAATATAAAAATTTATAATATTTTTATGCTGTACAACATTAGGATTTAATCTAAAGCTCTATATGGAGTTGTCTTTTTTAGCATACAATCTAAAACAAATTATAAATACCTTACAATATAAAAACAGAAAAGTTAGTATATGGATAAATACTAACTTTTTTTATTATAATCATTTATAATTGAGTGTAAAAATAATCCTACTAATAAATATTTACCATATGTTTGTACTAAAGGATTATTAAAATTCAGTTTTCACACACTCTAGTGTTATATTACTTTATTGTAACTAAAGTGCTATTTTTAAACACATAATCAGACCATTCATTTCCAATACCCGGTAAATCAGGTACTTCGAAATATCCATCTTTAGGTTGATAATCATAAATACATAATTGCTTATTGTACTTATGTAAATTATATACATGATGTTCATGAATTGTAAAGTTAGGAATAGCTGCTTCTAAATGCAATGCTACTGCAGTAGATAATGGACTTGCGCAAACATGCATCTGAACACCTACATCATAGATATGTGCTAAATCACATATTTTCTTTCCTTCTGTAATTCCACCACAATTTCCTAAATCCGGCTGTATTAATTGAATTGAGTTATTCTCAAAATATGGAGCATATCCCCACCTTGTATATATACGTTCACCTTGTGCAATAGGGATATTCAATTTATCACATACAAACTTATTCATTTTAGGATTTGGCGTACATGGCTCTTCAAAAAATAATATTCCATATTCTTTTGCAAGTGACCCAATTTGAACAGCTACTTGTGCATCAATATATGAATGATTTTCCATAATTATATCTACATCCGACCCTACTGCTTCTCTCACTGCTTTCAAACGATTAATTACCATATTTACATATTTAGGAGATTGAAGTCTTGTTGTTGTCTCACTGTTATATCTTGTCCCATCAGGAGCAAAAGTGAAAAAGTCTATTTTTATTGCATCATATCCTTCTGAAGCTGCCTTTTTTGCATAAAAAACATAATCTTCAATGCTTGCTGCAGCTACTTTTGTATCTCCCCATCCAAATTGTAATTGACTTGCATAACATCGTAATTTATTACGCATTTTCCCACCTAAAAGCTGATACAAAGGCATTTTAAAATATTTACCTTTAATATCCCAAAGTGCAATATCTATAGCTGATATGCCAGAAAATATTACTGGCCCTCCATTCTGTGCCCAGAATGTAGATTTATATAATTTTTCCCAAATAACTTCATTATCTAAAGGATTCATACCAATAATTTTTTTTGAAAGATCCTGAATAATACCAAAGGCTCCTGTAGCTCCTACACCATAAGCCATAGCTGCTTCACCATCACCATATATGCCTTCATCTGTATAAATTCTACATACAATTGGAGACCATCCAGGATTATCATTAGACTTTACATCTACAAGCATTATATCTATCTTCGTTATCTTCATATTTATATTCATTCCTTCCGCTTTTCTCAAGGCACAAAACATAATGAAAATACTTGGCTTTGAGCGAGTTTTTGTTTTACTATTTTAACTTTCAACCTTTATCCTTGCTATTTACCTGGTACATAGCATCCCTTAAATATTTTATTAATTTCTTTTTTCATTTCAGCTGTTGTATATGCATCAACTAAATCCTTTGCCCATTTTGCATTTGCATTATCAGGACTTACTACAAACCCTACTCCAAAATTATATAAATCATCTGAAGTGTAAATTTCTGTATCTTCGCTAACTTTATTACTTACTTGAAACATCTTTGCACTTAGACAAATATCCACATCTGGAAGTGAACTCATAACCTGTGCAACATCTACAGTCGTAAATTTAAGATTTTTAGGATTTTCAGCAATATCTAATGTTGTCGGCACAGTTACACCATCTTTAATTTTAATCATTCCTAATTTTTGTAACATCAAAAGTCCTCTTGATTGATTACTTGAATCTTCTGCCAAACAAACCTTTGCACCGTTAGGAATATCTTTTACATTTTTCCACTTTTTTGAGTACATGCCAAATACATTATAATGAATGTATGGTTTTAACATTACCATATTACGCTTCTTGGATTTATTATATGCATCCATCCATGGCTTATGTTGATGCAAAGAAGCATCTAATTCACCTTTCATACATGCTTCATTCATTGTTGTTGCATCTTCCATTACTGTAACTTTAACATCATAACCAAGTTCTTTTAATTTGTTTATTGCTACAGGATCATTCACCTCATCATAGTTAAAGGCTACACAAGCTAGTCTCAATGTCTTTTTATCTTTTGAATTTCCATCCTTCTCAGCACTTTTGTTTCCACACCCCATCAACATAACTACCGACATAACAGCACATAATAATACACTTAAAACTCTTTTTTTCATTTTTTTCCCCTTATTATATATATTTTTTAATCGTTTATTTAATTTTTTTATATACAAAATCACCTATTACCTGAATTAGAATAACCCACACAACAAGTACTAAAACGATTGAATACATTACTTTATCATTATTGCTTTGATAACCATATTGCAGTGCAGAAGCTCCTAATCCTCCAGCACCAATAGTTCCTGCAACAGCAGTAAAATTCAATACTTGAATTACAGATAAGATATAACCTGATACAAGTGATGGCAGTGCTTCTACAATAACTACTTTAAAAATAATTTGCATGTCAGAAGCTCCAAAAGATTTTGCTGCTTCGATTAATGATGGATTTACCTCTTTTAAACTATTTTCAAATATACGTGCCATGAATGGTGTCGCAGCTACTGTTAATGGAACAATTGCTGCTTGCCAACCAATACTACTTCCCACAATTAAGCGTGTCAACGGTATAATTGAAACCATTAATATAATAAATGGAAAAGAACGTATAACACTAATCAAAGCATTTAAAATTGCATAAACTGTTTTATTTGGCCGTATGCCATCTTTTCTTGTCATATACATAAGCATAGCCAATATAAAGCCAAAAAAGCCACCTAATAAAGCTCCTAATACAAGCATTTTTAATGTAGCAATACATGCAGGTAACATAATTCTATTAATAATTTCTTCCCATGGTATATCCCTCATTTTACTGTTTCCTTTCTCTAATTGTAAAATTTCTACATTTTAGCATGTATTTTTTTATAAATAACATGATGTTGTTTAAAATATGAAAGAAATTTTTCTTCATATTGTTCTTGAAAATTTATAATAAATTTTCCCATTTTTTCTTTTCTAAAATGTTCTACCTTTCCGTCTACAATAGAAAATGGAATTTTTACCTCTATTGCCAGTTTAGACAGCAATGCATCACTTTCATCAGCTTGTGTAGTTATTAATTGATAATTACATCCTTCTATTAGTTCATAATTTTCAGTTCCTAATAATCTTTGTAAAGCATCTGACTGATTTATAAATATTCGTCGGACATCCCCATTTTCAACAATTTTTCCGTTTTCTAATAACGCTAATTTGGTGCATAATTGTCTTACAACTGACATCTGATGTGTTACACACACTATTGTGATCTTTAATTTTTCATTGATTTTCCTTAATAGTGCTAATATGTCTTTTGTTGTTCGAGGATCTAATGCTGATGTTGCTTCATCACATAGTAATATTTTAGGTTCCATTGCTAAAGCTCTAGCAATTGCAACACGCTGTTTCTGACCACCACTTAAATTATTAGTTTTCACATAAAGCTTGTCCTTAATATCTACTAATTCCACAAGTTCCTTAACTTTTTTATCTATATCTAATTTTGATAATTTCCAACACTTCATTGGAAGTGCAATATTTTCATACACAGTTTTCCTTTCTAGAATTGAAAACTGTTGAAAAATCATTCCAATATCTTTTCTAAATTTTCTTAATTCATTTCTATCTAATGAATTAACTTTTACATTATCAATTATTACATTTCCTTCTTGAAAATTCTCTAAACCATTAATACACCTTAACAATGTAGATTTTCCTGCACCACTTCTTCCAACTAACCCAAAAATTTCTCCATCATTAATAGTTAATGAGATTTTGTCTAAAACATTCAATTTTCCATAACTTTTGCTAAGATTCTCTATAACTATCAATTTTACTCCTCCATTCTACACAAAAAAATGATAGTATAACTATTTCATGATTATCAATGACAT
Source organism: Clostridium ljungdahlii (assembly GCF_001636845.1). GTDB lineage: Bacteria > Bacillota > Clostridia > Clostridiales > Clostridiaceae > Clostridium_B > Clostridium_B ljungdahlii_A. Next base: position 92,806 of record NZ_LITT01000005.1, read on the forward strand.
GTATCCTCTATTCCTTGTATAAGTTGTTCAACAGCTTTAATTATATTTTCTTTTGACGTAGCAATATTCATTCTTACATACTGATTAAACCGTTTTCCTCCAAACCATACTCCAAAATCTAAAGCGAGTTTACATCTTTCTTTAATAAAACTTTCCAGCTCATCACCTTCTACGTACTTACCTAGATTAATCCAGAGCAAATAAGTTCCTTCTAAAGGAGATACTTCAGCAAGAGGAAGTTCCTTATGAAACTTTTCTCTAATATATAGATAATTTTCTTGAATTTGATGCAATACTGCTTCTAACCATGCTCTTCCCTTTTCATAGGCACTTTGTACTGCAATATATCCAAAGGCATTTCCATCTGGAATACGAATACATTGTACAAAAGTATCAAAGGCTTTTCGGATTTGAGGATCTGGTATAATAACAAAAGAATTTTTACATGAAGCGAGATTAAAGGTTTTCGTTCCAGCTGTAAGTGTAACAAGGATAGAGTCATAATCTCCTAATGTAGCCACCGGTATATGCTTATTTTCACCTATTACAATATCCTGATGAATTTCATCTGAAATTACCTTTACATTATGCTTTTTGCAGATATTCATAAGACCTTTAAGTTCATCCTTTTTCCAAACCCTGCCTACAGGATTGTGTGGCGAACAAAGTATAAATAACTTTACATGGTTTTCTATGATTTTATCTTCAAAGTCTTTAAAATCAATAGTGTAATTCCCGCCTTCATTGATTAAATCACTTTCTATCAGGTTTCTGCCATTATTTTTTACAGCATCTAAAAATGGATAATATACAGGTGTTAAAACAATAATAGAATCCTTCTTCTCTGTAAGTAACTGTATGAACCAATTAATAGCGGGAACAACCCCTGGAGAATAACGAAGCCATTCCTCCTTAACTGTGTATCCGTGATAAGTTTGCTCCCAATCTATAAAAGCCTGCTTATACTGCTCAGGTTCTTTATAATACCCCAAAACGCCAAAGTCTAAATACTCTTTAAGTTTTTCAATAACACAGTCAGCTACTTTGAAATCCATGTCTGCAACCCATAGTGGCATTAGATCTGAAGCTCCAAACATAGCCTCCAATCCATCCCATTTTTTACTATCGGTTTGTTTTCTTTCAACGTACTTTAACAAGTTACAACACTTCCTCATCATTAATCTTTCTATAATGCAGGATTAATTAGCTATTTTAGCATCCTTCGGTTTCTCACTAAAGTCCTGCCCATACCACTTTTGATAAATCTTTGATAATGTACCATCCTTCTTCATTTCCTGAATAGCCTTCGTAACAGCTTTATTTAATTTTTCTGAATTGGCATTACCTTTTACGAATGGATATGCTTTTGCTCCAACTGTAACATTTTCTTCAACCATTCTTGCATCAAGAAGTCCATTTTTAATTTTATATGCCGCTTCACCTGCAGAGTAAATCATAGCATCAACTTTTCCTTGACGAAAAGCTTCAAATAATAAATCAGAACTATCATATGTAACTAAGTTGATCTTAATTCCTTGTAGGATCACATTTGCATTCACAGCCATTGCTCTTGCAATTCCTTATTCTTTGCTGCTGACCACCTGACATCTCTCTTGGATATGCATCTTTTTTTCCAAAAGGCCTACTTTTTTAATTAGATCTAATGCTATTTCTTCCGCTTCTTTTTTACTTTTCTTTTGCACTGTTATCATAGGCTCCATGATATTTTGAAAGGCAGTTTTGTTCTTTAACAAATTATAATTTTGAAAAACCATAGCTGTTTTCTGCCTTATTTTATATATATCCTTTTTCGATGCAGTCTTAGCGTCTATAGTAAAGCCATCAATTGTGATTTTACCTTGTGTAGGCTTGATCAAAAAATTAAGACAACGAAGAAATGTAGATTTTCCAGTACCTGATGGACCGATTAATGCTATAACTTCACCTTTACCTATATCAATATTAATATCTTTTAGAACATCAACTTGACCAAATCGTACTTTTAAATGTTCAATCTTAATCATCTTGCTGTATCTCCTAACTTTCTCTCTATATTTCCAATTGATCCCATACTCTATTAATATATTTAAAAATTTTAACTTAAATAGCCATTTTTTGTAACAATATGTTATTAACAGTATAACACTTACATTTTTTTAAGTTAAATATAATTTTCTTATAGATGAAACGCCATATATTAAAATTCAAAATATAAAATATTCTAAACTTCAATAAAAGCACATAAAAATACACCTTACTTAAAAGCAATGCTTAAATACTCATGCTTCTAAAATAAGGTGTTCTTTTTTTAAATTAGTTTCATTATTACATAACATTTACATTAAAATACATAATGGATGTTTTCGGGATTAAAAAAGTTTTAAATTTCTACTAAATAAAAAGACATCTAGTAAACTTTACAAATTCACTAAACATCTTGATGTCCTATTAATGGCGGGAATATGTGGGAATCGAACCCACCCGTCATGGTCTTAGCACGGCAGAACGGTTTTGAAGACCGCCAGGAACACCAGAACCTATCTACTCCCATATTTAATCACATAAAATATTATAAGATGTAGCATTTATTATGTCAACACTTTTTATCTATTTTCTTATCACTTTATGTGATTAATTGTATCACATTTTATGATACAATTATAATATAATTAATCTGTTTACTAAACCAAAGTAGCTTTTTTATAATTCTTTAGTATTAATAAAGCACTCTCTTATCTTCTAGCCTTTTAGTTAACTTTATACTGTCAAAATGTCCTGCAAGTGCCTCAGCATATTTTCTGCTTGTATTCAACTCATCTCTTAGTTCTGCTAAAGTCATACTTCCATTATTAGTTATAATATTTATAACTAATTCTTTAACTTTCCTGTAATCTTCTAACAAAAAGAAACAATCCTCTGATACTTTTACTAAAATACCTTCATCCACTATAGAATCAAATACCATTCTAAAGTTTTTAGTATCCTTCTCTTTTGTCTCAAGTTCATTATATTTGGGAGGTGAAAATTTACTAGCTTTGAAAGATTTTATAATGTGTTCTCTTATTAATTTTTGCTCTTTAGTATAAATTATACTAAATTCCGGAAGTGAAATAAAATTGCCATGTATAACTAATAGTTTTTCACTTACTAGCAAATCCATCATCTGACCATAGGTTTTCTGATTCAGTGATTTCCCAAACACTTTATTTTTTATTTCTTCTTTAGATATCCCCCATTTAAGTGGGTTTTCCTTATGGTATTTACCAAGTATATTAACTATTTCAGCTATTTTTTTATTAATAAAATAGCTATGAACGTAAATTGCTTTATCTCCTCTGTCAAATTTCACTATTTTATTTTCACTTATTAGTTTTCCTAGCTTTTCCTCAATATTTTCCTCATTTTTCCCTAATGATTTTAATATGTCTGTGATCCTTGGATATTCCTTACTTAAATTTTTAATAGTATTTTCTAATATACTTTCAGTTTTTCCACTTTCCTTTATCTTTAACTCTTCAATATATTCTTGATCGAATCGTTTTGCTTTTTTAGCAAGTGGCTCAATTATAGATCCACCTCCTATAGTATTCATAGGTGAGTAGCTTCGTATTACATATCTATCATTTCTTTGAGCAGTTAGAGGTTTTTCTAACCTTAGTTGCACATGTGCTTCTTCTCCTGGCTCCACCTGATCTTTATTTAATATAACAACTCTACATATGATCTCACTTGTTCCATGATAAAGCCTTACTCTCTGCCTATTTTCTAAGGGTTTTAATGCACTTTTTAAATAATATAATTTACAATCAACCATTAAGGATGGTTCCATTAAATTTTCAACAGATATTACATCTCCTCTTTTAATATCACTTACCTTTACATTTGCTATATTTATAGCGCATCTCTGTCCGGCTTCAGCAACCTTTACAGGCTGATCATGCACTTGAATTCCTCTTACTTTAGATACAAGCTTTGTTGGGTAAACTTCTATTATTTCACCTTCCTTAATGGATCCACTTATAACTGTTCCTGTCACTATTGTTCCAAATCCACTTATCGTAAATACCCTGTCTACCGGAAGCCTAAAATGCCCTCGTATATCTTTAGCTTCTGATTCTTCTGCAAATTTGTCTATATCTCCTATCAAAGCATCTAATCCAATACCAGTCTTAGAAGATACTGAATGAATTGGAGCATTTCCTAAAAAAGTCCCCTTAAATTCATTTTTTATATCTTCCTTTACCATTGATAACCATTCTTCATCTACTAAATCTGACTTTGTAATGACAACAATACCTCTTTTAACGTCCAATAATTGAAGAATTTCAAAATGTTCTCTTGTTTGGGGCATTATTCCTTCATCTGCAGCTATTACTAAAATAACTATATCTATGCCGCTTATTCCTGCTAACATATTTTTAATAAACTTTTCATGCCCTGGCACGTCTATAATTCCTGCTCTTTTACCCGATGGCAGATCAAAGAAAGTAAATCCAAGGTTTATGGATATTCCTCTTTCTTTTTCCTCTCTGAGAGTATCTGTTTCTCTACCAGTTAAGGCTTTTATAAGAGTGGTCTTTCCGTGGTCTATATGTCCTGCTGTTCCAATTATAATATGTTTCATATACATTACTACCTCTTTTTTAATCTAAAAAAATAAAAGCATTTACTATTATATCAAAATCTTTATCAAAAATAGTTCTTACATCTAATATAACCTCATTATTTGAAATTCTAATTATTATAGGAGTTTTATTTTCTCTTAATTTTTTTTCTAATTCTTGCGGAGAAAACTTATCACTTTCTACCTTTATAATATATGTATCTATTTTTTCCGTAGGCATTGAACCTCCACCTACTATTGAATAATCTTCTTCTAACTCAAATTTAAAGTTTTTAATTTTGCTTTGAAGTTTCTTTTTAAGTCTTTGTGCTCTTTTTTTATGATCACTTTTTTGGCTTAGTATCATATGCAGCGTAGGTATATTTTCTACAGCCTCTTTTTCATCTAAATAATACTTAAGTGTTCCCTCTAATGCAGCAAGTGTCATTTTATCTATTCTCAATGCTCTCGTAAGTTGATTTTTTTTCATTTTATCTATATATACTTTTTTACCTATAACTATTCCTGCCTGCGGTCCCCCAAGCATCTTATCTCCACTAAAAGTGACTACATCTACACCTTTTTTAATACTTTCCTGAACTGTAGGTTCATGTGTAAATCCATATTTTGAAAAATCTATTAATGTGCCGCTTCCTATATCTTCAACTACAGGCATTTTATTCTCATACCCTAGCTTAACTAGTTCTTCTAAAGATACATCCTCTGTAAATCCTAGAATTTTAAAATTAGATGTATGTACTTTTAGTAAAACACCTGTATTTTCATTTATATTATTGTCATAATCATATAAATGGGTTCTATTTGTTGTCCCAACTTCTACAAGCCTTGCTCCACTAAAACTCATAACATCTGGCACTCTAAAAGAACCTCCTATTTCAACTAACTGCCCTCGAGATACAATTGCTTCTTTATCCTTACACAAAGTATTCAACACCAGCATAACTGCAGCTGCATTATTATTTACAACCATAGCAGCTTCTGCTCCTGTCACCTTCTTAATGAGTTCTTCAACATGGCTATACCTTGAACCCCTTTGTCCTTTTTTCAAATCATATTCCAGGTTATTATAGTTATCAGCCACATTTACAACATTCTCTAAAGCCTTTTTAGCTAATAGTGATCTCCCTAGATTAGTATGTATAATAACTCCTGCAGCATTTATAACTTTTTTAAATTTTGAACCCTTCTTTTCTTCTAAAAGTTCTAAAAAGCTTTTTAATATATTCTCTTTTGAATATTCATCTATACTGCCGCTTAATATAAGCTCTCTATAGTTATCTATAGTCTCTCTTAATGTCTCAACAACAATCTTTCTCATTGTAAAATTTAGTTCATTGTTTACTATATTTTCTTTTAGAAGTTCATCTATCTTTGGTAGATCTCTTAACAGTTGATTCTTTTCCACTTTATCTTCACCTTCTAAACTATTCTAAAATTATATCTCCACCATCATAGACATTAAAAAGCCTAAGGAAAAAACTTTCTCAAGCTTTTTAATATCTATACTTTAAATCTTTTTATGTCATCCTTGAGTTTTTCTGCACTTTCTTTTGACTTAATAACTACTTCCATGACTTCATTAGATTTGATATTCGCATCTGAAACTTTATTAGCTATACTGGTAGTACTAACTGCTCCTTCATTAGCGGCTTTAGTAACACCATCAATAATAGCTATTACATTCTTTACTGATTCAGAAAGCTGCTGGGAAGCATAACTAAACTCATTAATAAGCTCATCAACAAATTTTGCGTCTTCATTATATTTATATGACACCTCAAGCATAGTTTTATAATCGTTATATACATCTGTAGACATAAAGTTCAATAGACTATTGGAATTAACAGAAAGGTTATCTACTGAAGCCGTAACCTTTGAAGTTACATCCTGAATCTTGAGTACTGTTTCCTTCGACTTTTCTGCTAACTTTCTTATTTCATCAGCAACCACAGAGAAACCTTTTCCTAAATCACCTGCTCTAGCTGCTTCAATTGCCGCATTTAATGCCAATAAATTGGTTTGTTCTGCTATTTGCATAATGGATTCAGAAAAGATATTGATTTGCTGAACAATCTTTGAATCCTTAAGTGCTTCTTCGAGTTGTCTCTTTGTATTTACAAAAATTTCATCAGCCTTTCTTTGAGAATTGTTTACATTAATTTTGATATCTTCTGCTCTTCTGCTTATTTGTGTAGCTACTTCTATATCTTTCTTGGATACTTTTTCTATACTCTGTACTGCTCTTTCAATATTTTGAGAAGTTGCATACATTTCTTCTGAGGATGCAGCTGTTTCCTCCATATTTGCGGCTAATTCTTCTGTTGTGGCTGATATATCAGTTAAATCTTCATATAATATATTGATATTTTTAGTTGAGCCATTTACTTCATTCTCTATACTCAAGGACTCATCTATTATGCTGCCTATCAAATCCCTCAACGAATTTTTCATATCATTGATACTATTTGTAATTATGCCAATCTCATCTTTTCTTGCTAAGTACTTAGCTTCAATATTTTGCGTAAAATCCCCTTTTGCAATTGCTTCTAAGTGTTGGGACGATTTCTTTATGGGAGTTGTTATAATTTTTGAGACAAATGTAATTAATACAAACGTTATAAGGAGAATTACAATGGAGATTATCAATATATTTTTTTCTATATTTCTAGCACCTGACGACAACTCATTATCTGACATAAAGGATGCTAGAACCCAATCCGTTCCATTAACTTTATGGGGATTTACCATATATTTAACTCCATTAATATTTACCTCAAAGATTTTACTATCTTTTGCAATTATATTATTTAAACCACCTATTTTTAAGTCACTAAGTTTCTTAAAATTATTTTGAGGCTTACTACCATCTGCTAGAATGACTCCTGTATTATGAACTATCATGAAAAAGCCTGTTTTACCAATCTTCATATTACTTAACATGTTGCTGATAACAGATTGCTGAACATCGATACCTATTACCCCTAGTAATTTTCCATTTGCATCATTAAATGATCGTACGTTACTAGTAATCAGTGTATTAGTCATGCTATCCTTGTAAGGTGCTGTTCTAACTATTGAACCATTACCACTTATCCCCGTTTTAAACCAACTCTTTGTTGAAGTATTATAATTTGCTGGTATCTCGGTTTCAGGCCACTGGAGATAGGAGCCCGTTCCTGTTCCGAAATAAACGTACATAGTGCCAGGATGACTATCACCATAACGTTTGAAAAGTTCATAAATCTGCTGTTCCCTTCCTCCGTTTTTTGATGGTGTCATTTGCATTTTGGGATTGTTATTATAAGCCGTTATAGTATTATCAGCTTCCATTACTAGAGGATCTGCGGCCATCATATTTATATCTTTATCAATTTGACTATAAAAATTTTTAATTGCATTATCCACTAAATTCATTTGCTCATTGGAGTTATTAATATAATCATTTCTAGTTTGTATGTTTACTTGATTACTAACTGTTTCTCCTATAGAAAGCAATATAATAAAAACAATGGCAATAGATATAACTAAAAATTGTGTATGAATGCTTCTAAACATTTTAATTCCCCCACACGTATTTCCATCCTCTTTACTCCACTATGATATAACCTTCTTCTTGCTTAGTTACTACCTCGCCAATAATCGATGACGGTAATTCCAATTTTGAAAGTTCCTCTATTATTTTAGAACTTTCCTCTTTTGAACAAGTTACTAAAAGCCCACCCGAGGTTTGAGGATCAAATAATATATCTTTCATCCATTCTGGAGTATCTCTAAACTCAAATTTACCTTCTATATGTTTTCTGTTATTATAAGCTCCTGCTGGTACAAGTCCTATTTCTGCATACTCTTTTGCCTCTTTTATATAAGGTATTTTATCCTTATATAATTTAAAAGTGACACCTGAAGCTTCTGCCATTTCATATCCATGCCCCATAAGTCCAAAACCCGTTATATCTGTGCAAGCTGAAATATTATAATTTGCAATTATTTCACTTGCATATTTATTTAAGGTAGCCATAACCTTTACAGCTTCATCGTAAGCTTTCTTTGATGCCATTCCACCTTTTATAGAAGTATTTATTATTCCAGTTCCTAATGGCTTTGTTATAATAACATCCTCTCCTACTTTCGATCCAAAATTTTTAAGAATTTTATTTGGATGGACTATTCCCATTACAGATAATCCATATTTTGGCTCATCATCCTCTACAGTATGACCTCCAATAACTACTGCTCCTGCTTCAATTACCTTATCTGCTCCTCCCCTTAATATTTCTCCTAAAACGTCTATAGATAAACAATTTGGAAAACACACTATATTTAAAGCTACTGTCGGTTTTCCACCCATTGCATATACATCGCTTATAGAATTTGCTGCAGCAATTTGTCCAAAAGTATAAGGATCATCGACTACTGGAGTAAAAAAATCTAATGTTTGTATAGCTGCCATTTCATCATTTATCTTATAGACAGCCGCATCATCGGAGGTTTCTATTCCTACTATTAAATTTTTATCTTCCATTTTAGGTAACTTGCCTAATATTTTTGACAGGGTCTCCGGCCCTATTTTCGCTGCTCATCCTGAAGTTTTACTTAGCTCTGTAAGTCTTTTTTGAGCCACATTGACACCTCCTACTAAAATTTCACACTTAATATCCAATTTATTTTTCCTTTTTCACATGTAAATTATTGTCAAAAACTAAAAATACACCTTTAGAATCAATCAACAGTAAATGTGGGCTTTTCAACAAGCTACCACCATGAAAATTTTAAGATTTGAAATCTCTGACATCTTTTTTAAACAGAGCCTAATATTAAGTTTAGTGCATATAAAGTGTAGTCAATATCTTTTTTATCGTTAAATGGCCCTAAACTAAATCTTAAAGTTCCTTCAGAAAGAGTTTTTATAGTTTTATGAGCTAAAGGTGCACAATGTAATCCTGCTCTAGCCATTATTCCGTAGTCTCTATCCAAAATAAATCCTAATTCGGCATTATTAATTTTAGTTGAATTTATAGAAATAGTAGGAGTTCTTAAAGATGCATCTTTAGCACCATAGACTTTAATAGAAGGTATATTTAAAAGTCCATCAATAAAATGTTGGCAAAGCTGTTGTTCTTTTTCTTGGATTGATAAAATTCCTTCTTTAGTTATATAATTAATTCCTGCAAGTAATCCAGCTATACCAGGTGCGTTTAATGTTCCACTTTCAAATTTATCAGGAAGAAAGTCAGGTTGAGTTATACTTTTTGATAGGCTTCCTGTACCACCTTCAATAAAAGGTGAAGCTTCTTTATTTAAATCATCGTCAATTAAAAAGCCGCCTGTTCCTTGAGGACCTAAAAGAGACTTATGTCCTGTAAAAGCTAATGCATTGCAGCCTATTTCAGAAAAATCTACAGGTATAGCACCAGCACTCTGAGCAGAATCTACTATAAAATAAATACCTTTTTCCTGACAGATTTTGCCCACTTCTTTTAAAGGTTGAATGCTACCTATTATATTAGAAGCATGAGTTAAAACTACTAGTTTAGTGTTAAACTTAATAGCTTTTTTAAAATCTTCAATATTGAGAATTCCACTTTCTGGGCATTCAATTATATCTAGATCAATGTGTTTAGTTTCTTTCAGATTAGAAAGTGGCCTTAAAATTGAATTATGCTCCATAGATGAAGTAATAATATGCCATCCTTCTTTTATGACACTTTTTAATAATATGTTAAGGGATTCAGTTATATTTGATGTAAAAATTACATTTTCAAGTTTGTTAAAATTAAAAAGCTTCATTAAAGCTTCTCTACAGCTAAATATAATTCTGTCTCCTTCTAAAACATTAGCATATCCACCTCTGCCTGGATTCGCACCTATATTTTTCATGTAATTAAAAACAGAATAGTAAACATCTTCTGGTTTTGGATAACTAGTTGCAGAGTTATCTAAATAAACTTTCACATTTACACCTCCCTAATTTGTTTAATGGTCTTATGTATGACAATTACTACATATGAAAGACAACATTACATCTTAACATATAATGGCAATATTTATTAGAACTTATAACACCTCTTACATAGGTTAAAAAAAGCATTTGCAGCAGGAGTAAGAGTTCTCTTAGAGCTAACAATTAAATAAATATATCTTTTAAGAGAAATATTTTTTATATAACTTTCTTTTATAAATCCTAATGATATATAATCCTTAAATGTATTTTTTGAAACTATGGATACCCCAAGACCATTTTTTACAAACTTATAAAGTGCATCCAGATTGTTCACTTCAAAATACACATCTATATTTGAAAGATCTATTCCTTGTTTTTTTAGAATATCTTCAAAGGCTTTACGAGTTGCAGATCCTCGTTCTCTTAATATAAACTTATATTTAAGTAGAAAGTCTATATCTATGATATAAGGAAAATTAAAATCTGACGGAGATATTACAACTAAATCGTCTTCCATAATACTATAAGTCTTAATCTTTTCATCATTAACAAATTTACCTACAAAGCCTATTTCACAATTAAATTTTATAATATCTTTAATTATTTTATCAGAGCTTTCTTCTACAACATCAAATGAAACATCAGGGTATTGCTGGTGAAAATCTTTTATTAAAGAAGGCAATATATTATTACAAGGGGCAGTACTTGCTGATACTCTAAGCTTTCCACTAACTGTTCCATTAAACTTTGCAAGATTATAGATAGCTTTATCACGGGAATTTAATATATCTATAGCATATTTTAGAAATGACTCCCCTGCAGGTGTTAGAAATACTTCTCTAGATGTTCTATTAAATAATTGTACCTTTAATTCTTTTTCCAAACTAGCTATATGAGCACTTATAGCAGGTTGTGATAAAAAAATTGAGTCCGCAGCCTTAGAAAAGCTTTTAAACTTTGCTACATTAATAAATGCTTCTATTTGATTAAACTCCATTAAAATGTCCTCCTGATTACATGATTATTTATCAATTTTTGTCCTTTTACACAATATAGGATTTTATTGTACACTTCATTAATCCTTGCTGTATAATACTTTAAACAAATATTTTCTTAGTCCTTTATTTGATTCTTTAGCTTACTCTGCTTAAAGATTAGCAAATTAGGATTATTTGTCTCAATATTAATCTTTACAATTTATTTATTAAAAGGAATACTTAATATCAATAATCCACTCTTTTTTAAGCTTCCATAAGCCTGCTTGTAAACTTTTTTCCTTCATAGCTCCAGACTTTATTAGCTGATGATATTTGAATAAATTATCCCAGCTTTTTTTCACTTCTGATTTCAAATTTGGATAAAAAGGCTTGGTAACTATATCTGACTCAATTGAAATATTAAACTTTGCCAACATATTCTTGTGCATTATTTCATCCTTTTCATCAGCAGCTAAATATTTTAGATTTAAAATCTTATTCCAATCTTCAGCTTTAAAAAAAATGCCTTCTTCAACAGGCACTTCCAAAGAAAGCAGGTAATTTCCCGGATACCACCCCGCATAATCTATTTTAGTATATGTCCAAAATGGATATTCAGCATTTTCAGGTTTTTTTACAATATTCTGTGCTTTACTTATATACCAATTGTATGCCTCCAAAAATATGCTTGAAATCTCCTGATACTTTTTCACAATGAATTCTCTTTTTACATAGCATACCTTATGTTCCATTAACACTTTAATAACCTCTGGACTTTGGGAAGTATACAGTATTATCTTATTACTTTTTGAACCCATTCCTTTTTCACCTCCCAAATTGTACCCTGCTTTAAATTTGACAATGAATAGGAATCGTCAAATAATCTGTTCCAACTTTTAATTATTTCACTTTTAAGATGAGGATAAAAACCGCTCATATATGCATTTGAATAATTTGATATTCCATAATTATTAAGTTTTTTATCGTATTCTTCTTCATCTTCCTTACTTAATGGAACATACCATAAATTAACTACTCTATCCCATTTTTCTGAATCCATTACAATAACCAAGTCCTTATCTACTAAAAGCTCTAATATAACGGTGCCAGGAGTCCGTTGAAGCATAAAATCAGGAGTTATTGAAACCCATACAGGATATTTTACGTCGTCAGGTATTGGGACTATTTCACTTGCTTTCATAGTGTACCAAGAATACACTTCAAAATAATATTTTGCACAGTTTTCCAGTTTGTTTTCTATATATTCTCTTTTTACAATATATCTTTGTTCATCTTCTAAAATATCAAGAATACTCTTATCCTGCCTAGTCCATATTTTTATTTTTTCTTTCATAAAAATCACCTTATTCCTAATTTATATTAGGAGATTTTCTATAAGCTTCCTAGCCCTTCTTACTGAACCTATGACAACATAGATTGTCCCAATATATAGATAATCTCACCAGACACTTAACTTATGTATAGGGATATATTAACATTCTAGAAGAAATATTTAAATACCTTTGGCATAAGTTTCAACTCAGTATTTTATAAAGTCTTAGTATATTTTATATGTTTCAAGTATAAGTTTATCAATACTTCTTAGACTTTTAAAATACTGAGCTTTAGACTTATGAAAAGTATTTATTCTATCCACTGTGTTTGTGTATAATACTATTTAAATCCATTTTTTATAAGTACATTAACAGCGTTTTCGCTTTCATCTTCACTTACCAAAACTATTGGGCCAGTGCAGCCCATTCCACTTTCTGAATATATATTTTCCTTCCAAAGTGACTTACACGCATTTTCAAGCTCAAGAATGTCAATTCCAGGAATTCCATATGTTACTACCTTTTTAGGTGGTATCTTAACTTCTTCTTCTGCAGACGCTGGCTTATCTTTTTGAAGTATTTTTTCTGTTATTTCTTTTAATCCTGAAGCACAGGCACTTTTATATTCATCTTTAGCAATCTGTATTAAATTATTCCTTACAGAAATAGCACAATATTCTAAAGCTTCACAAATTAATGGAGCTCCAGATGCTCTTGATACTATATTAATTACCTTATCATAGCCTTCTCCTACACCTGGACCATATCCATATCCAGTAGTTTCATAGTTTCCACCTGTTGTAAATGATGCAAATATCTTTACAAGCAAGTTACCTGTTAAGGAATCACAAACCATAACATCAGGTGTTCCAGCCAGCAGATCATTTCCTCTCATGACTGAACCCCCATCAGCTCTTAAGGATTCACTAAAAGTAAACTTATATCCTCTGCTTTGCAGTTCTTTAAGTGCTCTCTCAACACCTCTAGCTCCATCTACATTTAATATACCAACCTTAGGATCCTCAATACCACAGGCTTTTGCAACAGATATTCCATTTATAGTATTTTTAATCATTCCCTCTACTCTATGGGTAGATGTTGTTCCTGTAGTTGTGGCAATTATCATTTCTTTTCCTAGCCCTGGAGTACTAACTTTTCCAACTGTTGAAACCCCTATAGGAAAGTCAAAATGCTGAGTAACACATCCATCTATTACTTTATTATCTAATAATTCTACCATTTTTTTGTGACCTTCTTCAGCATCGGCAACTTCAACTATCTCAAAATCTCCCTCAACTTTAGGTCCTATTAAAACTATATCAAAATCACCATATTTGCTCTTGGCAAGTGTTACAGCTTTAATCATCTCGTCCACACCATGTTCCGAACCAAATGTGGTCAATCCAATTTTAACTCTTTTTTTGAAGCTTCCACTTATTATTCCATCAGCTATTTCATTAAATACTTCTGAAATTACTTTTTTAGTTTGATCCACGTTGTTCCCTCCTTTTTACTAGTATCTATTTCCTAATCTCTAATATTTAAAGATCTTCTGCCCTATGGCAAAAATGGATACTTATCATTCTGCCATCATTTGAGCAGCAAATTCCTTAAGTTCTTCAGCTATCATGTTCTTAACTTCTTCTTTTGAAACTGCATTAGTATCATCTACAATACCAGAATTCTTTTCTACTAATATTGATATTCCATCAAACAAGTTAGTCATTCTTCCTAAAAATAAACTTCCTTTTCCTATCAACATAAAGTTATTTAAACTTCCTGACATTATATGCTCAATACCATGACCAATTATAGGAACACCTGATGGTATATGTCCTTGTGTTGGTGCATATCCTGGATATCCATGTTCTTTTACGAAATTTGGTAGTTCTTTTCTATCTAGCTGACCATTTTTTACTGCAAGAGCTCCTATCATCTTGTAATTTTGAGTTGGAACATCTCCTGCTCCTGCAGGTTCAGTTAAGTCTGGAGTCTGCAGTTCTGGTGCAAATTTATCAACATCAGTAATCTTTAATCCATTTTCAGTTAATGGATCTAAAACTAATGCTTCCAATACTGCCTGTGGTGCAGCACCATGAGATATACTATGCCTTCCAATAACATCTGTTCTTATCACAGGACTTACACCATCATTTTCTGATATCAGTACTGCAAAACCTCCCAGACAATCTTCTAAAACTGGTAATCCCTTTTTAACATGATCTCTACCATTCATTCCAAGCTTAGCAGTGGAACCACCGGCAAACACAATGACATTCTTATAAACTCCTGCTTTAACTAATGCAGCTGCATTAACTATTGAATGTGAAGGTCCAGCACAAAAACCTCTCATGTCTATACCAGTAGCACCTTTGATTCCTGCAATTTCACCACAAGCTTTGGCTATATTTCCACCGCCTCTCTGATTCATGTCTCCAATAGCTTCTTCTGAACATTCAATCATATATTCTACTTCATTTACATCTATTCCTGAATTTTCAACCAAATGCATTAGAGCAAGAACTCCTGATGCTTTAACTGATAAATTTTCAACCATTATATGTGAAGCTAAATTTTTATCAAATTCATGTGCCCTTTTTACGCATCCTACAAGTTTATCATTTAAATATAAACCTTCAGCTACATGATCTTCTACCAATTTCTCTATATCAGCTAGACAAACACCTTCCTTTAATTCATCTGCTTTCTTACTTAAAATCGGACGTGCCTTAAACTTTTCTCTAACTGTTTCAGTAAAGTCCTTTTCTAATAGGACAAGATCAAATACGTCACTTACCTTAATCAGTCCATAGAATTCATCTTCAGGCATTATTTCTCCAAACTTACCAAACCTTGATGCACCATCAATTTTTTCATCATACCAAGGTCTTTTTCTTTCACTTAATTCTTCTGGAGTCATGTTTCCTATATAAGTTTGATTTGGTGCATAACCAACTACATCCTCAAATGATCTTAAGTGATTCGGCATTTCTTTTAAATACTCTGACTCTGGATTCGTTTCTCTTTCTAATGTTTGAGTAGTACCATTATGTATTGTCATATCCGGTGCATTTACTAATACATAGGCAGCATTTTTGATTACTGGAAAACTCATTAAAAACCCTCCTTAATAATTTCAATTAATATATGCTGGAAAATAGCATACATTTCTGCATGCCATTTTCTAGTTATTAAATGTTATATGGACTATTTATTATATTTTGAATAACTATCTCTAACAGTTTTTACTTCGCTAATAATTTCATCTACATCAAGAACCATTTCCATCATTCCACATTGTTGATCATAAACAGCTGGATCGAATTCTGCTTTAACTTCAGGTTCTACTGCATGATATACACCAAGTCCTAATGCTATTCCAGCAAGAGGTCCTGCAAATGTTGGATCTCCAGCACATACTGTTTCTGCTGAAAGTCCTGATGCTTCTGCTTCTGCTCCTCCTAAAATTACAATTACATTTTCTGCGCCATATTTTTCAGTTAAATCTTTTACTCTTTGTTGGATCTCCAGATCCATAGCTCCAGCGGCTGTTCAAACAAAACATTCTGTTGAAACAAATATTGTTTCTGCTTTAGCACTTTTAACACATTCTTCTATAGCTGGACCTGGAATTCCATCTCTATCTCCTATTGCAATTACTTTTTTTCCTTCTAATAAACTCATATCTTTTCCTCCCTAATTATGCTAAATATTTATATTTTTTTTGATCATTGCCTCAATATTTTCTTTAGTAGCATCGTCCTTTACAACTTCTTCAATCTTTTCTCCATCTTTATAGAGAACAATTGTTGGAAGACCAAGTACTCTCTGAGAAATAGCCAATCTTCTAGCTTTTGTAGTATTCAGTTTACAAAACTTCACCTGATTACCATACTGCTTTGATAGCTCCTCTACATCAGGCATTAATGCCTTACAAGGTACACAACCGTCTCCAAAATAATCTACAAGTACATAACCCTTAGTTTCCAAGACTTCATCCTTAAATGTATTTTTATCCAAAATTACCATTTTAACTCCTCCTTCTACTCTTCAAAATTATTTTCTATATATTTTCCAGCTTGCACAGCTGCTATTGCTCCATCTGCTGCAGCTGTAACTACCTGTCTCAATGGCTTTTCCCTAATATCTCCTGCTGCGAATACTCCAGAAATATTAGTTTCCATTTTATCATTTGTTATAATATAACCTGCCTTATTCATTGTAATTTTATCTTTAAATAGACCATTTATAGGTAAATAACCTACAAAGACAAATACTCCAAATGTTCCATCCTCTTCATCAGCGAAATATTCATTTATTTCTCCAGTTTTTGTATCTTTAAATACAGCAGATTCAAGCAGCCCATCACCTTTTAATTCTGTTATTACTTTATTCCACATTATTTCAACTTTAGGGTTTTTAAAGGCCTTTTCCTGTATGGATTTTGCTGCTCTAAGTTCATCTCTTCTATGAACTATAGTAACCTTTCTAGCAAACTTCGTCAGATAAAGAGCTTCTTCAATAGCTGCATCACCTCCTCCTACTACAAAAACTTCCAGACCTTCAAAAAATTCTGCATCACAGGTTGCACAGTAAGACACGCCTTTACCAATTAACTGATTTTCTCCAGGACAACCAATATGCCTTGGAGTAGCTCCAGTTGCAATGATTACAGCTTTAGCCTGATATTCTTCTTTAATGCCTTTGAGCCTTTTTATTTTCCCAGTAAAATCTACTTCTTTTATTTCATCTTTTTTTCTTTCTGCTCCAAAGCTCTCAACCTGCTCTTCCATCCTAGCAATTAAGCTGGGACCTGTAGCCTCTTTTATTGACCCTGGATAGTTAGCGACTTCATCTGTAATTACAATCTGTCCACCTGCCTTGCTTCTTTCTAGTAGCAAAGTTTTCATCTTAGCCCTTGCTGAATATAAGGCTGCAGAAAGTCCGGCAGGACCAGAACCTATTATAATAACATCATAAATATTATTCATATTGCACCTTCTTTCTTAATGTTCAATAATATTTACTTACTACTTATATAAATTTACTTTTAGTTGACCATTTTTATATACTACTATTTATTCTTTAAACTTTCTCTTCACGAAGAGCCTTGTATATGCTGTAGCACATGACAAGCATAATCAGCATAAACGGAAAAGCAGCAGCAATAGAAGCCGTCTGAAGTGTCTTTATCGCAGCAGTGCCTCCTACTAAAACAAGCATTATTGTGACAGCTCCTTGGGCAATTCCCCAAAAACCACACAGTTTTTTACTTGGATTTAGGTCTCCTCCAGATGTAAACATGCTCAGTACATAGGTAGCTGAATTAGCAGCTCCCGCAAAGGAAGCAATGATCAGTATAATCGCAAGCGGCGCAGTGATAACATAAAGTGGTAGATGCTGCAGCGTTGCAAATAAAGATGTGGAAATATCGGCTTTAACAGCTGCCTGAATTGCACCATGTGACAATGCATCTAGATTAAATGCCGCTCCACCATAGATTGCAATCCATATAAGACAGAAACCTGCAGGCAGGAAGACTGACGCTAGTATAAATTCACGAATAGTACGACCTCTGGAAACACGTGCTATAAACTGACCTACAAACGCTGCCCATGCAATATACCAAGCTCTGTAGAATACCGGCCAGGCTTTAGTCCATTCAATATTACCCATCCACAAACTCTGTCCCATAAAGTTTTGAATATAATCACCAAACGTATGAGTGAAAGTATTTAGTATAAATACCATTCCGCCAAACAGAAAGATAAATACCATAAATCCAATTGAAAGCCATACCTTCACATCAGCAACAGCCTGCATTGCCTTATGTAGTCCAGATACAGTGGCCATTGTAAATATAACTGTCATGATTGCGATAATAATAGCAGTAATACCAGGCGTCGCTTTAATTCCCCACATATATTGTATCCCTGTGGCAATCTGGCCAGCTCCTAGTCCCAAGCTGGTTGCTACTCCAAATATCGTAGCAAATACCGCTATTATATCAATTGTTTTACCGATAGGTCCATGAATACGATCACCAAGTATTGGATAAAAAGCCGAGCTGATTAAGCATGGAAGACCTTTTCGATACTGGAAATATGCCAGAGCTAAACCGCAAACCGCATAAATAATCCATACATGAAAGCCAAAATCATTAAATGTAATTCGCATAGCATCATGCATAGCTTGCGGAGTTCCCGGTTGTCCCACAGGCGGTAACATATAATGAGTCATTGGTTCAGCAATAGCCCAAAAAACCATTCCTATGCCCATTCCCCCTCCAAATAGCATAGTAAACCACTGGAAAGTTGTAAATTCTGGTTTTTCATCATCCAACCCAAGCTTGATATTACCATAGCGACTGAGAGCAATAACAAATATAACTATTGTAAAGATAAATACCGACATAAGATACAGCCAACCAAAATTCGTAGTTAAAAATGATAACACACCATTGGCTGCCTTAGCCATTTGAGAAGGCAGGATTATACTAAATGCTACAAATACCAGAGCTATACCTGCAGAAACATACAGAACAGAACGATCTTTTGACTTTTGTTCATCTGACATAATTAATTTTCCTCCCTCACAAAATCAATCTAAATAGGTCTCATTCATTTTAACAAGACCTATTTAGTTACATGAAACTCCTTCTCCTTTCGTGGAGTGAGTAGGTGATTTAGATTTTTACTTTAAAAACAGTTTGTTCTTGAATATCAGTTGCAAGGGCATCTAAAGCTACACCAACTCTATGATATCTTAATTTCCATTGCTGCTCTTTAGAATCTGCAGGATTTCCAAGTGGATATGGAATGGAAATGGTTGGTACTATTCTATTTGAACCTACTGTTGTTGCTACAGGAATTAAATTACACATTTGAACAACCGGGAAACCAGCTCTTTCAATTTCTTTTACCATCGTTGCACCGCAACGTGTACAAGTTCCTCAGGTGGAAGTTAATATAACTCCATCTACTTTATCTCCTTTTAAATACTCTACAATTTCTTTGGCCATTCTGGCTGCTTCACCTTGAGTTGTACCGGTTCCTACAGTTGAATAAAAATAGTCATGAATTTTTCCTATTTTGCCTTCTTTTTCATATGCTCTTAAAGCATCTAAAGGAACTATGACATTAGGATCAGCATTTGCTGCAGCTGGATCAAAACCTGCATGTATTGTTTTAAATACTCCTGATTCCAATCTATCCATCTTGGAGTAATCATATCTGCCCCATCTTGTTGCAGATGCAGATTGGATTCTGTCAGGATTATCCACTGGAACTATTCCTCCCGAAGTTACTAATGCTATATTAGTTTTACTTAGGTCTTTTATAGCAGGAGCTATAGCTACTGTATCCTTTTTAGGAATAGGAAGTTCAGTTTCAAATTCCTCATCATTAAGTTTTTTAATGAGCATTTTTACAACTCTTTTAGCTGCAGGTTCTTTTGATTCAAGCCATATCTGATGTCTTTTTCCTCTTCCGTAATAACCTTCTGCATCTGCCCATAAAAGCTCTTCTCCACTTAATATCTTGTTTCCAAAATCAGCCATGGCTTTCATGTCTTTTCTCATTCTTCCTGCATTATTTCCGCCTTTGAAAATGTATACATCTTTTTTAAACATCTCAACTCCAGGATTTTCAATGTGCATAGATGATATTACTGGTACATTAAATTTTTCTTTTACTGCTTTACATATAACTCCGCAGGCATTTCCATATCTACCTGCTTGAAATGCAGGTCCTGCAAAGAATATATCAAATTCTTTTCCTTCAAGGAAACCTAATATTCTGCTTACTGCTTCCTTTTCATTAGAACCCATAAAGTTATCGCCGCATATTATAGTGTGTGTAACTTCAGCATCTTTAAGAAGTGCATTTAATGCTAAAGCTGGTCCAACTTGTCCCTCTCTAATTTCAGGTTCAAAATCAGCTTTTTCTTCTCCTCCTATTTGTCCAAAGAACTGATTTATATATAAAATTGCTTTTTTCATATTAGTCCACCTCCCTAAAACTCTTTCATTGTCTTTGGTGACCATCCACAAATTTGATCTCCACAGAACATAGCATTGTTTTCCATAATTATTGAACCATCTTTTCTTACAGAAGGTCCAAGTATTTCATCATTTGCCCAACCACCGGAGCATCCATCTCTACCAAGTGATTCAAGTTCACCAATTACTGTTTCCATAGGAGGAAGCTCTATAAGTTCTGAAACATTTCCGGTAGAAACTATAGCATCAGCTTTTTCATCAAGAGCAACTAGTGGCTGTGATTCTCCATCTCTACCTGTACATTCATTAGTAATTCCTACAGTTTTAACTCCTGCATTTTCTAGCGCCACAATACATGCAATAAAATCAGCATCAGGATTACCATAACCTTCTTCAGAAACTATAGCTCCATCTGCTCCCAAGGACTTTGCCATTTGAGCTACAAACAACGCTGCACGGTTTTTCTGATCCAAAGCAACATTTAAGTTTGACATTATAATACCTAGGAAATTTATTGTTTTTCCATGCTCTGCATACAACTCTTTAATAGTAGGATTATTTTGAAAATCATAAGTTGCCCATTTTGATGAAACTGGCATAAAACTTCCAGAAATCATTGCACCATCTAAAACTTCATTTGGATGCATAAATGTAGGAACCATGTGATTTGTATCCCACCCATAAACAAGATCATTGTATCCCATCTCTTCCATCTGTGATTGAGGTTGCATAACAAATACAACACCTGGAAGTTTTTGAACATCTTCAGATCTTTTTGTAACAGGAGCCAATTCAAAAGTTTCAATATCCTCAGGCTCTAAATCCTTTACACAACTTCCTATATATTCAGCCAGTTTATGTCCTGCCCATCTCAAAGCTTTATTTTTCTTCTGTTGTTCATTTTTCTCAAAATCTTCATCTGTATCTCCAACAAGGACAATATTTTTTAGTTGTGAAAAGTAAGTATACTTTGCTCCTTCACCACTCATATCTATTAATCCATCCTGAAATCCACCCCAATGCTTGCCAACTACAAGCAAGCTGCAGTCCTTAAGTGCATGTGTACGACCATTTCCAACTGGAGCTACATCTCCAGTTACTCCTGGAAACAGTGTGGTTCCATCAACCTTAACTCTACATTCAATAGCTTCCTTTACAGGAACAAGACGAACTTTGTCTCCAGGCTTTACGATTAAAAGATCTGCCTCAGTAATATGTTCATCTTCCAATACATAATCTAGAGCTTCTTTTTTGTTAATTGTTAAAATGCCCTCTTTATAGTTTGTTGTTTCACCAAAAACAACATCTTTAACATGAAAGTTTCCAATTTCAAGTTTCATTAATTATACCTCCTTTTATAAATTAATCTATCCTTATCAAACATTATTCTCAGTTTACATAATACAATAGCGCTATTTGTTTTAATCTTAGCACCATCATGATTATGTTTCAATCATAATTACAATATAACCGCGATTGAATTTTCTGATAGATCTTATTTGTTATTTTTATAGCAGTTTTTGTACTCAATAAAAACGTTAAATATTGGCAAAAAAGCTGTGAATCACACACAAAAACGTCCCATTTATTCCAATTTTCTTGTTGACAACAAGCCTCTATCCCTTAGAAACCCAATGGATACCCAAATGCCAATAAATGCAGTAAATAAGGCATTTAGGTCACTATAATATCTAATGGCCCACTCATTATAAACAAGTTTTCTCAGCATAAACGTCACATTTTGAAATGTAATAAATTGTAATATTTTAGAAGGCCAATCACATGCCTTGATGAAATTAGTTTATTGTGTGCTCTAGCATTTTATGGTATAATAGATACTTGTAAAATCGCAATTAAAAATTGATCATGATTAATTTTTAATCTAACTGCTTAAGTAAAAACTAATATTTTAAACATTGGAGATAAATATGATTAAGAAGACAATTAAGAAACATAGAAATATGAGCTATTTTATTGATGCTGCTTCTAAAATTATGGATGAAGAAGGAGTACGATCCATAACAATAAGAAAAGTAGCTGATATGGCAGGATATAACAGTGCTACCTTATACAACTACTTTGAAAATTTGGATGAACTTATTCTTTATGCTTCTATAAGACATTTAAAAGAATATACTTTTAGTCTTTCTCAATATATTAACACTCTTCATAATAACATTGATAAGTATTATGAAATTTGGAAATATTTTTGCAAGTATTCTTTTTCAAATCCAGAGATATATAATAATATTTTTTTTGTGAAGCACAGCAATTCTATCTCAAATATTATTGAAGAATACTACTCAATTTTTCCTGAGGAATTGGGTGATCATTCCGAGAATTTACTTCCTATGCTTTTAAAGAGCAATTTATATGAGAGAAACCTAGCTCTTCTAAAAATACTAGCAGATGATGGATATTTAAAACCAGAATGCCTAAATGATCTTAATGAAATGACCATACTATTGTATCAAGGTATGCTTACTAAAATATTGAATGGTGAGCAAACCTCTAGTGTTGAAGAGTGCTCAGAAACAATGTTAAGGTATGTTAAACAAATAACTACTTCTTTTAAAAATTAATTTAATGGATCATCTGGCAATAAAAAGAACGTCCACGAGTTTGTGTAAACTAAAATATGAATATGATAAAAATTATTTGGAAGTTACTATATAATTGTGATCTGAATTTTAAGTACAATGAAATGTTTTATATAAAAGAGTAAATGCCATAGGGTATCTGCTCTTTTATTTTGTCATGTTTTAATATAGAACATATTTTCAAAACATTAAAAGAAGATGGAAATTTATTTAATCGTTGGTTAAAAGCTCTTTTTCAATTAATCGTAGATACTATTCCTGCTTATTTAATTGTAGTTGCAATATTAGGAACAGTAAGAGCATGGATATTCCCAGCTGTTACTCCGGCATGGGGAAATAGTATACTTGCTATAATTGGACTTTCAATTGCTGGTACTTTATTTGTTATTCCAACAGCAGGAGAAGTACCAATAATTCAAACACTAATGGCTTTTGGACTTGGAACAGGTCCTGCGGCAGCATTACTTATAACTTTACCATCAGTTAGTATTGTATCCTTATTATTGGTAAAGAGAGCTTTTTCAACTCGTGTACTTGTATTTGTAGGATGCTCTGTAGCAGTAATTGGCATCATAAGTGGGTTTATAGGTATGGCATAGTGTGAATTTTACCCAAATATCAATTAAATAATGAGTTTTAAAATTAGCAACTGATTATTTAATAAAACTATATTATACATACAGGGTTTAACATTTAAATTGTTTCAATGTTAAACCCTGTTTTTTATATGGAATGATATTATAAATGAGTATAATTATTATGTGAATCGCACACAAAACGTTCCATTTATTTGAATTTTTTATTGACAATAAGCCTCTAGTCATTAGAACCCAATGAATGTCCAAATTCCAATAAATAAACCATTTGGGACACTAGTATATCTAATAGCTCACTCATTATAAACAAGTTTTCTCAGCATAAACGTCATATTTTGGTATGTGACAAGTTGGGACATTTTCGAAAATCAATCACAAAAGTTTTCACTAAAAATAAGAAAAATGGCAATTCCTCTATGGTATAAAATATTTGACTATCACGAAAAATAAAATAAAAGCTTTGAGCATGTAAAAGGTTGTAAAGGAATTTAATAGAGTTCTATTAAGTGCTGAGAAATACAGATGTAATTTAGCAGTATGTAAAGTAGAAGAATCAGAAGATACATAGTATCTGGCAACTAATATGGATAGTAAAAAAGCTGATGGATAATAATATTGGAAACAGATTGTTCTAAAAATAAGAGAAGAAAAATTGTAGGAGCTACAAAAAATTACATGATTATTATATTTTATAAAAAGGAGTTGATACTATGAATATTTTGAAAGAACTTATTATTAGAAGTGTATTAGTTGTTGTATTAAATGATGCGATTATATTCTATATAATTGGTAAACGTTCTCAGAAAATAACATTGCCTATAGCAGTTGGAATTATAGTAGTCACATGTATTGCATTAGTAATTAATATTTGGTATTGCTTACATCGAAACGGAATAATATAAATAATGAGTACTTTCCAATTTTTAATGTTAATTATTGGAGTTAAGTCATATATAATAAAAAATATAATTATAAACAGATATAAAGCAAATAACATTATAGATTACATTATCAAAACACTTTAAATTTGAGGTTATAGTCTTACTTTGAAGAATTTCTTTTGCTGTGGCTCTATTTGAAATTATCATATACATTTCTTCTCTTATTTCAGACCCTATGTAGCATAAGTCAACTGCTGCCTCACCTAATACTAGTGCGCTCATTATGCTGAAAGCCTGCCCAATTTGATTTGGCATTCGCACTCCAGTTTTCCTGAGAATTTCAAAAGTTATTAAAAGTCCCACAGCTTCTACTGTAGTTGGAAAGGGTATACCCTGTCTTGCCGCAGATATGCTTGTAGTCAGTGGTGTAGGTATTGCCCATTGTCTTAAATAGAGTAAGATATACAGGTAACTTAATTTATGTTTTATTATTGGATTATTTATTGGGTAATTTCTTGATAAGCTCTAGTCGACTCTACCATTTACATCATCCATTAGTTTTTCAACTCAAATATAAGTAATTATATCGACCCTAATTAGGGTAATTTTTTCTAATCAACTAAATTAGCCTTGCTACAATTACTATCAGATGTGAAGCAGGCACTAATATTAATTGTGCTAATATACTTCCAATAATCAATCCACCAACAATAAAAATTATGCAGCGATTAAACTCCAATTCTGTACGTTCTCCTCTTATCACATCATCTGTCATCATAGATAAATATGGATCAATAAATATAGCCATGGATATTGTTGAAATACTGTTAATTACAGATGCTAAAGTACTACAGGTAGTTCTTAAATTAGGACTTAAGCATCCAGCATATAATGATGATAAAATACTTACACTAGATATAGAAAATGCAATAATGTTTAGTAAAATTACCTTTTTAGGAGTTTTTCTAAAGTTCCTTAATTCAGATAAATTTTCTCTTTTAGGAATTGAAATACTATTTTTAAACTGCTCAATTCCTGATTTTGAAAATGCATGAATCATCAATCTAGGTAAAGACCTGTAAACACTAAATGATATAACCAATTTATTAAACACTTTTATAAAAGTTGGCATTAAAATTGCACCAGCTATTGTGGCTAAAGTAATAGAAAAAACTATCCATCTAAAAATATACAGTAAATTACTAGAATGACCTGTATTTATTCCATTTTCAATAGTTTTTGCTAATAATGGAGCTTGAATAGTATTAGCTGTTCTTTGTATAAGTAAAAAAACATTAAATACAGCAAAAGATACTGCAATTCTACCAGTTCTTATTCCCACAATTCTAGTAGAATATGCTAATGTTCCTATAACATAAATAATAAAAGTCAGCATAAAAACTAAATATACTTGTATTGTCATTTTTCTTACCACCTTATTGCTTCATTAGTTTATATTTATTTAATAAATTTATATATGCAAATTATATCACATACTTACTAAGTTATAACAATCTATCCTTTGAAACAAATTCTTTCAATGCGTTAAATTTTCTGATGGGCACAACAATACATTCCACTCATTTTCTGTGTAAGATAAATTTCTGTTGTGGGTAGCCAAACTCATAACATAACTCATCTTCAGTAAAGCCAACCTTTTTATACAATGCACGAGGAGCAATCCCCTTCTCATCCCCTTCTCGAAAAGTCATAACAACTATATCACAATTGTTAGGTAATTGAGTCAGCATTAAATCTATCATTTTAGTTGCAATTCCATTTCTCCTATAGTTGGGATGAACAGCCATACAACAAAGCATACTACGTTTAACTGAAAATAATAATACTCCAACTACTTTTCCACGATTATTAGCACAAATTGCACTATTTCTGTTTATATTTTTGATAACGGTCTCTTGATAGTCCATAAGCAATTCTTCGGTTTCAAGCCCTGGAAAATTCCAACTTACTAGTCTAATAAGTTCCATCCAAGAATATAAATCATCAAGTGCAGCAAACTTTACGTTAATATCATTTATCATATTTCACCTCTCATATTAGAGCTGTTAGTGTAAAGTTTTTTACACTATTTTTTAAAAATATTCTTTATATATCAAGGGTTACAAAGTTTTTTTAAATAAAAAAACAATGGCCCCCTAATTTCATGTTATAATTGAATATCCAACCAAACAAAAATCACATGAAAGGGTGTCATTGTCTTGGATTCAATTATAACTTATTTATTCTTATATAATCAACATCTTTTGAAAGTAATTTCTCAATTACTTTTATTTATTGCTAAATANAAAATATTCTTTATATATCAAGGGTTACAAAGTTTTTTTAAATAAAAAAACAATGGCCCCCTAATTTCATGTTATAATTGAATATCCAACCAAACAAAAATCACATGAAAGGGTGTCATTGTCTTGGATTCAATTATAACTTATTTATTCTTATATAATCAACATCTTTTGAAAGTAATTTCTCAATTACTTTTATTTATTGCTAAATATATTCCTCTTAAGCAGTGGGCTTATGAGGATTCACATAGTCCTGAATATCAAAAATTCAAAGTGGACAAACTGCCTAAAATTATTCGTTTTGAAAAGGTAGATTATAAACTTCTTTTAGCGTATTACAAACATAAATACAATAAGCTAACTAAGCCCGTTCAAAGGCGTAACGGAAAGTCTATCCCTAAAAATATTAAGTGCCCAAGATGCGGTGCCCCTCACCATTATATCTACGATAACAACGGTAATAGAGGTCAGTTTCAGTGCAAGGTTTGCGGTCAAAATTTCAACGAAAGCAATTATGCTGCAAAACCTATAGTGTTTGTGTGTCCCTATTGCGGACAAACTCTTTCGCCAAAAAAAGATCGAAAGCATTTTCGCATACATAAATGTGTTAATCCAAAGTGCTCTTACTATCTCAGTAACCTTGCTAAACTGCCTAAAAACTTAAATGCTGCTGATAAACACAAGTACAAGCTTCACTACATCTATCGTGAATTCACAGTAGATTTTTTTAAGATGGACTTACATGGACTTCCTAAAAGTGCTATTAACTTTAAGTATAAGAAGTTCAATGCCTATATCATGGGATTATGCCTTACTTATCACGTAAATCTTAAGTTATCTACCAGGCAAACTGCCCATGCTTTATCAGAAGTACATGGCATAAAGATTTCACATACAATGATTGCTAATTATGCTATGACTGCTGCCGCAGTTATTAAACCTTTTACAGATACTTTTGACTATAAACCTTCTAAAATTCTTTCTGCTGATGAAACTTATATCAAGGTTAAAGGCATAAAACACTACGTTTGGATTGTCATGGATGCCTGTAAAAAGTCTATTCTTGGTTACCAGGTGTCTGATACTCGTGCTGTAGGACCTTGTATTCTAGCTATGCGTATGGCTTTTGAAAAGTTCAAAGAATTTCCTAATAAAGCCCTAAAGTTTATTGCAGATGGTTACAGCGCTTACCCTCTTGCCAGCCAGCAATGCAAACTCATGAATGGCTGGGATTTTGATGTTACTCAAGTTATTGGACTTACTAATGATGATGCTGTATCCACTGAATTCCGTCGGGTAAAGCAAATTGTAGAACGGCTTAACCGCACCTTCAAGTCTTCCTACCGTGTTACTGGTGGTTATGGAAGTGAAAATGGTGCTCTTTATGGCGTTTCTCTTTGGGTTGCCTATTATAATTTTCTACGACCCCATCCTTATAACTACTGGAATCCACTAAATGAGTTAGACATTTTAAGTCATGCAGACAACATGCCTGCCAAGTGGCAGCTTCTTATTTACCTTGGACAACAAACCATTCTAAATATGCAGGAAAATCCAGTGGCTTAACTACTATCTGTTTTTAGATTTTTGAGCTAGAGGTAAATACTTAGCCACCCTTCGGGCTTGCCCTTGATGGCGTTATAAATAAATGCTAAAATGCTGTGAACAAGACGGTGAACTCTATCTGTTTTTGAGTTTCTTCGCCGTCGGTTGCAATTTTAGAGCATTTATTTATCATGCAGTCAAGGGTGGCGGTTCTAACAATCAAACCTTATTTTAG
>NZ_LITT01000006.1 GCF_001636845.1 Clostridium ljungdahlii
TTAAGGGAATTGTACATATTTTTACGACCTATCGGTCTAAAAACTTACCATTACTTAAAATAAGTGTAAAAAGATACAATTCCAGTAAAAATAAAATTTTTACTGGAATTTAGGTGCTAAATCTCTGTATAAAAAATAAAAAGCTTGCATTTTATTAGTTTATATTATATAATAATTATCGTCTTAGGGGTATAGCTCAATTGGTAGAGTGCCGGTCTCCAAAACCGTAGGTTGTAGGTTCGAGACCTACTACCCCTGCCAGATATCAATGCTTTCACGATTTCGTGAAAGCATTTTTTATTCAATGCCCTCTCATAACTTCTGGTTAAATTCCTTGTATCGGTAGATTCACCTAATTCATTAGGAAAAACTAAATCGTTATTTACACATATATCCCAGCTTTTAAGCTTTTCTTCTTCTTCTAAAGTAAATATTTGAAAATCTTTTTTATCAGCTATTTTAGGTAGTATTACATTTTTACAAGGATTAATTATAATATATTTTTCTTTAACTGCGTGATTTAAGGCAGGTTTGAGCATTTTATTTATGCTGTTAAGGAGTATAAGAATATGTGGGATCATGTTGGAAAGTGCAGGCATTATAATTTTAAGGAGCTTAAGAGGCAGTTGCTTGGATGGAGTAATGGATAATTTATACTTTTTGATGCATTTTTGTATTAAATGGTGCTATTATGGTGTTAAAGGCTGATTTAATATATAAGAATGTTCATACAAATTGTAATCTAGAAGGAGGTTTAAATAATGGATTTTAGAATTACATTTGACCGAATACCAGAAACATTTGATAAATATAGACCCCGATATTGTGATGAACTCTTTACAGAAATTATTACTGTATCTGACTTAAATTCAAGCAAAGACGTACTTGAAATTGGTCCAGGGACAGGACAAGCAACAGAGCCTATTTTAAAAACTGGCTGTAATTATAAGGCAATTGAACTTGGGGAGAACTTTACAGAATTTATGAAAAACAAATATGGGACTTATAGTAATTTCGATATTGTAAATACCGATTTTGAAACATACAATTTTGAAAATCAAACATTTGATTTAATATATTCAGCAGCTACAATTCAATGGATACCTGAAGAAATAGCATTCTCAAAAATCTACAATATACTAAAACCTGGTGGCATTCTTGCAATGTTTATGACCCGTTCAGATGAGAAAAGTGCAAATGAAGAATTGTACAATAGAATAGCCGAGGTATATAAAGAACATTTTTTTGTTAAGAAGAGATATAATCGTAAAATGAAATATGATAATGTTGTGAATTATGGCTTTGTTAATTACAAATATAAAGACTGGAAAAAGGTAAGAACACTTAATGCTGATGAATATATTTCATATATTAGTACACATTGTGAGCATATAACTTTAGAAGAACCTTATAAGTCTAAATTTTACACGGGAGTAAGAAAGGCTATTATGGATACTGGCAATAAAATCATTATTAACGATACTATTCCATTATATCTTGCTCAAAAGCCACTATAAATTCTAATTTTAAGGTTGAGTAGTAGAGATTGTAATACAAATAGTAAATTTGTGGAGGAACAAGAAAATGATAAAAGACAGTTCAACCGAATGTTGGAATCAGGTGAATATAGACGAATGGATTGAAAAAGCCCAAACAAATGATTTTAGAATATATTACATAATGCCATACACATTAGAAAAACTTGGAGATGTCAAAGATAAATATATTCTTGATTTGGGATGTGGCGAAGGTGGTTATTCGAGAGCATTATCACATAAGGGAGCAATCGTTACGGCTGCTGACTGTTCAGAAGTTTTTATTGAGTACGCAAAAAATAAAGCAAAAGAAGAAGGTCTAAGGATTGAGCATTGTGTTCTTAATTCAAATACACTAAATGTAATTGACGACAATTATTACGATATAGTGCTTTGCTCGATGATGTTAATGGATGTTGAAGATTTGGATGGTACATTAAAGGAAATTCATCGTGTTTTAAAGCAAAATGGAAAGGTATTTATTTCTATATTGCATCCATGCTTCAAGGGCAAGGAAACTAAATGGATGTTAAATAATGAAAATATAGAGGTGCTTGTTTCTGATTATCATAATCCAAAAGAATGGATTGGAGAAATCAAAGGAATGAATGTTCCAATTTTATATAGACATAGGACTTTGTCAGATTATATAAAAGCGTTTGTCAAAAATGGTTTTAAATTAATTGATATGAACGAACCAATACCAACAGAAGAATACTCTCAAATGTCATCGAGAGTTGCTTGGTTGAAGAAAATACCGATGTATTTGTTTTTAGAATTAGAAAAATAATTTCAAATTTGTAAAGTTAAGTTAATTCACATTTTTCATATATTGTGAAGTGAAAATTATACAGACAAGTAGTAAATTTATAGTAGATATTATTTATATAATGTGAAAGGTGATGTTATATAATATGCTTGAATTAATACGGCGAAATGCAATATATGTAGATGGGTATAGAGAATACTGTCAAGAATTTTGGGATCATGATATCCGTTATTTTCGGCCCACAAATCCTGCATTGATTGATGAAACCTGGTTTGAAAGAACTAAAAGCTGGTATGATAAAAAAGAGATGGGATTGATTTCTGGCCAACCTGTAAGTTTTCATTACTGGGCGGTCGATGGTGATAATTTTGTTGGTGAATTCCAATTGAGGACAGAACTATCGGAGGAAGTTATGGCCGGAAAAGGAAGTATAGGCTATTCTGTTCGTGTAACCGAACAGGGAAAAGGTTATGGAACAGAAATATTAAGACAACAAGAAGTTAACAGATAAATGAAGTTTATTTTCTTTAATAGCTTAGAAGTTGAGAGAAATGTTAATAAACTAATATTTACAATATTATAAAGGAATTTTAGTTTTAATATTGAATATATTATTTACAATATCTTCAATCTACTTGAAACAAAATAACTTTTACTTAACACGAGAGCTTGGTTACTTGAAAGCAAATATATTATTATATATAAGATAAATACTAGTTTTCAGCGCTATTTATTATAAAAAACCTTACTATCTTATAATAAATATAGATTTACTTAACACTAAAGTTATTTTACTTGAAAGTAATATAGAGTTACTTGAAACAGAAAGGAGGAATCTTTTAAATGAATATTAAAATGCCAATAGAAGAAATAATAAAAATGGGAGAAGGCCAGTATTTTGATAGAAAGTCATCCAAAATACAAATAAATAAATTAGCAGAAACTTTAATTGCCTTTGCAAATGCAGATGGAGGTACTATAGCTATAGGAATTGAGGATGGAAAAATATTAGGTATAAATGGTCAGGGAAATATTAAGATAAATGATTTTATTCAATGCAGCTTTGATAAGTGTATACCACCTGTTAAAGCAAATTGTGAATTTGTAGATGTAATTGAGGATAATGGTAAATAAGATAGAATACTTCTTATTCACGTTGAGGCAAGTATAGATAAAGTACATAAAACTGCATCTGATGAAGTTTATTTAAGGGTTGGAGATGAAAATAAAAAGCTTAATTTCGAACAAAGATTAAATCTAGAATATGATAAAGGTGAAAAGCTTTCTGAAGATAAAATAATTACAGAATGTACAATGGAAGATTTAGATGAAACTGTACTTAAAAGTTATGCAGAATCAGTTAAATATATGAGTAAAGATTATGAAAAGCTCCTTTATGCAAGAGGACATAATTAATGCTGTTACTCATAGAGCGTATAATAACAGGGTGATGATATAAAAATATTTGTGTATGACGATAGGTTGGAAATAATAAGCCCAGGCAAGTTTCC
This sequence comes from Clostridium ljungdahlii, assembly GCF_001636845.1. Taxonomy (GTDB): domain Bacteria; phylum Bacillota; class Clostridia; order Clostridiales; family Clostridiaceae; genus Clostridium_B; species Clostridium_B ljungdahlii_A. Next base: position 3,816 of record NZ_LITT01000006.1, read on the forward strand.
CAATATAGTAAGTAAAGAAAATATAAAAGAAGTTTAATAGTGGGAGAAATAATCATAAAGACATGTTAGGAAAGAACCTTCAAAAGTTAAATACTTGGCATCTACAGAATTGAGACAAGCTAGATATGAAAGTACGTTTTCAAATAAAATCAGAATGTGGAAAGATAACCGGAACTTACTTATACATAATTTACGATATAAGCAATAATTAGAGATGTTAAGCAATATAGTGATAACAATTTTTAGGCTCTAATGAGCATTGAATAAGAGAGCTATAATTATGTCTAAGCCTAAAAAATATATGAAAAGAGATGAAAGTATGATTGCAGAAATAAAAGGAAAGATAAGCAGTACTGGCTCAAATCTTAATGATAGATTAGAAGATGATTTAACTGGAAATGTTTTTGGCAGCTTAAGATATATGTCATTTAATCACGGTTTAAAACAAATTCTTATTCAAGGGATATATCCTAGAAGTTTATCAAAGATTGTTGAGAATATTGATGAAGATGAGTGGAGCGAATTTATTAAATTTTGGCCTTATGATAAAGAAGGGGAGATTGATGCTTTAATAAAGTTTGAAAATACTATTATTGGTATTGAAGTAAAGTATCTTAGTGGCATTTCATCTGATGATGATATAGGCAATTCCCCAGACTTGGAAGGTGAATTTACGATAGATAATAATATTAAGAGCATAAACCAACTTTCACGTGAATCAAGAATTGTTTCACGGTCAGGTAATAATAAAAATAAGATACTACTATTTGTAGCAGATGGAGAAGCCTGCAGAGAAGTCTATAAAAATATTAAAGCTAGAAATATAATTGAAAATAATGTGAAATTTGCCTATATTTCATGGCAAGGCATTTTGCATGGTCTTGAAAATTTAAAAATAAATAATGTCTATGAAAAAGTCATAGTAAGTGATTTAAAAAATCTTTTAATAAAAAAAGGATTTGAAAGTTTTAAAGATTTTATAATTGATGGTAATGTAGAAGAAAAGTGGTATGACTTTTGTGCTGTAGAAAGAAATACTATTTCTTTTGATGTCAAGGAAACAATAGAGGAGGATTTATATTATGAATTCAGCTGAGAATATAAGAAACGCATTTAAGGTAGTAAATAAAACTTATGAGAACATAAATAAAATGATGAATTATTGTAAAACAATCGCAGATGAAGGAAACGAATATGTTGTTTCAGTTCCTAAGTTTTTAAGATGGAAATCTGATGCTGAAGTTGATGGATGGTTAATTAATGATTTTATAGTACTTTTTCAAAGTAAACATGATGAAGAATTAGAAAATGGATGGCGTAATGGGCCGATTTATGTGCTAGATATAGAGCTTAATTATGGTGATACTCCAAAGATATATATTTCAAAATTTGAATATAAGAATATAGAGAATTGGAGTAATGGATGTTCACCAACCAATCATTGGCGTTTTTATTGGCCGATAAGGAATATGGATGAGTTTGAGGATGTAAAGATTGATGATTACGAAATATGGACTCCTAAAAAAGGAAAGGAGTCAGTAGCAGATAGTTCTTATTGGGGGATAAAAAGAGCAGTATGTTACACTGAAGAATTGATAGATATAAATGCAGATAACATACAAGAAAAAATATTTGATAGATTTTTATGGCTTAAGGACAAGTAGGTGTCAATTAAATTAGTGAAGACTTTCAATAAAGTCTACTAATTATGTATTAATTTTGCGGAAATTGAATGATTTAAGGAAAAGTGAGAGTTTTTATAAGGAGTGAATATGAATCTATAAGCCAATTGACGTTGGGAGTGAGGATTTACTTGAATATAATTTTTCACAAAAATCACTAAGGATTGTTTCAATAATTATAGCTAAGTGGGATGGCTCACGACGGAAATCAGTAGATAGGTATTCCAAATTCTATAGTGATAAAAAAGAAAGTAGGATAAGTCAGTTCCCTAAAGAAAAATGAATTTGTATTTATGCATTTAGTGGTTTAAAGGATAATTCACGATAGTAATTAATGACGAATGATATAAAGAATAAGGCTGTTGGTAATAAAATCAATTTATGAGGTGTTAAAATGATGATAATATTTTTTGTGGGTACAATATTGATGTGCTTTTTAGTTGTCATTCTTGCAACTTGTTTTAATTTTAAGAAGGCAGACTATAATAATGGGCAAAAGAGAGAGACCATGATTGTACTTGGCTATCCTGCAAGAAAAGATGGGAGTATGTCAGCAATTTTACGAGAGCGAGTTTATAAAGCAGCAGAACTATATCACGAAGGAATCGCTGAAACTATTATTTGTACGGGTTCAGCTGTAGCTAATGATTATGTTGAAGCTGACGTTATGGCGCAATCCTTAATTGAATTAGGAGTACCTGATTGTAACATAATTCGTGAAAAAGAGGCAAAAGGAACATATGAAAATTTAATTAATTCGAAGTATATTATGCAGAATCGAAATCTAAAAACATCTATCATTGTATCCTCTCCGTGGCATTTGCGTAAAGCGAGTTTTTATGCAACTAAACTTAAAATGGATCATACAGTAGAAAAATCAAGTTTTCCCTATGAATACCCAATTATATTTATCGGTATTATTTATCTTTACATTTACACGCAGATGTTAATAAGGAGAAAATCCTATGAAAAAATAAATGGAAGTTAATTATTAACTTTTAAAAAATAATCTTAACACAATTGGTGAAAATATCTCCTTCTTACAAGAATTTGTTCAAGTAAAAGTTAATAATGTTCTTTATATTATTAATTTAGCATCAAAAGATTGTGAAAGTAAACAGGTAAATGATCTTACAAATCCCATAGCAACAACTATTTGGAAAACTTTGAATAGATAATATTAGATATAGTCTAATAAAAGATGTAGTCTAATTAATAACTAAAAAATGTTTGTATAAAGCTATCAATCTGGAATGTGATTAATTCTTGTCCAGGAAACTAATTTTTAAAATTGTTGAAAACGGTTGCACTTACTTGCACAATTGAAACGTTCTTTAATGGAACAAAAAGTATTATTAGCAATTGTAAATCAATACAAAAAATAATTTACAAATAAAGGGGGATCATTTTATGTCAAAACCAAATCTTATAATAATTGGAGGATTTTTAGGTGCAGGGAAAACGACTTCAATACTGAATTTAACGAAACTTCTACAAGAAACAAAAAATGTTGGGGTAATAACCAATGATCAGGGAACACAATTAGTAGATACAAGTTTTTTATCTAAAGAAGGCATTAATGTCATGGAAGTAACGGGAGGATGCTTCTGCTGCAATTTCGATTCTTTTTCAAAAAGGATTGATCAGATGATTGAAAAAAATAATCCAGATATTATAATAGGTGAACCAGTTGGAAGTTGTACAGATCTTATTGCAACTATTTACAGACCAATGAACAATTATTTTGCAAACAAATTTACACTTGCTCCACTGTCTGTTGTAGTTGATCCTAAAAAAGTTATGCAATTTCTTGGGAGCAAAGCACAGTCACTATATCCTGATGAAGTAAAATACCTTTTTCGTAAACAAATTGAAGAAGCTGATATAATTGTGCTAAACAAAATTGATCTAATGTCACAGCAGGAACTTGTTACCGTTGAGAATATCATTAAAAAGAATTTTCCTGAAAAAGAATTGGTAGAAATTTCAGCAAAAGAAAATATCAATATGGATTTATGGCTAGAGAAAATAGAGAAAACAAAACATAAAGATAATTTTACTATGGATGTAAATTATCAAACTTATGGTAGGGCAGAAGCATATCTTGGTTGGCTGAATACTTCTGCAGAACTTTTTTCTTCAGAAGTATTTGATATTAGTGCTTTTATAAGAGAATTTATGGAAGTCTTGAAAAGTAAATTTAATAATGAGAAACTTGAAATTGCTCATTTGAAGATATATGGGGTTTCTAATAATAAATATGTTAAAGCAGGTCTTACTGGATTGTCGGATGATATTAATTTTAATGGTCAAATTCTATTAATAGCTGGTAAGGCAAACATTATAATTAATGCAAGAATAAACGTTAATCCAGAAAGCCTAGAGGATTATGTAATTAGTGCGTTAAATAATTTTTCTGCTAAAAAGGATATAACTCTTAAAAATATAAAAACTGAATGTTTTATGCCAGGACAACCTAATCCAAAGTATAGGATGTCAAGCGAAGATGCAAAGAAATCTTTACTTACAAGGAGAAATAAATTATGGAATCTATAAAAAAATATATTGCAGAATTTATAGGAACATTTTTTCTGGTGTTTGTAGGAACAGGTGCCATAATAGTTGATGGAATTTCTAATAATTCAATTGGTCATCTAGGTGTTTCATTTGCTTTTGGATTAGTTATAACAGTTATGATATATGCTTGTGGACATATATCTGGTGCTCATTTTAATCCAGCTGTTACCATTGCATTTATTGCTAGTAAAGATTTTCCGTTAAATAATCTAATTCAATATTTAATAAGTCAATTGTTAGGAGCCATTTCAGCAAGTCTATTATTAAGATTGATTTTTGGAAATATATTTTATCTAGGAAGTACACTACCAACACTTCCCAAAGGTAACGCAGTGACAATCTCTTTTATTATGGAATTTGTTTTTACCTTCTGTCTTATGTTTGTCATAATGGGTGTAGCTACTGATTCTAGAGCAGAGGGTAGTTTTGCAGGAATAGCTATAGGCTTTACAGTTTTTTTGGGAGCACTTGTAGCAGGTCCTATATCTGGAGGTTCTTTTAATCCAGCACGATCTATTGGCCCAGCAGTTGTTTCGGGATGCCATAAGTATTTGTGGTTATATATTGTGTCACCTATACTTGGAGCAATATGTGCTTCAATGTGCTATAAATATCTTAAAAATTTTCACGATATAAGTGCAAAATCTTCTATTGATACAGTGCGATAGAGCTGATGATTAATACAGAAATGTTATGATTTACCGAACTACTCAAAGTATGAGATATTATATATCTAAAAAAATTGGGAGAATGGATAAAATGAAAAAAAATAAATTTATGGTTGTCAGTGGATGATATGCTCCCCTTAAATTAGACAGATTAAAAATAAAAGTCTGTTAATGGAAAGGGGGGAGCATATAAAAAAATTTATGGCTCTTTTATATGAAATAATATATCTTAAAAAAGTAAATTTTATTTGCATTTTTTAAGAAATTGATTAATGGTATGTTGTTCCTTTTTTCTATCACTATTTAATCTTCCAATTCTATCGCATAAGCCTAACAAAGCCACTTCGTGGATATCTGTGTGCTCTTTCATGCCCTGTATATCTGCAAAGGGCAAATTATTTACTACAAAGAGTATCTGCATATGGTACTTGATAAGTTCGCAAACTTCTTCAATGAAGTTTGTATCTTCTGTGAAAAACAGTAAAAACTCTTTTGATAGAGCTGCTCCAACCTTGTCATGTTCATAGGAGGTTATTTTACCATTTCTATCCTTGGTTGTAGAAGGCTTTCCAATATCATGAAGCAGTGCCGCCCACATAAATACTTTTTGATTTTTACTTTTTGATTTTACATTTGCTGCTTCGTCTACGACAAGTAGAGTATGATTCCAAACAGTACCTTCTGGATGGTATTTTGGTGATTGTTTTGTAATATTGAGTTTGTACAGCATATCAAAGGGATACTGCTGAAATAATGGATCATTATAGAGTTCCTTCAAATAATCTGATGGTTTGGAATCATTCAGCAGGTGATACTCAATATTCAGATACAATCTATTTAAATTCATCATCTCTTAGTGTTGGAGCCTAATGCTTCTTTTTTTGTATTATGATTTTGATTTTGGCTATCACTATGAGTAGAATTAACGGCATTGCTTAGTTTTTCTTGTATGTTTTTGGATTTTATGTTTTCATTTTTTTACTTTTAGACATATCCTTCACCTCTCTAATCAGTATTCCAATATGAAAAAAATTTATTCTAATGTGAAACCTTTAGAAAAGAGGGTAACATTTATCACAGATTATATAAGTGTTTTATAATATAATACTTATATAATCTGTGATATTTAGTGATGTTTAGGGGAGGGTTAATTATGGGTCTTATGAAATTAAAATTTAAAGGCACAAATAAGGAAAGTTGGTTAAAAAGAATAATAAAAGTGGAAAAAGAATTTGAACAAAGTAAACCTGGACATTGTAATGATTATTCTACTAAAGCTTGTTTAAGATGTGGAAGATGCTGGAATAGCCCTTCTAAATAAATTAGTTGACTGTCTTCGGTATATTCCACAATATAGGAAAATATTAAATGTTTGACATACAGATTGGCAGAGCTTATACTTATATAGGATTTTTAACATAATGTAGACTAAATTTGATAATTATGAAAAAATAAAAAGGAGCAGAATACTCTTTTTATTAACAAACAATTTATATGAGGATGTGACTTATGCCAAGATTGAGAAAAACAAAAAGAATTAAGAAAAATAAAAAATTTAAGGCTATAACTTTAATTTGTTTTATACTAATAATTTTAGTTGCTTCTTTTTGCAACTATAAATTTCACTTTCGAAAAAAATTGACTAGTTCTATAGAAGTATCATCTTATGCAAATTCTCATAAAAGTAAAAAGACTCAGGATGCCATACCTAAAAATGCATTAAATTCAATTCCTGAAACTACTGATTCCCAAAATAAAGATTTGAGGAAGTTTCCATATCCCTACAGTTCTATGCTTGCAATATGTTCTGATATTGATGATGGAACATTGGAAGAATTTAAAACGTATCATAAATTTTTAAATACCAGATCTGAGACATCATATGGACAAGGATTAGGATTAGACATTGGAGATTCCTTCTGGATGTATATGGGTGATAACAGCAACTCTGTAGTTGATGTTCATGGAAGACATAATGTGAAAAGTATAATGACATTTTTTAATGGGACAAGTCAAACTGAAAAACATAATGCTGATGAAATAACTCACTATATTAGGTCAGGATGGATAGATTGTATCCATACTTTTGGAGACTTTTCAACTGAAAATCAAAGAGGTACTCTTTTTAATAGAAATTTGGCTGAAAATGCATGGAATGTTTTGAATTCTGAAAACTTAAAACCAACGGTATGGATAAACCATGGTAATAAAGCTAATAAGCAAAATTTTGGTGCATATGGTACTGGAAATTTTATGAGTTATCAACAAGGGGACAACCCTAAATCACCTTATTATCATACAGATATAACTTTAAAAAGCGGTATTAAATATGTTTGGGATTCATGGTCAGATCACAAATTTGGACACGATTATCCACTCTATGAAATTTCATTGAGAGATGGAAAAAAAGTGTGGGGATTTCATAGGTATACAAATGATTTAGTAAATAATAAAATAGATTGGATCTGGACTCCAAAATATATTCACAGGCAGCTTACGAAAGCCAATCTTGATAGTATAGTAAATAATAAACAATACAGTATAGTGGCACAACACTTGGGTATTGACACCGAAGATTTATTTACACAAGATAATATAAGTTCACTGAAACTATTGAAAGAATATCAGGACAATAATAAAATAATTGTTGCGAAGACTTCCAGAGTTTTAAACTATGCCAATAGTCATAAGTACTTAACCTATCAGAAATTAACTCAAAACGGCAAAACTTATGTTAACATAACCTCTATAAGTGATCCTATATTTGGAATATATATTCCTACAATTGATGATATAAGAGGAATTACTTTTTATTGCGATAATCCTAAAAATACAGTGTTATTAATAAATGAATCTAAGATAGGTGATGACAATTTAAAAGTAAACCCTAAGGATGAAACAGGCAAAGCAAGTATATCTATAAAGTGGTTTAAACCGAATTACAAAGATTATACGCAGCAATGAAGTTTTAAAAAAATTTTTGTATATAATTTTAATTTTATTTAAAGTGCACATAAAATAGTCCATATTTTAAGTTAAAGTATGGACTATTTTCTATTAACACAGATATTGAGTATAATTGATTTAGTATTATGTTTTTGATACACTTAACATAAATAAACAAAAATAAATAATAGGAATTAATTAAATTGAGTATTAATTAGTTTTATTTACTATTATCATAAAGCTACTTTAATGTATTCCAACGAAAAATAGAAATATTGGAGTTATATATCAGGATTATTTGCTATTTCCTAATTTGCCCGTTAGAGAAATATTTAATCATCCTAAATCAAAGTATGTGGAAGATTTTATAGATCATGGTCTGTGATTAAAATGTTTTAACAGAAGGGAGACGTTACAAGTGTATATTTCAGATGAACTTATTGACAAGTTTATTAAAGAAGATGTTCCTTATATTGACTTAACTACTTTAGTTTTAGAAATTGGTAATAAAAAAGGCAAGATACAATTTTTTTCAAGGGAAGAGGCAGTGATATGCGGAACGGAAGAAGCTGCGAGAATATTTCATAAATTAAATATAGAATTGATAAAAATAAAATCTTCCGGAAGTTTAATAAAGAAAAATGAGGTCTTTCTTGAAGGTAAGGGCATCGCCAGTGATTTACATATGGCATGGAAAATCTGCCAAAATATTATTGACTACAGTTCTGGCATTGCTACTAAAACAAGGAAATTAGTTGATAAGGCAGCTAATATAAATCCAGATGTTTCTGTTATAACTACAAGGAAAAACATACCTGGTACTAAAGAATTAGCTATAAAAGCAATTGTTTCAGGAGGAGGCTTTCCTCATAGATTAGGTTTATCGGAGACTGTATTGATTTTTAAACAGCATTTAAATTTTTTAGGTGGTATTCATGAATTAGCTAAGATGATTAAGAAAATTAAAGGTAAGGTCTGTGAAAAGAAAGTAATAGCTGAAGTTGATTCACTAGAAGATGCAGTTGAACTTTGTAAAAATGGAATTGATGGAATTCAATTTGATAAGGTTCCCTGCGATAAATTAAAAGAAAATGTAAGTATTCTAAGAGATATTAATCCATCTATGGTTATATTGGCTGCCGGTGGAATTAATGAAAGCAATATTGAGGATTATGTTGAAACAGGAATCGATGCTATTGTAACAACCTGTGTTTATTATGCAAAACCTATTGATATAGGATGCAAAATAGAACCTATTGAAGAATATACACGAGGGTGGTGAAAAGAATGAATATAAACTTTTTTTCTGATTTGTGGAGCATTTCAAAGAAATCGTATGATATGGAAGAAAAATTTTGGGATGAAAGGGCTGAAGAGTTTAATAGCAAAGACATAGAGGAAAACGAGAGTAGAGATTTTATCTCTATACTAGAATTTATTGAAGCAAGTAAAAATAATAAATTTAAGAACGTATTGGATATAGGATGTGGCACGGGATTTTATTCTAGAAAGTTTTCAGAAATATCTGAATGCGTTACTGCTGTAGATATTTCTGAAAATATGTTGAAGTATGCCAAAAAAAATTTAAAGGAAAAGTGCAGAGACAATGTAAAATTTGTAAAAAAGGCATGGCCAGACTTAAGTTTAGAAGAATTTAAATGGAAAGAAAAATTTGATTTGGTTTTTGCATCTATGACACCAGCTGTAGATAGCTGTGAAGATCTTATAAAAATGATTGATTGTGGTACAAACTTGTATTTTTTAAGTGGATTTGTGGAGAGAAAAGACAGCTTAAAAAATGAGATTTCTGAGATGATTTTAGGATGCCATAATGATAAACCCTACGGGAATAAAATGTACAGTGCCCTTAATATACTATGGAATATGGGCTATTATCCAAAGGTAAGTTATGTAGATTCAGATTGGAGTAAAAGTCAGCCTGTAGATAAATTTTACAAAAAGTGTTTACTTAATTTTGGAAGAAAAAAGCCTTTAACAGAAGAAGATAAAGTTTTAATTAGAGATTACATAGAAAATAAGGCAGTAAATGGAATTGTAGAAGAAAAGGTAACTTCTAAAGTAGCATGGTTTTGCTGGAGAAAATAGCAGCGATGTATAAAACAAATAAAAATTGGTAAAATTGAAAGAAAAAATATATGGAAAGTATATATGAAGAAAAAAGCAAGTGACTAAAAAATAGCATGTTAAAAATGTCCTTTTTTAAAGATATTCTTGACATGCTTTATAATTTCACAGGTTATAATGATTTGATTAAAACAGCTGAACTTTATTTATATAGAATAATTAATCAATTTTGTTTAATACATCAGCTATAAATTTCTCTTTTCCAATTCTATCCATAACTGCTGAAATTCTTTCACCTTTATTGCCGGTTTGTCTATAATATTCCATAATGGTATCGACAACTGATACTATTTCTTCTTTTTTAAATATCTTTCCAAGTGAATCTCCAATTCTCATTCCTCTTCCAAATCTTCCACCAACAAATATTTCTGCACCCTTTTCTTTAGCAGTAACAGCATTACTGTTGCATACTCGTACACATTCACCACATTCTACACATAAATTTTTATTATGAACTATTTTTTTATCTACTAGCTGTAATGCTTTTTGTCGGCAATTTGTTACGCAAAGTCCGCAGCCAACACAATTATCCGAATTAAATTTAGGTACACATCTTCCCATAACTCCGATATCATTTATATTAGCTTTTCCACAGTTATTAGCACATCCAACTATTCCTATTTTACATTTATGTGGAGTATCAGTTCCAAAGTATTTGCGGTCTAATTCTCTGCAAATTGCTTGAGTGTCAATATTACCATGGAGGCATACGGTTCCTTTACAAGAAATTAAAGGTCTTACTTTTTGGCCTGTACCGCCGTGGCGCAGCCCTAAAGCTTTAGCTTCTTGAATTACTTTTTCTGCATCTTCATCCTTGATCCATGGAACTTCAATTTGAAGTCTTGTTGTAAGTCCTGAATATCCTCGTCCATATTTTTCTGCAATTTTGTTAATGTTGTTTAATTCTTCTACCGTGAAATTGCCGGCTTTACTTAAAAATCTTACGGAATAATGTTCTTTGTCATTTTGTAATAAAAATCCTAATGCTTTCATTTCTTTTTGTCTGCTTGCACTAACCATAATGATTATACATCTCCTTTAAAATTATCATTCATTTTTAATAAGATTGCCATAATAATAAGAAATGCCTTATCTTTGTGTTTTATTTGTTTAGAATTACTACTTGTTTTCATAATATCACTTGTGATTAAATAAAGAAATATATATTAAGTCAAAGTTTTATATGCGCGAAAGTTGAGTTATAAATATTTACTGACATATACTTAAAAAATTCCCATTATAAAATGTTGAACGCCAAGTGAAGTAAGTGCTAAAACTATCCAGCATGTAAAGCCTAATAAAATTGGACTTAAACCATTTTTTACAAGCTTTACAATATTGGTATTTAATCCCACAGATACCATTGCCATTACAATAATAAATTTTCCTGCCTGTGATAAAAATGTAGTAAATACAGCTGGTAATGGAATAAATGTGCTAATTACTGATGCAGCTACAAAACCAAGTACGAACCAGGGAAATATTTTACTTAGACTATAAGATCCTTCTTTATTTTTAGCTTCCTTCTTAGAAGTGTAAATAGCCAGCACCAGTGTAATTGGAACAATAGCCAGGGTTCTTGTAAGTTTTACTATGACTGCAAGATTGCCTGCTGCGTTGCTGTAGGAATAACCAGCGGCTACTACAGACGAAGTATCGTTAACAGCTGTTCCAGCCCAAAGACCAAAGCATTGATTACTCATGCCAAATAAATGTCCGAGAAATGGAAATAAAAAGGCTGCAATGGCATTAAAAAGAAATATGGTTGATATAGAATGGGCAACTTCTTGTTCATTTGCGTTAATAACAGGAGCTGTTGCTGCAATAGCTGAACCACCACATATGGAAGAACCAACACCTATTAAAGTTGCCGTTTTCCCATTTATTTTTAATAATTTACCTACAATATAAGCAGTAATAAATGCTGCTGTTAGTGTGAAAGTCATTAAAAGAATTGTTTGTTTTCCTACTTTAAAAACATTAAAAAGATTCATGCCAAAACCCATAAGGATAATGGAGTATTGTAGTAATTTTTTTGCAGTATAGGTTATACCTTCGTTAAAATAGCTTGGCCTTTTCCAAAATGCTAAAACCATTCCAAATAAAATTCCGAGCACAGGGCTTCCTATAATAGGAAAAGCATTTCCAAGTAGCCATGCTGGAATAGCTATAATTAGTGCAAGAATAATTCCTGATACTTTATTAGTTATTGTTTTCAAGTTATCTCCCCCTATCTGCAATTCATAATACACCTTGACATTATATAAGTAAAATATTATTATTTAATGAATATAATAAGTATATACTAATGTGTAAGGAGAATATTATGACTTTAAGACATTTTAAAATATTTGTTGCTGTATGTGACAAAATGAATATGACTAAGGCTTCTGAAACACTTTTTATGTCTCAGTCAGCAGTTAGTCAGGCAATTTCTGAACTTGAAAGTCACTATGGCATACGACTTTTTGAACGGCTTTCAAGAAAACTTTATCTGACTCAGGCAGGAGAAAAACTGATGAGTTATGCTAGGTATATTATCAAATTAAATACAGAATTAGAAAGTGATATGAAAACTTTGTATAAAAATGGTTCTATCCGTATTGGTGCAAGTGTTACTGTTGGGGCTTATGTTTTACCTAAATTTGTTTCACATTTTCAAAAAGCATATCCAGAGACTGATATACAAGTGTATGAAGAAAATACTACAAAAATTGAAAAAATGCTTCTTCACGATGAAATTGACATAGGTCTTGTAGAAGGAGAAACGACAAATTCAGACATTTTAAACAAACCATTTATGGATGATGAATTGATACTTATTTGTGGAGCTTGCCACAGATTTGCAAAACTTCCTTATGTGGAACCTTGCGAACTTCAAAAAGAAAAATTTATTATTCGTGAAAAAGGAAGTGGAACTCGTAAGACATTTGAAGATAAAATGATAGAAAATCAATTAACATGGAAGGCTACCTGGATATGTAATAATACTGATACCATAAAAATTGCAGTTGCAGAAGGATTGGGAGTGTCGGTTATTTCTAGAAATTCAGTGATAAATGAATTATCCTCTGGTACCCTTTGCGAAATACCTGTTAAAGGTATTAAATTTAAAAGAAAGTTTAAAATCATATATCACAAAAACAAATATTTAACAGAAACAATGAAATGTTTTATAGATTTATGCACAATAAAGTGCTAAAGGTATCAATGAATTTTACTTAGTGGGAAAAGCAGCAATCTTGAATTAATGATTGTGATATTGTGCAGGCTACTAATAATAAAAAGGAGTGTAGATTATAATGTATGATTTTGAAAAAATGAGTATTCCTAAATTAGAAAAAAAAATTGCAGAACTTAAAGACTTTCTTGAAGACATAGAAGAAGAAAAATCACTTGTACTAGGACAGAGAGGCATTCATTTATCCAGTGCTACAGTAGGAAAATATGAAGCAGAGATAGAACAAATAAATAAACGCATTAATGAGTTAGAAGAATTATTGCGGAAAAAACGCTGTGATTGATATTTTGTTTTAAATAGAAAAATGAGTAGTATAATTGGCATTTGATAATAATTATAAATGGAGTTATTATATAAGTAGCAAATGCTAATTATAAATTTAGGAGATGATTTCATGTCAGAATGTAATTCATGCCCATCTAATGGGGGATGTGATAAGGATAAGCAGAAATGTATGATTGAAAATAATCCTTTAAACAAAGTAAAAAAAATTATTGGTGTTATGAGTGGAAAAGGTGGAGTAGGAAAATCTTCAATTTCAGTTCTTATTGCAAAACGTTTAAAGGAACTGGGATATAGTACAGGAATCTTAGATGCAGATATAACAGGCCCAAGTGTACCAAGGCTTGTTGGACTAAAAGATAAAAAAGTTATTTCAGATGGAGAACTAATGCATCCTGTAGATACAGATGATGGTATAAAGGTTATGTCTCTAAATTTATTAGTGGACAATGAAAATGATCCTGTCATTTGGAGAGGACCGATGATTGGGGGTGTAGTTAAACAATTTTGGACGGATGTACTATGGGGAGAACTTGATTATTTAGTTATTGATATGCCTCCAGGAACAAGTGATGTTGCACTGACAGTTATGCAGTCTATTCCCATAAATGGAATAGTTATGGTATCTGTTCCCCAGGATTTAGTTTCAATGATAGTTTCAAAAGCTGTAAATATGGCAAGAGCAATTGATATTGATGTATTAGGTGTTATTGAAAATATGAGTTACATAACTTGCCCGGATTGCGGTAAAAAAATAAAACTATTTAATGGAGAAAGTACAACTAAGTTTTTAGAAGAAATGAATTTGAAGCTTTTAGGAGAAATTCCTGTTTTAAATAGCGTAGGTAATTTATCAGACCCTACATATAAAGATGAAGATGAAGACCTTGAAAAAGTTTTTTATCCTATCGTTGATAACGTAATGAAGGGTTTAGAAAAATAAAGACAAACACTTATAAATGAATTATAAATTACCCGTAAACGTTTTTGTAACTATGGGTAGATTTTTAGGCATATCCTGATGGAATTGATTTAAATAAAATAGTTTAAAAAGGATATGGAATGAGTTACTATGAGATGAAAATATTTAGTAGAAAAACCCTGCATATGCATTTTAAATGTTTTAATTGTAATAGTATAATTGATATAGATAGTCAAAGTTCAAACTTTGATTATCTGGGAATAAATAAAAAAATAGAAGCAGAAAATGACTTAGAACTCTTTTTATAGTATTATGTAGTAAATGCAGGGAGGAGTTAAAATGCCAAGACCAACAAAATTTAGAAGAGTAGAGTTTTTCCCAGAAAATACTTATTTTGTACCTTTGGGAAAACGTAAGTGTGAGATTGATGAAACAGTTTTAAAAGTAGAAGAATTAGAAGCTATGAGGCTAAAGGATATTGAGGAATTGAATCAAGAAGAGTGTGCGAAAAAAATGCAGGTATCCAGGCAAACTTTTCAAAACATTATAGATAGTGCCAGAAAAAAAGTGGCTGTCGCCTTAACAGAAGGAAATGCTATAAGAATAAATGGTGGAAACTATACAACAAACTATTGCAAATTTAAATGTTTGCATTGTGGCAATATATATGAAATAAAATATGAACAGAATAGATATACTTGTCCTAATTGTGGGTCAGAAAGAGTTATATGTAATAAAAAGGCGAAATTTTGTAAGAAATGGTGTAGAAATATGAAGAATGATAATAACGTCTAATTATGGAAAAACTATTTGAAAGTATTGCAAATAAGATTAAAAATGTTATAATGAAAATAGCATATGACAAAAATGGAGGGAAAGTTTATGAAAATAGCATTACCTAATAACGGAAATATGGTTAACCAACATTTTGGTATGAGTCAGAGTTTTGTAATTGTGACTGTTGAGAATAATAAAATTGGAAATGTTGAAGAAGTACCTACAGTTCAGTTAGCTCATCAACATGAGGGACTTGCAAATTTACTAGTAAAACATAATGTTGATTTAGTAATAACTGGAGGTATTGGCGGAGGAGCTTTGATGGGATTGCAGCAGTGTGGACTCAAAGTAATAAAAGGAGCATCTGGAGAATACAGAGATGTTGTTCAAAGTTATATTGACGGAAAATTAGAAGATAAAAATGAACTTTGCAATCACCATTGCGAGCACTAAACAAAAATAGAGTTTCTAAACGAAAATCAACTTATACAGATCATGTAGAAGTTGATTTTTTGTTTAGAGACTTTTTAAGAAAATATTGAGGAACAGTCTATCCAGCAGCAGGTTCAGCAGGAAAATTCAAATAAAATTTTATAAAAGCAGGAAAGATGAGTTCTAATATAGAATAACATAAATATAAATATTTACTAAGATGTAGAAAGAGGTGTTTGCCATGACAAAAACTAAAATATTAATACCTTTAGATGGAACTGACAGGAGTATGCATTCTCTTGATCTATTGAAAAAAATGTTTAAAAGTGATGAAGTAGAAGTTACACTCATGAATATTTCAGAAATAGTTATAGTAAATGATATGGTGATTACGGATAAAGTTGATAGAGCACGTGAAACAGGGGAGTTTGTTTTAAACAGGGGAGAAAAAGAACTTCAGGGATATACTGTAAACAAGTTTTTTGATTTTGGATATGCTGGAGATGAAATATTAAAAAAAGCTTCACAGGATAATTTCGACATTATAATAATGACTAAGTCTACTAAAAAGGGATTAGCTAGAATGGTTGGTTCTGTTACTAGTAAAGTTGTTAAAAATTCACCAAAGATAGTCATAATAGTTCCAGAATAGTTTAATTTAAAAATTGGATTAAATTCCCAGATGCTTGTTAAATATATACCAAACTAGTATAGATATTTTTTTAAATATTAGATTTTAGCAATATCAGCTTGCCTAAAAAAGTTAAAAAATTTTTTTAACTTTTTTAAAAAAATCCTTTTCAAGTTATACATTGTTATGGTAATATGTAATTGAAGAAGTTATATAGTAATATTGTAAACGTTTCTTAATTTTTTTTACATCCATGTAATGCTTAAAAAGCCAAAATATGTCACATACAATTGTATATTTCAAATAACAATATTTATTTTCTCATTAAATTCACAAATAATTTATTAATAATATCAATAACCAGGATTATACTTAAATGGATGTTTATTTTTTAACATTTTTATAGTAAATATATTTATTTTATGTAGTAAAAAGGTTATAATTATAATTGTATTTATTACAATTAATTAAAATAAAAAAATAGGGTTTTAGGTAAAATTAAGTTATTTTAAGAAGTAATTACAACAAAAATTGAAGTTATTTCTTTAAGGAGGGAATTATTAAAATGGAAGAAAAAGCAAAGTCAATTGATCAGGCTACTTTACAACTATTGGACAAGGCAAAAAAAGATGGAGTAAGAACTGCTTTGGATAGAAAAGCAGACATGAAGGTACAATGTGGGTTTGGTTCAGCAGGAGTTTGCTGTAGAATTTGTGCCATGGGTCCCTGTAGAGTAAGTCCAGTTCCAGGAAAAGGCGTTGAAAGAGGTATATGTGGTGCGACAGCAGATGTAATTGTATCTAGAAACTTTGCAAGAATGGTTGCAGGAGGTACTGCAGCACACTTAGATCATGGTAGAAGTATAGCACTTAGTTTGTATCGTACTAGTAAAGATGGAGATATAAAAGTTAAAGATGAAGATAAATTAAAAAGAGTTGCAAAGAGATTTAATGTTGAAACTGAGGGCAGAGACATATACGATGTAGCTCATGATGTAGCAAAAGAAGGATTAAGTAATTATGGTAGACAGCTTGGAGAAGTTTATTTACCACCTTCTTTACCAGAAAAGAGAAAAGAATTGTGGAGAAAATTAGGTGTATTTCCAAGAGCAGTTGATAGAGAAATAGCAGCAGTTATGCACTCAACTCATATGGGATGTAATGCAGATGCAGAAGCTATGATTAAAATGTCTATGAGATGCTCACTAACTGATGGATGGATGGGTTCATTCATGGGAACAGAATTTAGCGATATAATGTTTGGAACACCTCATTCCGTTGATACAGAGGCAAATCTTGGAGTACTTGAAAAGAATTCTGTAAATGTAGTTTTACATGGACATGAACCACTTCTTTCAGAAATGATAGTAGAAGCAGCATCAGATCCAGAACTAATTGAACTTGCTAAATCAGTAGGTGCTGATGGAATAAACTTATGTGGAATGTGCTGTACTGGAAATGAAGTTTCCATGAGACATGGCATTAAAATAGCAGGAAACTTTATGCAGCAGGAATTGGCTGTAGTTACAGGGGCAGTAGATGGACTTATAGTTGATGTACAGTGTATTATGCCAGCACTAGCAAAATTGTCCAAGTCATATCATACTAAGTTTATAACAACTTCACCAAAGGCACACATCACAGATTCAATTTATATGGAATTTGATGAAGAAAGCCCACTTGATTCTGCTAAGAAGATTTTAAAGGAAGCAATACTTAACTTTAAAAATAGAGATCAGAGCAAAGTAATGATTCCTCAATTAAAATCAAAGGGAATTGTTGGATATAGTGTTGAAGAAATTATAAATAAATTAGACAAGGTTGTAAATACACAAATAGGACCAATGCAAACTGTAAAACCTTTGGCAGATGTTTTAACATCAGGAGTATTAAGAGGTGCAGCAGCTGTAGTTGGTTGTAATAATCCTAAAACGGTACATGATTATAACCACATTGAAACTATAAAGGGATTAATAAAGAATGATGTAATTGTTGTTGTTACAGGATGTGCAGCTCAGGCAGCAGCAAAATATGGCTTATTACAAAAAGAAGCAGCAGAAAAATATGCAGGACCAGGATTAGCTACTGTATGTAAGCTTGTAGATATACCACCTGTACTTCATATGGGTTCTTGTATTGATATAAGTCGTATATTAGATTTGGTTGGAAAAGTTGCTAATTTGCTGGGCACTGACATGAGTGACCTTCCAGTTGCAGGTATAGCACCAGAATGGATGTCAGAAAAAGCTGTAGCAATAGCCACTTATGTAGTAACTTCAGGTATAGATACTTGGCTTGAAGTAACACCTCCAGTAACAGGCGGTCCAGAAGTTGTTGATATTCTTACTAATAAGATGGAAGACTGGGTAGGAGCTAAGTTCTTTATAGAAACAGATCCTCATAAAGCAGTTGAACAGATTGTAAATAGGATGAATGAAAAACGTAAAAAATTAGGTATCTAATAATAAAGACAAGCAATTGCCATGCCAAAATTAAAATGGCTTAAAAGCTAATTTTAATTTTGCATGGCTCAATATGATATGAAAATATATTCTCAAAGTGATATAAAGTCAAGATTACATATCATTTTGAGAAGAATTTTAATTTATAGATGGCATAATGTAGAATAAAGTTTATAATTTATCTACAAATACATAAATTATAAGGGAATATATTTGTAGATAAAAGTATATATTAAGTTTGTATTTTAAATGAATTTAGATAAAATGGTTGTTCAAAAATGGGAGGGACTACATATGAAAATGAAAATGGCTATAACAGGTAAAGGTGGTGTAGGTAAAACTACATTTTCAGCGATAATGAGTAAAATATATGCAGAAGAAGGATATAATGTTTTAGCTGTGGATGCAGATCCTGACCCCAATTTGGCATTAGCATTAGGATTTCCAAAAGAGATATCAGATGAGATTGTTCCAATTTCAGAAATGAAAAAGTTAGTAGCAGAGAGAACAAATTCTACTCCAGGATCCTTTGGAAAAATGTTTAAAATAAATCCTAAAGTTGATGATATACCAGAAAGATATTGCAAGGAATACAAAGGTGTAAGACTTTTAACTATGGGAACAGTTGATACAGGTGGAACAGGTTGTTTCTGCCCGGAAAATGTTTTGCTAAAAAAGCTCACGTCACATTTAATGCTCCAAAACAAAGACATCGTCATAATGGATATGGAAGCAGGTATTGAACATTTGGGAAGGGGAACAGCGCAAGGTGTAGATGTATTTATTGTTGTTGTAGAACCTGGAATAAGGAGTATACAAACGTTCAAACATGTAAAAAAATTAGCTAAGGATATAGGAATAGAAAAGATATTTGTGGTGGCAAATAAAATTAGGAATAAAAAGGACGAAGAATTTGTATTGGAAAACGTAGATGAAAAAGAATGTCTTGGATTTATACATTATAGTGACACAGTTGGAAGTTCTGATAGAGTCAATCAATCTCCTTACGATTCCAATAAGGAAACCGTTCAGGAGGTAAAAAATATAAAACAAAAATTAGAAATGGGGGTATTTTAAATGACTTATAAATCAGACATCGAAATAGCTCAAGAATGCACAATGAAGGACATTAAGGAAATTGCAAAGAAATTAAATATTTCCGAAGATGATATTGAATTGTATGGTAAATACAAAGCAAAGGTAAATTACAACTTGTTAAAGACTACACCTAGTAAGAATGGAAAACTTATACTATGTACAGCTATAAATCCAACACCTGCTGGAGAAGGAAAAACTACTACAGCAATAGGTGTAGCAGATGCATTAAATAGAATGGGAAAATCTGTTGTCGTTGCACTTAGAGAACCATCTATGGGACCTGTATTTGGTATAAAAGGTGGAGCTGCCGGCGGTGGATATGCTCAAGTAGTACCTATGGAAGACATAAACCTACACTTTACAGGCGATATACATGCACTCACTGCTGCTAACAATTTACTTGCAGCAATGATAGACAATCATATATATCAAGGCAATAAACTTAACATAGACCCAAGAAGAATTGCTTGGAGAAGATGCGTGGACATGAACGACAGACAACTCAGATTTGTAGTTGATGGATTAGGTGGAAAAGCAAACGGAACACCTAGAGAAGATGGATTTGATATAACAGTTGCTTCAGAAATAATGGCTATATTCTGTTTATCAAGTGACATAATTGATTTAAAGAAGAGAATTGCTAAAATAGTTGTAGGATACACTAGAGATGGCAAGCCTGTAACAGCTCATGATTTAAAAGCTGAAGGAGCTATGGCAGCACTTCTTAAAGATGCATTAAAACCAAATCTAGTTCAAACTCTTGAAGGAACACCAGCATTTGTACACGGCGGACCATTTGCAAATATAGCTCATGGATGTAACTCAATAATGGCTACTAGAATGGCTCTTCACTTTGGTGAATATGTAGTTACGGAGGCAGGTTTCGGTGCTGACCTAGGTGCTGAAAAATTCTTAGACATCAAGTGCAGAATGGCAGGATTAAAACCGGATGCAGTAATAATAGTTGCTACAGTTAGAGCATTAAAATACAATGGCGGAGTTCCAAAGGCTGACTTAAATAATGAAAACTTAGAAGCTCTTGAAAAAGGACTTCCAAATCTATTAAAACATGTAGAGAATATAACTAAGGTATACAAATTACCAGCAGTAGTTGCATTAAATGCATTCCCTACAGATACACAGGCAGAATTGAAATTAGTAGAAGATAAATGTAAAGAATTAGGCGTAAATGTAAAATTATCAGAAGTTTGGGCTAAAGGCGGCGAAGGTGGAATAGAAGTTGCCGAAGAAGTACTTAGACTTATAAAAGAAGAGAAAAATGACTTCCAGTTTGCTTACGATGAAAAATTACCAATCAGAGATAAAATAAGAGCAGTAGCTCAGAAAATATATGGTGCTGATGACGTTACTTTCACAAATCAGGCAGATAAAGAAATTGATGAGCTTGAAAAATTAGGATTTGGTAAAACACCAGTATGTATAGCAAAGACCCAATATTCCTTAACTGATGATCAGACTAAACTTGGAAGACCAACAGGATTTAATATTACAGTAAGACAGGTTACAATTTCTGCTGGAGCAGGTTTTGTAGTTGCAGTAACTGGTTCAATAATGAAGATGCCAGGTCTTGGAAAAGTTCCATCTGCTGAAAAAATAGATGTAGATGAAAATGGAGTAATAAGCGGATTATTCTAAAAACATTTAGGAGGAAACAATATGAAATTAGCAGATAAAAGCTGCACAGATTTTATAGAAGTTCTTGCATCTAAAGCTGCAACTCCTGGTGGAGGCGGAGGATCAGCTATTACAGGTGCTATAGGAATGGCACTTGGAGGCATGGTATGTAACCTTACAATAGGAAAGAAAAAGTATGCACAGTATGATGAAAAGGTAAAAGGCATACTTAAAAGGGCTTATGAGCTTCAAGCAGAACTCTTAAAGATGGTGGATGCAGATGCAGAGTGTTTTCTACCACTTTCAAAGGCTTATGGAATGCCAAAAGATACTGAAGAGCAGAAAAAATTAAAGGAAGAGACTTTAGAAAAGTGTTTAAAGAAAGCCTGTGGTGTTCCAGTAAGTATTGTTAAACAAGCTTATGAAGCAATAAAACTCCATGAGGCACTTGTGGACAACTGCTCTAAACTTGCAATAAGTGATGTTGGAGTAGGAGTACAGTGTTTAAGAGCTGCTATTATTGGAGCGCAGCTTAATGTCATAATCAACATAAATTCTATTAAAGATGCAGAATATGTTAAAAAGGTAAAAGCAGAGACGGAACCTTTAGTTGAAGAAGGCATTAAGATTGCAGATAAGGTATATGAAAAAGTAGTTAGTGCACTTTCCAAATAAAATTATTATTCTCCAGAAGAAATTTTAATTTCTTCTGGAGGCACTTGTAAATTAGTTTAGTATGGTACAGATAGCTAATTTTAATATGAAGGAGATATAAGTATGGGTCAAATAATTAAAGGTAAACCAGTGGCAGATGCTATAAGTGAAGCTTTAACTAAAGAAGTTAATGATTTAAAGGTAAAGGGTATTACTCCAAAGCTTACATTAGTAAGAGTTGGAGCAAACGGAAGTGACCTTGCTTATGAAAAAGGAGCTCTAAAAAAGTGCGAAAAAATTGGAATAGAGGCAGTTGTTAAAGAGCTACCAGCAGATATATCACAAGACAAGTTTATTGAAGAATTGAAAAAAATAAATGCGGACAAGACTGTAAACGCAATAATGGTATTCAGACCATTTCCTAAGCAATTAGATGAAAGCGTTATAAAATATATAATCGCCCCTGAGAAAGATGTAGATTGCTTTAGTCCTGTAAATGTTGCTAAATTGATGGAAAAAGATATGACAGGATTTGCACCTTGTACACCATCTGCTGTTATAGAAATTCTTAAGCATTATAAAGTTCCTATGAAGGGAAAAAATGCAGTTATAGTAGGAAGATCTATGGTAGTTGGAAAACCAGCGTGCATGCTGCTCTTAAATGAAAATGCTACAGTTACCGTATGTCATTCAAAAACTACTGATATGCCAAAGGTTTGTTCCCAGGCAGACATACTGGTAGTAGGCATAGGAAAAGCTAAAATGATAGATTCAAAATATGTAAAAGATGGTGCCGTAGTTATAGATGTAGGCATAAATGTAGATGAAAGTGGAAAGTTATGTGGAGATGTAGATACAGAAGACTGTGAATCAAAAGCTTCAATGATAACACCAGTTCCTGGAGGAGTAGGCTCAGTTACTTCATCCATACTTGCACAGCATATTGTAAAAGCCTGTAAGTTACAAAATAACCTATAAACCTGTGAAATAAATGGAGGAATAAATATGATTATTTCAGAAAAAAAATCTTTTGATGAATTATTGGATTACCTTAAAGACAGTGAAAAAGTAATAATCACAGGATGTTCTTTATGCGCAACTACCTGTAAAGTAGGCGGAGAAGAAGAAGTATTAGCAATGAAAGCCAAGTTAGAAGAACAAGGCAAAAAAGTTTTAGGATACAAAATACTTGATCCTTCCTGCAATCTTTTAAAAACAAGAAAAGATTTAAAGTCTTTAAAAGCTGAATTAAAAGAAGCGGATGCAGTAGTATCCCTAGCTTGTGGGGATGGAACTCAAACTGTAGCCAAGTTAGTAAAAATTCCCGTTTATCCAGGTAATAACACTATGTTTATAGGTGAAGTAGAAAGAGTTGGACAATATGCAGAAGCTTGTAAAGCTTGTGGAAATTGCCAGCTTGGATGGACAGGGGGAATATGTCCAATTACAATGTGTGCAAAGGGACTTTTGAATGGACCTTGCGGTGGTGCAAGAGATGGTAAATGTGAAGTTGATCCTGAAAATGATTGTGCTTGGATATTAATATACAATAAATTAAAAGAACTAGGACAGCTCGATAATTTGACAGAATTAAGAAAGCCAAGAGATTATCAAATAAGTGCTCATCCTAGAAAAATAAATTTAAATGCTAAGTAATAATCAGAAGGGGGATTAAAAAATGAGCTTATTGAAGGAAGCTTTTGAAAAGGGAGAGTTTGCAATTACAGCTGAAATGGCACCTCCAAAGGGAACGGATCTTTCTCATTTAATTGAATGTGCCAAAAAGATAAAAGGAAGAGTTCAGGGAGTTAATGTAACGGATTTCCAGTCTGCTACGTTAAAAGCTACATCTTTAGCTACTTGTAAAGTATTAAAAGATGCAGGATTAGAACCTGTATTTCAAATAACAGGAAGAGATAGAAACAGAATAGCAATTCAAGGGGAATTGTTATCTGCAGGTGTTTTTGGAATTGAAAATGTTTTAGCTCTTACTGGAGATTATACTGCTACAGGAGATCACCCTGGTGCAAAGCCAGTTTATGATCTAGATAGTGTTGGAATATTACAGGTGGCAAGTATTTTAAATGGTGGAAAAGACATGGGTGGAACTGAACTAAAAGGGAAACCAGATTTCTTTTTAGGGGCCTGTGTTACACCTAGATATGATCCGTTAGAGCTTCAAGTTATAAAGATGAAGAAGAAAATTAAAGCTGGAGCTAAATTCTTTCAAACTCAAGCTGTTTATGATATGGAAACTTTAAAGAAATTCAAAGAAGAGACTAAAGCTCAAGGTGTAGATGCCAAAGTTATGGTAGGCATAATACCTTTAAAGTCAGCTGGTATGGCTAAATACATGAATAAAAATGTACCTGGTATATTTGTACCTGATGAACTTATAGATAGAATGAAGAATGCTGAGGATAAAGTTCAAGAAGGCATAAAGATAGCAGGAGAATTTATAAAGACTGTAAAAGAATCAGGACTTTGCGATGGAGTTCATATAATGGCAATTGGTGCGGAAGAAAATGTGCCATTAATATTGGACGAAGCAGGATTATAAAGATATAGGATTAAAAAATAAGGGGCGATTAGAAATGAAAGTAGTTGTAATTGGTGGAGGACCAGGAGGATATGTAGCTGCACTGCAAGCTGCTATTTTAGGTGCAGATGTTACTGTAGTTGAAAAGAAATATGTAGGAGGAACTTGTTTAAATGTAGGATGTATACCTACAAAAGCATTACTTGCTTCTACAGATATTTTAAGTGCAGTAAAAGAAGCATCAAAATTTGGAATTAATGTTGAAGGTGAAGTAAAAGCTGATTTTGATGCAATTATGAAGAGAAAAAATAAAGTGGTAGATCAACTTGTAAAAGGTATAGAATTTATGTTTGAACATAGAGGAGTAAAGCTTGTAAGGGGAGCAGGAAAACTTATAAGCAATAAAGAGGTAGAGGTTACAAAGCAGGATGGATCTAAAGAATCCATAACGGCAGATAAAATTATACTTGCTACTGGTTCTGTACCTGTTACACCTGGAGTATTCAAGTATGATGGTAAAAAGGTTATAACTTCAGATGAAGTTTTAAATTTGGAAAAACTTCCAAAGTCAATGATATTAGTTGGTGGAGGTCCTATAGGTTGTGAAATAGGATATTTCCTAAATAGTATGGGAGTAGAAGTTAAAGTTGTCGAAGCTCTTCCTCATCTTGCACCACTTGAAGATGAAGATGTGGCAAAACAACTGCAGAGAATTTTTAAACAGCATAAGATAAAATACTTTGTAGGTGATGGTATAACTAATGTAGAAGTTAAAGGTGATACAGTAACCGCTACATTGGGAAGCGGAAAAGTTTTGGAAGCTGAAACACTTCTCATAGCAGTAGGAAGAAGAACTTATACTGAAGGTTTAGGTTTGGATGATATAGGTATTAAAAAAGATCAAAAAGGAAGAATAATTGTAAATGAATATTTAGAAACTAATGTAGAGGGAGTTTATGCAATAGGTGATTTAATTCCTACTGCTGCCCTTGCACATGTGGCTTCAAGAGAAGGTATTGTAGCTGTTCAAAATGCAGTTTTAGATAAAAAGAAGAAAATGAGCTACAAAGCAGTACCTGGATGTACATTTGTAGAACCAGAAATAGCTTCTGTAGGTATGAAAGAGAAAGATGCTGAAAAGGCAGGAATCCAATACAAGGTTGGAAGATTTGATTTTAGAGGACTTGGAAAAGCTCAAGCTATGGGCAAATTCCAAGGATTTGTAAAGATTATTACAGATGAAAAGGACGTAATAATTGGAGCTGCTATTGTAGGTGATAGAGCAACAGATATGATTTCAGAATTAGGTGTTGCTTGTGAGCTTGGTTTAACAGCAGAACGAGTTGGTGAAGTTATTCATCCACATCCAACTTTGTCTGAGGCAATGATGGAAGCTCTTCATGATGTACACAAACAATGTGTTCATTCTGTTGATTAAATTGTTTAATGTGTATAGGGCTATAGTGCCCTATACATATAATATATAATTATAGATGTTTTCTACATAAGAGGCATAAAATTTGTAATAGGCTTTTTATAAGTAATCTGAAACACAGCAATATAAGGAGGTTGTACTATGGAATATAAAATAGCTGTAGCAGGTAAGGGTGGTACCGGTAAAACTACTTTGACAGGTCTTTTAATAGATTATTTGGTAAAGAAAGGTTCAGGACCTATTTTAGCAGTAGATGCTGATGCAAATGCTAATTTAAATGAAGTACTTGGAACAGATATTGAAGAGACTATTGGACAAATAAAAGAAGATGTAAATAAAAGATCACTTGCAGGGGATAATTTTCCTGGAGGTATGATGAAAGCAGATTATTTAAAGTATAAATTAAATGCATCAGTAACTGAAGGAGACGGTTATGACCTTATTGTTATGGGAAGATCCCAGGGGCCAGGATGTTATTGTTATGTTAATGGAATACTTAAAGCACAAGTGGATTCACTTTCTGGTAATTATGATTACATAGTAGTTGATAATGAAGCGGGAATGGAACACTTAAGTAGAAAACTTATAGATCCTATTGATACTCTATTTCTGATAAGCGATTGTTCCAGAAGAGGTATACAGGCTGTTGGAAGAATAAAACAGTTAGTTGCTGAATTAAAGTTAAAAGTTGGCCAAATCTTTCTTATTGTAAATAGAGCTCCAGAAGGTAAGTTGAATTCAGGAATAAAAGAAGAAATAGAAAAACAAGAACTGGATTTAGTAGGAGTTGTGCCGATGGACCAAATGGTCTATCAATTTGATTCAGATGGAAAAGCATTAGTAGAGCTGCCAGAGGATTCTTCATGCAGAAAAGCATTGAATGAAATACTATCAAAAATTCAATTTGAAAATTAAATTAAGGAGGCATACATTATGTTCAAAAAACCAACACAAAAATTTTCAGGCAAAATTGGTGAAGTTGAAATTGGAACAGGAGAAAAAGCATTAAAATTAGGAGGAGAATCAGTATTACCATTTTATACTTTTGATGGAGATACAGGAAATAGCCCAAAAGTAGGTATGGAAATTTTAGATGTATATCCAGAAGAATGGATAGATCCTTTAAAAGATATATACAAAGATGTTGCAAAAGACCCTGCTAAATGGGCACAATTTGTAGAAGAAAAATATAGTCCAGATTTTATATGTCTAAGACTCATAAGTGCTGATCCAAATGGTACAGATGCTGCACCAGAAGATTGTGCTAAAACAGTTAAAGCTGTAATTGAAGCTATAACAACTCCATTAGTAGTTGCAGGTACAGGAAATCATGAAAAAGATGCAAAATTATTTGAAAAAGTTGCTCAGGAAACTGAAGGACACAATATACTTTTAATGTCTGCAGTAGAAGATAACTATAAGACAGTAGGAGCCGCAGGCGTAATGGCTTATAATGACAAAGTTGTAGCTGAATCTTCAGTTGATATAAACCTTGCAAAACAGATAAATATTTTAATGAATCAACTTGGAATAGACAATACAAAGTTTGTTGACAACGTAGGATGTGCAGCAGGTGGATATGGTTATGAATATGTTATATCAACTTTAGATAGAGTAAAACTTGCAGCACTTGGTCAAGATGATAAAACTCTTCAAATTCCTATAATAAGCCCTGTTTCTTTCGAAGCTTGCAAAGTAAAAGAGGCAATGGATTCAGAAGAAGATTCACCACAATGGGGAAGTCAGGAAGAAAGAACAATTTCCATGGAAGTTGCAACAGCATCCGGAGTATTAGCATCAGGAACCGATGCTGTAATATTACGTCATCCAAAATCTGTAGAAGTAATTAGAAACTTTATTAAGGAATTATTAGGTTAATTAAAATTTATACTGGGATTAAATAAGGAGGATTAAAAATGGCTTTAACAGGATTAAATATATTTAAATTAACACCAAAAAAGAATTGTAAGGATTGCGGTTTTCCTACTTGTCTAGCTTTTTCAATGAAAGTAGCAGCAGGAGCTGTGGAAATAGGAAAATGTCCTCATATGAGTGATGAGGCAATGGAAAAATTAGCTGAAGCTACTGCACCAATTATGAAGACAATAACTATTGGTAAGGGAGATAATGAATATAAATTAGGTGGAGAAACTGTTTTATTCCGTCATGAAAAAACTTTTGTAAATAGAAATAGATTTGCAGTTGCATTTTCCGATAGTATGGATGATGCAGAAGTAGATGCTAAAATTCAACATATAAAAGATGTAGATTATGTTAGAATCGGTGAACAAATGAAAGCCGAATTTGCTGCAATAAAATATGCAGGAAATAAAGACAAATATCTTGCTTTGATAAATAAAATAAAAGCAAGCGGAGTAAAAGTAGCTTATGCTTTAGTCTGTGAGGATGCAGCAGTAATGAAAGAAGCTCTTTCACTCGTTAAAGATGAAAATCCATTAGTTTATGGAGCTAATAAAGATAACTTTAAAGAAATGGTTGAACTTGTAAAAGGAGATAAATTAGCATTAGGTGTAAAGGCAGATGGATTGGAAGCTCTATATGGCCTAGTAGAAGAAATACAAAAATTGGGATATAAGAACTTAGTACTTGATCCAGGTGGAAAATCCATTAAAGAAGCTTTTGAAAATACAGTTCAAATCAGAAGAATAAATATTGAAGGTCAGGATAGAACTTTTGGATATCCTTCTATACTATTCTTAGATGAACTTACTAAAGCTGATAAATTTATGGAAGTAGCTTTATCTACATTATTTACTTTGAAATATGGTTCATTACTTGTTTTAAGTGATATGGATTATGCAAGAGCACTTCCTCTTTATAGTATAAGACAGAATGTATTTACAGATCCACAAAAACCAATGACAGTTGATTTGGGTATACATGGAATTAACAACCCAGATGAAAACTCACCAGTATTATGTACTGTTGACTTTGCTCTTACTTACTTCCTAGTTTCAGGAGAAGTTGAAAGATCTAAAGTTCCAGTATGGATGGTTATACCAGATGCAGGCGGATATTCTGTTCTTACATCCTGGGCTGCAGGTAAATTTACTGGTGCTGCAATAGCTGATGAAATAAAGAAGTGTGGAATATCAGAGA
Source organism: Clostridium ljungdahlii (assembly GCF_001636845.1). Classification (GTDB taxonomy): domain Bacteria; phylum Bacillota; class Clostridia; order Clostridiales; family Clostridiaceae; genus Clostridium_B; species Clostridium_B ljungdahlii_A. The sequence continues at coordinate 33,061 of NZ_LITT01000006.1, forward strand.
AGACTAAGAACAGAACTCTTTTAATCCCAGGAAAGGTTGCAGTGTTAAAAGGTGAATTAGAGGAACTTCTTCCAGATTGGAATATAGTAATCAGTAGTACAGAAGCTATGTTTATTCCTAAATTATTAAAAGAGTTAACTGCTAAGTAAAAATTATTATAAGTAAAAAATAGGCAATGATTAAAAATTTTTAATTATTGCCTGACAATATAAGTTAATACTAGTTTATAAAGATTAAGGTAAATAGGAGGTCATCTGAACATGGATAAATTTATGATCATAGGCGAAAGAATTCACTGCATATCTCCATCTATAAGGAAGGCTATTGAAGAGAGAAATCCTGAACCAATATTTAAAAGAGCAAAAGAACAATTGGATGCAGGAGCTAATTATCTAGATTTTAATATAGGACCAGCAAGAAAAGATGGAGAAGAAATAATGCAGTGGGGTGTTAAGGCTCTTCAAAGTGAATTTGACAATGTTCCACTAGCACTTGATACAACAAATAAGAAAGCTATAGAGGCAGGACTTAAAGTTTACAATAGAGCAAAAGGAAAACCTATCATAAATTCTGCAGATGCAGGAGAAAGAATTGGAAATATAGATTTAGCTGCAGAATATGATGCTATGAGTATAGCACTTTGTGCAAAAGAAGGAATAACAAAAGACAATGATGAAAGAATAGCATATTGTACAGAAATGCTTGAAAAAGGTATGGGTCTTGGAATGGAGCCTACAGATTTACTGTTTGATCCATTATTCTTAGTAATAAAGGGCATGCAAGATAAACAAAAGGAAGTATTAGAGGCTATTAAATTAATAAGTGATATGGGTCTTAGAACTTGCTGTGGATTAAGCAATGTTTCAAATGGAGCACCTAAAGAAATAAGACCAATAATGGATGCAACTTTTGCAGCTATGGCAATACAATGTGGTCTTACTTCTGCAATAATGAATCCATGTGATAAGAGATTAATGGAGACAATAAAGACTTGTGACGTTGTAAATGGTGCTGTTTTATATGCAGATTCTTACTTAGAGTTATAATTTAGAGTTATAATATATAATATTTTAAATTAGGAGGGGCTAAAAATGAATTTATTTCAAACTGTATTCACTGGTTCAAAGCAGGCTTTAGCAGCTGCTGAAGGCATAGTTAAGCAAGCTGTTGACGAGAAGGGTAGAGACTATAAAGTAGCATTTCCTGATACTGTATATTCACTACCAGTAATTTTTGCAGCTACAGGAAAAAAGATAACTAATGTAGGAGAATTAGAAGGTGCATTAGATATAGTAAGAAGTTTGATAGTTGAGGAAGAAATGCTTGATAAGCTTTTAAATTCAGGACTTGCAACAGCTGTTGCAGCAGAAATTATAGAAGCTGCAAAGTATGTCCTTTCAGATGCTCCTTATGCAGAACCATGTGTAGGATTTATCTCAGATCCAATAATTAGATCATTTGGAGTACCACTTGTTACAGGTGATGTCCCAGGTGTAGCAGTTGTACTTGGAGAGTTTCCGGATTCTGAAACTGCAGCAAAAGTAATAAAGGATTACCAATCAAAAGGATTACTTACTTGTTTGGTAGGCAAAGTAATAGATCAGGCTATAGAAGGCAAAGTTAAGATGGGACTTGACCTGAGGGTTATTCCACTTGGATATGATGTTACATCCGTAATTCATATTGTAAGTTTTGCTATAAGAGCTGCACTTATATTCGGAGGAATTAAGGGCGGACAGTTAAATGATATATTGAAATATACAGCAGAAAGAGTACCTGCTTTTGTAAATGCATTTGGACCATTAAGCGAACTTGTAGTTTCAGCAGGTGCAGGAGCTATAGCACTTGGATTCCCTGTAATAACTGATCAGGTTGTACCAGAAGTTCCTACATTGTTGTTAACTCAAAAAGATTTTGATAAAGTTGTTAAAACTTCATTAGAAGCTAGGAATATAAAGATAAAGATAACTGAGATCCCAATTCCAGTTGCTTTTGCAGCAGCATTTGAAGGTGAAAGAATAAGAAAGAATGATATGCTTGCAGAGTTTGGTGGAAATAAGACTAAAGCTTGGGAATTAGTTATGTGTGCAGAGCAGGGAGAAATTGAAGATCATAAGATAGAAATTATAGGACCAGATATAGATACTATAGATAAGGCTCCTGGAAGGATGCCTCTTGGAATGCTTGTTAAAGTAAGTGGAACTAATATGCAGAAGGATTTTGAGCCAGTGCTTGAAAGAAGACTTCACTATTTCTTGAACTATATAGAAGGAGTAATGCATGTTGGTCAGAGAAATATGACTTGGGTAAGAGTAGGCAAAGAAGCTTATGAAAAAGGATTTAGATTAAAACATTTTGGTGAAGTAATATACGCTAAAATGTTAGATGAATTTGGCTCAGTTGTAGATAAATGTGAAGTAACTATAATAACTGATCCAGATAAGGCTGAAGAATTAGAAGGCAAATATGCTGTACCAAGATATGCAGAAAGAGATGCAAGACTTGAATCATTAGTTGATGAAAAAGTTGATACTTTTTACTCATGTAATTTGTGTCAATCCTTTGCACCTGCACATGTATGTATAGTAACTCCTGAAAGACTTGGACTTTGTGGAGCAGTTTCATGGCTTGATGCTAAAGCTACACTTGAATTAAATCCAACAGGACCATGTCAGGCAGTTCCAAAAGAAGGTGTGGTTGATGAAAATTTAGGTATTTGGGAAAAAGTAAATGAAACTGTTTCAAAAATTTCTCAAGGTGCTGTAAAGAGTGTTACATTATACAGTATATTACAAGATCCAATGACTTCCTGTGGATGTTTTGAGTGTATTACAGGTATAATGCCAGAAGCAAATGGTGTTGTAATGGTAAACAGAGAATTTGGATCAACAACTCCTCTTGGAATGACATTTGGTGAACTTGCATCTATGACAGGTGGTGGAGTTCAGACTCCAGGATTTATGGGACATGGAAGACAATTCATAGCTTCAAAGAAGTTTATGAAAGGTGAAGGCGGACTTGGTAGAATAGTTTGGATGCCAAAAGAATTAAAAGACTTTGTTGCAGAAAAATTAAATAAGACAGCAAAGGAATTATATAATATAGATAATTTTACAGATATGATCTGTGATGAAACTATAGCTACAGAATCTGAAGATGTAGTAAAATTCTTGGAAGAAAAAGGCCATCCTGCATTAAAGATGGATCCAATAATGTAGTAAAATTTTCTAGATACTTAAATGATAGTGACAGGAGCAACTGTCACTATTGTTTTAATTAATGAATCATTAAGTTGAGAGTGTAAGTCTGAAATTTTATATAAACCGTTTACTCATCCAATTATAAAAATTTAATTTATAAAGGAGTGTTATTTATGGATTTTCCAAAAGAATTAAAGTATAGCAAAGAACACACATGGGCAAAGATTGAAGGAGACACAGCACTTATAGGTATAAGTGATTTTGCACAGGATCAACTTGGAGAGATATTATTTGTAGAAATGCCAGATGTAGGAGATGAAATTACTCAAGGAGTTTCTCTTGGAGTTGTTGAATCCTCTAAAAAGGCTTCAGATGTAATATCTCCATTATCTGGAGAAGTGCTCGAAATTAACGAAAAACTAGATGATGAACCAGAATATATAAATGAGAATGCTTATGATGCATGGATAGTAAAAATAAAAGTAAAAGACAGTGGTGAAGTTAAAAACTTAGTAGATGCTTCTGAATATGAAGCAGGTTTGAAATAAACAAAGGTTACTTTTCACAAGGAGGTATTCACAAAATATGGTAAAAGTTAAATTTACTCCATACAACAAAGAAATAGATGTTTTGGAAGGAGAAAATCTGCTGGAGATTATCAGAAAAGCAGGTGTATTTATAGACACTCCATGTAATGGAAGTGGGTCCTGTGGAAAATGTAAAGTTAAGGTAACAGCTGGAAATGTTATATCAGAAGATAGCAGGCACATTACAGAAAAAGAAAAAAAGGAAGGATATGTGCTTGCTTGTCAGTGCAAGGTTAAAGAAGATATAGTAGTAGAAATACCAGGCACTGCATCCTCTTCAATGCATGGAATGAAAATAGAAGATTTCTCAAGCAAGAGAGAATATGATATATTTGAAAGAGCTAAAAACCAAATACTAAAATGTGGTATGGAATTTAAGACTTATGTAAGGAAGGATTATTTAGAGCTAGATCCTCCTAATTTAAATGATAATATATCTGATTTTGAAAGGATAAAAAGACATATTAAAAATCATTTAAATTGTAAAAATGTATTTTGTAGATTACCCATATTGAGAAAGATACCTCAGCTTTTGAGAGAGGCAGATTTTAAAGTAACCATAACTCATATACCTAGAGGAGTAGGTAAAACTACAATTGTTGATATAGAAAAAGGGGATACGACAGATAAGATTTATGGAGTGGCAGTGGATATTGGTACTACATCTGTGGCAGCGTGCTTGGTGGATTTATACAATGGCCAATTAATTGCAAAAGCTTCATCTGGAAATGCTCAAATAAAGTATGGAGCAGATGTTATAAACAGAATAATGTATTCTACTAAAGGTAACGGACTACAGGAATTGAATCACGCAGTAATACAGGAAACTATAAATCCCCTCTTAAATAAGATGTATATGGATTCAGGAATAAGAAAGGAACAAGTGGTATCCTTTGTTACGGCTGGTAATACAACTATGTCTCATCTTTTTTTAGGGTTGTATTCAAATTTTTTAAGAATGGAGCCATATATACCTGCTTTTGTTAAGACTCCTTTTATAAAAGCTTCTGAACTAAATATAGAAGTTAACCCTGAAACATTTATATATTTGATTCCTTGTGTAGCAAGTTATGTAGGGGGAGATATAACTGCAGGTGTATTGTCTTCGGGAATGTGGAATACTGAAGATAATATACTATTTATAGATTTAGGAACAAATGGTGAGATTGTATTTGGAAATAAAGAATATCTGATGACCTGTGCTTGTTCTGCAGGACCTGCCTTTGAAGGTGGAGAAATAAGTTGTGGAATGAGGGCATCAGGAGGTGCCATAGAAAAGGTTAAAATAGGTAGTGACTATGAACCTATAATTAGCGTTATTGGCGATGAAAAGCCTCTTGGAATATGTGGATCAGGTATTATAGATTTAATATGTTCAATGATGTTTGCAGGAATTATCGATAGAAAGGGCAAAATAGTAAAAAATTTAAAAACTAATAGAGTTAGATTTGATGAAAACGGAATTGGGGAATATATTTTAGTTTTTAAAGAGCAATATGATTTGGATAGAGATGTAAGTATAACAGATGTGGATATAGACAATTTTATCAGGGCAAAAGCAGCAATTTATTCTGGAATTACTACACTTTTAAATAACCTGGGGATGGATTTTACAATGATAGATAAAATCTATATAGCAGGAGGCATAGGAAATAGTTTAAATATAGGGAATGCTGTAAAGATAGGAATGCTGCCTGATATAGATCAGGATAAAATAAATTATATAGGTAATAGTTCTCTTATGGGATGCTATTTGACACTGATGAGTGAGGACGCAAGGCACAAATTGGAGGAAATAGCAAATCATATGACCTATGTAGAGCTTAGCGTAGATCCATTATATATGGATCAGTTTGTATCAGCTTGCTTCCTGCCGCATACCGATATAGAAAAATTTCCTACTGTTAAGAAGCTTTTAGATAAGTCTCTTTAGTCATATTGAAATTAATATGCTGCCATTTTATCGCTATGTTATTTTAATAACATATTAAAAGGAGTATACTTAATTTGAAAGTTAATTTTTAACTTAGGGTAAATATTTATTCTGATATTAGATTAAGCAAATTATTTATCTGATATCAGAATTAGCACCCTGCTTATGTGTAAAATTTAAGAGGAGGTAATTGAAAATGTGTGAATCAACAGCTTATTTGGTAACACCTGAAGGTGAACGTAAAATTATGGATTATGTAGTGGATATAGTTCCAAAAGAAAATGGTAAGTTGTCATTGACAGACATTTTAGGAGAAGAAGAGATAATAGAAGGAATGTTAAAGGAAGTAAGGCTTTTGGAGCATAAGATTGTAATAGAAAAGGCAATGTAGCTATTGTATAAGGAGGTACTATAATGAACAACGAACATGAATGCCATCACCATCATGACGATACACCTCATACTCATGAACATTATCATGATGGTATAGCTCATACTCATACACATGTTCACGATGATGATCACCATCATACACATGAAATGTTAGATGGAGATGAAAGTAAGGAAGAAAAAACATTAAAAATACTTTTAGGTCATTGGGTAGAGCATAATAAATCCCATGAAGAAGGATTTGCAGAATGGGTAGACAAAGCAAAAAATATGGGAAAAGTAGAAACTTCACAATTTATTGAAAAGGCAATCGGCTTTATGAAACAGGCTGACAATATGTTGGAAGAAGCAGAAAATCATATGGAATAGCTTAGATTAAGTTTGTTAAACAACTTCAATTTTATAGAAAGATATAGGATTGAAGTTGTTTAGTCCTATATACCATCTATTAGGAAATTATATAGTTATTAGAAACTTAAAAAAATAATAATGCTATTTGTTTTGGAGGGGTGTAATAGATGTACAAGAATGATATAGACAAAAAACCAAAGGATGAAATACCCTATGATCACTATAAAAGCGTATTTAAAAATTTTGAACCTGAAGAAATGGCAAAAAATGCAGGGTGTATATATAATGAATCCAGAGGAGAAATAGAAGTAAAGTTGATGGGGAAAAATGTAGTAGTAAAATATCCTTCCGGTGAGGTTCTTAATGAGGATGGTTCTGAAATAGAAAAATATCCTCCTAAGACTTTAATTTTGAGATATCTGATGCAGGGCAAAGGATTAGCACCTTCTGATAAATATATAACCTATAGAGAAGTGGATGGCGGAAATGTGTACTATAGTAATTTTTATGGGAGATGTTTATTAAGATTATCTAAAACCTTTGGAAACAATATAAAGAAGTTTAAAGAAGTGTTTGAAAGTCTAGGAGCTCAAGAAGTAAGCATGGGGGATGCTGCTTATAAATTTAGATTTTTAAACAACATATATGTTATTTTTGCATTATGGGAAGGTGATGAAGAATTTGCACCTTCGTCCCAGATATTATTCAATAGTAATGTGCCATTTTATTTTACGGCTGAAGATTTAGCTGTGGTAGGAGACACATCTATAGGAATTATAACAAATTTAGCATATAAAAAATAAGAGATGGGGGTCTCGAAATGGAAAATAATATGTTAAAGCCAAATGAAATATGTAATGCTGCTGTAGGAGCGGGGTGTTCTAAAGCAGCACTAAAGACTTATCAACAGGCTGTACTTGGAATACTCGCGGGGGCGTTTATTGCATGTGGTGGTGTTGTTTCTGCTGTTGCATCTCATGGTATAACAAATGTGGGAGTTTCAAAGTTTGTAGGGGGAGCTGTTTTCCCGGTAGGACTTATCTTAGTAGTTATATGTGGAGCAGAGCTTTTTACAGGAAATTGTCTTATGGTTGTGCCGCTAGCTGGAAAAGAAATAACTTTTAAGCCTATGATTAAAAACTGGATAGTAGTTTACATATTTAATTTTATAGGATCGGTTCTTGTAGCCTTTCTAGTATTTGAATCAGGAACTTTTGGGATGAGTAGTGGAAAACTTGGTGGAACGGTTATAAAAGTAGCTTCTACTAAAGCGTCACTTTCTTTTGGCACTGCTTTCTGTAGTGGAATAATGTGTAATTTTTTAGTATGTCTTGCAGTGTGGGGTGCTTTTGCAGCTAAAGATATAATAAGTAAAATTGTAATAATATGGTTTCCTATAATGACTTTTGTAACTTGTGGATTCGAGCATAGTGTTGCCAATATGTACTTTTTAACAGCTGGACTTTTTGCAAAATCTAATGCTTCATTTGTAGCAGCATCGGGAATTTCACAAGATAAGATAGTATCTGTGGCTGGAATAGTTCATAATTTAATACCTGTAACTTTAGGTAATATAGTTGGAGGATCATTATTTGTTGGATTAGCATATTTTGTTGTTTATAAATATAAATCTTCTAAACCAAGGGAGAGCGTATATAAATAAGGTATTTTTATACCCTCGATTGTTATTTAATTATCATTCTTCATTCTTGAATAGTGTGATCGTATATGTTAAACTTAATTTAATATTAAGAAATATGGTTATGACAAAGAAAAAAGAGAGCCAGAGTTTTAAGACATTTAATTGGTGCCTTAAGGTTGGCTCTTTTTATTTTTTACTATTACATAAGGAGGAATATTCAGTGTTTGATGTTACTATTATAGGAGCTGGAGTTGTTGGAAGTGCCATAGCAAGAGAGTTATGCAGATATAAACTTAATATATGTGTGGTAGAAAAAGATTCTGATGTTGGGAATGGTACCAGCAAAGCAAATAGTGGTATAGTTCATGCAGGATTTGACGCAGAACCCAATACGTTAAAAAGCAAACTAAATGTGATTGGAAATAGTATGTTTGATAAGCTTTCTAAAGAATTAGACTTCACATTTAAAAAAGTTGGATCATTAGTGCTTTGCTTTAATAAATCTGAAGTGAAAAATCTGGAGAGATTAAAACAACAGGGAATTGTAAATGGAGTTCCTGATCTTGAAATAATAGATGGGGATAAAGTAAGAGAAGTAGAACCCAATATATCAAAGAAAGCAGTTGCTGCACTATATGCTCCAACAGGAGGAATAATTTGTCCATATGAAATGACCATAGCACTGGCTGAAAATGCAGCTGTAAATGGGGTAAAATTTAAGTTAAATACAAGAGTAATATCTTTAAAGAAGAGTAGGGGATTCTATATAATAGAAACCAATAGAGAAAGTATAGAAACGAAACTTATAATAAATGCAGCGGGATTGTTTTCAGATGAAATTAATAATATGATAAGTGCTGGAAAAATTAAAATAGTTCCAAGAAAAGGGGAATATTGTTTATTTGATAAGGCAGCAGAACATGCGGTTTCAATGACTGTATTTCAATTACCTACTAAGAATGGAAAAGGAGTTTTAGTTACCCCTACAATAGATGGAAATTTGCTTATAGGGCCTGATGCAGAAGATATAGAAGATAAAACAGACTTAACTACTACAAGTAGAGGGATAGATTTCGTGCTTTCCAAGGCAGCTTTAAGTGTAAATAAGTTGAAAATGACACAGATTATAACTTCTTTTTCTGGGCTTAGAGCACATAGTCTAGAAGGAGACTTTATAATTGGAGAAGCAGAGGATGCCGAGAATTTTATAAATGCGGCAGGTATTGAATCACCGGGTTTAACCAGTTCCCCTGCTATAGCAGAAATGGTTAGAGATATCGTAGTTAGTAAGTTAAAACCGGAAAAGAACGATAAGTTTAACCCTATGAGAAAAGGAATACCTAAATTTAGAGAAATGACAAATGAAGAGAGAAAACGTATGATTGCCAGTAACCCAAAGTATGGTAAAATTATATGTAGATGCGAAACTGTTACAGAAGGAGAAATATTAGATGCCATAAGGAGACCTCTTGGTGCAAGAACATTGGATGCTGTGAAAAGGAGAACTAGGTCAGGCATGGGAAGATGTCAGTCAGGATTTTGCTTACCGAGAGTAGTTGAAATTTTGGCAAGAGAATTGAAGATCTCACCACAAGAAGTAACTAAGTTTGGAAATCATTCAAATATATTAGTAGGAAAAGATAAACAGAATTCTTGGCATCAGATGGAGTTTTGACTCCACCTAATGCTTATTGACAGGATTCTTAGTGCTTCAGCACTTAGAAGGCGTTATCCTTTAGGGGAAATCGTTATCCAGGGACGTAGCTGCTCGCAACGTACACTTGGAGAAGTGTGAGTATTAGAGCAGGTAGTCATCGGATAAATTAGAATGATTTGGAGGTAAAATATGCAAGAATATGATGTAGTAATAATAGGAGGCGGACCTGCAGGGCTTGCAGCTGCTATATCAGTTAAAGAAGCAGGGATAGATAATATACTTATACTAGAGAGAGAAAATGAGCTGGGGGGAATATTAAATCAGTGTATTCATAATGGATTTGGTCTCCATACTTTTAAAGAAGAATTGACAGGACCTGAATATGCTCAGAGATTTATAGATAAGGTAGAAGACTTAAAGATACAATATAAGTTAAATACTATGGTGCTTGATTTAAATAAAGATAAGTACATAACGGCTGTGAATGAAGAAGAAGGTATAATTGAAATAAAGGCTAAATCTATAATTTTATCTATGGGATGTAGGGAAAGACCAAGAGGTGCCATAAATATACCAGGAAGCAGATGTGCTGGAATATATACAGCAGGAGCAGCTCAAAAATTTGTAAATGTAGAAGGATATATGCCGGGAAAAGAAGTTGTAATACTTGGTTCTGGTGATATAGGTCTCATAATGGCAAGAAGAATGACACTTGAGGGGGCAAAGGTAAAGGCAGTTGTGGAACTTTTACCTTATTCTAGTGGGCTTAAGAGAAATATAGTGCAGTGCCTTGATGATTTTGAAATTCCACTTAGGTTAAGCTATACCTTAATAGACATAAAGGGAAAGGAAAGAGTAGAAGGCGTGACTATTGCTGCAGTAGGTAAAGATAGAAAGCCTGTCAAGGGCACTGAAGAATATATACCTTGTGATACCTTACTTTTATCTGTTGGACTTTTGCCGGAAAATGAACTTTCGAGAAAAGCTGAAATAAATTTATCTGATGTAACAGGAGGACCTATAGTCGATGAAAGTTTGGAGACTAATGTAGATGGAATATTTGCCTGTGGAAACGTATTGCATGTTCATGATTTAGTTGATAATGTAACATTAGAAAGCATAAATGCAGGTAAGAATGCAGCTAGATATGTAAAAGGTGGAGAAAGATTTAGCGGACATAAAATAGAAGTTATAGCTGCTAGTGGTGTCAGGTATACAGTACCAAAGTATATAAATCCTAAAAATGTAGAAAAATCAGTAGATGTTAGATTTAGAGTAGGGGACGTATTTAAAGATAGTTTTGTATCAGTTTATTTTGATAAGATGAGAGAAATGTACATAAAAAAGAGGATACTTACTCCAGGAAAAATGGAAACAGTTAATATTAGTAAAGAGCTGCTGAATAAATATACGAATTGTAGGGAGATAACAATAAAGCTGGAAAGGGAGCAGTAGTATGAATACAAGAGAATTAACTTGTATAGGATGTCCTATGGGATGTCAACTTTTAGTTAAGCTTAATGAAGATAAAGTTGTAGAAGTTACTGGAAACACCTGTAAAAATGGGAAAGAGTATGGAGAAAAGGAATGTACTAATCCTACTAGGATAGTTACTTCTTCTGTATATGTGGAAGGTGGAGAAATATATGTACTTCCGGTTAAAACGGAAAGGGACATCCATAAAGGCAGAGTATTTGATTGTATAAAGCTGCTCAAGGGGAAAGTAGTTAAGGCACCTATTAACATAGGAGATATAATAGTAAAAAATGTAGTAAATTCAGGAATAAATATTATAGCTACGAAAAATGTAAAAAGAAGTAAGAGAAGCTAACCTCCTTACTTTTTTGCTACAGTAAGCAAACAGTAGTGTAACAGTAAATAAATATTATTTTAGAAGAATATGTTATAATAATATTAAGAATTTACTGGAGATAAACAGAGTTCTTGGTTTCAGGTGGAGTTTTTCTCCATCTGAAACTTATTAACAGGATTCTTAGTGCTTTAGCACTTAGAAGGCGTTATCCTTTAGGGGAAATCGTTATCCAGGGGTGTAGCAGCCGTTATGCACAGCATAAGAACTCTAAATCGCTGAAGCTCAAGAGTTCTAATATCCCACACTTTATAAGAAAAGCAGATATCCCAAATCTTTGATCTGGCGATAGTCGCTTTCGCTGTGTGCGATGTGGGTATTACGGATGGTAGCCATCGGATAAAGCTAGGAGGTATAATATGGATAAAACTACATTAGATGAATTGACAAATGAGCTTGGAAACTTTACACAGTTAAAACTTGAAAGCATACCAGATATAGATTTATACATGGATCAGGTAACTACTTTTATTGAAGAAAAGTTAGGATATTTAAAGAGAAATAAAGAAGATACTGCTATTACTAAAACTATGATAAACAATTATACTAAAGCAGGTATACTAATGCCGCCTAAAAAGAAAAAGTATTCTAAGCAGCATATGATACTTATTATATTGACATATTACTTAAAACAAATTTTATCCATAGGTGATATACAGAGTTTATTTTCTTCTCTAGCTGGCTCCATAAAAGAAGGAGAAGATCATACAAAAGATTTAGATAAGATATACCAAGATTTTTTGAAAATAGAAAAAATTCAAGTGGAGAGTTTTATAAAAGATTTTAAATCCAAAATTACTGAGAATGATACCTTTAATTGTAACGGGGAAGAATTAGAACAGGATCAAAATAAACTTATAACAGTTGTAGTTATGTTGATCGTAAGGGCGAATATAGAAAAGAAAATGGCGGAAAGTATAATAGATAATTTCTTTGGAAAATAAATTGTGTACATCAAGTGATTCTTAGGTTCAGATGGAGTTTGCTTATAAGGATGACTTTCTCCAGCTGAACCTTAGAAGAACTTATCCAGGCGCGTAGCAGTGCTTATCCCCCACTTTGATAGAAGATGGGGGTGTTAGCAAAGGTAGCGATCGGATAAACTTGCAGACTTGCAAATTTATGTACAAGTACAATAAGAGTTTAAAAAATTATTTAAATAGTTTATTAAAACAATCTTTGCAAATCATGACTGTACCTTTGTTTGCAGATATTAGTTCATTACTACTTACTGACTTTTGGCAAATTTCACATACGCGATGTTCATGCTCTTCATGGGAACTGTATGTTTTTTTAGTGTTTTTAAAACTTCTTTTCTTATTTGGAGGAGGTGAGTAGTTTATAGGCTCATCCATGGTAGTCTTTTTAAAAACATTGTAGTCCATGTCATAGGTACTCTCACCAAATAACTCCAGCTCAAATCTAGGATAATCCTGATCATAATGTTCTTCTATGATTAATCTTCTAATTTGGGCATCATTTATTATGAGTCCACTTTTCTCAATACCATCAAATATACTTTTAGTTATGTTGTTGGTGTCAGGATGTCTCTTTTTACTTTTATAGTATACTTTTAAAAGGGCTATAAGGGATTCTTCTATAACTAGTCCAGGATTTTGACTCCTGCATTCATAAGCGATTTCTTCTTCATAGAGGGCATATCTATCGTGATATTTCCCGGAGTTATAGGGCAATATGGCCCTTCCATTTACGTTAAACAGCTTAAAATTTGACTTGGATATAGGAGAACCTTTTACTACAATTTTTGCATAAGGTTTGATCATGTTTATTTCTCCAGTATATAAAATTTATATCGAATATGTCTATATTATACCATATGTATGAATTTTAAGTCCCGGGAAATAAGTTGGAAATATACTATACTATAAAAAAGATAAGTAGTATAATTCAATGGTAGCTAAACAAGTGGATTAGAGACAAATTTTAATAACTTTATATGAAATGTAGGAAGGTAAGAAATTATGGAAAGAGATATAAAAATACTTGCTATAGAGAGCAGTTGTGATGAAACTTCTGCAGCTGTGGTGATAAATGGAAGAGATGTTTTGTCTAATATAATATCTTCACAGATAGATATACATACGAAATTTGGAGGAGTAGTGCCAGAAGTAGCATCAAGGAAGCATATAGAGGTTGTAAGTCTTGTAGCACAGCAGGCTATTGAAAAGGCTGGTATTACATTTGATGATATAGATGCTGTAGGAGTTACCTATGGACCAGGACTTGTAGGGGCACTCCTTGTAGGACTTCAGTATGCAAAGGGTTTGGCTTATGCACTTAACAAGCCTTTAATAGGAGTAAATCACATAGAAGGACATATAAGTGCTAATTTTATACAATATAAAGATTTAAAACCGCCTTTTGTATGTATGGTTGTATCTGGAGGGCATACTTATTTGGTTTATATGAAGGACTATGGAAAATTTGAGGTTATGGGTCAAACTAGAGATGATGCAGCTGGAGAAGCCTATGATAAAGTTGCAAGAGCTATTGGACTTGGGTATCCAGGAGGACCTAAAATTGATAAGTTAGCGAAAGAAGGAAATCCAGATGCAATTAAATTTCCTAGGGCAAATTTTCATGATGGAAGTTCCCTTGATTTTTCCTTTAGTGGGTTAAAATCTGCTGTACTAAACTATTTGAATCAAAAAGAAATGAAAAATGAAAACATAAATAGAGCTGATGTAGCAGCATCTTTTCAAAAAGCTGTGGTGAGCTTTTTAGTAGATAACGCCATGAAGGCATGCAAGTTGAAAAATGTAAGTAAAATAGCTGTAGCAGGAGGAGTAGCTGCAAATAGTTGCCTTAGAGAAACTTTAAAAAATGCAGGTAATGAAAAGAATATAGAGGTTTTGTTTCCAGAGATTATATTATGCACGGACAATGGAGCTATGATAGGAAGTGCCGCATATTTTGAGTACATGAAAGGGACCAGAAGCCCTTTAAGTTTAAATGCAATTCCAAATTTGAAACTAGGAGAAAGATAGAGAAGTTATAGAGTTTCTAAATAAAAATTTGACATATACAGCAGAATATGCTGCCAAGTTTCACCACCATAAAAACTTTTAATAAGTCTAAAGCTCGGTATTTAGAAAATCTAAAGGACTTAGATAAACAGAATTCTTGGCATCAGGTGGAGTTTTAACTCCACCTGATGCTTAGAAATCGTTATCCAGGGACGTAGCTGCTCTTTACTCCAACTTCTTGGAGAAGTTGGAGTATTAGAGCAGGTAGTCATCGGATAAACTCGTACCTCAGGCAATATCTAAGCCCATAAGATTTTCTAAAATACCTCGCTAAGACTTGTGGAAAAGTTTTTAAAGGTGGTTTCAATTTTGGCAGCATATTTGCTTTGTATAAGTTCAAATTTCAATTAGAAACTCTATTACATTGAATAATTTACCACAATATATTGAGTAGCATAAATAATATATAGAATATACTATTTACAAAACCCGTTACACGATATATAATAGGTGGTATCGATATTGATTTTATGTATAAAGAAAAATTGCAAATAACATATTAATATATATATTGTCAAACTATAAACTATAGATAACAAATTCCATTGTAACGTATACATACAGTATTCATACACTATACAAGAAGGTTTCCAAAATAAAACCGTTATGCAAGGCAAAAAAAATAAAAATTCAATTGAAATAATTTTGATACTTATATATAATAGTAATGTGACTCAGATATTTAATAGTAAATATTAATAAATATTAATGAATATTAATATTTATACAAAACATATAATTTTTATAAAAGGGGATGGATTACTTGTTAAAGAGGTTTAAGAGGGTTCTTGTAGCGAATAGAGGAGAAATAGCCATAAGAATATTCAGAGCATGCAAAGAATTGGGGATAACTACTGTAGCAATATATTCAAATGAGGATAAGAGGTCTCTTTTCAGAACTAAAGCTGATGAATCCTATATGATAGGAAAAAATAAGGGACCTGTAGAAGCATATTTAGATATTGATGAAATAATAGATATAGCTCTCAAGAAAAATGTAGATGCAATACATCCGGGTTATGGATTTTTATCAGAAAATCCTGAATTGGCAAAAAAGTGTAAAGAAGCAGGTATTGAATTTATAGGGCCTACATCAGATATGATGGAGATGCTTGGTGATAAGATAAAATCTAAAATTGTTGCACAAAAGGCTGGGGTTCCAACAATACCAGGAGTTCAAGAAGCTATAAAGACAGAAGAAGAAGCTTTAAAATTTGCTAATTTCTGTGGATATCCTGTTATGATTAAAGCAGCTGACGGCGGCGGCGGCAGAGGAATGAGAATAGTAAGGGAAGAAAAAGATCTTATAGAATCCTATAACAGTGCTAAAAACGAATCCAGGAAAGCTTTTGGTTCAGAAAAAATATATATTGAAAAATATATTGAAAGTCCAAAACACATAGAGGTGCAGGTACTTGGAGATAAGTACGGCAATATTGTCCATCTGTATGAAAGAGATTGTTCAATACAGAGGAGACATCAAAAGGTGATAGAATTTACACCATCTTTAGCTCTCTCAGAAGAAAAAAGACAACAAATATGTGAAGATGCTTTAAAAATTGCAAGAACTGTAGGATATACAAGTGCAGGTACCTTGGAGTTTTTAGTTGATAAAAATGGAAATCACTATTTCATAGAGATGAATACTAGAATTCAGGTAGAACATACCGTAACTGAAATGGTTACAGGAATAGATATAGTTCAAGATCAAATACTTATTGCAGAAGGGCATTCACTTGACTCTAAGGAAATAGGAATAAAATCTCAAGATGATATAGAGTTAAAAGGATATGCAATACAATGCAGAATTACTACAGAAGATCCTTTAAATAATTTTGCACCAGATACAGGAAGAATAGATATGTATAGAACTGGTTCTGGATTTGGTATAAGACTTGATGGAGGAAATGGATTTACAGGTGCAGTAATAAGTCCTCATTATGATAGTTTGCTAGTAAAAACTGTATCTTGGTCAAGAACTTTTGAAGATGCAATAAGAAAAGCAATAAGGTCTATAAATGAGACTGTTATATCAGGAGTAAAGACAAATGCAGACTTTATAATAAAAGTATTAAGCCATGAAAAATTTATAAAAGGTGAATGTGATACTAATTTTATTGAAGATAATCCAGATTTATTTGATATAAAACCAAAACTAGATAAAGAGATGAGTGTACTTAAATTTATAGGAAATAAAGTAGTAAATGAGACTCGTGGAAAGAAGAAGAAATTTAATGTACCTATTGTACCAAAAGTAGAAGAAGATGTTAAATTAAGTGGAACAAAGCAAATACTTGACACCAAAGGAGCAGATGGATTAGCTGATTGGATAAAATCACAGGATAAGCTTCTTATTACAGATACTACTATGAGAGATGCTCATCAGTCACTTATGGCAACTAGGGTGAGAACTAGAGATTTGCTTAAGATAGCAAAAGCCCAATCAGTATTGGCAAACGATCTTTTTTCCATGGAAATGTGGGGAGGAGCAACTTTTGATGTAGCTTATAGATTTTTAAATGAATCTCCTTGGGAAAGACTTGAAAAACTTAGAGAAAAGGTTCCTAATATATTATTCCAGATGCTTTTAAGGGGAGCTAATGCAGTAGGATATAAAAACTATCCTGACAATGTTATTAGAGAATTTATAAAACAGTCTGCAGTTTCAGGTATTGATGTATTTAGAATATTTGATTCTTTAAACTGGCTTAAAGGAATGGAAGTTGCTATAGATCAGACATTAAAGGAAGGTAAAGTAGCTGAAGCATGCATGTGTTATACAGGAGACATACTAGATGACAGTAAAGATAAATATACACTGCAGTATTATGTAAATTTGGCTAAAGAAATAGAGAAGACTGGAGCACAGATTCTTGGAATAAAGGATATGTCTGCTTTGTTAAAGCCATATTCTGCTTATAAACTTGTGAAAGCACTTAAGAATGAAATTTCTATTCCAATACATCTTCATACTCACGACACTACAGGTAATGGTGTGGCAACAGTACTTATGGCTGCCGATGCAGGACTTGATATAGCTGATACTGCGTTCAATAGTATGTCTGGGCTTACTAGCCAGCCAGCTTTGAATTCAATAGTAGCAGCACTTAAAAATACAAATAGAGATACTAGATTAGATTCAGATAATCTTCAAAAAATATCTAACTACTGGGAAGATGTAAGACCTATATATAGTCAGTTTGAGTCAGGACTTAAGTCAAGTACTGCAGAAATATACAAGTATGAGATACCAGGAGGCCAATATTCAAACTTAAAACCTCAGGTTGAAAGTTTTGGGTTGGGAGATCGTTTTGAAGATGTAAAGGAAATGTATAAGAGAGTTAATAAAATGCTTGGAAATATAATTAAAGTAACTCCTTCTTCAAAAATGGTAGGAGACCTGGCTATATTTATGATACAAAATGATTTAGACGAAAAGAATATTTATGAAAAAGGTAAGAATCTAACTTTTCCAGATTCTACGATTTCTTTCTTCAAGGGAATGATGGGCCAGCCTATGGGAGGATTCCCAGAAGAACTTCAAAAAATAGTTCTAAAGGGAGAGGAACCTTTAAAGGGAAGACCAGGAGAATTTTTGCCACCAGAAGATTTTGGCAAGATAGAAGAACATTTAACTAAAAAATACAAGAGAAAATTTGAAAATAAAGAGCTTTTGAGTTATGCTATGTATCCTGATGTATTTGAAAATTACCTTAAATTCATAGATGAATATGGTGATCTCAGCAGAATGGAAAGTG
Source organism: Clostridium ljungdahlii (assembly GCF_001636845.1). Lineage (GTDB taxonomy): Bacteria > Bacillota > Clostridia > Clostridiales > Clostridiaceae > Clostridium_B > Clostridium_B ljungdahlii_A. Next base: position 51,496 of record NZ_LITT01000006.1, read on the forward strand.
AAACATTCTTCTATGGACTTGCAGAAGGAGAACTTTGTGAAGTTGAGATAGGAGAAGGAAAGAGTTTATTTGTACAATTGCTAGAGATTACAAAAGTTGACGACGAAGGATACAGATTCTTAGTGTTTGAGGTTAACGGTATTAAGAGAGACATAAGGATAAAAGATAATTTGGTTTTCTCGGGATCAGGAATAAAAGAAAACTCATGTGTTATGGCAGATGAAGATAATGAGAAGGAAATAGGATCAAGTATACCTGGAAACATTGTTAAAGTACTTGTAAAACCAGGAGACAAAGTAGAAGAAGGTCAGAGTTTAATTGTAATAGAAGCTATGAAAATGGAAACAAATGTTTCAGCTGCTGAAGCAGGAGTGATTGATGGGGTATTTGTAAAAGAAGGCCAGAGAGTTAAAACTGGAGAACTTTTAATTAGATTAAAGTAGGATAAATATTATTAAAGGTACTATTAGGGTTTCTAATAGTACCTTGTTTTTTAATACTCTAATAGCTTAACTTCACTAACTTAACCAGTTATGTTAGAATATATTAATAATGACAATTTAGCGGTGTAATTTATAGGAAAGAGGTAGGAAGATGAATAAAAATATTGGATTTATCGGATGTGGAAACATGGCTCAAGCTATAATTGGCGGAATAGTAAAGTCAGGATTAATTGACAGTAAAAATATAATGGCAAGTAATAGATCTTGTGAAAAACTTAAATCTGCTGAAGAGAAATATGGAATTTTAACAGCTAAAAGCAATGATGAAGTGGCTAGATTTTCAGATTTGCTTTTTTTGAGTGTAAAACCAAACGTATACAAAAAAATTATAGAAGAAATAAAAGACGAAATAAAAAAAGATGTAGTTATCGTCACTATAGCTGCAGGTGTAGACATTAAATCTGTAGAAGAATGGTTCGAAAAGAAATTGCCTATAATAAGAACTATGCCAAACACCTCTGCTCAAGTAGGGGAGAGTATGACTGCAGTATGTGTTAATGATGTAGTTAAAGAAGAAGATTTAAATTTTACACTGGATATTTTTAAAAGCTTAGGAAAAGCGGAAATAGTAGATGAAAAACTTATGGATGCAGTTGTAGGTGTAAGTGGATCTTCAGGTGCTTATGTATACATGTTTATAGAAGCATTGGCAGATGGTGCAGTTTTAAGTGGAATGACAAGAAAAATGGCCTATGAATTTGCAGCACAGTCAGTTTTAGGCGCAGCAAAAATGGTACTTGAGACAGGACAGCATCCGGGAATACTCAAAGATAATGTATGTTCTCCAGCAGGCACAACTATAGATGCAGTTTATTCACTTGAAAAGAATAACTTTAGAGGAACGGTTATTGAAGCTGTGAAAAAATGTACAGAAAAATCAATTGAAATGTCAAAGCGTATTTGATGTTATAGTAAGAAAGGTGCAGAGCATATGGAAGATATAGGATTAGTTTTAGAAGGCGGAGGTATGAGAGGATTATACACTGCTGGAGTATTAGACTTTTTTATGGAGAAGAATTTATATTTCCCTTATGTTATAGGAGTATCCATGGGGGCTTGTAATGCATGTTCCTATCTTTCAAGACAAAAGGGAAGAAACAAAAGGATAAACATAAACTATGTGAATGATTCCAGATATTTGAGCTGCAGAAACCTGATATTTAAAAGGGGACTTTTTGGAGTAGATTTTATATTTGATGAACTACCAAATAAACTAGAGGTATTTGATAAAAAATCTTTCTATAATGCAAATGAAAAATTTATAATAACAACTACAGACTGCGATAGAGGTGAACCTGTATATTTTGATAAAAATCAATGTTTAGATGAAGAAATATTTAATGTGATAAGAGCTTCCAGCAGCTTGCCTTTTATGGCTTCTATAGTAAAGTTTAGGGGGCTAAATTTATTAGATGGAGGAATTTCAGATCCCATACCTATAAAAAAATCTATAAAAGATGGGAATAATAAAAATGTAATTATTTTAACCAGAAATAAGGATTATGTAAAAAAGCCTTTTAGGATGAAATTCTTGGCTAACAAAATATACTATAATTATAAAGGGTTAGTGAATGCAATGATAGACAGACATAAAAAATACAACAATACTTTGAGCTATATAGAACAACTTGAAAGAGAAGGAAGGGTATTTGTGATAAGACCTAAAGAGCAGCTTAAAGTTAGGAGAATAGAAAAAGATAAAAATAAACTCACTGAACTATATAATCAAGGGTATAAAGAAGCTTCACAGTGTTATGATAAATTAGAGAAATGGATTGTGGGGTAAATAATAGGAAGGGAGAATTGGTATGGATTTAGGAAAAACATACAATGGCTTTAGATTACTAGAGAAGGAAAAATTAGATGAGATAAATTCTGAGGGAATGCTTTTTGAACATGAAAAAAGTGGTGCTAGATTATTTTTCCTAAAGAACGAAGATGACAACAAAGTATTCTCAATAAGCTTTAGGACGCCACCGGATGACAGCAGAGGTGTTCCACATATACTTGAACATTCTGTATTGTGTGGTTCAAGAAAATTTCCTGTAAAAGAACCTTTTGTAGAACTAGTGAAAGGATCTCTCAATACTTTTTTAAATGCGATGACATTTCCAGATAAAACGATGTATCCTGTGGCTAGTGTCAATGACAAGGATTTTGTAAATCTTATGGACGTATATTTAGATGCAGTTTTCTATCCTAATATATACAAATATCCAGAAATCATGATGCAGGAAGGGTGGCATTATGAGCTTGACAGCAAAGACCAAGACTTAACTTATAAAGGTGTAGTATACAATGAAATGAAAGGTGCTTTTTCATCTCCAGAGTCTATACTTCTTAGAAAAATGATGGAATCTCTCTATCCAGATACTCAATATGGAGTAGAATCTGGCGGAGACCCGGATGTGATACCGGAACTAACCCAACAGCAGTTTGTAGAATTTCATAATAAGTATTATCATCCATCAAATAGTTATATATATTTGTACGGTAACATGGACATTATGGAAAAACTGAAATTTTTAGATGAAGAGTATTTAAGCAACTTTACTAGAAAAAATGTAGATTCTACTATATTAAATCAGACTTCTTTTAGTAGTGAGAGACAGATGACAATTAAATATCCTATTTCAAGTAATGAAAGGGAAGAAGATAAAACATTTTTAAGTATGAATTATTCAGTTGGGAAAGCTGTGGACAGTGAGTTGTATCTGGCCTTTGACATACTGGAGCATTTACTTTTAGAAACTCCATCTTCACCTTTAAAAAAGGCACTAATCGATGCGAATATAGGAAAGGATGTATTTGGAGTATTTGAACCAAGTATGCTTCAACCTATGCTTGGAGTAGTATGTAAAAATTCTAATGAAAGTGAAAAAGATAAATTTAAGGAGGTAGTTGAAGCCACTTTAAAGGACATGGTTAACAAGGGTATCGATAAAAAGCTTGTAGAAGCTTCTTTGAATATAAAGGAATTCCAGCTTAGAGAAGCAGATTATAGGGGATATCCTAAGGGATTAATATATGGAATGAAGTCCATGGACAGTTGGTTGTATGGTGAAAAGCCATGGATTCACCTAAATTATGAAAAGGTATTGGATAAGATAAAATCTGAATTAGACAATAATTATTTTGAAAAACTTATAGATAAATATATTTTAAAAAACAACCATAGGTCTATGGTAATAGTTAAACCTGAAAAGGGTCTTGAAGAAAAGAAGGAAAAAGCACTAAAGGAAAAGCTAGGTAATTTTAAAAAAGAACTTTCAGACAGTGAATTAGAAAAGATAATACAAGATACTCAAAAATTGAAAAAGAGACAGGAAAGTGGGGATAGCAAGGAAGACTTGATGAAAATACCGCTTTTGTCCATATCAGATATAGATCCAAAGGCAAAGAGGTTGAAGCTTGAGGAAAAGGAAGAGGATAAAGTAAAAGTACTATTTTATCCAACGTTTACTAATGGAATTTATTATTTAAACCTTTATTTTGATAGTAATGCAGTAAAAGAAGAACTTATTCCATATGTATCACTTTTAAGTGCAGTACTTGGAAAAGTCAGCACTGAAAATTGTTATTATGAAGAGTTGGCCAAAGAAATAAATATATATACAGGTGGAATAGGTTATTCTGCTCAATCCTTTGGAGAAAATGGAAATAGCCACAAATTTTATCCTAAGTTTGTAGTACGATCAAAGGTTCTTGTGGATAATTTACCAAAATTAATTTCAATATTGAATGATATAATAAATCATACAAAATTTGAAGAAAAGAAGAGATTGAGAGAAATAATTCAGGAAACTAAATCTAGAATAGAGATGGCCATTTTTGAAAGAGGCCATGTAGTAGCTGCAAATCATGTTTCATCTTATTTTTCGCCTATAAGTAAATATGAAGATATGCTCAGTGGTTTAGAGTTTTATAAATTTATATCAGATTTAGAAAAGAATTTTGATAGTAAGTCAGAGGAAATAAGCAAAAAATTAGAGGAAGTTTCAAATAATATATTTAATAAAAATAACCTGACTGTAAATATAACTTGTGATGAAAAAGATTATGGTAATTTTAAAAGTGCTTCTAAGGATTTATTCCATGAATTAAAAGATAATGAGATATGTAAAGTAGAGTATAATTTTGATTTGAAGCCTAAAAATGAAGGACTTATGACTTCATCTAAAGTCCAATATGTAGCTAAGGCCTATAACTATATAGATCTTGGATATTCTTATAGTGGAAGCCTGCAGGTATTAAGATCCATAGCTAATTATGAATATTTATGGAATCAGGTAAGAGTTCAAGGAGGAGCTTATGGAAGCTTTGCATCTTTTCAGAGAAATGGAAATATGTTTTTTACATCCTATAGAGATCCGAACTTGAAACATACCGTTGAGGTATATGATAATGCAAGTAAGTTCTTTGCAAACTTTAAGGCAGACAGCAGACAGATGACTAAATATATAATAGGTACCATATCAGATTTGGATTTTCCACTGTCACCTTCTATGAAGGGAGAACGTGCTGCTGAAAACTATATAAGACACATAAGTTATGATGATCTACAAAAGGAAAGAGAAGAAATACTAAGTACTAAGCCTGAGGATATAGCAGGATTTGCAGAACTTATTTCCAGTGTAATGAATAAAAATAATGTATGTGTACTTGGAAATGAACAAAAAATAAAAGAAAATAAAGATATTTTTAATAATATGGTTAGTTTGTTTGAATAGTTAAATTCATTGTAGAGTTTCTAAATTAAAAATAAACTTATACTCCGAACATTTTGATAAGCCACAAGTACGATTAAATATTTTAATAAGTTTAAGCAGAAAGTTTACAAAAACCTAAGGACTTTTGCAAACTCGTACCTCAGACAATTCAAAAATCCTAAGTTTTTTTCGTAAATTTTCCACTGAGGCTTATATATAAAATATTTAAATGTACTTGTTTATTATAAAATATTTCTACGCATAAGTTTATTTTTTAGTTATAAAACTCTACATATTTATTCACACTGTGGATAACTTTTAACTTTAAAGCATTTTATTAAACTGCGCTATTTTCAGGTGTATTGTCATACTTTCCTGATTTCAAATCTATAACCCAGTGTCTGATACTTTCGTAAAGTATAACTATCAATATAGCCATAACGATTATAGATAATACTGTAAGTGTAGTTTTACCGTGTGGAATATAGTTGCCAGTTATATTTTCGATCGAAGCTGTTAAAGTTGCCACACTTATAAATGCCATAGGTATTACAGTGATAGGCATGTATTTCTTTTTGCCCATTCTTATAAGTACTGAAGTACCTATTGCAAAAGCTATAGCTGCTAAGCTTTGGTTTGCTACACCAAATAGAGGCCATATAGTGGATATATTACCTGTATATAATAGGTATCCCCAACATACAGACATAAGCAAACTGAAGAATATTATGTTAAACCAAGAATCTTTTTTTGCAAGAGGTTTGCAGAACTTACCGATTAAATCTTGAAGCAAGTATCTACCTATTCTAGTACCTGAGTCTATAGTCGTCAGTATAAATAATGCCTCAAACATTATACAGAAATGATACCAGTAAGACATCAACCCTTTTAAGCCAGGAATCTGATAAAATACGTAGGACATACCAACTGCAAGGGATACAGATCCGCCAGTTCTTCCTGCTAAATTTTCTCCTACTAGCTGCTGCAGCAAAGGAAGTTCTTTTGGAATCATGCCTAGTTTTGCAAATACAGCTGGTGTTGAATTTATAGCAAAGTAATCAGCAGTTGGAAGACAAGTTGCAGCAATTAATGCCATTAAAGCTATGAAGGATTCTAAAAGCATAGAACCAAAACCTATAGGAAGTATATCTTTTTCATTTGAAATAAGTTTAGGTGTAGTACCAGAACCTATTAATGAATGGAAACCTGATAGAGCTCCACAGGCAATGGTTATAAATACGAATGGAAATACTTTACCTGAAACTATAGGGCCGCCGCCATTTACAAATTTAGTGATAGCAGGCATCTGAAGTTCTGGCCTTACAAATATAATGCCTATTGCAAGCACTGCCATAACTCCAAGTTTCATATAAGTACTTAAATAATCTCTTGGCAGTAATAAAAGCCATACAGGAAGTACAGCTGCGCAAAAACCGTAAGCTGCCAGTATAAGTGACATTTGTTTTACATTGAAAGTAAGAAATGGTGCTAAAGCTGAATGCTGAACAGTTGGTCCTAAAATAACTCCAAGTAATATAAGTACCATACCAATAATTGTACCTTCAGCTATTTTACCCGGCCTTAAGAATTTAAGGTAAATACCTATAAAAATTGCTACTGGGATAGTAAAACCAACTGTAAACGTTCCCCATGGACTGTTGTTAAGAGAATTTACTATTGGAAGTCCAAGACCTGCCATTGTTATTATGAGTATGAATATAACTGAAATTGATGTAATATAACCCATTCTTTCGCCTAAATTTTTTCTCGCAATTTCGGCAATTGATTGTCCATCTTGTCTAACTGAAGCAAATAAGATAACTATGTCGTGAACGGCACCGCCTAGTACACCACCTATTAAAATCCAAAGTGTACCTGGAAGATATCCAAATTGTGCTGCTAAAACTGGTCCTATAAGTGGCCCGGCGCCTGCAATTGCAGCAAAATGATGGCCAAGAAGTATCCATTTGTTAGTTGGTACATAATCATGTCCATCTTCGAACTTTTTAGACGGAACTTCTCTTGTTTCATCTAATGCTAGAACTTTTGCTGCTACAAATGATCCGTATATTCTGTAGCCTGCGACTAATACAAGAGCGCCTATAATTACTAGTACAATAGAATTCATATAAAAACCTCCTTTTTATTTTTTTAATAATTATGAATAGTTCATTAATAATTAATTATATGAATTTTATTACATGTTTATAATAGTCTGAATTTATTGATTTTCATACCTAAATATTCTAAAGTGCAAAAAAACGGATGCGAATGGCCAAAAATAACATGCGAATGGTATTTATAATAAGTTGAATAGTATAATTGAATTTTATAGTGTGAAAAATTCATAAAAAAATTCACAGTGTGAATATATTTTCATACACACTGTGAATAAAACTTTTAAGGATAAACTTTATCCAACTACTTTTTCTTCTTGAGGTTTATCATAATCTCCGGATTTTAAATCTTTAATCCAGTGTCTTATGCTTTCATAAAGTATAATTATTACTATAGCTATGAGAATTATAGATAACACTGTAAGTGCAGTTTTATGATTTGGAATATAGTTTCCTGTTATATTTTCAACTGATGCAGTTAAAGTAGCTACACTTATAAATGCCATAGGTATTATTGTAATAGGTATATATTTTCTCTTGCCCATTCTTATAAGTACTGAAGTACCTATTGCAAAGGCTATAGCTGACAAACTTTGATTTGCCACACCAAATAGAGGCCATATTGTAGATATATTACCTGTATACAGTAAGTATCCCCAACAGAAAGACATAAGCAAACTGAAGAATATTATGTTAAACCAGGAGTCCTGTTTTGAAAGAGGTTTATAGAATTTCCCAAATAAATCTTGAAATAAATATCTTCCTATTCTAGTACCTGAGTCTATAGTAGTAAGTATAAATAATGCTTCAAACATTATGCAGAAATGATACCAGTATGACATCAATCCTTTAAGCCCAGGAATTTTATAGAATACGTAAGACATACCAACAGCTAATGATACTGAACCGCCAGTTCTTCCTACTAAGTTTTCTCCTACTAACTGCTGCAGCATAGGGAGTTCTTTTGGAACCATACCTAGTTTTGCAAATAGAGCTGGTGTTGAATTTATAGCAAAGTAATCAGCAGTTGGAAGGCAAGTTGCTGCAATTAATGCCATTAAAGCTATGAAAGATTCTATAATCATTGATCCATAACCAACAGCTAAAATATCCTTTTCATTGGCAATAAGCTTAGGGGTTGTACCAGTACTTATCAATGAATGGAAACCTGATAGAGCACCACAAGCTATAGTTATAAATATAAATGGAAATACTTTACCTGGAACTATAGGTCCTCCACCATTTACAAATTGAGTAAGAGCAGGCATTTGAAGTGTTGGTCTTACAAGTATAATACCTACTACAAGTGCGGCCATAACTCCAATTTTCATGTAAGTGCTTAGGTAACCTCTTGGAATAAGTAAGAGCCATACAGGAAGGACAGCTGCACAGAAACCGTATATAGAAAGTATAAGTGACATTTGTTTTACATTAAAAGTTAAATATGGAGCAAGTGCTGAACTTTGAATAGTTGGTCCTAAAATAACTCCTAATAATATAAGTGCCATACCAATTATGGTACCTTCACCTATTTTACCAGGTCTTATAAATTTAAGATAAATACCTATGAATATTGAGACCGGAATAGTAAAACCTACGGTAAAAGTTCCCCATGGACTACTGGCAAGAGAGTTTACTATTGGAAGTCCAAGACCTGCCATAGTAATTATTAGTATAAAAATAACAGAAATTGCTGTAATATAACCCATTCTTTCGCCTAAATTTTTTCTCGCAATTTCGGCTATGGATTGACCGTCTTGTCTAACTGAAGCAAACAATATAACCATATCGTGAACTCCTCCAGCTAGTACACCACCTATTAAAATCCAAAGTGTACCTGGAAGATATCCAAATTGTGCTGCTAAAACTGGTCCTATAAGTGGTCCAGCACCGGCAATGGCTGCAAAGTGCTGCCCTAAAAGCATCCATTTGTTTGTAGGCAAATAGTCATGGCCATCCTCAAATTTTTTAGCAGGAACTTCTCTTGTTTCGTCTAGAACTAGGACTTTTGCAGCTAAAAATGATCCATAAAGTCTGTAGCCTATAACTAATACTAAAGCTCCTATAATTACTAGTACTATAGAGTTCATATAAGTACCTCCTTGTAAAATTTTTGATAAATTAAAAATGCTTGATTAATAAATAACAATGGTAACGTTATTACATATCGATAATAGTCCGAATTTATTCGTTTTCATACTAATGCACTCTAAAATGGTAAAAAAGGATGATAAATAGTCGAAAATAGACGGTAATCGGTAAGTGGTATTTACATAATAAAGTTAACAAAGCAACTGAATTTTGTTATTATAATATAAGGGGTGCTATTATATTTTTTAGAAATAAAAGTTCAAATAGCTGGTTTCTACTAGTTCTCATAGATAATTATACGAGGAGTGATATACTTTGATTTACCTTAAATTGCTTCAGAACATGGCCTTAATTGCTTTATCTGCATATATGTACAATCATTCTAGTGTTTTAAAACAATTAATTAAAGACGAATTGGGAACCGTAGATAAAATTTTACTTGTAATATTTTTTAGTACTTTAGGTATTTTAAGTAATTATACGGGTGTAAACGTAGAACCAGTTAATAATATTAAGTCAGAAACTATGGCTTTGGGGTATCTGGGAATGCATGATGCTATAGCTAATACAAGACCTATTGCAGCCATAGTTTCTGGATATATTGGAGGACCATTAATTGGAGTTATAGTAGGATTGATCTCAGGAATTCATAGGTATGCTTTAGGTGGTTTTACTGCTGTTGCTTGCGCTATTGCAACTATAGTAGAAGGGTTTATAGGAGGTATTGCAAGAAAATATTCCAAGGATGAAAGCCTCAATGTAAAACACGCATTTTTTGCTGCCATAGTTGCAGAATGTTTTCAAATGATAATAATTTTAATATTTGCAAGACCTCTTATAAGTGCACTTATATTAGTAAAAATTATAGCTGTCCCGATGATACTTATAAATTCATTAGGTACTGTTATTTTTATAAGTATAATAAAAAGTGTTAAGGAAGAATATAATAAAGTTGGAGCTATAGAAGCACAAAAGGCTTTAAACATTGCAAAGAGAACTGTAAAATATATGAGAAAAGGACTTGGTGAGGAAACAGCTAAAAATGTATCAAGAATAATATATGAAGTAGCAAATATTGATGGAATACTTATAGGGGATAAAAGTGATATTTTGACTTGCTCTGTTAAAAACATAAATAAGATAAGATTAAGAGAAAGTATATATAAGTGTGATAAATTTCCTGTTTATAAAATCATAAATGAAGGACAGATGTTTTTTGTGTGTGCACCATTTAATATACCAAACTCTGGTTTTGAAGGAGTGCTGGGACTTGGATTGAAGTCAAAAAAAGATATTAACAATTATTTTATACAATTTGTACAGGAACTAAGCGATTTACTCTCTAACCAGATAGAATTATATAAACTAAATAAATTGGCAGAAGAAGCATCCATAGCAGAATTTAAAGCACTAAGATCCCAGATACAACCTCATTTTCTATTTAATGCTCTAAATACCATATCGTCATTTTGTAGGACAAACCCCTCTAAAGCTAGGGAACTTATTATAGATTTATCAAATTATTTTAGACAAACTTTAAAGAGAGAAGAAGATTTTGCCTATTTAAAAGATGAATTAGAATTTACTAAATCATACATTTCTATTGAAGAAGCTAGATTTGGAAATAGACTGAAGTTAATTATTGATATACCAGATAAAATGATGACAGCGAAAGTTCCTGCGTTCATACTACAGCCTATTGTAGAAAATGCTATAAAACATGGAATACTACCCAAACCTGAAGGTGGTAGTGTATATCTTAAGGCATCTTTTAAGGATAAAGACATATTGTTTTCAGTAGAAGATACTGGGGTAGGTATGAGCAATGAAAGATTAAATGAAATTTTAACTAAATGGCCTGGAATAGGATTGAAGAATGTAAATGAAAGATTAAAACTATTATATGGGGAAGACCATGGACTAAGTATAAAGACTTCTTTAAATAATGGAACTAAAATTAGTTTCCTCATATCAATGAAGGAGGTTTCATTGGCAAATGGATAAACTAAAATGTGTTATTGTAGAAGATGAGATTCCTGCTGCGGAGGAATTGAATTATATAATATCAAAATATGAGGATTTATATATAGAAGGAATTGCATACGATGGTAAAAGTGGACTAGATCTTATAAAAAATAGAAAGCCAAATGCTGTATTTTTAGATATAAATATGCCTTTAAAAAATGGTATTGAATTGGCAAAAGTTATTAAAGAATTTGATAAATCAATAGATATAATATTTGTTACTGCTTATGAACAATATGCAGTTCAGGCTTTCGAAATATATGCTCTTGATTATGTGCTTAAACCTTTTGATGAAAAAAGAATAGCTGTTACTATAAGAAGATTAATTAGCAAATGGCATGAAAAAAGTTCAGAAAATGAAAAAATACCTGATATATTAAATGAAATAGTAAGTAAAATAGACAAAGAGAGCAATTTGGTAAAGAGAATTCCTTGTGAGAGGCAAGGAAAGATAATATTAGTAAATGTAAAGGATATATATTATTGCTACATAGAAGATGATAAAACCTACGTTAAAACTAGAAATGACAGGTATCTGGTTGGAACAACTCTTTATCAGATAGGAGAGAAAACTAATTTTTTTAGATGTCACAGGAGCTACCTGGTAAATATGGATAATATAAAAGAATTATATTCTTGGTTTAATGGAACTTACAAACTGGTTATGGATGATCAAGAAAAATCAGAAATTCCTATAAGCAGAAGTAATGTAAAAAAGTTGAGAGAATTGCTTAAGATATGAACTATAGAGTTTCTAAGTAAAAAATTAAATTGTGAAAAGGAGAAATGTATTATGGCATTAGTAAATGTAAGTCTTCAAGTATTACCTGTAGTGAAGGATAAGGATTTGTATGGTGTTGTTGATAAGGTTATAGAGTATATAGCTTCTACTGGGGTAAAGTATGAAGTAGGACCTATGGAAACTACTATGGAAGGTGAATTGAGTGAACTTCTGAAAATAGTAGAAAAGTCTCAAAGTATATGTGTAGAAGCAGGTGCAGAGAGAGTTGCATCTGTAGTGAAAATAGATTATAAACCAACAGGAGTAACAATGAAAGAGAAAATTGGTAAGTACAGATAGTTAGCAATTGCTATATTTAAGAAGGGATGAAAAATGATGAACATTAAAAACATAGCAGTTTTAGGAACTGGAACTATGGGACATGGTATAGCATTACTTTCTGCAAAGGCAGGATTAAATGTAGTTATGTATGGCAGATCTGATGCAAGCCTGGAAAGAGGATTTAACAATATAAAATCTAGCTTAAATAGTTTAGAGGCTGCAGGAAAATTGTCAGATGAAGAATGTGAAGAAATTTTAAGTAAAATAAAAGGTGTTAAAACAATTCGAGAAGCTGCCAAAGATGCTGATTTTGTAATAGAGGCATTAGCTGAAAATTTAGAGTTAAAACAGAATATCTTTAGGCAGTTGGATGAAATTTGTTCACCCGATGTAGTTTTAACTAGTAATACTTCAGGACTTAGTCCAACAGCTATAGCTAAAAATACAAAATACCCTGAAAGAGTGGCAATTGCTCACTTTTGGAATCCACCACAGTTGATCCCATTGGTAGAAGTAGTACCAGGAGAAAAAACATCACAGGATGCGATGAAAATAATCATGAACTGGGCTGAATTTATAGGTAAAAAAGCTGTTCGCATGGAGAAGGAATGTTTGGGGTTTATAGGGAATAGACTTCAGCTTGCACTCCTTAGAGAAGCTTTGTATATAGTAGAACAAGGATGGGCAAAACCAGAAGAGATAGACAAAGCTATGGAATATGGACATGGGAGAAGATTACCTGTTACAGGCCCATTATGCAGTGCAGATTTAGGGGGCTTAGACATATTTCATAATATATCTACATATTTATTTAAAGATTTATGTAATTATACAAAACCTTCTAAGTTAATGCAGGATAAAGTTGAAGCTGGAAATTTAGGAAGTAAGAGTGGACAAGGGTTTTATAATTGGACACCAGAAACTTTAGAAAAGAAACAAAAAGAACGTACAGAAGTACTTTTAGACTTTTTAGAGAGAGATTCTAAGGAGAAATAGATTTTTTTAAATAGCAAAGTACAAAGTTCAAATATCAAATAAGGATAATTTTCTTCCTAACATCAGAAAATAAAAATAATGCGAAGCAAAGCTTCGCAAGTTAAGAATTAATAGTTAAGAATTAATAGTTAAGGATGATTTTTAGCTCTCGCAAAAAATATTTAAATTTATATAAATCAGCAATGTTTCGATTTAGCGAAACGAGTGATGAAAAGCTTAATCAAAGATTTTTTGTAGTGTAACGGAAAAAAATCCACATTAACTATTAATTCTTCATTATTAGCTATTAATTCAAAATAGCTTATGAACATAGTAGGAGGATTTTGAATGATACTTATAAAAAACGGATATGTAATTGATCCATTGAGCAAATTAAATGAAAACATGGATATTTTAATAGATAAAGAAAATGTAGTAAAAATTGCTAAAAACATAGATGAAGAAAATGTAGATAAGGTTATAGATGCCTCTTCTTGCATAGTTGCTCCAGGTTTTATAGATATACACAGTCATTTTAGAGATCCTGGTTTTACATATAAAGAGGATATATTTACTGGAGCAAATGCAGCTGCAAGAGGAGGATATACAACGGTTATATGTATGGCAAATACTAAACCGGTGGTAGATAATGTTGAGACTTTAAATTATATACTTAACAAGGCTAAGATGGCAAGAATTGAAGTACTTCAAGTAGCTTCTATAACAAAAGGAATGGTTGGAAAAGAAATTGTAGACATGAAAAAGTTAAAGGAAGCTGGAGCAGTAGGATTTTCTGATGATGGTAAACCAATTATAAGTTCAAAAACAGTAGTTGAGGCTATGAACATGGCAAGGGAGCTTGATGTAGTTCTTAGCTTTCATGAAGAAGATCCGGAACTAATAAGTGAAAATGGAATAAATTCAGGGAAAATAGCAGACGCATTAGATATAAAAGGTTCTCCAAAAGAAGCAGAAAATGTGCTTGTTGCAAGAGATGCAGCACTTGCAATATCAACTAAAGCAAAAATTGATATTCAACATATAAGCTCTGGTTTATCTGTTGAACTTGTTAGATGGGCAAAAGGAATGGGTGCAAATATAACGGCAGAGGCAGCACCACAGCATTTTAGCATAACGGAAGAGGAAGTCTTGAAAAAGGGAGCAAATGCAAAAGTGAATCCACCTTTGAGAATGGAAAGTGATAGAAAGACTATAATAGAGGCACTGAAAGACAACACAATTGAGATAATAGCTACAGACCATGCACCTCATTCAAGGGAAGAAAAAGAAGGTGAGATTTCTAAAACACTAAGTGGAATGATAGGACTTGAAACTGCACTTTCTCTTGCAATTTCAAAGTTGATTAAACCAGGATATTTAAGCTATATGGATGTTGTAGAAAAGTTTACTGTAAATCCTGCAAGATTGTATAGATTGGATAGGGGATATATAAAAGAAGGACATAGGGCAGATATTGTAATATTTAATCCTGAGGAGGAATATGTGGTAAGTAACTTTTATTCTAAGTCCTGTAATTCTCCTTTTATAGGTGAAAAATTGTATGGAAAAGTGAAGAGAACAATATATAAGGGAACTATTGTGTATGAAGACGAGAAATAGTGTACTATCTGAGAAATAAAGGATAGATAAACAGAGTTCTTGGCATCAGATGGAGTTTTGACTCCACCTGATGCTTAGAAATCGTTATCCAGGGACGTAGCTGCTCTTTACTCCCACCTTGGAGAGGTGGGAGTATTAGAGCAGGTAGTCATCGGATAAAAAGTGAAATGCCTCAAAATAGAAGTAATAAATGCCAAGTTGTAAAAAGTATAAATTAAAGATCATGTATATGAGCCTTGCTTAATTAAAAGAAGCAGGGCTTTAATTATGAAATCATGTTTCCTGCAAGTTGATTTTTTCAACTAAGATCAACTACAACTCCATTTACGGGAAATAGGCCAACATCTAAAATATTATTAGAGGCGATAGAAGAAAATGAATATTTTAATAAGGTAGATAAATGATTTGAGGATAATAATTGTAATGGAACAAATACTCGTATAGATGAGACAACAATCAAGAAAAAAACTGAAAGAAAGGTTAGGTGAAAAAAGTGAATGCAATAAATATAAAAAACCTTAAAAAATCTTATGATGGGCAGATTAATGCTTTGAATAATATAAGTCTAAGTATACCAAAAGGCGAGATATTTGGATTTCTTGGACCTAATGGTTCAGGAAAAACCACTACAGTTAGAGTTCTTAATGGAATTCTTTCAGCAACGTCAGGATATGCTGAAATTTTAGGGATACCTGTGGAAAAAGATAATATTGAGATTCATAGATTATGTGGGGTTATGACCGAAAGCTCTTCCTGCTATGAGAACCTTACTGCTGAGCAAAATTTAATATTTTTTGGCAAAATGCATGGAATGGATGAAAAGTTGCTTAATGAACGTACTGATTTTATATTGAAAAGGCTGGAGTTATTAGATGTAAAAAATAAGAAGGTAAAATCTTTCAGTACGGGAATGAGAAAGAGAGTTTCTCTGGCTGTAGCATTAGTTCATAATCCTAAGATTCTATTTCTTGATGAACCTACTTCTGGTTTAGATCCAGAAAATGCATTAAATGTTACAAGGCTTATAAAAGAACTTGCAGAGGAAAACGAGGTTACAATATTTCTTTGTACCCATCAATTGAAATATGCTGAAGATATCTGCACACTATATGGTTTTATAAATAATGGAAGTATTCTGGGGTTAGGTACATTTGATGAACTTGCTTTAAGGAAAAATGCAGATCTTCAATTAAAAATTAGAGGAAAAAATATTTCGGAAAAACTTGGATTTATTCATGAAGGTAATGATATATATAGCAAATCTATTTTAGGAGACAAGGAGGTAAATACTCTGATACAAGGAATACTGGCAAGCGGTGGGGAAATTTATGAGGCGATGCAGAAGAAATGGTCACTAGAACAACTTTACTTTAAATATATAAAAGGCACATCTCGTGATGTAGCTTTATAAGTCTGGAGGGGTTAGGGTATGAATATAAGTGAAAAAGCATTGATCTATAAAGATATAAATGAAATAATAAGTTCAAAACGTGTTATTATGCCTATGACTATTGTACCGATTATTTTGATTGTAATCATACCATTAGGAATACTTATTGGTGCGAACTTTATTGGAAATGATTCGAGTATGCTTACAAAAATGGCTCCTCTCCTAAAAAAATTGCCTCCTGAATATGCAGCATATACTCCAGCTAAGCTTTTAATAAAAGTAAGCATAGACTTTATGTTTCCGTCATATTTTCTTATAATTCCAATAATGTGTTCAGGAGTTATTGGAGCCAGTAGTTTTGTGGGAGAAAAAGAGCATAAAACTCTGGAGTCTCTGCTTTATACACCAATATCTATGGAACAACTGCTTAGAGCTAAAATCTTAGGCGTTTTTGTACCATCTTACATCGTGACTTTCATTTCATTTATAGTCTTTGGCATCATATGTAATATAGGTGGTTTCATCTATTTTGGAGGACTTATTTTTCCAGACATAAAATGGATCATAATCATACTTTGGATTTCACCTGCGATCAATTTATTATCACTAACCTTTACTGTTATGGTATCGGCAAAGTCAGAAACCTTCCAGGAAGCACAGCAGGTAAGCGGCCTTCTTGTCATTCCAGTGATTCTTGTATTAGTAGCTCAAATGACAGGTATACTTTTACTCAATAACCTTGTAATGCTTATAGCAGGTGGTGCTCTTTTAGTACTTGATTATCTATTGATAAAAAGGATTTCCTCTAAATTTATTCCTGAGAAATTGATCTAAATAGCTGTTTATAATTTTTAAATGTATTTTAAGTTTCATGATATACTGAAACTGATTGTGGTGCAATTATAAAATTATGCATATATTTTCATTTGCTAATATTTGCTAATATAAGATCTTTCAGTTGATACAATTTATATCTGTTTTTAACTTAAAAATAAACTTATACGTAAAATATGCTAACAAAATTGAAGGTACATTTAAAAACTTTTTAGTAAGTCTTAGCGAGGTATTTTACAAACCTTAGAAGCTTAGATATGTCTGAGGTACGAGTTTATCTAAGCTTCTTTAGATTTCAAAATACCGAGCTTTAGACTTATTAAAAGTTTTTAACGTAACGAAATTTGTTAGCATATGGTTAGTATAAGTTTATTTTTGTGTAGAAACTCTATAACATTTTATCCCAATCAGCGTATAAAATTTCTATTTCATTTTGTGTATCTGAAAGTTCCTTGTTTACAGCACTGCTTTTTTCAGGATTAGAATAAACTTCTTCTAGGCACAGTTTTTTCTGAAGTTCAAGTACGTGATCTTCCAAATTTGAAATTTCTTCTTCAATATTTTTAACTTTAGATTTCTTCTCACGTTTAGACTTTTCAAAGTCTCTTTTCTTTTTTTTCTCATGTTGTATTTGAGTTTTAGTCTTTGAACTTTGTTCCTCTTCCATTTCAAATCTCAAGGGATTCTTTTTCTTTTCCACATAATAGGTGTAATTACCTAAGTATTCTTTTGCACCATTCTCATTTAATTCATATATTTTATTGACGGATTTGTTTAAAAAGTATCTGTCATGGGAAATTACAAGCACGGTGCCATTGTAGTTTAATAAAGCTTCTTCTAAGGCTTCACGGGACGATATATCAAGATGGTTTGTAGGTTCATCTAAGAGTAAAAAATTAGATTTAGACAATATAAGCTTTAATAGATTTATCCTGCATTTTTCTCCACCACTTAAAGAAGATATTTTTTTAAATACGTCATCTCCTGTAAATAAAAAGCTGGCTAGAGCATTTCTTATTTCTGTAGTGGTAAGCTTTGGAAAACTGTCCCATACTTCGTCTATAATTGTTTTTTCAATATTTAAGTCAGATTGTTCTTGGTCGTAGTAGCCTACCAATACATTTTTACCTAATTTGCAAATACCATCATCTTGTTTTAATTTGCCTAGAATTATTTTAAAAAATGTAGTTTTGCCTCTACCATTTTCACCAATTAGAGCTGTTTTTTCTCCTTTTTTTATATCAAAATTTAAATTTTTAAACAATAGCTTTTTATCAAAACTTTTACTCAAGTTCTCTACGTGAAGTACGTCATTTCCACTGTTTATCTGAGTTTTAAATGTTATGCCTTTAATTTTTTCATCTTTGTCAGGAGCAGCTAGTCTATCAATTTTGTCTAACATCTTTTGTCTGCTTTCTGCTGCCTTTATGCTTTTTTCCCTATTAAAAGATCTATATTTTTCAATGATTTCTTCTTGCTTTTTTATTTCTATTTGCTGCATATTATAGGCTTTTAGCTGGACTTCATAATTTTTTTGTTTTAACTCCAAAGAAGTAGTATAATTTCCGCTATAAAAATTTATATGGCCGTTTATGAGTTCCATAGTTGACTGGGTTATAGCATCTAAAAAGTATCTATCATGAGATATTATTATGATAGTACCTTTATAGGATTTTAAATATTCTTCTAGCCATTCTATAGCTTCTAGATCCAGGTGGTTAGTAGGTTCATCTAAAAGAATGATATCAGGTTTAGATAAAAGAAGTTTACAAAGTGCAACCCTTGTTTTTTTCCCACCGCTTAGCACAGTTATAGGATCGTGAAATTCATTTTCTTGAAAACCTAGTCCACTTAAAACTCTGTTTATTTCAGCTTTGTAGGTATAGCCACCCCTGTTTGTATAAATCTCTGAACAGGTGGTATATTTATCTATCAATTTATTTCTATACTCTTCATTTTTGGCATCGTAAGGTTCGTTCATCAAGGCTTCTAATTTATTTAACTTATTTTCTAAATTAATTAGATCCTGAAACACAGTAAGCATCTCGTCATATATAGTATTTGAAGAATCCAATGACAGATGTTGAGTTAGATATCCAACTGTTTTAGCTTTATCTATAAATAAATTTCCGCTGTCATAATTTATTTTACCTGTTAAAATATTAAATAAGGTAGATTTGCCAGCTCCATTTGGTCCAATTAATCCTACTTTTTCTCCATCATTTATGTTGAAAGTTATATTTTCAAGTATAATTTCTATTCCATAACTTTTATGAATATTATTGCAACTTAAAACAACCATTAGTAACACCTTCCTTAATCATTAACATTTTACTATGTATAGTAACTTTTTTGTAGTCCTATGTTATAATTATAATTAGAAAATTATGATATGAAATAATTGTTGGTTTAAATTTATTTTAAAAAAGAAATTATAGTTAACTTTTAGACATATTTCTAAGTATTAAGAATGTATATAAATTAACAATGGCTGCTACTGATTATTATTTAAGAATGTTAATTAAGAATGTTAAAAGGTAACTAAAAAAGTGAGTACTATGTTGTATAAATCATGTAAATAATTAATATAATTTACATATAAGTATATTGATTTATGTCTTTATGAATAAGATAATTAAATATATATCAAAGTAGTTTATTTAGATACAATATTGGTATTCTAAAAATCAAAAAGTATTTAAGAGAAATCAAAGAATATATAAGAAGGTGTAGTATGGATAAAAAAAAGAATATATCAATGGCTGTTATAAAGAGATTACCAAAATACCACAGGTATTTAATGGATTTAATGAAAAATGACGTAGATAGAATATCATCTAAGGAATTAAGTGAAAAAATAGGGTTTACAGCTTCACAAATAAGGCAGGACTTAAACTGTTTCGGAGACTTTGGACAACAGGGATATGGATATAATGTAGGTGAATTATATGGGCAAATATGTAATATACTTGGCCTTACAAAAACTTATAAGACTGTTATAATAGGTGCAGGTAATATAGGTCAGGCCATAGCTAACTATACTAGATTTGAAAAAATAGGTTTTCGATTAGAAGCTATTTTTGATATAAATCCTAAACTTATAGGTATTAAAATTAGGGATATCGAGATAAGGGATATAGATTATTTAAATGAGTATTTAAAGGAAAATAGTATAGATATAGGAGTTATATGTGTACCTAACAATAATGCCCAAAGGGTTTGTGATATTTTAGTCAAAAACAAAGTTAAAGGTATTTGGAATTTTGCTCCTGTAGATTTGGTTACCCCAGAAGATATAAAAATTGAAAATGTTCATTTAAGTGATAGTTTATTAACATTGACATGTCTTTTAAATGATATAGATTAAAACTTAAATGAATTATTCAAGTTAGAAAATTCATTTATTAAAAATAAATTTAAATTATAAATATTTAGTAAAAATGAACAATATTATGAATATAGTTTATATTTTTAACATATTGTAATTGTTTTCTTGTGCAATTTTAATAATTATATGATATAATTATATAGGTTTATATTAGGTCAAATATGAGTTGAGAAAGGGGCAAAAAGCCGTTTAGTCAGATGTATCTTATTGGGGGGTATTTACTGATGCTGTAGGGTGAATTTCATCCGAATTTACGCCCTCGGAGTGGAAGACCGAACGAAAGTAGCTAATTAGCAAAATCGGACACTATGAAAGGGGAAATAGTCATAGATCTTATGATTTATGTACTAAAAAAATGGCATAAAAGTATGTACAAGATTGTTAACAAAAAAGAGTTATCACCAAACATATTCTTAATGGACATTGAAGCACCAAGAGTTGCAAAATCCTGTTTGCCAGGACAATTTATTATAGTCAAAATGGATGATAAAGGTGAAAGAGTACCTCTTACTATCTGTGATTATGATGCAGAAAAAGGAACAGTTACTATAGTATTTCAGACATTAGGAGCTTCAACTAAAAAAATGGCTAGATATGAAGTTGGAGAGTATTTTGAAGATTTTGTTGGGCCACTTGGACATTGCTCAGAACTTGTAGAAGAAGATGTTGAAGAACTTAAAAAGAAAAACATAATATTTGTAGCAGGCGGTGTAGGTACTGCACCAGTTTATCCACAGGTAAAGTGGCTTCATGAACATGGGGTAGCTGCAGATGTTATAGTTGGATGTAAATCAAAAGATTATTTGTTATTTGAAGATGAATTAAAACCGATTTGTGGAAATTTATATATAGCAACTGATGATGGAAGTTATGGATATAAGGGCTTTGTTACAGATCTTTTAAAAGAGCTTATTGACAAAAAAGATAAAGAATACGATTATGTAGTTGCCATAGGACCTATGATAATGATGAAGTTTATAACTCAAGTTACGAAACAATATGGGATTAAAACAATAGTAAGTTTAAACACTATAATGGTAGATGGAACTGGAATGTGCGGAGCTTGTAGGGTTACTGTAGGGGGAGAATTAAAATTTGCCTGTGTAGATGGACCTGAATTTGATGGCCATCTTGTAAATTTTGATGAAGCTATGAGAAGGCAGGCTATGTATAAGACTGAAGAAGGAAAGAAACTACTGAAAGAAGAAGAAGGGGACACTGGAAGTAGGGAAGGAGAAAAGTGTAGAGCAGAAGAAAAATTTGAAAGAATGAAAAGAGTACCTATAAAGGAACAGGACCCTAAAGTTAGGGCTACCAATTTTGATGAAGTTTGCTTGGGATACACTGAAGAAGAAGCTGTAAAAGAAGCTTCAAGATGTTTGAATTGTAAAAAGCCTATGTGTGTTACTGATTGCCCTGTTACAATATCTATACCTAAGTTTGTTGAACAGGTAAAAAATGGCAATTTTGAAGAAGCTGCTAAAATAATAGCAGAATCAAGTGCACTTCCTGCTGTATGTGGAAGAGTATGTCCTCAGGAAACTCAGTGTGAAGGCAAATGTGTACTTGGCAAAAAAGGTGATGCTGTTGCGATAGGTAAACTGGAAAGGTTTGTAGCAGATTGGTCAAGAAAGAATAATATCGACCTATCTAATACTTTACCTAAGAATGGCAAAAAAGTAGCTGTTGTAGGAAGTGGTCCTTCCGGACTTACTTGTGCAGGAGATTTAGCAAAGCTTGGATATGATGTTACTATATTTGAAGCACTTCATGAAGCAGGTGGAGTACTTGTATATGGTATTCCAGAATTCAGACTTCCAAAGGATACTGTAGTAAAACATGAAGTTGAAAATGTAAAGAAATTAGGAGTAAAAATAGAGACAAATGTAATAATTGGAAGAACTGTTACTATAGATGAACTTGTAGAAAAAGAAAAATTTGATGCTGTATTTATAGGCTCAGGAGCAGGACTACCAAGATTTATGGGAATACCTGGAGAAAACTTAAATGGAGTATTCTCTGCAAATGAATTTTTAACAAGAAATAATTTAATGAAAGCATTTAAAAAAGACTATGCAACTCCTATAAAAGTTGGCAAAAAAGTAGCTGTAGTAGGAGGCGGAAACGTAGCTATGGACTCTGCAAGGACAGCTCTAAGACTTGGAGCAGAAGTATACATAGTATACAGAAGATCCGAAGCAGAACTTCCAGCAAGAGCAGAGGAAGTACATCATGCAAAAGAGGAAGGAATTAAATTCAATCTTTTAACTAATCCTGTAGAAATATTAGGAGACGAAAAAGGTTGGGTTAACGGAATACGCTGTGTTAAGATGGAACTTGGAGAACCAGACCAATCAGGACGAAGAAAACCAGTTAAAGTAGAAGGTTCAGAATTTGATTTAGATGTAGATACTGTAATTATGGCTCTTGGTACTTCACCAAATCCACTTATATCATCTACAACAAAGGGACTTGAAATGAATAAGCGTAAATGCTTAATAGCAGAAGAGGAGACTGGACTCACAACAAGAGAAGGAATATATGCAGGTGGAGATGCAGTAACAGGTGCTGCTACTGTAATACTTGCAATGGGTGCAGGCAAAAAAGCTGCTAAGGCTATAGATGAATATCTGAAAAAATAATTATACATTAAATAAAGAAGCTGTACCAGATTTCTGGTATAGCTTTTTTAATATTCATTGAAAATTATCTTAATAAAATGGTATACTATCAGAAATAAGCATACGATTTTGATGAAAATTTTATGGAGAAAAGGAAGTATAATATGGATTTTAATTATGTAGAGGATTTTGAAAATGGGATTATAATAAAAAATGTTCGAAATTTTGAATTAGCCCATATATTTGAATGCGGGCAGTGTTTTAGATGGCATAGAGAAGAAAATGGCAACTATATAGGTGTAAGTTTTGGAAAAGTAATAGAGGTAGAAAAAAGGGGAGAGGATGTGATTTTATATAACACATCTCAGCAGGACTTTAAGGAAATTTGGGCAGATTATTTTGATTTGTATAGAGACTACAATGAAATAAAAAATATACTTAGTAAAGATCCTGTTTTAAAGAAGGCTATAGGATTTGGAGAAGGAATCAGATTATTAAAGCAGGATCCCTTTGAACTGGTAGTTTCTTTTATAATATCTGCTAATAATAGAATTCCAATGATACAGAGGGCTATAAAAAATATAAGTAAAAAATGGGGAGAGCCTTTAGAATATAAAAACAAGGTTTATTACAGCTTCCCTAAAATAGATAAATTAAAAGAAGCCACTTTAGAGGAACTTGCTTCTTGTGGAACTGGTTTTAGAAATAAATATATTAAAGATACTGTATCAAAGATTTATTATAATGGAACTAAAACTAAAGAAAATTACGATGAAAAATATGATATTAATTGGATTAAAAATCAAGAGGATGAGGTATGCCATAAAGAACTTCAAAAATTTATGGGTATAGGCCCTAAAGTATCAGATTGTATTATGCTTTTCTCTATGCAGAAATACTCTGCATTCCCTGTAGATGTATGGGTTAAGAGAGCTATGAACTATTTTTATCTGGCACCAGATGTATCACTAAAAAAGATAAGGGATTTTGGAATAAGCAAATTTGGTAAGTTGTCAGGATTTGCACAGCAGTATTTATTTTATTATGTTAGGGAAAATAACATAAGGTTGTAGAATAGCTATATAAATGCTAAAGATTCAGTGAAAAATTATTACTCTTTGCCTGTATCGTTTTTTAAATGTAATCTGTTTAAATTTATTTGTTAAATGAATATTGAAAAACCATTGATATATAAGAACAAATTGCATGATAAAATGTGTTACACCTACTGTTACATTTTATATTTAAAACTGTTATAATAAAATAAACAGTTTATAAAGTGTATCAGGAGGAAAACATAAGATGAAAGATTTTGAAACACCCTTAAAAAAACTAAAGTATTTGGTGCTAAAGGAGGTTTCTTCTTTAGCAAGGGAAAATAAATTAACTGAAAAAGAGTTGAAAAAAATACCCTATAAAATAATTTTCGGTGATAAAGAAGAGTATAGATGCTGTGTGTATAAAGAAAGGGCTGTTGTATATGAAAGGGCTCTTTTGGCTTCAGGATTTGTTCCAACATATAATACTACATTGGATCTAAAGAAAATTGTAGATAGAGAACATATAATGTATGTTCTTTCAGCTGCCTGTGATAAATGTCCTATATATAAATATCATGTGACAGAGGCTTGCAGGGGATGTATCCAACATAAATGCATGGAAGTGTGTCCGGCAAAAGCAATATCCAAGGTAGATGGAAGGGCTCATATAAATCAAGATATTTGCAAAGAGTGCGGTATGTGCAAAAAAGTATGTCCTTATAATGCCATTGCAGAAGTAATGAGGCCTTGTAAAAAGTCTTGCCCAACTGGAGCCTTGGAAATAGACTCAAAAAACAGGATGGCAATGATAGAAAAAGAAAAGTGCATTAATTGTGGTGCCTGCATGGCGGCATGTCCATTTGGAGCTGTATCAGATAGAAGCTATATTTCTGAGGTAACTAAGGCACTTATGGGTAAGAATAAAGTGTATGCAGTAGCAGCGCCTGCTATAACAGGACAGTTTGGATGCAAAGTTACAGTAGGTCAGGTAAAAGATGCATTTAAAAAAGTAGGATTTGAAGATATGTTGGAAGCAGCTTGTGGGGCTGATGCAGTAACTGTAAATGAAAGCAATGAATTTGTAGAAAGAATGAAAAATGGCGATAAGTATATGACAAATTCATGCTGTCCTGGATTCATGGGTTATATTGAAAAGGAATTTCCAAGTGAAGTAGCAAAAATATCAGGCACGGTTTCACCAATGATTGCAGCAGCAAGGGCGATTAAAAATCAGAATAAAAATGCTGTAGTAGTTTTTGTAGGACCTTGCACTGCCAAAAAGTCCGAGATAACTAAAGAATCAATAAAAGAAGCAGTAGACTATGCTGTGACTTTTGAAGAAATAGCGGCCTTGTTTGATGCTTTTGATGTTGATCCAGAAAATTGTGAAGATATACCGGTAGATGATGCCTCCGTGTATGGAAGAGGATTTGCACAAGATGGAGGTCTTACAGCAGCTATAGAAAATTATATAGGAGAAGAGAAAATAGATATTCAATTTGATCCTGTAAAGGTAAGTGGAAAAGATGAGATAAAAAAAGCCATGACTTCGGCTAAAATTGGGAGACTTCCGGGTAATTTTATAGAGGGAATGATGTGTGAAGGTGGATGTATTGGGGGACCGGCTACTATGATTTCTTCTATGAAAGCTAGAGGACAATTGATTAAATTTAGTAAACAATCTGATAAAAAATCCGTGCTTTCTAATGAAAAACTTGAAGAATTTAAAGATGTAGATCTTGAAAGATAAAATCTATATTCATATTGTTAAGTAAAATTTAATAAATTATACAAAAAATTATGATAAGATTTAAAGTATATAACAGAGCTAATTGAATACAATGAATACTAATTATATTAAACTAGGTGATATAGATTGAAAAAATTAAAAATAATATTAAAAAAATATAAATCTTATATAGTGCTAGCAATTATATTGTTTATATTAATTGTAGCTGCATATGAATATTATAATAAATACATGTATATATTTAGAGATCCAAATAAAATAAAGGATTGGATTATGTCCTATGGCAAATATGGAGTAGTAGTATTTCTATTTATTCAATTTTTGCAGGTAGTTGCTTTTTTTATACCTGGAGAGATTGTCCAAATTGCAGGAGGATATATATATGGAACGTTGTTTGGAAGTATCATATCAATTTTAGGCATAACTTTTGGCAGCATGGCAGCTTATAGTATATCTAGAATTTATGGGAAGCCGCTTGTAAACAAAATAATATCTGACAAAGATTTGAAATTTTTTCATAAAATGTTGAACTTGGGCAGTATAAATTTTATAGTGTTTTTGTTATATTTAATTCCAGGAATACCTAAGGATGTTCTAGCTTATATATGTGGAATATCGAACATTAGCTTTAAACATTTTATACTTTATTCCACTTTAGGAAGGCTGCCTGGAATAATTATTTCAGCCTATTTTGGATCAAAAATATATACTGGAAATAAAATAGTTCTTATATTAATAGGAATTACAATGACACTTTTATTTGTAATAGGGGTGTTAAAAGGAGAAAAGATATTAGTTAAGATAACAAAAAATAAAACTTCAGAAAGCGATAAACAACTTTAATTGTATTGTTTATCGCTTTTTTAATAAATTTTAAATATTCTGTATACATAAGGCCTAATTGGAAAATAATAATAGGTATGGTTTTACATATAAAGAATTTGTATATAAATATATATATGAAATTAATAGTAATAAGGCGAAATAGCTACATAATTAAAGTATAATCAATATTTTTACTGTAAAATAGGTTAATAACTGGTAAATTTAAATTTGAAAATATAAATGCTATTCATTATTATAATAATTGTATTAGCACTCATAATTAATGAGTGCTAACAATGAAAGCTAAAAACTAATTTTAAATACATTTAAAATATTTTTAAGGAGGGGTTTAGATGAAAATTAGACCACTTGGAGACAGAGTTGTAATTAAAAAATTAGAAGCTGAGGAAACTACAAAAAGCGGTATTGTTTTACCAGGAAGTGCTAAAGAAAAACCACAAGAAGCAGAAGTTGTGGCAGTAGGAATTGGTGGAACAGTAGATGGAAAAGAAGTTAAAATGGAAGTAAAAGTAGGAGATAAAGTATTATTCTCCAAATATGCTGGAAATGAAGTAAAAATAGATGCACAAGAGTACACTATTTTAAAACAAGATGACATATTAGCTATAATTGAGTAGTTAATTAATTGAGAAAGAAAAATAAGTATCTATATAACAGTTAGTTGTAAGGAGGGTTTTTTATGGCAAAAAGTATTTTATTCGGTGAAGATGCAAGAAAATCAATGCAAGAAGGCGTAAATAAGTTAGCAAATGCAGTAAAAGTTACACTTGGACCTAAGGGAAGAAATGTAGTACTTGACAAGAAATTTGGTTCACCACTTATCACAAATGATGGTGTTACAATAGCAAAGGAAATAGAATTAGAAGATCCATATGAAAATATGGGAGCACAGCTTGTAAAAGAAGTTGCTACAAAGACAAATGATGTAGCAGGAGATGGAACAACTACAGCTACTTTACTTGCTCAAGCAATAATAAGAGAAGGATTAAAAAATGTTACAGCTGGAGCAAATCCAATGCTTATAAGACAAGGCATAAAGATAGCTGTAGATAAGGCTGTAGAAGAAATAAAGAAAATTTCAACAACTGTAAAAGGAAAAGAAGATATAGCAAGAATTGCAGCTATATCAGCTTCTGATGAAGAAATAGGTAAATTAATAGCTGATGCCATGGAAAAGGTAGGCAACGAAGGTGTCATAACTGTTGAAGAATCAAAAACTATGGGGACTGAATTAGACGTAGTTGAAGGTATGCAGTTTGACAGAGGTTATTTAAGTCCATATATGGTTACTGATTCAGAAAAAATGGAAGCTGCAATAGAAGATCCATATATCTTAATAACAGACAAGAAGATATCAAATATTCAAGACATATTACCATTACTTGAGAAAATAGTTCAACAAGGAAAGAAATTACTTATAATAGCTGAAGATGTAGAAGGAGAAGCACTTGCAACTTTAGTTGTAAATAAGTTAAGAGGAACATTTACTTGTGTAGCAGTAAAAGCACCTGGATTTGGTGATAGAAGAAAAGAAATGCTTCAGGATATAGCAATACTTACTGGAGGACAGGTAATATCAGAAGAATTAGGAAGAGATTTAAAAGAAACTGAATTAGAGGATTTAGGAAGAGCTGAATCTGTAAAGATAGACAAAGAAAATACTACTATAGTAAATGGACGAGGAGATAAAAAAGCTATAGCAGATAGAGTATCACAGATTAAGGTTCAAATAGAAGAAACTACTTCAGATTTTGATAAAGAAAAACTTCAAGAAAGACTTGCAAAACTTGCAGGTGGAGTAGCTGTAGTAAAAGTTGGAGCAGCAACTGAAACTGAATTAAAAGAGAAAAAATTAAGAATAGAAGATGCACTTGCGGCTACAAAAGCAGGTGTTGAAGAAGGTATGGTACCAGGAGGCGGAACTGCTTATATAAATGCAATTCCAGAAGTTGAAAAATTAACTTCAGATATACCAGATGTAAAAGTTGGTATAGACATAATAAGAAAATCATTAGAAGAACCAATTAGACAGATATCAAGCAATGCCGGCGTTGAAGGATCAGTAATAATCGAAAAAGTTAAAAATAGTGAAGTTGGCGTTGGATATGATGCATTAAAGGGCGAATATGTAAACATGGTAGAAAAGGGTATAGTAGACCCAACTAAGGTTACAAGATCAGCACTTCAAAATGCAGCATCCGTAGCAGCTACATTCTTAACTACAGAATCAGCAGTTGCAGATATTCCAGAAAAAGCACCTGCAGGTCCAGCACCAGGAGCACCAGGAATGGGCGGAATGGAAGGAATGTATTAATTTAAAAGCAAATATAAATGAAAAATTGAACCCTAGCATTATGTAAATGCGGGGTTTAATTTTTATATTAAGCAGTATAATAGAAAGTTTTTTAAATGCATGTATATATAGAGTACCTAAAGGGGAATCTATAATATAATTTAGAACTTTTTTAAATATATGAGGAACTTTTCATTGACAAAAAGAAAAAAATTGAATAAAATAGTGTAAATAGTTATTAAAAGAGATAGAAATTCATTAAAATTTGTAAAAAGTGAATATCTTTTGTCCAGCTCATATATACCCTCAATAAGGAAGGGAGTATCTACCGGAAGCCGTAAATTTCTGACTATGAGCGGAATTATTATGGTACAAGTCATATTAATTTCGCATATATATGTGAATTTAATATGGCTTTTTTATTAAATTTTATCAAAAATAATTAAGTAGAAATATATTATATTATAATTTAGGAGTGATTTTAATTGGCAAAAATTTTAAAAAAAGCATACACTTTCGATGATGTACTTTTAGTACCAAACAAATCAGAGGTCTTACCTAGGGAAGTTTCTTTAGCTACTAATCTAACTAAGACTATAAAGTTAAACATACCTCTTATGAGTGCAGGAATGGATACTGTTACAGACTCAAAAATGGCTATTGCTATGGCAAGAGAAGGCGGCATAGGCATAATACATAAAAATATGACTATAGAAGAACAGGCTATGGAAGTAGACAAGGTAAAAAGACAGGAAAATGGAGTAATAACAGATCCTTTCTTCCTTTCACCTGATAATAGCATAAATGATGCCCTTAGCCTTATGAGTAAGTATAGAATATCTGGAGTACCTATAACCGTAGAAGGAAAATTAGTTGGTATAATTACTAACAGAGATATAGTTTTTGAAACAAACTATGATAAGAAGATTTCCGAGGTTATGACAAGAGAAAAACTTATAACAGCTCCAGAAGATACTACTATAGAAGAAGCTAAAGAAATATTAAAAACAAGTAAAATAGAAAAATTACCTTTAGTAGATAAGGATAATAATTTAAGAGGACTTATAACCATAAAAGATATAGAAAAAGTAAAGAAATTTCCAAATAGTGCTAAAGATTCTAGGGGAAGGCTTTTATGCGGTGCTTCTGTAGGAGTTACAAAAGATATGATGGAAAGAGTAGATGCTCTTGTACAAGTAGGAGTTGATGTTTTAAATGTTGATACAGCTCACGGACATTCTAAGGGAGTTTTAGATGCAGTAAAAACTATAAAAGAAAAATATCCAAAGGCACAAATTATTGCAGGAAATATTGCAACAGCAGAAGCTGCTAAAGATTTAATTGAAGCTGGTGCAGACGCAATTAAGGTAGGTATTGGACCTGGATCTATATGTACTACTAGAGTAGTAGCAGGAGTAGGAGTTCCACAGCTTACTGCAGTAATGGACTGTGTAGAGGAAGCCAATAAATACGGCATACCGGTTATTGCAGATGGGGGAATAAAATATTCAGGAGATATAGTAAAGGCATTAGCTGCTGGAGCAAAAGTAGTTATGATGGGATCGATGTTTGCAGGCTGCGAAGAAGCACCAGGTGAAACTGAAATATATAAGGGAAGAAGTTATAAAGTTTATAGAGGAATGGGTTCTCTAAGTGCAATGGCTTGTGGTAGTAAAGATAGATATTTTCAGGAAGGAAATAAAAAATTAGTTCCAGAAGGTGTAGAAGGAAGGGTTCCTTATAAAGGATCTGTAGCGGATACTGTATTCCAACTTTTAGGAGGAATACGTTCAGGAATGGGATATTTAGGGTCATCTACTTTAAATGATTTATATGAAAAAGCTACTTTTGTAGTTCAATCTTCAGCAGGACTTAGAGAAAGTCATCCACATGATATTTCCATGACTAAAGAAGCTCCAAATTACAGTGTTAGACAGTAAAAATTATAGTCTAATAGAAGTTTTTATAATATAATTGTATTTGTAATGTTTAATATAAAATGATTTTCTATAATTGGTTAGGAGGAAGTTCATGGAAAAAGAGATGGTCGTTGTAGTTGATTTTGGCGGACAATATAATCAACTCATAGCAAGAAGAGTTAGAGAAAATAATGTATACTGCGAAATACTTCCCTATACTTGCTCTATAGATAAGATAAAGGAAAAAAAACCTAACGGAATAATATTTACAGGTGGACCAAATAGCGTATATGGTGAAAATGCTCCTAGAATAAGTGAAGAGATATTTAAATTGGGAGTACCTATTTTAGGTATATGCTATGGACATCAACTTATATGCAATATATTAGGCGGAAAAGTTAAAAGTGCAGAAGTAAGGGAATATGGAAAGACAAAGATAGAACTTGATGCAAATAGTACTTTATTTTCTAATATAGATAAAAATCAAATCTCATGGATGAGTCATACAGATGTTGTATCAGAACCTCCAAAAGGATTTAAAGTAATAGCAAAGACTAATGGATGTCCTGTTGCAGCAATAGAAAACACTGATAAAAAAATATACGGAGTTCAATTCCATCCTGAAGTTGAACACACACCTTTTGGAAAACAAATGCTTTCTAACTTCTTATTTAAGGTATGTAATTTAAAGGGAGATTGGTCTATGTCTTCCTTTGCAGATGAAAAGATAAAATTAATAAAAGAGAAAGTAGGAAATAAGAAGGTAATATGTGCTATGTCTGGTGGAGTTGATTCTTCTGTGGCAGCAGTTCTTGTACATAAGGCTGTAGGGAAGCAGCTTACCTGTATATTTGTAGATCATGGCCTTTTGAGAAAAGATGAAGGCGATCAGGTAGAACATGTATTTAAAAAGCAATTTGACATGAACTTTATAAGAGTAAATGCCAAAGATAGATTTTTAGGAAAATTAAACGGTGTATCGGACCCTGAAAAGAAGAGAAAGATAATAGGAGAAGAGTTTATAAGGGTATTTGAAGAGGAGGCTAGAAAATTAGGAGATATAAGCTTCCTAGTTCAAGGCACTATATACCCAGATGTAGTTGAGAGTGGTCTTGGAACCTCTGCAACTATAAAGAGCCATCATAATGTAGGCGGACTTCCAGAAGACATGGATTTTGAACTCATAGAACCTCTTAGAGAATTGTTTAAAGATGAAGTTAGAGCTGTGGGAGAAGAACTTGGAATTCCTCATAAATTGGTTTGGAGACAGCCTTTTCCAGGACCAGGGCTTGCTATAAGGGTACTTGGAGAAATTACTGAAGAAAAGCTTGCAATAACAAGAGAGGCAGATGCTATATTTAGAGAAGAAATAGCAAATGCAGGACTGGATGAAAAGATATGGCAGTATTTTGCTTGCCTTCCTAATATACGTTCTGTTGGAGTAATGGGTGATGAAAGAACATACTGCTACACAGTTGCACTAAGGGCTGTAGTATCCAGTGATGCTATGACTTCGGATTGGGCAAGAATACCTTATGATGTTTTGGATAAGGTAAGTAGAAGGATAGTTAACGAAGTTAAAGGAGTAAACAGAATTGTTTACGACGTAACTTCTAAGCCTCCAGCTACTATTGAGTGGGAATAGCAGTTATATGCTGTTAAGTTAGTATTTGCAAGGTGTTGCAGTAGATTTATAACAGAATAATTCAGTTAATGAAAAGTAATTAGGATAGAAATATCTTAGTTACTTTTTTCTGTTTTTTGCAGTATTTTAGGAGGTGATTTGTATATGCGAAAAGGTGACATCAAAGGGGGACAATTATTCAAGCAAAAATCAGAGATAAAAAAGACTTATAAAGAATTGTACGAGGAATTCATGTTGTCAATAAAAATAAAAGGCAGGAGCGAATATACACTAAGAAGTTATAAGCACCACAATAAATATTTTATGGAATTTTTAGGAGAAGATACGTTATGCTGTGATATTACAGAAAGGACATTAGAAGAATACATTTTATACATACAGGAGGTGAAGAAGTTAACTAATGGTATAACAATTAATAGTTATCTAAGGAATATTAGTCCAATAATAAAGTTTGGTATAAAGAAAAGATATATACTGGATGACTTTGAAATACCAGTTGTTAAGTATCAAGAAACATTCAAAGAAATTTATACACTAGAAGAATTGAATAGGCTGTTAGAAAAACCTAAGAAAAGAGATTTCACCAGTATTAGAACGTGGACAATATTATGGACACTTGCTAGTACAGGAATTAGAGCAAGAGAGTTAAGAGAATTGAGAGTTAAAGGGGTTGATTTATTAAATAGGAGTATAACTGTAAATGCTACAAAGAATAAGAAAGCAAGATATTTGCCTATAAGTAATTCATTGTCAGAAGTGTTAACGGAGTATTTAGAATTTAGAAGAGGTGATGGAGACGATTATTTATTTCCTTCAGTTTATGGTGAATTAATGGCTCAAAGTACACTACAGAAATGTATAAAGGTATATTGCGATAAAAAAGGAGTTGAAAAGTATTCATTACATTTATTCCGTCATACATTCATAACTAATGCTGTTAACCAGAATGTTAGTCCGTTGATATTACAGAAGATAACAGGACACAGCACAATGAAAGAACTAAACAGATATTATAATGCTAAGACTACAGATATGGTCGGTATTATTGATGATATAGCACCGAAGGTTAACAAAAGAGAAAGTATCTTTAAGTCTACACAAGGCAAGAAGAAATAAAAGGAGTGGATTATTATAGATCATTTAATTGATAACTTTGATGTTTATATTGATTGGGCATTTGGTGATTTTTATAAGGAATGGAAAACAGGTAAGTATAAGAAGTTTTCTGAATGTCCAAGCTATTACGAGTTAAAAACAATAATCAACAGTGTAAATCATTTAAGAAAATATATGGGGTGGGAGGCATTAAGTATAAAAGAAATGATTTGGGATAGAGAAAATTAAAAAGCCACCTATTCGAAGTAGATGACTTTAAATAAAATTGAATATTGTTAAATTAAACCTTAACAATTCCAACAATCCATACGTAAAGTATATTTCAAAAAATGGGATTTGTAAAGGCTTGGTTTCTTATACCCTTTTTTAATGATTACATTGAAGGGTATAGGTCAGTTATAAGGCACTGGAATAACTATAAACAATCCAGTAGGTCAGTTGAGCCGCTGCAAATAAATCAACTACAGGACATAAACACTGTACCCTTCTTCGGTGGTTCTGTGTAAGGCGAGTACAGCCATTAAAGGTACGGAGGTTACTTGGTGTGATATGTTTAAATAACGTAGTCACAGGTAGGCATTGGCGAGCATATGGACAAGTATATATACGTTTGAGTTAATGTTGCAGTAGCAGTAAACAAGAGGGGTATTGAAACGAGGTCGCAAGGCTTTATACCGATTTTTAAGGTTATAAGATAGTTTACTTACTTTCATGTTACAGTTTTTTTTATTGTAATATCAAGGTAGATAAACTATTTCACTCGGAACACAGACATTACCCGATTTTACAAGTTTATAATCAGAAGTCAAGTGATAATACATAGATAAAGATTGATAGCAGGAGGAATTAAAAATGTTTAGAGGATATGCAAGGGTCTCAACGATAGACCAGAATTTAGATAGACAGATACTGGCTTTACAGGAAATTGGCTGTGAAAAGATATATCAGGAAAAGATAACAGGAACTAAAATAGATAGACCAGAGTTACAGAGATTATTGTCAGAATTAGAAGAAGGAGATACGGTTATAGTAAAGGAACTCACCAGAGTATCCAGAAGCACTGCCGATATGCTTAACCTTGTGGAGCAGATTACTAAGAAAGGCTGTTATATAAAGTCCTTAAATGAAAACTGGTTAGATACTGGAAGTCCTACAGGAGAGTTAATGCTGACACTTATGGCTGGTATTGCACAATTTGAAAGAAGGTTGTTGATCCAGAGGTGTAATGAGGGCAGACAGGTTGCTATTTCTAAAGGTGTAAAGATGGGCAGACCAAAAACTGGAGGTAAACAGATGGAATATGCTCTACAGTTATACAAGGATAAAGCAATGTCAATCAGAAAGATATGTGAAGTAACTGGTATTGCAAAAGCGACACTCTGTAGAAGGATTAAGGAATTACAGGAAGTCAGCAGTTAGTACTGTTGGCTTTTGTGAAATATTTATTTACTGTATAATTAATTAAGACGTAATAGTAATAGTTAATGTAGCTTTTGACTGATAATATTCATTGATTTTATGACGGATAGTGAAATTATTGCGAATTAGTTAGACAAAATTGTTCTTTGAAAATTGAATAATACGCTGTTTTGATATTGAATTAAAAAAGAGCTTTATAAGTGGGATAATGAGATTTAATAAGAATATGCTATAATTATCCTTATTATAGTAAAATAGAAGGGTGGAAGTGGAAAAATGTTTATAAAATACGGAGAAGAATCTCATCTACAAGAACTAATGTCAAAAGGATTAATATATTTTAATCCATGCAAATTTTTTCGTGATTTAGAAGCAGAGCAAATGAAAAAAGGAATGGCAGATAGCAATGATGGTGGAATTTCAAATCTTTATAAAAAAGTAAGGCTAGATACTAATGATGGTACTGTTTCAGAAAATCAAAATCAAATTGTGGATTTTATTGTTAAACCTTGCTTAAAGACTCCAGTATTTTGTATCAAGAGAGCCAAAAGTGAAATTATTACTGATAAGGAGCGGTATAATTTAAAGGTTCAATTTCCTAAGCATACGCATGCATTAATAATTGAAGATGAAGACGCTTTTCTTGAGAATATTCGATATAATTTTAGAAACAGGGCATTTAGCCATGATATATTTTATCAAAATGAGTTTCTTAAGAATTTTATTGATTTCCTGTTTTATGGTAAATCGGTAACGAATTTTTATGAACCTAAGAAAAAATCAAGATATTATGCAGAGTTTACTGTAACTTTAAACAATGGGAAAATGAGTAAATTATACATAGATGATTCAAATTTTTATAAGACAATGTTTCGTAAGAATTTATTCTTTAACGAACAAAATGAATTTCGTATAGCTCTTCCCTATGAAACACAAGAAGAAGGGAAAAAGTATCAGATCAATCAAGTAAAAGCAAGACTATGTAGAATTGATGAATTAGTACAAAGTTAATTTGTTAATTGTTTTACACTATTCTTATATGTAGATCTAATCAAGAAAATCGAATAGTAATCCTTAAGCACCGCATTATTCATAAATGAATTTTGGGGCGTTTTTACGTCGTAATACAAATATTATGTTTAAGTATTGCAAATTTAGGATAGATAGACCTTCTTCTTATATTGTTAAGTAACAGAAAGATATTAAAAAGTCAAAAGTGAGGAATAATACTGAAAAGTTACTTAAAGTTTTAAAAACTGCTAGAAAATTTTTATGACTATTTTATTTAAACTGAACAAGTCCCTTCCTTGTATGAGTACCGTTGATTATACTGTTTATACAAGAGTTGAAAATAGTGTGCATACGGTTTATAGGTGAGACCAATGGCAGTGATACCTAGTTCCACCGTTGGCTGGGTTATATTACAGCAATTATTAAATAAGTAAAATATAATCAAAAGTAAAACAAAAGTTAAATAAAGGAAAATAATAAATATAAATGGACATAGTGGTATGACTTGGATACAATAGTATATGATATTAGTAATGGTATAATGTGGCATAGTATCACAGTATATGATAAATTAAATAATAATTAGTAAAATGGTAATAAGTTAGATTAATACTACATAATGTATATTTACTAGCAAATAGTAGCAGTAGTGCCAAGTAGTATTAAGAGAATGATTGGCAGAGATATGACTGTCTATTCTGGATATAACATTTGATACTGATTAATGATACCAGTCAATCCTTGTGATACCAGTAATAAAAAAGTGTCCTCACTATTGATAAGATATGAGGACAACGGGTTTGTAGTACTTACCAGTAGACATAGAGAGTTGGCAATTAGTACCAGTGCATTACAGAAATACATCAAGTGGGTCAGAAAGTGTCCAATAGCAATTAATTGTAAACATAGTTATATATTGGGATAAATGGGCTTTCGATGTTAAATGAAGAATTTACTGGTGATACATACAGGGCTTGGTTCCTGAGGCTTTACGTATTGACTTACAGTGTATAAAAGGTATAAAGAGCCTAGCATAACAACAGATAAAAAAAGAGAAGCCAGCGAATACTGACTTCATCTGATTCCTATTTTCCTATAATTTAACTTAACCAGTCTTTTAACAACATTCTCATTCTTTCACTTGGAATATATAATTGTACCTCTTTCCCTTCCCTTATAGCACTTCTCCAAATCCACTGCAATAATTCTGCTAATGCCAGCTTATCCTCATTTATTTCAATGTCATGAGCCTTAAAGAACTGTTTTATATAGGGTTGAGTAAATCTATTCGCAATATAAGCCATTGATGTTCTTTCTCTAAATTCATTAGTTGCACGAGAATTAACAGCAACAAATCCTTTTGTATATCCCTTACCTTTTAATGAATTTTGGCAGTCTTTAAATGTTGTCCACATATTTTCTTCTGCTGATGTTTTTGTTATATTCCTAAAGAAGTTATATACATTACTTTGAATAGCTTTTAATTGCACAGGTTTCTTAACTAACTTTTTCATATCTGTAGCAGAGAAAGTATATTCTCCATTTCCACAAGTATTTAATTTTCCTTCATAAATGTGTAGTAGTTCTGATATTTTAGTTAAATCATCAATTCCAGTATACTCTACAAGCTTGTATTTGTTATTTGTCGATCTTTCTACAGCTTTATAAATGTACTTTACATCGAATATATCAAAGTAATATTTCTGCAATGAACCATCAAACATATAGGTCAATACGAATACTTCCTCAAATTGCTGGAATACTTCAATAGGAAAAGTCCATAAATAAAAATTCTCTCCATAGTGGTATAAATTATTACAGAAGCACTGTTCCATTACGTTCTTCAATCCACCATCATAGCTTCTATCTGTTCCAACCCATTTAATCCATCTTTTACCATCTTCTATTATTGTTTTACTATCAAATAATATTCTTATATCTTCTTTTACAATATCAAACTTTTCTACAACTTCGACAACTTCATCAAGAATTAATGTATATCTCATTTTCTGTAATAGTTCAATTACTTCTTCATCACATCTCTTAAATAGCGCGTGGGTGCTTACTATGTTTTCTCCTCTGGAAAGTAACTGCTTTAGTCCCTCAAGTTTGCTACCTTTTCTATTCTTAACTGTAGGATCTTTAAAATTCATATCAGGCAGAGAAGTTTTAACCCTCTCCACCTCTGATAAAAATGGCGTTATATAAATGAATTTCTCAAGTAAAGGTGCTTCTCCCATATGTTGAATTGTCCAGCTAGTCTTACCAGTTCCCATTATTGAATCTATCACAGTTATCTTAGACATTTGAAGTGCCTCCAACAACTTTTAATGTAAACACAGTACCGTCCACAAGGTCTAGTTTAGCCATTCCTTTAAAGTCTAGTGTTTTCAAGTGCTTATTTACATTATTTATTTGTGTAGAAGTTAAGGCACACATTGTTTTCTTACTTAATACAATACTTCCACCATTGCCCAAAGCATAAACAAATAGTCTCAACTCAAAATTTCCTAATTGAAAACTTGCTCTCTCTAATAAATGTTCCATAACAGATACCTCCGAATAATTAAGTAAGCAGTAGCATATTACTCTTTCACTGCTCCTACCTACTCTATCCAAGTACCTGTATCTTTTACTACCTATCTTTAATCTTTTTTTAACAATACTTAATTATACATTTTGCAGATTCATAGGCAGCACTAATATACTTTTACTACTTTTCTGTAAAAAAAAGTGCTAAAATAGTTAGAGAATGGCTCTACTACTAGGCTTCAGAGGCCATCTCTTAAAGAGAGGTATATATAGGGTAAGGTAGACTGCTATTCCTGTTAAAGACTTGTTGGGAGTTCCCTACACCCCACAGTCCCTCGCTATCGCTCAGTCCTGTAACCTATTTTGTAATACTATAAAGAGTTTTATCTAGTCCTACAATATGAGAGGGAGAGCCGAGTTTACGAGGTGAATCCCAACAACCTAAGGGCGTTAGTTAACAGTTTATATCTCTGGGACTAATTCTGTAATTAAAGAAGTTGTAGTAAGAATAAGATGGTATCAGTACCTAAAAACACCTCTTAACCATTGATATAACTGGGTTTGGTGGAGATTTAGCGAGGACCATTTTTTTACAATATTTTTAGGGATTTCTGTGGGACTAAAGAGTCTCCTGGCAATATCGCAGACATAAAAAGAAGCCACAGAAATTAATCCTGTGACTTTATTTGCTGTTTAAGCTGTTTCTAAACTCTCAATATGAATATCTAAGTATTTTAACTTCTGTACCAAGAACTCTCTGTCCCTCTGTAATTTCTTTATATAACTTTTAC
This sequence comes from Clostridium ljungdahlii, assembly GCF_001636845.1. Taxonomy (GTDB): domain Bacteria; phylum Bacillota; class Clostridia; order Clostridiales; family Clostridiaceae; genus Clostridium_B; species Clostridium_B ljungdahlii_A. The sequence continues at coordinate 91,194 of NZ_LITT01000006.1, forward strand.
GTGAATAATGCTCTGGAAGCAGTTGGTATAAATCGCGAACAATGTGTTTGTAAAATTCAAATTCTGCTTCAAGTCTATTCATTTCTGCCTTTGTTTCACTGATTTTACTTAGGTATTTATCTTTCTTTTTAATTGACATATCTTCGCTGTAGTTATTAGCTAAATAGTTTGAAGCTCTTGTATATTTGCCTTTGATTGAGCCGAATAATTTACGTTTAGGATTAACTATATTTTCATATATGTGGTTTATAACAGTTTTAACTACATCAATCTGATTTGTTCTTCCTATTTTATTGTATTCAACTTCTAATAGTAATTTTTTCCCATCGAATAATGTACGAAAATCTAACCCGTATACTTTTATTTTTCCGTTTCCTCTAACCAATTCTAAATCGTGCATAATGTTCTCCTTTTTTTTCTGCTTTTTTCAGCAGTGTGCGTATAATGTCCGCCGACTTATTTTGTTTTTCGCTTTCATAGATCATGTAGGTAAAAACTTTATTTTGTGACAGAGAAATTAAAAAGAATATATTGGAAAAACACATACAAAGGTGTATTATGGAAAATAATAGAACTATTTTAGTAGATGAGAATGGAGGAATATTAATGAATTGGGATGAGTACAAAAAAATCCTATCATATTATATTGAATATATTTACAATGCAAAGTTATTAACATACTATTCTATACCTCTTTTTGAAAACTTTCCAGTTAACTTTCCAGATGAAATAAAAATTCCTATAATTAATGAAATGATGGTATCCACAGATAGTTTGCTTAATATGGCAGGGACTTCGGAAAGTGGAGGATTGCATGTTTTAGATAAGCGTAATTCCTATTTTACTAATACATATTATATTTTACTAAATACTTTAATTAATTTTGGTAGAATAAAAGAGGAGTCCTGTGAGGACATTTTCAATTTTAAGAACATAATTCTATATCAAGCACTTGTAACAAATTATTCAAGAATAGACGCTTTTTATAATGATACCATAAAGAGTATCTGTAAAATATGCCCTCAAATTGCTTTAAATTTAATTGATGATGAAAAAGGTAAAAATGATATATCCAATATAAAATCCATGACATGGAAACAAATAATTGAATATGGGAACTACGAAAACATTGTACAAACTATTATTGATGAATTTTCTTATAGACTTGGTTTGAAGTCAATTTCAAAACGTGTGACATTTTTAAAAGAAAAACTGAAACTGAATATTGATATTAATAATGATGAATTAAAAATAATTACTAAAGGAGAAAAGTACAGACATTGTATAATTCATAGGGGTGGAATAGCTGATAAAAAGCTAACAGAAGAGGTAAATGATAAAAAGTTAGTTGAAGGAAAGGAACTGCCTATAGATTTTTTATTGCTTGACAATGTATTTTCAGTAAGTGAAAAGCTTATTTTAAGTATATTTAAAGAAGTATCTATAAAGTATTTTGGAAAGTCAAAAGATGATAAATTCTTAACACCATATAAAGTTATAAAAAATCCTGATTATAAAAAAGATTAAGGGGGAATTACTTATGTCAAGACGAAGAGTATCAAAAGGACAAATTATAATGAAAAAAGAAGAAAAATTACCTAAAATAGCTTCAATTATGCCTGTTGGATTTACTGATGATGATTTTGTTGAGGAATTCAAAAAACTGTACTCAAAATATTGGGAAAACATTATTAAGAGATATAATGAGCATGTAAAATTAAGTAAAGGCAAATCATTTCCAATGCCAGAGCCAAGAAAGTATTTATTAAACGTATCGCGAAAGTATATTCAAGAAGTCAGAAATAAACACGCTCAAGGATGGCTCCCAACAGAGGAAGAAGTTACTGAGATAAAAAAGCAGATTGAAAAAGAAAATAAGAAAAAAGAAAAACCTAAATGTTATCAAGAAAATATACCAGATGATATTGATGAACTTGTTAAAGCTGCAAGAAGCACAGATGATACAAAACGATTGGAAGTTGTTAAGGAGTTAGGTAAATGGAAGTGTCAGAAGTCAAAGGATGTTTTATGGAGAATTATGCTTAGAGATACAAACTATAATATTCAGACAGAAGCGTTTAGAAAATTGCAATCTTTTGGAGAGGATGTAAAACTTCCTAAAAAGAAAAAAAGAAAATAGTAAAAGAAAGAATAGTCTTAAAATATAGCTATGATTGCTGATTTTATTACGGATTATACTATAGATATTGCTGTTATACTCGTAGCACTAGAAAGAGAAGTAACGCCACTGGCTAACTAGCTGTAATGCTAATAGCTGGTGGCTTCTTTTTTTATCTCTTATGTCACAAACCTATTTTTATACCTACATGACTTATGAAAATAAATTAAAGCCGAAGGGCAAAACACTTAGGAGGATATAAAAATGGAGAATAATTTAGTTGTATTTAACAATGAGCAATTTGGGGCAGTGAGAACAGTGGCAATGAATAATGAGCCTTGGTTTGTAGCGAAAGATGTAGCAGATATTCTTGGATATAGCCAAACACAAGCAATGCTAAAGAGATTAGATGAAGAAGATTTTATGTCATCCAAATTGGATGGTATGAATATGCTGTCAACAATAATCAATGAAAGTGGACTTTACTCAGCAATCCTTGGAAGCAAAAAACCAGAAGCAAAGAAGTTTAAAAGATGGGTAACAGCAGAAGTGCTTCCTACTATCCGTAAAAATGGAATGTATATTACAGATAAATTATTAGATGACACAGACTTTTTGGTAAAAACTGTAGCTAGGTTAGCAGAAGAAAGAAAAGCAAGACTACTTTTAGAACAACAGAACGCAGAAAAAACAGCACTTATTGAGGAGCAGAAACCGAAGATAGATTATTTTAATGCTTTCATGAGTGATGGAAAGACAGGTACTACAACACAATTAGCTGGTTATATTAATCAATACTTTAGGATTACACTGTCAGCACAGACTTTAAATAAATTGCTGTTAGAAATGGGTGTGTTAAATAAGAAGGTTGGCTGGTCTATAAGTAAGAAAACTGGTAAACCAAAGCACAAGGGCAACTACATTATAAACACTAAATATGCTGGTATGGGATGGCACGTATATGTACAAGGTGTAGCTGATGATGGAACTAGCTCCACTCAACTTAGATGGACTAATATAGGGGTTTATGAAATAATCCAATTCATAGACAAGCATAAGCAAAAATACGGTATTGCATAGAACAAACAGGGGGAGGTAGAAATTACCTCTCTTTTTATTTTGTCTTTTATGTCACAAAGTTAATTTACTGCCTACATGACTACTGAAAACAAATTAAAGCTGGAGAGCAAGAAACTCAGGAGGATATAAAATGGAAAATAGTTTAATAAAGGTTGTAAATCAGGATGGACAATTAGTTGTAAGCAGTAGACAGGTAGCAGAAAATTTTGGTAAGCAACATGGTCATGTGATGGAGAAAATAGCTGGATTAGAAACTGAAATTCAACCAATCGAAAATTCGAGTGGTTACTTTATACCTACAGAATACAAGGATTTAAAAGGGGAACTAAGAAAAGAGTACCTACTAACAAGAGATGGTTTCACTTTAACAGTTATGGGATTCACAGGAGCAAAGGCTCTACAGTGGAAACTAAAATATATTGAAGCATTTAATAAAATGGAACAGGCATTAAAAGAACAACAACCAGTATTTGCACTACCACAGACCTATAAAGAAGTGTTGCTATAGTTAGTTAAAGCAGTGGAGGAAAAAGAAGAAGCAGAGGAAGCAAAGAGAATAGCAGAAGCAAAGTCAAAAGCAGATATGAAAAGAGCAATGACAGCATTGCAAAACTCAGGTGTAAAAAGTAGAAAAATAAATAAACTTGAAAAAGAAGTTGAGATATTAGAACACATATTGAATACATAGGTACAACTTTGGATTTATTTAATTTACTCATTTAATAGAAAATAATTACAAAAAATGTGTTGTTTCATAATGAGATAGCTGTCTATAGAAATTGAAAGAGACAGAGTGATTTAATGTTGTTACCTAGGATACTTCAATTCTTCACAGTATGTCTTTTTTTACAGTAAAGCACTGATTAATTAGGGTTAAAGGGGTAGGAAATATGATGGTAACAGATGTACGGCAGAAGCTTATGTTATTTATGCGGGAAAACAATATAACACAGAAGGAACTCGCAAAAGAACTGAATTATAACTATGAACATTTTAATGCTGTAATGGCTGGAAAGTACACAGTGTCTAACAGGCTATATCAAGAAATAGAAAATTTGTTTAGACGATATGGCTATGATAAGGGACTGGATGACAGAGGGAGGTTATAAGCGTGGCAATTGGTTTTATGGATTTTAATAAGGTGTACAAGAGTAACCCAGAAGTAAAAGGAACTCCAATTAAATTAGACAGCAAAACTACTAAGAAATACAAGAAAAGATTATCAGGCAAGACAATTTCACAAGTAGACAGTGAATACTGGGATTATATTTTTGAACTGTTGAACACTGCTTCACAATACACTCAGCAAGAAAAGAACGAGATAGTTGTACAAATTTCGGAATACTACTGTATACAAACTAGCTATCAAATTAGAAGTGAAATGCTAACTGCTCTCGCAGATTTTTTGCTTGATGAATGTTTAACGAATAAAGACGTTGACAAGGTTTCTAATACAGAATATCCAATACTATCATTTAGACAGATACACCGTAGATATTTGAGAGAACAAACACTTGGGGCAGAGGTACTGCAATATGCTGATAATAAAAAGAATTATAATTTTCCACAGAAACGTAGAACTACAGAAACATCAGAGAATAAATAAAACGGAGGTATGCAGATATGTCAAGTTATACAGGGGATTTAATAACAGAAGTATCACAGGAACTACAGGAGTTAAGGGTATTAATTGCAGAGGTTAAAGATGAGACAGATAAAATAGCAAAAGAAATTACTGAGATATCCTTTAGAATAGAAAGCCTAAAAATAGACAAGCTGTTTGTAGAAAGACTAGAAGTAAAAGGACTGGAAATAAAACTAAAAGGAGCTTTATAAGATATAAGTAGGAGAGATACAAAGCTTATCACATATTGTATAGGGGACACAGCAGAGCAGTTCATAATAGATAAGTTTGCTGTAGGTAAGGAGCAAGCTGAGGAACTGGCAAAAGAGTTTAGTAAATTGTGTTTAGAAGAATTGTTGAAGAGGTTAGGAGGGTAAAAATGAATATACAGTTTTCACAGGATTTAATCCGATACTTAGCTGTTTATCTTGGGACTACACTGGGAGAAATAGCAAAAGAGCCAGACTTCCCATACAGCAAACCATTATTATACAAGGTGGCAAATGGCAGTATCCAAGTAAGTGAACAGCTAAACGAAGCTTTCAATAAATACTGGAGAGACAGAGAATTAAATTCCGAGGACTTGTCAAACCTATATCAGCTAATAGACCTTATAGAAACTGGAAGAAACAGAAAGAACATGAGGTAAAAAAGTATAAAGGAGAAGAATAAAATGACTAAGAATAAACAGAAAATTATAACTCAAAAGGGAGTAACAGCAAAGAAGTACCAAGACATTTTTAAAGGTGCTAAGGAATCAGGAAATATCGTAAAGACTACAAAAACTACAAAGTTTAAGGGAGGAAAATAAACAATGGCAATGAGAGTAGGAAATAAAGGCTTATTTAATATAGCAGAGGTTAACAATTATATAGGAAAATTCGAGGATAAACTTCAACAGAGCAATAATAGAATTAGTGCGTTACAATCAGATATTGAGAAGATTGACGCAGAACTGGACAAAGCAATGGAAGCTGATATACTGGAGGATTCAGCAAGTAGTAGAAAAATATTGTCTAATCTACAAGCAAGAAAAGCAAACTTAGAAAGTCAGTTAGATACAGAAGTTAAAAAGGTAATAAAAATTAAAGAAATTATGACAGAGGGTTTAAGTAGGTTAATTCCAGAAGCTTCAAAGCAAATTCAAGCAGATTTACAAACTTATAATGACTGCGTAGAGAAGGAGATATACAGACAACTAATGGAAGTAAGGCAGAAGCAAGAGGAGTTACTACTGACTCTACAAGTGGCTCATAATACTGTAATAAATGAAATATTTAAATATGATGAAATCTGTAACTTTGCTGGTATGGAGCAGTACAAAAGGTCACTAAGCAATCAGTCATTCCACAATAATCTTTTCATGCCACATAGAAGCTTCTCAGAGTATGGCAGCCCTTTAATAAATTGTTCTAACCTTCCATTAATAGAAGATGTTTTAATGAGAAGTAGAGCAGAATCAAATGCTGTATATAATACTGATAGAGAAAGAATGGGATTAGAAAAGGAGCAGTTGCCACAGGCTAAAACATTTAAAGATATAGACATAGAAAAGTTTTTAAAAGGAATAAAAGCATAGTAGAGACTGGGGAAGTTTTATAGCTTCCATGTTAAGGAGGTTAGAACAGTGGGCAATGAGGATAAAGATAAACTGGATGAACTGGTGGAAGCAGAGATAGTTAACGTAGATGAAAATGGTATGCCTGTAAGAAGTGAGGAATATTCCAAAGCTGGTGGCAAAAGAAAGAACTACAGTGAGAGTGAAGTTGTAGCTATTATTCTTCCTTATATATATGAAGATATTTCAGTTAGTTCCAGAGAGATTGCCCGAAGAACTGGATTAGACGCAAGGACAGTGAACAAGTATAGGAAATCGGAGTTATTCAAACAGAAACTAGCAGAGTTGACCAATGATAAATTACTGTCACTAAGATGTATGGCACTGGACGAACTCGAGAAGATTGTAAAAGATAAAACTGTCAGTCCAAACACTAAGATAAAAGCAATACATGAGATCCTTCAGCACTCGGTTTCTGTAGCAGAATTGGCAATGCAAGCTGGAAAAGAAGCAAAACCGATAGACATTAATGTGCTGTTAAAAGAAATAGAAAATATGTAAGAGTTAATAAAGAGTAGATAGCTTATAACATTGCTGTCTGCTCTCTCTTTTTTATACCTATTTTGCTGTTGTGTTGCTTGTAGATTTTCTGTTAAATAATACCTGTAGATAGAAGTGATAAAACATGGTAACATAGAGATATATTTAAGTTACTTTTCACTAATTTTGAATTATAAATCTGAATATAAATCTGTTCAAACCTTGTAAGTAGAAGGATAGTTAACGAAGTTAAAGGAGTAAACAGAATTGTTTATGACGTAACTTCCAAACCACCTTCCACAATTGAATGGGAATAAAGGATATATATTTAAATTTAATATTAGTAAAATGGAGTGCTGTAGAAATACTTTTTAAGTAGTTTTGCAGCACTCTATTTTGGTATATATGAAAAAAATTACCTAGAAAAGTCAACCAAATTAAGTATTAATAAGGCATATTTATAATTGATAGAATTAAATTTTTATAATATACTGAAAATATATGATTATTTAAATTACGATAGAATAAACAATTATAACTGAAATTAGGGCGCAAATTTACAAATATTTTATAATTGAAGTAGGAAGGAAGGAATTTATTATGATTTCTATAAACATCCTGGAACAGTTAAAAGCTATATTAGAATTGCAATTAGATATGATACCTGGTGGAGTGTTATATTTAATTATTGAAGGAGATACATTTACATGGAGAAAAGCATCAAAGCAATTTGATTTGGATATGTTTAAGATTGGTGATAAATTAAATTCAAACAGTGTAGTAAGTAGGGCAATGAAAGAAAATAGAAAATTGATGGAAAATGTTCCAAGATCTCTTTATGGGGTAAGATTAAAGATAATTGCAGAACCCTTAGTTGATGAAAGTGGAAAAGTTGTTGGAGCACTTTCAATTGTATTTCCAAGGCTTCACCCTGTAGCAAAATCCTTTAATAATTTTGCACCTGTTTTATCCGAAATGTTTCCAGAAGGAGCTTTTATATATATGACTGATTTATACAAAGTAGCATATAGACAAGCCTCAAAACAGTTTGATATGCCTGCTGTAACTGTAGGATATAAATTAGTAGAAGGCGACATTGCAAAAGAGGTTATAGATAAGAAAAAACAAGTTACAGTAGAACTTGATAGTTCAAAGTATGGAATTCCTGCTTTAGTTACATGTTTACCATTGTTTGATGAAGAAAATTCAAATGAAATTGTGGCCACATTGGGAATAGTGATTCCCAAAAAAGTTGCAGGCGATCTAAAAGATATGTCTGCTAATCTTGAAAGTGGTATTTCTGGGATTGCTTCTGCAATTGAGCAGTTATCCGTATCTGCAACAAACATACACTCAAATGAAATGGATCTTAATAATGGTATTAAGGAAGTAATAAATTTGTCTGAAGAAATTAACGAAGTATCAGTGTTTATAAAAAATATTGCTGATGAAACAAATATGCTTGGTTTGAATGCTGCTATAGAGTCAGCCAGAGCAGGAGAAAGTGGAAAAGGCTTTGAGGTTGTTGCACAGCAGATAAGAAAATTATCTAAACAATCAAAAGATACAGTTCCACAAATTAAAAAATTAACGGATAGTATCAAACAGAAAGTTGATGAAACTCGTGAAAAAAGTCAGGGTTCTCTAGCAGAAAGTCAAGAACAAGCTTCTGCTACAGAGGAAATTACGGCGAGTATACAAGAATTGACTTCTATGTCAGCAGAATTAAATAAAATTGCACATAAATTGTAAAGGAACGTTGTATTATAAAAATGTATTTAAGAGTGTATCATAACAGTATATGGTTGTGATACACTTTTAATATGCAATATAGTAATTACCTAAGTTTGCATAAACAAAGTTTTAGTTGTTTTTAGTGTTGTCATTTCTAGAATTTGTATATTGTTCTTGTAGGTTTCGCATAAAATATTGGAAGCTAAAAGAATATTTTGGCTAATACAAACGCCTAATTAGTATGTTTTGATAGAAAGGAGGATTTAAATTGAAGCGTATAGACAGAATATATAATTATTTACTTGACAATACCGCAAAACTTGATTTAAATGCTATAAATGAAAAAAGGGGATTTAGCGCATCAGAGATATCAAAAGAATTAAATATGCTTAGAAATAATGTTAGTATGGAATTAAATTTACTTCTTAGAAATAGAAAAATAATAAAAATTAAAGGAAGGCCGGTATTATTTTTAGAAAAAGATACTGTAGAAAATATTATTGGATATAAGTTAGAAGATGAATCTTTAGTGTTTGAGAACATAGATGAATTAATTAAATTAAGTAGTAAACATGAAAAAGATAATGATCCATTTAATGATTTGATAGGTGCGCAAACAAGTCTTAAAAATCAAATAGAGCAGGCCAAAGCAGCAGTATTATATCCTCCTAATGGTTTGCATACATTGATTGTTGGACAAACGGGTGTTGGAAAAACATTATTTGCAAATATGATGTACAATTATGCAAAATATACAAAAAAATTTAATAGCAGTGCACCATTCGTAGTGTTTAATTGTGCAGATTACTATAACAATCCACAGCTTTTGATTTCACAAATATTTGGACATGTAAAAGGGGCCTTTACGGGAGCTGATAATGAAAAAAGTGGTTTGGTTCAGAAAGCAGATGGAGGTATACTGTTTTTGGATGAAATACATAGACTCCCGCCAGAAGGTCAAGAAATGATATTTTATTTCATGGATACAGGAACTTATAATAAATTAGGAGAAACTGAAAGAAAAAGAAGGTCTAATGTTCTTATAATAGGAGCAACTACCGAAGATCCAGAATCATCGCTATTGAAAACATTTGTAAGGAGAATACCTATAATAATAACAATTCCTACCTTTGAAGAAAGACCTATAAAGGATAAGTTAGAAATGATCAAATTTTTATTATCCAATGAAGCACATAGGGTAAATAAACCAATAAAAATTGAAGATGAAGCTGTAAAAGCATTGGTGGGCAGTGCTACATTTGGTAATGTAGGACAAATGAAATCCAATATTCAACTTGTGTGTGCAAAAGGTTTTTTAAATAGTATAGATAGTAATAAGTGTATTGAAATTGACTTTAAATCTCTTCCAACAGATATAAAGGATGGAATATTTCATTTAGGTGCTAAAAGAAAGGAAATGGAGGAAATATCAGAATGTATTGATTCACAACTCGTTATTACACCTGATGGAGGATATAAAGCACTTATACATGAAGATCCTTATGAACCTCCATTTAACTTGTATAAAATTATAGAAGATAAAGCTGCAATATTAAAAGATGAAGGTGCAGATAATGAATATATTAAAAACTTTATTACTACAGATATAAATGTCCATATAAAATGCTTTTATGATAAATTTAAGAATGATGTAAAAGATAGAGAAAAGATACTCAAGATAGTAAATGAAGATGTACTTGAATTTGCAGAAGAAATAAAAGATCTTGTTGAAGTAAGGCTGAATAAAAGATTTAATGAAAGATTCTTGTATGCTCTTAGTCTACATTTAAGTGCATTTTTTAAAAGAGTCGAAAATAAAAGAAATTTAAAATATGCTAATGTGGAAGGCATTATTAAAGATAACCCAGATGAATATAATGTTTCTGTTGAAATTAAAGAATTGGTGGAAAGGAAATATGAAATAGTAGTTCCTGATATGGAGGTAGTATATTTGACTTTACTACTTAGCTCAGTTCAGGACACTCAAAATAATGAACATGTTGCACTAATAGTCGCTGCACATGGAAGCAGCACAGCAAGCAGTATGGTAAATGTTGCAAAACAACTTTTAGGTGATGGGGGCATAGAAGCTATAGATATGCCGCTTGAAGTGAATCCTAAAAAAATATTAGATGATGTAACAGAAAAAGTGAAAGAGATGGATATGGGTAAGGGTGTATTACTTCTAGTAGATATGGGATCTCTAGCAAATTTTGATGTTGTTATTACAGAGAAAACTGGTATAAAAGTTAAAAGTATAGATATGGTGTCTACTCCTTTGGTTTTAGAAGCAGTTAGAAAGGCAAATATTTTTGATATGGATTTAGATAGCATATATGATTCACTTAAGGAATTTAGAGGATATGGTAGATATATAGAATATATTACATCTAATGAACATAAAGCTATAATAACTATTTGCAGCAGTGGACAGGGAGCTGCTGAAAAACTTAAGGATTTAGTTAGCGATATTATTGTAAATTTGACAAATGAAAAAATAGATATAATACCTGTAGGTATAAATAAACTTAAGGAAAGAATAAAATCAATAAGAAAAAGTTATTATATTGTTGCTTCTGTTGGAATTATTGATCCAAAGATAGAGGCTCCGTTTATTTCATTAGAGGATTTAATTAATGGATCTGGAGAGAAAAATTTAATGAATATAATACAAAATAATAATATTTTAATAACAAACAGAGGTCAAAATATAGTAGTAAAAGATTTATGTGAAGATAGTTTGAACAGATTTTTGACATTTCTAAATCCATCTAAAATAATAAGTGTATTAATAAGGTTTTCAAGTGTATTAGAAAAAGAGATGGGTTTACATTTTGACAATTTAATGCGTATAAGACTGATAATTCATGTAGGTTGTGCATTAGAGAGAATGGTAATTAAAGATGGTTTAGTATATAAAGATGATGTTTCAAAGTTAAATAATAAGACACTTAAAAGTATTAAAAAGTCTGCTGATATATTCAGAAGTTCATTGAATGTTGTTTTGGATGATGATGAAATTTACTATATTGCTGAAATGTTTGAATAAAGTATATTAAAAACATTACTAAAGATATGTTAGAGTATTAAAAAAATAAAAAAGTGTATCAATGAAAATGATTTCAATCAATTGCAATTGCCTTAAAACACTGATTTTACAATGATATAGTGTTTTAAGGTTTTTTAATACACATCTTTGGTATGAAGTTTGCTATTAATAAGAAGTGTATATCGCAATTAAAGGAGAATAGAAAGCGGTAGAAATTGCAAACGAAAACATGGATATAGTTTAGCTACAGTGTAAGTTTATTCATTAAAAGAGATATTAGATGATAACAGTGAGAGGGGAGGATGATGATTCATAATGAATATAGTATTGGCAAGAATTGATGACAGATTAATACATGGTCAGGTAGCAACAATTTGGTCAAGATACACAAAATGTCAAAGAATAATTGTATGTAATGATGATGTAGAAAAAGACTCAATTAGAAAGATACTTTTGGAACAAGTTTCACCCCCAGGAATTAGAGCAAATGTTTTAGGAATTGATAAGGCGATAAGAGCTTATAATAATCCAAAATATAAAGATGATAAAGTGCTATTTTTATTCACTAATCCAACTGATGTTGTAAGAATGGTTGAGGGTGGAGTAGACATAAAGAGTGTAAATATTGGTGGTATGTCATTTAAGGAAGGAAAAAAACAAATAACTAGTGCAATATCAGTAAACGATACAGACATTGAAGCTTTCAAAAAATTAAATGAAAAAGGCATTGAACTAGAAATAAGAAAAGTTTCTTCAGATTCAAAAGCAGATTTAATGTCAAAACTATAAGCTTTAATGAATTTCAGTTGTAAACCATATTATTGCTTATGATGAGCCCTAAAAATTTTTGCTAAAACAAGCATCTTTGCTGAAGTGAAACCAAATGTCATTATAATTCGTAGATTAATTGAAATATATTATAATCATTCTTTTTGGTTATGGGTTCTTCAGAACTTTTATATAAATTTTTCTGTAACAAATAAAAAGTAGGAGGTATAAATAATGGTAGGAATTATTCTTGCTAGTCACGGGGAATTTGCTAAAGGCATCTTGCAATCTGCTGCAATGATTTTCGGAAAACAAGAAAACGTACAAGCTATTACGCTGATGCCTAGTGAAGGTCCTGATGATGTTAAAGCAAAAATGAAAGACGCAATTGCATCCCTTGACAACCAAGATGAAGTTTTATTCTTAGTTGATCTTTGGGGCGGTACACCATTCAACCAAGCGAATAGTCTATTTGAAGAACACAAAGATAAATGGGCAATCGCCGCTGGTATGAATCTACCAATGATGATTGAAGCTTATGCTTTACGTTCTTCAATGAAATCTGCACAGGAAATTGCGGCTCATATCTTAAAAACAGCTAAAGAAGGAGTTAAAGTTAAGCCTGAAGAATTAGAACCAGCAGATAATGGTAAGTCTTCAGAAGCTTCGGTGGGGAAATCTAATGTAGGCGCACCTGGATCATTCGAATATGTTTTAGCTCGTATTGATTCTCGTTTACTTCATGGACAAGTAGCTACTGCTTGGACAAAAACTGTGAATCCTACACGAATTATTGTCGTGTCAGATGCAGTAGCCAGAGATGAGCTCCGTAAGAAATTGATTCAACAGGCTGCTCCTCCAGGTGTTAAAGCTCATGTTGTTCCAATTAATCAGATGATTAAACTTGCAAAGGATGATCAACATTTTGGAGGACAACGTGCGTTACTTCTTTTTGAAAATCCAGAAGATGTACTTAGAGTGGTAGAAGGGGGAGTACCTTTGAAGACAATCAATGTTGGTTCTATGGCTCACTCTATAGGTAAAGTTCAACCAAACAAAGTGCTTGCTTTCAATCAAGAAGATATTGATACTTTCAATAAGCTCAAACGAGCTGGACTTAATTTTGATGTTCGTAAAGTTCCAGGTGATTCAAAAGAAAATATGAACCAAATACTTAAAAAAGCACAAGATGAATTAAATAAATTAAAATAATCTAACTATTTAAGAGAAATGGAGGATTAATAATCATGAGTTTAAATATTATTCAAATGATATTAGTCGTTTTCGTAGCATTTCTAGCTGGTATGGAAGGTATCTTGGATGAATTTCATTTCCACCAACCAGTAATTGCTTGTACGTTAATCGGCTTAGTTACAGGTAACTTAGTACCATGTTTAATCTTAGGTGGTACTCTTGAAATGATTGCTTTAGGTTGGGCAAATATCGGTGCTGCTGTAGCACCAGATGCAGCATTAGCATCTGTTGCATCCGCAATTATTCTAGTTCTTGGTGGACAAGGTAAAGCAGGAGTTTCTTCTGCTATCGCTATTGCTATTCCGTTAGCAGTTGCAGGACTATTATTAACTATTATTTGTCGTACAATCGCTACAGCGTTTGTACATTTCATGGATAAAGCTGCTAAAGAAGGAAATATAAAAAAGGTTGAAATGTGGCATATCATTGCTATTTGCATGCAGGGTATACGTATTGCACTTCCAGCAGCCTTGATCTTAGCAATTGGTGCTGGCCCAATTCGTGAATTACTTAATTCTATGCCTACTTGGTTAACAGAAGGCTTAGCAATTGGTGGTGGAATGGTAGTAGCTGTTGGTTATGCAATGGTAATAAACATGATGGCTACGAAAGAAGTATGGCCATTCTTTGCAATTGGTTTTGTATTAGCAACCGTTTCACAAATTACACTTATTGGATTAGGTGCAATCGGTGTATCCTTAGCTCTTCTTTACTTATCGCTTAGTAAACAAGGCGGTTCAGGTAATGGTGGAAGTTCAAATACTGGTGACCCGTTAGGCGATATTATTGATAGATACTAAGAAGGGAGAGAATAAGAAGATGGAAAAGAAATTAAAATTAACAAAAAAAGACCGTATTTCTATTTGGTGGCGTTCAACTTTCATTCAAGGTTCTTGGAACTATGAAAGAATGCAAAACGGTGGTTGGGCCTTCACATTAATTCCCGCAATAAAAAAATTATATAAGACTAAAGAAGAGCGTGCAGCTGCGTTGAAACGTCACTTGGAGTTCTTTAACACTCACCCATATGTAGCTTCACCAATCATTGGTGTAACATTGGCCTTAGAAGAAGACCGTGCAAATGGTCTACCAATCGATGATGTAACTATTCAAGGTGTTAAAGTTGGTATGATGGGACCTTTAGCTGGTATCGGAGATCCAGTTTTCTGGTTTACTGTTAAGCCAATTTTAGGGGCATTAGCTGCTTCTCTTGCTATAAGTGGTAACATACTTGGACCGATTATCTATTTCTTGGCTTGGAATGCCATACGTATGTCATTTATGTGGTATACACAAGAGTTTGGTTACAAAGCAGGCTCTCGTATTACCGATGATTTATCAGGTGGATTACTACAAGATGTTACAAAAGGAGCATCTATCCTTGGTATGTTCATTTTGGGATCATTAGTTAATAGATGGGTATCTGTTAAATTTATACCAACAGTATCATCCGTTAAGTTAAGTCAAGGTGCTTACATTGATTGGGGCAAACTTCCTGCTGGAGTAGACGGTATTAAACAAGCTTTATTGCAACAACAAGGTGGTTTGTCGTTAACTAATTATAAGATTACAACATTGCAAAATAACTTGGACTCATTAATTCCTGGACTTGCAGGATTAGCATTGACACTTATTTGTATGTGGCTACTTAAGAAGAAAGTATCCCCAATTATCATTATCCTTGGTCTGTTTGTAGTCGGTATTGTTTTCCACTTAATCGGTTTAATGTAATATTTTTTACTCAGCCTGGGCTTCTTAGCTTGGGCTTTTGTTAAAAAATAAATAAGTTAAATTTCATTTGCTTGATAGAAACAAATAGAAAACATATAATAGAAACAAATATGTGTATAAGTAGAAAAGAGGTAGATCATATGGTTCAATCACTTAATACAAAGGTGGATCTAATAATGGATGCAACAGCCTTTACTGGCCTTGCAGATTATGGAAAAATTATGATTGGTGACAAAGGTTTTGAATTTTATAATTCTCGTGATTCTCGCAAATATATTCAAATTCCTTGGAAAGAGGTTGACTATGTCATTGCCTCCGTATTACTAAAGGGAAAGTGGATTCCACGATATGCGATCAAAACGAAGAAAAATGGTACTTATACTTTTGCTTCTAAAGAAGCAAAAAAAGTACTTCGTGCTGTTCGAAAATATGTTGATCCAAATCATATGGTTCAATCATTAAGTTTTTTTGATGTGGTCAAGCGAGGGGTGCAATCGAAATTTAAGAAGGGTTGATAAATGATTTAAACTTTCAGAGATTAAGTTCATTGTGGAAGAAGGCTTTTCTATAAAAGAGGTTAATAAAGAGTCTTATATTCATGCAAATAACTTGTGTCGATGGGTTCAAAAATATATGTTGATACAGTTAGGAGAAAAAAGAAGGCAATAGAGAAGTATATAAGAAATCAGTTACAAGAAGGTATAGCAATATAAATTGGTTAATTTTTTGAAGTATAATAGTATATATTATATGATATAGACAAAACATATAATTTTTGGAGGTAAGAATATGTTTGATAAACATTTAAAGTTTGATTTAGAAAGTTGTACAAATTATTTAAAAGAATATGAGATAGAAGCTATGCAGCCTTTCGTAAATGAGGCTCATAATATGCTTCATAAAAAAACTGGACTTGGTAATGACTTTACAGGATGGGTTGATTTACCAACAAATTATGATAAGGAAGAATTTGATAGAATAAAAACATGTGCTCAAAAAATTAGAAAAGATTCAGATGTTTTGATAGTTATAGGAATAGGCGGATCATATCTTGGAGCTAGAGCAGCTATTGAAATGCTTTCACATACATTTTATAGTGATTTGCCAAAAGAAAAGAAAGATGGACCTATTATATATTTCTTAGGAAATAGTTTGAGTTCAACATATATGGCAGAGTTGCTTGAAGTTATAAAAGATAAGGATATTTCAATAAATGTTATATCAAAATCGGGGACAACAACTGAACCAGCAATAGCTTTTAGAATTTTAAGAGAATTACTTGAAAAGAAATATGGAAGAGATGGAGCAAAGGAAAGAATATTTGCTACAACTGATAAGAAAAAAGGCGCATTAAAATCTCTTGCAGACACAGAAAGATATGAAAGTTTTGTAATTCCAGATGATGTCGGAGGAAGATTTTCAGTACTCACAGCAGTTGGGCTTTTACCTATAGCTGCAGCTGGAATTGATATTGATGATTTGATGAAAGGTGCCGCAGATGCAGCAAGTCTATACAATAATCCAAAATTAAATGAAAATGATGCTTATAAGTATGCAGTAGTAAGAAATGTTTTGTATAAAAAGGGAAAGACTACAGAAATACTTGCTAACTTTGAACCATGCTTACACTATTTTGGAGAATGGTGGAAACAATTATATGGTGAAAGTGAAGGTAAAGATCATAAGGGTATATTCCCTGCAGCAGTAGATTTTTCAACAGATCTTCATTCTATGGGTCAATATATTCAGGATGGAAGTAGAAATTTAATTGAAACATTTATAAATGTAGAAAAGCCTAGAAAAGATATTAAAGTGAAATTTGATGAAGACAATCTTGATGGACTTAATTTTATTGCTGGCAAGACTATGGATTTTGTAAATCATCAAGCCTTTAAAGGTACAGTTTTAGCTCATAGTGATGGAAGTGTTCCTTGTATGGTTTTAAATGTACCAGAGTTGACCCCATATTATTTAGGACATATGATTTACTTCTTTGAGAAAGCATGTGGCATGAGTGGATATTTGATGGGAGTTAATCCATTTAATCAACCTGGAGTTGAAGAATATAAGAAAAACATGTTTGCACTTCTTGGAAAACCTGGTTATGAAAATGTGAAATTAGAACTTGAAAAACAGATATAGAATTTTTAAGTTAGAAAACCTATAAAGATTTTTATAAATTAACTGCTAAGTGTGTAAATATAATATATAATAAAAAGTGTTGTAATATATTTTTTATAGGTGTAGGGGGAGATTATTTGAAAAAGTATTTTATAAAAAGATTTGTAATATTTACACTTATATTTTTTGTGTTATATTTTATTAACCTGCAGGATAAAAATTTAGGATCAGTTTTTAAAATTATTGGCATTTCTTTATTGTCAGGTGGGTGTCTTGGAGGACTTATGGTTTTGCTAAAAGTTACCTTTGGAAAGATGGGACAAAAAAGAAATCAATAGTAAAGGAGAAAATACGTAAAATTATACGTTGTGGATTAGATGAAAATATTAGTAGATGCAGATGCCTGTCCTGGAAAGTCAATAATAGAAAAGGCTGCTAGAGAAAACAATGTGGAAGTTATAATGTACTGCGATATAAATCACGTTTTAAATAGCAATTATAGTACTATTAAGTATGTAGATGGGGGATTTCAAAGTGTAGATATGGTTCTTATAAATAAAGTTGAAAGTGGAGATATAGTTATAAGTCAGGATTATGGAGTAGCAGCTATGGCCTTAGGTAAAAAGGCCTATGCCATAAATCCTAAAGGGTATATATATGATGATAGTAATATGGATCAACTTCTTTTTGAAAGACATATATCTTCAAAAATAAGAAGGTCAGGAGGAAAAACTTTCAGCCCTAAGAAAAGGACAAAGCGAGATGACGAGAGACTTGAAAAAAATTTACTTAAATTAATATACAGGTGTAAGTCATTTTCAAAGAAATAACTAGTCAGTATGCTAGCCTATTTTTTATCAGACTGCGTCGGTAGAACCCTTAGATAGGATTCACTATCTGCGGAACCCGCCTCCTTGTCGGATAAAAAATATCCTTCGCATCTTTGACTTGTTATTTTCTTTTAAATGCCTAAGGATAATTTTTTACAAATGAGAATAGGATACTCCTTTTAAAATAGTTTATTTTTAAAGGGAGCATTTTTGATTTTAGCTAAGTCTCAATATTGTGATACATTGGTATATTCCAATTTATTCACCTAGTGTTAAATTATAATAAAAATATACAAAAAATACTATTACAGAATATGGAACTATAGTATAATGAATTTATGGGAATTAGTGCCTGGGAATATTATTTTACATGGGGGATGATGTAGATGAATGAACTTGCTATAGGCTGTAATCTAGAAAGTCCACAGGAGCAAAAATCAAAAATTATTATAAATATATATAATAACTTAAAAGAAAAACTTGTTTATAAGTATATGATTGGATGTAATGGAACCTGGAGTGTATTAAAAGATTTTACAGAAAGTGAGAATGTAGAGTGGACTCCGGAGAATGAAGGAAAGTATATATTAATGGTACAAGCTAAAAAGGTAAATGGAAGTAAAAGCTTTGATTATGTATCCAGGATGGACTATGTAATAGGGAAAGTGGAGGAAAAACTGATAACTGCTGTACATATGGATAAGAAGAAATTAAAATTAGGTGATAAATTAAATATAACGGTTAATACATCTAAAATGCCTCTTATGTTTAGATACTGGATAAAAATAAAAGATGAATGGGAAATGATAAAGGACTATTGTACTGAAAATACGCTTTCCTGGACAGTTAAAAGTGATGGGAAATGTCAAGTACTAGTAGAGTGTAAAAATGTAGATTCAAAAAACAAATACGATGACTTTAAAATTGAAGAATTTCAGGTGTTTCCTCTAAAAGAAATTAAGATAATGGATTTTAAGTGCCTGACTGGAGAAATTTTAGTAGATTCTGAACTTACTTTTCAAGTAGATGCACAGTATGATGTAGATAGAACTATACTTTATAAATTTTTTAAAATAAGTTCTAATGGACAGGTACAGTGTATACAAAATTATTCTACCAAGAGGACAGTAAGTTATGTGGAACATAAGAGCGGTGAGTACAAGCTCTTATGTATGGTAAAAGATATGTACTCCCAAAATAAATTTGACGATAGGGCTATGCTTAATTTTGAAGTTAAAAAGTACAGCAAAATTTATATAAAAAATTTTATTACAGATATAAATTATCCACAATTATGTGGAACAAAAGTAACTTTAAAGGCGGAAACTATAGGTGGAAGAGAACTTTTATACAGGTATATAATTTATGGAAAATCCAGTGAGGATTCTGGGTATATTCATTCTAATAGTTATGTTTGGGAAAGTAAGGCGCCAGGGGATTACAAGATAACTTTGATGGTGAAGGATAAATCCTTTCAGGGAAGTTATGAGGCTATGGAACATTTAAATTATGTTATAGATGAGAGAAGCGATGAACCTGTCAAAATTGAAAAAGTTTTAATGGATAAAAATAATCATGTGTTAATAAATGAAAATATTAATGTAGAAGTAGAAGCATCAGGAGGAGTAGATCTTAGATACTCATTTATAATAAGGGAAAAGGCAGCAGAGTTATACAAAATAAATTATTGTAAAAATAAACACATGAAATTTATTCCTAAAAAAGAAGGAAATTATGAACTGGAAGTTAGAGTAAAAGATAAATATTCAAAGAGAGAATATGACTGTCATTCCATAATAAATATAACGGTTCTAAGCTATATACCTGCTGCAATTGATTATGTGCTGTATCCATTAAGGGAGTATTATTTAGTAGGAGATAAAATTTCTATAAATTGTATAGTCCAAAATACAAGAAATGTGCTTATGAAATATGTGCTTAGTATAAATAATCACCAGGTGGAAGAGACGGATTTTGTGAGTGAAAAGACCTATGTGTTTATGCCAAAATACAGTGGTAGATATAAGGTGGATATACTTGCAAAAAATGTTAAAGGAACCAGAGAATTTGATTGCAAAAAAGAAGTTACAATTAAAGTAAATGAAGCACTACCTGTAACAAATACGAGAATAGCCTGTGACAATGCAGACTTTCTATGTAATAAATCAGTTATATTTACAGCTCATAGCGAAGGGGGTAAAGATGTACTATATGAATTTTATATAATGGAGAAAGGGGATTGGAATTTAGTTCAAAACTATAGTAAAAAAAATTACTATACATTTATTCCCTTTGAAAAAGACGAATACAAAGTGCTTGTACTTAGTAAAAGTCAGTACAATAAAGTGTTTTATGAAGATTATACCATATTTTCCTTTAAAGTTAATTGAATAGCTATAAAGTTATTATATATTAACACGATGAAAATAAGTAGATTATGTTTTTAAGCAGGTGAAAAAATGAGTGTAAATAACGTAAGTAATGAGAATCAAAATACAAATCTTCAAAAAGTACTGCAATATGAGATGATGACTCAAATATTTAAAGAAGCCTTTGGAGATTCTGATTCCTTTCAACTTGTAATGGAAAGCTTAACTAAAGCATTATCAGACAGCAGTGGAAATATTGACTTGTCTAAATTAAATTTGGGACAAGAAGATCTTAGTAAACTAGGATATGGGGCAGGCCAAAGGTTAAATACTGTCTATAATAGTGTGAAAAGTGACATACAGAGTGGATCTGCAAGTATTGATGAGGCAGTTCAAAATGCTTCAAGAAAATATGGGGTGGATGCTGATTTAATAAAGGCAGTTATAAAACAAGAATCTGATTTTAATCCGAATTCTACATCCGGTGCAGGAGCTGAAGGACTTATGCAGCTTATGCCAGGTACTGCTAGTGAACTTGGGGTCAGTGACCCATATAACATAGATCAGAATGTAGATGGAGGTACTAAATACTTGAAAGAAATGCTTAATATGTATGGAAACAACAAGGAACTTGCACTAGCTGCATATAATGCGGGTCCCGGTACTTTGCAGTCCAGGGGTGTTAGCAGTGATTCAGGTATTTCAAGATTACCTTATGAAACGAGAGATTATGTACAAAAAGTTATGAAATATTACGGAAAATAGTAGGATTTTCTCTAATGACATTTATATAAAATTGTAATAAATATTTCTTCATGATAAATACAGGATATTAGTAGAGTATATTAATATCCTGTATTTTTGTCCGATGGCTGCCTGCTCTAATAATTCTGTTAATAAGCATCATATGGAGTTAAAACTCCATATGATGCCAAGAACTATGTTTATGCAGTAATTAAATCAATTATCTGAATTTTAAGTTAAGAATTAAAAGTGAATAGTGAATGAAGATTTTTCTCCACTATGCTGTGAAAAATTTTAGCGAAAGAAAATTGTCCATAACTATTAATTCTTAATTATAATAGTATATTTTCTATAAATACAGAAAAGGGTATAATATATGATAGGAGGCAAAAATATGGATAGAATAGACAAGATTTTAGCAAATTTAGGTTTTGGAACAAGAAAAGAGATAAAAGCTGTAGTAAAAAATGGAGAAGTAAAAATAGATGGCACTGTTATAAAAGATAGTTCCATGAAAATAGATCCTGATAAAAGCACAATAGAAGTTGGAGGTAATGTTGTAGAGTACAAAAAAAACATATATTTATTAATGAATAAGCCTCAAGGAGTAGTGTCGGCAACTTTTGACAATTATGATGAAACAGTTATAGACATTTTAGAGCCTGAGTACCAGGCATTTAAACCATTTCCAGTGGGAAGGCTAGATAAAGATACGGAAGGACTTTTACTTATTACAAATGACGGTGAGTTAAATCACAGGATGATATCACCTAAAAATCATGTAGATAAAGTTTATTATGCCGAAATAGATAAATATTTGGATGAAAGAGATGTAAATAGGTTTAAAAAAGGAATACAACTAAAAGATGGTTATAAATGTTTACCCGGTAAATTACATATTATAGAATCGAATGAAGATGGTGCTAAGGTAGAAGTTACCATACAAGAAGGAAAGTTTCATCAAGTTAAAAGAATGTTTAATGCATTAGGAAAAAATGTAGTTTATTTAAAGAGAATAAAATTTGGACCTATAGAGTTGGATAAAGATCTAAATTTAGGACAATATAGGGAATTATCTAAAAATGAAATTGAAAGTATAAAAAGAATTTAAATATGAATTAAATTCAATCATAATTATATTAAATTTACAATTATATGTGCATAAATGTATCAGATTTTACTTGATATTTTATTTAAGTTTTACTATAATTAAGTTGCAAGGATAAATAAAAGGAATGAATAGCCCCCTTTTTATTTATGAGCAAAACAGTCCATGCCCCAATGGGCTGTTTTTGCTTTTTTGAATTTAATTATCTACAGAAGTTTAGCACTTAAAAAATTTTTAGGACGATAGTCCTTTGTATTATAAAGCCTTATGAATATTTATAGTAGAATTAATAGATTCCGATTTTTACTGGAAATTATATGAGTAAAATTTGCATAATAAAAGCATCCTTTTTATAATGGTTTTGCTGAAAACTAAAAATAAAAGGATGCTGATAAAATGAGTAAAAGTTATTTAAAACAGTTTCTCACTTATATTAACAGGGTATATGATATAGGTGAAAAAATCAATACCTTGAAAGATAAAATGGTAAGATCTCCAGTAAAAGTTTCAACAATAGCTTTCGTAGTATTATTTGGATTCATGCTTCAAATAAGAAGTTTCAATAGATTAGAACATTGGATTAAAAAGAATAAATTTAAAAAGGTATTACCTAAAAATACTAAAATGCTGCGCATTGACGCCGTTAGACGTTGCTTGAGTGATTTTGATCTTGATGGCTTAAAAAACATGAACAAACACATAATAAAAACTACTATGAAGAATAAAGTATTTAGAAATGGAACTATAGACGGTTTAAAAGTAGCCGCCATAGATGGTGTAGAATTATTTGATAGCATTAAAAAATCTTGTAAAAACTGTCTTACAAGGATTGATAAAAATGGTATAACTCATTATTTCCACAGGTCAGTAGTTTGTGCAATGGTTGGTTCTGATCCACATGTTGTCTTAGGTCAGGAAATGCTTGAACCTAAAAAGGATAGCTCTAATAAAGATGAAGGCGAAATTACAAGTGGTAAACGACTAATTAAAAAACTATATAAGGAATATCATCACTTTGCAGATATTATTGTAGCTGATGCTTTATATTGTAAGTCCACATGGGTAAAGGAAGT
>NZ_LITT01000007.1 GCF_001636845.1 Clostridium ljungdahlii
AGTTCTTTCGATGTAAAGTTAAGACTAGTAAGAAGAAATTCAGAAGTAAAGTTAAGACAATGAAAGAATGGATTAAGAAGAATAGGATAATGCCAGTAGGTGAATTGATTAAGAAAATTAATCAGAAGCTAAGAGGACACTATCAGTATTATGGGGTCACTGATAATACAAGAGGTGTGAAGAGTTATCAAAATGTTGTAAAATGGTTGCTCTTTAAGTGGTTAAATAGAAGGAGCCAAAAGGAGAGCTATACAGAAGAAACATTCTATAAAGGTTTACTGAGAACTTTTCCATTATTAGAACCGAAAATAAGCATAAGCTTATTCTATAGATGATTAAATATGATGTGAAAAGCCGTATGCCTTAATAGGGCACGTACGGTTTTGTAGAGGAGCATGGGCGGTAACGCCTATGTTTACTCAAGAGTTGTAAAGGATAAAAAAGGAGAGGTGATAGGCGAACATGAACATTTCACTTTTAGGAGGAGCTAGAGAAGTAGGGGGAAGTTGTATCCTTTTGAATATATATAATAAAAATATACTTCTTGATTGCGGCATAAGACAGAGCTCCTCTAAAGATACCCTGCCGGATTTTAAATCAATTCAAGATCAGGGAGGAGTAGATGTTATAATTATAAGTCATGCCCATATGGATCACATAGGTTCTCTGCCTATAATAAGTAAGGAATATCCAGGAGCTAGAATATATACAACTAGAATGACAAAGGATTTAATGAAGGTACTTTTGTATGATAGTTTAAAAATAATGAAGAATAGGGAAGGAGAAATTCCACTTTATGCAGAAGGCGATGTTATAAGCATGCTAAATCGTGTGTTTCCAATAAATTATATGGTGGAATTTTCTATATTTGAGAATATAAAACTCACTTTTTATACAGCAGGTCATATAGCAGGAGCCGCTTGTATTTATATTACAACTCCAGAGGGATCATTATTTTACTCTGGAGATTTCTCAATATTTTCACAAAAAACTGTGGAAGGGTTGAAAGTTCCAAAACTAAGACCAGATGCAGCAATCTTTGAATCCACTTATGGAGACAGACTTCATTCAAATAGAGAAGTGGAAGAGGAAAAACTTATTAATATAATAAATGACTGCATGGAAAAAAGAGGAAAAATGCTTATCCCTGCTTTTGCTCTTGGAAGAGCTCAGGAAGTGCTTCTTATTATAAAAAAAGCAGTAAATAAAAATATATTAAAAGATACTAAAGTTTATGTGGATGGTATGATAAAGGATATAAACAGAACCTATAAATTAAATCCGCTGTACCTTAAAAATTCTTTAGGAAAAAAGATACTCAGGGGAATTGAACCTTTTTACGATGACAATATAATTGCAGTAGATAATAATAAACTTAGAGAAGAGATACTAAAAGACGACAAGCCTTGTGTAATAGTGTCAAGTTCGGGAATGCTTACTGGAGGGTACAGTCAATATTATGCAGAAAAAATAGCCCCTATGGAAAATGGGTATATAGTTATAACGGGATATCAGGATGAGGAATCCCCTGGAAGGAAATTACTAAATCTTTTAGATGAAGAAGAGGATAAAAAACTTTACATAAATGAAAAAACTGTTCCTGTAAATTGCAAGGTAGAAAAAGTAGGACTTTCCGCCCACAGTGATAAATATGAAATAAAATCCCTTATAGACTTTTTAACACCTAAAAATATATTTCTAGTTCATGGAAATGAAGAGGTAGTGGAAAATTTATCAAAAGAGCTTTCCAAAGATGTAAGAGGAAGGGTATATGCACCTAGGTGCAGCGAAATCTATGAGATAAATATAAAAAATCCAAGAAAACAGTGGAAAAAAAGTATTGATAAAGTTATGAGTTCTTGTGAAGAAATGAATGAAGATAATGTAAAAAGGTTATGGGAGTTCGTACTTTATAATTATGGTGAAAGACTTTTTACATTGGAAGAACTTATATTTATATGGAAGGGAAATAACAAGGGCAAAAATGTTTTAGAAGATTTTCAAAGAATTATAGTAGAATGTCCTTATTTTGAAAGTGACACAAGGAGATTGTTTTTATTTAAAACCAATCCTGAGGATAAGGTATCTCAGAGTTTAAAAAATAATGAGATTAAATTAAATGAATTAAAAGAAGCTGCAGATAAATATTTTAATAAATTTAATACAAAGAAAATTAGTTTTATATGTGACCAGAAAAAGGTGATTTTAAATTTTGATTTTCCAACTGTAGTGGATAAGAGTATATACGAAGAGATAAAAAAATTTGAAGAAGAGGTTAAGTGGAAGGTAGAAATAAATAATGCCGTAAATATAAATGCAGTTTCCGAAGTTGTAAGGATAAATTTACAGGATGTATCTATTAAAAAAATATCTTATAGGTTAGGAGAAAACCAGGTTGTAGTTATGTTGAATTCTAAATGTAAGGTGGAAAAAGAAAAATTAATTGAAATTGAAAACATTACAGGACTTCAGGTATTAGTGAAGTCTCCAGGAGCAGATCTAAAAGATAGTACGATTATTAAAGCTGAAGATGAGTGCGAAATGATGGAACAAAATAAAGCTTTAAATATAATAGATGAAACTTTTGAAAGAGAACAGTTTAGACCTTACAAAAAAAGTATAAAGTCGAATCCTAAGGGAAGATACATAGAACTTGCATTTATAAGCCCTGCAATTGGTAGAAAGTATGAAAAGAACATAGAGAAATTAGTTCAACTTACAGGGTGGAATATGAAAATAGCAAATAGTGCAAATCAAAATGAAATATTGCAAATTGCATCTATACTTTGTAAAAGTAAAGGCATAGATTTGAAGAAAAATCCGTCTTTTAATAGCAGTAATTTAAGTGTGGAATTAAAATTAGAAGATGGTAATGTAGAAAATATGGAGGATGTAAAGAAAGAATTTGAGTATAAAACTGGATGCACGTTAAAATGGTAGAGACCAGGCCCCGTAAGGGGCTTGTTTTTTAAACACTATTTACAATAAAAGTATAATGTATTATAATTAAAATAACCCCTATAGGGGGATAAGGAGAGATTTATATGGAAAAACACAATCATCCAAATAATAAAGCAGTTGTAAATAGGTTATCCAGGATAATTGGACATCTGGAGGCTGTAAAGCGCATGGTAGAAGAAGGAAGGGACTGTAGTGAAGTTATTATTCAGATATCTGCAGTAAGATCTGCACTCAATAATACAGGAAAAGTAATATTGAAAGATCATATCAATCATTGTGTGAAGGATGCAGTTGAAAAAAATGATACACAAGTCTTAGATAATTTGAATAATGCCATTGATAAATTTTGGGAATAATTTTTAATTTAGGAGTGTTATAAATGAGAAATACCAAATTATATCCAATATTTCAAGCTTTTTTTTCTGCACTACTTTTTGGAGCCAGTGCACCTATTTCAAAAATCCTTCTTGGACAAATAGATCCAGTTCTTTTGGCTGCTCTCTTGTATATTGGAAGCGGTGCAGGACTTTTAATATTTCAGATATTAGAAAAAATTTTATACAAAAAAAATATAGAGGAAGCAGGATTAACTAAAAGAGACTTTCCATGGCTTTTAGGGGCTGTTATTTTTGGGGGAATTTTAGGACCTATAATTCAAATGGTAAGTCTAAAAGTAACTCCAGCCTCCACTGCATCACTGCTTTTGAATTTTGAAGGCGTAGCTACCACAATTATTGCAGCACTGTTTTTTAAAGAGAATATCGGCAGGAGAGTTGGTGCGGCTATAGTATGTATACTCTCCGCTAGCGTAATTTTATCCTGGAACTTTGCCGGTCAGTGGGGAATATCTTTAGGGGCCTTGGGAATAATACTGGCTTGCGTATGTTGGGGAATAGATAATAATTTTACAAGAAACATATCTGCTAAAAATCCTTATACTATAGTTATGGTTAAAGGATTGGGAGCAGGTACATTTTCATTAATTTTGTCAATGATTTTAGGAAATCATTTGCCAGACTTTAAAATAATTTTCATGGCGCTGCTGCTTGGATTTTTAAGCTATGGATTTAGTACAGTTTTGTTTGTGTTTGCAATGAGAAATTTGGGAAGTGCTAGAACCAGTGCTTTTTTCAGTGCAGCACC
Organism: Clostridium ljungdahlii; assembly: GCF_001636845.1. Lineage (GTDB taxonomy): Bacteria > Bacillota > Clostridia > Clostridiales > Clostridiaceae > Clostridium_B > Clostridium_B ljungdahlii_A. Next base: position 4,105 of record NZ_LITT01000007.1, read on the forward strand.
TTTTATAAGTACTATATTGTCTTTTGTTTTACTAGGAGAAGTTCCAGGTGTTACCTTCGCATTTGCACTTCCTCTTATGATTGCAGGAACGGTTCTTATTATAAGGGAAAATCACAGTCATATGCACGTTCATTTGTATATGGCCCATGAACACAGGCATTGTCATACAGATGGACATCACAATCATCATCATCCTGGTATACCTGATAGTGTGTATCACACTCACTATCACGTTCATGAGAGAATGGAACATTGTCATCCACATACTCCAGACTTGCATCATAGACATGCCCACTAAAGAATAGAGTTTCTAAACGAAAAATCAACGTATACTCCAGATATTTTTTACAACCTTCAGCTCGTTAAATATTTTGATAAGGCTAAGTAAAAAATTTTGAAAAAATACTGAGAACTTTTGAAAACTCGTACCTCAAACAATTCAAAAGTTCTAGATTTTTCAAAAATTTTTCCCTAAGCCTTATAGACAAAATATTTAAAAGAGCTTCATTATTGTAAAAATATGCCTGCGTATAAGTTGATTTTTAAGTTAGAAACTCTATATTTATTTTAGATAGTTTCTAATTTTGATTATTTCTCCGTCTTTTATATATACCCTTGGAACTCTTCTACTTATGGAGCAGAGTATTTCATAACTTATAGTTCCAATTGTTTTAGCTATATCTTCTGCATCAAATTTCAATCCGTTTTTTTCACCCATGAGTATTACTTCATCGCCTACATTTACTTCACCTACAGCTGTAACATCTATCATGCACTGATCCATACAGATGTTACCAACTACTGGCGCAAATTTACCATTGACTATTACTTTTGCCTTTCCTGAAAGCATTCTAGTATAGCCATCTGCATATCCTATTGGAAGTGTAGCTATTACACTTTCCCTTTCAGATTTGAATTTTCTTCCATAGCCAACGTATTTTCCGGCTTCCAATGTCTTTACGTAAGCTACTTTAGCTTTTAAACTCATTACAGGTTTTATGCTTAGATCATTTCTATCTACATCATCTGAAGGGTAGTATCCATAAATTATTATTCCTGGTCTAACTGCATCACAATAAGTATCTTGTAATTCCATTATAGCTGCACTATTTGCGATATCTCTCAGGTTTATTTTTATCTTTCTACTTATGAGCTCATTGTAAAATGTTTTGTACTTTTCAAATTGTTCATGTGAATATGTTTTGTCTTTTTCATCTGAAGTGGAAAAATGAGAAAATAAGCTTTGTATTTCTATATTTGGAAGCTTGCTCATGTTGTATATTTCTTCTATGCTATTTTCATTTGGCTGAAATCCTATTCTTCCCATTCCAGTATCTACTGCAACGTGTATTTTTGCAGTTTTCCATTTACTTTTAGCTACCTTTGATAATTTACTTGCATATTCATAAGAAGGCACTACTGGCTCTACGTCATAATCTATTATGTCATTCAAAAAAGTATCTGGGACTATGCCAAGTATCATTATGGGAGCTTTAATTCCATTTTCTCTAAGTTCTATTGCTTCATCTAACTCAGATACGGCCAATCTATTTACTCCATTTTCTAATAAAACCTGTGATACTTCCAAAGCTCCATGACCATAGGCATTAGCTTTAACAATACCTATCAATCCTTTATTGTTACCAACTTTCAGCTTTATTTGACGTATATTATATACAAGATTGTCTAAATTAATTTCTTCCCATACAGGTCTGTAATCTTTAAACAAAACACATTCTCCTTTCGATATTGATAGATATTATCCAATCAATAATAATGCACAATTAAAAATTAAGAGTTAAGAATTAATAGTTATAGATGATTATTAATTCTTAACTTAAATATAATTTTCAACTAATAATAATCTATTGATGTCTATGAGTGTAACTCAAATTAGAGTGAATATTGGATTATTTTATCCAATAGTTGGGAAAAAGATATATCAACTCCACCAGCACTCTTAGGAAATAGGCTATTTTTTGTAAGGCCTGGTAAAGTGTTTAGCTCAAGTACATAAGGAACACCATTTTCAACTATCATATCTACCCTTGCATAACTTTTGCATTTTAGAACTTCCCAGCATTGAACACATATTTTTTCAACTTTTTCTTGAAGAGATTTTTCAAGTTCTACAACTATTTCATCAGAACCACCATCTGCATATTTTGCAGTGTAGTCAAAGAATTCTGCATTAGGTTTTATTGCAATTACAGGGAGAGTTTTACCTTTTAACATACAGCATGTTATTTCATCTCCCTGTATATATTTTTCAATGACAATTTCAGTGTCGTAATCTAGAGCTAACTTTACGTTATTTTCAATATCTTCTTTTTTCTTAACTATATTAGTAGCAACACTTGAACCACCACAGTTAGGTTTTACAACTACAGGATAGCCTATCTCATCTAATTTATCATAATCAATTTCTTCTATAGATTTAACACAAATCCATTTGGCAGTATTTATGTCTGCAGATTTTAACACTTTTTTACTCATGTCTTTGTCCATGCAAATGGCACTTGTCAAAGGTCCGCATCCTGAATAAGGTATATCCATGGTTTCAAGTACTGATTGTATAGTACCATCTTCACCAAATTTACCATGAAGTGCAATAAATGCAAAATCTATATCTTTTACTTTTTTAAGCACATCTCTTTTTTTATCTATGACAATGGGTACAACCTCATATTTATTTTTATCTAAGCAGTTTACTATTTCTTTACCTGAATTTAGTGAAACCTCTCTTTCAGAAGATATTCCACCCATTATAACTCCTATTTTCATGTTAATTCCTCCACTGAAATTGTTATTTAATATTTTTCAATTACTATGTCTAATATTTATTTTATACATTTTCCATATAAAATAAAGAACCACAGGATAACTAGTTTATCTTAAGTGTGGCTTTATGGATGGGGAAGAATATTAAGTTAAAAGTAAAGTAAAAATCTTTAAGAACAGAAAATATTGCTGTTGACATCTTTAAATTTCGCTGTTATAATGTAAATCACAAGTTAACAAAATTTAATATTAACTTATCAAGAGAGGTGGAGGGACTGGCCCTATGAAGCCCGGCAACCAATGCTATTTTTAATAGTATAGTGGTGCTAATTCCTGCAGCATAAGCTGGAAGATGAGAGGATCATTGAGATTTTTAGCTCGAGGTTGTTCCTCGAGCTTTATTTGGTTTTAAATTGAAAATATGATATGAAAATTTTATATCTCAGCTTAATGCTTAGAAATTGTCTATTATTTTATAATCGGAGGGAACAAAAATGAAAAAATTAATTACAGTTATTTTATCACTAACATTGATCTTGGCATTAGCTGGATGTGGGGCACAAAGCAGTACAAGTTCTTCAAACAGTAGTAAAGGTGATGACAAAAAGGTAATAAAAGTAGGGGCATCTCCACAGCCTCATGCTGAAATACTAGAAAAGGTAAAACCTATACTAAAGAAACAAGGATACGATTTACAAATAGTTCAGTTTACAGATTATGTAACTCCTAATAAGGCTTTGGATTCAGGAGATATAGATGCAAACTTCTTTCAACATATTCCATATTTAAATGAATTCAATAAAAAGAATAATACAAATTTAGATTATGTAGCAAAAGTGCATCTTGAACCTATGGGGGTTTATTCCAATAAAATCAAGAGTTTAAAAGATTTAAAAAATGGTGCTGAAATTGCAATACCAAATGATCCTACAAATGGTGCAAGAGCATTAAAATTATTGGCTCATGAAGGAATTATAAAAGTAAAGAGCGGAGATCTTATTTCAAAATTAGATATAACTGAAAACAAGAAAAACTTAAAATTCCAGGAACTTGATGCACCACAACTTCCAAGAACTTTAACAGAAGTAGATGCGGCAGTTATAAATACAAACTATGCACTTCAGGCAAAGCTAAATCCACTTAAAGATGCTATTGCCATAGAATCTAAGGATTCACCTTATGCTAATATAATTGCTGTTAAAAAAGAAAATAAAGACAAACCTTATATCAAGGCGTTGGCAAAAGCCGTTAATGATCCATCAATTAAAAAGTTTATACAGGAAAAATATAATGGAAGCATAATTCCAGCATTTTAGAAAATAGAGTTGTAAGTAAAAAATTGACATATAAAGCGGAGTATGCTGCCAAAGTTCACTACTATAAAAACTTTTTATAAGTTTAAAGTTCTCTATTATAAAAATTTAAGGTCTTTTGAATTGTTTGAGGTACGAGTTTTCAAAAGGCCTTAGGTTCTTATAAATTTTATGCTTAGATTTGTAAAAATATTTAACCGTACTTGTGGTTGTAAAAATGTCAGGAGTATAAGTTTATTTTTTAGTTATAAATAATACACATTTAAAATTTTTAATTTAGGCTTTGTTAGACTAAATTATTGATACATACGTATTGAAAAAAGTAGTTCGGTTTTAACTTGAACTACTTTTTAGTATGCAAATTAGTAATATTCCATAGAATATACAAAAGAAAAAAGGATAAATTAAATATATAGTATAAGTTAATTACAAACTTAAGGTAAAATTTATATTTTAAAATCAAAGAAGGTGTTTTTCTTATGAAAAGATTTTCTATTTTGAACTATAACGCTTTTATAATTACATTGTTACTTGCATGTTTGAATTGTAGCAGTATTACATATGCGAATAAATTAAATATAACTAATAACAAATTTGAAGATGAAAACATTCAAGAATTGCCTAAAGAAGTTTTTTTGACTTTTGATGATGGTCCATCTGTAAATAACACAAAAAAAATATTAAAGATATTAAATGATAACAATATAAAAGCTACTTTTTTTGTAGTTGGAATAAAGGCAGAAGAAAATCCTACAGCACTTAAAGAATTAAGTAATAGTGGCATGTGCATAGGAGTTCATACCTATTCTCATAATTATAAAAAAATATATAAAAATTTCGATGCTTATGCTAATGACTATGAAATGTGTAGAAATACAATAAAAAAAATAACAAATAAAGACCCCATAAACTATACCCGACTACCAGGTGGCTCGACTAACCTAATAATTAGTAAAACAAACTTATCCTTAATAAAGAAAGCTTTAAATAATAAAGGAATAAAATATGTAGATTGGAATGTTTGTTCAGGTGATGCAGATAGTCATGAAGTACCTGTTGGAAAAATAAAAAGAAACGTTGAAAATCAATGTAAAAATAAAAAAATTGCAGTAATACTTATGCATGATACTTACTACAAGCATTTTACAGTAGAATCACTACCTGAAATAATAAAATACTTAAAAGACCAAGGGTTTAATTTTAGAACTTTTGAAAATTTAACGGAAGCAGAGGAAAAAGAACTGATGAAACTTGAAATAATAAATAAGAAATAATATTTAAAACATAACTACCACAAATGCTATTTATAACTTATCTTAATACTTTGATTAGTGGAACGGTTTTGAAATTAATATACAATTATAAAAATGATTTTAAGTTCACATTTTTTATACTATGATGTGGACTTAAAATCATTTTGCATCAGATAAACACACTATACTATAATTGTATTTGTTATCACATTGGTATTACTATAAACCTGATTCTTTGAATTCACTTTCTGCTTTATCAGTTAATTTGTGAAGAGGCTTTTTTAAGACAGAAATAATCAAAAATGCACCTGCAAAAGCCATTAAAGTGAGAAAATCCTTATACACATTACTCCAAATAGGTCCTGCTATAGCTTCTCTGAATCCATTTATAGCATATGTAAAAGGCCAAAGCGGTTCTAGTACTCCAAATATCTGCGGCAAGGTTTTTACAGGATAAAGTCCTCCTGCCCCTGCAATTTGAAAGACCATTATTATAACTGCAGCGGCTTTTCCAATGTTACCCATAATAGATACCAATGTAACTACAATAATAGTGAAAGTAAAGCTGCAGGTAAGTGCAAATCCCATCATAAGCCATGAATTTTCAGGTTTTATTCCTACTATATATATGTCTCCCAAAGTTATAATGGTAGTTTGTATAATTGATATTATCAAAAACAGAAGCAATTTGGAAAAATATTTATGTGACAATTTCACTTTTTCTCCACTTTCGAGATCTTTACATTTTAGTGTTAGTATGGAGCATAACAACAAAACTCCCACCCATATTGCAAGAGTAGTGTAAAAAGGTGTTATTCCATATCCAAAAAGACCTGAATTATATAGTTCAACATTTTTTACTTCAATAGGTGATGATATAAGATTTGATATTTTATTGGGATCTTTTTCCATTATATTTATTATTGAAGTTAAGTTTTCATCGTTTAAGTCCTTCATTTTATCACTTAATTTGTTCAAGTTATTTTGAATATCTATTAATTTTTTATTTAGCCTGTCTCTTTGATTAACTAAATTTTTACTGCTTGATATTCCTGAGTTTGCTACAAGATTTAATTCAGGTACCAATTGCCCGGTTGCGCTAAGTACAGAATCAATACTATCTAAATTGGATGTCAATGTGTCTGATAATAAATTCATGGATTCATATGTCCCTGAATAAAACATATCTGATATATTGCTTATATCTTCCGATAATTCACTACTTAATGCTGAAAGTTCATATATAACTTGATTAATACTATCTTGTGAAGAGTTACTATTTATTAAATCCTTTAACTCCGCTAAATAATTGTTTTCAGTGTTTAACGAATTTCTTAATGATTTTAATGAATTTATAAGATCACTTGCTATATTAGTATTTGTAAATTCATTTATCTCATTTAGAATTTTAATATCCATATCTAGTTTGTCCATTAAAGAATTATTTAAATTATTCATATTTTCTATAATACTTGTTGCTGAATTTTTACCAGCATCGGTATTATTTATATTTTGTAGGTTGTTAAGCAAAAGTTGAACTTGATTTTCTTTTGATTCAATTTCATTTATATCTTTATTCAAATCACTTTGCATAGAACTTAGAGATTGTTTGGTAGATAAAGTCAGTGTTCTGCTCTGTGCTACAATATTATGGAGACTTGTTATCTCTTTGGACAACTTTGGCATATCTGTTTGAACTCCACTTAGATATTGCTGAAGGCTTTTGGAGTTGGAATTTTCCTGTGATATATGATTTTTTATATCATTTACAGTGGATACGGCTTCGGGTAATGTATCTTTTAATTGTAAAATTTCAGGCTTGTCTGTTTCAAGTTTTTTACCTGTGGAGTTTAGTAGTTTGAGAGCTTCTTTGTTTACTGATTTTGTAAGAGAGCTTTTTATAGTATCTGATAGGGAAGTTTTAGCTGAATCTGCAATTTTAGTGGCTATTCCATTTAGCTTTTCATTGGACTTATAGATTATATTAGGCTTTTCAGGAGATGCTGTAATTAAAGTCGAAAGTTTGCTGGAAAAGTCAGCAGGTATCTCTATAAGTGAATAATATTTTCCTGAATTAAGGTTATAATTTCCCTGCCAGTCATCTATAAAAATCCAATTTATAGAATTATCTTTCTTTAAATTTTTAACTATTTCATTTCCGACATTTATATTTTTACCGTTAATAGTTGTACCGCTGTCATTGTTTACTACGCCTATAGGCATTCTATTTGTATTGGCATAAGGATTCCATGAGGCTTTAATGCTAATCCAGGCATAGGGAGATGGCAGGATACACAATAATAAAATTAAGGCAAGTACTGATGGAGTTTTTATTATATTTTTAAAATCCCTTTTTAATAGTTTGAATACTACCTTCAATTATAGTCCCTCCTAAAATTAATATTGTTTTAGGCATTTTCAAAGAAATAACTAGTCAGTATGCTAGGATATTTTCTTTCAAATGCCTTAATCTCCCATACCAGATTGTGTAAGCTTGGCTCTAAACTTATAGATTTTATTTTGCAAAGGTTTCTTTAAAAATATACCCAATAGTATAAAACACATTGAAATTAAAAGCATAAATGTAAAATCCATAGCTACAGTACTTATAAGAGGTCCTGCGATAGCTTCCCGGAATCCACTTACTGAATAGGTAAATGGAAATAAAGGCTGCAGTATTCTAAAAATAAGTGGATCAAGTTGTATTGGGTAAGTGGCCCCACTTCCTGATATCTGAGTTATAAGGAAAACAATGGAGATAGCCTTCCCCAAGTTACCAAACATAGAAACAAGAGTGTATGTTATTACAGTAAAAGTAAAAGATGAAACTAGTGCTACCATTATCATTAAAAATGTATTTACCATTTGGACATTTAACAAAAGTTTGTCCCCAATAGCAACTATAAATCCTTGTACTAATGCAAAAGCTATAAAGGTACTCATTTTACCAAGATATCTTTCTTTTGAGTTCAAACCTTCATCACCTTTAAATCTATCTGCATCTGTTTTAAAAATGGATACAAGAATAATAGAACCAATCCAGATTGAAAGTGTAGTATAAGCTGGAGCCATGGAAGATCCAAAGTTTGAAATAGTATATATATTCTGTTCCTTCACATTAAATGGACTTGATGCAAGGTTCCCCATAAAGTTAGGGTTATTTTGCAATATGGTGATTATCTGTATTATGTCATTATTAGTTACTAGTTTAAGTTTATTTGCCAAATCGTTAATAATACCCTTGAATTCCATCAATCTATTGTTTAGTTTGCTGGATGAATTTGCTGTCAGCTCACTCCCATTTATTAACGCATCTAAGGAATTATCTCCATGGGAAGTAAGATCCTGCATAGATTTTAAAACAGAAGAAGCCTTATCTGTGGACTCAACAAGTTCAGCTGCTGTGGAATTCAAGCTTTTTCTTACCTGTCCATTGTATTCATTGGTTTCGTCTATTAATTGCTGATTTAAATTTGCAGTGTCATTTGTTATTGAATCAATCAAATCCTTATTTATTTCATTTGAACTTTCAAGCTGTTTTTGGATATCGCTTATTTTGTTTTTCTCTGTATTTAATGAATCCCTAGTATTTTTTAATGAATTTATAAGTTTTGATGTATTGTCATCGTTCTTAAAATCATTAAATTTTTCAAGAATGTTAATGGTGGAATTGATTTTATTGTATAATATATTTATCTCATAGTTGATTTTAGTTACAGTGGTATCTATATTTGAGTACTTCGAATTTGAGGCTGCTGAATTAAAATTTAATATCAAATTTTGAATTCTATATATATCAGTCTTTGAGGTATTTAAATTAATTGCAATGTTGTCAAAGGTATTATTCATGGAAGACTGAAGGGATAGCACAGATGAGTTGTTGGCGTCATTACCATTTCCTAAAGTAGTTATTCTTGAATTTATCATAGGAATACCTGATTTAATCTGAGAAAGCGTTGAATTAAAATCATTTGAATCATCACTTATGCCCCCAAGAACATCTGTTATAACGTCCATATTGTCACTTAATTTTATTATTGCATCTTTTAAATTTATAATGTTTTCTTTATCATTTTCTGCATTTTTACCAAGAATGTTCAAAGAAGAAAATATAGTTTGATTTACTGTATATATAAAGCTTGATTTTATCTGTTCTTCCAGTGAGTTTCTAGCTGCATCAGTTATTTTAAGCGCTACAGGACTATTCTTTGTATTCACTTTATAGATGATTTGAGCTTTTTTAGGAGTATCTGATGTTATGCTTGTAATATTTTTTGAGAAATCTTCTGGAATTTCTATCATGGCATAGTATGTACCATCTATAATACCCATATCCGCATTTTTAGCGTTTACAAATTTCCATCCTATTTTGTGGTTGTCTTTTAATTTTTCTACAATCTTATTTCCCGTATTTAAATTTTCTCCTTTAAAGTTCGTACCCTTGTCCTCATTAACTATGGCTACAGGAATGTTGCTTGTATTTCCATAAGGATCCCAACATGCTTTTATATTGACCCATGCATAGAGAGATGGAAGTATGCACACACCTGCAACAATCAACATTGTCATTTTATTTTTAACAATACTTTTCATATCTCTTTTAAAAACTTTTATGATATTGCTTAGCATATATGAATCCTCCTATTGTAAATGTCTGAAATAAATATATGAAAAATTATTTTCAATAATGAAATTATGTAATATTTAAATATTAACTGACTAGTCAGTATTATTGAAACATTTTTTTTACTATATGTCAATAACTTATTTATTAATATTATTCTTTATTTATTTGTAAAATTGTGCAAAAATATATTTGAGGTGAAACCTGTTATGTTTTCAGAATTGAAGATAAATAAAGAGAGACTTGTATATATACAGCTAAAAGATTATATTAAAGATATGATACTGAAAGGCATGCTTAGAAGCGGAGAAAAACTTCCTTCCACAAGAGAAATGGCTTCAATGCTAAAAATAAGCAGAAATAGTGTAATGTATGCTTATGAATTTTTGCAAGATGAAGGATTTGTATACATGAAAAAAGGAAGGGGTACCTTTGTATCGGATGTAAAAGTAGATTTTCAGGAAAAGTGGAGTATAGATTGGGAAGACAAAATAAATCAATATGGAAAACTTTCCGAAAAATTAGATATAATAAAACATGAAGCAAAATGGGAAAAAGGAATGATATCCTTTAAAAGTATAGCTCCTGATGAAAAACTTTTTAATGTAGATGAATTCAAAAAAGCTTTTTTGAATCGTATGTCTATAGAAGGAGAAAAAGTGTTGAATTATGGGTATGCTAAAGGTTATAGACCCCTCATTCAATATTTACTTAAATATATGGAAAGCAAAGGAGTTTGTACAAAAGAAAAGGATATACTTATAACAAATGGATTTACAGAAGGATTTGATCTGATATTATCTTGCCTTACGGACAGGGGAGATAATATACTGTGTGAAAATCCAACTCATAATACTGCAATTAAAATTATGAAACTACATGGGCTCAATATAACTGGAGTAAAAGTTGAAAAGGATGGAGTATGTTTAAAAGATCTTAGTGAAGAGCTAAGCAAAAATAAATTTAAGATATCATATTTTATTCCATCTTATCAAAATCCTACAGGCATTGTCATGCCTCCTGAAAATAGGGTGAAATTATATAATATACTTAAAAGTTATAATGTCCCTATAATTGAAGATGGATTTAATGAAGAGCTTAGGTATTCAGGAACTCATGTAGCACCTATAGCTGCTTTTAGCGGTAGAGGAAATAGTATTATATATATAGGAAGCTTTTCAAAGGTATTATTTCCTGGAATAAGAATAGGATGGATACTCGCGGATAAAGTGCTTATAAACTATTTAGAGAGTTGCAAAAGGGCTAGAAATATTCACACTTCTTCTCTAGATCAGGCAATTTTTTATGATTACTTAAATCAGGGAAATTTTGAAAAGTATATAAAGAAAGCTCGAAGAGTATATAAGGAAAAATATGAATTCACCTTAAAGTGTGCAAGAGAGAATATACCTTGCGAAGAGATACTGGGTGAGGGGGGAATGCATATATTTATAAAGCTAAGGAATATAAGCTCCAGGCAGCTTTTAGAAAGGTGCTGCAAGAGAGGAGTAATATTTACTCCTGGTGATGTATTTTATGTAAATGATGAGGGATATGATACCTTTAGGCTTGGGTTTTCAAGAGTCAGTGAAGAAGATATAAAAAAAGGAATTATGATAATAGGCCAGGAGGCTAAAAAAATAGGAGGATGGACTTGATGAAAAAAATATCAGAAAAAACACTGTGTAAAGGAAAGTGGATTCAACTACAGGAAATAACTTATAGGGGAAAAAATAATGAGGAGTTAAAGTGGGAAAGAATAAAGAGAACCAATACTACAAATACAGTAGTAATAGTTGGCAAACTTGTACCATCTAATAAGTATATATTTATCAAACAATACAGAGCTGCTATAGATAAATATGTTATTGGATTTCCAGCAGGTCTTGTAGAAGGGGATGATATAGGTGAAAACGCATTGAGGGAGTTAGAAGAAGAAACTGGATATAAGGGAGAAGTAAAGTCAATGAGCCCTATGCTTTATTCAAATCCTGCACTTTTAACGGATAAGGTTACATTAGCAAGGGTTGATATATATGAAGATTTAATGGAAAATCAAATTCCCATACAAAAGCTGGAGCCAGATGAGGACATACAGGTAATTGCACTTCACAGAGAAGAACTTAAAGACTTTTTAATTAAAGAACAGGCAAGTGGAACTGCTATAGGAATGGGTGTATGGTATGTCTTTTATGGATTAAGCTAACAAGTCTGTTATACTAAAGATAAGCATTATGTTTACAACAAATGATAAAATGTTTTTTTATTTAATTGAATAATAATTGCTAGTATGATATATTTTTAACAAGGAAGCGGGAAAACTAAAAAATTAGAATTGAAGGTGTAATTTATGGAGGATTGGCTTTTTAAAAAAGATGAATACGTTCCCAAAGAAGATAAAGACAAATTTATAGATAAAAGTATATTTTCTATATTACATCTATTATCTCTTATTAAAAGGAACAACAAAGTAAATAATAGCTTTATATATAATTTAAATCCTATGTTAAAGCTTTCATTTACTATTTTAAATATATTGTTTTTATCGTTGTCTAAAAATTTTACTTATGTAATGCTTGTAGATGTTTATTTTCTACTAATTTTAAGTTTTTTGGATGTTCAAGATATAAAAAAAATACTGCTTTTAAGCATTTCTATTCCATTTTTTACGTTTATAATGCTCATACCTTCCATGCTTATGGGGAACATTAGAAATAGTGAAATGCTTTTACTAAAAGTAGCTGGTACTATAATTTCAATAAATGTTTTATCTTATACAACTAAATGGCATGATATAACTAAGGCACTAAAGATGTTTTTTATACCAGACATATTTATTTTGGTATTTGACATAACTTTAAAATACATTTATATATTAGGTGAATTTTCTTTGGACATGTTTTATGCACTAAAGCTTAGATCTATAGGAAGAAATAGTAAAAAATATTCTTCTATTTCAAAGATAATTGGCAGTTTATTTTTAAAATCAAAAGAAATGGGAGATGAAATGTATTGTGCTATGGAATGCAGGGGATTTACAGGAGAGTATGTGTCTCACAAAAAATTTAAATTTAAGTTTTTTGATCTAATATATTCAATAGTTAATGTACTTATCATAACTATGTATTTTTACATATCTAGGGTGGGATTAAGATGATAAAAATTGAGGACGCTTTTTTTAAATATAAAAATAATGAAGTATTAAAAGATATAAATGTAACTATAGAACAAGGAGAATCCATAGCACTTATAGGTGCAAATGGAAGTGGTAAATCTACCTTTTTAAAATTATTAAATGGAGTGGTATTTCCCACAAAGGGAAATTACTATTTTGATGATGTGAAAATATGTAAGAATGAATTGGAAAAAGGTAATTTCTCAAAGAAGTTCCATAAAAAAGTGGGATTTGTATTTCAAAATTCCGATGCACAACTTTTTTGCTCTAGTGTATATGAGGAAATTGCTTTTGGACCAAGACAAATGGGAATGGATGAAGATGAAGTAAATAAAAGGGTAAATGACTGTCTAGAACTTTTGAATGTGAAAGATTTAGAAAACAGGGAGCCCTATAACATAAGTGGAGGAGAAAAAAAGAGAGTGGCCATAGCTGCTGTACTTGCGTTAAATCCTGAAGTTTTGGTTTTAGATGAGCCTATGAGTGGAATAGATCCTAAGGGAAAGAAATTCTTAAATGATCTTTTTATCAAATTAAATAAAGCAGGGAAAACTATAATATGTTCAACACATGATTTTGAATATGTTAATGGACTTTTTAAACGAGTTCTTGTATTTTCTGAAGATCATCATATAATAAGGGATGACGCTTACAACAAAGTAATGGAAGATACTGAGTTTTTAGTGAAATATAATATCAAATAGTGTTATTAACTGTAAAACTTTAGAATTGCATGAAATTTCTATTTGATTTATGTAATATATTGGGTATTTCAAGTTGACATAAAACTCTAATTATAATAAACTTAGAATATAAATTGAATAGAAGATTCAGGTGCCTTTATAGGTGAAAAGGGAATACGGTTAAACTCCGTAGCAGCCCCCGCTACTGTATGTGATGATGAACTTTAGTTACCACTCGTAAAAGAGGAAGGTTAAAGTAAATATGAATCATAAGCCAGGAGACCTGCCTGATTGTTATTATATGCTTTCGGAGGGAGAGAAACTTTTAGTGTGGTTAACCTCAGCTTAAGCTGAGGTTTTTATGTTAAAGGCAGTAAGCTTTCTAAAACTTACTGCCTTTTGGCTTTAATATAGATATGTGTGTATTAATTAAAAGCAAATTTTTTATTATATTTAGGAAGTTTTGGGAGGAGTAATTGTTATGGCAAAAATTATGATTCAGGGAACTGGTTCTTCTGTAGGAAAAAGTATAATTGTTTCAGCCCTTTGTAGAATATTTAAACAAGATGGTTATTCAGTGTGTCCTTTTAAATCTCAAAATATGTCATTGAACTCATATATAACATTAGATGGCAAAGAAATGGGACGGGCTCAGGTACTTCAGGCTTATGCAGCTGGATTGCAGCCGGAAGCATATATGAATCCCATATTGTTAAAACCAACTTCAGATAAGAAATGTCAAATCATAGTTAACGGAAAAGTGTATGGCAACAGCACTGCCATGCAATATCATAATATGAAGCTGGAATTTAGGGATATGCTTAAAGAACACTTTGAAAATATGGAGAAGAAATTTGACATAATAGTAATGGAAGGTGCAGGAAGTCCTGCAGAAATAAATTTAAGAGATAGAGACATTGTGAATATGGGTATGGCAGAATCAGTAGATGCACCAGTACTTTTAGCAGGAGACATAGACAAAGGAGGAGTATTTGCATCTATTGCAGGAACAATGCTGCTTTTTACAGAAGAGGAGAAAAAAAGAGTAAAGGGCACTATAATAAATAAATTTAGAGGAGACAAAGATATACTGGAGCCGGGTCTTAAGATGCTTGAAGATATAGTAAAGGTACCTTGTCTTGGTGTTATACCTCATTTTAGATTGGCACTTGAGGATGAAGATGGAGCTGTAGAATTCAATAAAAAAGTTACAGCACCTATTGACATAGCCGTAATAAAGCTGCCTCATATATCTAATTTTACAGATTTGGATGCGCTTAAGAGCGAAGAAGACGTTTCTGTAAGATTTATAACATCTGTAGAAGAGTTTGGAAATCCGGATTTAGTCATTATTCCAGGAAGTAAAAATACTATAGAAGATTTACTTAAAATTAGGCAGTGCGGCCTTGAAGACCGTATAAAAAAATATAGTAAAACTGGAATTGTGATAGGATTATGTGGTGGATATCAAATGCTTGGTAAAGTCATAGAAGATCCTTATGGAGTAGAGACAGATGTAGGAAAAGTAGAAGGCATAGGGCTTTTAGATATAGAAACTATATTTGAAAAAGAAAAGGTTACAACTAGAGTAAATGCAAGAAGTAAAGTTGATTTTTCAATGAAAAAGGATGGAGAATCCTTAACTAATAGAAAATTAGATGTATACGGATATGAAATACATATGGGAATATGCAAATATGGAAAAGATGCAAGACCATTATTTAATATAACTGATAAAAATGGTGAAAAGGTTGACACAGAAGATGGTGCCATAAATATGTCAGGAAATGTAATTGGATCTTATATACATGGAGTTTTCGATGGAATTGACTTTAGAGAATTCATTGTAAATAAAATAAGACAAAATAAAGGATTAGGGTATAAAAAATCGAAAGCATATGAAAATCTCAGAGAAGGAGAATTGGATAAGTTAGCAAGCATAGTGCGAAAGAATTTAGATATAGATAAGATATATAGTATTATGGGCATTAAAAGATAATAATTAAATTTAGAAAAGAGGGGTTAAATTTGTCCAGTTCTTTTGTATTTATGAATTTAATAGATATTGTGATAGCAGTTGTAATTGATTGGATAATTGGAGATCCCTATTGGTTTCCCCATCCCGTTATATATATAGGAAAGTTTATATCCTATTTAGAGAAAAGTGGAAGAAGGCTTTGTAAAAAGGAAGATAGCTTAAAAGCATTTGGGGGATTAATCGTTTTTTTGGTTGCATTTGTTAGTTTTATTATACCTTTTGCAGTACTGCTGCTTTTAAGAAAAAATATTATTTTATACAATATAGTAAATACATTTATTATTTGGACGACTATTTCTGCTAAATGTCTTGCTGTAGAGGCAAAGAAAGTATACTATGCCCTTAAAAAAGAAGATATTGAAGATGCAAGGACCAAGCTTTCTTATATAGTTGGAAGGGATACATCCTCTTTAAGCAGTCAGGAAATAATAAGGGCAGATGTGGAAACTGTGGCGGAAAATACTTCCGATGGAGTAATAGCACCACTTATATATGCAGCTATTTTTGGAGCACCACTTGCCATGCTCTATAAGGGAATAAATACCATGGATTCCATGCTTGGGTATATGAATGAAAAGTATAGGTACATAGGATTTTTTCCCGCAAAGGTAGATGACGTATTTAATTTTATACCTTCTAGAATTACAGGGGTACTTATGTGTATATCAGCTTTTGTAGTAAAGGGAAATCCTTTTAAGTCTTTTAAAATAATGATAAGGGACAGGAAAAACCACAAGAGTCCTAATTGTGCTTATCCTGAGGCAGCAGCAGCTGGAGCTATGAGAATACAGCTTGGTGGCACAAATGTTTATTTTGGTCAAGTAGTTTATAAACCTACTATAGGGGATAAACTTATGGAACTAAGCTTTAAACACATAGGACAGTGCATAATAATTATGTATTTTACTGAAATACTTTTTATGATTTTATGTGGAATAGTTATAATTGGATTACCCAGAGCGTAATTTAGAAAATCAATGATATAGGGATGTGTTATTATGGAACATGGTGGAGATATATATACAGAGGGACTTTTAAAGGGAAGAAAGCTTTTGGATTTCAGTTCAAATATAAATCCACTAGGGGTACCTTTAAGTTTCAAAGAAAATATAGAGAAAGCATTAAAAGATGTAGAAAAGTATCCTGATGTGGAGTATAGACAACTTAAAAATTCAATAAAAGAGTATATAAATTTCTCGTTAAATTACTTTTATATTAAAGAAGAAAAAATATCAAGCAGCATGGAAGATACAAACATTGTATTAGGTAATGGAGCTGCAGAAATAATAGATCTTGTAATCAGTTCTTTTAAAAGCATATGCATTGTAGTACCTTCTTTTATAGAATATGAAAAAAATGCGGCAAAATGGAACTGCCAAATAATACATTCACATTTAAAAGAGAATATGGAGTATGATTATAAAGATATCAGACAAAAAATAGCAAAGTCAGAAGCATTAATTATTGGTAATCCAAATAATCCAAATGGCGGCGTAATAGATAAAGAGGAGTTTAAAGAAATACTTGATTACTGTGAGGAAAATCATAAGACAATAATTATAGATGAAGCTTTTGTGGAGTTTACAGGAAAAAGAGGGTGTTCTTTTTTAAGGGAAGCACAGAAATATAAATGTGTATTTTTAATTAGAGCTCTTACTAAATTTTTTGCACTGCCGGGAATAAGAATGGGATATGGACTTTGTAAAAATGAAAGTTTAATAAAAAGTATAAAATCCAAACAAAATCCATGGAACATAAACTCCTTTGCGGAAACAGCAGCCGAGAATGTTTTTAAAGATAAGAAATACATAGAAGACTCCATTTGCTGGATAGAAAAAGAAAGAAAATTTATGTTAGATGAGTTAAAAAAAATACCTTTGTTTGAAAAAGTGTATGATAGCTGCAGCAATTTTGTACTATGCAAGATCAAATATTTGGATTGCCAAAAACTATATGATAGATGTTTAAAGGAAGATGTTCTTATAAGAAGATGCAGTAATTTTAAAGAACTTGATAGTAAATTTATAAGATTAGCGGTAAAAGATAGATGGAGAAATGAAAAAATACTACAGGTGTTAAAAAAAATAAGTAAAGATGTAACTACTTAAGTTTTAAAGGGAGAAGGAGAGATGAAGGTAAACAATTTAGAAAATAATAATATGCTTGTGTCGCTGCTATCTCCTAAAATAAAAGTGATTATATTAGGTGGAGGACATGCAGCTTACATTAAATCAAAAACCTTTTCAAAAAAAGAATGCCAGGTTTATATATTGTCTAAAAAGTTTATGGATGATTTTGAAAGTATAGCTGGCCTCCCTAATGTAAATATAATTAATACAGAGTATGAAAAGAAGTATATAGAAGACAAGCACCTTGTAGTAATAGCTACAGATGATGTGAAAGTAAACTACAGCATAGCAGAGGATTGCAGAAAGTTATGTAAGATATATATAGATGCAACCAAGCCTGAAAATGGAAATTGCATTACACCCTGCCAGAGAAATACTAAAAATATTTCAATTGGGATAAATACAAGAGGAGTATCACCTGTAACTTCCGTGTTTATTGCAAATAAGCTGGTAGATTATATAAAAGAATATGATGAATTTGTAGAATTTACTTCTCATATAAGAAACAGCATTTGCAGTATAGATGATAAGAAAAAAATTATGAAGTTTATATGTACAGAGGATTTTTACTTTTTTTATAAAAAGGGAAAGGCCCTAGATGTAATAAATATGTTTTTTACAACAGCAAATTTAAGGATAACACAGGATGGTGATAACATTTGAATTTTAAAATTGCAACTCGAAAGAGCAAATTAGCCCAGACTCAAACTGAAATAGTAATGGATATACTGGAAAAAAATTATAATGCAAAGTGTGAAAAAGTGCTTATAGAAACAATGGGAGACAAGAGACTTGACATAGCCCTAAATAAAATAGGTGGAAAAGGTCTTTTCTTAAAGGAAATTGAGATGGCACTTCTCAAAGATGAAGCAGATGCAGCAGTTCACAGTATGAAAGATGTACCTTTTGATGTGCCGGAAGATTTTCAAATAGCTGCTATTTTGCAGAGAGAAGATGTAAGAGATGCTTTTGTATCTAAAGATAAAGTACCCTTTGACAAACTTCCTAAAGGAGCTAAAATTGGGACAAGCAGCAATAGAAGGGCAGAGCAATTAAAGATATTAAGGCCAGATATAGAGATAGCTCCTATAAGGGGAAATATACAGACTAGAATAAGTAAAATAGAAAGCCAAAATTTAGACGGTATAGTTTTGGCAGCTGCAGGAATTAAAAGATCCCACTTAGATGAACTAGTTACTGAGTATTTTAAAGTGGAAGATATGGTACCTGCAATTGGACAAGGAGCTCTCGGCATAGAAACAAAAAAGGACAGTAAAAATAGAAGCTTTTTCAGTAAATTAGACGATGAAGATACAAGAATTTGTGTAGAAGCTGAAAGAAGCTTTATGAGGACATTAAATGGAGATTGTCATTCCACCATAGGTGCCTATGCAAAAATAGATAAAGATACTATAAATATCATGGGAATGTTTATGGTAGGAAATAAACTTATAAAAAAGGATGTAACAGGGAACAAGGAAGATTATATGGTTTTAGGTGAAAAACTTGCAAAAATGATATTGAAAGCTTAAGGAGGATACTATGGGTAAAGTCTATCTAATTGGTGCAGGCCCTGGAGATGAGGAACTTATAACTTTAAAAGCAGTGAGAAAACTAAGTGAATGTACTGCAGTTATGTATGACAGATTGGCAGGACCTGGAATTTTAAAATATGTAAATGAGGACTGTGAAATATATTACTGTGGTAAGGAACCAGGATGCCATTATAAAAACCAGGATGAAATAAATAACATGTTAGTTGAACTTGCTAAAAAGGGACATGTAGTAGGAAGAATTAAAGGCGGAGATCCCTATGTATTTGGAAGAGGAGGGGAAGAAGCTCTAGCTCTTTTAAAAGAAAATATAGAGTTTGAGGTCATACCGGGAATCACTTCTCCAATATCAGCCTTAAATTATGCAGGAATACCTGTAACTCATAGAAAGGTAGCTCGAAGTTTTCATATCTTTACAGGAAAGACTGCTGAAAAGCTGAATATAAATTGGGAAGCTGCAGCTAAAATAGGAGGAACACTGATTTTCCTAATGGGATTTAGAAACTTGGAAGTAATATGCAGCAAGCTTAAGGAAAATGGTATGGATGAAAATACTCCTTGTGCAGTAGTTATGAGAGGAACTACTTCAAAGCAGAAAAAAGTTGTAGGAAAAATAAAAGACATAAAAGAAAAAGCTGAAGAGGCAGGACTAACTTCTCCCTGCATAATAGTTATAGGAGATGTTATAAAATTCAATGAGCAGCTTGATTGGTATGAGAAAAAACCTCTCTTTGGAAAAAATGTATGTATCACAAGGTCAAAGGCCCAGTCTCGTGAAATGAGAGAAAAACTTCTTGATTTAGGAGCTCAGGTCACTGAGATACATTCTATAGAAATAAAATATACTTTAGAAAATATCAAAGAGTATTTAGATAAATTGCCGGAGTATGATTATATTATTTTCACCAGTGTAAATGGAGTGAACAGCTTTTTTGAAAGACTTCTAACTGAAAATTATGATATCAGAAATATAAAAGGAAAATTTGCAGCTATAGGTCCTGCTACAGAAAGAGCTATA
This sequence comes from Clostridium ljungdahlii, assembly GCF_001636845.1. Taxonomy (GTDB): domain Bacteria; phylum Bacillota; class Clostridia; order Clostridiales; family Clostridiaceae; genus Clostridium_B; species Clostridium_B ljungdahlii_A. Next base: position 24,672 of record NZ_LITT01000007.1, read on the forward strand.
AAAAATAAGGGAATTATACCTGAGATAGTAGCAGAAAAGTTTGTAGCTGAAAGTCTCCACGATAAAATGAAAGGTTTCATAAAAAAAGGAGACAAGGTATTTATTCCAAGATCTAAAAATGCAAGACCTTATTTGGCAGAAGCCTTGAGAGAAGAAGGCTGCATAGTAGATGAATGTTATACTTATGAGACAATAGCTGGCAGCCTAACTGATAAAAATTGTTTCAATGATGTAGATACTGTTATTTTTACAAGTCCAACTACAGTTAGGAATATGATAGAACTTGTAGGGCTTTCTGCTATAAAGGAAAAGCAGGTAATTTCTATAGGACCTATAACAGGTAAAGAGCTGAAAAAGCATGATATAGATTATGAAATGTCTGAAGAATATACTACAGACGGAATTATAAAAAGACTATTAGAAGGGAAGTAAAAAAACATGTTTAGAAGACACAGAAGACTTAGAAAGAATCCAATTATAAGAGATATGGTTAGGGAAACTGTACTCAATCCAAGCGATTTTATTTATCCATTATTTGTGGTAGAAGGAGAAAATATTAAAGAAGAAATATCTTCACTGGATAATAATTACCACTATTCTATTGACAGGCTTCCTGAAGCTGTAAAAGAAATTAAAGATGCAGGAGTAAAGAGTGTAATTTTATTTGGAATTCCAGATCATAAAGATGAGGTGGCAACTTCAGCTTTTGAGGAAAATGGAATAATTCAAAAGGCAGTTAGAAAACTGAAAGAATTAGATCCAGAACTTTATGTAATTACAGATGTATGTATGTGTGAGTATACAAGCCACGGCCACTGTGGAATACTCAATGGACATGAAGTAGACAATGATGAAACACTTAAATATATAGCTAAAATAGCACTTTCTCATGCACAAGCTGGAGCAGATATGGTAGCACCATCTGATATGATGGATGGAAGAGTTGAGGCCATTAGAAACATATTAGATGAAAATGGATTTAAAAATGTAGCTATAATGGCCTATAGTGCTAAATACTGTTCTGCATTTTATGGACCTTTTAGGGACGCAGCGGATTCAGCACCTAAATTTGGTGACAGAAAGGGTTATCAGATGGATCCAGCTAATGTAAGAGAAGCTATGCTGGAAATAGAAGATGATATAAAAGAGGGAGCAGACATAATAATGGTAAAACCGGCCCTTCCTTATCTAGATGTAGTGAGACTTGCCAGGGATAAATTTGACTTGCCAGTAGCTGCTTATAATGTAAGTGGAGAATTTGCCATGGTTAAAGCAGCAGCTAAAGCTGGTCTTATAGACGAAAAAGCCATAGTAAAGGAAATGCTAACTTGCATAAAGAGGGCAGGAGCAGGAATGATAATTACTTATTATGCTCTTGACATATGCAGGTGGGTTAAAGAAGATTTTAAGGGATTTGAAAAAAACTAACAAGTCAAAGATGCGACGGATATTTTTTATCAGACAAGGAGGTAGGTTCCGCAGATAGTGAATCCTATCTAAGGGTTCTACTGACGCAGTATGATAAAAAATAGGCTAGCATACTGACTGGTTATTTCTTTGAAAATCCCTAAGTAAAAAATGAAATAGGGTGATGGGTATTGAAAAGTATTATTGTATCATCAAACAGCAGTGGAGGCGGAAAGACTACAGTAACTATTGGACTTATGAAAGCACTTATGAAAAAAGGCTACAAAGTTCAAGGTTACAAAGTAGGACCGGATTATATAGATCCTGCATTTCACAGAAGTATAACTGGGACTAGTTCTAGAAATTTGGATTTATATCTTATGGGAGAAGAAGGTGTGAAGGCCTCTTTCAGCAGGGGAAAAGGAGACCTGGGAATAATTGAAGGTGTTATGGGGTTATATGACGGCAAGGGAATAGACAGCAAGTATTCTACAGCTAATATAGCTGAGGTACTGGATTTACCTGTGATACTTGTTATGAGCCCTAAATCTCAAAGTACTACCTTATGTGCTGAAATAAATGGAATAGTGAACTTTGAAAATTTAAATATAGCAGGAGTGATATTTAATAATATAGGAGATAGTTACTATAAACTTTTGAAAGCTGCTGTAGAAAAAAATTGCAATATAAAAGTATTTGGCTACATTCCAAAGGATGAAAGGCTTTCCCTTAAGAGCAGACATTTAGGACTTGTCCAAAGCAGTGAAGTAGGTGACTTGAATGAAAAAATAGACCTATGCAGCGAACTCATTTTAAAAAATGTGGATGTTGAAATGCTGCTGGAATGTTTTAAGGAAAACAGGAACTTTAAGGATGACTATCATATTGAAAATAAGAAAATAAGAACGGCAGTAGCTTACGATAAAGCCTTCAGCTTTTATTACAAAGAAAATATAGAACTTTTAGAGGAGCTAGGTGAAACTATATTTTTTAGTCCCCTTGAGGATAAAAAATTACCTTCTAATATAGACTTTTTGTACATAGGAGGTGGATATCCTGAAGTTTTTATAGAGGAGCTCAGCAGTAATAGATCTATAATGGAAAGTATAAAAACAGAATTAAAATCAGGACTTAGGTGCTATGCCGAATGCGGTGGACTTATGTATTTGACAGAGGGCATGGAAAATGTAGATAAAAGTGCTGTCTTTGACACAGTTGGATTTTTTAAAGGAAAGGCTCACATGACTTCAAGATTGCAAAACTTTGGATATGCCAAGATAGAAGTAGCTAGGAAAAATAACATTTTACCTTTAGGACTTAAAGTAAATTGTCATGAATTTCACAAATCCTATATCGATTCAGAAGAAGAAAAAATTTATAATGTAACTAAAGATACTTACGATGGAAAAATAAAAAAGTGGAACTGCGGCTATGTTAAAAATAATACTTTAGGGGCTTATGCCCACATTCACTTCTTTGGAAACTTAGATGTGTTACAAAAAATTTCAGGGGCATCAAAAAAATAAAAAAAATTTTTTAAAAAAAGTGTTACTATTTTTGTATTTTTAGTGTCTTATATAGTAAAGGGTCAATTTAATAATTTTAAAAGTAAATTTGGAGGGTATGTATTATGGGTTTATTTGAGGAAACTTTAAAGTGCATAGAGGGAAAAGATGAAGAGGCTGTAAAAAAGGCATGGGAAAGAATAGATAAATTGACAAAACCTATAGGAAGCCTTGGAAAACTTGAAGAAATAGCTGCCAAGATGGCAGGAATTACAGGAAAAATACACAATAAAATAAATAAAAAAAATATAGTCATTATGTGTTCTGACAATGGAGTAGTAGAAGAAGGTGTAAGTAATTGTCCAAAGGATCTTACAGTAACGGTAACTAAGAATTTTGCAAGAGGGGTAACGGGGGTTTGTGTACTTTCGGACTTTGCAAAGTCTGATATAACTGTGGTTGATGTAGGAGTAGATTATGACTTTGACGATCCTAAAATAATAAATAAAAAAGTGGCCTACGGTACTAAAAATATGGCTAAAGGACCGGCTATGACTAGAGAAGAATGCATAAAGGCAATTGAAGCAGGTATAGAGTCGGTGGATGATCTTGTAACAAAAGGATATAACCTTTTTGGAACAGGCGAAATGGGTGTAGGTAATACTGCTACTAGTTCTGCAATTTTAAGTGCAATTACAGGTTTGCCAGTAGACCTTACAGTTGGAAAAGGCTCTGGAATTACAGATGAACAACTTAAAAGCAAAAAGAAAGCTGTACAAACTGCTATTGATGTGAATAAACCAGATCCAGAAGATGCTATTGATGTTATGTCAAAAGTAGGTGGATTTGATATAGCAGGAATGTGTGGGTGCTTTTTAGGAGCTGCAAAAAATAGAGTACCTATTGTAATTGATGGATTTATATCTTCTGTAGCTGCGCTATGTGCATTTAAATTAAACAAAAAGGTAGGAGATTACTTATTTCCTTCCCATCTTTCTGCAGAACCAGCTATAAGTTATGTGATGAGGGAACTGGGATTAAAGCCTATGTTGAATTTAGATATGAGACTTGGAGAAGGTTCAGGCTGTCCTTTAGAATTTTCAGTAATAGAGGCTGCACTTTATACTATGGACAATATGGCAACTTTTGAAGAAGCTGATGTAAAAAATTCTGATAAATTTATAGATTTAAGAAAAAACTAGTTTTTAACTTCATATAAGGAAATGGAGAATAGATTATTATGGATTATATAAAATCACCTATGGGAATAGAGAAAAGAAGTTTTGAAATAATAGGAGAAGAAATGGGAGAATGTAATTTTCCTGAAAGAGAACTTTCTATAGTAAAAAGAGTAATACATACTACAGGAGATTTTCAATATAAAGATATACTCTATATAAGAGAAGGAGCTGTAGATAGTGCCCTGGAACTTTTAAAAAAAGGTGTAACCATATATACAGATACAAATATGGCTGCAGCAGGAATAAATAAAAAGGTACTTGCAAAGCTCAATTGTAAAGTAGAATGTTTTGTGAGCAGAAGCGAAATAGCAGATATTGCTGAAGAAAAAGGTATAACCCGTTCTATGGCAGCCGTAGAAAAAGCTGTAGAAGAAGGTGTGGAGTTTTTCGTATTTGGGAATGCCCCTACAGCACTTTATAAATTAAAGGAGCTTACTTTAGCTGGAAAGGCAAAACCTAAATTTATAGTAGGAGCACCAGTAGGATTTGTAGGAGCTGCAGATTCTAAAGAGGAAATAGAAAAACTTGATGTACCTATGATAACTATAAGGGGAAGAAAAGGCGGCAGCAACATAGCAGCTGCTATAGTAAATGCACTTATGTATATGATAACTAGATAATTTGGCACTTTTAGGTGGTGATATTGTGCTTGACATGTATGTAAATTGTGATGGAAAAAGACTTAGATGTGGATATACTACAGGTTCTTGTGCGGCAGCGGCTGCAAAAGCAGCTTGCACTATGCTGTATTTTAAAGGTGACTTAAAAGAAGTGAAAATAGATACTCCAAAAGGTATTGAACTTGTGATACCTATTGAAAAAGTAAAGCATGGAAAAGATTTTGTAGAATGCTGTGTTTTAAAAGATGGTGGAGACGACATAGACATAACAAACGGCATAGAGATATGGGCAAGAGCAAAGAAAGTATCTAAGGGTTATAGATTAAAGGGCGGCATAGGAGTTGGAATAGTTAAAGGTGAAGGACTATATGTGAAAAAAGGTGAAGCTGCTATAAATCCTGTACCTAGAAAGATGATTGAAAAAGAAGTAAAAGAAGTGCTTCCTGAAAACTCAGGTGTAGAAATAACTATATTTGTGCCTGAAGGTGAAAAAATAGCAAAGAAGACATTTAACCCAAGGCTCAACATAGTAGGAGGAATTTCTATACTTGGGACAAGTGGAATTGTAATGCCTATGTCTGAGGAAGCACTTACACAGTCTGTGGAACTTGAGATAAATCAAAAAGTAGCAAAAGGGTGCGAAGAGCTTATACTTCTCTTTGGAAATATGGGAGAAAATATGGCAGCTAGTTTGAAGCTGGACAAAAACAAGATGGTTATAATGTCTAACTATGTTGGCTTTGCACTGGGATGCTGCATGAACAAAAATATAAAGAAAGTCCTTGTAGTTGGACATATAGGTAAGATGAGTAAAATTGCTTCAGGATGCTTTAACACCCACAGCAGGGTATCAGATGTAAGACTTGAGACCATGGCACTGGAGCTTGCTTTAATGGGAGAAAACTTGCAACTTGTAGAAAAAGTGTATAATGAAAAAACTACAGAAGGAGCTGTAGAAATTCTAGGAGATGGATATGACAAGCTTTATGAAAATATAGGTATTAAGGTAAAAAATAGAATAGAACAGTACACCTATAATTCAATCGAAGCAGATGTTATAATGTATTCAATGAAAAGAGGGGTGCTCTACAGTAGTCTTTCTAAGTAAAATTTTAATAGTAGGTGTGGTTATGAATACAAAGGTTTTTATAGTAGGCATAGGACCTGGAAATAAAGATTACATACTTCCAAAGGCGGTAGCTGTAATGAAACAGTCACAGGCTATATTGGGTTTTGAAAGAGCAGTAGATAGTTTGAATTTTATAGATGGTAATAAGATAAAGGTAAAAAAGTTAAAGGATATACTTGATATTTTGCAGTCTGGGAAATATGAAAGTGTATCTGTTACAGCTTCTGGAGATCCACTTTACTATGGTATAACAGAGTATTTAAAAAAGAATTATGACGGTGACATAGAAGTTATTCCAGGTATAAGCTCTTTTCAATATATGATGGCAAAAGTAAAACTTAGCTGGCAGGGAGCTTTTTTAGGAAGTCTCCACGGCAGAGAGGAAGATTTTTTAGGCATAGTAAAGGAAAATTATATTTCTATATGGTTTACGGATAAAAAGCATTCACCAGATTATTTGTGCAGCATTCTAGAAGAAAATGCTGTACATGCAGTAGTGCATGTAGGAGAAAATCTTTCTTATGAGGATGAGAAAATCACTTCAGGAAGTGCTGCACAGCTAAAAAATAAAGACTTTGGAGGTCTTTGTGTAGTTGTAATTGAAAACAAAACTCTATAAAAGTGGGAGAAATTTTTATGAGATATATAAAAGATGATGAATTTATAAGAGGAAACTGTCCCATGACAAAAGAGGAAATTAGAATACTTAGTATTGCAAAACTTGGAATTGAACCAGATTTTAGAGTGCTGGATGTAGGTGCTGGAACAGGTTCTGTAAGTGTACAGATGGCTAAGATATGCTCTAAGGGACAGGTAGTTGCGGTTGAAAAAAATGAAGAAGCACTTTCTGTAATTGAAAAAAATATAGAAAAATTCAATGTAAACAATTTAACAGTTGTAAGAGGAGAAGCACTTGAGGTAGAGGAAAGCATAAAGCCTTATTTTGATGCTGTATTTATAGGTGGCAGCGGAGGAAATATAGAGGAAATAATAAAAAGATATGGTGCAAAGCTAAAAGAACATGGAAAAATGGTGCTTAATTTTATAACTTTAAATAATTTGTATAAAGCCCTTGATACTCTAAAAGGTATGAAATGTGAAGTAGAATGTATACAAGTATCAATAAACAAGACCAGGGCAAATAGCTATATGATGACTTCTAATAACAGTATATTTATAGTAAGTGCAGAGAAACTAAGTTGATTTTATTATGTAGTGAGGATGTGAAAACTTATGGAAGAAAATACCTTAAAGATGGGTACTCTCTATGGTATAGGAGTTGGACCTGGAGATGAAGAATTACTGACGCTAAAAGCTGTAAATGTAATAAAAAAGTGTGAGGTAATAGTTGCACCTTCAGCAAAAGATGGAGATAGAAGCATAGCTTTTGATACAGCTAAAAATTTTGTAGATGAAAGTAAAGAAGTTATAATAAAACACTTTCCAATGGGTGGAAAAGAGCAGGAAGGAAAGATATTTGAAGCTTTTAAGACTATAGAGGAAAGATTAAATGAAGGTAAAAATGTGGCGTTTTTGACTATAGGTGACCCTTTTGTATACAGCACCTATATATATCTTTTAGATCACATTAAAAACAAGGGATATAAGACAGAAACTGTACCTGGAATAACATCTTTTTGTGCTGCTGCAAGTCTAGCAGGACAGAGCATTGTTATAGGGGATGAGAGGGTTTTGATTCTTCCTGCATCTCAGGTAGATAAGATAACAGATGAGAAGTTTGTAGTAATAATGAAAGTATACAAAAAAGAAGAAAATGTATTAAATGTATTAGAAAAAAAAGGATTCAAGTACGTATGTGTAAAGAGAGCTTATAGAGAAGGACAGGAAGTACTTAAAAATAGAGAAGATATACTAAAAAGCAGAGATTATATGTCTCTTATAATAGCCCAAAGAGATTAAAGGAGGAAGAACATGACAAATAAAGTTTACTTTATAGGAGCAGGACCGGGAAATGCTGATTTAATAACAGTTAAGGGAAGAGATATATTAAAAACTGCAGATGTAGTTATATATGCTGGTTCACTTGTAAGCAAAGATCATTTGGAATACTGTAGAGTTGGAGTAAAAATATATAATTCTGCTTCTATGACCTTAAATGAAGTTATCGATGTTATAAAAAAATATCATGGGGAAGGAAAGAAAATAGTTAGACTGCATACAGGAGATCCAACCATATATGGGGCTATAAGAGAGCAGATGGATGAACTAGACAAGCTTGGAATAGATTATGAAGTTGTTCCAGGAGTAAGTTCCTTTACGGCTGCAGCAGCTGCTATAAATAGAGAATTTACCCTGCCAAGTATAAGTCAAACTATAATTCTCACAAGAGTAGAGGGAAGAACTCCCGTACCAGAGAAAGAAAATTTGGAAAGATTAGCTTCTGTAGGAGCTTCCATGGCACTGTTTTTGTCTGTAAGCATGATAGACAAGGTAGTGGAAAAATTAAAGAAAGGCTATGGTAGAAATGTGCCTATAGCAGTTATTCAAAAAGCTACCTGGGAAGATGAAAAGTGTGTTATAGGAACTTTGGATGATATTGTAGAAAAAGTAAAGAAGGAAAATATAACAAAAACAGCGCAGATACTTGTAGGAGATTTTATCAATTGTAAATATGATAAGAGCCTTTTGTACGATGAAAATTTTACCCATATGTTTAGAAAGGCAAAAAATGAAAATAGCGGTAATTAGCGTTACAACTGCAGGAGATAAAATAAGTGATAAGATAAAAAAGCATTTTCCTATAGATCTTTATTCTAAAAATAATATGGAAGGTTTTAAACTTAAAGCTGCAGCAGAAACTGCCATGTCAAATTACAAGGCAGTTGTATTTATAAGTTCTACAGGTATAGCTGTAAGAGCCATAGCAAGCTTTATAAAATCAAAAGATAAAGATCCTGCAGTAGTTGTCATAGACAGTTCCTGTAAATTCGTAATCAGTCTTTTAAGTGGTCATTTAGGTGGAGCAAATGAGCTTACCTGCAAATTGGCAAGTATCCTTAAAGCTGTTCCTGTAATAACTACGGCTACGGACAATATTGGGGTAAAAGCACCGGATGTCTTTGCAAAAGAAAATGGACTCATTATAAATGATTTAAAAGATGCTAAATACATAGCTGCCCTTTTGGTGGACGGTAAAAAAGTAGGATTTATAGATGAGGATAAATTACTGGATGTTCCTAAAGGTTACAGCAGCAAGTTAGATAATATACAGGGACTTTTGTACGTTACAAATAAGTGTAAAGCCTTTGATGAGGAAAAATTCAAGAATATAAAAACACTAAAACTCATAAGAAAAAATATTGTGCTGGGAGTTGGCTGCAGGAAAAATTTTGATTCCTGGCAGATGACAGAAACAGTTAAAAAGCTGCTTTTAGATTACAATATAGATGAAAGGGCTGTAAGGTATATTTCTACTGTGGAAATTAAGGCAAAGGAAGAGGCCATATTAAAACTTGCAGAATATTTCAAATGTGATTTAAAAATATATTCTATAGAAGATATAAGAAAGGTACATCACAACTATAAAGGCAGTGACTTTGTTGAAAAAACAATAGGCGTAAGGGCAGTGTGTGAGCCTTGCACAGAACTTACGGGAGCATCCTTAATTACGGATAAAATAAAGGCAAATGGAATGACCTTGTGTATAGGTGAAATACATAAAAAACTGTGAATCAAAAATTGTGCATTGTGCATTAAATAAAGGATGTGTGTAAAATGGGTAAACTTTATGTAGTAGGAATTGGACCAGGTGGATATGAAAATATGACTTTACGTGCTGTAAAGGTAATAGAAAATAGTGAAATAATTGTAGGATATACTAAGTATATAGAGATGATAAAAGACATAATTAAAAATAAAGAGGTAATTTCAACAGGCATGAGAGCTGAAGTGGAGAGATGCAAAAAAGCACTTGAACTTTCAAAAGACCACATAGTTTCCATAGTGAGTACAGGTGACCCAGGAATATATGGTATGGCAGGGCTTATCTTGGAAATGAGAAAAGATGAAGACGTAGAAGTAATTCCAGGACTTACAGCTTCCTCTGCAGCAGCTTCTATAGTTGGAGCACCTCTTATGCATGATAACTGTAACATAAGTTTAAGCGACCTTATGACTCCTTATGAGCTTATAAAGAAGAGAATTGAACTTGCAGCTTCTGGAGATTTTGTAATGTCACTTTATAATCCTAAAAGTAAGGGTAGGCCCCATTATTTAAAGGAATGTATTGATATTGTGAAAAAATACAGGAAAGGCAATACCCCTATAGCCGTAGTTAAAAATGCACTTAGAGAAGGTCAGGAGCATAAGCTTTTTACACTTGATTCTTTTGATGACAGCGTAGTTGACATGATGTCTGTAGTTATAATAGGAAACAGTAACAGTTATATAAAAGATGGAGTATTTATAACTCCCCGTGGTTACAAAATTCCAGAGTAGAATTAAAGACTATTTTTAAAAGAGGTGATAAGATTTGAAGGAAGCAAAAAGAGGAATACTTGTGGTAAGTTTTGGTACAAGCATATTGGGAACACTTAAAAACTGTATTGAAGACACGGAAAATGAAATTAGAAATGAATTTAAGGAATATGCAGTTAGAAGAGCTTTTACCTCCGGAATAATAATCAAGAAATTAAAAAATCAAAAGGAAATTTATATAGATACAGTGCCCGAAGCCCTGGATAAAATGAGGGAGGAAGGCTTTAGAGAAGTTTATGTTCAGCCGCTGCATATAATGCCAGGAGATGAATATGACAAGGTAGTTCGCTGCGTAAATGAATATCAAGGGTCCTTTAGTAAACTGGTTCTAGGACGCCCTGTACTTTATAGACAAAGTGATTATATAATAGCTGCCAGGGCATTAAAAAAACAGCTTCCACCTCTTAGCCAAAATGAAGCTGTAGTGTTAATGGGACATGGCTCTTCCCATCCAAGTAATTCTAGCTATGCTCTTTTCCAATATGTATTAGATGATTTGAAGATAAGAAATACTTTTGTAGCTACTGTAGAAGGGTATCCTGCAATTGATAATGTAATACCTAAGTTGAAAAAAAATAATATTGAGAAAGTAACATTAATGCCTTTTATGTTAGTAGCAGGAGATCATGCCACAAATGACATGGCAGGTGAAGACAATGATTCCTGGAAGCAAATACTTAAATCTAAAGGATTTGAGATAAATACATATCTTCATGGACTTGGAGAAAACAAGGCTTTTCAGGAGATATATGTGCAGCACATTAGAGATTGTATAGAAGGCAATCCTCTTATGGATGAAAAGATGAAAGTTAGAATGTAAGGAGATTTTCATATGATAGGATTAATTCTTGGAACTTCTGAAGGTAGAAAAATACTTTCTTTACTAAATGAATTTACTTCTGATATATTTGTATCTACAGCAACGGAATATGGTGGAGAGCTTCTTAAAGAATATAAATATGCTTATATGAACAACAAACCCCTCGATCTCCATGAGCTTATAAGTGAATTAAGGGAAAAAGGTGTAAAAGTGCTAGTGGATGCCTCGCATCCTTATGCAGTGGAAGTTACTAAAAATGTAATTAAGGCATGTAATGAGTTAAATATACAGTATATAAGATATGAAAGACCTTCTTGTATAGAAGAATTTAAAAATGAGGATAAAGTTGTAGAAGTAGAGGATTATAATGAACTTAAATTGAAGCTTAAAGAGATAAAGGGAACTATATTAAATACTACAGGTAGTAAGAGTTTAGACAAGGTTTTGGGTCTAAAGCTTAAAAATAGAATAATATATAGAGTTTTACCTTCTGTTAAAGTTATAAAGGAATGTAATGATAGAAAAATAGACCTAGGGGATATAATTGCCTTAAAGGGACCTGTCAGCTATGAACTAAATTGTGCCTTTATAAAAGACTATGAAGCTGAAGCCATGCTGCTTAAAGACAGCGGCAGGGAAGGTGGAACTTATGAAAAAATAAGGGCCTGTCTGGATTGTGGAATATATGCTTTTATAATTGGAAGAAAAAAAATGAATTATAATAATATTAATGTTTTTTACAATGTAAATGAACTTGTGAAATATATAAAGACAATAAAAAATTTGTAAAGGGTGTATTTTATGGAGACTTCAACAATTTATCCTGGAAGTTTTGGAGAGATACTTCAGGGAAAAATAGAAAATAGAGATCTTTTATTGTCTTGTCCCGTAAATATTTATACTAAAGTTAAACTTATAGAATGTAATAATCCCATAAGGAAAAGATACCTAAAAAAGTCTTCTAGTTTTTTGTACAATATTCTTAAATCTTGGGGATATGAAAAGTATTTTGATAGTCTAGATATAGAAATAAACTCCGAGATTCCATATGGAAAGGGACTTGCCAGTAGTACGGCAGATCTTTGTGGAGTTTATTATTGTCTTATTAATATGTTTAATAAAAAATTCAATGAGGCAGAACTTGTGAAAAACTGTATAGATATAGAGCCTACAGATAGTATAGTATTTAATAAGATGACTTTATTTGATTACAAAAGTGGTAATTACAAATTCACCATAGGAGATTATTTATCTTATAATATACTTGCTTTTGAAGGAGATAAAACAGTAGACACAGTTGAATTTAATCACAAAAATTTACCTGATTTATGTGATGTTAAAGAATTACTTCCAATACTTAAGGAAGCGGTGAAAGAAAAAGATTTACATAAGCTAGCCTATGTTTCAACTGAAAGTATAGTGAAAAATCAGAAAAGGCTTTATTATGATTTTTTAAGACTAGTGATGGACATAAAAGAAAAAACTTCAGGTCTTGGAATAATAGGAGCACACAGCGGAAATGTTTTAGGAATAATATATGATGATGCAGAAAAGTTCAAATTTGAAGAAAAGTTCTTAAAAGGATTAAATTTAAAAAACATAAAGATATATAAAGTAAAAGCTTTAAGTGAAATTTCACTGCCAGTGGAATGTATTTAGTATGATTATGTGATGGCAAAAATTCTTTTTACAATAATTATTGACATAATATATGCATACTAATAAACTTAAAGTAAGAGAAAGAATTTAGGTATTGAAAGAAAATAACTTATTATAAGGAAGAGGGTTATCTGTTATGGATAAAGGATATATTCAAGTTTATACTGGAAACGGCAAAGGTAAGACTACAGCGGCACTGGGATTATCTCTTAGAGCTGTATGTGCTGGCAAAAAAGTATTTTTTGGACAGTTTGTTAAGGGCATGGAATACAGCGAGTTAAAGGCAAAAGAATATTTACCTAATTTTACATTAGAACAGTTTGGAAGAAATTGTTTTATATGCGGTAAACCAAATAAAGCTGATATAGAAGCAGCCAAAACTGGACTTAAAAAAGTTGAAGAAATAGTTACAAAGGGAGATTATGACGTAGTAGTATTGGATGAAATAAATATAGCTATATTTTATGAGCTATTTACAGTAGATGAAGTTTTGCAAATTTTAGATAAAAAACAGGAAAAGACTGAAGTAATACTAACTGGAAGATATGCAGATAAGAGAATAATAGAAAGAGCAGATTTAGTTACAGAAATGAAGGAAATAAAGCATTATTATACAGAAGGTGTCCCAGCAAGAGTTGGAATAGAAAATTAACCTATAGAGTTTCTAAACGAAAAATCAACTTATACTCCGAATATTTTTTACAACCTTCAGCTCGTTAAATATTTTGATAAGGCTAAGTAAAAAATTTAAAAAAATACTGAGAACTTTTGAAAACTCGTACCTCAAACAATTCAAAAGTTCTAGATTTTTTAAAAATTTTTTTCTAAGCCTTATAGACAAAATATTTAAAAGAGCTTCATTATTGTAAAAATATCTCTACGTATAAGTTGATTTTTAAGTTAGAAGACTTATATAGAGTTTTTAGCTTGATAGGTGATTTTACTAAATTATATAATGAAAAAATTATCACATTAAAAACCTGCTTTCAATTTTGTCATTACATTTTATGTATAAGTCTAAATTTTAATTAGAGAATCTATATAAAGTTTACAAAACAATAGCATGTCAAAGCTCATCAATTAAAACTATTTGATGAGCAATTTTTTACAACTTTCAGCTTGTTAAATTTTTTTCTAAGCCTTATAGACAAAATATTTAAAAGAGCTTCATTATTGTAAAAATATTTCTACATATAAGTTGATTTTTAAGTTAGAAGACCTATGCAGTTTTTTTAGTTTAGTGGCAATATAAGGTTTACAAAATGGTGATATCAGTTTATAATTGATTATGAGAATTAATATCAATTATAAACTGAGGAGGAATTAATTCATGAGTATTTTAGTAGTAGGGGGAGACCGACTTGGAAATATAGAAGATAAATTGAGAGAAAAGGGATTTAATGAAATTGGCCATGTTACAGGAAGAAAAAAAGGTGATAGAAAAATAAAAATTCACGAAAATACAGATTTGGTATTGGTGCTTATAGACTATATAGGACATAATATGGCTAACATAATAAAGGAAAGATCAAGAAGAAATAATGTAGAAATAATGTTTTGCAAACGTTCCTGGCCAAGTATAAGAAAGAATATAGAAAAGTATACTACAAAAATAGTAAATCAATGAGCTTAAGATATGCATAAGTATTTAAATTTATAAATACCTAAACATATCTGAGAACAGTGAAAGCTATTTATTGAATAACTTTTTACCTATAATAACAACTAAAAGCAATACAACTGAAGTAATTGCTATAGTACCACCAGGGGCACTATTTATATAATAGGACAAGAATAATCCAATCATAATATCTAGGAATCCAAATATTATTGAAAATAAAAATGTAATTTTAAATCCTTTGTGAAGTTGAAGGGCTGCAGCCACGGGCATAGCTATCATGGATGAAATTACAAGAATCCCAAGAATTCGTATAGAAACAGAAATAGTAGCACCTACCAAAAGGGCAAATATGTAATTTATAAGCTTTACTTTTATTTTGCACACTTTTGCTCCATTTTCATCAAAGGTTATATACAATAATTCATTATGTAAAAGAGTTAAAGTTATAACAGAAATTATGCTTAATATAACTACTGTGTAAATGTCATTTTCAGATACAGTAAGTATACTTCCAAAAAGAAAGGAGTTTACATCTGCATTGGCTTTTCCGGTGCTTATAAGTACAATGGCAATACCAACGGATAATGTAAGGACTATAACAAGTATTAATTCAGCGTACTTCTTATAATAATCTCGTAAAAACTCTATTACGAGTCCTGCAATGGAAGTAAATATAAAAGCAGTTAGTATTGGATTGAATCCAAAAACTAGACCTATTGCAACTCCAGCGAGGGATGAATGAGATAAGGTATCTCCAATCATAGAATATCTTTTTAAGACTAAAAATATGCCTACAGCAGGACAAAGTATAGATATAAATATACCTGCAATAATTGCGTTTTGCATAAAACCGTATTGTAACATCATTTTCCTCCAGTAAAATTTAATTAAAATCAGATAGATTATGTACTTGTTTGTATTCTTCAACAGTATACATTTTTAAATTGCCATCCTTCATGGTACAGATATGGGTAGAATTTTCCAGAGCAGCTTTTAAGTTGTGCTCTACAGCTAGAACCGTTATGGATTGGTGCCTATTTAAATGTTTTATTATACTGTATATTTCTTTTTGACTTGGAACGTCTATTCCAGTAGAAGGTTCATCAAATATTAGGAGTTTAGGGTAGCCAATGAGAGCTCTTGCTATGAATATTTTCTGACGCTGGCCGCCAGAAAGATTCCCTATAAGTTTATTTTTAAAATCACTCATTCCAACAGAACCAAGACATATATTTGCAGATTTTTTATTTTTTATTTTTAAAACTTTACTATGACATCTCATTAGTTCTGAAACTGTAATTGGAAATTCAGAATTAAAATTATCTACTATTTGAGGTACATATCCAATTCTTTCAGCTGCTATGTGTATACTGCCGCTTAAAGGATTTAACAGTCCCAAAATCAATTTTACAAGGGTAGTTTTAGCGCTTCCGTTTTCACCTAAAATTGAAACATAGTCTCCATCTTGAATATTTAAGTTTACTTTATTTATTAAATAAGGACATTTGCCTGTATAGGAAAATGTCAGATCTTTAATTTCTATCATTAATGAGTTCCTCCATTTATATTAAATGTACACGATAGGTGCAGTACATATGAGATCAACATATACTATTATATAACTAGTTGCGAACTAGTTGCAACTAAAAATATTAATTAATTTTTAATTTAATCTTTAATGTTTTTAGTTGTGTATGTATAATGAAGACTATCTACTTTACTTCTTAGTCATAAGGTTTTATTATACTATAAACTTATTTATTTGGGACATAATTGCAAATGGTATACTAAGACATTATCACAAATCAATCATAAATATTGAATAAAAAATAAAAAAAGTGTTGACTAATTGTTGAGCAGGATATATAATATTAAATGTTGATTGCGAAAATTAAATATGGTCCCTTGGTCAAGCGGTTAAGACGTCACCCTCTCACGGTGAAATCAGGAGTTCGATTCTCCTAGGGACTACCAAAGATCAAAGAATGGCTTAACTACAATGGTTAAGCCATTCTTATTTTTTGATTTAAGGTGTGCTTTTTTTAAATTTTACACCATTTTTACACCATAGTTTTAATATCAGCTAAAATGTCTGCTGATTTCTCTTTTTCTTTTTTTAAAACATGAGTATAAATATTGGCAGTTATTTCAATGCTGCTGTGACCTAAGAGCATAGAAATAGTTTTTAAAGGTATATTATTTTCAAATTGCTTAGTAGCATACGTATGCCTTAAAGCATGAAATTTTTTGTGAGGAATGTTTAAGGATCTTAAAAATTTTGCCCATGTCTTGTCCAAATTTCCAGCATTAATTAAGTTACCTTGTCCACTTAGAAATATGTAGTCCAAGTTGTCTTTGCAGTAGCTACTACCAGCTTTTAGTTTCTCTGATTTTTTAATTTTAATTGAAGCTTTGATTACTTCTACTAATGACGCTGGAAGTGGAATTGTTCTTTTAGAGTTTTTGCTTTTAGGTTCTTGGACTATAGTTTGTTTACTTCTTTTATTGTTATCATCAAAAATTGTAGTAGTTGCTACAGTTCTTCTAATATGAATTTCTTTTAACTTATAGTCAATGTCATTTTCTTTTAAGCCAATTATTTCTCCACGCCTCATTCCCGTTGATAAAGAAAATAAAGCAATGTATTTAATTTTAGAGTTTTCAGCTTTAACGATTTTGGTTAGATATTCATTATTGAATACAGGGATATGCTTTTCAGATACTTTATCTGAGTTCTCTTTTGGAATAGCAACCTTTTTGCCACTACATGGGTTTTTGGAAATATACCCACAGTCAACCGCATAATTTAAAAATTGTTTTAAAAATTTATTTACATAGCTAATTTGATTGCTGCTTTTACCTTGTCTAAATAGCTTATTATAATATCTCTGTATTTGTATTGATTCCAATTTATCTAAACTCATACATCCTATAGGAGAATTTTCTATGTAATTTCTATATAATCCTTCATATCTTGCAAATGTAGTTGGTTTTATATTACCAGACATTTTTACAACTTCAAATAACCAACTTTTTAATGTTTGTGCAAGCCACATATTTTTTGCATCTTTTAAACCAGCATTCATGTTATTTATGTAGTCTAGCTTCTTTTTTTCAGCTTCTTTTCTGCTTTTACCAACAAATTGTTTCCTAATTCTTTTCCCATCAGCATTCATACCAATATCATAGTTTATTCTATAATATTTTTTCCCATTAGAAGTAAAGTTTGTTTTTGTCGCCATTTAAATACCTCCTTGATAGAACTTTTGTTTGGTATAAAATTAAAAAATATATAGGAGACACTGCTCCTGATAAAATTTTTACTTATGTATTTTATTCCTTTGAGTCAACATTAAAATCAATTCTTTTAGAACATTTTTGCAATAAATAGAGTTGGCTCAAAATAAATAATGTAATTATCTATTTTATAATGTACACCGTATTTTTCTTTATAATGTTGGATAGCTTGTTCCAAAAATTTTTCTGTTACATTTAAATATTCAGCTAAATCATGTTTACTTCTAATACCTTTTTCAAAAGCATTTATTAATTGTACAATTCCTACTAGTTTTTCATATTCCCAATTCCTAACTATTTTTTTCTGCTTTATTTTATTCATATTTTCCTTTTCTATTATCTCCTTTTGAAGTTTTACGATGATGTCCTAATTTTTTTAAATATTGTATAACCGTTCTGCTACAGAATCAGCAGATTGTTCCATATGCGTATGCTGCATATCTAGTCCTATGATATAACCCATTTTAGGCATATCATCAACTATGTGCTTAACCTCATGTATAAAAACATGACATTGAGTTTCATAGTTTACATTACCATTCAATATGAGGTGGTAGTTACCACACCTGCTTAAATAGACAAATCCTAATGTACTAGATGGAACATTAAAGGCTATAGTAGTTTTTATGTTAAACGCATTCATAACCTCATAAAAAGGAATATCCTCATTCAAAAGAGCCTTCAATAAAGGCTTGTCCAATATATCCATCCTGTCATCCCCTCTAATGATTTATATTTATTTGAATAATGATTTTAATTTTGCAAAGAATCCTTTATTTTTCTTTTCATTTGTGCAATCTTTTTTTGGATCAATAGATATATTTAATTTAAAAGCAACATTATGATTTATTGGTTGAATCCCATTATATGATTTTTCCCATTTCTTATTTTTTCTTAAATCTATTGTATCAGGTAAAGAATCTACAACAGATTTAATGTTTTCAATAGAAAAGCAAGGACACATAACATATGGCAATGAATATGTTTTAATTCTTTCCAGTATAGCTTGTTTATTAACACGCCATATTGAAGAAGTTATAAAATCACCTATCGTCCACCAAGGATGATTGTAGGCACTTATTTGGAGTCTATGGCATCCAAAAGGATTTGCTGTCATTTCACTGGCTCCAAAACAAAAATCAGGATTACCTGATCTACATTTATCACCATAACAATAATTTAATCCACCAATTATTTTTCTATCCATAACGGTTCCATTTATGATAACAAAACAAGATTTCCAGTTGCTTACTAGTTCATATAGTTTTATGAATTGTAAGTATTCTATAGGTTTATCTGAATAAACAGCTTGATATAAAATTTTATTATTAACGTTATTTTCAATATATTGTGGTGCACTTTGGGCCAGTGCTAACGCTTGAGGAAAACTCGGAGATCTGGATTCTCCAAAAGATATACTTACATACCAGTCAGAAAATTTGATATTTTTGGTAGAGATTTCTTTTGCTTCAATTGGTGTAATGGCTGTTGCTGAAGGATGTTTTACCGGTTTATTTGTAGTTCTCTTTTTAGGGATAGCAACCTTAGAGTTTTTTTGCTTTTCTATTTTATTATTCAATCTGTTTAATCTATGTTCAAATTCATTTACATCAGCATTAAACTGGTTATTATTTATAGCTTTAATTGCCATAGTACATATTTTAACTGCCTCTTTATAATGTTTTTGCCTTTCAAGTATTATTGCAGGTCGTTCATAATAAGATGTTCCTTGAGGGGCGTACTTATCTAATATACTAAGATATATTTTTAAAGCTTCATCTTCCTTTTTTAATTTTTCCAAGTTTCTAGCTTTTTCATATAAATTAAAGTATATTGAAAAATTTTCATCTTCAAAATACATAATTTTCAACCTCCAATATAAATAGGTCTAAGTTAAAATTATATTTTCTCCTAACCATCATTTCTATCTTCTTCATCTTCAATAGCTTTTATTATTCTAATTATTTTTTTTATATCATTAGGAGCCATGTCTTTTGTTTGCTTGAAAAGTAATTTTAAATCTTCTCTTTCTTTTAATACATTCCAGAATTCAGATAGTTCGGGATCATCACCTAATGACTTCGATATCTTTTCAACTGGTGTATCTTCTTTAGGGGTAGGGATTGTTTTATCATCTGAATTTCCAAGAAGATAGTCTACTGATACGTTAAAATATTTAGCTATCAGCTTTAATGTTTGTATATCTGGCGACCTTCTATTTTGCTCATACATCCCAATAGTGCTTGAAGAAATTTTTAAGATTTTTGCAAGCTCCTGTTGAGTCATATGTTTATCTGTTCTTAATTTTTTTAATTTTTCTCCAAACATATAATCACCTCATAATTATATTTTAACACATATTGTGTTATTTAAAATATTTAACACGTAATGTGTATAAAAACATTGACATAACACATTACGTGTGATAATATAAAACCATAAACAACACATTACGTGTATAGAAGAAAGGAGAAAGTTACAATGAATTCAAAATTAGTAGAATTCAGAGAATCTTTAAGTATGAGCCAAAAAAATATGGCAGCTACTTTAGGAATATCGGTATCTTTTTACATTAAAATCGAATTAGGACAAAGAAACCCAAGTTTCAATTTTATTAAAAAGTTAAAAAGAAAATTTAATGTAAATGTAGATGAAATTTTTTTTGAAAACGAACTACACGAAAAGTGTAGAAATAAACCAATAAAAGTTAGCAAGCAAAAGGAGGTAGCAAGCTAATATATAAAAATCCTTTTATATATTAATTTTAACAACAAAAGGAAGTGAAATGAATGCCAAGAAAAGCTACGAAGGCAGCAGACAACGTATATTATAAAGCACGAATTAAAGCTGCTAATATTAATGACAAATTAAACAGCAGGGAAGGAGCTGCAGAAATAATTGGAATTGATAGGACAAGGCTTGCACGAATAGAGCTTGATAGTATCTGCGCATATCCAGAAGAAATTTTAATGATGGCTGATATTTATAACGCTCCTGAATTAGAAAATTATTTTTGCTGTGAGCAGTGTCCTATAGGAAAGCATAGTGTTCCACACATTGAAGTTTTGGAAATGGACAGAATTACAATTCAAATTGTATCTTCACTAGAAAACATTGATGAGGTTAAAAAGGAGCTATTAGATATTACAGAGGATGGAATTATTACAGAAGATGAAAAACCAAAGTTAGATCATGTTGTTAAAACATTAGACAAAATTGAAAAAGAATCTCGTGAATTAAAACTTTGGGTTCAGAAAAGTTTTGGAGAGAAAGGAGAGTTTAATTATGGAAATGCCGCAAAACATTAATTTTAAAGAAACAATTAAAGATGCTATAAAGGAAGCTCTGGAAGAGGTTTCAAATGAAAAAGGAACTGATGAAAAAGCAACTTTAACTATAGATAGTTGTGTTAAATATAGTGGGATTGGTCGTGACAAGATTTTGGAACTAGCTCATAATCCTAATTCAGATTTTCCTAGATTTAAGGTTGGTTCGAAGTTCCTTATTAATAGAACAATGTTTGATGAATGGCTTGATAAGATTTCAAAAGAAAAAAGAGTTTTATAGAAGGTTGTATATATTAAAACCAATTAGATATTAAAGGAGGAAAAAATGTATGCAAGAGTACACGTTAAAACAGACAATAGACAAGCTCGAAAGAAATCCAAATTTAAAATTCCAATTTGTTAGTGAGAAATCTTATAGGACGGATGAAGGACCAGTAATTGCATTAGATGGGGATGGCAGAATTGTAAATCAAGAAGGTGAGCCTATATTATCAAACTTCAGTATTAGAAGTAGATTCAGGCTTGTAGATGAACATGTGGATGTAATGGGTGCTCTTAAAGCGTTTGAGAATGGAAAAGTAATTTATTGCCTATATGAAAGCAAAAGATACTCATATAATCCAGGCGTTAGTTCTAGCTCCAAGTTAATGGACGATGATTACAATGCAATTTCAGCAGAAGAAATTTTACATGGTAAGTGGTTTATAGAGGCAGTGAAAAGTGTTTAATCTAGAGGAGGCAAAAGGGTACAGCAAATTGGATGCTAAAGACAAAGAACTTTTTAAAAGGTTTTGTAAGAAATTTTATAAGTCTTGGGAGCATCCAGAGGATCATGTACCAACTTCCGTAAAAAGAATGGGCAGTAAGTATCTTAAAGTTATTTTAAGTGATGGTGACTGGCTGCATATTTTAAAAGATGGAAGCTGGTATTAAAGGAAGGAGGGAAAAATGATGATAAAACAATTATTTGAGAATGGAGGCATTGAAGTAACAGACCAAGAGTTTAAGGAGATTTTGAAAATAACTACAGATGATATAAGAGAGAATCGTATTAAGTTTGGTAAAAGGACAAGTTTAAATCAGATGTTTGCTATTGCAAGAATAAGTTTTAAGGTCTTGACAAGTGTTTGAAATGGAGGTGAATCAATGAATGTACTTGAAAGAAAAATATCTGAAGTTCAGCATCTAGTACAAGATGAGAATTATGGATATAAGGAGGCTGTGGACAAGGTTAAATATGATATTGATGGTGATGAACTCTATGATATGAGAACAGGACAAACTGTATGTCAGGATATTACTACTGCTACAGATGAACAGGTAAGAGATCTATTACAAATAAAAAAAGCCCTCATAAAAACAACCACGAAATTATAAGAGCTAGAGAAATTTAAAAATCTACTCCTATTCTACATGAGAATGGGAAAAAAATCAAATTGGAGGTTTACAGATGTCAAATAGAATTGTTTTAAAAGAATTATATCTTAAAAATTTTAAAGGTATTAAAGAGTTAGACATAGATTTTGAAAATACAACAAATATATACGGAGATAACGGTACAGGTAAAACTACTGTGTTTGATGCATTTGCATGGCTGCTGTTTGATAAGGATAGTCAGAATATAAGTAAATTTGATGTGCAGCCACTTGATAAGAGCAATAATATAATCCACAGGATTGATACAGAAGTTACTGGATCACTTGAAATAGATGGAGTTAAAACAGTTTTGAGAAAGGTTTTAAAAGAAAAATGGGTTAAGCCTAAAGGGAAACCTGAGTCAGAGCTTAAAGGTGTAACTACTACTTATTACATTGATGATGTACCTAAAAAGCAGGGTGAATATAAGGAAAAAATAAGCAGTATTATTCCAGAAGATATATTCAAATTAGTAACTAATCCTTTATATTTTTCAACCAATATGAAATGGCAGGACAGAAAGAAAATACTTATGGATATTATAGGTGAACTTACGGATGAAAATGTTATTGATTCGAAAAAGGATTTGAAACCTCTGAAAGATCTATTAGGAAACAAGAGTATAGAAGAACTTAAAAAAAGTATAAATTCGTCAAGAAAGAAATTGATTAAAGATAGAGAATCGATCCAGCCTAGAATTGATGAATTAAACATGGCTGTAAAGGATGATATTAATTTTCAACAATTAGAGGTTAAGAAACAAGAAATAGTTTCAAAAATAAACAATATAGAAGAGCAGCTTATAGATAAATCTAAAATAAATGATGAAGTGTTTAAGAAAAAAGATAAGTTATATGGACTTAAATCTAAACTCAAGGATATTGAAAGAGATGAACTTCGGAAAGTTAGAAGTGGTAAAGACAAAATAGCAGAGGAATTATACAGTATTACTGGTGAAATAGCTGATATTAAATTTCATGTCAAATCAATTGAATCTGAAAAAAATAATAACCTTAATTTAATAAAAACCCTTGAAACTGATGTTAAAAATTTAAGGAAAGAGTGGTATGAGGAAAACAATAAATCATTTGAACTTCCAGAAGATGTTCGCATATGTCCTTTGTGTAAAAGGCCTTTTGATGAAGAAGATGTTGAAGAACACAAACAGGAATTAGAAGAAAACTTTAAGCAAAACAAATCAAAGATTCTTAAAGAGATAACTAGAAAGGGCAGCAGTAAGGCAGATGAAATTGAAAAGTATGAGAAAAAGATATCTGAGAATGAACTTGAATTAGAGGGATTACTTAAAAAATTAGATGATTTTAATAATAAAAAGGATGAATTGCAAAGCAAATTTGATAATTTTAAGGCAGCTGTTGATCTTAATAGTAATAAAGAATATCAGAATACATTAAATCAGATAGAAATACTTGAAAATGAGTTATCTAAGCCAATAGAAGGAAATTCAAAAATTGAAGAGCTTAAGAAAAGAAAAGCACTTTTAGGCATTGAACTAGAAAATGTTAATTATGACTTAGGTTACAAAGAAATTAATGTTAATACTAAATCAAGGATTAAAGAACTTCAGGATAAGGAAAAGACTCTAGCACAACAAATTGCAGACCTTGAAAAGCAAGATTTTATGTGTGATGAATTTATAAAAACTAAAGTTAAACTTATGGAATCCAGTATAAATTCTAAGTTTAAATATGTTAAGTTTAGGTTCTTTAAAGCCCAAGTTAACGGAGGGATTGAAGAGGATTGCGAGCCTCTTATAGATGGGGTTCCGTTCTCAACAAACTTGAACTCAGGTGCCAGAATTAATGCTGGAATAGATATTATAAATACACTATCAAGTCATTATGAAATTAAAGCTCCTATATTTATAGATAACAGGGAAAGTACCACAAGGCTTATAGATACAGAAAGCCAAATAATTAATTTAGTTGTAAGTAGTATGGATAAGAAATTAAGAGTTGAGAATAGTTCGGAAGTAGAACAGACAGAATTAGCAGGTTGATAAATTCAAAGAAAGGGTGATACGAAATGTCAAGTGAAAATACAGCTTTAACTTTGGCTAAGGAAGAAGCTTTAAATCAAGTAACAACGAAGATTAATGAATTAAGAAAAAATAATGAGATAGTTTTCCCCAAAAATTATTCTGTAGCTAATGCACTTAATAGTGCATGGCTGCAGCTCCAAGAGGTCAAAGATAAGAATGATAAACCTGCGCTTGAAGTATGTACTAAGAACTCAATTATAGGTTCGTTATATGATATGTGTTTACAAGGGTTAACACCTGCTAAGAAGCAATGTTATTTTGTAGTATACGGAAAACAGCTACAGCTTATGAGAAGCTATATGGGGACTGTAGCAGTAACTAAAAGATTAGAAGGAGTCAAGGATATAAAAGCCTACTGTATATATGAAGGTGATGAATTTGAAGAAACATATGATTTGGATACAGCAACGCTAAACATTAGTAAATTTAATCCTAAGTTTGAAAACATAGATATTAATAAAATCAAAGGTGCGTTTGCAGTAGTAATTGGAGAGAATGGTCCTATTCATACTGAGGTAATGAACATTAATCAGATACAAAAGGCATGGGGACAAGGTATTGCTTATAAGACAGGAAAATCAAAAGCCCATAATAATTTTACCGATGAAATGGCGAAGAAAACAGTAATAAACAGGGCTTGTAAGATGTATGCAAATACTTCAGATGATAGTGACCTTTTAATTGAAGCTTTTAATAACACGGATAAAACCTATGATGAAAAAGATATGGTAGGTAATGTTGAATACGAGGTTAAAGAAGAAGTAAAAGACAATGCAAATAAAAAGGAAATAGATATTAATCCTCCAGAAAATAAGGATCATAAAGAAAGTGTTCAGAATGTAGTTGATGTAAATCATGAAGAAGTTAAAAGCAATGTTGATGGGAATATATCTAAACAACCAGGAACGGAAGGACCAGGGTTTTGATGAAACTTAAAGTATTAGGGAGTGGTAGCAGTGGTAACTGCTATGTACTCCAAAATAAAAATGAAACTTTGATTATTGAATGTGGATTATCCTACAAAACTATTTTAAAAGGCTTAAATTTTGATTTAAAAAATGTTGATGGGTGTTTGATTAGCCACGAACATAAAGACCACAGTAAAGCAATAAATGATGTATTAAACAATGCAATAGATGTTTATACAAGTGAGGGAACATTGAAAGCAATAAATATTAAAAGCTATAGGGCAAAAATAATTAAAGCCGAGGAACAATTTAATATAGGTCAATTTACAATATTACCTATAAAGACTCAGCATGATGCGGCAGATCCTTTAGGATTTTTAATATATCATAGTGATTTTGGAAAATTGTTATTTATTACTGACAGCTATTACTGCAGATATAAATTTTCGGGGCTTAGTCACATTATGATCGAATGTAACTACAGCATGGATATTTTAAATAGGAATATTGAAGCTGGATTGGTACATCCTGTGTTGGCCAATAGGTTATTAAAATCACATTTCAGTTTTGATAATGTCAAAGAATTTTTAAAGGTTACAGATTTAAGTAAAACTAAAGAAATAGTTTTATTGCATTTAAGCAATGACAACAGCAATGAGGATCAATTTATAGAAGAAATTGAAAAGTTAACTGGAAAGCCAGTATATATTGCAGATAAAGGGTTAAAGATCGATTTATTTAGCTAAGGAGGCATGGAGTATGGCAGAAATTAAGTGGATTAAGATAACAACAAATATGTTTGATGATGAAAAAATTAAATTAATAGATGCAATGCCTGAGAGAGACACTATATTTTATATCTGGATGCGCCTTTTAGTACAGGCAGGAAAAACAAATGCAGGAGGATATATATTTCTTTCAGAGGATGTTCCATATACTGAAGAAATGCTTTCAACAATATTTAACAGACCTCTTAATTCTGTAAGGCTTGCCTTAGATACTTTGAAAAAATTTGGAATGATTCAAAGGTCTGAAAATGATGATTTGAAAATAACTAACTGGGAGAAGCATCAAAATGTTGAGGGGATGGATAAGGTTAGAGAACAGACTAGAAAAAGAGTAGCAAAACATAGAGCTAAAAAGAAAGAATTAGAAGAAGGCAAAAATGAAAATGAAGAAGATAAAAACGAAGATAATGTTACAGAAAAAAAGGATAACGTAAATGTAACGTTACCTAACGGTATAGATATAGAAGGAGAAGTAGATATAGATAATACTACTACTCCTACTACTATAGAAAATGTGCCTGTGGATAATGTGCATAATGTGGATAACTCTAATTACATGGAATTTTTTAATAATAATTTTGGCCATCTTATAACGCCTTTTGAAACTGAGGTTTTAGAGAGCTATGTGAAAGATGGTATGGAGCCTGCAGCAATTAAATTAGCATTACAGGAAGCAGTAGAAGCCAATGTAAGGGATATTAGATACGTTAAAAAGGTATTGAATAGGTGGCTGAATAATCAGCTAAAAACTGTTAAAGCAGTTATTGCTGATAAGAAAAATTTTAAATATAGCAGGAAACAGAAACTTGAAAAAAGGTATGACAATTCAAGTAAAAAAAGCACATTTAATTTTAAAGGCCGCGGTTATAGCAGTGAGCAAATAAAAGACATTGAGAAAAAACTTCTAGGTTGGGAGGATGGTTAGAACGTGAGGTTTAAGAATTTCATAAGGGGTGATAGTAATGCCAGTGCTGTTTGAAAGGACAAAAGCAAGAAACGATTTTGTAAAAGCTAACTGGGGTACCATGAGACAAAAAGACATTGCGGCTAAATTAGGCTGCAGTCCAACACTTGTAAACATGATTGGATCTGAAATGGATTTGGTGAAATCCTGTAAGTCATCAGCAGAGGTAAGAAGTCGATATTGCTCTATTGAAAATGTTAAAAAGGTGGCCAAGTTATTTAAAATAGGCCAAAAGATAAAGCTAAAAATAAGATTTACTCATGGAGCGTATATAAACATAGGGTGCAATAAATATAGAACTGTGAGGGGCACTGTTGCATATAAAACAGAGTGGCTTGTGGTAGTACAAAGTGAAAATCATAGAGAGAGTTTTAAATATATTGATTTCTGTGTGGGAGATGTACAGATAATATGATCCATAAATAACAGCAGAATTTAATCGAAAATAGGGTAAATTTTAAAGATAAGTGTACAAACAGTATAAATATATTCTTTGAAATTAGAATCGGTTAAAACATAGTGTATGTGAGTTTTAGAATACTAGCAAAGTAGGTGAAGTCATGAAAAGTAAATATAATGCCAGAAAAATAACTGTAGATGGGATAAGGTTTGATTCAAAAGATGAAGCCAGATATTACGAGTATTTGAAAAAACTTAAGGCGAAAGGGGCAATAGAGAATTTTGAGTTGCAGCCTAAGTTTACTCTGATACCAGCTTTTGTATACAAGGGTGAAAAAGAAAGACCGGCAACATATACGTTAGATTTTTTAATATATAACATAGATGGTACGGAGATATATGTTGATGTTAAAGGAGACAGTACACCACAGGGGGAGCTTAAATTCAAGATGCTTAAACATCTTCATCCTGATATGGATTTTAGGTGGATTTCAAGAAGTTTGAAATATAGTGAAAGTGGATGGATTGATTTTAAAGAACTCAAGAAAAAGAGAAGGGGGAGTAAGAAAAATGCCTAGAATAAAAATTATTGATGATAAGACCAATGCAACAGTAAAAGAAATAGATTGTATCGGATATAATCTGCAGTATGTTCAAGCCACTGGAAACGGCCAGATACAAAAGATAAGAAAATTGAATAATGGCAAGTATGATCTTAAGTGTTGGATAAAGAATGAATTTTATACTCCTTTAGCTCAGAAGATAAAAGACAAGTTTAAAGAGAAGGTTCCTGAGTTTACAAATGTTAATGTGAATAAAATCTTATTTGTTGAGGATACGGACTATATTGGAGATGAAGTAAAACGAAGTGATGAAGTAATGTGGATCCGGAAAGCGCCAAAACAATTAACCCTGATTACAGGCTATGAATTTATAATCGAGAGCAGAGAGTTTTGGATGGAAAGAATTTCTCAAGAGCAGGTAATTGCTTTGATTTACAGTTGCTTAAGACAGATAGACGGAAATAAGCTTAATACTCCGGATGTAGTAGGGTGGAAAGAAATAATCGGAACATTAGGATATGGATGGGAGACCACAATGAGTCCAATACCTAATATACTTGATGGGTTTAACGAGGATGATTTTAAGATGCTTAAAAAAGCAGATAAGCAGATTAGTATGTTTGACCATAGAAGGGCAGAAGGAGAATAAATTAAGAAAGTCAATGATAGAAAGTGAGATTTTGCTAAGTAGGTGAAAATATGATAATGACTGAGTTTTACAAGCAAAAATTAGCACAACTAAATAGAGATATTCAGGATGCTGAATTAGAAAGAGATTTTAAGAAAGTAGCCAAGCTGCAGACCGAAAAAGTTGATATTGAAAAAAGAATTAAAGAAGAATAAAAGCCAGGGAGATAATTCCCTGGCAAAAAAATAATTAGAGAGGAACTAATATTGAAGTATCTAATATTATAGACATAAATGGGTTATTTATACATTATGTTAAGGAGTGATGCTGTGAAAATATTAATGGAATTTGCAGGTTTATACATTGCATCCATGGCGGCATTTGTAGGAATAATAGCTGTGGGTGTACGTGTATTTAAAACTAAATGTAAGTAATAAATGTTTTGAGGAGGGAACGCAGTGTTGGACAAAGAAACATTTAAAAATGCAGAAGGAAAGTTGTATGGATATTTTAGAGATTTGAATGAAATAGGTATTCTTGAAATCGAGTGTAAAGATCTTGAGGATCAAGAGGAAAGTATTAAATTGGATATAAAACACTGTAATGTAAGTGTTGTTCCGGATATGCATATGAGCCCTAGTTTTGATGAAAGAGTTCAGACAAGTCCTACAGGAGAAAGTGTAGCAGAGAAAGGAATAATAAGAGAAATTGAAAAGCTTGAGGATGAACTTGAATATGTTGAAAGAAAGATCCGCGGGAACAGGAAAAGAATAAGGCAATTAAAAAGAAATACAGCTCGACTCAAAAAAGTGCTGACAATCCCTCCAATGTCAAAAGAAATGATGAACTTTATTACTTATAAGTACAAGTTAGATAAAAGTGTTGATTGGATAGCCAATGAAATGTATGGAGGGGTTAGAAGTACTGCTTATAGGAGGCGTGGAGAGATACTTGAGGATATAGTGAAGTGGGAAAGATTGCATGATATTGATTGAGAAAGAGTTCATAATATGAGAATCCTTTTATTTTTTTGTAAATTCAGGTAGGAATTTTAAAGTTTATGGAGAAATAATAATTATATTTTAAATATAAAAAAGTAAAAGGAGAGAAATGGAAAAATGGAAATAAAAATACCGTTATTAAATGGAGAAAATCAATGCATTAAAGATAAACAATCTGTGGTTCTTATTGGGGCTAACGGTTCAGGTAAAACCAGAATGAGTGTATGGATAGAAAAAAATAATAAACAAAATTTTGTACATCGTATTTCAGCACAAAAATCATTAAATATGCCTGAAAAAATTCAACCAAGCGATTTGGATATTTCGCAAGAAAAACTATTATATGGTGTTAGTAATAAAGATAAGAACTGGTTAGAACAATATGCAAAATATGGCAATAGATGGAATAATCATCCAGAAACAAATCTTTTAAATGATTATTCAAATTTAATGGAATATCTGATGACAGAGGAATATCAAAAAAGTATAGAGTATAGAGATAAACACAAAAAAGGGGAAACTAGTTTTAATAATGAAACTAAACTTGAAATGATAAAACGATTATGGGAAGAAATACTCCCACATAGAAAGTTAATTATTGATGCAGGAAAGATTGAAGTAACTAAAAATAATGATGATAAAGATGTTTATAACGGCAGTGAAATGAGCGATGGAGAAAGGGCTATTTTTTATTTTATCGGAGAGGTGCTTTCTATTCCAGATAATAGCATAATTATTATTGATGAACCGGAAAACCATTTACATAAATCTATTTTAGTTAAGTTGTGGAATAGTATTGAAAACTATAGAACAGACTGTGCATTTGTCTATATAACTCATAGCTTAGAATTTGCTACATCGAGGATTAATTCACAGGTATTATGGATAAAGGAATATAACGGTAATGATAGCTGGAATTATGAATTACTTTCAGATGAAGAAATGCCAGAGAGTTTAATGTTAGAAATAATGGGAAATAGACAAAATATATTATTTGTTGAAGGAACTAAAGATAAAAGTATAGATATTAAATTATATTCTTCATTATTTAAAGAATATAATGTTATTCCTTTGCAAGGTGGATGCCAAAGCGTTATACAATACACAAGGGCATATAATAGTTTAGATAAGATGCATTATTTAACGGTTAAAGGCATAATTGATAAGGATAGAAGAAATCAGGAGGAAATTGATAAATACAAAAAAGAAAATATATTTGTATTGCAAGTAGCAGAAATTGAAAATCTATTTTTGTTACCGGAAATTGTCACATATGTCTTAAATAAATTAGCGATAGATAATTGCGATAATATAATTTCGACTATGAAGTCAAATGTAATTAAATATCTTGAAAATCATAAAGAAGAGCAAGCATTACTATTCACTGAAGAACATGTAAAAAATAAAATTAATAATGTTATAAATAATAAGGCACTAACTATTGAAGAATACGAAAAAAATATAACAAGCATTGAAAGTACTCTAAAGGTTAAAGATACTTATGATTTGTGGATTAATAAAATTGAAGAGATTATTAGAAAAAATGATTTTTATGGAGCATTGAGAATAACTAATAATAAGGGATTATTGCCTTCTTCTGGAATATTAAGTGTATTAGGATGGAAAAAAAATTATTATATAGATTATGTTTTGAGGCTGGTTGATTTAAATAAACAGGAAAATGATGTTATTAGAAATGAGTTTTTAAAATATATTAACTGTGAACAAAAAATCGTGAGACAAAAATAAGACAAATTTGAAACAAAAATGGGACAAAATTCATGTAAAAGTGTTATATACTATATATAGTCGATAAATAAAGAATTAATTAAATATAATAATAGGCACTGGCTTTAACCCATGTTTATTATTATATTGTTTACAGGTTATTAAAAAAGTAAATAAGTATTTTACTTATATGACATTAAATTGTAACAAATATTTTGTATAATTATAATATCATAAAAAAAGTAAAAAGCTATCTGTGTCTGCGGTTGCAAGGCACATTAAACTTAAATGCAACCATTTTAAGTTTAAGACAGTATATCAAATTTAGATCCCAAATATAAATTACTATACTGCGAGATAAGCATCCGTTATTTAGGGTGCTTATTTTGTGTTGTAAAAAATATTAGGTAATTATAATGATTGAGCCCCCAGAGAGCCGTATGTAGGAATAGAGATCCTATATGCGGCTCTCTTTTTTTATTTATAAGGAGTTGAGTTGAATGAGTAAAATAAGATGTAAAAGTTGTGGTAAGTTACTTATGGAAGCAGAAGGTAATGCAAGCATAGAAATAAAATGCCCTAGATGTAAGAACATAAATAAATATTCCATAAAAGAAAGAGATATAAGCCATAATGAGTTTGAAAGAATGATGGGACATAGGAGTTACAAGAGGGTTAGAGGTGCTTTAAGGGAAACGAGGTGAATTTATAATGTTACCTGAAGTTATAAAAATAGGTGGAATAGAATATAGGGTTAAGTTAGTTGATGCATGTGATGAAGATAATTTAAATATTGATGGCAAGATACTATTTCCTAATCAAGAAATAAGAGTTAAGAAAGGACTAGAAAAGCAATATGGAGAAAATATTTTATTACATGAAATAATACATGGCATATTTGAATTCTGTGGATGGGATCAGGATGAAGAGAATGTAACAAGGTTATCAAATGCATTATATCAAGTATTAAAAGATAATAATGTATTCAAAGAAAGGTAGTTGGCGATTTGCTTAGATTATGTTAGTCTTCTTTTGTTACTCCTTTAAATGGTTTATTGCTTGAAGTTTTACCATTTATAAATTTACCAGTACTTGTATCTCTTTCAACCCAAGAATTTGTTTTAGGATTGTGAGTTTGAGAACGTCCTTTAACAGCACCTTTACGTGAACCATTACCTGTATTTTTAGCCATAGCGCTCATCTCCTATAGTGGCCAACTACCTTTAATCCAATATTCAACATAAAATGTTAAATTCCTCTAAAAATTAGGAGGAATTTTGAAAATCATGGAGAATATATTAATGTTATAGGAGAGTGATGTTATGCATGAAATGATATGCATTGGTATAATTGTGGCTGTTAGTTTAGTTGGAATTATTAGTTTTAAAAAGTTTAAGAATAATAAAATTTTGTTAATAGTTTTATTTTATGGATTAGGTACTATTTTATTTGCTGATATATTAAAATTCGTATATAATGGGCAGTCATATTCTGATTGGTATAATTTCCTAGGAGGATTTGTTGGAGGCGCTATAGGTGGTATAGCTACTCTTATTGCAATAGTAATTTCAACTAGTGAAACTAGAAAAATTCAAAAACAAAATGAAAGTAATATGCAAAACAGGTATAAAATGGATAACATTAAAGCAAATAAACCATTGTTAATGTTAAAAGAAATGGATAATGGAACAGGATATGCACCAGGGTGTAGGTTATATATTGCCCAATTTTATGTTAATGATCCTAATATAATAATATGTGAAATGGTAAATGTAGGAGTAGGAGTTGCAAAAAATATAGATATAAGTATCTCGTTGTTAGATAGGAACCAAGCTTTTGTACATTGTACAAATTTATTAATTAAAGGAAAGTCTATTACTAATATACGTCTGGAATGTGAGAGAAATAAACAAATAGATTATTCAAAGCCGTTAGAAATAAAATATGAAGATATTTTTGGTAATTTATATAGTACACTTTATGAAATAGAATCTTTTGATTTGGAAAATAAATCACTAAAGTATATAAGAAATAAAAATATAACATTAATTGAACCGACGAAAACAATACAATGAAGCAGTGATAAAAAGTATTTATAGTTTTATTTAAAACCAAAAGTCAAATTATAGTAAATGAAAACTAAAGTTATTAATTTTATTTATATAAATAAAATGCAAAAGGAGCATGATTAGCATGACTAAAAGATTAACTGGTGGTGCAGGAACTGGCAAAAAGATAATAAAAAACTTAGATTTATTTAAGCATAGTTTTAATAAAGTAGATGAAGAAGGAAACTATATATTTAATGTTTCTTTTGGAAAACAGTCAGGTAACTTTGTAATAAGTTATAATGAGGATGGTGTAATAGATGAAAGATCAACTTTAAATATGAAGGATTTAGATAAAAAAACACTTGAAATTTATAATGATCCTAGTTTACGAGAAGTTGCTGAAATGTTAATGAATGATTATGAAAGCAATAAGGATGAAAATGAGAACAACTAATTTTGTTCTCATTTTTTGGTGACAGAACAAAACGAATAGGCAGGTGGTGACAGTGTAGAAATGCCGAGACAGAGAAGTCCAAACAGGGATAAAGCATTTGAGATATACAAAGAACATAATGATGATATTGATTTAGTGAAGATTGCAGAGTTTTTAAATCTTTCACCTGGAACTATAAGAGGATGGAAGAATAAAGATAAATGGGATGATAAATTGAATGGAACGTTCCAAAAGAATACGGAACGTTCCAAACGTAAAAAGAATATCATAAATAAAGAGCCAGAGCTTGAAGAAGTTACTGAGGTATTAAACCCGGAACTTACCGATAAGCAAAGGCTCTTTTGTATTTATTATCCTAAATGTTTCAATGCAACTAAGGCTGCTATTAAGGCTGGATATAGTAAAGATACAGCTTATTCTATTGGCTTTAACTTATTGAAAAAAGTTGAAATTAAAAAAGAAATTCAACGGCTAAAACAAAATAGGTTAAATAGAGCAATGTTAAGTCCAGATGATATCTTTCAAAAGTATATGGACATAGCATTTGCAGACATAACAGATTATATAAAATTTGGCCAAAGAGAATATAAAGTCAAAGATAAAAAGGGTAAGGAAAAGACAATTAAGTACAATTATACTGACTTTAATAATTCTGATGAAGTAGATGGTACTGTCATTTCAGAAGTATCACAGGGTAAGGATGGCATTAAAATTAAACTTCAGGATAAGATGAAGGCCCTTGATTGGTTGTCTAAACATATGGATATGGCTACAGAGGAGCAAAAATTAAAGTGTGAAAAACTTAAGATTGAGGTTGATAAGGTTAAAAACCCTGACAAAGATAAACCAATAAAAATAATAATAAAACGAAAGGGTGAGGAATAATGGCTGTAGAAAAGGAAGTCAATCCTCACTTTGAAGATTTTATTTTTAACTGGGATTATAAGTTTTATTTTTTAGTTGGCGGCTATGGATCATCAAAGAGTTACCATGTGGCATTAAAGCTAATACTTAAATTGCTGCAGGAGAAAAGAACTGCACTTGTGGTTAGAGAGGTATTTGATACTATAAGAGACAGCTGCTATTCACTTCTTGAAGAAATAATAGCTGATATGGGACTAGATGATAAAATAAAATGCGTAACATCACCAATGCAGGTTAAGTTTCCTAATGGCTCTAAGATAATATTCAAGGGCATGGATAAACCTTCAAAACTTAAATCTATAAATAATGTTTCTATAGTATGGATAGAGGAATGTTCAGAGGTTAAATATGCAGGATTTAAGGAACTTTTAGGACGTTTAAGGCATCCAAGCCTATCATTGCATATGATACTTTCAACTAACCCTGTAAGTAAGGATAATTGGACATATAAGCACTTTTTCAGAAATGACAAAAAGAAAATATTCATACTTGATGATGAAGAACTTTATAAAAAAGGAATAGTCATAAGAAACAACACATATTATCATCACTCAACTGCAGATGATAATTTATTTTTGCCTAAAAGTTATACAGAGCAGCTTGATGAACTAAAAACTTATGATCCTGATTTGTATAGGATAGCACGTAAAGGCAGATTTGGCATAAATGGAAGGAGAGTACTTCCACAGTTTGAAGTTGCTCCACATTATGAAGTACTTCAGGCTATAGATAATATAAAAAATCCAATTAAAAGGGTTGGTATGGATTTTGGCTTTGAAACTTCATATAACGCTATTGTAAGAATGTGCATTGATGATGATAGTAAAATACTCTATATATACTGGGAATATTATAAGAACCATATGACAGATGATAGAACTGCTATAGAAATAGCTGAATTTAAGGAAACTCAAGAGCTTATTTATTCTGATTGTGCAGAACCGAAGACTATAAAATATTATAACCAGCAGGGATTTAATATGAAAAAAGCAAAAAAGTTTCAAGGTTCAAGACTTCAAAATACTAAGAAAGTAAAGAGATTCAAGAAAATAATATGTTCTGATAACTGTACTAACACCATAGAAGAATTGAAAGATCTTACTTATGCGTTAGATAAAAATGGTGAAATTATAGAAGATGAGTTTAATATCGATAGTCATTCATTTTCGGCTATCTGGTATGGCTTAGATGGTTATGAAGTTGCTGATATTAAAGAACAAAAGTATGCAGATAGTGTGTATAACAAAGGTAATGGAACCATTAAACTTAACCAACAAAGGAAGGGAGGTGCTGTATTCTAGTGATAAATGATGTAAGGGAAACATTACTGCAATTACCACCTATAGAAAAAAGAGAAAGAAGAAAGGTTCTTAGAGATTACCTTTTCTATAAGGGCAAATGTATAAATAAAGAACTTGCGAAAGTTGATAAAGTATTTTTAGGTCAAAGCTGGGAAAACAATGATAATGTAGACTATGAACCAACACAAGATATAAGAAACAGGGTTAAACCACTTTTAAAAAAGCAGGCAAGGTTTATGTTTGGTGTAGAACCTACAATAACAATTAAAGCAGATAATGCCAGTAATGAAGATAGTTGTGAAGATTTAAGAAAGTTTATTAATGATATACTTGAGGACAATAAGTTCTGGAAAAATACAAGAAAGGCTTTTCTTATGAGTACTATAAAGAAAAGAGTGCTTTTAAGGATGGAAGTTAATCCAGGAGTTCCAATATCAATTAAGTATGAGAACATAGAAAAATTCTCTTATAAAGAAAAAAACGGTGATCTGCTTCAGGTAAGTTTCTTTCAAGAAGATGATAACAATGTGTTCCAGCAGGATGATACTAAAAAGATTTATTATATTCATACCTATTTCTATGATAGAGAGAATGAGAATTCACCAGTCCAGGCATATTATAAAAAGCAAACTTATTCTGGAAATGATTTAAGCAGTCCTACTGAAGAAATTACTCAAAGTACAGGTTTTGATACTATTCCATGCTGGCTTATAAAAAATGGTGGAGAACTTAATGATGACTTTGGCGAAAGTGACCTTGAAGATTTAAGAGGACCACAAACTTTATATAATAAAAAGAATTCAGATTATGCAGATGCATTAAGGTTTCAAATGTTTGGTGCAGAGGCTGTTATTGATGGTAATCAAGATGATGTAAATAAACTAACTATAGCACCTAATGCATTACATGCTGTAAGAACTGAAGATAATGCTAATGAAAATGGTAAGCAGGCAGTTGTCCAAAGACTAGAATATAGCATGGGTAATGCTGAAGCAGCAAATAGTTATCTTGACAGAATCGATAAAGACATGAGGGATATTTTAGACATGCCTAATATCAAGGATTTAAGCAATATTCCAAGTGCAAAAGCTATGAAGTATATGTATAATGACTTAATAGCAAGATGTGAAGAAAAATGGAATGATTGGGAACCAGTTTTTAAGAGCTTGATAAGTTTTATAATTCAATCTGCTAAATATAGTTATAACACCTTTAAAGATGAGTGGTTGAGTATTTCTTATACTGTTTTATTTAAACATAATTATCCTATACCTGAAGATACTGATGATAAAAAGAAACTTGCAATGGATGAAGTTGCAGCAAATGTTAAAAGTCATAAAGAATATATTAAAACTTATGGTGATGTTGAGGATGCAGATGGAGAATATGAACAGATAATTCAAGAAATAAGTGATATTACTGCAGCTGAGAATGATGAAATGCAGACAGTTCAGGATGGTAATTTAAATGAATGAGTACCAAAGGTTACTTAAAGAAGCTAGGGAAAACAGAGATAAGCTCACAAGGAGTCAGTTTAAACAAATTAGAGATTTATATAAAGAAGCTGCTAAAGATTTAAAAATCAAAGCGAATAAGGCCAGAAAAGGAAGCTTAACAGAGAGATGGTTAAAGGATTATAGTAAAGCTGTAAGAGCAAAAGTTAAAGAAATGAATAAAATGTTGAAATCTATTATTGAAGAAAACATGAAAAGTAGCGCTGAATATGCAACAGCAATACAACTAGATTTCTTTGACCAGATTAATATGAGATATGGATTAGGAATGAGTAAGTCATTTACAAGTATGTTTTCTCAAGTACCTAGTGATGTAGTAGATGAACTTGTTAAAGGTAATATATACAAAGATGGTAGAGGACTTTCTAAGAGAATATGGTGGACAGGAAATAAAGTAAATAATGACATAGATAAAGTAATTCAAAAGGGTATAGTTGAAAAGAAAAGTGCTATTGAATTAGCACAAGATCTTCAGACATATGTAAATCCAGATGCACAAAAAGATTGGAATTGGAAAAGGGTTTATCCAGGTACCTCAAAAACGATTGATTATAATGCTCAGAGACTTGCTAGAACTTCAATAAGTCATGCATATACTTTATCACTATTAAAAAGTTGTGAAAGGAATCCATTTATAACGAAGGTTAGATGGCATAGTGTTTTTGCACCAGGTAGGACTTGTAGCTTATGTAAAGATAGAGATGGAAGAGAATATTTACTGAAGGATTGCCCTATGGACCATCCTAATGGAATGTGCTATCAGGAGCCTTTGGTAGATGATAGTTTAGAAAACATAGGCTCTAGGTTAAGAAATTGGGTTGATGGAAGCTCAGATAGTACATTAGATAATTGGTATAGAGAACATGGTGATTATTTTAGTGGAGAAAATAATATATTTAGCAATAGCAGTAAAAAGAATGTTAATTATGGTCCAAACAATGATATAATAAGTGATAAGAAATGGTTAGAATCTAATTTCCCTAGTGAAAAGAAATTCAATAAACATGTAGAAAAGCATTTGGATGAATATGGTGATATAACTCCAGAAGAATATTTAAACAAATCTAGAGAATTACTTGCTGAACCTCTAAATGAAGACGTTGAAGGTTTTATAAGCAAAGATGGATTCATATTTAAGTATAGGAAGAGTACTAATGATTTCACAATAGGTAGAGCCGATGGAAAAATATCAACGTTGTTTAAGCCAACAGACGGATATAAATATTGGTTACAACAAATAAAAGATTATAAGAAGGAGGAATAAAGAAATGAAGTGTCCTGTATGTGGGGAAGATGTAGATATGTTTGATATCTGTGATAATTGTGGATGGCAGAATGATGGACCTGAAGAAAAAGAAACTAATTTAAAAGGACCTAATAAAATGACATTAAAAGAAGCTAGAAAAGCTTATAAATCAGGTATAAAAGTTGTCTAAAAGCACTTACTAAGTAAAAATAGTAGGTGCTTTTGTTTTAGGAGGTTTTTATGAAAAACAGTTTAAAAGAAGCATTAAAAATGCCAGAAATAAAATGTGATTCCTGTGGAAAGACATTTAAAATCAAAAAGCTTAAAACAAAGTGGATAAATGATAGTGTTCAGAGAATCTATTTTATTTGTCCATACTGCAAGAAAGAGTATACCTCTTTTTATAAGGACAAAAGAATAAGAAAAAATATAAAAAAAATAGATGATTTACAAAGACAATATGATGAAATAGTTCAGGAAAATAAAGAAATAATGCAGGAACTTAGGGAAAAGTATGAGGCGTAGAAATACGTCTTTTATTATGCTTAAAATTAAAAAAAGGAGAGGATGTAATGCCAAAGTTAAATGAAATTA
This sequence comes from Clostridium ljungdahlii, assembly GCF_001636845.1. Taxonomy (GTDB): domain Bacteria; phylum Bacillota; class Clostridia; order Clostridiales; family Clostridiaceae; genus Clostridium_B; species Clostridium_B ljungdahlii_A. The sequence goes on from NZ_LITT01000007.1 coordinate 64,296, forward strand.
TAGGAGAAGAGGCTTTTAAATCACTTCCAGAGGAAACTAGAAATAAGTACAAAGATACTGATTTTGTGGACAGTACTGGTTATGTTGAAAAATCTAAGCTTGATACTGCAAATAATTCAATAAAGGATTATAAAAAGCAGTTAAAGGACAGAGATGTGCAGCTTGAAACTTTAAAAGGTAAAGCTAAAGGTAATGAAGATCTTACAGTCGAGATAGAGAGGCTTAAAGGGGAAAATGAAACTGCTACTAAAGATTATGAAGCTAAACTTACTAAAATTAAACTTGATACAGCAGTTAAAGAAGCTTTAAAGCAATCAAAGGTTAAAGATGTTGAACTAGCAATGAAGCTTATTAATTATGAAAATATAAAGCTTTCAGATGATGGAAAAGTAGTTGGTATTAATGAACAAATTGAGCCTATGAAGAAAGATAGAGAATATCTCTTTGAAAAAGAAGTACCTGGAACCGGTCACTTTGAAACAGGTGGTGCCAAGGGTAGTGAACCAACAGTTACACATCTTGGAGAAAAGCTTGCAAAACAAAAGGCTGCAGCTATGACAAATACTGAAGAGCAAAATAAATTTTTTAAATAGGAGGTATAGGTTATGAGGCAAAGTACAACTACGATTGGAAGTTCACAGGTGAATATATTGAAATATAATCAATATTTTTTAAATGTGAATCTTAAAGTTGCAAAAACAGCAACTACTTTAAATGCTAATGATATTTTACCAGCAGGAACAATTATTGATTCAACAGGAAAAGTTGTAAATGATGGTACTGCATATGGAATTGTTTATGAGAATGTAAATTTTAAGGATTCGATGGGCACGGAAGTAGTTCCAGTAACTATATTTGGATTTATTGATACGCCCAAGTTACCAGTTGCACCAGCAGATGCAGCTAAAACAGCATTAAACATGATTAAATTTTTATAGGGAGGAATAGTAAATGACTTTAGAAGAATTTATAAATTCACAAGAAATAGCATTATATATTCAAAACTTACCACCACAAACTACTATTGATAAAACTTTATTTCCAGTAACTAAGCAACTAGGAACTGAAATAGAACTTGCAAAAGGCTCAAAGAAAAAGCCCGTAGCTCTTAGAATGTCTACTTTTGATGTAGCTGTTAAGGCAAGAGCATTAAGTGCAACTTTGGATATTAAGAAAAAGGACATGCCATTTTTTAAGGAATCAGTTTTAATAAAAGAAAAAGATAGGCAAATGCTGATGCTTGCAATGCAATCAAATAATCAAAATTTAGTTGAGCAACTTACATCACAAGTTTACAATAATTATCAAAATTTGGTCGATGGTGCAGAGGTTCAGATGATTAGAATGAGGGCCCAATTACTGCAAAATGGTGAGATTAACATAACAACGTCAGATGGAGATATAGTTGTAGATTATAATATTCCAAGTAATCATAAAGAAGTTTTGACTGGAACTGCTACGTGGGATAATCCTGCTGCTGATATTGTAGGTGATTTGATAAGATGGTCAAAAGTATTAACTGATGATGGCTATGGTAAGCCTACGAGAATTTTATTTACAGATAAGGTATTAGGATATATTAAGGGTAACACAGCTATAAAGAACGAACTCATGGCAAGAAATCTTGGAGCTGTAATTGTTACAGATACAGACATAATTAATTATTTAAATACTAAACTTAATTTATCTGTAGGATTGTTAAATGGAACGTTTATAGAAGAGGATGGTACAACGAAAAGTTATTATGATGATATTAAGGTTACTTTAATTCCAGATGGTTCTTTGGGAAATACAGTTTACGGCACAACTCCTGAAGAAGCTGATAAGATTTATGGTACGGGTAAACTTGATACTTCCATAGTGAATACAGGCGTTGCTATAACAACTAAGGTACAGGAAGATCCGGTAACGGTTGAAACAAAAGTATCACAATTAGGTATACCTTCATTTGATAGAGCAGATGAATGTTTCTTTGCAACTGTAGTATAGATAGATTAATTTCTTATGAAAGGATTGGTATAGATGGCTAAGAAAGTAGCTGAAGAAGAGAGAAATGTGAAAGTTAAAGCAAAAGTAAATCTAAAATATGACAGTGATGTAGTAAAGATGGGAAGTGAATTAGAAATAAGAGACTCTGATTTGAAAGAAATGAAGGATAAGGGATATATAAGCTATACTCCACCGGTTCAAACACAGCAGACTGGTCAAGAAACTGACCAGCAAACTCCTCCAGTTGAGTAATCAGGTGAAATTATGTTTACTGATTTAGATATTTTAAAATTCAACCTGCAGGAAAAGGAGTATCCATACTTTGATAATGAGGATCTTCAACTTTTATTGGATAAAAACAATGGAGATGTACAAGTAGCAAGCTACGAGGGCTGCCTAAAGAAAGCAGTAGCAGATGATGCATTGATAATATCAGGAATAACATTAAAAAGTAACAGAGAGTATTGGTTAGGACTTGCCAAGCAATTCAAGCCAGTTACTTCTTATAATACAAGCATGAAAAGAGTTGATGGACAATGAAATGGGATGAAACTAGAAAGCAGAGAATAAGAAGGCAGCTTGTAAGAAAAATAACTCCTTTTATGAAAGAGGTAAAAATTCTAAGGCAGGACGAGAATATATTTGGAGAGAAGCAGGAGGATCAGTATGTTTGCACAGTAAAAGGATATTATCATACCGGAGGTACTTCTATTAATGTAGTTAATGGTAGTTCAGATGATACAAATCTTAATAAAAATTATCAAGACAGGTTCTTATTTATAGTAGATGATGAGGTTAAGAAAATAAAGGAACATGATTATTTCAAATTAGATGATGTAATGTATGAAATAATCGATAAGGGCAATATAGAAGATATTGTTTGGGATACTTATCTAAAAAGGATGGAGTGATCTAAATGTCTGGATTTAAATTTGATGCTACTGATTTATTAAGAAAAATTGCTGAAAATGGGGAAGTAAACAATAAAATGAAATCAGCTGTAGGAGTTTATTGTGATAGTGAAGGAAAAAAGATGGAGGGATATGCTAAAAATAATGCTCCATGGCAAGATAGAACTGGAAATGCAAGACAAACCATAAAAGGTGGGTTTCAATGGGAAGATGAAAGTAAATGTAAATCCTATGTAGCCGGGAATATGGAGTATTCACCATATTTGGAATTAGCTCATGCTAAAGGCAAAAGTGGAGATGATGAAGTTGGAATGGAGGTAGGTCCTTCTTTTGCTCAATTAGAACTTGCTAATGAGGGTAAATATGCAGTACTTAGACCAACAGTTAGAAAACTTACACCTAAATTTGTTAGTGGAATGGCTAATTTACTTGGAAAGTAGGTGCCTTTATGTCAGAAATAAGTTTTAAATATGCAGTCTCAGGAGATATCTTAGAAAACTATATAAAAGGAATATATAAGCCGCGTACCGTATGGGAACGTGCTTTTTTATTGTTAAAAACTAAAGGAGTAGACATATATAGTCCAGGGAAACATAAAGGTAAATGTACAAGTTCTTATGTAGTTCTAAAAAATACAGGTACTGTAGGATTTGAAGGGAGTAATCAAATAGGTTCTCAAACTCTAGATGTTATTGTTTATTGTCCTAGAAGTAATTACTCAGATATAGAACCTTATACAGTACAGGTAGAAAGCTTTTTAGGTGAATTGAAAGGATATATAAGACCTACAGGGAATATTACACCTGTAATTTTAGATGATAGTGTGAATGGATACACACAAACAATAGAATATCAAACATTTCAAAGATTAAGGAGGTAGATGGAATGTCAGAAAGTACAAGCTCAACAGGTACTGAAATTCAAGGTATGCCCATAGCAAATATAGCGCTGGCTGAAATTATAAATGAAGTTACCGGGCAAAAGTATTATTTTGATACAGCTGAAAAAGCTGATATTAAACCAGATTTAAGTAAAGGCAAAGAAGATATACTTAGAGTTAAGAATAGAATAATTGCAATGAACCGAACTGATGATATTTGCATTGGATATGATATTAAGTTAACTGACAATACTTTTCCACCAGAACTAATGTGCTTGGTAGATGGTGGAACTATGTCAAGTAATGGTTATGAAGGCCCTGAGATTGGAGTTGCAGTAAATAAAGTACCATTTACTTTAAATTTATATTCAGAAGAGAAGGATTATGATTCTTCTACTATAAAGTATGTTAAATTTGGTTTTAAACATAATAAAGGAACACCAGTAGAATTTAAATTTGAAGATGGTAAGTTTTATGTGCCGGAATTTGAAAGCCACGGTAGACCTAAAAAGGGTGAGAAACCAGTATACGTTGAGTATGTAGATAGTTTACCAACTGCCATAATACCTGCGCCTATAGTAACAACAGTACCAAATCCGCCAACTCCGACAAATCCTGATTCATCTAAAGGTACTCCAGGAGTTACTGTAGGAACAGATTGTAAGGTAACATGGACTTTTGCTGATGCTGTAAATGATGCAGATGTTACAGCTGCTAATTTTAAGGTAACTAAAAAGTCAGATGGTTCTGTTGTTACGGGTAATGTGACTATGGATACTACTAAGAAAATAATAACTTTTGTACCAACAGGTATATCGGCAGGTGTTACTTATGAGGCTACTGCAGCATCAATTAGAAAAGCAGACAATAGTGGAAATACAACTGCTGTAACGGTTGAATTTACTACAGCATAGGAGGAATTTTAGATGGATAAACCAAGAGTAACAAGTATAGAGGAATTAAAAAATATGTCTACAGAAGTAATAGAGCTAAGTCCTTTTTCAGGTAATAAGCCTTTTTATGCAAGAGTAAAAAGGCTTTCTATTTTAGGATTATGTCAAAGTGGACAAATACCTAACCAGCTTTTAGGTGTAGCGAGAAGACTTTTTTATCAGGATAAGATAGATCAAATAGATCTAAAAGAGTATGGAAAAGTTATTGATATAATTTGTGAAAATACATTAGTAGAGCCAAGTATAAAGCAGCTTAAAGAGATAGATTTAGAATTGACTGATACGCAGAGATTTGAATTATGGGCATATAGTCAGCAGGGGGTAGAAGGCTTGAAATCTTTTCGTACAGCATCAAAGGATAATCTCAATAATAGCAATGGCAAGGACATACAAAATAAGGCCAAGCCAAATTTTAAGAATAGAAAATGATTATGATGCATTTTGTTTTGATGAAGCGTGTTTTTATATTTTAAGCGAACTATTAGTCGAAAAACCTAGGACTCCTAAATGGAATGATGAAGAAAAACACGATGGAAGCGGCAATAAATCTACAATAGAATGGATGATGAAGCACAATAAAACATTGTAAGATGACTGTGTTCTCCTAAATACAAACAAATTATTAGAATTCTATGATATAATATATTATACAAATAAAGTATTATTTGGCATAAGGAGCACTATTATGTGGATAGCTTATACTATTGGACTTGTATTTTTAATAATGTTAGTAAAATCTATGATAATTAAGCCTATATTATTTAAAGAAAAGTGGCAGGCTGGAGCAGGGTATGGTATTCCTGCTGTTTTGTGTTTCCTATTGTTTTTTATGCTTGCTTATTTAGATTACAGTTCTGAACAAGTGTATTTTAAAGATCAGAAAGATAGATATACTACATCAAGTTGGCATCCACCAACAGTGAGTGGAAGTGTAACTCCTTCAAATCCTGCAGGTGGTCAATATGTAAGTGTACCAATTCCTCAAAATAAAAATTTAGAAGATGGACTTTTAAATTTGCAGAATGATTTAAATGCATTAGAGAAGGATGTTGCTGCAAAAACAGCAAGTACAGCAGCTTCAACGTCAACAACTGCATATGCAGCGTCAGCTAGTAATGATCCTAAAAAGCAACCTTATATGGATGATAATGGAAAACCTGCTATTATAGGTGATACAGATAGTAAAATATATCATTTGCCAGGTGACCCTTATTATGATAAAGAAATGCAAAAGTTAAGTAATAACGTTTATTTTAGGACAATAGAGGAAGCTGAAACAGCTGGATATAGAGCAATTAAAGGCTAAAATAATTTAATAGGAATATTGAAAAGAAGAATCACTTAGTTGTGGTTCTTTTTTATTATGCACGAAAAATGGAGGTGATGCAGTGGCAATTAATGCTGGATCTGTAGTTGCTTTTATGGAGTTAGATACCTCAAGATTTACAAGTGGTTTAAGCAGTGCAGGAGAGCAGATGAAACAGTTTATGAACTCTAACAATTCTGCTGAAACTAGAATTCAAAGTTTAGGTGGAGCAATGAATACTGTTGGCAAAACAGCAACAAAAGCTGTAACACTTCCTTTAATTGGAGTTGGAACTGCAGCAGTTAAAACCTCCATGGATTTTGAAGCTCAAATGTCAAAAGTGCAAGCCATTTCAGGGGCTACGGGAAATGACTTTACCAAATTACGAGAGCAGGCCATTCAATTAGGAGCTGATACTGCATTTAGTGCTTCAGGGGCTGCAGAAGGTATGGAGAATCTTGCAAGTGCTGGTTTTAAAACTAATGAGATAATGAGTGCAATGCCCGGAATGTTAAGTCTTGCGGCTGCAGGAGGTGTTGATATAGCGACAGCTTCAGATATAGCAAGTAGTTCTTTAAGAGGATTTGGTATGGAAGCTGATAGAACATCTCATGTTGCAGATGTGCTGGCAAAAGTAGCTGGAGATACAAATGCTGAAATTACAGACACAGGGGAAGCTATGAAATACATAGCTCCAGTTGCACATTCACTTGGAATTAGTTTTGAAGATACTTCTGCAGCTATAGGTCTTTTATCAAATGCAGGTATAAAAGGAAGTCAGGCAGGTACTACATTAAGAAGTGCATTAACTAATCTTGCAAGCCCGACTAAAGCAGCATCAAAAGTAATGAAACAGCTGGGAATGAATTTCTTTGATGCAAATGGAAAAATGATTCCACTTGGACAAGTTATACAACAGCTTCAGGATAAGACAAAAGGACTTACCCAGCAACAAAAAGCAAGTGTTATGGAAACTTTGTTTGGTAAAGAAGCTATGTCTGGTATGTTAGCGCTTGTTGACCAAGGACCACAGAAATTTAATGATCTTTCAAAAGAACTTAAAAATTGTGATGGTGCATCTAAAGAAATGGCCGACACAATGCAGGACAATCTAAAAGGTGCTATTGAATCAATGAAAGGATCTCTTGAAACTTTAGGAATAAGAATAGGAGATGTTTTAGCTCCTGGGATAAAGAAAGCTGCTAATTTTATATCTGCATTAGCAAATGCTTTTAATAAACTTCCAAGGCCGATTCAGACTATAATTGTTTATGCTGGAGTTATGGCTGCGGCATTTGGACCTGTAATGATTATATTTGGTAAAATAATAACTTCGACATCAACGGTTGTAGGAGCATTTTCAAAATTTGGGCCAGCAATTACTAAAGTAGTAGGAGTTTTTCCTAAACTAATAACAGGTATTTCAAAAGTAGGAACAGCATTTGGAGGATTAAAAAAAGCTGCAGGTATATTTAAAGTATTGCCAGGAATAATTAACCCACCTGTATTAATAACTATAGCTGTTATAGCCGGTTTAGGATTGATAGTTTATGAAGTTATAAAGCATTGGGATACATGCAAAAAGTATGCAGCTGCCTTTGGAAAAGCTATAAAAGATATATTTGCATCTGTCGGTGATTTTTTCTCTAAATCCATAAAAGGATGGGAGATTGCTTTTGATGAATTCAAAGATTTCCTTTCCAAATCAGCACAAGGATGGAAAATGATATTTAAAAACTTAGGTGCAGATATGAAGGCTATAGGTAAATTTATTTTTGAAGGTTTGTTTAATGGTATAAGTAGTATGGCTGGTAAAATAAAAGACAAAGTTTCTTCTATAGCAAGTTCTATAAAAAATACATTTAAATCAGCTTTAGGCATACACTCACCGTCAACATTTTTTACTGGATATGGTATTAATACAGGACAAGGATATATAAATGGTTTAGATAAGATGCAAAATCCTATTAAAAATAGATTTTTGAAGTTAGTAAATGGTATTAAAAATTTAGGCAACACAAAGCCTAATTTTTCACAACTTGATAATATTGCATTAAGTGGAGCTTATGGGAGTTCTGGACAAGGATTGAGTAAAATTAGCAAGTTTGGCTCTAGTAAATTACTTAATTTTGATCCAAAAATAACACTTTATGTAACGGTAGCAGATACAGGAGAAAAAGGTACTGCAAAACTTACTAGTGAAGTAAAATCAATGGCTAAGAGTTCATTAAAAAATGGATTAGTAGATTTCTTTATGAATGATGTTATAAGGGATTAGGAGGTGGCTTGTTTTGGATATATCTAGACTTAACGAATTTAATATACAACTTTTATATTCAGATGGTGCAGATACAGGTGCAGCAATAACAAATTATAAACCTCCTCGTCCTGCTTATTTTAGGAAGGCTGTTAGAACTGTTTCAGGATATAGTCAGTTTCAGGATAATGTTAAAAGTGACTGTATAATTGAATTTACAGCTGCTTTTCAAATTAAAGGCAATACAGATGCAGAGACTCAGGTAAATGCACAAAAATATCTTGAATTTGTTAAAAGATACAGTGAGAGATTAACTTTAATAAATGAGTTTGGAATAACATATAAAGGTTATCTTCAAAATAAATTTGATCTGGATACAACAATTGAAGGAGATATTTATTATATAGCTACACAAATGCTCTGTAACCATGATGTTAGTGGATGGGTGAGTGATAATGATGGACTCTAGTGTGACTATATATAAAAAGGCAGGCTATGTAAGTTATGGCACAAGTGATGCAGATAAGATTACAGTAAGAAACAGCCTTACAAGCATAAAAACAAACAGGGCTAAAGATACCCAGGTTACAGAGTCTACTATAATTATGGAGTATGAAAAGCTTCCTTTAGCAGCATTTAAGGGAGGCAATACAGGAATAATTGACAACTATGCACATATTGAGATTTATTTTGATGATGCGATTCAATATTCAGGAGTCATAAAGAAATATAACTATAATGAAGGCGATAAGACTATAACATTAACTTGTCATGATATGTTCTACAGGCTTTTAAATGCCACAAATGAAGATATAGTTTATGGAGCTACTACTGCAGTAAATGTAATTGCAGATTTAGTAGGAAGGGCAGGGCTTAGCTTTTATCAAGCAGGAGGAGATAATTACAGTATTTCCAATTTGAAAATAGCTGAAGGTACAGTATATGCAGATGTTATACAGAATTTTTTAGAGACAATGCATGCAGCTATTAGATGCAGTAAAGGTGGAACTATTATTTTGGAAGATCAGTATCCTGCATATATAGAAGGTGGCGGAGATAGAAACCATTTTGACTGGGTTTATAAGGATAACTCAAATAACTCTTCAGATGATGCTGGAAGAGATGCTTCCTTAATGAAAAATATATTAAAAGTTACCTGTGATGTAAAGAATGGTGATAAGACTCAAACTGTTTTTGATAAATTTGAAGATCCATCAATGACTGAGTATCTTAATGGTGAAAAATGGTATGACATAATAGATAATCCTCTTGCAAACACCCAGGAAAAAAGAAAAGCAGTAGCAGGATGGCAGTTCTTAGAGCATTGGAGAAAAAGTACGCCACTTACGATACTTCCAACTAAGGGAAATAAGAATATTGATTTAGGTCATGTAGTTAAGTTGATAAGAGACAATACGGATCCAGGATATTATTTAGTTGTTGGTATAGATACAGAAGTAACAGCAGATGGCTATCAAGATACTTTGCAATTAGAAGGTATGAGAGACAAAAATACAATATATTTAATACCTAAACTGCTTGCTTCTGGCGTTATGAAGGAGGCTAGTTAATCATGCCTGGAAGTGGATTTAAGAATTTCAGGGAGCCTGTAGTCTATGTATTAGATCAGGAACTTAGAAAAAGAAATCTCAAAAATAAAATATCAATAGATACAGGGGACCAGCCTTATAGTGGACAACTTATTGAATATCCTATACAACTTATAAGGAATGTTACAACAAAGAAAGTAGTTAAATGTTTATATGGTACTGGAACGGACCAATGGAGTGAGGAACTTATCAGAGATACTAATGGAAAAGTATATAGGATTAAAACAACTTACCCTGATGGCAGCACAAAGACAATACAAATTAATAAAGGTTCAGACAATCTGGTTGATAATATAGATTATGTCTAGAGGTGATTCAATTGAGCCTGCCAAGTTATGTTATAAACTTTGACGAGTTAGCAGATGGAATAAAAGATTATTTACAAAATGGAGTTAAAGTTGATATAGGGAGCATAACAGTTCCTACAGATAAAATGGAAAGTCTACTTACACAAATAAGAGATAAAATACAAGGCGTAAATTATAATGATTTAATAGCAGCGTTAAATGCTCTTGGAGTTAAGCTAGATGGGTTAGCTGGTAATTTAGGCATATCTGGAACACAGAAAATATATGGAGAAATGCTTCAGATACCAGCAAGTACAGGAGTTTATACTATAGAATTTGAAGTACCTGAAAAGGGGAGAATTACTGGCATAACCTATTCTCAATCAGCCTGGAATTTTCAAGATACATGGGATCTAAAAGCAGGAGATATTACATTATTTACTTGTGTTCGTACTAAAGAATATGGAGAAAATAAGTTTTTTAATGTATTCTATCCGGTAACTGCAAGACAGAAAGTAGACTTTATATTTAACAATGCCAGTGGATCTTCTAAAATATTGTGGGTAGATTTTAACATATTGGAGGATGCAGTATGAGTTTACCAAGGTATGTTATAAATTTTGATGAACTTGAAACTGAATTAAGATTTAACTTACTAAAGTTAATAGATGATGCAATGAAGAACAAATATCCTCAGTTAGATACAGGAGATGTTGAGGCATTATTAAGTGACATTGAAGATTTACTACCTGATGAAAAATATAAAGGCCTTAAAAATAGGATAGAGCAATTTTTATTATATAAGTATGATGGAGAGCAGAAAGCTCAAGGTGGTATAATTGATATACCTGCAATTATAAGTGACTATAAGAAAGATTTTATATTTGATAAGGATGTGTTTTTAACTGGATTACATTTAAATCAGACAGGGTGGAAAAAGGAAGATAGATATAGTCTTGTGATAAATAAAAATAAAATAATAGACAATGCAACTACAAAAGAAATAGGGGAGCATAAATACTTTAATACTTACTATAAGGTAAATGCCAATACTCCTATTTCTTTTATTTTACATAATTTAAGTGGTAACAGTAGGCAGGCTTTAATTGATCTAGAGTATTTACAAGATAAAGAAGTTACACCTAATCCAGTAGAACCTAAAAAGCCGGATACTGATGATATACCAAATGATTGGGATATAGCAGTTCGTATGCAGTGGGAAGAAAATAATAATACAGATATGGATCTCCATGGGTTTATTGGAGATAAACATGTGTTTTTTGGACATAACTCCTATAAAGGATTTTATCTAAATTGGGATTGGCGGCAGCATATTGATAATTCAAATCCTGAAATAATGTCTGTTAAGGGATATTATAATAAAGTATTGAATGTATATGTTCACGACTATAATGGAGGAGAGTTAAAAAACCCTGTAAATATAAAAATATATGAAAAAAGGCCTTATGGTAAAGTGCTTCTTAAAGAATACAACATGGTAGTGGAAAACACGAGTTCTTTAGGATATGGAGTGTGCAGTATAGATTTAAAAACTAAAAAAATAACAGATATGTTTACTAGAGAAAACTTATTTTGGTAGGAGGTAATAAAATGGCTATAGCAGAGGATTTTTACTATGTTGAAGGCAACTGCAGTGTAAAGAATTTAGTTAAAACATTAGTAAAAGAAATAACGCAAAATGCGGGTGTATATAAATGGGACTTGGTTGTGCCTGATAGTATAGATAAAATGGGGGCAGCTGAAGCAGATCAAACAATAAACTTAATAACAGATGGTAGTGCGACTGATAAAGTACAAACTATATTTACAGCTTCAAAACAAAATGATACTTGTATAATAAAAACAACTACATCATATAACAAAGTTTTTTATGTTAAAATTAGTAGGCTTGCAAGGGAATTGACGACAGCAGAAAAGCAAGCCATAATAAACTTTGAAAAATTACACAGTTATGCCACTTATCCGGAAGGTGGAGCAGTATACCATACAAGGACTGATGCAGAAGCATTAGAAATAATGGCAGGTAAAAATCCTAGCGTAAATGGTAGTGGCTATGACGATTATGTAAGTGCTATGACAGCAGGATTAACTTTAAATAATATAAGATTTCAAATAGCTAGTGAGTTAAATTCAGATAATACAGATATTAAGATTTCACAAGATATACAAGAGAAATATAATTATAGGCTAGCTTGGTATAGAAACTTACCTAAAGGTATTAAAGATTTTTTACCTGTGCAATATTGGATTTCTATGACAAAGGATAGTATAAATCTTGTACTTAGAGGAGATCCTTCGGCAGATGTAGCCCCATATAATAATTATCTTACAGGTTATGCTTATATAGGAGCTTTAAAACCTGTTGAAGATAGTGCTTATACAGATGATCAATACAATTTTGGGATAACTGCATCAAGCGATATGGAACCTAACTATAGTAATCCATATGGAGAACGAACTGGTACAGGAGTAACTGACTTTGTTATGATAGCCAATAAAATCGGTATGCCGTACCAACCACATTACCCTGCTTTTTATGCTACAAATCCATTTATGGATAAATGTAATGTTGAAGGTTCTAGGTGGGATCATAAGAAGCATCAATTTTCAGATATTACACTTGTACACCCAGTAGATATGGAAAGAGGTAAGTTACAGAATGTATTAGCTGGTGATTCATCAAGTATATATGATGCAGATAAACTAACATATATGAAAGATACCGATCAAGAAGAAAACTATAAGAAATTTAAAATTACAGCGCCATTTAATTTCTTAAATAATAGTGCAAATATTAACTATTGTGTTGCCATTAGATGTTATAAAGCATCTGAGTAGGAGTTGATATGAATGCCCTTGCATACAGTACCCTTGTGTAATTTTAGATATGCAGGGGAAACAGTTTATTTTGGAGCTACTTTTAAGTATGACACCTCATATAAAATTATAAAGCCTAAAGAGTGGATGCTTTCTATAGAAAATTCAAAAGAAATTGAAAAAGACTTTAGTAAAATGTTTTTTAAACCTGCTGCAGTAAATATATTAAAAGATAGTAAAAAGTATTTATATAGAAGGCTTTCTGAAATAGGTGGTAAAGAATCTCTAAGAGAGTTGAAAGTTAGATATAAAGAGATAAATATAAAAAATAACAGTATTAAATTAGAGAAAAATAATATTTTGATAAATTTGAAATTAAGTAAAAACTTAAGGGACTATAATAAAGAACTAATAATAAATTCTAGTGTTTGTTTGGAAACTAAGAAATTAGGTTTTATTAAATGCGAAAGCATAGAATTAAAAAGATATAATATATTTTTGAATATAAAGAAATGGAAAATCGTAAGAAATATAAAAAATAGCATTGTAAGTATAGAAAAAAGTATATATCTATTAAAATGTTGGCAAAATCAAATTTACAAGAGTAAAATGTTTGTAATATCCAGTAAAAAGAGCTTACTGTTGAATTTATTTAATGGATTTCTTCTTAAAAAAATAGGTAAAGCATTCTATAAAAATACTGCTAAACAGTTTAGAACTATTAACTATTGTGATATTAATAAATTCTTGCCAGTATCTCTTAGGCGAACTAATTTTGTAAGTTTAAACAAACTGGATGCAGCTTTTCAACTTGATAGAGAGTCTTGTAGGAATCTTTCAGAGTATCAAGATATTAATATTCTTAATAGGTTTAGTTTTAAAACTGTTAATAAAGAAATAACAGATAAGAAACTGAATAGGCTAACTGATAAAAGTATAATGAAAAATTTAGATCTTATATACATGTACAAAGACAGTAGCAAAAATATAAGTAAAGAAATAATAAAAAAGATAATGCAGAGGCTGTTTGGTAAAAGAATGCAGAGAATTTCATCATCACTATTTGTATATAGACGCTTTTATAAAAAAATTAGTAAAATAAACACCTATACTTTAAATAGAAATACATTTAAATATATACTTAAAAACTTAAATAGTATGTTAAAGAGGGAAACAGATAGAAATATTTATTATGACAATTATTTGCAGTTAATAAGATGCACAGAAACAAATGCAAATAAAAACTCAGGTAAATATTTAGCAAGAATAAATATAATAGATGTATATGAACAAGTAGAAAAAGAATTAAATGTATTACCTATTATAGATATACTAAAACCCTCTGACTTATTTATAAAAAATTATTGTAATAATAAACAAATTTATACAACAGAGCGTAATAAGTCTATAGAAGTAATAAAAAGATGGTGGTGGTTAAATCCTACTGATCCAAGAGATAATTTAATCATTCCTAATAAAGATTTTAATTACGACAATAGTTTGTTGAATAATCTAAACTATGAATATCTTAGATTTACTAATCATCCTATAGGTTGGGGTGAAAATTGGGGAATAGATTTCAATATTCCTGCTTATGCAGTAAGTATAGAAATTATGTTAGATTTAGTAAATATCTTAATTGAGATATGGCATAGCAATGTACAAGCATGGATGTGTTGCAGCGGAAAAGAGTCAATGCAGTTTGTTATGGAACTTTTGTATGACTGGTATACTTTAGGTACTTCTAAACCTAATATGGATTATTATAGATCTTACAGGTGGATAAGATGGGAAACTGAAAAAGTTTATTTTCTTGATATGAAAAATGGACTACAGGCAGTAGGTATACTCATTTCCAATTTAATAGATTATTTAAAGCAGCATCATTTTAATGTTGTACCAATATGGAGAAATCCAAAGAATATGGACATTGAAAGAAACTTTAATAAGAAGGCTTCCAATGGTGATTTAATAAAATCATTAGATAAAATGAAGGGTAAAAGATATTATTTTATAGATACGCAAAACACAGAAAAGAAAAATATTATAGGGAGGTAACAAGATGAGTAATACCACTATAGATTTTAAGAATCCCCGTCAAAAACAATGGGGAATATTGAAAAATAAAACTTTAGTTAAATTAAATTATGGTGGAATAACAGATGAAACTGGAGAAGAAATAGATTCATATTCAACAAATTGTTATAATGATGCACTAGAACAGGCAAAGTTATTTATAGCTCAAGGAACAGGTACAGATAATGTTCAAGTGGTTGAGTTTGTACCATATGATTATATGATGCAGCCTACTGTATAGGAGCTGATATTCTTATGAAACTTATAAAAGTTAAAGATGGATTACTGGAGGTCGAGAACTTTTTTTTGACCTCTTCTTTTAGTGATTTTGCTGGAAGTGCTAATGTAACAAGAGATATGAGTACAGGAAAAATGAAATTAATCTCCAATAATAAGATTGAAAGAAATTTTACCTATACCGAATTTGTTGTAGAACTTGAAAAAGAAAATTTTAATGATGTGGGTATAGATGATTATTCTGCAATATATTTTGACAATGGAAAGTACACTTTTGGTATTAAAGATAAAAAGCAAGCTGAACAACATAAGTTTTGGAAAATAATTAAGCAAGATAATTATGTTCAAGCATATATATCAGATGATGGAATTAATTACACCAATATAGGTGGTATGAATTTTACAGATGCAGTGTTACATCAGGGCTTTGAAAAATACAGTAATGAGGATTTTATATTAGACAACTATAAAGTATATGGAAGCCCATATGTCACTATACAAAATTTCCCGGAGAATACTGTATGTGAACTGTATGACCCAAATAATAATTTGTTAAAAGCTAGAACCTTCAACGGTGATCTGGAGTGTAAAGTATTTCTGGATGGCAATATTCAGGGATATTTTATTTTTAAAGATAGTAGTGGAAGCCCAATATATAAATCAGACCTGCTGGATCTTAAGTATGGTGATGTATATGTATTTAGCAAATACGAACTTGAAGTGATTTATAATGGATTGATTGTAACTAACACAAGTCCTGGAGTATTAAAAGACTTTCAGGAGAGCATAACAATTAAAAACATAGATACTAAAGATTATGCAGGGCTAAAAATAGGGATACATACTGCAAGTGATGATTTAATTCAACTAAGCTTGGATGGCACAGCATATTCAGATAGTGTAAGTTTAGATTTGCTTCAAGGACAAAGTAAAGATGTATTTGTTAAAATAACTAAAAATGTTGATAATCACAATTTTTCTGTGAGAGATTTTCAACTAGTAATAGATGAGTAGGTGATGACTGAATGAGTGAATTTTTTAATATAACTCTTAACAAAGATGTTGTTTTGGATGATAGTGCAACTAATAGTTCTACAGGATGGACAGGCCAGCATATACTAGATGAAATAATAGCTCACAGGATTACTAAATTTGAAGGCTTAGATGATGTAAATGTAGCAAATAAGCAAGATAAACAGGTAGTTGTTTATTCAGCAGACATGAAAAAATTTACTACTGTAGATTTACAGAATATTGGAGATGCAGCAGGATTAAGTTTAAAGCAAATAAGTAAAATGGGTATAACAGGAGGTACATCATCACCTTACGAGGTAGATATTCCAATTAATACAGTAGATTTCAAAGTTCCTAGAGTTAATGTGCTGCAATTTAAGCAGGGTGACCAGAATGTAATAAAAACTTTAAATTCATTCAGTAACTCTGAATCCAGTGATTTTGAACCTGATGATATGATAGCGTTTGATAATACAGTACATTTAAAAACAAGTTATGATTATCAAATGAAAGATGAGGGAGCTATAGGATCTAACAACGAAGAATATTCCTGTGAAATAGATAAGAACATTTTTAAAGAAATAGATGATATTGAAGAATCTGTTGATGGAGTAAGTGAGATACTTACAGTAACTGCCATACCACCAGATAGATTATTAATTGCTAGTGGAGATAGGGATTTAAGTTATGTACAGAATATAGATTACTTTAAACTAACGGGAACAGGAAATAATTTAAAAGTAGTGTGCAGTGTAGATGGTGGAACAACATGGAAAACATTTAATATGGATCATTGGGAAGATATAAGTTTAACTATGAATGATGTAAAGACAAAAGGTATAGATATGTCTATTTTCAATGCTATTAATTCTACTTACTGGAATTTGCTTAATGCAAATAAAAAAATAAGGTTTGCTTATTTACTGTCTATGAATAGTATTTCAGATACAAAGAGCATTGATAATTTAGATTTACAGTATGATGGTCAAGGCAAATGGGTACAAGCTAAAGAAACAGATTATGATGTAGTATATGTTTCAAATACCCAACTGCAGGTGCTTATAAAATTTTCAGGAGATATAAAAATAAATTACTAATTAGTTTAATATTGCAGGCTTTATAAAGATAGGAAGTGAAAGAATGACATTAAGTGTAGGAACAACGGGTGTAATACAACCAGAAACGGGATGGCAAAGATCTCAATATAATGAAGGAAGATTAATATTTATAGGTACTGATTGGCAATTATATGATGATAATTCTGGACATTTAATAAAATATCAGTTAGGTTCTTTAAAACATCAAGTTAAATTTAGATTTTTAGGAACTAAATTTAGAATGATTGGATGCGGTAGTGGATATTATTCAAATCAGTGTAAGGTAATTATAACTTCTCTCAAAACAAATCAGATTATATCAAATTATACTTTTAATGAGCATTGTACTGAAGATACACGTAATCTTACTTTAGTACATGAAAGCCCTGCTATTCCTTTAGATGAATATGAAGTAATAATAGAAGAAACATCCGGTAAAAATTTTAATATAAATTCTATTGATATAGAAAATACAGGTGAATTTTTAGCTTATATAGGACAAACATTAACTGCACCAGAAATAGGTTGGCAACGTATAGAAGATACAAATAGTATCATTACTTACGAGGGACAATGGTATATCCAAACAAACAATACTTATTCTGGAGGAAGCTGTCATTATTCAATAAATAAAAATTCCATAGTTAAATTTAATTTTACTGGAAATAAATTAAGAATTATAGCTGGGGTAGTTCCTAATTGTAGTGGAAATATTACTATTACTATTGATGGTATAAAATATCCTTTTTCAGAATATCAAAGTAGTCTTATTAGTAGTTGCTTGTTATTTGAAAAAACAGATTTAGCAAATAAAGAGCATTCATTTATGTTTTGTACAAATGATGAAAATTCAAGTATTTATAGCGTTTTTGATGCTATAGATATAGATTCAAATGGAATATTAAAACCTTATAACCCCAATTTAAATAAATATTTAATTATGAAAAATAATCAATATTATTCTGTAAAAGATAATTCACTTACTTTATTAGGAATACCAACAGATGATACACAAAAAGAGAAGTGGTTTAATCATAATGGAGTAGATGATTTGAAAGCAGTATTGTTAACACCTGATTCAAATGGAAATAAGTTAATTGATAAACTTGATAATAAATTTGAAATAAGAATGATGAAGCCTAAAGATTAGAAATGGTTTCCTTATTTTCACTAAGAGTAGGAGGTTCTGTATATTGAAAAATAAAATATATAAAGACCTGATTTTAATATTTATTATGGGTGCTCTATACATGGTACTAGAGGGTTTATGGCGAGGATGGACGCATATAAGTATGTTGGTAGTTGGTGGACTAGCTGCTTTTTTTATAGGGAAGTTAAACGAGCATCCTAAATTCTATGACCGAAAGATGTGGCAGGAATGTTTAATAGGTACGTTTATAATCTTAATACTAGAATTCACAAGTGGCATGATTTTAAATGTATGGTTAGGTTTAGGCATATGGGACTATTCCAATGAACTTTTTAACTTATATGGACAAATATGTTTGCCTTATGCTGTATTGTGGTTTTTCTTAGTACCATTTGCAATTTATGTTGATGATTATTTAAGATATAGGTTATTTGGGGAAAAGAAGCCAGAAGGGTTAGTAAAAAATTATAAAGATTTATTTACATTACAATAAATTAAATTTAAATAAAAAAGGATATTATGACATATTGTAGAATATAATAATAAAGATTTATTTTAGGAAGGTGTTAATATGATCCATTTTAGAATAAAAGATGTATTCGATGAAATTAAACAGGCTTTGCAGGCAAAAGGTGCTAATAATGTTACTTTTGAAGATGGTGATAACAAATATGAAAAAGTATTATGTTTAGGAGCTGTTAGGGTTGGAAAGGTTAAAATAAGTTATCCAGATGATACAGATAGGGATGATTGTTGCAATGTAGTAGTTTCGTTTGATTACTATTTAGTAAATGATGTTACAGGTGGCGTTAACAAGTTTGATTTTTTTATAGATAATTTTATTAAAATAACAAATGCCAGATAAAAAATAATAATTTTATTAGAGAGCCTATTGGCTCTTTTTTATATTTACAATAGCTAAGTCAGAATAGAAAATTTTTGCGTACTAAACATATGGTAAGATAAGGGCTAGAATTAGTTCTTTTATTTTGCCCTAAATTTTATACTTTTGTAAATGTATAAAGGAAAACTCCTTTTTATGTAGAATTATATATGAAAAGGAGTTTTACTATATGGATATGCAAAATAGATTTTGGAATAGAATGGTACAAATAAAATTTGAAATTCTTTACTTTAATGAATATATAGAACAATCAGGAAAATTTGATATATGCGTAAATACTTTTACAGCCATAACATCTTCAGGAAGTATTGCTGGGTGGGCTATATGGAATAATCTAAAATTTATTTGGGCAATTTTAATAGCAATGACTCAAGTAATTACTGTTATTAAATCATATTTACCATATCATAAAAGAGTTGAATTTTTAAGTAAACTTTGTTTTGAATTGTCAGGTTTATTTATTAATTGTGAACATCTTTGGTATGATGTTAGTAATGGTAGCTTAACTAATAATGAAATTAATGATAAACTAAGGGACATACAAATTAAGGAAGATAAAATTAAAAATAAATATTTAGGTAGTAACATTTTGCCTCTAAAAAACAAATTAGAGACAAAAGCAAATATCAAACTTAAAGAATATTTTAATAAATATTATTAAGTTAGGAGGAATATTAATGAATAGAATAAAATTATCTAAAAAGAGTACTTTTAGTAAAGACAGTGTACCTGAAACTACAGAAAAGATAAAAATGCCCAAAACTAAACCGCCTAAAAAAGAAAGTAAATAATTATATTAAAAAAGACTTTGGAGATATCCAAAGCTCTTTTTTTATACTTAAAAACAGGGGGTAGTATATGAGTGAATGTTATGACATAAAGCTATGTGCAGAAAAGCATAAGCAAATAGATGAAACTTTTGATTTGCACGAGAGAAGATTAAACGATCATGCTGATAGACTTAAAAAGCTGGAAGGAAGGGGAGAGAGAGTAGATGAAAAATTAGAAGATTTATGTGGTAGACTTGATAATTTAATAAGTACCCTAAAGTGGGGTATGGGTATATTAGGAGCTTCATTCTTGGGGCTCTTTATTTATTTATTAGAATTACATTTAAAATAAGAAAGGAAATGATGTTATGGTAATAACTTATGATTTTGGGCATGGTACTGGTGAGGATCGTGGAGCTGAAGGATATAGAAATGAGGAGAATGATTGTAGAGAATATGGTGCACTTGTAATTAAGAAATTGCAACAACTAGGGCATACCTGCTACGATTGCACACCTTCAGCAAGTCCAGCTTTAACTTTAGGACAATCATTAGCCTATAGAGTTAATAAAGCTAATTCTATAGGCTCACAGCTACATTTATGTTTCCATGTTAATGCCTATGAAACAGATAAAGCCAATGGATGTGAAGTGGAGTATATAAGTGCCTCAGGCAAAACATATGCTGACAGGGTATGTGCTGAAATGTCTAGTGAGCTAGGATTTAGAAACAGGGGCAGTCAATTAAGGACAGGTTTATATGTACTTAAGTATACAAAAATGGCTGCTATTTTAATAGAACCATTTTTCTGTGATACAAAATCAGATTGTGACAAGTACGATCCTGAGAAATTAGCAACAGCTATAGTAAAAGGCATTACAGGACAAACAGTATCAAGCCAACCAACTGCACCTAAGCAAGTAGTACAAACAGTACCTACGTATCCTGAAACAATTCCAGAAGGAGTATTTCAAATTCCAGGTACTAAATTTTATATAGAGCCAAGAACCGATGGAGATATGGGAATTCATCTAGACAGAGGAAATTATATTATCATCCGTAAAGGTGGAGCACCAGTGGTAGTTTACAACAATAACAAAGGTCAGGGTGGATCTAAAGTGTTATTCTAATTCTTATCTTATGGATCAAAAGATGAGAAATTTGTCTTATAAGGCTAGTAAAATAGCCTTTTTTAAATTATCAAAAATATAAATTTAAATTTTAGGAGGAAAAAAGTATGTTAGGAAATGAAGTAGCAAATATAATTTCAAGTGGAGTATTAAGTATTTTAGGAGCTTTGGCTTCTTATGGTGTAGCAGTAGGAGTTACTTATCTTAAAAAGAAAAGGGAAGCTCTTATCAAGCAAATTGGAGTTGATCAGTACAACAAGGATTATAAAATCGCACAGGATATTTACTATATAGTAGAGCAACAGTTTAAGTTTATTCCACAGGCAGGAGAACAAAAGAAAAAGGCATTTGATAAATTATTAGTTGAAAAGATTCCAGGAATATCCCAAGAGGAACTGGATCACTTTAGAGAGACAATTTGTGGAAAGATAAATAGTGAGTTTAAAGATAGTAAATTATTAGCTCCAGCTTTTGATGAAAGTAAAGATGTTTCGGATGTAATGGATGTTAATAAGAAGACAACTTTAAATCCAAAGCAATCTCAAGCACAAAATGTATAAACTAAAATAGTAGCTCAATAAGATTTTAAGCCTAGTAGAGAATTAAATCTGCTAGGCTTTATTTTTATGTAAAATTTTGCTACAATTAGGAAAGAACATAAAGGAAATAACTGTATAATTATTATGAAATGTTGAAATAAAAAAATAGCGAATATTAGTAACTAAGAACAATATTTGCTATTTTAATTAATATGATCTACTATAGAAGAATTATTTAAGTTATTTGACTCTGTAATATATAGGGGTATTATAATAAATTAAAGTAAGGGGATGGCAAGATGAGATACACAGTAAATTCATTGGTATATTTTCCACATGATATATTCGGAGGGCCAATTAATAGGTTAACAATCGAATTAATTGACAATAGGTGGAAAATAACTCATGGTGAACTAGTACAAACTATTGGGGTTCCATCTGCAGTTCAACTTAATATTCAACCACAGAAGTTAATAAAAATGATGTCAAAAGCAGAGTCGCAAAGAAATGTTGAAGTGTCAATAATTGTAGATACAAATGATTTTAGAAAAGCATGGACTATTGCAAGTGATGTTCTTGAAACATTTTGTTCGTGGTTAACTTTTCTAACATTAAACGCATATAAAATACTTAATTGGGTAGATTGTAGTACTTCAGATGGACATTCGATCAAGATTAGTAAGTCATATGTTACTCCTAAGGATAATAGCTCAATTCAGACACATACGTATAATCCAGCAGGGCATTACGATTTAAGTGCATGGTTAACGAATAAATTACCGGATGAAATTATATATCCTATAAATTGTTTGCGCAAAGGTATGATTGTTGAACATTTAAAAGAAAAAGTAATCGCGTGGGCTACAGCAATGGAGGGAGTGTCTGAGATATTAGCTTGTCAAGGTGCACAAATTAGGAAATGCCCTAGATGTGGAGAAGATCTTTATAGTCAGCCTATAGCTAGTAAAGATGGGTTACTTAATTTTTTAAGAAATGAGTTGGGATATTCAAGAAGAAAGATCTATGATCCAATTTGGAAGGTTAGAAGTAAATTTATACATGCAGATATAAAGAACATTGAATATACATATGAACAATTAACAATTATACAAAATGCAGCGTATGCCTTACTTGTGAGTGTAATTTCATATTACATTCTTAAACAAACAGATCTTCCATTTAAAGATAAAGAACAGATATCAGGTGAAAGTTACAAATACAATCATCCATTTTTAGGAGAAGTTTTATCATTAAAGAGTAACCTTGAAGCACTAGCAAACATTAATGAGAAGTAAAAAAGTGTTAATATATTAGCTCCGGCCTTTGATGGAAATAAAGATGTTGCTGATGTATCAGATGCTATTAATATTAAACAGGATACATCAAGTAATGTACAAAGTACTGGACAGAATGTATTGACTTCTGTATAAAATGATGAACAAAGTATAACCATGGTTCAGTAATAATTTAAAGTCTAGAGTAGTATAAAAAGCTATTCTAGACTTTATTTTTGTACATAGTATAATACATAAATAAAATTTAATTTAAAAAATAAATAATAAAAAATACAAATATGTTTATACTAATAATATAGTAATTAAATGATTTTAAGCAATATTAATGCTAATATCAGTATAGAAAGGCTTTGAAACAATAAAATAAATAATACTTGTTTTAATACCTTTATTATAGTCATAAAAAGGCCTCCTTCCTTAGATAGATTTGCTCAAATATATCTTTTGTATAGAGGGGTCTTTTTATACTGTTTAAGTATAAAAAATATATATAAATTTTGGGCAAGTTATTTATAACTATAAATATCACAGTAGACACATTAATACATAAATAAGTTATATTTCTAAAAAGAATTTCTTTTATTTTATTTTTGCTATAATATTACTAGGAGATGATATTTAATGAATGGAACCCAGGTATCTATAATTACAATGATTACTGCTGGTGCAGCAATAATAACTGCAATTGCATCTGCAATTGGAGTTATTATAAATATTAGAAGAGATATTAAATCTAGAAATAAGCAAAATGAAATAGAAGAAAAATCTCAAGCATTAAAGATTTCAGCCTATTTAGAAAATGATGAAAAACTTTATATAATAAATTCGTCTGACTTACCAATATATAATGTTGTAATTACAGTAATTCATAAAAGAGGACATACTCTTAGGAAAGGTGAAGATCTTTGGAAAGAAGAATTAGCGTTAGATATAGATGATAAATTAAAGTCTCAATTTTATAATTCGCAAGTTGCGGTATATGATGTAATTCCAACAGGAAGATTTAAAAAAGAGGATATTTTTCCAAGCCATTCTATGGGTGATTGGCATGCAACAAATGCAAATAGAGTAGAGATATCATTTACAGATAGTTCATCAAATTCATGGATCAAAAGAGCAGATGGTAAATTAGAAAAAATAGAAGTTACTCCATATGATTATTATGATTTATGTGAAACAAATGTTAGAAAGGCTTCTCTTGTAGAAGATAAAAAATAGCTTCTTAAATTTTTATACATATAAAAACATAGTGAAATTTGTAGGCTATATAGGGATAAAAATTAATTGATTTAAATAAAAATTGATACTATATAGAATACTGTAACTCCTGTACAAAATACAAATGTAGCTTGGTAAAATTTTAATTCTAGAATAGTGTAAAAGCTATTCTAGAATTTTTATATTTTTACTTAAGGTATTTGTGTGAAACTATAAGCACTTATAAGCAACTATAAGCGCTTATAAGAAATTATAAGCAATTATTAGAAGTAGGTGGAAAATTTAAGCATAGTGACGATGTTATATAGTTGTTCGTTGCAAGCGAACTTTGAGAGTTTTAAGACGTAGAAGTATAATATATATACAATAAGATACGAATAGATACGAATAAGTACAAAAATATATTTAAAAATTTTACTATGGACAAGCTAATATTTATGATAAAATATTACTTTTGTATAAATTTTCATAAATTGGTAATCATTTTGGATAGGATTGAATATACATGAATAATGGAAAAAGAGTTTTTATTGGATATCATGGAACTGAAACTGAAAAAGCAAAATCAATTTTGAAATCTCGTTCTTTTAATACATCTCATGGCGAAGAAGAATGGTTGGGCATTGGCGTATATTTTTTTCAAGATGATATGAAACAAGCAATTAATTTTTGCACAAAGGCCAGAAAATATAAAAATTGGTCAGTTTTAAAAGCAACTATTTCTGCCGAAAGAGTAATTGATTTGATTGATATAAATACATTTGATAAATTTCAAGCATATGCTACAGAACTTAAGAGTAGATTTTTGAAATTAAAAAACGGTAAAAAACGACAATTAATGAATTCAGTAATACTTGATGTAATGTATAAATTAAATCCATATGATGTTGTAAGAGCTGCTTTTCCAATACCTAAGGTTGGATACGCCCCTAGAACTAACATACAACCTATGGAAATTCAATTATCAGTAAGAAATAGAAATTGTATAGATAGATATAGTATTAAGGAGGTAGAGAATGATGGATGTAAATAAATATTTTGAGGAGGTAAACTTAAAACTTAATGCCCTAAGTGATGAAGAATTAGAAAACTTATTGGTAGAATCAGGGATTGAAGATTGCCCTTATGAGGATGATAATACTATATATTGTGGAAACATAAATAATGATGAAATTGTGAATGAAAAATTTTCAGGACTAATTTCAGAAGTAGAGAATGTAATTTTTTCTAAGACTATTAAGTCAAGAAAATCAAATGAATTATTAGAACTCAAAGACTATGATGTTTACGATGTTTTTAATAATGGAGAGGACGCGGCATAATGAAAGATGTACAAGCTAATACCGATAATTGTAAACTAAAATTACATAAAATATATGCTCAAAATATATCATTCAATAGATCTGATAATTATTCTGAAAAGAATTCAAAGTTTGATATTAAAGTTGGATATGAAATTGCAGATTCTGAAGATAAATCAAAAACTAAAGTTAATGTTAAAGTAGAAATAAATGACAAGGAAGAGAATGCATTGTCTATTGATGTCTCGCTGTGTGGAATTTTTAGTATGAGACCTAATAATAAAGAAAATGAAAAGTTTTTTACAAAACAATCATTAGCAATTTTATTTCCGTATTTAAGAAGTTTAATTACAACTATAACGGCTCAAGCAGAAATTCGACCAATAGTTTTACCACCGATTAATTTTAATGCATTAATTGATGAGCAGTATAAGAATAAAGAAAATAAAAATAAGAAATAAAGCCACTTTTTCTAAAAGAAGGCTTTATTTTTTTTTCTTGAAATAGAACATATGTTCGTATATAATAGTATTATCTGGAATAGAGGAGGTAATATATGAATAGTTTTATAGGATGGATAGGTGGAAAGAAATTATTAAGAAAAGAAATAGTTAAAAGATTTCCAGAAAAATTTAATAGATACATAGAGGTATTTGGAGGTGCAGCATGGGTTTTATTTTCAAAAGATAAACAAGCTAACATGGAAGTATACAATGACATAAACGGTGATCTGGTAAATTTATTTAAATGCGTGAAATTTCATTGTGGAGAATTACAAAGAGAGCTTTCATTTATGCTTAATTCAAGAGAACTATTTTATGATTTTGTTAGCCAATACAACACTAGAGGAATGACAGATATACAAAGGGCAGCACGATTTTTTATGCTAATTAAGACAAGCTATGGAAGTGATCATAAGTCCTACGGATGCGTTAAAAAAGATGTTAATGTAATGATTAAATATCTTACTGATATCCAGGAAAGGCTTTCAGGAGTAGTTATTGAAAATAAGGATTTTGAGGATTTACTCAAAGTTTATGATAAAAAAGACGCACTCATATATTTAGATCCTCCATACTATGGTACTGAAAGATACTATCAGAATAAGTTCTCAGAAGAGGATCATGTAAGATTATATGATTGCTTAAATAATGTAAAAGGTAAATTTATTCTTTCTTATAATGATTGCGAATTTGTAAGAAATTTATATAAAAATTTTATTATAGAGGAAGTTGAGAGAAATCATAATCTTGTAGGTAAGTATAAAAACAAAGAGCATAAATATAGTGAACTGATTATTAGAAACTATTAAAAAATTAAATTTTATAAAATAGGATAAATTTATCCTATTTGTGTTATAATATAAATATATTATAGTTGAGGAGGGATTCAAATGCTTGTTAATACAAATAAAATGATTTCAATATCAGAAGCGAATAAGAATTTTTCCAAGGTAGCAAAAATAGTTGATGAAGATAAATCAGTTGTTATAATGAAAAATAATAAACCTAGATATGTTATTTTGGATTTTGATAAATTTAGTAAAGACGCATTATCTGAGGATCAAACCCTTGATAAAATTGCTGATAAAATTTTAGATGACAATATAGAGGCGTTTAAGGAATTAGCAAATAGATGAAGTATATTACCGTTGATTATATTTTAAAACTTCATGCTAGATTGATAAGAACTACTGGAGGAACAAGTGGAGTAAGAGACTTAGAAATTTTGGAGTCATCAGTTGAAAATTCTAAAGCTACTTTTTGTGGACAAGATTTATATCCAACTATTGAATCAAAGTGTGCAAATATATGTTTCAATATAATAAAAAATCATGCATTTGTAGATGGAAATAAGAGGACTGGAATTTATGTTATGTTAGTACTTCTTGAATATAACGACATAAAGATAAGATTTAGTCAAAATGAACTTGTGAATTTTGCTATAGATATTGCATCTAGTAAGATAGATCAAGAGAATGTAGTTAACTGGATAAAAAGTCATGAAAAAGGTACTTTTTAATAATAAGTGCCTTTTATTTTGGTAATCTAAATAAGAATAAATGTTACTTAAAAACAGTGGTATGACTTTGTCTTAGAAACAAATCATATTTACACCATATTTACACCATAGTTTTAGATTAATATATATAATAATATTTTATTATAGCTAGAAAGCCTTTATAATCAGAGACTTACAGAAAATCATATATAATTGTAATATATTAAAAATAAAATCAGGAGTTCGATTCTCCTAGGGACTACCAAATGGTTAAATAAGAGTGTTTTGAAGGATTTCAAAAGCTCTTATTTTTTTAGCTTCCCACATTTTTCCCACATAAGTTTTAGGTGACTATAGATATGTGTATATTTTATATGAATTTAATATTATAGAATTAGTAATATTTCAATTTATTTATATAATGTCATTTAACTTTTCTGCAGCATTGATTTTTTGCTTTGGCATTACATGAGTATAAATATCAGCTGTTGTTTCTATGTTGCTATGTCCAAGTAGAGCTTGGACAGTTTTTAGAGGAGTCCCAGCCCCAAATAATTTTGTAGCACAAGTATACCTTAAACAATGAAATTTTTTATGCTCTATTTTAGCTTTTGCTAATAAGTTTTTATAACTTCCAAATAAGTTTTTTGCATCTGTAGGTTTTCCAAGGGCAGTGGCGAAAACAAGGTTATTATCCTCATAAGAATTGCCAGCTTTCATTTTTTCTAGTTTTTGTTTTAATTCATGTTCTTTTAAAACCGCTAGATATTAATAAAATCAAAGGTGCGTTTGCAGTAGTAATTGGAGAGAATGGTCCTATTCATACTGAGGTAATGAACATTAATCAGATACAAAAGGCATATAGTCGATAAATAAAAATTAATATATTGTATAAACGAAGATAAGCACTGGTTAAAGCTCGTGGTTATCCTTATATTATTTACAGGATATTCAAAAAATAAATAATCTACTTGCATTACATTAAATCGTAACAAATACCATATATACTTATAAGTGTTCTAAGGAAATAGTTGTTGCAAGTCAAAAGCTAGGTTCAGCACTAAATGAATATGGTAAAATAGCTAAAAGAAAAACCAACAATTAGAAAAAGGGGAAGGTTTTTATCTCTCCTTTTCTGATGTATTAAGCTTGATGAAGAATTGCAGATGTAAAAGAATTAAAGATACTTTAAAACATAAATAATTTAAAGTTATTAAAAGATTTTCTTAATGATACCCTAAAAAGTGATGCGTGTTTCGTATATATAAATGAAATGAATATGAAAATGCATAAGAAATAACCTTAGCGAAAATAGAAACAATTATTTGAAAGGGTGAGTATGGTGTATAATTTTCCGAATTCTATTATAACTTATAGTGCAAATAAATTAGAAGATATAGAAAATAAAGTAGAAGAAATAAAACTGGAACATGAAAAATTAGATAGAAATTGTGTAATTGAAGTAATATCTGAACCTAATCATGAAATGATTGCCTTTGATGGATATACAAATATATCATTTGAGATTTCAATATATATTAGACATTTAAGGATTAACTAAAAATAAATTAAAAAATCATTTAAGTAGAGGTAATTACCGACTGTGCCTGTAGTTGCAGGGCACGTTAAACTTAAGTGCAACTGCCAGAAGACAGTATATTAAATTGTATTGCCTTAATATTCTAATGTAAAATAGGCATTCGTTATTTAGGGTGCTTATTTTGCGTTATAAAAAAGATGGATATGTTTAATTGTCACATCCATCTTTTAAGTTATCCATTAATATTAAGTTTTTGTTTAAGTGCGGTTTGAATAACTTGAGAAAAATTAATATTGTTTTTTTCAGCCAAGAATTTTAACCACTGAGGCATAGTTACAGTTGTTTTAACAGAAGTGTTTTGGATTGCTTCACGATATAGTGGCATATAAACGTCAACTAATAAAGGTATCTGATTTTTATCTAGTTTTATTTTACTGATAGAGGATGGAGAAGGTATTTCAATATTATCTTCTTCCATGCCAAATAGGTGAAGAGCTAAAACTTCTTTAGCGCTTTTAACAGCTTCATCCATATTATCAGCATTTGATACACAACCAGGTAAATCAGGAAATGTAATACCTATATCATTTTTATATTGAGTTAATATAGCCGGATAAATATAAATATCTTTTTTCATATTAGATTGACCTCCTATAGGAATAATATATATTGAACTCTCAAGGGAAAAGGGAGGGATTAAGTAAATTTAATCCCTGTTTGTTTTTGGATACTCTTTATGTTATTTAATCCTAAATCTTTTACTGGATGTCTTACTGTTGTTAGCTTATGGCCATCTGTATATTGATAATGATCACCAACAATTCTTTTTAAGTACCATCCATGTTCTTCAAGTATTTTCATTACTTCCCTTGACGAGTAAGATTTCATTTATTTCCCTCCTACGACTATATTATAACACGTCTTATTAGACGTGTAAAGCTATTTAAATATAAATAATTGAAGTAATAGAATAAAATTCAATGTAAAGATAGGCATCCATCATCTAGGGTGCTTATTTTGCGGGTAGTAAAAGTAGAGAGGAATTGTTCATCCACTCTACTTAGTTTTTAATATTAAGTTGGTCTTTTAATGCAGATTGTAAGACTTGAGAAAAATTAATCTTTTTTTCTTCAGCTATTTTATTTAACCATGAAGGAATTGTTAAAGTCTTTTTCACTGCCTTATTTGCCATTTCTTCACGTATCAACGGCATATAAGCCTCTATAGGAACAACAAAACTTCCTAGTTGTGTTTTAATTTTCTCCGGTGGTGTAGGGGTTGGAATTTCATCATTATCATCTTCCATACCATATAAATGAAGTTCTAATGCATCTTTTGCCATTGTAAGAGCTTCAGTTAAAGTATCACCTTCAGTTATGCATCCAGGTAGATCAGGAAATGTTATGCAGTAGCCGCCATCTTCTGAAGACTCAAATAAAGCAGGATAAATATATTTGTCCATTGAGTACAGCCTCCTTTTTAGAAATTATATATGAACTTTTGCAAGAGGGCTTTATTTTAGCCCTGCTTGCTTAAGTATTGAGTTTAGGGTTCCTGGTTTAAGGTCTTTATTATGATTTGGTATTGTTACTTTACCAGGTATATCAGGATGAATTAATTGAATATGTGAACCGCCTTGATGTTTTATTATCCATCCTTTATCATTCAGAAGTTTAAGTATTTGCTTTGGTTTCATCCCCTTCCTCCTTACAATTACATTATAACACGTATAAATAACACGTGCCAATAATATTTATATAAATGGAATAAGAAATTTAGTTAAAGATAGGTGAAAAGGGAAGCAAATATTGATTAAAAATAAGGCTTTTTTTAATTCCAAAACAAAACGAATAGGCAGGTGGTGACAATGTAGACATCACTTCAGGGAGACTATTTGCGGAAAAATTAATTCAGAGGTTAAGGATAGTAAGTTATTAGCTCCCGCCTTTGATTCGAGTAAGGACATTGCTGATGTAGTGGGTACTATCAAAAAATTGGATAATATTTCCATTGAACAAAACATATCAAATACTGTACAAAATACTGGTACATCAGTTGAAGGTAATGTATCAAATGTGGCTCAATAATAAAAACAATTATAGAGTACTCAGTATTTTCAGTTTATACTCGTTATTTTATGCTTGCTATTATTGAAAAAATATGATTAAAAAGACACAAAATGTGATATAATATATCTAAAAGAAGCCGTTACGGTTTTAAAATTGTCTAAGTATTTTTAATCAATTAAGATGTGCTTTGCGAGAGCTCATCTTAATTTTTTAGATCCTGAATCTTTATCATTATTAATGTTGATAAATAATTCTTTATTGCTATTTTTAGAGCTATTCTTATACTTGAGGATAGCTTTTTCTTTTGAATGTGCAAGTACGGCAAAAATTCCAAATATAATTATTGCTGTACTACATATCATAGCAGTAATTGCAAATTCAGTACTCATATACGTCATCCCCTAGTATGATAAACATGTAAACATTAAATAATAGTTTCCCTGCCTAAAACTTTAATCTATATAACATCTTTATAGTTCTAAAGTTCATTTATATAACTATTGTTTAATAACTCATCTTTTGAGACAATATTCTCGTATAGATAGAGGTTTACACCCACCCCCATGAGGCTTTTTGACCTTGGAGCAGAGACTGCTGCCTCTTCTTTGCGAGATGTTGCGTATGAGCTGGATGTCAATTGTATTTTTACAATTTTTCATATATCGAACTAGGCTGTAACTTGTATAGATGAGAGGATTCTATCTAAATAATCGTTACAGTGCTTGATCAAATTTTTCCTGAATATAATAAGTTATTTTCTGATATTTGGGGCGTAAGTTCTAAAGCTGTTCTCGAAAAATGCCAAACTCCAGAAGGAGTATTAGAGTTGGATATAAATGATTTAACTGAACTATTGAAGACAAAAAGTAAGGGAAGACTTGGTTTTAATAAGGCTGAGGAGATTCAAAATGCAGCTAAAAATACTTTTGGCATTAAGATAGCTAAAAAAGTTTTTAAGTTTCAAATAGAACAACTTATTAGTCAAGTACTATTCCTTGAAAAACAAATGAAATCTCTAGATTCAGAAATTGAGTTTTATTATAGTCAATTTGACTGTCATCTAACAACTATTCCTGGAATTGGTCCAACTGTTAAGCAATCAGGACAATTTCTATCTAATAAAAATAAAATGTCTAAAAGAGGATCACCGTACCTTAGACGTGCCTTATTTTTATCTGCTTCAACATGTGTCTTACATGATAGTCCTCTTAATGAATATTATAATAAAAAGCGAAGTGAGGGTAAACATCATTTAGTTGCCGTAGGAGCTACGTCTAATAAATTAACACGTATTGTTTTTGCTGTTATGAGAGATAACAAGGATTATGTCCCTATTAGCTAAGCAATATTATAACTAGACTAATAGCTTTATGTAAAATTTTAGCTATTAGTTATTTTAATAGTTTATTTGCTTTGCTCAAAATACTTCCTTATTATTCGTTTTTAATCTTCATCTAAAATAAAAAAGGCATAACTCTGCCTTTTTATTAGTAAACAAAATAAGAAAACTGTAAACTAATTAGTTTCAATATATTTTTTTTGCATTTTTAGGTAATAAATACACATCTTTTAAAAACTTTAAACTATTATTTGCTTCAATTTCGTTATAATTAATATTCATTTTACATGCTATATCTTTGGCTATATCATTAAATAAATCACACATAATAAAAACTGATTTCCAAATACATTTCATTTGTCCGGAAGGATATGTTTTTAAGAATGTATCCCACGTCTGGTTTTCTAACCACCTATACATATATTTCCCTGATTTTCCAACACTAACAGTAAAATTTGTTTTGAATCCTATTTCCCACTCCATTAAATGAATTAACTGTGGGCGAACACAATAGTTTATCATATCCATTACATATGGTATTTCTTCACGCCATAATCCCTTTGCCACATTATTAAGACACCACCAAAATTCATTACATGTATCAAAAAAATTATATTCTGTTGGTTTCCTAACCCTATAATCCTTATCTGTTGGCTCTGGCATATTGGGTAAGCATTTATCTTTATCAAGTAATATTCTGCAAAGTCTGTCACCTTTAATTTCTTTTAGCACATGTGATACTGTGCATACGTGTAAGTCAAGACGATTTCCATCACAAAATTGAATAAGCCATCCATAACAATTATCAACATCATGTTTATAATAAGAATTTTCTTCAGGATATTGCATATATAATCGTTCACCAAATTGGTTAATCCAATCTTTTCGTTCACGAAATGACTTTGTTTCTTCAACAACATATACAATATCATAATCCTGAAAAATATGTTTTATAGCATTTGGATTTGTCCTTGAGCCACTCATGTAAACTGCACGAATTCTTTTATCATTCTTTGCTATATTCAATATTAAATTAAACATTTCTTGTTCTGTTCTCATTGTAGTCTCCTTAAATATAAAGGCCTTCTAATTTGCAATATTTTATAGTTACGGTACAGCTTAAGAAAACAATGAACTTATTATTGATAATATAATTATTAAGAGAATAAATATTATAGATACTATTTTTCCAGATTTGGCTAAGTAATCGTTTTTATATTTATGTCCAATAAATAGTGACATGCAAAATAGAGCCAAAGAAATTATTCCTATTGGAAAAGATACTCCAAGTTCATTTAAAATATACTCCCCTATATATTTTCCATTAATAAAAGTAAATGAAAACATGATAGAGAATATAGAAATTATCAACGATGAACTTCCTATTCCCCACTTTTTAGAATTAGTCATTTCTACCATAATTGCCCTCCTGCAAAATTTATTAACTTGTCGTAATAAATTACTCTTACGAATTTACACATTTAAATATTTTATAAATTTTTTTTAGAATCTATTGACTTCTCATAGCTGGTCTCTGCTGCTAGATTAACCGTAACGACCTCTTTGGGAGAGATAAAATCCCGGGGAGTGACCAACTAAAAACACCAATTCTCCTATTAATTATTATAACATAAGTTTTAACCAGTAGGGGCTGTTGCATTAGCATAAAAAATTATGCTAATGCAACAGTGCTTTTTTAACATTTTATAGAAATTCACACGATAATTTAAAGCAAAATAAACTTGATAACTAAAAAATGACGCAATTTAATAAGCCTTCGATATTAAGACTTTTTTTATTTACGAAGCCTTTAAAATTTTAAAATTAAGCGCTCTTTTCAAGTTGAAAAAGATGTGTCCCTGTTCTGGCTGACTGAATTTTATTATGAAGCTTATTTATATTATGTGCCATCGCTAATAGAACATTTTCCGCCAAAATATTCTTTTTACCTTTACTTAGATATCTACGGAATCCCATATCCTGTTTTATCTCTGCAAAAGAACCTTCAGCTTGGATACTTCGATTCATTCTTAACTCCTAACCTTCTTCACTCACAATTCTTTCAAGATTCTCTTTGTGAAGCATGTTGAACAGCTTTGAAGTTTCAAGATTTTTGACTCTTTCTTCTAATGGAATTTTACAGTTATTGCAATCTTCACATGTATAGATTGTTTTTTCACTTACATAGCCAGTCCGGCTCTTCCTTTTTATTATTCTATTTACAGTTAACTCCTTATTATTTTTACAAGTATAATAATCACCCAATTTGTCGTATTTCATATTTTCTATCCGGCTTATATCATTTTTATATTTTCTTGTTTTTGATATTTCATAATTTGCTGGTTTAATATATGATAACTGTCCGTTCTCTTTAACATAAACATAGTTTTCTTCACTTTCATAACCTGCATCCGCAGTAATTTTAAAATACTTAAAATACAAGAAGTTCTCCAT
>NZ_LITT01000008.1 GCF_001636845.1 Clostridium ljungdahlii
TATTATTTTCTGTAGACATTTATATTCATCCTTTGTTTATGTTTTCTAGCAGAAATATAATACAATAAGATGGTTATGAATGTCTACTTTAATTCCATAATTTGTTATGAAATTTGCTCATTTATTATAGAATATATAAGCAAATCTGCTATTGACATATTTAGAAGTAAGTACTAGTATATATAATATAGTTGATTATGATTATCAATATCAATTATAAAACTGTACATAAAATTTTACTATTTTTAGGAGAGTGATATTATGGCCAATAGTATAGGACTTAATGAAGTTAAAATTAAATCAAGAGTTAAGGTAGTTCAAATATTACCTGAAAGTAAAGTAAGAAAAAAAATTATGGACATGGGTATTGTAAGAGGAACTGAAATTATTGTGGCAGGAAAGGCACCCATGGGTGATCCGATAGAACTTCAAGTTAGAGGATACAGCTTAAGTTTAAGAAAAAATGAAGCAAAAGATATTTTAGTAGAACTAGTATAAAAAATTTGTTAGGAGGTGATTCATATGATTGAAAGCAATATGCCTTTAAATGCTGTTTCAATGGGGAGAAGCGCTGAAATAAAAGATGTAGTTGGAAGTGAAATTATGTGCAAGAAGCTTATGGAAATGGGACTTAGTAAGGGAACTATAATTGAAATAATGAATAATGACATAGGACATTTAGTAGTAAAACTTGGTGAAACCAGACTTGTACTTGGACGTTCAATGGCACAAAAAGTTATGGTTAGAGAAGTTTAGAGTTAATATATTGGAGGCTTGATGATGAATAAAAATTTGGTTATTGCTTTAGCGGGCAATCCTAACTGTGGTAAAACTAGTTTATTTAATGAACTTACAGGATCAAGACAGCATGTGGGGAATTGGCCGGGTGTTACAGTTGAAAAAAAGGAGGGAAAATTAAAATTTCAAGGTAGAGATATAACAATAGTTGATTTGCCAGGAACATATAGTTTAGGGGCATATTCAGAGGATGAAGTTGTAGCCCGTGATTTTATACTTAAAGAAAAACCAGATGTGGTTATTAATGTAGTAGATTCTTGTAATCTTGAAAGAAATTTATATCTTACGATGCAGATTCTTGAAACTGGAGCTAAAGTAGTTTTAGCACTTAA
Organism: Clostridium ljungdahlii; assembly: GCF_001636845.1. GTDB lineage: Bacteria > Bacillota > Clostridia > Clostridiales > Clostridiaceae > Clostridium_B > Clostridium_B ljungdahlii_A. Next base: position 1,131 of record NZ_LITT01000008.1, read on the forward strand.
TATGATGGATGAAGCTAAAAATAAAGATATACAAATCGATGCAAAAAAATTGTCCAGTGCTATTGGAATACCAGCAGTTCCAACAGTAGCAACTAAAGGTCAGGGAATAAATGAATTATTAAGTGAAGCTGTTAAGCTCGGAGATTTAAAAGAGTATAATTTATATAAAATTGATTATGGCTCTGAAATAGAAAGAGAAACAGGAAAAATAGAAGTTGCTTTTTCAGAAGCAGCTGCAGCTCTTGAATATCCATCTTCTTGGACAGCATTGAAGCTTATTGAAAATGATGAATATATAAATAAATATGTGGGACAGAAAGTAAAAACAAATGCAGTAAAGAAACAGGTTCAAAATAGTATAGAAAAAATTACTAAATCCATTGGCTATGAGCCGGATGCTTTTATAATTGACAAAAGGTATGAAAAGATAAGCAGTGTTGTTAAAGATAGTGTAAAGAAAAATACAGTTGTTAAAGAAACTGTTTCGGATAAAATAGATAAGGTAATTACTAATAAGTGGCTTGGAATACCTATATTTGCACTTATAATGTTTGGAGTTTATCAGATTTCAATAGGACTTGGTAATGGATCGCTTGCGGATTTAGTAAATAACTGTATAGGTAAGCTTGGGGCTAGTGTGGATTTTGGACTTCAGCATATAGGAGCACCTGAACTTTTGGCTGATTTTGTTAGAGATGGTATTTTTGGTGGTGTTGGTTCAGTTCTTGGATTTTTTCCTATGATTTTGATAATGTTTTTCTTGATATCCCTTCTGGAAGACAGCGGATATATGGCAAGAGCTGCTTATGTAATGGACAGGCTTATGCATGCAGTTGGGCTCCATGGTAAAACAGCAGTGTCACTTATAATTGGATCAGGCTGTAATGTTGCAGGAATAATGTCAGCAAGAACTCTTGAAAACAAAAAGGATAGAATGATAGCTATTTTAATAAGCCCTTTTATGTCGTGTCCAGCAAGACTTGAAATTTATGGACTGTTTATTGGAGCGTTCTTTACAAACAAAAAAATAGGAATATTTAGCGAAGGTGGACTTATAGTGTTTATACTTTATGCTTTAGGTATTACAGTTGCAATACTAATGGGTAAATTTTTAAGTTCAAAGGTATTTAAAGGTGAAAATTCATATTTTGTTATGGAATTACCTCCTTATCGTATACCAACACTTAAAGGAATTTTAATTCATATGTGGGAAAAATCAAGTCATTTCTTAAAGAAGGCAGGAACTATTATTCTGATTGTGTGTATAGTTATTTGGGTACTTACTAATTTACCAGCAGGTGCAGCGCAGGATAAAACAATATTAGCAAGATTAGGAGCGATTATAGCACCAATATTTAAACCAGCAGGCTTTGGAACATGGCAGGCAGGAGTTGCACTTATTACAGGGTTTGCAGCTAAAGAAGCTGTTGTTGGTACTTTTGGAACAATTTATGGAGTAGACGAAGGAGTACATCTTTTCCATGCAATACAAAATACTTTTACACCGCTTACAGCAATGTCATTTATGGTAATGTGCCTTTTATATGTACCATGTGTTGCAACTATAGGAGCAGTAAAAGGTGAAACAAATTCAAGTAAATGGGCATGGGCAGCAGTAGGGTATACTTGTGCAATTGGGTGGATATGTGCAGTAATAGTATATCAGGCAGGAAGATTGATGGGATTTGTTTAGATTATACTTTTGATGAGAATGAATGTCAGTATCATCAAGAAATACGAAAGGATGATTTTTGTGATTATGAAAATTTTGAAGAGACTCTCAAAAGGAGGATTGTATTCAAATAAAATTATGGCTAAAGAACTTGGAATAGATGAAGGCATGGTTGAACAAATGATATCGCAGCTTGAAAGACTTGGATATATAAAGCGAGATAATATGAATGCTTCATCAGGTTGTGATTGTGGATGCTGTGATTTAAAAAAGAAAAAAAGTTGCTGCAGTGGTAAAGACAATATAAGTATAGATTTATGGAAACTTACGGAGAAGGGAAAAGCAGCAGTGTAGGAATAAAAATTGCTTTCACATTGATAATGATAGTCAACAAATAAAATCAATTACAAGGAGGATTAAGTTATGAAAAAAATATCAATTATTTATTGGAGCGGTACAGGAAATACTGAGATTATGGCAAAAGCAATACAAGAAGGAGCCAAAAGTGAAAATACAGATGTTAAACTCGTTGGTGTAAGCGAAGCAAGTTTAGAAGACGTGTCAGGTGCAGATGTTGTTGCTTTTGGATGCCCGGCAATGGGCGATGAACAGCTTGAAGAAAACGAAATGGAACCATTCATAGAATCCATTTTACAGGATGTTAAAGATAAAGATATTGCATTATTTGGTTCATATGGTTGGGGTAGTGGAGATTGGATGACTAACTGGGAAGGGCAGATGAAGGAGTACGGAGCAAATCTCGTAGAAGAAAGCCTTATAATAAATGAAGAACCAAATGATGATGGACTAGAAAAATGCAAAAAATTAGGCGAGGCATTAGCAGAGAAATAAAAATTTTTAAATATAAGGGAGGTTGTTTATGAGTAGAGAACAAGTAAATAAATTTTTTAATATAATTAATGAGTATAATGACTTTGAATACTTATTGTATGTGATAATATGCCATTGTGCTCCAACTTTAAAAAGACAAAAAATAGCCTCCCTCATTATATTTAGTGATAATGGAAGAAAGCTAAATTTAATATGGGAAGAATATAAGGATAGAATAAAAGAAAATTTAAAGATTAGTTTTTTTGAATTGTGCAGGAATAAAAAAAATATAATAGTATTATTCTATAACGATAAAATGTTGGAAACAAGTATAAAATGTCAAAAAAATATAGATTTTCTAAATAGGTTTGGATATACAAATGAAATGGATCTTAACCAATGTTTATACCATTTGAGAAAAAGGTTTCAGAAAATATGCCCACACGAGATAGGCGTATTTCTAGGGTACCCTATAGAAGATGTAATAACATTTGTAGATTGTCCTAGTATAAAGTGTAAGATGATAGGTTATTGGAAGGTTTACCATGATGTAGAAAATGCTAAAGTGATTTTTAATAGCTATGATTTAATAAAGGAGAAGATGATTGGACTTATTCTTAAGGGATATAAACCTACTCAACTGATATTAAATGTATAAATCTAGGATTACAGAATGGAACATGAATAATAATAGTTTAGGAGGTATACCTTTTAAGCTTTCTGACCTTAAAAAGAAATTTTGTAATAGATATACTTCCATTGTGCTTAGATCTCAGATTTGAAGTGAATTTTATTTAAAATACTAGTAAATTATCATATGAATTTAATAATTTAATATAAAATCTGCTGCTTTAGCTGCACCACCCAAGCTTTTTATTTTAGCTGAATATATTTTAAGATTTTGTTTAAAGGTGTTATCTTTAATAATTTTTGTACACATTTTTAAAAGAAATTCCTTATTGAAATTATATATACTAGGATTTAATGCACAACCTATTTCAGAAGCCTTCTCAGCATTAAAGTAGCGTTCAAAATGCTTTCCAGGAAAAATAATTGCAGGTACTTCATTTTCAATGCATTGTACTGTTGTATTTTGACCACCATGATGAATAGCAATGTCTGCCATTTTTAGAACTTTGTCTGATGGAACCATATTCATAAAGTGTACATTTCCAGTATTAGAGTTCGTACTAGCCTTAAATCTAGGATTTCCTCCTGCTGTAACTATAACATCGAATTCTGAACCTAGGAAAGTATCTAAAATTATTTTTTGGTACATATCTGGAGTTATTGCTCCTGCACTTATTAACAGTATTACAATTTTTTTGCTGCCATAATTTTGGTATAGGTGGCTTATATCCCTGTATAACTTTATATTCACAGGCTGCGGCATAGTCAGCTTCTCTTCCTGCAGCTCTAAATAGTATGCTGCAGTCTTGCTGCTTTTTTTTAATTTCGTCTGCTATAGCAATTAATCTGGTTATACTACCCAAAGCTTCTATAGAGGCTATGCCTGGTGTAAACAATATTTTTTTCAAATTAAACATCTCCTAATTAAATTTTATTTATTCCATTTATGAAAAGGTCTATAAACGTACTAATTTTGCACTTTAGTTCTTCATCAGAAAGTTTTTCTCTTAAAAAAAGTTCATGAAAAAAAACAAAATTGAAAAAAGCACTATATATGAATTCTGCTGCAGATTCTGCATTAACTTTTCTGAAATAACCTTTATTTATACCTGAAATTATATAATTTTCTAGAGGACCATTTAAATTTGGAGCTGATTTTTCAAGTAGAGAAAGATCTGGCCTGTTTCCGGATTTATCCATAGCATAGAGATAATGAAACTCTAACATGTTTCTTTCGGTAACATTTTTATAAAAGCACATAAAATAATCTATAAGTTCAGTTCGATAATTCTCACTTGCTTCTTTGGGAATTCCTAAAATTTCTATCGAAGTAAAAATTTTAGAATATATAGCTTCAATTATTTTTTTCTTATTAGGGAAAATGCAGTATATCATAGTTTCACTAATTCCAATAGCATTTGCAATATCTTTGGCAGTAAAGCCATATCCTTTTTTTAACATAAGTTCTTTCCCAATGCTTACAATTTGTTCTGCTCTTTCTTCACGGCTCATCCTTGATTTTGAATTACTTTTCAATTTTATCCTCCTGTAATGTAAATATTTATTACTTAGTAAGTACTTACTAAGTATAGTCCCGCTATTTTTTATTGTCAAGTAAAGAAAGTAATGATAATTTTTATGATATTAACAATTGGATCAGTTGTCATACTTCATGTGAAAAAAATTGTGTTAAACAGAATAATAAAGTAGAAAAGATTGGTGAGTAGTAATGTACTAAATTGTATATTATGTGTTAAAAATGAATTGATATTGAGATGGGTAGGGGGATGCAGGATATTTCTACATATCCCACATACCCTTTTGATTAATTATTTACTTACTATTTTCAGAATAAAATTTTAGGGCTTCTCCAATAAATTTAGAGGCACCACTTTTGTGCTTCTCATCAAAGACTTTGATATATGCGGGTTTTGAATAAAGGTCAGCCATAGTTCCCAAAAAGTTATCTCCCATATCCACGTTTAAAGCTTTATGCTGTTTTTTGTATGTATCTGCAATTTCAGAAACAATTTTTTGAATCTCTTTTGAAAAAGGATCTTTGCTTAAATCAGATGCAAGCTTTTCATATAGTTTCTCCAATTTAGGTTGATTATCTTTTAAATAAAATTTTAGAGCTTCTCCAATGAATTTACATGCACCGCTGCCATATTTCTTATCGAAGGCTTCTATCCACTCAGGATTTAGTAAATAACTCTTTGACATATAGTACCACCGATCGTCTCCTCTATCACTTTTAAAAATTTCGTAATCTTTTTTAGCTGTATTTGTTATTTCTTCAGCAATTTGCTGGATTTCCTTTGAAAAAGGATCTTTGCTTAGGTCAGATACAAGCTTTTTGTATAGTTCTCCTAATTTGGGATGATTATTTTCCAAGCAGTCTTTTTTAAACTTATCATATTGCTTTGCTATATTCTTCATAACACTATTGTTGATGTTTTTCTTTGCAGCTTCAATATATCTCTCAATACTTCCATATTGCTTTATAGCACTTTTAGCAATTTCAGATTCATTAGCTTTCATTGTTTCAATCATTTCATCAAATTTATCTATACTTCCCCAGCTTTTAATTACTCTATCTTTATTTTCTTTCTTGAATTCTTCTAATACATTATAATATTCACTCATATCAAATTCTTTAAAACTCATTGTATTCGCTCCTTTTAAGGTTTTATTTATAAGCTCTATCAAACCATTTAATCTATCTCGTTTTAAAATGATTAGTTTCTTATGATTTTTTAGTGCTTCCATCTTATCGAAGTGAGGACTTGTTAGGATTTCTTTAATTTCCTTTAGTGGTAAATCAAGTTCCTTAAAAAATAAAATCTGCTGCAGAGTTTCAAGAGCTTCATCGTCATAAAGCCTATAACCTGCTTCTGTCAATTTAGTTGGTTTTAATAATCCAATTTTATCGTAGTGGTGCAGCATACGCACACTTATTCCTGTTAAATCCGAAACCTGTTTTACTGTTCTCATAACTTCACCTCAAATTTTGATTTTAGAGCTTTAATACTGCCTAATACTCTGCCGGCATGAGTTTTATTAGTATTTTTAACCCTTGATTATATATTACACTATGACATAATGTTAGGGTCAACACTTTTAAAAATATTGTGAAGCAATAAATTTTTTAGATAAGATTCTAGCACATCTTTTTTTGAAGTAAAGTTGCGATAAAAAGTTGTTCTTTCCAAATCTGCGTGAGCAACTAATTTTAACAGTTAAGATGACAAATTGTTTTGAAAAATAGATGAGTTTCAATATTGTTGAAATAGAAACAAAAGTTTAATATAATATTGTTAATGTGTCAACAGATGGGAGGACAAACCATGAATATGAATAAAGCGGAACATATTATAAAGGGTTTTAGTGATGTATATAATAAAATGGTTTTACTTAATAAGTTTAAGATGGAAATTAGTCTTAAAGAATATACGTCTTCTGAAGTGCATTGCATAGAATACATTGGAGAAAATGAAGATTCTAACGTAACAAAACTTGCTGAAGCCTTTTATATGACTAGGGGTGCTATAAGTAAAATAACTAAGAAGCTCATAAAAAAAGGGGCAATTGAAAGCTATCAGAAGCCAGATAATAAGAAAGAAATTTATTTTAGGCTTACTAAACAGGGACAGGAAACTTATAAAATACATGAGGAACTGCATAAAGAGTTTCAAGAGAGGGATAAAGCCGTGTTTGAACAGGTAACTGAGGAACAATTAGATATGATGCTTAGCTTCATGAAAAAGTATAGTAGTCACTTGGATGCAGAAATAAAGAAACAAGGTCTAGATATAAAAAATCAAAATGATTTTGAATAGTGTGATTGTATCAAAAAATAACTTAAAGCAGAGCTGTATGAAAACGCTGGAATATCAGTGATTTTATACAGCTCTGCTTTATTGTTGACAAGGAAACAATAAAATGATAGAATATTTATGTTGCCAAGGAAACAAAAATATAACTTTTGAAGGGAGAATTTAAATGTCAATATTTAGATCATATAAAGAATTGAACACAGAACAGACTATAGATAAAAAGGCTTTAATATTTGGTATTATATCTATGTTCCTTTGTGGATTAGGCTTCACTATCGCAGCACCTGTGATTCCATTCTTAGTTAAACCTTATATAAGCAATTCTGAAAATCAAGCTATAGCGGTTACGCTGCTTACCTCTGTTTATGCAGTTTGTGTGTTTTTTGCAGCTCCAGTACTTGGAGCTTTCAGTGACAAATATGGTCGTCGTCCAGTGCTCTTAATATGCCTTTTGGGTTCAGCGGTGGGGTATTTAGTTTTTGGTATAGGAGGAGCATTATGGATACTATTTGTTGGACGTATAATAGATGGCGTAACAGGTGGTGACATAAGCACTATTTTAGCATACTTTGCAGATATCATTCCTCCAGATCAGAGAACCAAATACTTTGGATGGGCAAGTGCAGTTGTAGGTGTAGGTACTGTTATTGGACCAACTTTAGGTGGATTACTTGCTAAGTTTGGTTATTCTGTTCCAATGTATTTTGGAGCAATAATAACTATATTGAATGTTGTTTATGGATTCTTTTTTATGCCTGAGAGTCTTGATAAGAATAATAGACTGAAAGAGATTACCTTTGTAAGACTAAATCCATTTACACAGCTTGTAAACATACTTTCAATGAAAAACTTAAAAAGACTGCTTGTATCAGCATTCTTACTTTGGATACCTAACGGGTCTTTACAAGCAGTTTTTTCACAATTTATAATGGATACCTTCAATTGGGAACCCGCGATAATTGGACTTATGTTTTCAATTATGGGATTTCAAGACATCATTTCACAAAGCTTAATAATGCCAAAGCTTTTGATAAAACTCAGTGATAAACAGATAGCAGTTCTTGGAATGGCTTCGGAGATTATAGGTTACGGTTTTATTGCAGCATCAGCTTTGTCCTCATTTTATCCTATTTTTATTGCTGGAATGTTTATATTTGGTTTTGGTGATTCCATATTTGGTCCTTCGTTCAATGGGATGCTTTCAAAATCTGTTGCTTCTAGTGAACAAGGGAGGATTCAAGGGGGCAGCCAATCTATTCAAGCTTTAGCAAGAATGATTGGACCTATCATTGGCGGTCAAATATATGTAGCACTTGGACATGCTTCGCCTGCTTTTATGGGTATGCTCCTTACAGCAGCAGCAATACCAGTTTTATATGAAGGTATTCATGTAAATAAGTAAATATAAAGTTTTTAGTGTATAATTATGATTTTAGATATTCCAGAAATTTAATGCTTTATACCTTCTATGTAAATTTTAGAGTTTATGCTATGCTTTAAGTAAATGAATATTTGAAAGAGGAGAGTTTTTTACATGAATGAAAGTGTAGATAATGTTTTATGGGTGAACCTTTTAAAAAGTAATGGTATTTTTCTTGATGAGGAAAATATTGCTTTATTAAAGGATATCTCTAATCCTAAGGTATTAAAAAAGGATATGTTCTTTTTACAGGAAGGTGGAATACGTTGTCTCATAATATGATATTTAAATCAGATGAAATAATATGAAAAGAATAGAGATTTATTGTATAATAAAAAAGGAAATTTACCAAAATAACGGGAGTAGGATATGTATAAAATTTTAATTGTTGAGGACGATATGGCAATTGCAAAGTCAATGAAAAATTGTCTTGATGGATGGAATTATGAAACTGAATTTATAACTGATTTCAAAGACATTACTGCAGAATTCATTAAATTTGAGCCGCATCTTGTACTTTTAGATATATCCCTGCCATTCTTTAATGGATATCATTGGTGCAGCGAAATTCGCAGGATATCAAAGGTTCCTATTATTTTTATCTCTTCCATGTCCGATAATATGAATATCATTATGGCCGTAAATATGGGTGGTGATGATTTTATTTCTAAACCTTTTGATTTAAATATTCTTGTGGCAAAGGTGCAGGCATTATTAAGAAGGACATATTCCTTTGGCGGAAAGATGGATATAATTGAGCATAATGGTGTAGTGCTAAATTTAAGCAGTGCTGCTATCGAATATGAAAATAAAAAAATTGAACTTACAAAAAATGAATTTAAGATACTTCAAATTTTGCTTGAGAATGTTGAAAAAGTAGTTCCAAGAGATGCTATTATGACAAGGCTTTGGGAAAGTGACAGCTATATAGATGATAATACTTTAACTGTTAATGTCACCCGTCTTAGAAAAAAACTTTCAGATGCTGGCATTTGTGATTTTATTAAAACAAAAAAAGGCATTGGGTATATGGTGGAATAATATGAAAGAAAAATCTTTTTTACAGCTTTTATTATGTTATGTTAAAGGTCATAAAAAAGCAATAATAATGTACGGCATTTTTGTTGGAATCTTTGCTGTAGTATTTTCATTATATTCACTGCAGCTTGAGCCAGTTTTGTATGCCTTCTTTTTATCATCAATTGCAGCTCTTCTTTTTATTATTTACGATTTTATTAAGTGCTATAAAAAGCATAACGAGCTGTGTATTATTGAAAAAAAGATAAATATAGGGTTAGATAAACTGCCAGCAGCTAATAATTTAATTGAAGCTGACTATCAGAATATTTTGCACACACTTTATAAGAAAAGTACGGAACTAATTTCAAAAACAGATATCAAACAGTCAGAAATGATAGATTATTATACCCTCTGGGCACATCAAATTAAAACACCAATTGCAGCAATGAGGTTAATACTGCAAAGCGAGTATACTGAACAAAACAAGGAACTGCTAGAGCAGACCTTTAAAATTGAGCAGTATGTTGAAATGGTGCTGGGGTACCTGAAGATTGATAGTGCCTCATCAGATCTGGTGCTTAAAGATTATAGTTTACTTCAGATTATAAAACAAGTTATAAGAAAGTACGCACATGTATTTGTTAGGAAAAATATAGCCCTTGATTTAAAAGAAATGGATTGTACTGTACTTACAGATGAAAAGTGGCTGGTATTTGTAATTGAACAAATACTATGGAATGCATTAAAGTATACAAGCAGCGGAAAAATATCAATATACATGGAGGATGTTTCTAGAAAGGTGCTTGTAATTGAAGATACGGGAGTAGGTATTGCAGAGGAAGATTTGCCAAGGGTATTTGAAAAAGGTTTTACTGGATATAATGGACGTGCCGATAAGAAGGCAACGGGAATAGGGCTTTATCTTTGTAAAAAGATATTAGATAAGCTTTCACATACAATAACCATTACCTCTAAGGTTGGTGTTGGAACAACGGTAAAGATAAATCTTTCTTCTGTGAAAACTATAATTGAATAATTCGTGCAAAAAGATTAAGAAGGTGAATTAGAAATGGACAATATAAATGAACTTAGATATGGGAAAATTAATAATTTGTTGTGGAAGTTCTCCTGGCCAGCAGTAATCGCCATGCTCATAAATTCTCTGTATAATATTATTGATCGAATATTTGTAGGACGAGGGGTTGGCTCAATTGCAATTGCAGCCGCAACTGTAGCTTTCCCACTTATGCTTATTCTTATGGCAGTATCTGTGTTAATTGGTGTTGGTGCTACATCACTGATATCTATTCGTTTGGGAGAAAGGAAACCAGAGGAAGCTGAAAAGATTATGGGGAATGCTATATTTTTGTTGATCTTACTGCCAATGTGTATCAGTATTATTTATTTTCTTTTTAGTAATTCCATTTTGACTTTTTTTGGAGCTAGTACCGAGGTTCTGCCTTATGCCAAAGAATTTACACATATTGTAATGCTAGCATCATGGGTGGGGTCTCTTAGTATGGGAATGGTTAATTTTATCAGAGCTGAGGGTAATCCTAGAATGTCTATGTACACTCAAGTAATTGGAACGGCAATTAATATAGTCCTTAATTATATTTTTGTTATGAAGCTAGGTATTGGAATTAAAGGATCTGCACTGGCAACAGTTTGCGGCCAAACATTTTCAGCTATTTGGGTCTTAAGTTATTTTCTATCGAAATCTAGTTTCCTCAAAATACGAATAAAAAATCTCAAATTGCAGAAAAACTTGGTCGTTAGTATTATGTGCATTGGTTTTGCACCTTTTTCAATGCAATTGGCTAACAGTCTTCAAAATGTTATTTTGAATAAATCATTAATGACTTATGGCGGAGATATAGCACTGTCAGCTATGGGAATTGTTGGTAGTATAGCTACTTTAATGTTTATGCCCATACTTGGTGTTAGTCAGGGGGCTCAACCCATTATCGGTTTTAATTATGGTGCCCAACAATTTGATAGAGTAAAAGAAACCTTGAAGAAGGCTATAATTGTAGGTATACTAATTGCCATATTCAGTACTGCAGTGGTACACTTATGGCCAACTCAAATTGCTGGTATGTTTTCTAACAATAATGTAAAATTGAATAAACTAACTGCCCATGCAATGTCAGTCTTTTTCTTTATGTTTCCTGTAGCAGGTTTTCAAATTGTTGCTTCTCAATATTTTCAAGCAGTTGGAAAGCCAATTCAATCTACGATTCTTGGCCTATCAAGACAACTGCTGGTATTGATTCCTCTATTACTAATATTGCCGCATTTTTGGGGTACTGAAGGTGTATGGAGGACGCCGCCTATCGCAGATGTTTTATCTGCCCTTATAACTGGAATTTTTATATTCTTAGAAATGAAACATATAAATGAAAATTGTACGCCTCAAAATACTGATTTTAAAAAAGCCAATTCTTAAGAAATATTTTAATACTAAAAAATTTATGGAGGATGAAAAAATGATTAATAATAAGAAGAGAGAAATTATTAGAAAAGATAATGTCAATGGAGGAAGTGGATATATTTTGAAAGAAAGTTTGTTAACTTCTGAATACTTAGGAGAACACTGTAAATTATTTTCAAAGATTACTTTGAAACCAGGCTGCGAAATTGGATATCATGAGCATCATGATGAAACTGAAACATATTACTTTTTGTCAGGAAAGGGAATGTATCAGGATAATAAAGATGAAATCCCTGTTAAGGCAGGAGATGTTACTTTTTGTGAAGATGGCAGTGGTCATGGAGTTAAAAACACAGGAACTGAAGATATAGAGTTTGTTGCACTAATTTTAAAAAAGTAAGTAAAGAAGTGAGACTTATATACAGCCTCACTTTTATTTTATGTGTTTTCTATCTTACGAAGATGTAAGGTTAAAAGAGAAAATGTAAGCCAAAGTTATGGCTCTGCATTTCTCTTTTTTTTATAATTATAGTATAGTCAAAGTGAACAGAGGAGGAAAAAAATGAAGTTATTAGAAGTAAATAATTTAAAGAAAATATATTCATCAAGATTTGGAGGAAACCAAGTTCAAGCCTTAAGTAATGTAAGCTTTTCAGTGGAAAAAGGAGAATATGTAGCAATTATGGGAGAGTCAGGTTCAGGAAAAACTACATTACTTAACATACTGGCATCTTTAGATAAGCCAACTAGCGGTGAGATTTTACTGCAGGGTAAGAATATTGTAGCAATTAAAGAAAGTGAAATTACTGCATTTCGTAGAGAAAATTTAGGTTTTGTATTTCAAGATTTTAACTTACTTGATACCTTTTCTTTAAAAGATAATATTTTTTTACCACTTGTTTTATCAAGAAAATCTTATGGAGAAATGGAAAAAAGATTGAAGCCTATTGCAGAAAAGTTGGGAATAGAGGATATACTGGAAAAGTTCCCTTATGAGGTATCAGGAGGACAAAAGCAGAGGGCGGCTGTTGCCAGGGCTTTAATTACAGATCCACAGCTTATTTTAGCAGATGAGCCTACAGGAGCTCTTGATTCAAAATCAACAGATCAGCTTTTAAAATTATTTTCAGAGATTAATAATGAAGGGCAGACAATTGTTATGGTTACCCATAGTACCAAGGCAGCAAGTCATGCAGGAAGAGTACTTTTTATAAAAGATGGGGAAGTGTTTCATCAGCTTTATAGGGGTTCAATGTCAAAAGAAGAGATGTTTGAAAAAATATCAAATACACTTACGGTGATTACTACTGGAGGTGCGGCAAATGAATAAACTGTTTTATCCGAGACTTGCAGTAATAAACATAAAAAAGAATAGTAAGACGTATTTCCCATTTATACTCACTTGTATATGTACAATTATGATGTTTTATATAATGCATGCAATTTCAATAAATAAAGGACTGGATGGAGCCAGTGGTTCTCAGAGCTTAAAGTCAATTCTCTTTTTAGGAACAATAGTAATAGGAATATTTTCAGCTATATTTCTTTTTTATACAAATAGTTTTCTTATTAAAAGACGTAAAAAAGAAATTGGGCTTTATAATGTGCTGGGACTTGAAAAAAAGCATATTGCAAAAATACTATGTTTTGAGTGCATTTTTACTTCTGTTATCAGTTTAACAGCTGGACTTATTGGTGGAATTATTTTAAACAAGCTTATGTTTCTTCTGCTTATAAAGATGCTTAATTTTAAAGTATCCTTCGGATTTTCGGTTTCAATACCATCCATTATAAAAACCTTAATTGTTTTTTGCAGTATCTTTTTTGCAACATTATTATCAAATTTATTTCAGATTAAAATATTAAAGCCTATTGAACTTTTAAAAGGGTCTGAGCAGGGAGAAAAAGAGCCAAAAACAAAATGGATTATGACTATTATAGGATTGGCAGCTCTTTGCGGAGGATATGGAATAGCTTTAAATGTCAAATCACCTCTTGCTGCGCTTAGCTTATTCTTTGGTGCAGTTATTCTGGTTATGATAGGAACTTATGCACTCTTTACAGCAGGAAGCATTGCCGTGTTAAAGTTTCTCAGAAAGCAGAAGAACTTTTACTATAAGACAGGTCATTTTATATCTGTTTCCGGCATGATGTACAGAATGAAACAAAATGCAGTGGGACTTGCAAATATTTGTATTTTGAGTACTGCTGTACTTGTCATGCTCTCAACTACGATTTCTTTATATGCAGGTATGGAAGATCTTCTAAAGCTTCGCTACCCGAGAGATATAGTTGTAACTGCTAGAGAAACTAATAAAAATCAAATACAAAAGCTGGATGAAACTTTAAATTCCGAATTAAAAAGCGATAAAATGGATATGAAAGATAAGCTCTATTATCTTGATAATAGTTTGGAAGCTGTAAAAAAAGACGGCAAATTTTTATCTATCAAAAAAGATTCTGGCAAGGCAAATATTTCTATGATAGAGGTTATTCCTGTTTCAGATTACAATAGGTTAGAAGGAAAGAATATTAATCTTCAAGATAATGAAGTAATTCTTTTTTCAAAAGTAAAAAATTATACTAGTGATACAATTAATATTGATAATAAAAGTTTTAAAGTTAAACAGAGATTGGATAAGCCAGTATCTAATTTAAATAATGCTATGACGGATATAGTAGATACCTATGTAATATTTGTAAATAATATAGATACTGTAGGAAAAAATGGATTCAAGGAATACACAATTGGATTTAATATTAATGGTACGAATAAAGAAATACTATCAATATCTGATAAGTTAAATAAAAAATTTTCAGAGAATAAAATTAAAGCTAATGCCGAAAGTGCTGTATCAGGCAGGGAACAATTTCTTTCTCTATATGGCGGTTTGTTCTTCTTGGGTATATTTTTAGGTGCATTATTCTTGATGGCAACAGTGCTAATTATTTACTATAAGCAGATATCAGAAAGATATGAGGATAAGGAACGTTTTGAAATCATGCAGAAAGTGGGAATGGATAAAAGTGAAATAAAGAAAACCATAAGAAGTCAGGTATTAATGGTATTTTTTCTGCCTCTTGTTTTCACAGTAATCCATATTGCCTTTGCATTTCCCATGATTACAAAGATGCTTGCTGTTTTAGGTTTGAAAAATGTAAATTTATTTATACTTTCAACCGCAGGAACAATAATTGTTTTTGCAGCAATTTATACAATTGTATTTTCTTTGACAGCTAGGGTATACTATAAAATTGTTGAATAATATGAAGTGTAACCACCAATTGGCAATATATTGAGCCAGCTGGTGGTTTTTTATTTTACTTTAGAAATATGAAGAGCAAGTCCTTTTATTATATATAGCATAAGCAAAAATTCCACACAGTAATGCCAAAGCACTAAAATTAAACAACCATTCATAGCCCAATGAGGAAGCAATAGTTCCTCCTAGCAAAGGACCTAGGCCCTGACCCAGGTTAGCACCAATAAAAAAAGTACTTGAAGCTAGTCCCTTTTTTTGACTTCCCAATTTGTGAAAGCACTCTGCTTGTAGAGCAGGCTGTGCAGTTCCCTGTCCAAATGCTTTAAAAATAGCTGCCAGGAGTATCATCCAAAGTGCATTTGCATGAGCTATTAGCAGTGCTTCTGTGATGCTGAACAATAATGCTGGATACATAACAGTTGAAAGTCCCTTTTTATCATACAGTTTTCCAGACATTGGTCTTGTGAAAATAAGAAACAGTGCATTTACTGTGAAATACATTCCAATTCCATTTATCTTACGCTTTTCACCAAGTAAAACTAAAAATGAAGTGGCAAGTCCATTTCCCATAAAAAATAAGCCGCCAATTAAAGATAATGGCAATATTTCAAATGCAATAATATCTTTTAAATGAATGCCATGTTTTTTGTTTACTGTATTTTTTATAGGTATCTGATTTTTGTTTGGTAAAAAATTCATACACAATGCAGCTATTATAATCAATACTGCTGATACTATAAAGGTCTTGGACATTCCAAATCGATTAGAAGCTTCTATTCCTATTTCAGGACCAAAGGCAGTTGCAATAATTTGACTGATTCCAAGATAACCTATACCTTCTCCCATTTTATTTTTTGGTATGAAATCCGTTGCCCAGGCAATACTTGTTGCACTAGTGATACTGAAACTAGCGCCATGTATTATTCGAAAAAAATTATAAATGTAATATTAGGTGACAAGCCATAACCTAATGTTGCAATTCCGTTTATAAAAGTACCAATTATCATTACATATTTTTTGCTAGTTCTATCTGTGAGTACTCCACCAAATGGCCCAATAAGCAATGCTGTAAATGAAAATAAACCTACAATTATGCCTGCAGTGCTTAGAGAGGCGCCTAAATTTGAAGTATACTTTGCTAAAAGTGGAAAAACAAGATAAAATGCCATGAAGGTAAGAGTATTAATCGCTAATAGGGCAATAAAATTGAAATTCCACAGTTTCATATCTTTTTTTGTTTCTAAATTTGATTTTACTTCTGTCATATATAAATTCTTTCACCTCTAATATAATATAAATGTTAGAAATCTAACAATTTGATTTCTAACATTTATATTATACCTTACTAAAACTCATGTCAACTAAGGACATAAATAAGGATAAGTTTTTAATTATTATTTAAATTTTCACTAACAATTTTGGACTTTGCTTTTTTTACATTTAGTGTATATAAATAGTATATAACTATTCCAGAAAACAACAGTGCAGCACAAATATAAAAAACAGAAGTTAAACCAAATTTACCGGCTATGGTTCCTCCTATAATTGGTCCCAGTCCTTGTCCAGCATCATAGCCAATAAAATAAGTACTTGTGGCGATACCTACTCTACTAGGCCCTAGCTTTTTAACACAAGTAGCTTGCAGTGCTGGTGAAAGTGAACTTTGTCCTATTCCGTAGAGAACTGCTACTACTAATATCATCCAAAGAGATGAGGAAATTACTAATAATAATGATGCCATCATAGCCATGATAAAAGCAGGAAATGCTATAACTGACAAGCCTTTATTATCAAGGAGTTTACCTGAAAGTGGCCTGATAATAAGAATTACAATAGCATTTACCGTAAAGTAATAACCGATATTTGAGATATGTCTCTCATCACCTAGCAAAGCTAAAAAGCTTCCGATAACTCCATTCATAAACGTAAATAAACAAGCAAGAACAGCAAAAACAATCAGTTCCTTGGCAAAAAAATCACTAATTTTAATATGAAGCTTACTTACGTTTAAATTTTCTTTATTTGATGGATTGTATGGAATCATGGTCATGAGAGCTGCTGCAATCATAACAATAATACAAGATAAATAAAATACATACTTAAATCCAAATCGTGCGGAAATTTCCAGCCCAAGATTTGGGCTTATTGCAGTTGCCAAAATATATCCAAGGCCCATGAAACCTATTCCCTCACCTATTCTTTCTTTAGGCATATATGTTGTAGATAGAGCATTAATTACTGTAACACTTACTGAAAATGATATGCCCTGAACAATTCTAAAGAAAAAAAGAGTATATATATTGTACGAGATTTTTAAACCTAATGCGGAAACCGCCAGAAATACGGTTGAAACAATTAATAAATGTTTCTTGTTGAATCTGTCGGTTGAAAATCCAGCAAATGGACGAATAATAATAGATGTAATTGCAAAAATACCAGCAACTAAACCTGCCATGGACATTGTTGCACCTAAACTAATTGTATACTTAGGTAGTATTGGTGTCATCATAGTGAAACCAATAAAGACGAGTGCATTTATTATTAGCATTAGAATAAATGAAAAGTTCCATAGTTTTTCTTCTTCTTCTGATTGTTCCATAAAAATAACCCTCCGATATGACCTGATTTTTATAAATATTATACCATAAATTATATAATGAGGTATAAAGTGCAAAATTGGCACATTGCGACACAACTTTTTCAGAGCTCGTTTCACTAAAGTGAAACATTGCTGGCTTATATAGATTTGAAGCTGCAAGGAAGATATTTATTTTCAACTATAGGAAAGAAAGTAGCCAAATTTAAGGAGGATAATCCTGATTAAGAAAGTTATTTCTTTGGGAATTGGTGATGTAACTCAACCACTAGCACCAGCTATTATAGATATATTACATTGTTCAGTTGATGAAATGGGACATAGAGATACTTTTGAAGGATATGCACCAGATTCAGGTTATTATGTGCTCTATTCATAGAGAAACTATAAGTGGATTTGTAATAAATCTGTTTATAGTTCTTTTTATGTGGGGTACTTGTTTAAATTGTTAAGAGATAGTTGAGATGAAATAGAATTGGAAAATGAGGAGTATTTCCTATAGGATAAATTATAGCAATAATATGTTATAATTTAAATAAAAAAGCTAAAAGGTGAAGAAATATGTATCAAGATTTAATCTCATATTTAAAAAAATATAAGAATAGTACTATAACCTTAGGAAATCTAGAAAAATTAGTTCCAGGTAATTATTCATATGATAAATTTGCAGAAAATATCAGAAAGTTAATCAATAATAACATATTGATTGAAAAAAATCCTAAAGATAACAATGGTAAAGAGATTCCTCTGCCTTATAAATTTGGAATTAACAAATATGAGTTAAGGAAAAAGCATATAAATAATGTTCAAAGATATATATTAAACATCAATAGAGAAATTGATCTTCAGGAATACCTTAATTTAAGTGAGGAAATATGGAACAAAGATATTCCATATATTAGTAAAATCAATAAATACATTGAGGAAAAGGGGCTGCCTAAGGATTATGCTACTGCCCAAGAAAGATCCTTTCATATTGTTGGAGATGAAAAATGGATTGGTGAAAAAGGTGGAAAAAAGCTTTTAGATAGAATAAAGCTGTGGGAAAAACTTAATATAATAAATAGTGCAGATCCACTGATGATGGCAGTTAATCCCAAACAGTTTTCAAGGTCAGAGTATTTTCATCTAGTTGTGGAAAATAAGGCAACTTTTATGGCTTTGATGCAGGTATTAGAGGAAACAGAGTTTACTTCATTAATTTTTGGTTCAGGATGGAAAATAATAGCGGATATAGATATGCTGGAAAAACAATTAGGGATAAATGGAACTAATAAAATATATTATTTTGGAGATTTAGACAATGAGGGAATATCCATATGGAATTCTCTTAATGAGAAAGTGCATACTTACCTTGCAGTTGAATTTTATAGAGAATTGCTTAAGAAGCCTTGCAGCAGGGGAAAAGAAACACAGCAAAAAAATGATAAAGCTTTAAAAAATTTTGCTAATTTTTTTAGTGAGAAAGAAAAGATAAAGCTTGAAGAAATTTTGGAAAATGGAGAATACCTGCCGCAGGAAGCTTTAAACAAGGATGAACTTGGGCACATATGGAGGAATACAGAGTGGATATAAGTATAAAAAATATAACAGAAAACTATGGGGAAAGAATTCAAAGGCTAGCCTTGTTTGATCCATTATATAAGCTGCAGAATAAAAACTCAAAGGATAATAGTGGCAATGGCATTGATTATTTTAGTTTAGGTTTGCTTAGCTTATTGTTTTTCTTTGAAAATATGCTTATGAGAAATAAAAAAACAGGAGTAAGGGAACTTGCTTCCTTTTTATATGAACTGAATCAAGGTAAAATAGATTTAAATTATGAAGGATTTGAAAAGGCGGCAAGAACAATCATAGAGACTTTTAGGCCTCCCACAGGAAAAAGAAACTCTAAAACATTTTATAATTGGGAAACGAGAAAGGAAGAAATTGTTCAATATTCCATATTGAAAGCAGCTAGGGCAGATTTAGAAACAAATACTCAATACTATACGCTTGATGAACAAGGTTTGGAATTGATTTTTGCTACAAAGGAATATTTTAATGAGTTTCAGTTATCTATAAATCAGTTAGTTTTAAGAAAACAACTGGAAAAAGGTGAATTTGTAGGCGCTTTAAGGCAAATTGATGAAATGAGTCTTGACGTAAAAAATCTTCAAGACAGGATAGTTAGAATAAAGCATGAAGTGAATAGAAATATAGTATCTACAGAGACTTATGAAAGATATAAAAGTATAATTGAAGATATAAACATGAGACTGCATCGTGAGAATGAAGAATTTGATGAACTGCAGTCTTTTGTAAAGGAAACCAGGGAGAAGGTAGGCAATGAGCTCACAAATGATAAAGATAGAAAAGCATATGAGCTTATAATCCGAATAGATAAGGAACTTGGACAGGTTCACTATGACCATAGATTGCTTTTTAAGGAAAGTATAGTTCTTAAGACTTCTGCACTTCAAGCTGCTCAAGAGGCACTTTATTATGTAGGTATAGATTCTTTTAATTTTGATCAGGAAATTACCAGCAGATTATTTTCATCACCCCTTCCACTAAGTGCATCAAGAAATCTTATAGAACCCTTTATGTATTTGGAAAAGTATGAAGTTTGGTCGCCATTAACAGTATTTGGCAAGCAAAGAATTGAAAATAGAAACAAACAGGAAAGAACTCAAGATTTTTTATCTGTACCAGAAGATGAAGAGATAAAGTTAGGTATGAAAATTCAAAGAGAAAATTTTAAGTTTATAGCAGAAATATTATTAAAGGCTATGGGTGATGAATATGAGATCAGCATTAGTGAGCTCACGGAGTATATGAAAGAAAATGGATATGAAAGTATACTGGATTATCGGACATTTTATGACTTCTGGATTATACTTCATCAAAAATCGCCGGTAATGGTAGACACAGATGAGAAAAATGAAGAGCTTTTATTTGGAGAGGCCTTTAATTTACTGGTTAATAAAGGAAAAATTTTATACGTACGGGAAATTGAAGGAATACTTAAGGTTACAGAAAGATTTACTATAAAAAATATGATTCTAAAATTGGAGGACAAACATGCTTCAATATAGTAATGAACAAGTAATGCAGGCATTCAAGCTGTATTCTATACTTTCAATCAAAGGTTATGGAGAGAAGGAAGAGCTGCGTTTATACATATCTGATGAGATGATAAGAGGACTTGTTGATCAATTTGCGTATCATGTAGATTGTACTATTTTTGCATCAGGAGATTATATATACATGATACCAATTTCAAGAAATTCAATATTCCATGTATCAAATGACACTATTAAAAAAGAATACCTTCCTGCAAAAGCTGTAAACCTGGATTTATATTTAATGTATACAGCTATAATTGTGTTGTTTGGAGAATTTTACGATAGTTATCAAACCACAGAGCCAACCCGTGATTTTATCAATGTAAACGAGTGGTTATCCAGTATAAATGAGAGAATTGAGGCTTTAAGTGAGCATGATGCTGAAAAACTAAAAGAATTAGACAGTCAGTTTGATTATAATTGGTCAGCTATTATAGAAAAATGGATGGATATGGACGAAATTAAGGAAAGAGTAAAAAATCAGGATGCCAGAACTATAAGTAGAAAGAGTTTTCTAAATACTGTAAAGCAATTTTTGGAGGCACAGGAGCTTGTGAAGGATATTGGCAGCGAGGAGCTGGAGCTTACAGAAAAGGCTAAGAATATAATTCAAAGATATTATATGGAGTATGATTACAATAGAGGAATATTAGACTTTATGTATAATCTTGATCACAAAAAAGGAGAAAGCTAATGCCAGCAATTTCTAAAATACGTTTCACAAATGTAATTTATGAAAATGGAGAAAAAAGATATAATGATGATATTTTTCAGTTTGATGGACATAATGGAGCAATCTTACTTGAAAATGGCGGAGGAAAGACAGTTTTTGTACAAACAGCTATTCAGGCCATACTGCCTCATAGTGATTTAGCAGAGCGTAAAATTAAAAATACTCTCATGCTAGAAAACAGTGCAGCTCATATAGCAATAGAGTGGATATTAAGTGAAAGACCTAGAAGATATGCTTTGACTTCTGTAACCCTGTTCATGAATAAAGGAGCTGTAGATTCTCTTAAATATGTTTATGAATATGAAGAAGGAGATGATAATTCTATAGAAAAACTTCCTTTTGTAAAGGAAAGCATTAACGGTAAAATGAGACCTGCTACAAAGGAAGAAGTAGGTGAGTATTATTCTAGTATGAGTCAGAATAGAATTAGTGCAAATATCTTCAGTACAATTAAAGATTACCAGGAATATATAGAGAAAAATTTTAAGATTATTCCATCAGAGTGGAGAAAAATTGCTTTGATAAATGGTGCAGAGGGAGATGTGGAAGCATTTTTTGATGCATGTAAAACTACAGGACAGCTGGTAGATAATCTCTTAATTCCTACAGTAGAAGAAGCACTGGCTGGGAATGGAACTAAAGAATTTGCGGAGACCTTTGAAAAACAGAGAGAACATTTTAAGAAATATAAACAGTTAAAAGCCAGAATAGATGAAAGCAGGCTGGTGGAAGAACATATAAGTTCTTATGTAAATGTGTATAAATCCTATGATGAGGTAAATCACAGCTTCATTAAAATTAAAGAACATACAAAAGCCCTATATAAATTTGCAAAAAAAGAAGATGAAATCAATAGAGAAAAGCTTGATAAAAACAAAGAAGATCAGCTTCTGGTGGCGAAAGAAGAGGAATACTGGAATCAAAAGGAAGCTTCATATAAGCTGCAGCTATTAAAGGATGAAATGCTTAAAGCGGAGAAGTGTTTTATAGAGATTTCTGATAAATATAATAAGGTTTTAAATGATAAGGAAGAAAAGAAAAAAAGACTTGAAAATTTGAGAATAGCAAAATATAAACAGAGTATAAAAATACAAAGGGAGAAAATTGGGTTTTTAAAAGAGCAGATTGATGATCTGGACAAGGACGAGGATATTGCAGATATTACTGATAAATTGGAACTCAATAGCAGTGAACTTAGAGGATATTATAAGGAACAGGAACAAAAGCTTGATAATGAAATATCAGTAATTGACGGTCAGCTCAAAAATATTGAGAAAGAGATTAAAGATCTTGAAAAAGAATTTAATAGAAGTAAAGATAAGAAAAGTGAATTATCCGCATCAGAGGCTAAATTAGATGGTTCCATAAATCAGCTTATAAAAGATATGGATAAACTTGAAAGGGAAATGTTAGACAATCAGAGTAAGGAACGAGTAGAAGAAGAATTTAATAAATGGCAGAGAAGAATATCAGATTTAGAAAATGATATCTTTGAATATAACAAGCAAGTAAGGATGATGGAGGAAGAAAAGCAGGATTTATTACAAAGTATACCAGCGAAAAGGGAAGAATTAACCGCCTTGAATAAAGGAGAGACGGAATTGTCGGAACAATTCAAAAATCTCAATGAAATTCATGACAATCTGCTTTGTAGAGTTAAGGAATTTAGAAACAGTTGGTTTAATTTTGATTCCCTGTATAGAAAGCAGAATACCATATTGGAGCAGGTGGAAAACAAGCTGGAAAGGCTTAGAGAAGAAAAGGAAAATTTGATTTTTGATGAAAGATTAGCTCACAGATGGCTGGATAACTACAGTGAAAGTGAATTCTATACAGCAGATCCTTCTATAGAAAGATATATAAGAAATTGGAGAAATGGTTTTAATTATATAGAAAGTGGAACGGAATATATCCAAAGGGCAGTAAAAAGTACCAGTGAATCGGAAGAGGAGCTTAATAAGAACTATCCTTATTGGACAATGTCTATAATTACATCAGAAACAGAAGTGGAAAAACTTATAGATAAAATATCAAATCATCACGATGAGCTTTCCCATCCGGTTATTGTGATGAATGAAAAAGAAGCAAGGGATAAAGCACAACAAAATACTGTTTTATCTGAGAAAAATATTGTTTTCCCTTCAATGTGGAATAAAAATATTGTTCAGAAAAATTTTGAAAGCTGGAAGAATGATATTTCAATTAAAGCTTCTGAAGCTACAGAATTGCGCAGGAAAAAAGAAGAAGAGTTAAGAAGCTGTATTGAACTTCTTAGAGATGTAAGAGATTTTTATGGTAAATATCCCTATGAGGATTATATTGAAATGAAGAAGAAACAGAGAACACTTAAAGATAACATAGCCTTAGTTACTGGGGAGATTGATAAAAAGGAATCAAGAATGGTAGATATAGATGAAGAAGGGAAGAGAATTAGCACGGCAATTGTTGAAGCGCAGGGAGAAGAGCATCTTCTGGAACAAAAAATACTTAAAGCCAGGGAATATTCAAGGAAGAAAAATGAAAAGGAAAAAGCTGAGGAGCAAAAGAGCAGAATAAAAGAAGAACTTGTACTTGCTAAAGGAGAAAATCTTAAAGTAGAGAGAAAAATAAAGTTAAGCCAGGGTGCAAAGGAGGATATAAAGGAAAGGCTTAATGAAGTTAAAACAGCAAATTTTGTTTTAATGGCAGATGACTTATATAAAGAAGTCATTGGTGCATCCGTAAAGTATACATCTACAAGCAAAGCGGTACTGGTGCAGCAGAGAAAAAGCTTAAAGGATGTTCTGGAAAAGAAACAAAAGGGCAGGGAAGCTTTAGAGGAAAATATGAAAAATGCTTTAGAGATGAAGGAAACTTTAGAAAAGGAGTTGGATAACTTAAGGAAGCAGACAGATTTTCAGCCGGATGAAGAAATGGAATTTCCAATTTATGGCAATGAGGAGATTGAAAGGCTTATAGGAGAATTGCAAAGATTAAAGAAGCCTTTGAAAAATCTAAAAAAAGACTATGATGGGGCCAAGACGTCATATGATAAGGAAAAAGCTGTTTATGAAATGGAAGAGAATCGTTTTTACAATAAATATGAAAAAATAATAGCCTTTTCTATAGTTTTAGAACGGGTAGAATTTATATTAAAAGAGGAATTAGAAGGCATAGTCAAAAAGAAAAAGTATTTCCTTGAACAGCAGGAAGTTATAGAAAAAGAAGGAAGAGACATAAATAATAGTATTTCTAAATTGCAAAATTATAATTTCAAGTATTCTTATTTGTCAGAAGAGGTAGAAGAAGCTGTATTAACCGAGGATATAAAAAATGAGTTTCCATATAAAAGAACAGGGATCGTAGATGAAATAATTAAAAATATGGAAAAAACTGAAAAGCTCTTAAAGGATAGAAAGTTAAATACAGAAGATAAAAAGAGAGATTTTATAAATTTTTGTGAAGGTGAAATTGTAGATGTAAAGCTAAAGGATATGGCGGTTACAGGAGTGCAGTATAAAAAGTCCTATGAGGATATTACTGATTGGCAAAACAAGATGAATGAGAGAATTATGCGTACTATAGAAATTGCAGAAAATGATATTCGAGAACATGATAAAGAAGTTCAGCAATTTATAAATCATCTGCATTCTTATTTAGTAACGATGGTGCAGGAACTTAAACAAATTCCTAAAAAGACAAGAATAAAAATTGATGAGGATTGGAAGGAAGTATTCTTATTTACTGTACCTGAATGGAATGAAAAAGAGGGGAAGGAAGAACTGGCAAAGCACATTGACTGGATGTTAAAGCAGTTGGAAGAGGATAAGTTTAAAGATGAGAATGGTGTTGAACTGGAGAACCAGGTTAGGAAATCCATAGAAAAATGGCTGCAATCAAAGCAGTTGTTACAAATTGTGATGAAGCAAAACAGCATTAAAGTAAAATGCCGTAAAGTAACCAATGATCAAAAGGTTAAAAGTATGCCTTTTTCATGGGAGGTATCGAATTCCTGGTCTGGTGGAGAAAAATGGAGTAAAAATATGACTTTATTCCTTGGAATACTAAATTATCTGGCTGAAAAGAGAACACAAATTGTATCAAACCATAAGCATTATAGAACTGTTATAGTGGACAACCCTTTTGGAAAGGCTTCTAGTGACCATGTGCTAAGTCCAGTGTTTTTTATTGCAGAGCAGTTAGGTTTTCAGATAATAGCTTTGACAGCTCATGCAGAAGGAAAATTTATAAGGACATACTTTCCTATAGTGTACAGCTGCAGACTTAGAACTGCAGACAACGGCAGCAGCCAGATTATGACTAAAGAAAGAGAAATAAAAAAAGCTTTCCTTATGGACAGTGATCCTCAGACTTTATCCAGGATGGGTCAGTTAGAGCAGGTGGCATTTACGGATATACATTAATTGAAAATATAAAATATATTAACTAGTAAAACTTCTTATAGGTGAAATAAAAGCTCTGCCTATAAGAAGTTGTTTTGGTATTAACATCTTTTGTTTAAAGAAACTAAATTGTAGGATATAATAAACTAAGAAATTGTTTCTTATGTTTTAAAACATCTTTGTAAAGAAGGAAGGTGCATTAATGAAGAAAATACAAGTAGGAACATCAGACTTTAAAGAATTAATAGAGGCAAATAATTACTTTGTAGATAAAGAAATATTATTGAATTTAAGAAAAT
This sequence comes from Clostridium ljungdahlii, assembly GCF_001636845.1. Classification (GTDB taxonomy): domain Bacteria; phylum Bacillota; class Clostridia; order Clostridiales; family Clostridiaceae; genus Clostridium_B; species Clostridium_B ljungdahlii_A. The sequence continues at coordinate 27,354 of NZ_LITT01000008.1, forward strand.
AAATGTGTTGTCAAAGGAAACAATAGAGCAGGGAAAATTAGAAGCATTAAAGCAAATAGATAGGATGAAATATGAACAGGAACTTATAAATTGTGGAGTCAAAGATATAATAAAGCTTGCTATTGTGTTTAAGGGGAAGGAAGTAATGATTTCTGAGGCAAAGTAGCAGTTGCAGCTCAGTTTGCAAAGATCACAAAAAGGTATAGTATTTTTTTACTATACCTTTTCTGATATTAACTTTTCAACTGTAGGAATATCTGCTGGAGCCCATTTTAAAGAAGAGAGATTCTCTCTTTTTAGCCATATCAGTTTAGAATGTTCATTTGCTGTAGGAGTATCTAATACTAATTTCCACTTTACAGTAATCAAATTTACTATAAAAGGATCTTGACAAAGGAAGCTATGAGGAATAGAATTAAAACAATTTTTATACATTGTGTAAAGTTATACTATGTATAAAATAATAAATATATGTTGACATAGAACGTATTTAGGAGGTGTAAAATGGACACCAGGGAAATGATGGCTGAAAGCAGAATAGAAAGAAAGAAAAGGGATACCAGACAGAAAATTGTCAAGATTGCTATGGATTTATTCCACAGTCAGGGGTTTGACAATACAACAATGGAGCAGATAGCAGAAAAAACAGATATTGCGAGAAAAACTCTATATAACTACTTTCCAGTGAAAGAGGCTATAGTTGATGAATATGTAAGAGGAGTTTCACAGGAATTAGCTAAAGAAAATTTTAAAACTATAAAGAACCTTGAAGATACCAAATCTCGTCTGCTGGCTGCTCTTAATCATTCTTATGATTGGGTCGAAAAAAATCCGGAAATTACAGGAATATGCATTAATTACCGTCTAGGAAATATGGTTAAGGAACCAGGATATAAAAGCACTGAAACCGGAACTCAGAGTATCTTGAAAAAAATTATAAGTTTGGGACAAGAGGCAGGCGAAATAAAGCCTGATGTCTCAATTGAACTATTGGTAAGGCATATAGATCTTCTTAGAAGTACAATGACCTTTGAATGGCTTAATGATCCTTCAAAGTTTGAACTTCATGAAGAAATGGCCAAACTGGTAGATTTATTTTTATATGGTGCAGCGAGTAAGGTAGATGGTTCTAAAAAATCGGATATGAATAAGTAAAGGAGGCTGCTTAAGATGAAGTATCTTTTGAATTGGAAAGAAGCTTTTGAGTCAGGTGTATCAATGGTCGGAGGTAAAGGCTGGAATTTAGGAAGGTTAGGTCAATATGGTTTCAACGTTCCTCAAGGAAAAGTATTAACTGCCAAGGCTTATGATGAATATATCAAGTACAATGAATTACAAAAAATAATTGATGAAGTTGTTTCAGTAACTACTCTGGAGAATTTGGATGAAATTCATGTTAAAGATAAATTGAACCAGTTAAAGAAAAAATTATAGGTGGCTCAATACCACCAGCTATTATTCAGGAGTTATCTACATATATCAATAGCTGTGGAAAATTAAAAAAATCCTGGGCTGTGAGGTCCTCTGCAGCTGCGGAAGATTCTAAAAAGACATCTTTTGCTGGTATACATGATTCATTTTTGAATGTTTGCAGTTTAGAGGACATACTGTCAGCAGTGAAAGGATGTTATGCTTCCTTGTGGTCTTCTAGAGCTGTGGCATATCACAAAAAGATGAATATAAGAGATGATGATGTAAAAGCAGCAGTAGTTATCATGGAGATGGTGGAAGCTAAAGCTGCTGGAGTAGGTTTTACCTGTGATCTTTTATCAGGACGTGAGGATGTTATAGTGATTAACGCCAATTTTGGATTGGGTGAGTCAGTGGTGTCTGGTTCAGTTGAGCCAGATACATATTATCTAGAAGCTGAAGCTATAAATGCCAGTCCACGTTTAATATCGAGAAAAATTGGACATAAGCAAGGAATGGTTGTAAGAAGTGAAAATGGTGGAACTCAATTTATTAAGTCAAATGAAATGTCTTTACAGCAGGTACTGCAGGATAAGGAAATTGAAAAGCTTGGCAGGATTTTGCTAAGAGTATTTGATGCCTTAGGTAATGGTGATCAGCATCAGGATGTGGAATGGGTTTATGATGGGCATGATTTTGTTTTGGTTCAAGCACGGCCAATAACTACTCTGTCGCGAAAGACATTTCCTGCTTTGCAGAACCAACCGGATATCTGGTCCAATGGCAATTATAGAGATGCTGTACCCATGGTTCAGTCACCTTTAAATCGGCGCTTAATGAAAAATATCATTGATACTATGCATCAGGGCTTTTTTACTGGTGTAGGCTATGACTTTCCTGAAGGGCTGCAATTTTCTAGGTTTTTTAATGGAAGACTTTATTGCAATATATCAGTTCAGCAGTGGGGAAATTATGATGCAATGGGGGCCTTGCCTCAGGGTTTTGGTGTCTTTTGGGGTGGTCACCAGAAGGATATGAAAATAGATGACCCTGATCCCCATGGTGGAGTAATTGGATTAAAGAGAAAAGAACGTGTAGCTAAGAACATGGATTTGGTTAAACAAGGTAAGGAAAACTCTGCGCAAACTTGGAGTAAGATCACAGCTTCAGTAAAGTCAATAACCAGTGAAGAGTTTGGTAAGTGGACAGATCAAGATTTTATTAACAAATATAATGAATTAGGCAGCATTGTTAAAGGAATGGCTAAAGAATTCATGTTTTTAAGTGCAGCAGGCAGCATGCCAGTTATGTACTTATTAAATATTCTCACTGAGTATTTCTCAGATAAAGCACTAATGGTGATAAATGCATTAATGGTTGGAGGAACAGCAGATATAACCAGTGCTGATGAAGGCTATAGGTTGGTTGAAATGGCTGAGCTGGCTCGTAAGGACTCTGATGCTGTTAAATATTTTAAGGATGCTAACTTTGATCCTATGAAATGGGAAGTAAAGCTGCCTGAAAGTTCTCCCTTTAAGAAGACCTTCCATGAGTTTATACAAGAATATGGTCATCGGGCAGTTTATGAGCTGGATATTATAAATCCTAGGTGGAGAGAAGATCCATCTTATTTGCTTGGAATTATACGTAGTACTATAAATACTGCTGATATTGGGAGGCTTAAGAAGGAACAAAAAGAGAAATTGAAACAGGCGTGGAGTGAAATCAAAGAAAAAGTGCCTGCTTCTAAGCACTCTAAAATAAGAAAACTCGTTAAAGAATGCCAGGATGGAGCGGCAGTTAGGGAGAAGAATAAATCCGTACTAGCATTGATTATGGATGCATATAGAACAATTGCCATAGAATTAGGTCATCGCTTTTATGAAAGAGCTGTAATTAAAGAACCAGATGATGTGTTTTTTTGTACATGGCCAGAACTTTTTTCAGTATTGAGCGGTGAATGGGATGGCAGAGGGATTCAATTTATCATTGCTGCAAGAAAAGAATGGAAGAAAAAAATGGAATTGCTTGCTCCGCCAGATGTAATTTACGGAGAAACTCCAAAGTTTACAGAACCAGTTATAGAGAGTTCTAGCAATTGTCTCACTGGAATACCAGTTGCTGCTGGAAAAGCCTCTGGATTAGTTAGGCTGATAAGCAATCCCAATGAGGGAGGACTACTTCAACCAGGAGAGGTTATGGTAGCGCCATCCACTGACCCAGGATGGACACCATTGTTTTTAAAAGCAGGAGCTGTTGTTATGGAAACAGGAGGATTTCTATCCCATGGAGCCATTGTAGCCAGAGAATATGGAATTCCAGCTGTAGTAAACATACCAGGGGTAATGAGTATGCTGAAGGATGGACAGAAAATACTAGTGGATGGAGATAAGGGGAAGGTGTTTCTTGTAGATGAAAATATTAAATAGCATAGAGAGAAAGTTTACAACAAATTAGTGCATGATAAAATACCACGACTAATAGAAACTTCAGGTAGAAAATTTGATTGGTAATTATTTTAAACTTATTTTATAATTCTTTATAAAATTTTTAAAATTGCTTTAAAGGATTTTTAATCTCTGTCTTTATAATGAACTCATAATAAGCAAGGACATTAAAAATAACATCCTTGCAAAAATATTAGGAGGTCATATTAATGAACAAGATTAAACTTTTATATGATGTGTTTAAAACTGTGCAGGAAAAGGAAGAATTTAATGTAAAGATCAAATTAGATGCTGCAAAAGGAGAAACAAAAGTATTATCTCTTTCTAAGGAATTTAGTACTAATACAACTACTGGGGAGTGTAAAGCTAAAATAAACAGTGAATTTGATTGTGATGGAAAAAAAGCAAAGCATGAAAGCAATACAGAGTTTAATATGAAGGATTGTGGACATCATAGATTCCACCATCACATAGGCAAAATGGGTCATATGGATCATCATAACATGGGATGTTGTGAGCATAGAGATATAAAGGGAAAACTTTCAAAAATCACCTTTATACTCAATATGCTAAATAATCTTAAAGTGGAAGAAAAGGATGAAATATCAATATTGTCTCTTAACTTGAAGGATATAATTAGTGAAATCAGGAATCATCATAAAGATTTAGGTGAGACTCATAAAAACTTCCATTTTGAAGGTATGGATGAACAGCATAAGTGCTGTGATTTTATGAAAGAATTACTCCGTTCTGAAAATAGCAATGCTGATTTAAATGTATATGTTAATAAAAATAATGAAGTTGAAAAGATAGAAGTCACTGCTAAAGGTGAAAATAGTTTAAATGCTTTAGTAAACTTCAGTTGGTAAAGGTCTGTGGGTGTAAGCTTAAATTTTACACCCATTTTTTATTTTAAGTGAGAATATACTATGGTAATATTATAGATACTAGCTGCAGAAAGTCAACTTATAAAAAATATTTATTGGTAACAGTTAACACAAGTTAAATATTTTTAGAGGACAGAGGACAGAGGACAATTGACAGAGGACAATTGACAGAGGACAGTGAAGGAGGATTTTTCTCCGTTACACTACGAAAAATCTTTAATTAAATTTTTGAGGACTCGTTTCGCTAGAGCGAAACATCGCTGACTTATATAAAGTTGAAGTTTGTTTTGCGTTAGCAAAACAAGCTTGAAAAAATAAATTAGTTTTCTGACGTAAGGAGGAAAACTCACCTTCATTGTCCTCTGTCCTCTGTCAATTGTCCTCTCAAAATAAACTATAAAGGTGATATATATGGGTATTTTTAAAAAGAATAAAAGTGAACTTCACAAAAAATGGCATGAAAAACATCATAGATGGCATAATGGAGATCATGAACATTTACATGGAATTCATGAGATTCACCATAGACATAGAGATGAATTTCGATTATGTCATAAATATTTAATTTGGCTTCGTCCCATGGCCTTTTTAATTAATATATTTATAATTTATTTAATCTTTAAGGTTGTGGGGATTAAGGCTATAACTATTTTCTTTGCAGTAATATTTACTGCTAAAGAAATTGCGCACTTATATATATATTGGCGATTAGAGAAAAGAATTATGAAGCCTATTGAAAGTCTAAAAACTGGAGTAGAGCAAATTGCCAAGGGAAATTATGAGGTTAGAATTGAAAAAAAAGTTTATAATGAAATTGGTATTTTAATAGATGAGTTTAATAAAATGGCAGAAAAACTAGAGCAGGGTGAAAAGTTAAAAAAAGAATATGAGGAAAATAGAAAGACTCTTATAGCAAACATATCTCATGATTTAAAAACCCCAATTACCTCAATAAATGGATATGTTGAAGCTATTTTGGATGGTGTTGCACATTCACCTGATAAAGTAAATAGCTATCTTAAAACAATTCATAGTAATATAGATTATATAAATAGACTTATTGATGATTTATTTTTATTTTCAAAGCTTGATATGCAAAAGGTAGATTTTAAATTTGAAAAAGTGAAGATAAAACCTTTTATGGAAGATCTGATGGAGGAATTTGCATTTGTCTTAGGTGAAAAAAATATTAAAGTTAGTTTTACTGATAAAATAGAAAGAGAAATAGAAGTTAACATAGATGGGAAAAGGATATACCAAACTATAAGAAATATTATAGGAAATGCTGTTAAATATGGTGAAAAAGAAAATTTAGTTATTTCTATTGGATTAAAGGACGAAAAAGATCATATAAAGATTATCATAAGTGACAATGGTCCGGGCATAGCTCCAGATAAGCTTCCTTATGTATTTGATAGATTTTATCGTATAGATACAGAAAGAACAAAGGACCTAATGAGTACAGGACTTGGACTGGCAATTGCTAAGGAAATGGTAGAAGCACACGGAGGAAAAATTTCTGTTGAGAGCATTTTGTCGGAAGGCAGTACTTTTATAGTAGAGCTTCCTATAGTAATTTAATGATAATGGTACAAGGAGGGAGAGGTTTTTGTGAAACAGGTTTTAATAATTGAAGATGATAATAATATTGCAGCTTTAGAGAGAGATTATCTTCAATTAAATGGGTATAAGGTGGATATAGAACAAGATGGGGTATCAGGATTAAAAAGGGCTCTACTTGGTGTTTATGATGTAGTTGTAGTAGATTTAATGCTTCCTGGTAAAGATGGATATGAAATAGTAAAAGCAATTAGAGATAAATTTGAAATTCCCATTATAATTGTATCAGCTAAAAATGAAGATATAGACAAAATAAGAGGGTTAGGTTTTGGTGCAGATGATTATTTAACCAAGCCTTTCAGTCCAGCAGAGTTAGTTGCAAGAATAAGATCCCACATTATAAGGTATGAGCGTCTATCAGGTAAAAAAGTTGCTTTAGAGATTATCAGTCATAAGGCTATGGAGATTCAAACAGACTCTCATAAAGTATTTGTTAATGGCAAGGAAATTTTTCTAACAACTAAAGAATATGAACTATTGGTATTCCTGGCTTCCAATCCTAATATAGTTTTCACAAAGGATCAAATATTTAGCAGCATTTGGGGAGAAGATTACTGTGGAGATACAGCTACTGTAGCAGTACACATACAAAAACTTAGAAAGAAGATAGAAAAAGATTCTGGAAATCCTGAGTATATTGAAACTATATGGGGTACAGGATACAGGTTTAATTCTTAATATTTTGGCTCAATGCTTATTCCATTCGAGATTTTAGAGCTTCAGACATGGAAATTTTATTTATTTTTTTCCTGCTTAATAGCTTTGAGAGTTCATAGGTCAAGTATATAATAATAAAACCAACTATAACATAAACGTAATTTATAGTTACTGGAAATGATATATTCATGTCTTTAGTTATTGACTTAAATAGAGCACGCAGGGATGCAAGAAGCAGGGGGATTCCAAGAATATAGCCAAGTATAACTATAAAAGAGGAGCTGTTTAAAATTAGTGAATAAACCTCCTTATTTCTGTAGCCTAGAACCTTCATAAGAGATATATTCTCTTTATTTTCTTCTATTGTAAGAGCAGTAACAACATATATCACTATAAGTCCAATTATAAAGGACATAAAGGCTATGCCTCCTATAACAGCCTGAAGTGGCTTTGTAATTGTGTTAAAGGCATTTCTCATCTCATCAACCGTTACAAAAGCCAGCAGTTTGTTTTCTGGAATAGACAATCTTTCTGTACTCCAAAGTCCAGTGTAGCTGTAAGGAGGAAACTTAAGCATGGCATTAAGCTTATCAAGAGGTATATAAATATAGCTGCCAACATAGGTTTCAGCAATATCATCAACAGTTATGTTGTATTCTTTTGAATCAAGCCTGTTAACAGCTTTAATAGTATCCTTTGGATTTATATTAAGCTTATCAGCTAGAGGTCTTGTTATAATAATTTTATCTGATTTCAGTACATTTCCTGCTTTGTTTTTAAAGTAAATATACTTAGAATTAGAACTTACTCCATACACTGTAAAAGTTAAATTGGCATCTGATTTAAGTGCAAAGGGTATTTCAGAGAAGGCTTCACCTTTTTCTGGTTTGCCATTTTGGACAGAATTAAACACATACTGATAGTTGTATTTAAAGGCTTCACTAAAAGAATCCTTCATAAGATAATCCAAGGAACTTTTTGCTGAAAAACCCATTAAAAGCAGCATAGTTGCCATAATAACTCCAAGCATAAGAAATATACTTCTAGGTATGCTTCTAAGTAATTCTCTTATTTGAAACTTAGTATTAAAATTTAATTTATCAAGTTTTATATTTTTTTCTATAAAGCCAACCTTATTATTTTGACTTCCACCTCTCATAAGTTCAACAGGTGAAGCTTTAAGTGATTTATTTACAACAAAATAGCTGCAGATAATCAAAAAGACTATAGGAAGCAGAATGCTCATTATCAAATAATTTATATTAAAGCTTAAAGAACTTACAGGTATATTAAAGTAGGACACATAATAGGAAATCATAGGTTTTAAGGTTATTACCCCAAGCATAGTTCCAAGAATACCGCCTAATAATGAAACAGCTAAAGGATACATGAGATAATGTTTCATAATTTCTCTTTTTCTATAACCTAGTGCATAAAGAGTTCCTATAACAGCAGCTTCTCTTTTTAACATTCTCAGCATTACTATACCAGTTAGAATGCAAGTAAGGATTAGTATGCTCATGGGCATAGATGAGCTCATCTTATCAATTCCAGAAAGCTTTGCAGTCATATAAGTTACTCTTGGATTATCAGCTACATTCATCCAGCTTAAAATAATAATATTTTTGCTTCTTAAATAACTCTTGAGTTCAGATATTTTTTTACCTAAATTGCTTCTATCGCTATTAAATCTCACAGCATAAAAGCTATTTCCTCTGTTTATATTATTAAAATCATTTTTACTAATTACTGCAATACCAAAGCTGTTCGGATCATTTATAATATCTGATTCTGATTTTAGCGGATATATATAATTTGGTATAGACATAAAACCAGAAATGGTAAAATTCTGATTATATAGTTTTATACTGTCGCCAATATTTAACTTATTAGCTTTTGCATAAGAGGGGTCAATAAGAATACCACCATTACTCAAATTTTTACCTTCAATTATTGCAGGTATGTTAACCTTGGTATTTTCCCTGAAGATTCTTAAAGTCTTATTTTCTGATATGGAATAATCAAAAGATTTTGTTTCCTCCAAACTCATATTAAACTTTGCTTCTAAGGACTCTGGATTATTTAATTTTTTGCTTGTCATAAAGGTTGCATCTTCCTGCTTATAGTCTCTTTCAAAAGAAGATAATAACCCTGACAAATTTATAGAAACCAAATTAAACATTGTAAAAAGCAGACAGCTAAAAATAATAAGCAGCAAGGAACCAAGGTATTGAGATTTACTTTCCAGCATGGTTCTCTTAATTTTTTTATTTATAATCATTACCACTCAATCCTTTCTGCAGGAATAATCTCTTTATTGACTACACTATCTACAATTTCTCCACTTCTTACTCTATAGACCCTGTTTGCCATAGAACTGATTGCATTATTATGTGTTATCATAAGTATGGTTGAACCAAAGTCCTTGTTAATTCTCTGAAGAAGTTTTAATATCTCCCTGGAGGTTGAAAAATCAAGTGCACCGGTGGGTTCATCGCATAATAAAAGCTTTGGATTTTTAACTATTGCCCTTGCAATGGAGATTCTTTGCTGTTCACCACCACTTAATTCCCTTGGAAATCTATATTTTTTATCAAGCATACCTACGGCTTTTAAAACCTCATCAGTATTAAGAGGACAACTGCTTATGTTTGAGACAACCTCAATATTTTCCCCAGCAGTTAAGTTAGGTATTAAGTTGTAAAATTGAAATATAAAACCTATATTTTTTCTTCTGTAGTCCGTGAGTTCATTATCATTTAGTTTAGTAATTTCAAGGTTATCTACAAAAACAGTACCAAAGTCACATTTATCAATTCCACCTATAATATTAAGAAGGGTTGACTTGCCAGAACCAGAAGGACCAAGTATAACTCCAATTTCACCTTTGTCTAAATTCATTCCTATACCATTCAAAACAGTGGTAGTTATATCAGTCGTTTTATAGCTTTTCTTTAAATTTTTTACTATTAAGAACATCTATTTTATTCCTTTCGCTATTTTAATTGTTATTAGTTTAAACATAGGAGAGAGTTTTATTCTATATTTATTAATTAGGCAGTAATCAAAAAGGTATAGTGTTTTTTACTATACCTTTTCTGATATCAACTTTTCAACTGTAGGAATATCTGCTGGAGCCCATTTTAAAGAAGAGAGGTTCTCTCTTTTTAGCCATATCAGTTTAGAATGTTCATTGGCTGTAGGAATATCTGATACTAATTTGCACTTTACAGTAATCAAATTTACTATAAAAGCATCATATTCATGAGTATTGTCATTAAATACATCCAAGTATTCTACAGTGCATTTTAACTCCTCTTGGATTTCTCTTTCTATAGCTTGTTTCAAATTTTCACCTTTCTCAACTTTCCCACCTGGAAATTCCCATTTGTTTGGCAGGGACATTTTTGGAGAACGAAGAGCGCATAGTATTTCATTATTTTCATTTTCTATAACAGCTCCGACGACTTTCAATGTTTTTTTCATTTTAGCAACACCTTTCTTCTAGAAAAGTTTAGCATAGATGGGTGCTTAAATTTATTTCTGCTTATATAATCCAAATCCAGTTATAATCAATTTATCCCAACCAGTTTCTTCATTATTAATCCAACTGTATTCAATATTAAGTTCTTTCAACCAAGCATTAAGTCCATTACTTACTTTACTTACATTTGGCGATTTTCTTCCAAATTTGTCTTTTATCGTTTCAAGCAATTCAACTTGTTCTTCTTTTTCTAATTCTTTATCTAACATTCCTTCTATGACTTCGCGGCATTCTGAATAGGATTTATGATCCTCGGCATATATTTCATTGGCTAATAATTGTCTTTTGTTATTTAAAGTCTTTTTTACTTCATTTATTTCTTCTACATTTGATAAGTACTTTTTAGCTATGTTCATAGCAGCAATTTCATTATCTATTTTGATTATTGTTCTTTCTAATTTTTCATTTCTCATTTTAATAGTCTCACTTTACATTTTTTATTTAGACATTTTCTAACGACAATAGGTAATTATATCATAAAACTACTTATCATACAAAATTTTAAAAATTTTTAGGCAGCAGGTATGAATGTACCTTATTTTTGATAAAAAGGTAAGAATAAGTTATAATATGCACATATGAATGTAAACTAGGAAGCAGCAGGGGAGTGTCAACTGTGATAAAGGATGGGGTCTATGAACAGGTAATATATGAGGATCTTAAAAATAAGTTAAAAGAATTAGATTTAGATAAATATGTTCTTGAAAAAGAAACTATAGATGTAGAAGAAGCTAAAACTATACTCACAAGCTACATATCTTCTGTAGTTAAAAAGTGTTTAAGATTTATAAGGGAAAGTAATAAAAAGAACGATAAGGAAGCTTTGATTTCACAAATAAAGGCTTGCAATGAGCTTATAAAAAGTTTAAGCAAATTATCCCATGAGAAAAACATTACTGGGTTAAAAATTGATGAAGAAGGTGAAATGCTTACGGCTTTGTATTCAAAAATAAATAGCATTAAAGCTGTTAAGGAAGATAAGGCAGTAAGACCAGTAACTCCACTTTCTCAGAGTTCACTTTTCACTGGTTCAAAGCAGGAGCCAGACATGATGAGTGAAATAAAAAAAGAAATATTGTGCTGTGATTCTATTGATATGTTGGTGTCCTTTATTAAATGGAGCGGTTTAAGATGCATAATTGAAGAGCTTAAAGAGTTTACAGAAGGAGAAGATCATAAGCTTAGGATTATTACTACTTCTTATATGGGAGCTACTGATTATAAAGCTATTGAAGAACTTAGTAAGCTTAAAAACACTGAAATAAAAATATCCTATGATACTGATAGAACAAGGCTTCATGCAAAGGCTTATCTTTTTAAAAGGGAAACAGGCTTTACTACAGCTTATATAGGATCTTCCAATTTATCTAATGCGGCACTAACCTCCGGACTTGAGTGGAATATAAAAGTTACGGAAAAAGATTCCTTTGATATTATTAAAAAGTTTCAGGCAACATTTGAAAGCTACTGGAATGATGATGAGTTTAATAGTTTTAATGGAGAACTTGAAGGGGATAAGAAAAGGCTTATAACTTCTTTAAAAAAGGAAAGTAAAACTGATAGTAATGATAATACTATATTTAGTTTAGATATACATCCCTACTATTATCAAAAGGAAATATTAGAAAAACTTAAGGCTGAAAGAACACTATATGGAAGATGTAAAAACCTTATAGTAGCAGCTACAGGAGTTGGAAAAACAGTTATAGCAGCCTTTGATTATAAGGACTTTGTAAAAGAAAATAGAAAAGAGAAAAATAGGCTTTTATTTATAGCTCACAGAGAAGAAATATTAAAGCAGAGTAGAGACACCTTCAGAGCTATATTAAAGGATAATAATTTTGGTGATTTATATGTAGGCGGAAATATACCAGAGTCTTTGGATCACCTGTTTATGAGTATACAAAGCTTTAATTCTTCAAGGCTTTATGAAAAGACTACTTCTGATTTTTATGATTTTATAATTGTAGATGAGTTTCATCATGCAGAAGCACCTTCCTATAAAAAACTTTTGGATTATTATGCTCCAAAGATACTTTTAGGATTAACAGCTACTCCAGAGAGAATGGATGGCAAAAATGTACTGGAACGCTTTGATGATAGAATAGCAGCGGAAATGAGGTTATCAGAAGCCATAGACAAAAAGCTTTTAAGCCCATTTCAATACTTTGCAGTATCAGATAGTGTGGATTTATCTAAGCTTAAATGGACTAGAGGCGGATATGATAAAAATGAGCTTGAAAATGTATATACCAGTAATGATATTAGAGTAAGTGGAATAATAAGCAGTTTGTATAAATATGTTACGGATATTGATGAGGTTGTGGGACTAGGATTTTGTGTAAGTGTAGAACATGCTAAATATATGGCAGATAGATTTAACAGCAGATGTATTCCTTCTATAGCAGTACTTGGAGAAAGCAGCAGTGAAGAAAGAAATAATGCTAAAAGAAGACTTATATCAGGTGAAGTTAAGTTTATATTTACAGTAGATTTATATAATGAAGGTGTAGACATACCAGAAGTAAATACAGTGCTGTTTTTAAGGCCAACAGAAAGCTTAACAGTATTTTTGCAGCAGCTTGGAAGAGGTCTTAGATTATATGAAGGAAAAGAATGTTTAACAGTACTGGATTTTGTAGGTCAGGCTCATAAAAACTATGATTTTGAGCAAAAATTTAAAGCACTCATTGGTAAATCAAAATATTCAGTAGAATATAGTATAAACAATGGATTTTTGAATTTACCTAAAGGATGCTATATACATTTAGAAAAACAGGCTAAGGAATATATATTAAGAAATATAAAGGGAGCTAAATTGACAAAAGCAAGCCTTATAAGTAAATTGAAATACTTTGAAGGTGACACCTACAAAAAGCCAACACTAGGAAATTTTTTAGATTACTATAATTACAGTTTAGTTGATGTCTATGGTAAAAATGGAAACAGAAGCTTTTCTAGAATGAAGGTTGAAGCAGGATTAATAGATGACTATGTAAACAAGGATGAAGTACTTCTTACAAAGAAAATGAAAAACCTATTTCACATTAATTCAAGAAAACTTATAGAGTTTATGATAAAAGTGTTAACTTTAAAATCTAAATTGGACACTAGCAATTTAGATGAAGAAGAAAAACATATGCTTGGAATGTTATATTACAGCTTTCATATGGAACTTCCAGAAAAAATAGGTTATAAATCCTTTGCAGAGGCTTTATATAACCTTTGTTCTAATAATAAGGAATTAATAGAAGAAGCTGTAGAAATTCTTAATTATAATTACTTACATATTGATTTCATAGATAAAACTGTGGATTTAGGAGGAGCTGTTCCATTAGATTTACATTGCAATTATTCTATAGATCAGATTATGGCTGCCTTTGGATATTTTAATGAAAATAAAAAGCCATCCTTTAGAGAAGGAGTAAAGTATTTTAGAGAAATGAAAGTAGATGCCTTTTTTATAACCTTAAATAAGTCGGAAAAGGATTATTCTCCTTCCACTCTTTATGAGGACTATGCCATGAATGAGAGGTTGTTTCACTGGCAAAGTCAAAGTAGAACCAGTTTAGAAAGTGAAACGGGACAAAGGTATATTAATCATTTCAAAACGGGTAATAAAATAGTTTTATTTGTTAGAGAAAGTAAGAAGAAGGATGGTTTAGCTGCACCTTACACTTATTTGGGAGAGGCAGAGTATGTAAGTCACAGAGGAAGCATGCCTATTAGCTTTGTGTGGAGATTGAAGGAAGAGATGCCTGCGGGGATTATGGGGGCGGCTAATAAAGGGGTAGTTTAAAAAATATAGTTGCTAAAAGATAAATTAGAATATAGTAAGTACAAAAAGTTTAATATAAATATATTACCGTAATTTTTTTACGACAACTTGAATAATTTCGTTGATTTCAGTCTAGAATAATGTATAATTTAATTTGGGGGTGATATTATGTTGAAAAAATTTGAAGTAAGAGGTTTTAAAAATTTTAAAGAAAATATACAGCTGGACTTTTCAGATGTACGAGATTATAAATTTAATGAACAGTGTGCCAGTAAAGGTTTACTGAATAAAATAATAATTTATGGAAAAAATTCAGTTGGAAAATCAAATTTGGGCTTAGCACTATTTGATATTACAACACATTTGGCTGATAAAAATGTTACACCGGATTTATATGATTACTATTTAAATGCAGATTTAGATTCAGGTTTTGCTGAGTTTCATTATGTATTTAAATTAGAAGCTGGAGAAATAGATTATTTGTATCGAAAAAATGATGTAAGAGAGCTAACATTTGAAAAGATTTCAATAAATAACGAAGTTATAATGACTTATGATTATACAAAAAAATCAGGAGATTTAGAAGGACTTAAAAAATTAGCTCCTTCCTTGAATTTTGAATTCCAAAATGAGAATATCTCAATTTTAAAATATGTAGTTAATAATACTTTATCTAGTACTGCTGCACCTCTTAAGCAATTGATGCGTTTTGTAAATAATATGTTATGGTTTCGAAGTCTTGATGAAAACAGATATATAGGTTATAAAAAGGAAAGTGAAGATTATATAAACTTTATATTTGAAAAAGATTATTTGAAAACTTTTCAGGATTTGCTTCATACAGCAGGAGTTAATGAAGATTTAGTAGCTATAAAAGATCCTGATGGAAAACAGCGTTTATACTTTAATAAAAAAACTCCTATTCCATTTTTTAAAGTTGCTTCTAATGGAACTAAGGCTTTGTATGCACTCTATTATTGGCTCACAACGGCTAAAGATATATCATTTTTGTTTATTGATGAATTTGATGCATATTATCATTTTGAACTTTCAGAAATGATAGTACAGTTACTAGAAAAACATAAGGAGTTTCAAACTATTTTAATTTCTCATAACACTAATCTCTTGACAAATAGGATTATGCGTCCAGATTGCTATTTTATATTAACGTCAGATAAGTTAACATCATTGGCTAATGCTACCAATAGAGAATTGCGTGAAGGACATAATTTAGAAAAGCTTTATATAAATGGTGAATTTGATGAGTAAGGTAGTAAAAAAGAATATTTTAGTTTTGGTAGAAGGTGCTAAAACAGATGTAAAAGTAATGGAGAAATTATTTAATATTTATGAAATAGATGCTAAGTATAAAATAGTATCATACTGTACTAATATATACACACTTTATCAAGAAATGTTTAGAGATGGTATTGATGGATTAGAGGATATGGATATACTTCAAGTATTAAAAGCTAGAGAAAAAAATATTGAGAAGAAAAAAATATTTGATAAGAGATATACAGATATACTACTAATTTTTGATTTAGATCCACAGGACCCACAATTTGTGCCTGAAAATATTAAATTAATGCAAGATTATTTTTGTGAATCTTCAGATATGGGAAAACTATATTTAAATTACCCAATGATTGAAGCATTTTATCATTTAAGTTCTATACCAGATGATGAGTATTTTAGTAGAAAAGTTAAATTGAAAGAGCTTCAAGATAAAAAATATAAATTCCGTGTACAACAGGAAAGTATGGGTAATGATTATCGCAAATTTGCTGCGAGTAAAGATCTATGTAATATAATTATTTTGCAAAATCTCACTAAAGCTATATTTTTGGCTACTGGCAAATCTATTAAGTGGAAAGATATAGTAGTTAATGCTAATTTAATTGAGCTAGTAGATTCAAATTTTATATTAGAAAAACAGCTATTTCATCTAAAAAATGATAAATTTATATATGTTCTTTGTACTTGTGTATTCTATATTATAGAATATAATCCCAATCTTTTACTATCTTAAGTTATTAATGAAAATGTAAATTTTAAGGAGAGAAAATGAAATTTTGTGGTATAGATGTACATTTAAGAACTCTGTCAATTGCAGAAATAGATGAGAATTTCAATGTAAGTTTATTGAAGAATATGACTTTGAATGAACTAAAAGAATATATAAAGAATACGCCTATAACTTTAATAGGCGTAGATGCACCATATAATCTAAATCAAGGGTTAATGAATGATGAAGCATATAGAAATAAGCTAGGTAGAAAAATTAATGGACATTATAATAAAAAAGTTTCAGAATACGAATTATCAAGAAGAGGTATAAATCCATTTTCTACTCCATCATCTATGGAAATAGTAAGAAGTAAAAACTATTTATCTTGGATGGAAACAGGATTCAAAGTATATAATATTTTAAAAGAAAAAGGATTTGAATTACTAAATGAAAGTAATTTAAATGAAAAGAAAGATAGAGGAATGATTGAAGTATTTCCTCATGCTTGTTTTACAGTTCTTGCAGGAAAACTTCTATCCAATAAAAATACTGAAAAAGGAATAAATGAAAGAATAAATGTTATTGAGGGACAGGGCTTTACTGGAATTAGAGATTATCTTCAAAATATAAATAAGAAGTATAAGGATGATTTCCTGGATGCATTAATTGCAGCTTATACTGTATATAAAATATATAATGGAAGCGGAACATTTGTTGGTGATACGGTAGAAGGACAGATTGCTTTACCAGTAGATAAAATTAAAGATTCATATAAAAGAGCAGTAGATCTAACCAATTAACGGAGCACCAGATGCTCTAGAATTATTAAAAACCAAGCAGGATGAAGATATTAAAGCAACTATAGTAGATGCAAATAATAATAGAGATAAGTTTTAATTTTCGGAAGTTTTATAAGCTTTTGTACAAAAGTTACTATTTATCTCCATTTTTTTACTGTAAAAAGAGATGAATATGTTATAAAATAACAGTATAATTTGAAATTTTATGTAAAAAGAGTAATCAATGAAGAATAATTTATAGAAAAATTTTAGTGAGTTGTTTTTATTACTATTATGATTGATAAATATGATAACAATATGGTTTTAATAATTGATGAGGTAGATAAAAGTAGTGGCAATAGAGTATTTATGTAGTTTTTAGGAGTGCTTAGAAATAAATATTTAGTTATGGCTTCAAAAGAAGACATAAATTCTAAAAGTGTTATATTAGGTGGAGTAAATGATATCAATGATATTAAGCTTCAAATTAGAGAAGAAAGGAATTAAAATGACAGATTGTATATTTTGTAATTACAACAAATCAGAAATAATAGCAGAAAATAAGCTTGCTTTTGCTATAATGGATAGGTTTCCCGTAAATGAAGGGCATACCTTGATAATACCCAAAAGACATTTTCCATTTTTATTTGAAGCCTCAGAGGAAGAAATAAAAGATATATACAGCCTTATGTATGAGGTTAAGGAAATGTTAGATATTCAGTATGAACCAGCAGGATACAATGTGGGAGTTAATATTGGCTATTATGCTGGACAGACAATAAAGCATTTGCATGTTCATCTAATTCCTAGATATAAGGGAGATGTAGAAAATCCTAGAGGGGGAGTTAGAAACTTAAAGAAGGCTTTGGTTGAGTATGATGGGTAAAATACAGTATTTGTAATATTAGGGCGGAAGTATGTATAAAATAATGACAGTAGAGGATGATTTAAGACTTTGTGAAGAAATACAAGAAGCTCTTTCAAATTTAATAGAAATAAAAATTATACTGCAGCGTGGATTAAAGAAGATGGAAAAAAGATATTTGAAGTAATGGTTTAATTAAATTTTTTTAGTTACGGAAATTGGTAAAGGATAATTCATACGTTGAAAAGTCTTTATAATAAATTAAAAGTGAGGGCTGTAGTGATGAAAAAAGTTAAATTAGAAGATATTATAGAAGCTATGGAGTTAATTAATGATGATAGCAATTGTTATTATAATAAAATGACAGGTGAAATTACTTATGTGGATGATGAAACAAGAAGATTAGCTGAGGATTGTAGCATGGAAGATTTAGAAAGTTTGCCTGATTGGCAGAGGGATGATGTTAGACGAGCTATTGATGTTGAAGAAAACTGGAATTATTATATTGCTTTACCATCAAAGTTTGATATTAATGAGTATGATATTATGGTTAAATTTTGTTATTTCTTAGATAATGATAAAATAGCTAACCAACTATTAAATGCGTTAAATGGAAGAGGAGCTTTTAGGAGATTTAAGGACACGGCTTTCAGACTTAGCATAGAAGAAAAATGGTATGAGTTTAGAGATGAAGCTTTGAGAAAAATTGCATTGGATTGGTGCAGTTGCAATGGAGTGGAAATTGACAACAAGTAGATATTGGGAAAATATCTATCTTTAAATTCTAATTAGAGATAAGTTTTAGCTTTTAGAAGTTTTATTAATAAACTTTTATAGGAGAGTTAGTACTTGTCTCCATTTTTTTACTGTAAAAAGAGATGAATATGTTATAAAATAACAATATAATTTGAAATTTTATGTAAAAAGACCAATTAATATAGCTACGGTAAATAAATTTTATGGATTTGTGAAATTGTAAAATTATAAAAACATTCTACCTTGGAAGAGGTGAAAGCATGACAAAAAAATTGAAATTAGAAAATAATTATGATTATGCATCTGTAGATGCAATAGAAGCTAAAGAAATAGAAAAATCCAACTGTATTACTGGTGACACTAATCATTTGTTGCCCAGGCTTAAGGAGTCCTTTAAGAAAGCTGTAAGCATTGACATAATAGTAGCATTTTTAATGGAGTCAGGAGTAAAGCTTTTAAAAGAAGAACTTAAGGAAGTAGTAAATAAAAATATACCTATAAGAATACTTACGGGTAACTACCTAAATATAACTCAACCACAAGCTTTGTATATGTTAAAGGATATAATGAGAGATAAGGTCGATTTGAGGTTCTATAATATACCAAACAAGTCATTTCACCCAAAGGCGTACATTTTTGAGTATGAAAAGGATGGAGATTTATATGTAGGTTCCTCCAATATATCAAGATCAGCATTAACTAGCGGCATTGAGTGGAATTATAGATTAAATAAAGATAAGAATATTGATGATTTTAACAGCTTTAAAAGTACTTTTGAGGATTTATTTTTAAATCATTTTACAATAATAGACGAAGAAGAAATGAGAAAGTATTCAGAAAGTTGGGTAAGACCTAAGGTATATAAACATATAGATAATAATGAAAATGTTTCTTTAAAGAAGGATAATAATCTAATTGAATTTTATGAGCCAAGAGGAGCACAGATAGAAGCTTTATATGAATTAAAGAAAAGAAGAGAAGAGGGGTATGATAAAGGTCTGGTAGTAGCAGCTACAGGTATAGGAAAAACGTATTTAGCTGCTTTTGATTCAAGGGATTATAATAGAATTTTATTTGTGGCTCATAGAGAAGAAATAATAAATCAAGCAGCAGTATCTTTTAAAAATGTAAGGTCAGATAAGTCTATAGGCTTTTTTTATAGTAATAACAAAGATAATACTAGCGACTTTATATTTGCAACAGTTCAAACTCTTGGAAAACCTGAATATTTAAATGATAAGTATTTTGCTAAAGATGCTTTTGATTATATTGTAATAGATGAATTTCATCATGCAGCTGCAGGAAATTATAAAAATATAATTGATTATTTTCAGCCTAAATTTATGTTAGGTTTAACAGCTACTCCAGAAAGATTGGATAATAAAGATGTATTTGCATTATGTGATAACAATGTAGCTTATGAAGTTAGGTTGAAATCTGCCATTAATAAAGGGTGGCTTGTGCCTTTTAGATATTATGGAATATATGATGAATTTGTAAATTATGAAACCATAGATTATAAAAATGGTAAATATGATAATAACAAGTTAGAAAAAGCTTTAATGATAAATAAAAGGGCAGATTTAATAATTGGACATTATAGTAAATACAAAAGTCAAAGAGCTTTAGGATTTTGTTCATCAAGAAAGCATGCAGAATTTATGGCAGAATACTTTTGTAGTAAAGGTGTAAAAGCTTGTGCAGTAGTAAGTGAAGGAAACTCTGACTGTAGTGTAGATAGAAACGAAGCAGTAAATAGGCTTGCTAAAGGTGAAATAAAGGTAATATTTTCAGTGGATATGTTTAATGAAGGCCTGGATATTCCTTCAATAGATCTTGTCATGTTCTTAAGACCTACACAGTCACCAACAGTATTTTTGCAGCAGCTTGGAAGGGGTCTCCGTAAGTATAAGGGAAAGAGTTATTTAAATGTATTAGATTTTATAGGAAACTATAAAAAGGCAAATCTTGTACCTTTATTTCTTACTGGGGAACCAAAGAATTCTGGAGGTTCAAGAACTATACCGGATGAAGAAGAATATCCAGAAGAATGTTTTGTAGATTTTGATTTTAGGCTTGTGGACATATTTAAGAAAATGGAACAGCAGAGTAAAAGGCTTCAGGATATAATAAAAGAGGAATATTACAGGATAAAAGAAGACTTAGGGCACAGACCTACAAGAGTGGAGTTTATAACTTATATTGAAAATGACATATATAATAGAATAAAAAATGCATCAGATAAAAATCCTTTTAGAAATTACTTAGGTTTTTTAAAGAATATTGGGGAGCTTTACCAAGATGAGGCTGAACTTATGGGAACAAAGGCAGAAGAATTTATAAATATGATAGAAAGAACATCTATGTCTAAAACCTATAAGATGCCTGTACTTTTAGCTTTTTATAATGATGGAAACTTAAAATTAAATATAAATGAAGAAGATATTTATAATAGTTTTAAAGACTTCTATGCAAAAGGGTCAAATGCGGTAGATTTGCTAAATCAGAAATCTACAAAAGGTTTTAAAAACTGGGATAAAAACCAGTGGTATAAGTTGGCAAAGGATAATCCATTGAAGTTTTTGGCTAAAACTCAAAAGGAGTTTTTCTATTTTGATAAAGAAGATTACTGTTTAAATGAAAATTTAGAGGAATTTAAAGCAAATAAAGCTTTTGTGAAACATTTTAAAGATGCAGTAGATTTTAGAACAAGAGAGTATTATAAAAATAGAGTGGAAAATAAGAAAAACTGAGAATGAATAAAGGAAGGTTAATATAATGAAGACTTATAATAAATTAGTTCGTGATAAAATACCACAGGTAATAGAAGCTGCGGGTAAGAAATTTGATGTTAGGAAGGCAGATAAGGAGGAACACTATAAGCTTCTTGAAGTTAAGTTAGAAGAAGAAGTTAAGGAATTTTTAGAGGATAAGAATTTAGAAGAATTGGCGGATGTTATGGAAGTGATTTTTGGATTGGCTGAGAATTTGGGGTATAGTGAAGAAGATTTGATGAAGGTGAGGTTGCAGAAGAAAGAAAAACGTGGTGGATTTAAGGAAGGGATTGTGCTTGAGAGGGTTTATGAGTAGTGTATAAGTAGAGCCTTAAAAAAATAATATTTATTAAACATTCTGAATGACTTTTCCATAGGAAAGCCTATTGATCCTACATTGACTTAAGTTTTTTAGAAATATGTATTTTTATTGAAATAACCATTTTTGTATATAAAATTTAGGTATGATATCAGTATAGTTTAATAGTTACGTTTTTTTATTTATATTGGAAATAATTAAAGGGTGCTTTCACATGCAGGGAATCTGCACTAGCAGTCCACTTTTCACATGAGAAACACCCATATATTTGCACTATTATAATATGACTAAAATAATTATTTATGCTAATATACAACTGGTTTATGATGTTAGTATATTATATAATAGTATAAATATCAACATAGAAAATAGTGTAGTAGTATTAAAGAAATATTGTAACTATTCAGCTATTGACAAAATAAATTAATTTGTCCAACGGCTTATATAGCCAATTACAATTTGGAAAATTATATCATCAACTAAAAAGCATCAAAATATTGTGCTAATTTTTAAATTTTACTCTATTATCTAACTATATGTTGTGATTTTTTAAGTATAAAAATCAATATATAGTGGCTGAATAGTTACACTTAGAAATAAATAGATTATGTTTTAAAACTAACCTAATAGTATAAAGAGTAGTTAAACTTTTTATAATTAATTCTAGCATATCCAATACCACCCCCTAAGCTAAAGTGAAATAATTCACCAATAGCCCAAGGAGATAAAATATTCAAAACCTCCGCAGCCATCCATCTGCGATTATTCAATTATACTTGGATATTGTACCATAATTATGAAAAAGTATATAGAGGTATATGTTGGAAAACGATACATGAAGCGCGTCAATATAAATTAAATTGTATTTTATCTAATTATATGCAGGAATTTAATTATTTTTGTAGAAGTATAATATAATTGATAAAATTTGTGAATTTATACATAGGTTTGAAATTACTATAGATAAAAAATGGGAGGTGGAATTTTGAAAATACAAGATAAATATAACAAAATAGGAAAAAGTAAATCTAATGATTTAGATAAGACTGTTATTTTAAAACCTAAGGATATTGAAACAAAGCCAGTTAAGAAAAAGAAAAAACGTTGGATTTTTGGAGGAATAATAGCCCTATTTATACTTATAGGAGCTATAGGTAGTTTAAATAGTCCCAAGAATGATAGCACTAATAGCAATTCTGTGAAGACAACTTCAAGTTCACAAAAGCAAGCTGCAGTCGAAACTGCTCCAGTGAAAGCAACTTTAAAGTATGATGGAGATACTTATGATGGCTATGTGAAGGATAATAAAAAAATTCAACAAGGTAAGTATACTTGGGCTAATGGTGATGTTTACGATGGACAGTGGGCGGATAATAAGATGAATGGAAAAGGTGTTTTGAAAAAAGCTAATGGTGACAGCTATAATGGAGAATTTATAAATAATAAAAAACAGGGAAGCGGTACATATGTATGGGCAGATGGTGAAAGTTATGAAGGAAGCTTTCAAAATGATTTAATGAATGGAGAAGGCATTTATCATTTTAAAAATGGTGATATATATGATGGAGAGTGGAGCAATAATAAAATGAATGGTGAAGGAAAATATACGTATAAAAATGGACAAGTACAGCAGGGAACCTGGGAAAATAATAAATTAAAAAAATGATTTGGAGTGCATGAATAATGAAAGAAAAAAATATAAGCAAATTACAATTTCCTCAAATAAAGAAATCTATAACTGATTTTATATATGAAGAGGAAGGGGAAATAAGCAGAAATAAGTTGATGTTTGTAGGATCTTTATTAGTAATAGCTAGTTTTATAGCTTCTGGTGAAAGTGCATTTGCTTCACATAGTTCTCATTCTTCCCACAGTTCTCATTCTTCACATAGTTCTTCAAGTTATGGTGGAGGAAATAATTATACAAATAGTGACAGTTATACAAATTCATCAACAGATACTACGTCGCCAAGCAATGACAGTTATACAAATGACAGCACTTCTTCAAGTACTACAGGAAGTAGTTCAAATAGTACCCAAACTCAAATACAGCCACAATCTCAGCAAACTGTAGTTAAACCTGATCCAGTACCACAGACTCCTCAGACACCAGCAGATACGGATTTACCAAAGTAAAATTGTGTATAAAGGAAGAAATCTATGGATAATGTAATTGAAGTATTAAAAGATGATAAAGCAGTATTTTTTATAAATGAAGAAATATATTCTCTTACAGCAGTGATGAAAACAGCATATATTTTTATAGAAAAAGTTTATATTTATTTTGATTATGAAAAAGAAAAATTAATAAGAGTTGAATTTACTCCAAAGGAAATTAAAGATAAAGATTTTTTGAAAAAATTAGTAGGAGAATTTTATAATGAATTATTAAATCAAACTCTAAGACTTCGAATTTTTAAAGAAACAAAAAATATAAGAGAATTAATACTAGGAAGAGCACTTTATAATACATGTGTAGAAGTTAAAGAAAGTAACAGCATAAATAAAGAAAATTATTACTATCAAATGAATGAGGAAGATGGAAAAATAATATTTAGTGATGATGAAATAAGTAAAGCTTGGGGAGAAAGTTAGCTTATTTAAATGAAAGGGACTTTTATGCAATTTTTTAGACTAAATTTAAAAATTTATAACTTAAAGGATATAAAGAAAGCGGTAGAAGATTACAGAAATTTAGTTGAGATCAGGTACAATCTAGAAGAAAATAATACAGTTATACTTAAATTAAATTGTAATGAAGAAGATTTTGAAATAATTAAAAATGAATTTTGTAATTACGTTATAGGATTAGTTGGGAAACATATATAGTGCTCAGTAGGTGAAGGCATGATTAGTAATTTGATATGTAAAATTTTAAATTTTATTATAATTGCATTAGGTATAAACAGTTCTTATACGGATATAAAAAGAGGTAAGATATATAATAATCATCTTATTATATTTTTCATACCTGGAATCGTACTTCAGATACTTTATTTAAAAAGTTTAAGTTTTACTACAGTTAAAATGTATCTAATTAATTTAATTGCAGCAATATTCTTTTCTATTATGATGTATGTTTTTAAAATATGGGCAGCAGGAGATGCTAAATTAGTTATGTTAATTGTAGGTTTAATGCCTATGGAAATGTACAGGTCTAATCCTAAAAATATATTTCCTGGATTTTCTATTATAGTTCTTATTTTTTTATGTGGATTTGGTTATTTAATATTAGAAAGTTTATTTTTATATATGAAAGATAGATTTTTAAATGCAGATAGAAAATATATAAAGCATATTGATATAGAAGAATTAAAGAGAATAATATTAAGAATTATTTTTGCATGGATTATATCAATAAACTTAAATCGTTTAATAGTCTACTTTTTTAAAAATTTTTATTTGTATAATTTTGGATTATATATGATTTTAAATGCTTTACTCATTCTTTACTTAACAAGGTATGCAAATAGTAAGAAGATATTTTATTGGGTTACTATTCTTGGAGTATTAACATATGTTTTTAGTACTGTTTATTTAGGAACAGGAAACATACATTTAAATGTAAAATTAATGGCATTTGTAATAGTTCTAATCTTATTTAGAGCTTTATGTGGAAAATATAATTATAAAAATGTATCAATAGAAAATTTAAAACCTGGTATGCTGCTGTCTTCAGGTACCGTCTTTAATTTTTATAATTCTAAAATTAAAGGCTTGCCAGAGGATTGTTCGGAAAGTATGAGTTCAAGATTAACTTATGAGGAAATAGAAAGTATTAAGCTTTGGCAAAAAACCAAAAATGGATCAAATGAAGTTGTAATAGTCAGAAAAATACATTTTGCACCATTTATATTTTTAGGAACTGTAATAAGTTTGATTATGGCAGGTTAGGAGATTTTATGATTAAAGATTGCAAATACAGACCTCTTTTTTTAAAGGGAAAAATAGGACAAGGTTCTTATTCTTTAGTTTCAGTATGTAAGAATGAAGAAAGTTTGGATAAAAAACATAAGGCTAAAGTAATACTAAAAAATAAAACTTTTATAAAAGGCTACGATGCTTATGTTTTTCAATCGGAAAATGTACAGGAAAAAATTATGAATTACTTAAAATTAAATAATATTCCATATATTTGTGGCATAGATGAGATAGATACATTAGTAGATAAGGATGTAATCGAAATGGATACTGATAGATCAACTATAAAAGTATTATATAGAGCCAATTCCACAGATAACGTTTTAATGCTTACAAATAAATGCAATAATAATTGTATAATGTGTCCTGATTCTTTAAAGGTAAGAACAGAAAATAAAAATATATCCTTAAGTATTCTAAAAAAGTATATAGAACTTATAGATAAAGAAGTTAAATTTTTATGTATTACAGGTGGAGAACCTACCTTGTTGAAGAAAGACTTTATAGAAATAGTAAGATATTTAGGAGAAAAGCTGCCTGAGACGGAGTACCTTTTACTTACTAATGGAAGAATGTTTTATAATAAAAATTTTGTAGAAGCTTTTTTAAAAAGCACACCAAAAAATTTAATAACAGCCATTCCTATTCACGGCCATTATCCAGAACTTCATGATAGTATATCTGGAGTTAAGGGAAGCTTTATACAAAGCTTTTATGGATTAAAAAATTTATATGAATTAGGAGGAAAAATAGAAATTAGGGTGGTAATAAATAAATTAAATTATAATGTAATTACCAATATTGCTGCTATGATCTCTAATTATTTTCCTAAAGTAGTAAGAGTAAATTTTATGGCTATGGAGATGCTGGGAAATGCTGTAGTTAATAAAGAAAAGGTGTGGATTGATTTTAACAGTGTTCAAGAAAAGCTTAAAGAGGCTGCTTTTATATTATTAAAAGGTGGAATAGAGGTAGGAATTTATAATTTCCCGCTGTGTAGTTTAGATGAAAGCGTATGGAATTTAAGTGTAAGAAGTATATCTGACTATAAGATAAGATATAAAGAACAGTGTAAGGAATGCAGTGTTATGAAAAATTGTGGAGGATTTTTTAATTCTACTATAAATATGAAGGATTTAAAGGTGAAACCAATACAGTAATATATCTGGCAGATATAGAATAAAAATTTTAAAAGTGTAAGAGGTAAATAATGATAAGTAAATTAAATTACTTTAATTTTAAAAATTTTAAAGGTAAGTATTTAATCACTAATGATTTGGGAAATTACTTGTTTTTATCACAACAAGAATTTGAAAAATTATGCGGGCGAACTTATATTGAAGATAAAAATTTATGTGATAAATTATTAAAAAAATATTTTGTAGTAGATGGGAATAGAGAAATTGTTATAAATGAGGCTGCAAATGAACTCAGAAATCATAAAAGCTATTTGTTTGAAGGAACTCAACTTCATATATTTGTACTTACTACTAATTGCAATCAAAGTTGTATTTATTGTCAGGCATCTGCTAGTACTTTAAAAAATTCAAATAAAATAATGAGTAGGGAAGTGGCACAAAAGGCTGTTGATATAGCATTACAATCTCCTAGTAAAAACTTATCCTTTGAATTTCAAGGTGGAGAGCCTTTAATGAATTTTGAAGTGTTAAAATATATAGTTGAGTATGTTAAAGAAAGAAATAAAACTATAAAGAAAGAAATAAGCTTTAATCTGGTAAGTAATTTAATTTTGGCGGATGATGAAATTATAGAATTTCTCATAAGTAATGATATAAATATAGCTACTTCATTAGATGGTAATGAATATGTACATGATAAAAACAGACCATACAGAAAAGAAAGTTCCTTCAAAATTGTAAAAGAAAAAATAAATAAGATTAATAATTTGTATAAAGAAAAAAATAAAAAATGTAGAGTACAAGCTATTCAAACAACTACCAGGTTTAGCTTGGAAAACTGGAAGGAAATAATAGATACCTATGTAGATTTGAGTATGGAAAATATATTTATAAGACCATTAACACCATTAGGAAATTCAAAGGAACATTGGAATAAAGTTGGATACACACCAGAAGAGTTCTTGGATTTTTATAGAAAGTGCTGTAATTATATAAAAAATTTAAATAATAGAGGTATAAATATAAAAGAAGGACATTATTCTATATTCCTATCTAAAATATTAAAAAATGATTATATAAATTATATGGAGCTTAGATCACCTTGTGGTGGAACTATAGGTCAAATGGCATATAATTATGATGGATATATATATACTTGTGATGAAGGCAGAATGCTTGCAGAAAGAGGTAATGAAAGCTTTAAAATAGGTAATGTATATAAAAATGACTTTAATTCGCTAGTTAATAGTAAAGTATGTTCAACATTATGTACTGCCTCTTGTATAGAAACTTTACCAGCATGTTCAGATTGTGTATATAATCCTTATTGTGGAGTGTGTCCAGTGTACAATTATGATAAAACAGGATCTTTGTTTGATCAGATGCCAGGAAATTATAAATGTAAGATTTATAAAGGTATTTTGGATTTGATCTTTGAAGATGTTTTTTTACTATCATTTTTGTAATAAAAGACCTATGCTTTAACAAGAGTTTTAGCATAGGTTTTTACAATTATTTAAATGGAAATAACTTAGTAACATATTTAAAAATATTATTATGTGCTAGAATGTTTAACAGGGATATAAACAGAGTTCTTGGTTTCAGGTGGAGTTTTTTCTCCATCTGAAACTTATTAACAGGATTCTTAGTGCTTTAGCACTTAGAAGGCGTTATCCTTTAGGAAAAATCGTTATCCAGGGGCGTAGCAGCCGTTATCCCCCCACTTTATAAGAAAAGCAGATATCCCAAATCTTTGATTTGGCGATAGTCGCTTTCGCTGTATGCGATGGGGGGTATTACGGCTAGTAGCCATCGGATAAACAGAAGAGAATTTACTTCACCCCTGTTATATCAAGGATGAAGCATTTTTACAAGAAGCTTTATTTGATATGTATTTTAAAAGAGCTTCACAGCCTATTTTTATATCATCATAGGTCTCATCGAAATTACCTGTGTACCAGGGATCTGGGATGTCACCTGGAATATCTGAAAAATCAAGAAGCTTTGTAACCTTGTTTTCAGGATCTTGTCCAATTATTCTGAGAATATTTTTTATATTATAGCTGTCCATTCCTATGATATAATCATATTTCTGATAATCCAATTTGCTTAGCTGAACGGCATATTTTCCATCTGTTGAAATACCGAATTTAGAAAGCTTGTCTCTTGTGCCTCTATGAACAGGATTACCGATCTCTTCAGTGCTTGTTGCAGAAGATGCTATAAAGAAATTATCTTCAAGTCTGCGTTTTTTGACCATATCTTTTAATACAAATTCAGCCATTGGTGAGCGGCATATGTTGCCGTGACATACAAACATTATCCTAATCATATATTATACCTCGTTTAAATAATATTTTTGTTCTCGATTGACATAACAAATAAATTATATCATGCTTTTATTATGCAGACAAAATTAGGGCTAAGCTTGTAGTAAATTGGTGTCTGAATATAGATTCATAGGCTTTTACTATGGGGCATATCTTAGACATAGTATATCTTGTAAAAGTGAATTTAAATCTTCCATAATAATTATATAAATTTAAGGAGAAAATGTGTTTATGCATGAGTTAACACAATTAATTAAAGATGATATGAAGCCTGCATTGGGGGTAACGGAGCCAGGTGCAATTGCCTTTGCAGTAGCAAAAGCAAAAAGTTACACAAAAGGCAATGTGGTAAAAATAAATGTGGCAATGAACAGTGGCATGTATAAGAATGCTTTTACCTGTGGAATACCAAACAGCAGCGAGGTTGGCAATGTCTTTGCTGCAGCACTGGGATATGTAGCAGGAGATGCAAAAAAGGGACTTGAAGCATTGGAAAATGTAACAAATGAGGATAATATAGAAGCCCATAAACTCGTAAAATCTGGTGCTGTCACAGTTGAACTTAAGGGAATTACAAGTAAAATATTTATAGAAGCTGCAGTTATTACTGAAAGTGATACAGCCGTTGTTACCATAGAAGATTCTCATACAAATATCACAAAGATTACTGTAAATGGAAAATTAGAAATGGAACAAAAAGATGAAAAAGAGGATGATGGTGATGAGCTGTCAAAAGAAGTATTTGATATACATAAATATACTCTTCATCAATTATACGATTATATTACAACTGTTGATGTTAAAGAAATAAGTTTTATAGAAGAAGCTTATAAAGTTAATCTTAAATTATATGATGAAGGATTAAAGAACCCTAGAACAACATTTGCCAGACATCTTCTGAAAAACAATGGAGGAAAGGAAATCTCTAAAGATGAACAGTCTACTGCATCTTTACTTTGCAATGCGGCAATTGAAGCTCGTGTAATTGGTTTGGATAAGCCGGCAATGAGTATTACAGGTTCTGGTGCCCATGGAATTATAGCTACAATGCCTTTGTATGCAGCTTATAAAGTAAATGGTTATACAAAAGAACAACTACTTCGTGCTACTGCACTGAGCTATTTAGTTTGCATGTATATTAAAGAATATTCTGGAAAACTTTCGGCCTTTTGTGGCTGCGCAATAGCAGCAGGTTCTGGAATGGCTTGTGCATTAGTATATTTACGAGGTGGAAATGTAGATGTTATGGCCCATGTGCTAAACAATATGGCTAGCAGTATTACCGGTATGATATGCGATGGTGGAAACCAGGGCTGCACTATGAAAGGAATTGTTGCTGTAGATGCTGTCTATAAAGCTGTAGATTTTGCAATGAACGGTATATATATTGAGGATGTACACGGAATTAATGGTAAAACTCCTGAAGAAACCATGAAAAATATGGGCTGTATTGCATCTCCAGGGATGGTTGGTACGGAAAAAACCATTGTGGAGATTTTTGAAAACAAAAGAAAGATTAATTCAAGACACATAAATGACGTGATATAATAAGGTAAGGTGTTGAACAGGCTATCACTGAAGGTCTATATAAGAATGGGAAAACTGTAAGAAGTAATAAATAAGTTTAAAATATGAATTATTGTATTTAACGGGAGAAATTATGATAAAAAAGATAATTAATAAAATTAGAAAAAATTTTTTTGTTGCGGTTATTTCAAAAAATCCAAAATTACAAATTATATTTAATAGTGTTATAATGTTAGCTTTGACAATATTTCTAATATTTACGTTTATTTCTTATAAAACACTTAAAGATAGTTACAACAATGAAACTAATATGTACCAAAATGGATATTTAACTTCTGCTTATGCAAATAAAATCAATGAAGATATTTGGAGTATACGATTATACGCACTGTATTCAGTTAATGATTATATGAATATGAAAGATAAGATAGATGAATATGAAAAAGATGTTGAAGAAAATATTAATAAATATACCACGCTTCACGATTTAACTAATGAAGAAAAAGATTTAGTTGTTCAACTTAAAGAATCAAATAAGAAATATTTAAATAGATTAAATGAATTGCTTGGAAAGCTAAAAGAATCTAAAACTATTACCAATGATGAAAAGAAAGAAATAATGGATTTAGGAGATAGAAGAATTGAACTAAGCAAAGAAATGTTAAATTATTCAGACCAATATATAAAAAGTTTAAGTGATAAAAATGAAATTATAAAGGAAATCACCTTACGGACAATAATTGCTATTAATTTTGCAATGATACTTTTGTTTAGTTTAATGATGTTTGTGGTTACTAAAATAATTAAAAAGATGGATTACTATGCATTTCATAATTGTGTTACTGACCTTCCAAATAAGAATTATGTATTAAACACATTAGTTAAAGAAATTCCTAAAATAAATACCTATTCCATATTAATAAGTTTGGATATGGATAATTTTAAAGCTGTAAATGATACGCTAGGTCATATTTCAGGTGATGAATTTTTAAAACAGGCAGGAAGAAGATTTAAGAAGGTAATGCATATTCAAGACTACATTTGTCATAATGGAGGCGATGAGTTTTTATTTTTAATAAAGTCTGTTAAGAATAAAGATGAAGCAGAGGTAATGCTTAGGCAGATTTTAAATGTATTTAAAAAGCCTTTTAATATTTATGGAAAAAATGTTGATTATGTGACTGCAAGCCTGGGTGTGGCAGTTATTCCTAAAGACGGAAATAATTTTGAAACTTTGTACAAGCGTGCAGATGATGCTATGTATGAATCTAAAAGAATAGGCAAACATGTATATAGCTTTTATAATGACGCTATAAATGTTGGTATATATGAAGACACAATAAAGAAAAAAGCAATAGAAGATGGCATTAAAAATGGTGAGTTTAAAGTTTTTTATCAACCTAAAATTTCAAAAAATGGTGAGGTATTAGGTGCGGAAGCGCTTGTAAGATGGATTAAAGAGGGTAATAAGATTATACCTCCTTCAGAATTTATTGATTTTGCAGAAAGGGAAGGTCTTATAAAATATATAGGAGAATCAGTCATTATTGAGGTATGCAAGAATGTATCAAATTGGATTGACAAAGGTTATAAAAATTTTAAAGTAGCTGTAAATTTATCTACAGAACAGCTCATTGACAGTAAACTATGTGACAACTTACTGAAAATAATAAAAAGATTTAAAGTGCCTTTTGAGTATATAGAATTTGAAGTTACAGAAACAACAATAGTGAAGAATTTTGATGAAGCTGTAAATAATATAAATAAAATAAGAGCTAATGGAATCAAAATAAGTCTTGATGATTTTGGAACTGGATACTCATCATTAAATTATTTAAAAAATATGCCCATAGATATTATTAAAATTGATAAATCCTTTGTTGATGATATAACTTCAAATGAAGCAAGTGTGGTAATGATTAATACAATTATATCATTATCTCATTATTTTGGATATGAAGTTGTAGCAGAAGGAGTAGAAGAAATAGAACAAATAAAATATTTAAAAAGCTTAGGATGTGATATATTCCAAGGATATTATTATGGAAAACCAATGGAAGATACAAATTTTGAAAATGAATTCTTAAAGCTCCATAATATAAATTGACTAACATTTTTATAATGTAAAACCTATGCTTTAACAAGAGTTTTAGCATAGGTTTTACAATTATTTCAATGAAAATAATTTAGAAACATGTTTAAAAATATTATTATGTGCTAGAATGTTTAACAAGGATACAAACAGGAGTGAATAAATTTGTTTGAAATAAATGAAGGTATAATAAGAGACAGTTTAAATTTTGAAACGTACGAAAAAGGTATTACATGTTATGAAAATGATCAAGTAGGAAACTTGAGTGTAAGTACTCAAGAAGAATTAGGGTGGAAGAAAACTACTATTAAGGGAAAAGTGAAGTCTTCTTCACAAATGCCTATAAAGTATAATGTAAAAATAATATATCCAAATGCCAATGAAAACATAAGTTGTCATTGTGACTGCAAAGCATATTATAATTATAATGCTCCATGCAAGCATATAGCTGCGGTGCTTATAAAATATGCTCGAGAAAAGAATAAATCAGGGATAAAGAAAAATAGTAAATTAATTCAACAATTAAAGAAAAGTCTAATACCCACTAAGACAAAGATGGAAACTAAGACTTTAAATATGCAGTATAAACTCCAATTTAATATTAGCCGCAGAGAAAGTGAAGCTTTTTTAGAATTAAAAGTGGGAGAAGAAAAACTTTATGTAGTAAAGAATATGAAAAGTTTTTTAGAGGCAGTTATAGAACATAATGAGCTGGAGTTTGGCAAAAGTTTTACATATAACTCATATTTACATAGGTTTAAGAACGAAGACAAATTTATTTTGAGCATGCTTAAAAATCTATATGAAATAGATAGGGCTACAGAGGACATGGTAATGTATGGTTATCATTATAGCAAAACAGCGAAATTTTTAAGCGGAAAAAAGGCAAGACTTACGGAAAGTAACTTAAAAAAGTTTCTTGATAATATAGGAGAAACAGCGATAGATTTAGTCATAAATGATGATAACTACAGTGAAGTTAAAGTAGTAAAAGAAAATTTCCCTTTAGAATTTAAATTAGACAGCAAGGGGAATAATATAATTTTATCTCAAATCTCAAAGCTGCCTAAAGCTTTAGTCAAAAGTGGAAATTATTTTTATTATAATAGCAAGATATATATGCCAACAAATGAACAGGTAAGGGTGTATAAAGCACTTTACAATACTTTTATTGAACAAAGAAACTCTGAAATTACTTTTCAGCAAAATGAAAGTGAAGAAATAGCTTCTTATATAATTCCAGCCTTAAAAAAGATAGGTACAAAGGTAACAGTGAATAACAGTATTAAAGAGAAATTTTATGAAGAACCTTTAAAGCCTTGTCTTTATTTTGATAAGGATAAAGATGCTGTAGTTTGTGATGTAATATTTAAATATGGAGATATAGATATAAATCCTTTAAAGGATGATGAGGCAAGGAAAGATGATGAGAAGGTATTGGTTAGAGACATTAAGGAAGAAGCAGCTATAGTAGATACTTTGACTGCTTTTCAATTTGAAAAGGGGAAATTTAAATTTATTTTAAAGGATGAGGATAAAATTTTGGATTTTGTTGGGGAAGGCCTTGAAAAACTTCAGGAATCCGCAGAAATTTACTATTCGGACGCCTTTAAAGATATAAGAATTTATACCACTAAAAGCTATAAATCTAACATAAGATTAAATGATGAGGATCTTTTAGAATTTACCTTTAATATTGATGGGGTAAATAGAAAAGAGTTAAAGCACATATTTGATGCATTAAAACAAAAGAAAAAATATTATAGACTTAAAAATGGAGGTTTTATTCCCCTGCAGACTGGAGAACTTCAAAACATGTCCGATATGATAGATTATTTAAACATCAAGACTTCAGATCTTGAAAAGGATCAAATAGTTCTTCCTAAATATAATGCTGTTTACATGGATACAAGTCTTAAGGAAAATAATATAACTTTTGTACAAAGAAATAAGAAGTTTAGAGAACTTATAAATAATATAAAGGATATAGGTGACATTGATTATACAATTCCAGAAAAGCTGGATAATATTATGAGAGGTTATCAAAAATTTGGATTTAAGTGGATTAAAACTCTTTCTAGCTGTGGGTTTGGAGGCATTTTAGCAGATGAAATGGGTCTTGGAAAAACTCTTCAGACTATAGCTTTTATAAAATCAGAGGTAGATGAAAATGAGGAAAAGCAGCCTTCTTTGGTGGTGTGTCCTACATCCTTAGTGTACAATTGGGAAAGTGAAATAAATAAATTTCAATCGGATCTAAAATCCTTAGTTGTATCAGGCAGCAGGAATGTAAGAGAAAGTCAGTTAAAAGAGATTAATGAGGCGGATATAGTTATAACCTCCTATGCACTTATTAAAAGAGATATAGAGGAATATAAAGCTATAAAATTTAGACACTGCTTTTTAGATGAAGCTCAAAATATAAAAAATCCTAATTCTTTAAATGCTCAAAGTGTAAAATCCATTAAAGCTGGCAGCTATTTTGCACTAACAGGAACCCCTATTGAAAATTCTATTACAGAATTATGGTCAATTTTTGATTTTATCATGCCAGGATATTTATTGAGTCATGGAAAGTTTAGCCAAAAATATGAAATACCTATTATAAAGAATGGTGATAAAAAGGCTTTAGAGGAATTGAATAAACATATTAGACCTTTTATTCTTAGAAGGCTTAAGAAGGATGTCATAAAAGAACTTCCACCTAAAATTGAACATAATATGGTGATAGATATGACAGAGGATCAAAAGAAAGTATACGCAGCTTATCTTCAGCAAGCTAAAGAGGAATTGAATAATGAAATAAGAGATAAAGGCATTAATAAAAGTAAAATAAAGATACTTTCTATAATCACAAGACTTAGGCAAATATGCTGTGATCCCTCTACTTTTATAGAAAATTATGAAAGTGATAATGGAAAAATGGAAGCTCTTATGGATATAGTACAGAATAGTGTAAATGATGGGCATAAAATATTGCTATTTTCTCAATTTACCTCTGTGCTTAAAAATATTGGAAATATGTTCAAAAATGAAAATATAAAGTATATGTACCTTGATGGCAGCGTAAAAGCAGAAAACAGAGGGGAAATGGTCAGGGAGTTTAATGAGGGGGAAATTCCTATATTTTTAATATCTCTTAAAGCTGGTGGAACAGGACTAAATCTAACTTCTGCAGATATAGTTATTCATTATGATCCCTGGTGGAATCCAGCAGTAGAAAATCAGGCTTCGGACAGAGCTCATAGGATTGGGCAGAAGAAAACTGTAGAGGTTATTAGGCTTATTGCTAAAGGAACTATAGAAGAGAAAATACACAAAATACAGGAGAAAAAGAAAGAAATAATAAACGATGTTATAGAAGAAAATACTGGAGAGCAAATTTTGCTTTCCAATATGGAAGAAAAGGATATCGAGGAGCTTTTCAGTTAAATCTTCACATTAATTTCTACAAGTGTGTCAAAGTTATATTAAAAGAAGTGTCTTATGAAGATAATTCCACAAGGCACTATATGAAAATAAACTACTTCAATTTAAAATTTAATTCCACCATATTTTGATAAAATATTCTCGATTTTTTCATTTTTACAAAGAGCCATGGGAGTTAGCCCTGAAGCATTTTTCAAGTTTATATCAAAACCGAAGTTTAAGAGTGCTTTTAAAAATTCTTCAAAATGTTCTTCAAAACAATTGATATAGTCGTCATGGAGGAGAGTATTTTCATATTTATCCCGTGCATTTATATCCGCACCGTATTTTACAAGGAGATTCAAAAGTTCTACGGAATAATTAAAGCTGCAGTAAAATATAGGAGTTTTACCAAGGCTATTGATTGCATTAACTTCAGCTCCTCTCTTTAGTATCATGGTTATCAAGTCAATATGGGGGGCTGCCCTTGCACAAAGTTTGTGCAGGGGAGTTTCCATGAATTTACTTTGATGACTATTGATATCTACACCGCTGTTTATTAAAAGCTCGATTGTCTCAAAATAGTTGTTTCCGCAATTGTCGATAGCATAATGAAGTATACTCTGAATTTGAAAGTCGGAATTCAAATCATTGTCTTCTTTTAAGTAATCTTTTATTTTATTTATATTTCCTTCTTCAATGGATCTATAAATTGAATTGTATTTTGAAGAAAATACATTGCTAAATATGCCCAAACTGCTATACCTCCTTAGAATTAAATGTTTTATTATACTTATAATAATATTTTAGCATATAAAATATCAAGTGATTCCATCTTTCATTTTATATTCTTAAGATAGCATTAGTAGTATGGAAATTTTTTATTATATAGTGTGAGGATATATTGATTTTCATATATTATTCACTGGATTATATAATAAAAAATAGACAATATAAGGAAGACGCAGCAAGAATATTAAAGGAGTTTGAAAATATAAGAAAAAATCAAAGAGAGGAGAGGAAAGATTATGAAAAATAAAAACAACAGGTTAATATGCACTTCTGAATATGTAAGGATTAATGAAATAGATCAGTTTCTGTATCATTTAGGAACAAGCTTTGATAATCCTGTAATGCTATTTTTACACGGAGGACCGGGTTCGGCGGAATCCTTATTTACAGGATTATTTCAAGATAGATGGGAAGAAATATATACTGTGGTTCATTGGGATCAGCGGGGTGCAGGGAAGACCCTTACGAAGAATCCAGATAAACTTCCTACAATAGAGTTGATGCTTCAGGACTTATTTGAAGTTATCCAGTATCTTAAGAAAAAATATAGCAAGAAAAAGATTGTTATATTTGGCCATTCCTGGGGAAGTGTTTTAGGATCAATATTTATTAGAAAGCATCCGGAAGAAGTAGAGTATTATATTGGTG
This sequence comes from Clostridium ljungdahlii, assembly GCF_001636845.1. Taxonomy (GTDB): domain Bacteria; phylum Bacillota; class Clostridia; order Clostridiales; family Clostridiaceae; genus Clostridium_B; species Clostridium_B ljungdahlii_A. The sequence goes on from NZ_LITT01000008.1 coordinate 65,058, forward strand.
CTGGACAAGTTATTAGTATGGTGGAAAATGAGCAGGTAGGCTATAACAAAGTTAAAGAAATGATCGAAAATGCAGATGATAAAAAATCATTGAAAAAGCTTGAAAATATAGGTAAATATCCTGGCAGCAAAATTGTTTTTGATAAAGAGTTTTTGAGAAAATGTAATGTAGTTCGTAAGCTTCAGGGTAAATACAAATTAGGTATGGAGATAGGCATTGATATCTGGATAGCTATGTTTAAAAGTCCCATTTTTAAATTCTCCGATATTATAGCATTTATGAAAATCTTTAAGGCAAATTCAAAGGTTCACAGTTTTCTTGGTGGCTTTAATCTACGCACAGAATCCAAAGAATATAAGGTGCCGGTATATTATATTTTGGGTGGAAGGGATTGGCAAGCTCCCCATGTTATAGCTGAAGATTATTTTAAAGATATAAAGGCACCAAGTAAAGATATATTTATAATTCCAAATGCAGGACATTTCTTGATGATGGATCAGCCTGACCTGGTTTTTGATGCATTATCAAAAATAAGTAAGAAAGAAAAAAATGTACAATGTTTTTTATAATATAGGATATTACACAGTTAATTAAAATTAAATCATTTCTAACAGTTTCAAAAACCTTATAATTTACTAATTGCACCTCTTCTTATATATCTTTTATGCTCATTATATTATATTTATTAGTTTGAATTTATGTAATTATATCATTTATTTTGTTGCAGGGCAATAAATTGAAGTTAAAAAGTAAAAAATAAGATATACTTATATTAGAATACTTTAAGTATGAGGTGAAAGAGGTGTATTATTGTTGAAAGGAAAATGTTATTATTGCAATAAGGAATTTAGTAAAGCAGGTATTTTAAAACATATAAAAAGCTGTAAAGTAATGAAAGAATCTATGGGATTAGATGAAAGCTCCTCTTCATCTAATATAAATAAGTTTATTTTAGGAGTGTATTCTAAATATGACAAGGACTATTGGATGTATATAACTATAGATATAAATTGTACATTAAAAAATTTGGATCAGTTTTTAAGAGATATATGGGTGGAATGCTGCGGTCATTTGAGTATGTTTGAGATATATGGGGAAAGATATGAAAGTGAAATAGATACAGATTGGACTTTTGGAGAACCTTCAAATGATATGAATATAAAGCTTAAAAATGTTATAGGTTTAAATAACAAAATAGAATACGAATATGATTTTGGATCTACTACATATTTAGAAATTAAAGTTATAGATAAGATTATATGTTCTAATAAGGGAAAAGACATAGAGCTAATAGCTAGAAATAATGAGCCAGAATTGAAATGTTCAAATTGCGGCAGTAAGGCATCATACTATGATTATGAAAATGAAGAATATCTGTGTGATGATTGTTTTGAAGATAGTACTAGTGATGAAGAAATGATAGAAGAAGTGGATTATGTAAATTCACCGAGAGCAGGAGTTTGTGGGTATCATGGAAGTAAGGAAGATGAAGTCAAATATTTACCGAATGTTAAAAGTGGTAAAGTAATAACGGTTGGAAGTTTTGGCAGCAAAACAGAAGAAGAGAACAATGATGTTGAAGAAGATTATACTTATGAAGATGATGAGGAATCATATTTTGATAATGCTTTTTCAATGGACTTTGATAAAGTAGCTAGAAGAGCAATTAATGCTGGAATAAGAAAAGAGATTAAAAACTGGCAGCCTATTGAAAAAAATTTTTCCCTTGAATATCATTTGAACAGATTTACAAAAGACAAGTTGATAGATATAGCTAAAAATCTGTATATAAATAAGATTTCAAAATTGAAGAAAGAAGAATTAAAAAATAAAATACTGGACTCATATGAACAAGAGGCACAGTTTATTATGGAAAATATGGGGGGTGAAGCATTTAAAGTTTTACTAGAAGCATCAACAAAGAAAATATGTTCGGTTCATAACTATGATATAGAAACTAATGTTGCTAATTATCTTAGAAATAGAGCATTTCTATTTACAGGAGAAATAGATGGAGAAGATGTTATTATTGTGCCGGAAGAATTACAAAAGGTAATTTTACGCAGAGATAACAAGGAATTAATAAAGCAGTTAGAAAAAAATGAGGAAATCATAAAGCTCTTTTGGGGAATGTGTAATTATTATGGTGTTGTTGAACTTGAAACTTTTAAAGAATTAGTGAAAAGATATATTGATTTTGATATAGCATATATGAATCTTGAAGTTATATTAGAAAATGCCGCAGAGTATTATGGAGAATTTGAGTTTAATGGATATTTGGGAAATGATGTTTTGGTTGATGATGCTTTTGATATAATTTGTCATCAGCGTGAAAAAAGAGATTTGAATTTTTATCCTTTTAAAAAAGAAGAATTGTTGGAAGCAGCTAAAATCGATTTTCAGGATAAGACAAAGGCTTATAATAAACTTTATAAATTTTTTACAGAGAATTTTGATATAGATAGTGAAGATGCAGAAGATTTGATATTGGCTTTAGAGGCTGAATTTAAAAATAATGTAAAAATTTCGGATGTTATGGAAGCTTTTATAACTAATTTTGATGTTTCAAGTATTGAAGAAGTAAATCTTATTGGAAATGAAGTGATAAAATTTTTTAATAATACAAGAATGTGGATTTTAAAAGGATATACTCCAGAGGAGCTTAGTTCTACTACTGTAATAAAAAAAGAAAAGGTGGGTAGAAATGATCCATGTCCTTGTGGAAGTGGGAAAAAGTATAAAAATTGTTGTGGTAAAAAGTAAATAGAAATTACCAGTATATAATAAAGACAAAAAGGTTACTATAATAGCATAGGGTATATAACAGTTGAGTCAAGATTTATATGTGCTTCGAGTAGAGGTATTTATGAATCGGCCAACGATTGTATATAGGTTATTGTATAAATAGCTTATATATGGTCAGAGGGAAGATTCTATATTGTGGGGAAAAGCTTTAATATAGTTGATTATATTAAGGTTCCAACTTATGGTATAGGGTCGAGCTAAAATTATATGAGGTGTTGAGATGGTTATATATAGCCGAGAGGTTATATATAGTTGTGTAGATATTTTATATAGTCGAGGAAACCATCATTATAGGTAATGAACTGCTTTATTATGGTGGAAACATCATAATAAGGTCATATATGTTATCTATAATGGTGCAACTTAGATTATTATGTGCTCTACTATATAAGAACTATAAGTGGATTTGAATTAACAATCTCCTTATAGTTCTTTTTATTTAAAAAATTGAGGATCATTCTCCATATATAGACGGTACAGTAATTAGAAATTCATCTATTGTAAATTTACACGTTTTCAGCAATATAGTAAATTAAATTTTCTGTATCCTCCCAGCCTAGGCATGGATCTGTTATGGACTTTCCATAGATACCATCATTTACGTCTTGTTTACCCCCTACAAGATAGCTTTCAATCATAAGTCCTTTAATCATTTTTTTTAGCGTAGAATTATATTTTCTACTCATTAGTACTTCTCTTGCAATTCTCGGTTGTTCTTTATAAAGCTTCATTGAATTTGCATGATTTGTATCTACAATAATAGCAGGATTTAATAACCCTTGTTTTTCATATTCGCTGGCGAGATAAGTCAGGTTTTCATAATGATAATTTGGAATGTTTCTGCCATAAGAGTCTACTGCTCCTCTTAAAACAGCATGTGCAAGAGGGTTTCCACTTGTTTTAATCTCCCAACCATTATATATAAAAGAATGACCGAGCTGTGCTGCTTTAATGGAATTTAACATTACGTGGATATCTCCGCTGGTAGGATTTTTCATTCCTACAGGCATATCAACACCGCTTACAGTAAATCTATGCTGTTGATCTTCTACTGAGCGAGCTCCAACTGCATGATAACTTAACACGTCTGAAAGATATGCATAATTTTCAGGATACAGCATTTCATCAGCAGCAGGCATATAATATTCACTTAATGCTTTTATATGCATCCTTCTAATTGCTCTTATTCCTTCAACTAAATCTGGTTTTTTGTGTAAGTCTGGTTGGTGTGCCATTCCCTTATATCCTTCACCAGTTGTTCTTGGCTTATTTGTGTATATTCTAGGTATAATGACAATATAATCCTTTACTTTTTCTTGAACTTTTGCAAGCCTTTCAATGTATTCACAAACAGAATCTTCATTATCTGCAGAACAGGGCCCTATGATAAGAAGAAATTTATCATCTTCATTTTGAAAAATTTTTTTTATTTCAACATCTCTGTTTTCTTTAATTCCCTTAATATAATTTGGCAGAGGCATTTCTTGTATAATTTCCTGTGCTGTAGGTATTTTTTTAATAAATTCCATACTCATATTTTTAATTCCTTTCTTTAGGCATTTATATGATTTAAGTTTCAATTTATGTAATTATATCATCTAGTTTTTTTATGTCAATATAAACTAAAGCTAAAATGCTATACTTGCACTTTAGCTTTAAGTTTAGATATTCCTAGACCATTTCACTTTTTTCTTCAAGCTTGGAATACATTTTCTCCTGCTGCTTGGTCGTAAATTGAAAGTAAATTTCTGTATTAGTAACAGATCTATGTCCAAGCCACCACTGCAGTTCTTTTATATCCATATCAGACTCTGCTAAATGAACTGCTGTAGTATGTTTTAGAGCATGAAAATGGTATTTACTCTTATCAGGAATATTAGAGTAAGAACAATATTTTTTCATAAGATAATCAAGAGTTTGCCTTGAAATAGGTCTATTTTTTTGACTTTTAAACAGAACTTCAGAGTTAGATGACAAATTGCTTTCATGTATATATTTATCTAATGCATCTTTAGTCTTATTATCAAGTCTTATAGTATTATTGCAGCTGCCTTTTAGTCTTTTACAGTAAAGTTCGCCTTTTGAAGCATTATAATCTTCCAATTTAATCAAAGCAATTTCAGAGGCTCTTAACCCACATCTATAAGCAACTCTAAAGATTGCTAAATCTCTAACTGCATGTATATTATCTAAACTTATGATAGCATTGAAAAGGCTCTTTGTTTCTTCCTGAGTAAAATATTTTATTTTCTTATTACCGGTTCTTTCCATTTAGTTTCCTCTTTTCAAGATAATTGTACAATATAAATATTTTGTATAATAAATTATAGCATAATATTGAGTAAAATCCAATTATTATGAAAATAACATTAAAATAATGTTGTAATTTACAGAATAATGAAGTAATAATTATCATAATTTTAAATTTATGGGATTATATTGGAATAATGAAATAATAAATAGGTGTAAAATTTTCATTTTTCGGACAAAATATTTATTTCGTCTAAATAAATAATAATGTAGATAAAAAAATAAGTCAAAATATTAATCACATGGTAAGAAATGAGTATTTACATAAACAAATATTAGTAGAGGTAAATAGTTTAAAAGAAAAATTATTCGTATAGATAAGGATTGTAAAATGTATAGAAACGATAAATATAGTTTGGAAAATGACAACGTGTATACATATGCACTTAATATGGGCAATCTTGGAGTCTGCAAATGGAATATAGATACAGGCGAAATGGTTATTTCTGAAAAAATAACAGGATATGGACTCAACTCTGTTAAAAGTATGAATGAATTTATTAATATTATAACTTATGAAAAAGACAAAATGATGGCAATACAAGATCTAGATGATTATATTAATGGATCTCTAGAGTTTTATCAAAGTACATTTAGAATAAAGACTAAATGCGGAGAAATTAAATGGGTTTTACTTAAGGGTAAAATATTTAAAGATGAAATAGAAAGTTCTGGTGTACTAGGTGTATTAATATTTAATATTACAAATATGAAGTTCTATGAAAGATGGGATGGTCTTACTAATTTACCTAATAGGGAATTTTTTTTTATAAAGCTTAATAATTCAATAAAAACAGCTAAAATTCATAATAAAAAAGGTGCACTTATATATATTGATATCGATAATTTAAAAATCATAAATCATAATTTTGGGCACCACATTGGTGATTGGATTTTAAAATCATTTGCAAAATCAATTACCGTATTACTTGGTAAGAAGGGTGAGTTATTCAGGTTAGAAGGGGACGAATTTGCAATACTAATTTATGAGTTTAATGATATAAAAAAAATAGAGAAAATGTGTAATAAAATTCATAAATGTTTAAAAAAATCTTTTAAAATAATGAGTAAAGAAATTTACATTAGTACAAGTTTAGGGGTAACTGTTTTTCCAGATGATAGTTCTGATCCAGATGAACTATTAAAGTTTTGTAATTTTGCAATATATAAATCTAAAGGTAAGGGAAAAAATGAGTGTACTTTCTTTGATAAACAAAAGGCACAACCCTATTTTAGAAAAATTTTAATTGATAGTGAACTGAAGAATTCAATTATTAATAACGAATTAGATATTTTTTATCAGCCTCAAATTAATGCTTTAAGTAATAAAATTATTGGCGTTGAAGCACTTTTAAGGTGGAATAATAATAAACTTGGCAATGTATCTCCTTCTGAATTTATTCCTATAGCCGAAGATAATGGATACATTGTACAAATTGGAGATTGGGTTCTAAACAAAGCCTTAGAGACTGCTTGTTCATGGAAAGAAAAAGGTTATAAATTTAATAAGATATCTGTAAATGTATCTCCAATTCAATTAAAAAAAAGTGATTTTAAGATGAATATATTAAACATATGTGTAAAGCACAATGTAGAACCTTCTTTACTTGAAATAGAAATAACGGAAAGAACTTTAATTGAAATTGGGGAAGACAAGATTGAATTATTAAATGAACTTATGGAAAGCGGCGTAAGCATTGCAATAGATGATTTTGGAACAGGATATTCTTCTTTAAACTATTTAATTAATTTACCAGTTAATACGCTAAAAATAGACAAGTCATTTATTTCTAATATTCGTAATGATAAAAGCAAAGCTGTAATTGGCAGTATAGTTAAATTATCAAAGTATTTAAAATATAAAGTAATTACTGAAGGTGTGGAGACAAGAGAACAGTTGGATGAAATTATTGGTTTGGGCTGTAATTTGATTCAAGGTTACTATTTTAGCAAACCGCTTAAAGAGAATAAAATTGAGAATTTATTAAAAAATCAAAGTAAATAGGAGGAATCAAGGTGAATTTTTTTAAAAATATTAAAGTAAGAACAAAATTGATGTTATCTTTTATTATAATGGCTTTATTAATTGCTGTAGTTGGTGTTATAGGTATAGTGTCACTAAGGACAGTGAATTTAAATTCTGAAGAGATGTACAGCAATAGATTACAAAGTGTTTATATGCTTACAGATATGAAACAAAATTTAACAGAAATAAAAAGCGATATGCTGCAATTAGTTTATGTGAAAGATGCTTCAAAAAAAGGTGATTTAGAAAAAGATATCCAACTAAATAAAGACGAAGATCAGAAATATATTGAGAATTATGAAAAGCTTCCTAAGAATGACACAGAAAAACAAATGTGGTCTGCATTTAAAAGTTATGATAGTAAGTACATAACTTTAAGGGAAAATACTATTAAGCTTATTGATGCTGGAAATTTTGATGAGGCAGTTAAACAATACAGGCAGATAGTAGCGACAAGAGATGCCATGTTTTCAAGTCTTAATAAGCTAATTAGTGGAAACACTGACAATGCAAAAATCAAAAATTCTAATAACCATGCTGTATTTTTAAGCAGCAATAAGATTATGACTATACTAATAATAGTTGGACTAGTATCTGCAATAGGCTTAGCTTTGTTGCTAAATTCATGTATAGCAGGTCCTTTGAAATTAGCTGTAGAAAATATAAAAGTTATAGCCAAAGGAGATTTTACTACAGTTGTACCACTTGGACGTAAAGATGAAATAGGAGAACTTGCCAACGTAGTATATATGATGCAGAAAGATTTAACTGAGTTAATTAAAGGAATAATGACAAATTCACAGGAGATTAGTGCATCTAGTGAAGAACTTTCTGCTACAGTAGAAGAGTTATCAGCAAAAGCAGAGGAGATAGATGGTGCAGTAAAGAATATAACATTTGGAATTCAGGAAAACAGTGCATCATCAGAAGAAATAACAGCATCTATTGAAGAAGTGGATTCGAGCATTAATGAACTGTCTGGTAAAGCTGCGGAAGGAAGCAATAATGCAAACCAATCTAAAGAAAGAGCTGTTAAAGTTGAGAAAAAAGGTAAGGATGCAATAAAGGAAGTACGAAACTTATATGAAGAGAAGAAAAATCATATGCTTCAGGCAATTGAAGAAGGAAAAGTGGTAGATGATATAAAGATCATGGCAGATACTATTGCAGATATATCAGAACAGACAAACTTACTTGCCTTGAATGCGGCTATAGAGGCTGCTAGGGCTGGAGAACAAGGTAAAGGATTTGCAGTAGTTGCAGAAGAGGTAAGAGAACTTGCAGAACAATCTTCACAAGCAGTAACAGGTATTCAAGATACTATTGTAAAAGTTCAGGATGCATTTAAAAATTTATCTGAAAATGGTAATGATGTACTAAAATTTATAAATGAAGATGTAGATCCACAATTTGAGTATTTTGGGAACATGGGAAGTCAATATTATAATGATTCTGATTTTGTGAGCAGAATGTCTGAGGAAATTGCATCTATGTCTGAAGAGCTTACAGCTACAGTGAGTCAAGTAAGCAATGCAGTGCAGAATGTGGCAGAAAATGCACAGGATTCTAGTGAACATTCAGAAGCAATAAAGGCAAGTATTGATGAAACAACAAAAGCGATAGTAGAGGTATCGAAAACTGCGCAAAGTCAAGCAGAACTTGCTCAAAAACTTAATGGGATGGTTCAAAAATTTAAGATATAAAATAATTCTTAGAGTCAGATAAATATTCCAAAAAAACATTTGACAATCTCAAAAAAAAATAATATACTTAATGGCATAAACTGTGATGGAGAAAGAAATATTTGATCTATTAACTTAAGAGAGCCAACGTTTGGTGTAAGTTGGTGTTAATGAAAATATGTAAATCACTCCGGAGTTTCCAAGTAGAAAGGCCTTTGCCAAGTAAACGAGGACGTATACCAACGATATATGGTTAGGGTTTATGTTAAATAAAATTTTTTATTTAAAGTTGACCTGATTTGAGAGGCAATTGGTATATCTAATTGCAAATAAGGTGGTACCACGGAAATAAATCTTTCGTCCTTATGAACATATTAAAATGTGTTTATAAGGACGAGAGATTTTTTTATTTATTAAAATATCTATGATCAGGAGAGGAGGATAATTTAATATTAGAATATTAAAAAAATTGGGGCAAATTTTAATATAGAAATATGATTATACAGGAATAAAAGAAGGGGGCTTTATCTTATGAATATTAAAGGTAGTGTTACTAAAAGAAAATATTTAAATGTTATTTTGCCATTGTTTATCGCATCTATGCTGGCGTATATTGACAGACTCAATATATCCTATGCTGCTTTGACGATGAATAAAGATCTGGGATTTACTGCTCAGGTTTTTGGAATGGGAGCAGGAATTCTATTTTTCGGGTACGTAGTGTTTGAGGTACCTGGAACTGTATTTGCGGAGAAGCGAAGTCCAAGTAAATGGGTTGTTAGAATCATGCTTACTTGGGGTATAGTTACTGCTCTTATGGGTTTTGTGCATACGGAACTTCAATTTTATATTGTTCGTTTTTTAGTAGGAGCTGCAGAAGCAAGTTTTTATCCAGTTTGTTACTCAGCTATTGTTCCTCGTTGGTTTAATGCAAAGGAGAGGCCTAAGGCACTTTCAATACTTTTAACTTCAATGCTGGTTTCAAGTATTATTGGTTCTCCTTTAGCGGGCATAATATTAGGTATTGCAGCTTTTGGATTTAAAGGTTGGCAGATGTTATTTATTTTAGAAGGAACTATGGCTTTTATTTATGGAATCATTCTTATTTTTTGGCTCAAGGATTCGCCTGAAGATGTTAATTGGTTAACTTTAGAAGAAAAGAAGACAATAAGAACAGAATATGAAAGAGAAATTGCTGTAAAAAATTCAATAAAGAAATATACATTATGGGAAGCCTTAAAAGATAAGACAGTTCTCAAGTTATGTTTTATATATTTTATGTGGGTTACAGGATTTTGGGGATTTGGATTTTGGCTGCCAACAGTACTCAAATCAGTATCAGGATTGAGTAATTCTAGTGTCAGCTGGCTAATTATAATACCAATGACAGCAGCACTTATTGGTTTCATAATTAATGGTAATTCTACCTCAAAGACAGGAGAAAGAAGATGGCATATAGCTATTCCACTTTTTATTGGTGCTGTAGGTATGGCATTGGGAGCTTTGACTTCTAATCCTGTATTAAGCTTTATATTCACTTGTGTTACTGCCATTGGTGTATATGTAGGAATGGGAGTATGGTGGGCAGTACCTACATCATTTTTATCTGGTCCTGCAGCAGCTGGTGCTACTGGTTTAATTAACTCTATAGGAAATTTAGGAGGATTTACTGGACCTTATTTTGTTGGATTTATAAAAACTAGTACAGGATCTTATACAGCGGCATATATGTGCTTGGCTGTATCACTGGTAATTGCAGGTGTTACTATGCTTACACTTAAGAAAAAGGTTCCAGCTGATATGCTAGAGCAGGACAATGATAACCAAAGCAAAATTAAACTAGGATAAGTTATAAAAAAATCACTATCATTATAGAAAGTATGATAGTGATTTTTCGATTTATATTAGAATGGCTATGGAAAGGTTGAAGAAGGAATTTCCTAAAATAGAAACATCAGATGATGTGCCTCAAATTCCACAAGTTGAAATTTTGACACCAATACCTTGTTAGATAGAAAGATATGCAGTGATTTAAGTGTATTTTTATTTTAAATTGTAAAAAATATTAGTGTAGAAGTTTAATAAATCTGATATACTTATAAAAAATGTATTATTTTGATATAAAAATAAATGTAAAAACATACATACTTTTCAATGCAACAGCAGAATATAAATGACTGTGAAGGAGGAAAGCATGATTGGAATAAAACATAAAGTTTTTATTATAGTATTTATTACAATAGTAACTTGTTTATTGGGTAATAATTTTGGAAAAGCAGTGTCTGCTGATAATAAAGAAAGTGTGAATCCTAATAAAGAAACTGTTTACAAGGCACTAGGTAATGATGAAAAAAAGGCAGATAGAACAATAATAATAGGCGATGATGAAGATTATCCACCATATAGTTTCATAGATGAAAATGGGAATCCAACTGGTTTTAATGTAGAACTTGCTAAAGCAGCAGCGGAGGCTATGGGATTTAAGGTAAAGATTAAACTAGGCGTCTGGAGTGAAATTAGGGATGAACTGGAAAATGGCAAAATAAATGTTATATCAGGTATGTTCTATTCTAAGGATAGAGAAAAACTCTATTCCTTCACAACAAAAACTTCAATAACTAGTGCTGATGTATTTACAAGGAAGGGAAAAAGTATAAAGAACATAAGTCAGTTAAGAGGAAAGACAGTAGTAGTTGAAGCAGATGAGATATCAGGAGAATATCTAAAAAAACAGAATCTTGGCATTAATTTTGTTAAAGTTAATTCATCTGAGGAGGCACTTAAACTTGTTTCTATGAACAAATATGACTATGCAGTAGTTTCAACTATAATAGGTCATTATTTTATGAAAAAAGATAAAATTTCAAATATAAAGGGTAATGGATTAGTTATTAATCCTGATGATTACTGTATTGCTGTAAAAAAAGGAAATGAAGATTTATTATTTGCTCTTAATGGAGGACTGCAAGTACTTAAGGCTACAGGAAAATATGATGAAATATATAATAAGTGGCTGGGGGTCTATGAAGAAAAAACCTTCTATCAGACAGTAATAGAGTATAGAAGCCTGATAATGGCATCAGCGGCAAGTATACTTCTATTGCTATTATGGAATATAACTCTTAAAAAAAGAGTTGCTGTACGTACAAAGGAACTATTAGAAGCAAATGATGCTTTGAAAAAGAGTAAACAGGAGTTATTGGTATCAAATGAAGAAATAGAGGCTTCTTATAATGAATTAGCTGCAATAGAAGAAGAACTTCGAAGTCAATATTATAGACTAATGAAAAGTGAAGAAAATTTAAAGAAAAGTGAAGAACGAAATAGGGCAATAGTAACCGCTATTCCAGATATTATCTTTGTTGTAGATGAAAATGCTGTTTTCAAAGACTGTCAAGTAAAAGATACTTCTTTGCTAATAATGCCTAAAAATGAGTTCATAGGCAAAACTCTTTGGGATGTACTCCCACCTAAAATAGCTGAAACTGGTTTTGAGAAAATTAAAGCTGCTCTTAAAAATAATTCTTTGGAAAGTTTTGAATACGAAATTGATATACCAGCAGGCAGGAAATATTATGAACTTCGGATAATTAAATGTAGAGAAAATGAGATTATTGCAATAAGCAGAGATATTACAGATGAAAGAAAAAATCAAAAGAAAATTGAATTTCTAAGTTATAACGATCAACTTACAGGACTATACAATAGGAGGTTTTTTGAAGAAGAGCTTGAAAGATTAAATGACAAAGAAAATCTTCCTCTTACTATCGTTATGGCTGATGTTAATGGATTAAAGTTAATAAATGATTCCTTTGGACATGCTGCTGGTGATGAATTGTTGAAAAAGGTTTCAGTGGTAATGCTTAATGCATGTGGTGATAAAGGTATAATATCACGTGTAGGAGGAGATGAGTTTGTAATACTGCTTCCAAAAACAAATGAACTTGAAGCGGACAAAATACTTAAGCGTATTTCTGAATTAGCTTCAAAGGAGAAGGTAGAGTCAATAAATCTTTCAATTTCTTTTGGATTTGCAACAAAGTGCCATGATGAGGAGGATGTATTTGAAGTACTGAAAAAAGCAGAGGATTTCATGTATAAAAAGAAGCTTTTTGAGAGCCCAAGTATGAGAGGAGAAACAATTGGGGCCATTATAAATACACTGCATGAAAAAAATAAAAGAGAGGAACAACATTCTCATAGGGTATCTGAATATTGTAATCTTTTAGGAAAGGCTATGAATCTACCGGATGGTGAAATACAAGAATTAAAAACTGTAGGATTGTTACACGATATAGGAAAAGTTGCTATAGATGAGAATATTTTGAATAAGCCAGATAAACTTACCGATGAAGAGTGGAAAAAAATTAAACGGCATCCAGAAATAGGCTATCGTATTTTAAGTTCTGTTAATAATATGGCGGAAATGTCAGAATATGTTCTAGCACATCATGAAAGATGGGATGGAAAGGGATATCCTAAAGGGCTTAAAGGGAAGCAAATTCCATTAAAATCAAGAATAATTGCAATAGCAGATGCTTTTGATGCTATGACAAGTGAGAGAGCTTATAGAAGTGCTTTATCAAAAGAGATAGCTGTAGAAGAACTTATTAAGAACGCAGGTATTCAATTTGATCCAGAACTTGTAAAGATATTTATTGAAAAGATAGTATAATTCATTTTTTATTGTTAATCACACTTGGAGATCCAGAGACTTTAATTTTAGCTTTCTCCTTTTTTAAAGTTTCTTCAATATGCTTTATCTCTTCAATTTGTTGTTTATATATGGATACATCTTCTAAGATGACTTTGTGTTTTACAAATTCCACCTGTTCCTCGCTCAAAGGGATACGTATAAATTCAGTAGAACTATTTTTACGTTGTACATCAGCTGAGGCAAAGGTCTCTTTCTCAATTATAAGTTCTTCGTGTACAACAGGTACAGTAAAATTTTTTTCTTCTGTGAAAGTCTCTTTATGAATTTTTACATTTCCTGTTTGTATCAACTTTTTTGCTATATCAAGCTGTTCTTTTTTAATTTGAAGAGTTGTACTATTGATATTATTATTTATCTTTACCATAAATTTTGTCCTCCAATTGTTTAGAAAGACACCTCGCGAATTGTGTACAATTTGTGGGGTGTCTCAAATTTAACTAGCTCTGGTTACTTGTACTGTCAACTACATTAGGATCGCCAATTTTATTTACTTTAGCTTCTTCTCGTTTGAGAGTTTCATCTATATGCTCTGTATTTTCTACGTCACGCTTATGAGCTGAAACTTCTCCCGATACTACTGTGTGCTTATTTACATCAACTTTTTCTTCACTGACAGGAATTTTAATACTTTCCTCATCAGTTATAGGAGAATCAGAGGCTTCATTGTCTAGGTTCCTTCTTTCAATTACGACTTCTTCATGTGTTACAGGGACATCTACACTTTTTTTCTCTTCTATGATTTCTTTGCTAAGCTCTACCTCACCTTTTTGAACTTTATTTTTAGTAATGTCAAGTTCTTCCTTACGGAGACGAAGTTTTGCTTCATCCTCATCAGTATCTCTTTTATTATCATCATCTTTTCCCCAAATTCCATTTAATATGCTCATATATAGACACCTCCTTAAATAATGACCATTTATATATTGCCCTTTGTGAAATATATTATCCTGTTTGAATATTGGAAATATGCTAAAGAAAAGGTTTGACAGTAATTAGAAATATTTTCCAGTATTAAAAACGGAGTATAAGAGTAATATGATATAATAGTATTGTCAGTATTTATATAAAACATACAAAAGTAAGAATCGAGGAATGCATATGAAGAAATTTTATCGAGGAATGATGTACTGTATAGGACTTGTGATACTTGCATTAGGAATTATTTTGAATACAAAAACAGGTTTGGGAGTATCACCTATAATTTCAATACCTTATTCCATCTCAAAAATTTGGAATATAAATTTGGGAAATGCAACTATGTGTATTTACATACTGTGTGTAGCTGGACAAGCAGCGCTGCGTGGAAAGGAATTTCGTCCATTTGACTTACTACAGGTTCCCATGAGTATTGTATTTAGCCGTATAATTAATATTTTTAATGATATGATAGTCATAAATTGTGATAATTTAATAATGAATTTGCTTTTGCTTGCAGCAGCAATTATTCTAACTGGAATTGGAGCATATATTACAGTTAGAATGAAGATTGTCCCAAATGCTGCAGATGGTTTTACACAGGCATTAGCTCAGCGAATTAAGAAAGGACTAGGACTAGCAAAAAATATAACAGATATATCAAGTGTTATAATTACTATAGTTATTGGTTTGGTGTGTGCTGGGAAAATTGTTGGAATTGGCCTTGGAACTTTAGTGGCAGTTATCGGTGTTGGACGTGCTATTGCCTTAACTAATATGTTATTTGGAAAGAAAATGATTGCACTTGTAGAGTAATATAATTGGTTTAAATTTAAGAGAGTGAAGTACTAATTGTTTGAGAATAGGTGCTTTACTCTTTTTTATTATTAGAAAATATATTGACATGTACCTTAGGGATACCATTAATATAAAAGTAAGATTTATTGATATTGGTGGGAGGAAATATATATGAATATAAAAATTGCAGCAGAGAAGACTGGACTTACTAAGAAGGCTATTAAATACTACGAAAGTGAAGGTTTGATTAATCCTTTAAAAAATGTTGAAAACAATTATAGAGAATATTCAGATGAGGATATTATTAGATTAAATTTAATAGGAGCACTTAGAACTTTAGATATACCAATAAAAGGCATAAAGGATGTAATTGCAGGTAAAAAAGGACTGCAGGAAGCTTTAATGGACGCTTTAGAAAAAATAGATGAGAATATAAGTTATCTAGAAAAAAGTAAGTTGATCATATCAAGTCTTATGGAAAAAAATCCAGATGATTATAAGTATTCAGGAGAACAAATCAAAAAGCTGCGGGAAACGCTGGAACTGTCTAGAGATGATAAAAAAGAGCTTATATCAAATAGTTTGCTTAGAATATTTCCAGGGAATTTTGGAAAAATGTTTGTCGTTATGTATGAGCCATTTTTAGACGTTACAATTGATAATGATGAAAAGAAGAAGGTATGGTTAAAGCTTGTGGAATTTTTAGATTCTGCTGAGGAAGTAGATGAAAGTGATTATCCAATAGGAAAATTAAAAGATTTTGAAGATGATAAATTAGATGAATTTAAAACAACGATAGGTAATCAAGTTAAAAAGCTATTGAACTATGATGATAGTGCTAAAAATATCGCAGTAAGTAATCACATTAAATTTGTAAAATCTTTAAAGGAGGATGAGAAAGTAAAGTGCAGCTTTATTAGATGTATTGAACTTACAAAAAAGTATTGTAAGATAATTAAGCCGATTCAAGGAGAATTTGAAAAATATCTAGCTGTGCTTAATGAGGACTATAAAAAGTATAGAGAAAATGACACTAAGATGCTGCTCGATATTGAGAATGGAGTAAAAGACAATCTAGGATTTGGTATAAACGATTTAGTAAAGAGTTTTATTTAATGATAATGATAGAACATGTGAAATAATATCTAAGTCATTGGATTTTTTAAGAAAGTATTTGATTGTATGAAATAGCGTAGTTTATGGCAATATATGAACATTGACAGAGAAAAAGTACAATGATATATTAATGGTAAAGTTATATAGAATATCCTTCGGGGTTGGGTGAAATTCCCTATCGGCGGTACAGCCCGCAAGCCATATGGCAGATTCGGTTAGATTCCGAAGCCGACAGTATAGTCTGGATGAAAGAAGGTGGATAAACAAAATGTATATGTTTATTATGTTTACAATCCCCTAGGAGATCCTAGGGGTTATTTTAGTTTGCTTAAAATTAAACGTTAGATAGTATGATAAAGAAAAGAGGCGAACTTTAGGGGGAGATTGCAATTTTTATATACCTCTCACTAAATATATAAAATGGAACATTATTATCTTGCTTTTGATGCAGGAACTCAAAGCGTAAAGGTTGCTGTATATGATAAAAATATGAAATGTGTAGCAAAATCGTTAAATAGGACAACTTTGAAATATCCTCATCCAGGATGGGTTGATATGGATGCAGATGAATATCTTTTACTTACAAAACTTGGTATGAAACAGTGTGTAGAACAGTTAAAAAAGCAAGGAATTGATCCTAGCTTAATTAAAGCAATAATGGGGGATGGAATTATTTGTGGAATTGTGGGTATAGACGAAAGTGGAAAGGCAATTACACCTTATATAAACTATCTGGATTCAAGAACACAGAGTGATGCTGAAGCTCTTAAGAAATTGAATCTTGATATTTGGGGAAAGGAAACGGGAAATGCTGATCCAAGCTGTATGTTTCCAGCACTGCATGCAAGATGGATCTTAGCAAATAATAAAGAATTTCAAAAAAGAGGCAAAAAGTTTGTCCATAATGCTCCCTATATTCTGATGAATCTTGCAGGTTTAAAAAGTGAGGACGCTTTTGTTGATTGGGGAACTATGTCAGGATGGGGCCTTGGATATTGTGTATATAAAAAGGAATGGTCTGATAAACAGCTTGATATATTAGGGATAGCTAAAAGTTATATGCCTAAGATTGTAAAGCCCTGGAATATTATTGGTATGTTATCGGAAAGTGCGGCAAAGGAAACGGGATGCCCTCATGGAATACCAATTTGTGCCGGTGCAGGTGATACAATGCAGTCCATGTTGGGAAGTGGAATTCTTGAAGCAAATAAGGCTGTAGATGTTGCAGGAACTTGTGCCATGTTCTGTGTCTCTACAAATGGGATTATTCCAGAGCTTAGTCAAAGGGGAAGTGAATTGATTTTTAATAGCGGCACTTTAGAAAATACGTATTTTTACTGGGGATTTGTTAGAACTGGAGGCCTGGCACTGCGTTGGTTTAAGGATAACATTTGTCAAAAATCTGATGATAGCTATTATAAACTGCTTAGCAGAGGAGCAGAAAAGGTTGTACCGGGATGCAATGGTGTGATTTTCTTGCCATATTTAACTGGTGGATATGGTCAATTTTCAAAGATAAAAGGCTGTTTTTTGAACATGACCTTGGATACAGATCAATTTGTTTTATGGAGGTCTGTTTTGGAGGCCATTGCTTATGATTATATGGAAATTACAAATGATTATAGAAATGCTGGTATCAAAATAGACAGAATTACTATTACCGAGGGTGGAAGTAGAGATGATTTGTGGAATCAAATTAAAGCAGACATTATGCAAAGTGAAACAATTACACTAGAAGTCTCAGGAGGTGCTGTACTTACAGATTGTATTATTGGTGCATATGCAGCAGGTGATATAGAGCACTTAAAGGAGGCACTTGTCAGCAATCTAAAAATTATCAATGAATATAGTCCAAATGCCAACAATTCAAATATATATAAGGAGCAGTATGTACTTAGAAAAAGTGTATTAAATGATGTGGTTAGCAACATAAAGTGATAAAAAGGGGGTTAGCAGTTAATTGCTAATCTCTTTTTCATAATGAGCTGACTGATACTAGTAGGTCGGAGATTTGACTAATACTAATTGAGAGGTAATACTTATTTTCAGCAAACTATGTCAGGTGTGTCACTATATGAATTATTGGGTATATAGAAGCATAATGAGGTATTGCTATAATATTGTATGGTAAACACCGAATATTACTATTGTTTGTATCTGCATATATGATAAGATATCACTTGTCGCTTCGAGAAGCGGCCAGTACAGCCAAGGATAGTTACTAATTATATTATTAAAAGAATATATAATGTAATGAACAACCTGGAAATAAATTACTAATTGACATAATAAAATAGATGTGATAAAATGTAATTCCTGTCGCAACTGAACGATAACTTAGAATGTTTAACTCATAGTAAATTACTAGTTGACAGGTTGGAACAAAGATGATATACTATAAAAGTTGTCGAAGTGAGGCAGCAAAATGATCCTTGAAAATTAAACAGAGGAAGATATAAGTACAACTTATTTAGAATAAACCAGCAATTCTTTTGAGCTGCGAGAGCAGCTAAAAAAGTAATTTCGTAATTTGGTGTATTACATTTAGTAATATACTAAAATTGATAGTAACGAGTACAGCGAGGAAAATGCTGAACGAGGAGCGGAACTTACTAACGTAATTGAGCACCACAGTGAAGTGTTTGACGAAGCTGGGCGAAGTTAATATCAATTTTCTGAAATCAATAATAACGAGTAGTTCAAGGAAAACCTAGAGCGAGGAGCAGAGTTTACTTAAGTAAATGAGCACCACAGCGAAAGGTTTGACGTAGAAATGCGAAGTTAGTATTGATTTTCAACAGAGCCATAAAAACTTTTAAATTAAGAGTTTGATCCTGGCTCAGGACGAACGCTGGCGGCGTGCTTAACACATGCAAGTCGAGCGATGAAGCTCCTTCGGGAGTGGATTAGCGGCGGACGGGTGAGTAACACGTGGGTAACCTACCTCAAAGAGGGGGATAGCCTCCCGAAAGGGAGATTAATACCGCATAATAATCAGTTTTCACATGGAAATT
>NZ_LITT01000009.1 GCF_001636845.1 Clostridium ljungdahlii
ACTAATTTTGCTTTGAATTCAGAACTATAATTTTTTCTCATGTGATTCACCATCCTTAATAAAAATATTATGGAGAACCTAACTAAAAAGCAAGCATTTTTTTGTCTTAATTCTTGGGTCCATTATAATGCTGCTGATCCCCTACTTTTGATACCAATTAATGATAATATTATAACGTTGATATATGGTAACACTTTATTTAAAGCACTGGCAATATTTGATGGTCTCAATATTGTTAAATTATGAGGACGAAAAGTGTATAAAAAAGGTGGCAGCACTACCATAATTAAACGGTATATGCTGCCTTACAATATATGAAAATAGTTACATTAATAGCTTGATATATCAGGTTATACTGATTTATCATACTATTACATATCATCCAACTCTTTCAATATATCATCTACATTTACATTCACTTCCTTTTTCTCCGTTACTTCCGTGACATCCTTAAATAATCCTTGGTTTCTGTAATATAGCTCTATTGCTTTTAATTTACTTTTTTCTGTGCCTTCTTGTAAAATATGGATAAGAATGTTATTTACATCTACTAGGTGGGACTTCTGATACTCCCTAACAATTCTGTTTGTTTCTTCATTAAATGATGGTAGTGCTTTCCACCTCCAAATAGTGGAACGACTAATATTATATTCCTTGGCAATTTCTTCTTCTAATTTTCCAGTTAATCCCTTGTATGCTATTTCCTCTGCAACCTTTTTTTGAGTCTCAGTCAGTTTGGCATTTCTGTATTTTGTAGCTAATTTAGCGAGTTGGTTGTCGTTTCTTTTACTCATATCCTTTGACCTCCTGTTTTTTTTCTTGTATGCTGCTGCAAACAGTTCACACTATTTATTCACTGATATTAAAAAGGCTCATAGCTACTATTTTAAGTGCCTATATTATTAAAATGGCACTTGTAACCTTATGCAACATTACCTCACTTTTAACCCTTTTATCTTGCAGTTTAACAACACTTTAAAACGTAAAAAAAGGTAAAAAAATAGAGCCTTTCAAGGCTCTTTTATATTAAAGGTGCTAGTATTAACTTATATCTTTACGTTGTCCTAATGGCTTATATGCTCCATATAATATTATTTTACTGCTTTAAGTTTGGCTATGTCATTCCAGTTACTAGAGGTAATTATTTCTAAGTTATTTACATCTTTACTTAATGCTTTTAGATCTCCTTGCATATGTGCCATATCATTACTCATTTTTTCCTGCTCTGCCTTAATTACATCCGTTTTATGCTCCAGAGCTTTTAATATACTGGTATTTTCAGATACTTGACCTTTTAATCCTTGTATATCTTCTCTAATTGGCTTTAATTCTTCTTTTAATACCTGTTTAAGCATTTCTATTAATTCGTTATTATTACTCATTTTTTTGTATACCTCCGTTTAATATAATTATACCTATATATATTTTATTATGTCAATCTCTAATAGTTTAAAGTCCTTTTTTAACTTATCATATCTGTAAAAATAAAGTTTGTTCTTATACTTGCAGATCCCTACACCGTTATTTTGTAAAGCTGTACTTATTATTTGAACGGTAAAACGGTTGTCTACAGTGTGAGTCCTGCTGTACCTTGTTAACTCTTTTTTATCAAACTTATTTTTAAATTCATTATAGGCAAAATTAAGACCTTTGTGTACCACCTCATAATCAGTAAATGCCCTCCAGTTCCTTAATTCCATTTTTAAACCGTCCTTTTCATATTTACTTTATTACGTTATGCTGTAATTATAAAGTTAAAATTGTAGTGGACTTGCAGCAGTACATAGCTTTTCCATTGCTAGTCCCTCCTATAATCTTATAAACTCATGTAGATAGTAACGGTTTCCGCCCCAATTAAAATATATACCTTTGTTCGTGCTGTATAGCTTGTATTTACGTGGTTTATTATTGTTTATACCTGCAATAACATAATCATCTATACCATTCAAAATTTCATATAAATTGAGGCTTGCAGCATTACACAGTCCACAACTTGCAATAACTTTTTTATCTATATTCATTGACTTTTACCTCCTTTTAGTACTCCTCAATCCAGCCATTATTTGACATAAAGCCATTTCCATTCATTGCAAGTTCTCTACCAAACTTTTCACAGTCAATGTATGGTACTAGATTCTCTGGAATTTCATAGCAGCCACTTTCAAATAGCCAATATTCCCCAAGTTCTTCATCATTGGTAACACTTTCATTTAAATTATAATTGTCTAGATTTTCAATAGCTTCACTTAATTCCAGTCCTTGCCATTCAATAATGGAACTAACTTTCTTTAAGTCGTATTCCGTCAAACTTTCTAATAATTCGGCCAGATCGTTCAAGTTCTCTAAGTTGCTATATTCTCCAATTTCCAAACCGTCAACATCTGTTTCATAGTCTGTAATGAAGTATTCCTCATACTCTTCACCGTCAATTCCTATGCGTCTCATACAATCGTTTAATTCCTCTTCACTAACTGGTAATTCAAGCCATTCCCCCATAAGTACGCCCTCATTGTATTTTCCTAAATTTGTTAAATATATGTTTATTATTTTTACCACTCCTTTTATTTTATTAAAATAACATTAATACGTTATTTTGTAATTGTCAGATTAAAATTCTGCCATTCTTTTTTTCTATATTGTAGCTATCAATTAATCTTTGTACTAACTGTGCCGCCTTTTTTTCTCTTCTTTTTCACCTTCTTTTTAATATATTTAGCTTGTCTCCTTATCTATGTTTACATTATAACGTAATTATGAAATTATGTCTATAGATTTTTGAAAGTTTTTTTATGTAGTTTTTACCATTGACATAATTTTGTGTTAGGTATCTTAAAAAGGTTATGTTAGTATAGTATTAGCATCAGGCAGCAGCAAAAAACACCACTTCTATTTGTAAATTTTTTAGGTAATTTATTTTGCCATTAATTGTATGTTTATCAAATATTTACTTGTTATTTATTGGGTATACATGTATACTCTAGGTTCAATCCCAGTAAAGCCTTATAATTCCTTTTGATTTCCATATACCCTGCAATTTCCAGTTGGATAGGGAGATACATGAGAGGAACTTTAATAGCAGCTCGCGGGCGGGCGTACACATATATACACATCTTCATACACTACATCATTACATATGCCTATAAATTCTTATAGCATTTCTTAAACATAAGGTACTGATACATACACATACACACATATAGTAGAAATGATCAAAGCTCATAGGAACAATGGACTTATAATTTTACTGTCTCAATACTTCTGGATAAGACTCTATTCTTTTCTATAAAGCTCTACTCAATATAGGGTAGGTTTCTAGCATTTCTTATGTACTATTTGTACAATATGGTTAACTGTATTTTCTACAAATAGCTGTACATATTTACTCGGCAACTTCATCCCTCTTACGTATAAATTACCCATACTTCACAGACCTCTCCTTCTAAAAAAGTCTGGAGCAGGTAGCCCCCTCCTTCTAAAAATGAAGTAACCCCCTCCCCCCTAGTAAAAAAATACCCCCTTCTTATAAAAAAATAAGGCTGTATTATAAAATACAACCTGTTCTTGCCTTAATATTATTTGATTATATGTAACGTTTTTATTAAACCTATTACTTTTACATAGTCAATAAAACAAGTATTTTAAAGGGGATTAGTCATCTCACTTTATATTTTTGTTATACTTACGTTGCAAATTATTGTAAATTGTTTTATTATTTATCTGGAGTTACATTCATCCCATGCTCTTTCAAAAGCTATTTCATCTTCTCGTTCTTCATCTTCTTCATCTCTCTGTCTTCGTTCTTCTTCTTCTCTCTGTCTTCGTTCTTCTTCTTCTTCTCTCTGTCTTCGTTCTTCTTCCCATTCATCACCATAATCATAATATTGTTCCTCGCTAAGTTCAGTTATCTTTTCTACTAATACTTCTATAATATCTCTTACTGAAATAGTACCATTACTTACTTTTTCGATTAATTGTTCTTTTTCTAATTCTTCATCTGACATTTTAACCTCCATCTTGCCGTTGCTTCTACGGCACAAATATTTATGAAAATTAGTTTTGCAACCTATTCCTTAGCATAGGTTTTGCCGGAAATATTGTTAACACCCTTAGTAACGTTATAGTTTTTTTGTTTATTATGGGTATTCATTTCTTTCTTAAGTATGGTGTCTTGATACATTCATTGAATGAATCCATTCGTTCTTTGTCAATTGTTCTATCTTCAATCACACTACGGATAGCTGTATCATTAACCCGTGTGTGTGGTATACCTAGCTCGCTTAGAATTTTGTGCATTAGCTTCACAAGGTAGATATCATTTTCTCCTAGTACGTCTTGAATAAAGTAATAAAAATTTAGTACTAATGTATCTGAGCAATAAAAATTATATTTTTTCTTAATTTGTTCAGTTTCTTTTGATAAGAGATCAAGGTATTCCCAAAGGCTCAGGTTCCATTTTTTTAAACTATCATCTAATGAAGTTCCGTGGACATCGAAACTTATATTCTTATACATTACTTCGTAATTTGGCTTTCCCTCAATTTTTTTTCTTCTAGTATATCGATAAATGCAGTCTACCTGAACTATTTCAATTTTTATTATAGGTTCACAAGAGTCTACAAAAGGATTAATATAAACCTTTTTCAAGAAACTAACCGACATAAAAATCACTCCTCATAAATTATATTCAAAAATTAGTAGTTTCAAATTCTTATTTATAGCTAAATCGTAACATTAACCAGTTTTTTTGTCAATAAAAAAATTTTTCGTTACTTTAAATAGTTTTAGAATTACTAATATTTATTTTAAAACTATTTAAAATGAAATTTTGTACATTTAAATTAGTGTTTAATTTATATACGTAGAAATAATAATGAATTTTTAAAAAGTGTGTTGAAGTGTATTGAGATGTGGAATTTGAAACATGTCGTTAAATTGCAATTTAGTTCAAAGTTATACCTGGACTAAAGTTCGTTCAAAATATATTTCAATTATTCACCTTAATAAATTTCATAATACAAAATAAGCACCAGCTTTAACCAGTACTTATCTTCGTTTACACAATATAGTGCTAAATTTTATTTGCGGTTTTCCAAAACTATTTGAAATATTATTATATACCATTGTACCTTCATTTCAATTATTCTACAAATTTCATTTATGAGACTAATCACATTCCCTTCTAACAGTTTTTAAAAGACTAGAATAATTCTTATTCATTTTTAAATCTAAGTAGTCCATAACCTCAG
Organism: Clostridium ljungdahlii; assembly: GCF_001636845.1. GTDB lineage: Bacteria > Bacillota > Clostridia > Clostridiales > Clostridiaceae > Clostridium_B > Clostridium_B ljungdahlii_A. The sequence continues at coordinate 5,247 of NZ_LITT01000009.1, forward strand.
AACTAACTGAATTTTCCCTTTTAGTTCTACGCCTTATTTGCCTATAACTTAGAACCGCATACTCATCATTTGCAACCTTGTCCACTGTTTTATCTTTTAAGACTTCTTCCAGTACCCAATCACCTAATCTATTTAACAAATAAGACGGTAGAATTTTCTCTGTCTGCTGGTAGTAATCCTCACTTATCTGTTCTATAGCCTTAAATCTCTCCTGTAGATTAGGTAGGTTTTCTCTTACTACAACATCATCAATCCTCCTCTCAAAAACTTCTACAATCTCATTCTTTATCATCATTTTGTATTTCCTCCATTTCAATAAGGACTTTTCTTATCTTTTTTCTTATAGCATTACAGTGTTTAACACACATTTGCTGCGTGATTCCTAACATTTCTGCTACTTCATCTTATGTATAGCCTTCCTGCCAGTATTTTTCTAAGATAAATGCCTGCTTATTTGTTAAATTGATTTTGCTAAGTATTAAATTTAGATCCATAAGCAGATCACTAGCAGATAGATCTGCCTTGTAAAACCTCTGTTCATCTAACTTGTATATTTCTTGTATCATCTTTACAACAAAAGGTACAGTATAGTTATTTATCTTCATATTCGTAATCCTCCAGTTGTTTTTTATATTTTAGCTGTGGTTCAATGTAACACAGGTAGTATTCTAGAAGTCTTTCAACCTTCTTTTCCATTTCTGCCAATGTACCATTATTCTCAATTACGTAGTCTGCTTCTATAAGATCAACTTGCTTCTCTGTGTCATGGTAGAATTGTTCATCTGTCACACTCTCACCAGCTTTAGCAATCCTGTCCAGTCTAACTTTGTCGTCTGCAACTACTTTCACAATAAAGAAACCATTTCTTCTTAAATATTCCTCTTCATTTGACTGTCTGCAATCTGTTATAATAATACTTGTAATGCTCCCCAGATCTTTTATGGTTCTGTCAGCATAATTTACCCATACATTAGGATTAAGTTTTCTTAATTGCTGTCCTATAAATTGATAATGCTCCCTTGGTTTTTCCTGCATAAATGCTTCTGGGAAACATATTTGTATTACTTTTGTTATTCCATCAGCAAAAGCAATATGTTTGCAATTACACCTCAATGTGATTAGATCGGCTACAGTATCTTTGCCAGATCTCATTTTACCTACCATGGCTATTCTCATAGCTTTGACCTCCCTATCTTGATTTTTGAACCTTACATAAGGTGTATAGTCAAAGCATTGACAGTGTGACAAAGTTGCGTTATACTGTTATTGCATAATTAAAGAGTGAATAAGAAGGAGGATTGTTATGAAAAAAATTACTTCAAATTTTCTATTACATGAGAAATCAAACGACACAATGATTAAGATATTAGACAGTGTTCCAGGTGTAAAATATGTATCAAAATTGGATGATGTTTTAAAAGAAAGAGGATTGTCGCAGCAGCAATTAGCAGAAATAACAGGATTACGTGCTGGAACAATTACTGAGCTTGTAAAAGGGAATAAGACATCTACAAGTAAGACACATATTATAACCGTTATGATAGCTCTTAGAATTACAGATATAAGAGACTTATTTGATATAGAGTTCGATCAAGAAACTAAAGAGCGTTTTGATAAAGAGAGAGAAAAGTGGGTAAAAGAAAACACTATACCACAGGAAATTTTAAATTTATACAGTGAGAATACAAAATCAGCAACACCCCTTCTTAATAACAATAAATAGTAAAAGCAAGGAGAGCCAATTACTCAGCTCTCCTTTTTTTATTCTATTTTTGGTTTACTTTCATATTCAGCCACAAGCTTGTCTCCTTTGTAGTGCCTTATTAATTCCCTATCTGTACCCTTTATACTATATTTAACTGCCATAGGCTCGCCTGGAGTATTCTCACCTAAATATTCTATAATTTTCAAATCGCCATTTCTGTATTTGCTCTCAATACCTTCATATTTGTACTCTTTACCAAGAGCCTGTGCTAATGTATAACCATCATAGAAACTTTCTTTCTCATTATCCTTTACCTTATCTTCATCAATATTACCTTCCCTATCTAATGGTACGAGGACCTCAAATAATTCATTTGCTACTGTACCTTGCACATCCCTTGGCACTGTAGCATATGTGTCATTACCATCCATGTTAAACATTATTTTAGCTTCAACATCTTCAACCTTAAAATTCACAGAAGCCTCTAAGCCTATACGTTCAGCCATTTTAAGCACAACTTTCTTTATTAATTCTTCCAACTTATTTACCTGTGTTATTCCTTGTAAATACACTTTCATTTACCCTTCCCCCACTCTTAATATTTTAGTTTAGCCGAGTATTCTGAGTTGGCTGTGGTTTCAATATTAATTCCTTTTATCACTCCATTATATTGTTGAAGCACACTAACCAATATATTGATAGCTCTAATAAGTTCGCTGTTTAATTCTGGTGCTTCAACCTCTTCAATGGTAGCCTGTCCAACCTCAATAATTTCTTCTTCCTCTTCATATCTGAACCCTATTTCTCCCATGTTAAGCACTCCTTTTCTTATTATAATTTTCTCTATCTTCTAGCCACTTACTAACATTTATTTCATTTCCCCACTGATACATAATTACGGTATCAGTCTTTATAGGGAACTTGAACCATTCAATTGAAGTCATTATACGGTCTAGCTCTGCTATAACCTCTGGAGCTACTATGTCTGGAACTTCCATAAGTATTTCATCATGTATAATTCCAAGTAGCTTATACTCTTCTCCAAGTATTTTAAGATAGTTGTTTACCCTTAACATAACTATTTTTATATAGTCTGCGGAACTTCCTTGTATAACAGCATTAACAGCCTGTCTGGTAACTCTACCGTAATCTTTAGCATATTTCCAGTAAGTATTTTTAATATGTCTGGATAATTTTTTCTCTTGCCATATATTTGTAGGCATATAGCCCAGAACATCAATAATATGCTTACATACTGCTTTATACTGCTGTGCTACTTTTTTATGACCAATAAATCTCCTCTTTCTGCCTAAATAAGTTTCTACATACTCATTTTCATCTACAAAATCTTTTATAGACTGTATATAATCTCTTGCTGTAGGATAGGTATTTAAAAAGTCCTCTATAAACTGTTTTGCTTCCTCTAATGTAATTCCTAATTGCTGTGAGAGTGTAAAAATAGAGGTTCCATACATTACAGCAAGTAATCCAGTTTTCATCCTCTTTCTAGGCTTAAAGGTATGTGTTGGATCATATGCTCCGTCAAGACAATACTTCATATCTAATTTAAGAGTTTTAGAAGCAAGACTGGAGTATAAGTCCCCACCATGTAAATAAGGATGTTGAAAGTGCTCATCCCCAGACATATAAGCTAGACAGCGTGGTTCTATCTGGCTAAGATCTTTGCCTATGATAACTTTCCCTTTCGGAGCTACAAACATTGGCCTTGCTTCTGGAGGTATATTCTGCAAATTAGGATCATTTGAACTGTACCTACCTGTTTTTGTTCCATTCTGATTAAAATTACCATGTAGTCTATTGTCCCTTTTCCAGATTTTTTGTGGTAGTGGTTCTATATAGGTACCAAGTAATTTCTTTTTATTTCTGTAATCTAAGAGTGCTTTTATATCAGATGAATGGTCTGCCAACTTTTTAATTGTTTCAGCGTCCACTGATCTTGTTTTTGATATGTCAGGTAATTTCATCTGATCGTATATTACCTTACCTAATTGAGTCGGACTATTTAAATTAATTTCCCCGAATATCTTATATAACTTCTTTTCCAGTTGTATAATTTCTACTGTCAAATTTCTTTTGTACTTTTGTGCAAAATCTAAATTCATTTCAAAGCCATTCTTCTCCATATCAAAAGATACAATCAGCAATGGATTTTCTATCTCATAGTATATTTTCTTTATCTTTGGCAGCCTATCAAACTGTGTATCTATCCATTTATAGAACCTGTAACATAAATGGGTATCTTTACAAGCATAAACAGTTGCTATATCAAATGGTGTACGTTCAAAACCACCTTTCCCGAATAACTCCTCATATGTCATTGACTTATCTTCAAAACCAAAATACTTTCCGTACTTTGTAGCCAGATTTTTGAGAGCATAAGTTAGCTCATTCTCATTCAGTATTTTCATGGCAATAATAGTATCCATTATAAGACCTTTAACATAAATGCCCTCCTTGTAAAACATATGAAAGTCGAACTTTGCATTGTGAAGTACCTTACCTAATTTCTCATTTTCTAAATACTTATTTAGAGAGCTAAAAACATACTCTGGTGAGAGTTGCTTTTCTCCTGTAACGTGCCCTACTGGAATATAGCAATGGTAGTCTGCTTTTGGTAATGTCATAGAAATTCCTACAATATGGTCTTTATCGTAATCCAATCCTGTTGTCTCAGTATCCAGACCAATTATTTTTTCCTTTTTCAATAACAGCAACATCCTTTGAAAGTCTATTTCATTGCTTCAAAGTCCTTAACCACTTGTGCATATTTGTCTAGTAATAAAGTTCTGTCCTTTTCATCAACCTTATAATAGAAGGTTCTTATATCTGTTCTTGCTTCTCCGTTTTTATTCCAGCCATCCTTAGCTACTGCTTCATACATTAGTACAAATTCATCCATACCAAACAGTAAGGAGTAACATACACACTGCTGCTTGTGGTAAAGTGCTGGTTCTTTCATCTTGTAGTTGCCAACCTGTGCCACACTGTTAGTTTTGGTCTTAAATTCAAATCCTATGTCTGTACCATCCTTGTAAGTAAGTATTCCGTCCATCATTCCCAGTATTGAAAACTCCACTCCATTATGTTTAAATACCTTGTATGTTTTTAGGTTCTTTTCCCAAGCTGGGAGTCCATTCTCTAGGAACTTAACTTTAAAGTCTGGTTTCTTCATAAGGTGTGTCATGTATAATAGATCGCTCTGTGTGACTTCATGTACTGCTGTTGAATTCCTTGTCCACCTTCTCTGGTATGGATACCTCTCTTCTATCTTCTTTTCTTTGTTAGCATTAAATATAAGTTCTCTGTTACATTTAGAAGCTCCAGAGGGACTAAAAATTAATAAGTTTTCTGGTGGTCTTTTTGGCTTGTTATCCATTAAATACACATCATGCTGCCTTTCTTTCAATATTATTTTCTCAACTTCTTTGATCGGGAAACAGTCTCTACTGTGAAAGATGTTAAACTGATTAAATAAAGCCTTCTCTAGTTCCGAACCTCTTGGACTTACTACCTTTAATGTACCTTTTTTTGCTAATCCCATAATAATCTCCCTTCGTTTTTACTTCATAAGGTGTATAGGTAAAGGACTCTCCTTGTGACGTAAAGCAAATAAAAAAGAGGGTTGTTACACCCTCAGTTATTTAAAATGCTGGTTCTTCTTCATCATTAGCAGCGTTATTTACTTCTCTTACTTCCTTTGATAAATAGTTAGGGAAAAACTCACTCATTGGGAAACCTGCTTCGCTTAACACATCTAACATCATGTTTTCACTTCTTGGTACTAGCACATCATCAAAGAAGCTTAACTCAACTTCGCCACCCTCAAATTTATCAAACTTATCTTTTAAATCACCTTTCATTTTTAAGATAGGGTTTAACTTATAGCTTGTTTCTGTTCCTGTTCCAGTTCTCTTAAAATTAAATGCTACCTCGTTTATATCATCTTCATATTCTTTTATCTGGGATAACAAGTCTTTTGCTTGATTATAAGAACATTCCCAAACTCGTATGCTGCCCATTTCCAGGTCTGCAAAGGCAAACAAATATCTCTTTTTTACATATAGGGCGTCAAAGCCTTCTACTCCAGACTTTGCTGCTATACATAGAGGACATTCAACACCATTTGGAGCTACACAAGGCTGTGTATAAATTTTGTGTGCATAGCTTCCATGAGACAAATATTCTACATAATCATTTACACTTAATACTCTTACCTTCACACTCTCATTCTGCTTCAATCTAATAAATACAGTTTTTAAATCAACATCTCCACCAAACCTAATTTGTGATCCTCTACCTGAAACTAAACTCATAATAATTTCCTCCTTAAAATTTTTAATTTATTTTAAAGTCATAATGACTAAAATAGCACCTTGTACGTTTGCTCCATTTATTTTATTTTTTACAAAAAAATTCCACTAGATAGTAAGTTTTTAGCAAGTCTTTCTCTAACTCTTTGAACTTTCTTCCTTTCCGTTGCTCCGTATTTACCATTGAAATAATCTTTTAGCATTTCTTTTCTGTCATTTTTATTTCCACATGAAGCTAGTATTGAAATTATTTGACCTTCTTTATCTGTCTTTATAAATTCTTTTATTATACTTAATGCAGTATCACACTCTAGCAAATTAGCTTGTCCCAAATCTTCTATGTCAACCCCATTTCCCTCAAACAATTCATCAAAGCTACAAGCTCTTTGTTTCATATCAAAGCGTTTCTGAGCTAAGTTGTATCGTGTTATATCTTTGAATTGAATGTCAGCATAGGCACATAACAGAGCCATAAAAGTACCTTTATTCTTGTCAAAGTCTGTGATAGCGTCCTGTATAATTTGTGCAAACCTAGACTCGTAATCAGTAACATCAAATGTAAATCCTAATAAGTTCTTCTTAGTAAAGTATCTGCGGATGATCTTACTAAACTCTGGCTGTACAGCAACATATAGATCTGTAAATAACCATTCTCTCTCAATCTTAGACATTTCCTCACCTTTTAATTTCAGCACCATTTCATCAATTTTGTTTATCATTTTTTTCTTCCTCCTTGGGTTTCATAAGGTGTATAGAAAGCAATTTTGTCTTGTGACATACACCCGAAAATTTTTTATTGTTTTTTATTAATCTGTAATTCTATAATTACGATATTATGTAATCATAAGGTCAAAAAAATTACAGCTTACCTAGCATACAGAAACATTTATTTGTATACTTTCGCTGCAATATCACAATAACAGAATATCGTAATTTCAAACAATAGTGTGTTTATGGAGTGTATGGAGTATTCACGATTTAGGGTAAAATAATAGGCAGCTTACCAAATGTAAACCGCCTTGTAAAAAACTAAATTATCAGATTTTAAGAAAAATTTTTGGATGTGCAATACTTTCACAAGAGTTAAAAAGTTCACTCTCTTTTAATTCGTTTATATCCTTTTTTCCAGAAGGGAATTTGAAATCATAAAGTGTCATATGTGCAGCAAGTTCCTGTTTTAAGGCATTTCTGAACCTGTGGCCTACTTGGTCATTGTCTGTTGCAATCACAAGTTTTTCTATTCCCGAATTTAGAATAAGGTTCTTTTGTACATCGGAAAGGCTACTGCCACCAACTGCAATTGCAAAATAGCCATATGTCCATAGTGTCAATGCGTCAATCTCTGCTTCACACAGATATACTATTTTTGCTTTCATCTTTATACAAAAATACAGACCATAAAGGTGATTTCTAATATGTTGACCATCTTTAATATAAAAGAACTCTTTTCTTTCTGTAAACCTATATTTAAAGGTCACTATATTACCTCTATTGTCATGCCAAGGTATTACTATGGCTGTCATTTTGTCCTCATAGCCAATTTCAAAAATGTTCTGTACTTCTGTAGATATTCCTCTGTTTGTAAGATATACGTCTTTCTTTTTGTAATATTGACTTGCAAACTCTTTACTAAATGTCTTGTACTGCCCCTTACCCATACATAAATTTAAGTTGAGCTGTAAGTCCTCCGTATCAGACAGTATCGTACTGTATTTCTGTAGTAAGTAATCTTCTATTTCCTCGTATTCCTCATTTCGTAGATATGCCAATAAACTTATAAAATTACCTTTATGAAGTTTTTCGTCTATGCTCCCACTATCAACCCATAGGCCATTCTCTAAGTTAACAGCAAAACTAGGATTATGCTCTGCACGAAAAGGGCTGCAAGCTTGAAATTTATCTCCTTTTATCACATTCTTAGACCAATCAAAGTATTCAAGCTCTGCCAAAAAGTCAATATTTATTTCTGCACCATTAATCTTCATATATTCCCTCCTAGAAATAGTCACAAGCTTCTACCTCTCGTATAAAACCATTATCAAAATCGGTATGCAGCTCTATCTCTTCATCTACGTGTGGACACCTAGCTTTCGCAATCTTGATCTTTCCACTGCCTTGAAATGCGTCAAAAGTTAAAACTGTGCAAGCGTCCTGTATAGTTGCAATGCTCTCTGAATATTGGTGTAGCTCTGGACATTTTACTATTCTGTCTCCTGCTTCGCTTTTCTCTTTATTTTCCTTTTCTGCCGACTGTGGAGTTTGATGTACTACAATTCCTACTACTTTATGCTTTCCAAATAATTGACGTAAAGCTCTTGAAGTATTAGAAAGTGCGTCCCTGTTGGATTGACCTTTTCCTTTATGGCTCATTAGAAGAAGTCCATCTATAATAACCATTTTAATATCGGGATTAGCCAAAAGATCTGCTTCAATAGTATCAACTGACAGTCCTTTATTCAGATCCTCCATTGTCTTTACTATATATGGTATCTCTTGTTTATCATTAAATTTTGAAAGGTACTCTTGGTACTGATCCTCATTAGTTAGCTTTCCAATTCTTAAAGCTGAATTTTTAAAATGACCATTTAAAGTGTCAAGCCTATCTAATTGCTGTTTCTTTGAAAGTTCTGGAGAGTAGTGTAAAACTCCAAACTTATTTCTCCACGCAGCTAATCCTATATCCGAAGCAATCCATGATTTACCCCTGTTACTAAAGGCCATAATTAATGTATAATCTCCGAGTTCTGTTCCACCACCTAATTTTTCAGTTAAACTTTTATAAGGTGTAGGAATAAATATACCTGTTCTGTTAGTTTTGCTTTCATTGTAGGATTTCCATCTGTCACTACCGTTAACAGCAAAGTTTGTCCCTACTCCAATATCCACTTCTACAATATCTTTTATTTTATTAACCTCTATGGATAACCAGTTCACAAAGTCTGCACCTTTTAACTTTTGAAACTTTTCTCCTGCTTCTTTCTGTAGAAGTTCAAAAGATTTTCTTTTAGCTGTAGCATTTTTTAAAGAGCTGACTAAGTAATTAAAATGATCACTAACCTCTGGCTCGTACTCAAAATTTTCACATTCTGACACAACCGTATCATAAGGTGGCAGAGTATTATACTGCCTAGAATAGCCTAATATGAAGTTGTAAGTCTTATGCTGCGTGTAAAAATCACTTTCAAGTAGTATTCCCCTCCTAAGTAAAGTAATGTCCTGCTCATCCAATATTTTTGATATTAATCTACATTCAATATTAGCCATTAAAACAAACCTCCTGTTCTATGGTCTGTGCCTTTCATTAATACCTGTTGTCCACACATCCCCTGTACTCTACTTGCTATACGTTCTCCCACATACTCAGGTAATTCCTCATATGTCACATTAGAAGTAAATATTGTAGTTGCGTCTTCAGTAGCTCTATAATCAATTATCTCGTACAATTCATTCTGGAAACCTTCTGGTAAATTACGTAGTGCTATATCATCTACAACCAATAGATCTACCTCAGTCATTTTATGTTTTAAATTGTAGAACCTGTAGGAACTTTCATCCTGCAAGGTACTACTGCCCCTAAATTGTGCGTTATATACATTCTGGAACTCCGATAGCCTTACAAATAGCACTGGATTTACTTCTATTAGCTTCTCTCTCTTACAATGCTGTATTACCCTTGATAATAAATATTCATTCATTATAGTAACTGCTGTAGTTGTCTTTCCTGTACCTGTTCCTCCAGTAAAGTACAATCCTCTATTTGTTTTTTGAACTTTCTCCAATATATTCTCTATATAATTGATTACAGCTTTATATATTCTTGGGTTATCTGCTTTAATTGGTAAAGTTTCCACGAAGCAATCATCATATTTTTTAGGGGTATTCCTTGTCGCCCAGAACCCCCCTTTTCCATTAGTTCCATGTAGCAGCACATAAGGGTAGCAATACACATTACACTCTCTTCTACGGCAATCTCTGCTCAATTTACAGTTATAGAACATACATACTACCTCCTATCAAAATGTGTCACCATCCCACATATTATTTACCTCAAATTTTTCTGGGTTATTAATTGAAGTTTTGTGAGTACCTTTAGCGATTGTCATAGCCTGTGTAGACAACCAACCACACATAGCAGTTATAGTAGGTGTCGGGAACTTAGGACTTGACCATCTTTTTTTATATTGAGTTATAACAATCTCTATAATTGTTTTTATCTCATCATCTGTATAATTTTTTATTAATTTAGTCTTTACAGGTCTAGTATCTCTTTGCCAAACAACATTATATTTAGTGTTATATTCTTTCTCAAAAGCTTTGCAGAACAGTTCTATTACCATCTGTGGTGTCATTGTGCCTTTTGCTTCTCCTTCGTCTGCTTCTCTTGCTACAGAATATATACTTTTCTTTCTTATATGGCCTACAACATCTCTCTTTAATAAGGGTTCACCATTGACCTCAATATCCACTAATTTCTTTATGGCATTATTTACAGTAGTTTTTGATATATTGGATATTTCAGAAATTTTAGCTTGTGAAGGAAAACAAGTGCCTTGCAAATTAGTAAAAGACAATATAGTTAACCAAATTTTTAGTTCGGAAGCAGTTAAAAGAGGGAATACCTTGTCACGCAAAACATTTATATTAAAAGTAATTAAAAAATCAGTATTGCCCTTTCCATCATCTACAAACTGAGTATCAAATAATTCAACCATAATAAAAAACCTCCATGAATTTTTAAACTTCATAGAGTGTATAGATTTAATATTTATTTTGTGACATACCAATTTTTAATACGTAAATAATAATAATATAAATATAAAGAGATATATGTATTAAGAATTACTTAGGTATCAGTTATTGGTACGTCAGATGTAAGACCAGTAAAATCAATATATTCGACATATCAGTTATTGTACCATTAATTTATTTGTTACTTTTTTCATATTCTTTACATCACATTATTGTATTTTTCTTTGTTAAATTGATATTGGATATTATTTCAAGTATAATTGAATTATTATAATAAGAAAATAATTGAAAAATAGAGGATATATAAATGATAAGAGATGAACAATATTTTATTGATGAATTAAAAAAAAATGATGCGTATGAAATTTTTATGGATATTGCAAAATGTAGTGCAGAATACATAGTAAAATATAGATTGGTTACCGTTAGTGAAGTGGATATGGAAATTGTTTATAAAACCATTGAAAAAAATAACATATTAAAAAGTAAAAAACTTATAGAAAACAATATAAATAGACTTGTAGCATTGGGATTAGTAGAATATATAACTGAAGATAAAAATCCTTACAAAAACAATGCAACAGATGATAAAGATATTGATAGAGGTTTATTCTATACAAAAAAGCAAATTAATACAGAAAGTAGTCAAATTAGATTAACAACTGATATGCAAGTATCTGGGAGCAACGTATACCGTAAGATATGTTTAGATAAAGAAGAAGAGAAATCACTTGAAGAATCTGCAAAGGAAATTAAAGATTGTTTTGAATCGGCATTTGAAGAATTTCTTGCTCCACACCAAGACGAGATAAATAATATGCAAACGAAATTTACAAGTGAGATGGAGAAGGCTGAAAAAACTTATGAAAATATACAAAAAAATCTTGATGATAATATTATTAAAAATATTCAAGTTTTATCAATATTTGCAGGGATAATTGCAATATTGTTTTCAAATATTATTGCAATTAAAGAGTTGGCAAACAACGGAATTAAGACCATTGTCATATTAAATTTATCTATTATTAGTGCTTTATTTTTTATGATAGTTTTAACCAGGTTGGTTATTATAAATAGAGATAAAAAGAGCATGTATATTTGTATAATTCTTTTTGCACTAATATTTGTAGTATTACTTATACTTATAGGATAAATTTTAATAAAAGTTATATTATTTTTGCAATATTTTTATTTAATGATTCCACTATAAAAGCCAAACAATTTACTAAAACACTGTATTATCCAAAATTGAATGTTACGGTTTTTATGTCACAAAACAAATATATTGTCAATAAATACAAAATAAAAATTCTTTTTTATTTATCATTATATAAAATTATTCCACACTTAAAGTTGCATACCTTAAATTTTAAAGCAAAAAAGAAGGAGCTAATTGCTCCTATGCAGTAAATTTAATTGTATCTTTAATAATTAAATTAGGAAATGTCATGCTAAGTTTCTTTACAAGACTAGAGTTGTCAGCACTTCCAAGTATACTTGATATACTTGTGTTTTGTGTACTATTGGGACTCCTATAGCAATTATTGTACTATCATTTTATTTATTATTTTTTCATACCCTTTATGTCACAATATTTCTGATTTTTCTATACACCTTTTGAAAGATAAAAACATAATTTCAGAAGGGGTTGGAAATAGAAATGATCATAATAATTTATTTAGCAATTAGCATAAAAAGTAACGAGGGCTATGCAAATATGGACGTGACTTTCAATGTGTGATAGCAAATATGTTAGGGAATATACAGAAAAACGAATTATAAATGGTTTTGAACTTACAATTACAGTTAAAGCCACTAGACCGTCCAATGAATCCCTAAGCAGAAGTTTCAATATAATGGCACGAATAGTAAAAGAACTAGAACAAGAAAAGCAAACACAAAAAAAGGATTGAGGATTATTCCCCAGTCCTTCTTTTGTTTTGAGTGCTAAAGCCTGTTATATTCCACTACCTGTAATCAGATTAACCATATCCAGTAACTTATTTATTACATCCTTTATTTTGTAAGACTGAAAATACTTTATCTTGGATATACTATGTCTGTAAATAAAATAAAGGAGGTGGTCTTATGGCAATTACAAGCACGCCCAATAGATTAATAAATGAGAAATCCCCATACTTGCTTCAACATGCACACAATCCAGTAAATTGGTATCCTTGGGGAGATGAAGCATTTAACAAGGCAAAATCAGAAGATAAGCCTATATTCTTATCTATTGGGTATAGCTGAATATTACCACAAACGCACATGTCACTGGTGCCATGTAATGGAAAAAGAGAGCTTTGAGGACACAGAGGTAGCTGAAATGCTAAATGATAGTTTCATATCCATAAAAGTAGACAGAGAAGAAAGGCCTGATATAGACAGTATTTATATGGATGTATGTCAGTCCATCACTGGAAGCGGCGGATGGCCCCTTACAATTATCATGACACCTGATCAAAAGCCTTTTTTTGCAGGTACCTATTTCCCCAAAAATAGTAGAGATGCACTCATGGGGTTAATGTCTATTTTAGACTACATTAAAAAGGCATGGAAAAATAATAGAAGTGAACTTTTAAATGCCAGCACACAAATATTAGATTTCCTAAAAAATTCAAAAGAAATCTCTAATGAAACCATTAATGAAGATATCTTTCAAAAAACTTTTTCAAATTTCAAATATGATTTTGACCCTACATATGGAGGCTTTGGAGACTTTCCCAAATTTCCATCAGCACATAACTTGCTTTTTCTGCTCAGATATTTTTACAAAACCAAAGATTCCTCTGCTTTAGAAATGGTGGAAAAAACATTGGACTGCATGAGAAAAGGCGGAATATATGACCATATAGGTTTTGGATTCAGCCGCTATTCTGTAGATAGAAAATGGCTCGTTCCACATTTTGAAAAAATGCTCTATGACAATGCGCTCTTAATTATAGCCTATATTGAAACCTTTCAAACTACAGGTAATAAAAAATACTGTAAAACAGCAGAAGAAATACTGAGTTATGTATTAAGGGACATGACTTCAAATGAAGGTGGGTTTTACTCTGCAGAAGATGCTGATTCTGAAGGTGAAGAAGGTAAATTTTACGTCTGGTCAGAAGAAGAAATAAAAGATATACTTCAAGAAGAAGATGGCAGCAAGTTTTGTTCTTATTTTAATGTAACAAAAGGTGGAAACTTCGAAGGCAAAAATATTTTGAACCTAATAAATAGTTCTATTCCAGAAGATGATATGCAATTTGTAGAAAACTGCAGAGAAAAATTATTTGCTGAAAGAGAAAAAAGAATACATCCTTATAAAGATGATAAAATTTTAACCTCCTGGAACGGTCTTATGATTGCTGCTATGTCAATAGCTGGCAGAGTCTTAAACAACTCCAAATATACTAAAGTTGCCAAAAAAGCTGTAGACTTTATTTATAAGAACTTAGTTAGATCCGACGGCCGTCTCCTTGCAAGATATCGTGATGGAGAAGCTTCTTTTTTAGCCTATCTAGATGATTACTCCTTTTTAATATGGGGACTTATAGAATTATATGAAACAACCTACAGCACAGATTATCTAAAAAAAGCACTGGAACTCAATGAAGATTTATTAAAACTTTTCTGGGATAAAGAAAATGGAGGCTTCTTCCTATATGGAAATGACGGTGAGAAGTTAATTACAAGGCCAAAGGAAATACACGATAGTGCCCTTCCCTCTGGTAATTCCGTAGCCGCACTAAATTTGCTGCGATTGTCCCATCTAACAAGCAGTTATGATTTTGAAGATAAAGCCAAACAATTATTTGAAGCTTTTTCAAAGGAAATAAATGGTTTCCCAAGAGTATGCTCATTTTCTCTTATAGCACTTTTATTTTCAAAATCACCTATAAGGCAAATTATTGTATCTGCAGGCAGTAACATTGAAGAAGGAAAACAAGTAATTCATATGATAAATGAGAACTTTAATCCTTTTACAATTTCAATTTTGTACTGCAATTTAAATAAAGACTTAAGCACTATTTCCCCTATTATAGAAAACTATATAGACATCAACAATAAAACTACCACATACATTTGTGAAAACTTTACCTGCAAAAAACCTATAACAGACATTAATTTATTAAAGAAAATATTATAAACAAACAGGCATATAAAACTTACAAATTTATGTGCCTGTTTAAAAATAATTTTATTATGGTAACCTTTTCATAATAGCCTGCATATTATATTATTATGTATAATTTTATCAGGAGGTAACTCATGTATTGCTACACTTACATGAATCAATTTACTTGCGTTTTCAATGAACTTCAACTGTGGTCTCATATTTCAAGTGATCATCCAATTTTTCTCAAGACTGTAGCTTCCCTTTCTAATATTAAACTACCAAGACCTATAGTAGATGGCTTAAATAACCTTCACAATGCATTTTTAAAATTATATAACAATGCAGTTCAGCTAAAAAAGTCTACAAGCACCAATCCTGCTCAATATACTATGCATATAAAAAAATTAATTGATGGATTCATATATTACGATACCCGTGCCCTATCTTTTTATCCCCAATTGCTTACTTTAGCAAAAGCAAATAAAGCTTGGCAGGAACTAGTTAGACACATAATTAATGAACAAGCCTTTATGCTTGAGCTATTTAAAAATTTAAGACAGCAAATAAAATAACCTTTTAAATACAATTCCTAACATATCAATCAAAAATGCCAAGAACCTTTTTATTCAATCTTTTCCTTTAGTTTTTTGTATATTGAAATCACATCAACTATAAAATGTATTATATGTGTTCATTTTGTAAAAACTAAATTAGATTCATAAATTACAAAATGAAGGAGAGGTTGATATACTAATGTTTAAACATGAGAAGCCACTTTTAAAAGAAGTTAAGGTAGAAAAACCCAATCCACAATATGCAGTACTAATGCAAGAACAATTAGGTGGTGGAAATGGTGAACTTAAGGCTGCCATGCAGTACTTATCCCAGAGTTTTAGAGTAAATGATCCTGCAATAAAGGATTTATTTTTAGATATTGGTTCAGAAGAACTCAGCCATATGGAAATGGTTGCACAGACTGTAAATTTGTTGAACGGTCATTCAGTTGATTTTAATTCAGTAGGTAGTGGAGAAATTGAAACTCACGTATTAGGTGGATTAGCACCAGTATTAATGAACTCTTCTGGAGAACCATGGACTGCAAATTATGTAACCGTTACAGGAGATCTTGTGGCAGACTTGCTTTCAAATATAGCATCTGAACAAAGGGCAAAAGTAGTATACGAATACTTATATCGTCAAGTCAATGATAAATATGTACGTGAGACAATAAATTTCTTACTAGAACGTGAAGAAGCTCACAATGCACTATTTAGAGAGGCACTAAATAAAGTTAAAGATACAGGTTCAAATAAGGATTTTGGTGTAACTCAAGATTCCAAATTGTATTTTGACCTTTCAACACCAGGTAGATACTATGGAGACCCTAATCCTACAGAACCTAGCTTTACAAATCCTAAAAAAGATCAGGAATTGGCAGGGAAACATTAATAAATTTATTAAGAAAAGAGCTGTTGCACTAAGAAATTTACATACAACATATTGTTTTATAATTTACTTACCAATACAATATGTTGTAGAATTTATTTTCAGTGTGACAGTCCCTTATTTTTTGTATAACAGCATAATGTGTTTTAAATACAATTATATTTAATTCATGCTTACATATGATTAAACTTACATACTGAATAAACCACACTTTCAATATTTTCTACAGGCATGGGCTTACTAAACAGGTGTCCTTCAACTTTATTACAATTCATAGATCGAAGTATTTCAAATTGTTTTACGAACTCAACTCCTTCAGCAACTACACTTATATTCATCTTGTGAGATAGATTTATTATGCCGTCTACTACAGAACAATCTTTGGAATTAAGATGAATTCGATTAATGAAAAACTTATCAATTTTGAGAGTATTTATAGGAAGTAATCTTAAATAATTTAATGAAGAATAACCTGTCCCAAAATCGTCTAGGGCAATGCCTATTCCAAGTCTTCTCAACTTTTCTAAGGCAGCTATATTAGATTGTAAAGATTGCATAACTTCATTTTCTGTAATTTCAATTTCCAAAAGCTCTGGTGGAAGATTACTTTCATGTAAAACTGTCTCTACCATTTTAAAAAAATTGGGATGTTGTAATTGAACTTTTGAGACATTTATTGATATAATACCAAAATCATATCCTTTATTTAACCATCGTTTATGCTGCTTGCAAGCAGTTTCCAGTGCCCACTTACCAATAGGAACTATTAATGATGTGTCTTTAGCTACGGGAATAAATTCAATTGGAGAAACGAATTCATTTTCCCCAATTTTCCACCTTAGTAGAGCTTCCATAGCCTTGATTCTTCCAGTTTTACAGTCAATTTCAGGTTGGTAATATAACTGAAATTGATTATTTTCTAAAGCACTTCTAAGCCCCTCTTCTAGTTCTGCTTTTCTCGAAACTTCATAAGACATCCTTCTATTATAAAATTTATATATACCTTTACATGAATCCTTTGCTTTATACATAGCTATATCTGAATTTTTCAGTAAAGAATCGGCTGTAGTCCCATCCTGAGGATACATGGCGATGCCTATACTAACACTAATGTGAATTAAATTTTCGTTTATTTTAAATGGTCCTTTAAATGCAAGTATTACTTTATTACAAACTTTTACAACATCATTCTTATCCTTTATGTCATGCTGTATTATCAAAAATTCATCTCCACCTAATCTAAATACAGTATTATCTTCTCCCATAATATTTTTTAATGTATTTGCCACATATTGAAGAAGCTTGTCTCCACATTGATGACCTAAAGTATCATTTACCCTTTTAAAATTATCTAAATCTATAAAAAGTAATGCTCCTTTTTTACTATTTTCACTAGAGTTTTTCAATACATTATCCAGCTTATCTTGAAACATTTTTCTATTAGGAAGATCTGTTAAGCTATCATAATAACCTAGATATTTATTTTTATCCTGTATAAGCTTTTGTTCTGTAATATCAGCAACATAGCCTGCTATTTTTAAAGCTTTTCCTTTTGCATTTCTAATTGCCTTTGCTCTAATAAAAATCCATTTTTTCTTCCCACATTTAGTTGTTAATTTAAACTCGCATTCACAAAAAGGAGTTATCCCTGCTAGGTGATCCTGTAAATAATTTAGCACTATCTTTTTATTTTCATCTGGTAACAATTTTTCTAATATGATTTTAAGATTATCATTCTTGCTAACTTTATACCCAGTAATTTCTTCCCACTTATCTGAAGCGAAAAAGTTATTTTTATCTATGTCATATTCCCAAATAGCAATGTTAGAACTTTCTACAGCTAGTTTATATCTTTGCTCCATTAAATTTCTCTTTTTCATATTTATAAAAAATACAATTATAAATGATAATAGCACTGCAACTATGGTTATTGCAATAAAAAATGCTGTTTGATATCTCCTATAAAAAGAAACATATCCTTCCATTTTCAAATTGTTAATTATGAAAAATAGCTCTTTTTCTAAAGTATTCACCATAAATATAGCACCTTCCGTCTCAAACTGCCTATATTTGCTATTATAGTATTCTATATATCAAAAATCAATACAGGCACTATAATGTAAATATAACAGCTCTAGTATGTCCTATTATACCTAGCTTTCAACACGGTATTGAATACAATATAAAATTAGAATAGTATAAAGTAAACACATACCGATTTAAACATGGTATGTGTTTACTTTTCATTAAATGTTATTTGACTTTTTTAAAGATTTCTTAAAATCATATGTGTATACAACCGGTACAAACAACAGCGTCAATAATGTGGACGTAATTAATCTCCAATAGTTTCCTATATTACAAGATAAATTATTCTACTCCCCAGTTATCAAACTTATCTATGAGCCACCTATTCCCATCATAAACTAAAGTGGCATTGGCATAGGATAACTCTCCATAATAATAACCCTTTAACATAATATCAACTTTATTACCATTATATTTCTTAGAACCTACTTCAGAATCTTCAACAGTGAGTGCAGGTTCTGGATTTCCATATCTCATATAAACTTTACCATCAATATCCTTAAACATAAAATTTATTAGAGTATTTACAAAATCATTCGTATAATAGTTGTTCAATCCATAGTTTTGATTTAAATATTTACTTATGGAATTGTATTCCCCCATGTTATCTGTTACGGGAGCATAGCTTACACCTGATACATCCACATAGGAGTTTCCATCTACATTAATTTTTAATATTTTCTTAAAGGCATCATCACCCTGAAGCAGCAATTTTTTAGCATCCTCATCTGAAATAACAGTTTTGCCCTCTAAAGCATTCTGTACATCTTCACTTACAGCTCCAGTGCCGCCTACTAAAATAACTTTTTCATAGTTGCATCCATCCAAGTATTGTTTTTGATCTGATATGCCAACTCCATCTGTTAATATTATGGGTGCATTGTTTTTTGCGGCCAGTGCACCTGCAGATAACGCATCAGGAAAATTCTCACCACTTGCAATGACAGCTTCATTTGAAGCTTGATTAAAGTATTTACATACATCTAAGGATGTATCATATCTGTTCATGCCCCCTATTCTTATTATGCTATTGCTATTGAGTGATGGGACAATTTCTTTTAACTGACTTACTATATTACCTGCTACTGATGATTCTCCCCCAATAATAAATACTTTAGATGGCTCTATACTTTTCAGTGTTTCTTTTGTTTCATCAGCTAAGTTAAATGAATCAGTCATGATAATAGGGTATCTTTTTGACGCAGCAATACTTGAAACACTTAAAGCATCTGCAAATCCAAAAGCATTTACTACAACCACTGGAGTACCTTTTTCTGTCATTAAATATCTGTCAATTGTAAAATTTGTATCAAATCTATCTCTTCCCCCTAATCTTTTAACGCTGCTGTATCCTAATGAATTAAAATAACTCTCAAAATTTTTACTTACAGATGATTTTCCTCCTAATATATAGATAGTTCCTACTTTATCTAACTTATTTTTTATAAAGTTAATAGACTCTCCACTAGAACTTACATCTTTTCCTACTAACAATATAGGAGCATTTTCCTTTCTTGAAAGCACAGATCCTGCTAAAGCATCTGGAAAATTATCCCCACTTGCAATAATTACATTTTCCAATTTGTCGCTACTAAAACTATTTGCTATATTTGCAGATGTTTCATATCTATTTGCCCCTCTTATTCTACTTACACCATAAGCAGTTTTAGCATATACAAATTCTCCTCCACATGTTGATATAACTATTGAAATTATGAAAGCTATGATTTTCTTCACTAATATACCCCCTATTTTTAATATATTACTATTTATAGTATTTACATATTAAAAAAATTACAGCAGAATATTTAATTATTAGTTATAATTATAGTCATATAACTATATACTATATATTGTTCCAATAAAAGTATGTATTTCGAAATAATTTAGTTGACATATTCCGTTTAATAGAATATAATTAAATTTAATGAGTAAAAGGAGGCGGTAATTTGAAGAAGAAAAATATATTAATAACACCTGATGTTATTGAAGAATGTCTAAGTGAATCTCTAGATACTATCGAAAAGAAAGCTTGTTCTTACAGTAAAAAACAAAAATCTTTAAAATAATTTTCATATCTAAATGTTCTTTTCCATTAATATACTTTATCTATTAATGCATGAATCTCAATTTTCAGTCTGAAATAGTTATCATAGTCACCTAATATGACTGTGATAACTAAATAAAAATCAATCTATTTTTTTAATACTATAAACGGCATAAATGACAAATGCTGCTCCAAAAATTTGAAGTAGTGTTAAAGGTTCCTTTAAAATAAAAAAGGAAAGAAACATAGCTGTAGGTATTTCTAAATTACCTATTATTGAAACTTTTAAAGATCCAATATGTTTAATTGCCGCGTAAAGCAAAGTTAAAGGTATTATCTCACAAAACACTCCTAATATTACAATGCAAACAATTAATTTTCCGTTCAAATCCTGTCTAAACACTTCCACTGGAAATTTAAGAATTATTAAAGATAAAAATGAAAAAATAATGGAGTAAAAGTTAACTGAAAGTGGATTTAATTTATCCATTTTTTTCTCCGTATATATATTCATAAAAGCATAAAATACTGCTGCTAGAATTCCATACATAAAACCTTTTGTTGAAAAGGCCTTTATCCCCTGGTTAAGACCCAAAGCTAAAAAACAACCTATAAAAGTTGCAATAAGAGCAAAAATTTTATTAAAACCTACCTGCATTTTTTGAAATACTACTGAATAAATAAAAACCATAGCAGGATATGTATAAAGCAGTATGGTAACCATTGAAACGTCAAGATAATTAAAAGCCATGTAATAGAAAATAGTCATAAAAGTATTACCCACTATGCCAAGAACTGCTGTGTGATATAAATCCTTTTTTCCTATTTTTAAAGCCTTACTATCTATTATAAGTATGCCTAGAAACATAATTGGAATTGACATCATATATTGAAGTGTCAATATATTTATAGAATTTGCCCCTTCTGAGAAAGCAATTTTTATTATGATTCCGCAAGTTCCAAATAATATGGCAGACAATACGGAATATATGTATCCTTTTTTCAACAGAACACCCCTATCTGAGTAATTAAATTTAGCAGTCAATGTTTTTATTTTAACATAGTTTTTCATTTTAAAGTAACAAAAATCATTCTGAAAAATAATCTAATATTGTACATAGTTTTATAATAATATCAACGGAGGTTATTTACATGTATTGTATTGATGCAGGAAGTGACTATTGTCCATGCCACCTGGCAGAGACTCTTGACTGTATATTATGCTCTCAACTTTCCGGTGAAGAGTTTTGCCAATGCAAAGACTGGTGTGGAGTTTGTATATATGAACAATATATTTCCAATGGTAAAAAAGCAAAAAATTTAAGAAAAACTTATGATTGTCCTATATTAGACAAAAAAGTAGCTGAAGATTCTCTTTGCATGTTTACTTTAGAAGGACCAGAAAACCTAGTAAGAGAATTATCTAATGCTGGAAGCTTTGTATTTTTAAGGAATAAGGAAAGTGTAAATTATTACGATGTACCAATTTCCATTATAAACGCTGATAAAACAAACAATACTCTAGATGTTGCAATAAAATCAAGCGGCACAAAAACTAAAGCTCTTTTTAAATTAAATAAAGGAGATAAAATACTTCTTAGAGGACCGTTTTCAAACGGAATAATGGGACTTTCAAATGTTTCTAATGCTAAAGATGGTATATCATTAATTATAGCTCGAGGCATAGGAATTGCTCCTTCTATTCCAGTTATGAAAAAATTATATTCCAATAAGAACAAGGTTATATCTATTATTGACACACAATTTAAAGAAAATTTTTATGAGGATTATTTTAAAGAATGCAAATCAAAAGTGTTAGATTGCACTATATTAGACGAGGGAAATCTATCTGAGAAATTCAAATTAATTTTGGAAAAAATTCTCCGGGAAAATTCCATAAACTTAGTACACTGTGGAGGCCCGGATATAATGAGTTATGAAATTATAGATTTTATAGATAAAATGAACAATTCAAAAAACAAATTCATAAATTTTTCCTGCTGCAATAATTCCAAAATGAGCTGCGGTGAAGGAATATGTGCAAGCTGCACCAAACACTATGATGGTGACATAGTTAGAAGACTATGCAAGGTGCAGATGGATCCAAGAGATTTATTTAAAGGTAGAAGATTATTATAGGGGGTATTTTTTTATGAAAATAATAGTAATTGGCTCAGGATGGTCCGGATGCTCCGCAGCTTTATCTGCCAAAAAAGCAGGTGCTGATGTAGTTGTATATGAAAAAACAGACATGGTACTTGGCCTAGGAAATGTAGGAGGAATAATGAGAAATAACGGCAGATACACTGCTGCAGAAGAAATCACTGCACTTGGAGCAGGAGATCTAATAAGCATCACAGACAGTCTTACTAGACACAAAAACCTGGATTTTCCCGGTCATAAGCATGCTCCGTTTATAGTATTGCGACCTTATTAAAAGCTTTAACTTTTTAATTCAAATAAAAGCAACATGTCAAAACGTCATCTTTCTAGGATGTTTCGACATGTTTACAATAAGTATCCATCTAATTTCAAGAACTCTGTTTATTTGGCCGTACTTAAAATTCGAGCACCTTTAACATTTACCTGACAATTCATACATAACATTTTTCCAAATTTTTTATTGCTATAATCTGCTACTTTTTCCGATATGATGTTTCCACACTTTTCGCAGTGAAGCTCATTTTTATTTATTACGTCTTTATTGTCTATAGTAACTGTTTTATTCTGATCACCACCAGCTTTTCCTAAAGAATATCTTAATCTATAATAATTATCTTGAATTTCCAACTGATTGATTTCCCTATTCTTGTTGTATCCTATTGACTTAACTTGAAAATGTACCCTTGGTGACAGAGTAACTTTTCCATCTTTTTCAGCAAATTCTCCCTGCTGTAAACTAATCCATATAAAAGGAGCTGTATAAAGTTCTCTTCCTATTCCAATATTAAATCCTGCCCTTTTAAAACTGTCACTAGCTTGACCCTTTTCTTTTTCCGTATAACTTTCCACTCCCACATCTTGCTTTCTAATCCACTGTTTCTTTTCATCATCCCAAATATCTATATTACAAAATAATCTTCCATTTATAAGTTCATGAGTTCTTTTCCACCCTGTCATTCCAAACGTTTCATCAAGTATTTTCATATCAACTCTTGCATCCTTATATAAGAGCAAAACACATCCTACACCGTTTGCAGTTTTCTTTAAGCTCTGTACTCTTATTTCAATTTCATCTGCTTTTAAAAGCCGTACCTCCTTATTCATATTGCTGCACCTCCTTTTAAATATATATCCATACTATTAAAGGATTTTTCTTATCTATAATATACTTTATAGTTCTAAACTCTTTTAACTGTTTATCTCTCTGCTCTATATTTTCAAATCTCATTTTAGTTTTGTTTTCCATCTTATACCTCCTCCGAAGGTACACTCATTTTTTCATATTCTTAATTTTAGTTTGAATGGTTTTCAATATGTCTATACTTATTTATTTATTCCATGTTTGTCTTTCTTTTAATGTTTTTATGAGTTCATCTATTTGTTCAACACGTAATTCGCTTATAAGTGCTCTTGCAAAAGCTCTTGCCTTTCTTGTTTCCAGTTCATCCATTATTTTAGGGTCTTTTGAATAATGCATTCTTACTTTTATTGGCTTGGCCATAAAATAACATCTCCCAGTTATTTTTTAAGCATATTTACCTACAATATTATATTCACATCAACTTATTGTGTGATGAAAATTTTTAATTTAAAAAGGAATAAAAAGTTAATTAAGCCCATGTAATTTAATATAAGACTATATTAATTTTTGAGGATGTGATTTTAAAAAATGATAGCAGCTGTATACAGCAGAAAATCCACATTTACATGCAAAGGTGAGTCTATAGAAAATCAGGTACAAATATGTAAAGAATACGCAAAGAATAATTTGAAAATAAGCAGTTTTATAATATATGAAGATGAAGGTTTTTCTGGCGGCAATACAAATAGGCCTAGATTTCAAGAACTTTTAAAGGATGCTAAAAAAGAAAAATTTAATTTTTTAATATGCTACAGATTAGACAGGATTAGTAGAAATGTTGCTGATTTTTCTACTACATTAGAATTATTACAGAAACACAATATATCTTTTGTAAGTGTAAAAGAGCAGTTTGATACAAGTACACCTATAGGTAAAGCCATGGTATATATAGCTTCTGTATTTGCACAGTTAGAGCGGGAAACTATTGCAGAACGTGTTCGAGATAATATGTTAGAACTTGCAAAATCCGGCCGCTGGCTTGGAGGTCAAACTCCCCTTGGTTTCAATTCTAAGAAAGTAACTTATTATAACTCTGAAATGAAACAAAAATTTATGCATAAACTTTCTCCTATAAAAAAAGAATTGGATAAAGTTAAATTGATATATAGTAAATACATGGAATTTGGTTCTATATCCTTAGTTCTTAAATATTTGCTTACTAATAGCATAAAAGGAAAAAATGGTGGAGACTTTTCATCTATGTCAATAAATGATATTCTTAGAAATCCCGTTTATGTCAAATCAGACGATTCGGTTTTTAAATATTTAAAGGGCTTAAGTATAACTACCTGCGGCATACCTAATGGCAATGGAATTATTACATATAATAAACGCAATTCAAAATATATAACTAGAAATACAAATAAGTGGATTGCTGCAGTTGCCAAGCATAAAGGAATTATTGAAAGTACTACCTGGCTAGAAGTACAATTTCAATTAGATAAAAATAAGAGAAAATCTAATCCAAGACAGGGAACCTCTAAAAAATCTTTGTTATCTGGAATATTAAAATGTGCTTTGTGCGGTGCACCAATGCGTGTCTCTTACGGAAGGTCTAAGAAAAATGGGAATGGAAGAATTTACTATTATGTATGTACAATGAAAGCCCATTCTGGAAAAAGCAGATGTGCTAACCCTAATGCCAACGGTCCAAAAATTGAAAAAGCTATTACTGAAAATATAAAAAAACTAAACATAAATAAGCTTTTAAAAGAACTACAATGTCATAAAAATGAATCAAGCTCCTCTATTAAAAACAACTTTACTGAAATGTTAAAAAAAGAAATCGAAGATAAAAATAATCAAATGAACACATTATTGCAGCAATTATCAAATATAAATGCAGCTAACTCCCCTGCTTCTGAATTTATCCTAAATAAAATAGAAAACTTAGCAAAAGCAATAAAAGATTTAAATTTGAAATTAGACAAGTCTAAAAGTATCGAAGAAGAAAATATGTATAGAAAGATAAATCTAGATATAATAGAGAAAAACTTAGAAGATTTTAATTCATCCTTCTCCCTAATAAAAGATGTATCAATCAAAAGGCACATCTTAGAAAACATAATTGACAAAATCTACTGGAATGGTAATACAGGTGATATTGATGTTTACCTATGGGGAAGTGAAAAAACACACAAGCTTCATCCTAATATTTTCTAAGCCTGCTGCAATACTATAAACCATGTTCATGCTTGGCTCTATGATGTAAATAAAATCGAACCAGCTGTTAGAAAATATATTTTAAGTAAAGATATAAAATTAAAACTAATATCAAGAGTAGTGGATGTAAAAATGGAAGGTACTAAAATAAAAGGCATATATACCTCAAATGGAGATTATGAAGAAGCAGATGCCTTTGTTGAGACTACAGGTTCCACAGGTCCTATGGGAAACTGTATAAAATATGGTAATGGTTGCTCCATGTGCATACTTAGATGCCCTTCCTTCGGACCTAGGATAAGCATAAGCAAATGTGCTGGAGTAGAAGATCTTCACGGCGAGAGATTAGATGGAACTTACGGAGCTTTCAGCGGTTCCTGTAAACTTGCCAAAGATACTATAGATAAAAATCTCTTGCATGAAATTGAAGAAAAA
Organism: Clostridium ljungdahlii; assembly: GCF_001636845.1. Classification (GTDB taxonomy): domain Bacteria; phylum Bacillota; class Clostridia; order Clostridiales; family Clostridiaceae; genus Clostridium_B; species Clostridium_B ljungdahlii_A. The sequence goes on from NZ_LITT01000009.1 coordinate 31,620, forward strand.
GGTGCAGTAGTACTTAAAGTTCCAGAAGAAGATATAAATATGGATAAATTAAAGGCTAAAGTATGCCAGCAGTATGCTTTAAAAGAATTTGCACAAAATGTAATACTTCTAGATACAGGCCACGTAAAGTTAATGACATCCTATTATCCTTTAGAAAAGTTGCGTAAAATACGAGGACTAGAGAATGTCAAATTCATAGATCCATATTCTGGGGGTAAAGGAAATTCTATAAGATATCTTTCCATAGCACCCGTTTCTGTAGACTTAAAAGTAAATGGCATAGATAATTTATTTTGCGGTGGAGAGAAAAGTGGTCTCTTTGTAGGTCACACAGAAGCTATATGTACAGGATCCCTTGCCGGTCATAATGCAGTAAGATGTGCACTCAATATTCCTACTCTAACACTTCCAACTAATACAGCTATTGGAGATATCATAAGCTATGCAACTTCTAAAATACACACTAAAGAAGGAAGAAAAAACAGATATACTTTTGCTGGTGCAGAATTTTTTAACAGAATGAAAGAAAAAGGTCTATATTCCATAGACAGAGAAGAAATACAAAATAGAATTAAAAATACTGGTCTTTCAAATATATTTAATAAAAAATTAGTTTAATAGCTCTAAGTAGGCTTCTAAACAAAAAATAAACTTATGCTGCGAATATTTTACAACCACAAGCACGGTTAAATATTTCTACGCATAAGTTTATTTTTTAGTTAAAAACAGTACTTACGCAGGATGATTTAATTATATATGATACATTTCGTATCTATGTTTATATCATAGTTGCTTTTTGTATTATTTGTTCGTTTTTGTATCATTTTTTGATAATATAAAAGTGAGGTGTATTTAAATGGATATATCACATAATTTAAAAAAACTCAGATCGGAAAAAGGATTAACACAAATAGAATTAAGTAAAAATTTGAACATTAATAGGGCAACTTATGCTCATTACGAAACAGGAAGAAGAGAACCCGATATAGAAACCCTAAAATTATTTTCCGATTATTTCAATGTATCAGTAAATTATTTAATGGGACTTACAAACATACGTAACCCCTTCATCACAAAATAGTACTTCATCATCACAAAGCAATACCCCAAATACTCCACAAACATCAAATACAAATCAAGAACAAAAAGTTACAAGTAAACAACAAAGTTCAAGCACTAATACAGACGACAGTACTATAGCATATTATGTTTCAAATAGTAACACATAAATTGCTTCTCAATAAAATATAATTTCATGATATAATGTTATTACATATAAAGAAAGGATCTATTATTATGGATAATGTTGAAAAATTATTACAACAGATACTTGACTCTCAGAATAAAACTAACGAGAGACTTAATAAACTTGAATCAAAATTTGATGCACTCGAATCTCAAACATCAGAAAGCACTCAAATTCTTAAAGCTCTTGAACACAGTTCAGAAGTACATAAAGTTGAAATAGATAATTTAACTCATACCGTTGCTGAGATATCTGGTGATGTAAAATCAATTAAATCTGCCGTAACTAAAGGTCAAAAGGCTTATGACTACCTTGAGAATTTCAATAAGTTCTCTTCATCTGAAAATCAATAAATAGAATAAAATATTTTACCTTAAAGGAGAATAATTATGGAAAATGATAAAATATTTGAACTCATGACTAAAATGTATGCTGAAATGCAGCAAGGGTTTAAGAAGATTGACGAGAGATTTAATGGTGTTAACAATCGAATTGATGGTATAGACAAAAGAATTGATGGACTAGAAAAAAAGGTTGATAAAAACACTATATTACTTGAAAGACAGGGTAAAGACATACAATTGTTAGCTGAATGTCATAAAAATCTATCAGAACAAATGGATCGTAAATTTGAAGAAGTAAATAAAACTATAGATAGGAATTACTCTCTCCATAACAGAGCTATTAAAGATATTTCACAAACCTCAAGTAAAGGTGAAAAAGCTTATGATTTTATAAAAGAACTCTCTAATAAAAACTTTGGCAACTGATCTATGTTTTAAACATATAAGATATTTTCTTATATGTTTTTTAGTTTTACATACAAAAACTTCTATTTAAGGAGGTACACAGCACATGAAAATAGCAATACACTCAAGGAAATCGAAATTTACTGGCAAAGATGATAGAATAGAGAACCTAGTACAAATGTGCCGGGAACCTTGATATAAAGTTCTGGGGCAGTAAAAAAAATGACTTTTCTAAAGATGTATGACCACTTGCATTTTGCTAAAACGATCAGAAGCTATATGTACAGGATCCCTTGCCGGTCATAATGCAGTAAGATGTGCACTCAATATTCCTACTCTAACACTTCCAACTAATACAGCTATTGGAGATATCATAAGCTATGCAACTTCTAAAATACACACTAAAGAAGGAAGAAAAAACAGATATTTATATATAATATTGTAAAGTTAGTTTGACACTAAATGTAAAGTCAACTATACTATAATTGTAAAGCATGCTATACATTTGGGAGGTGAATCCTCAAAATATGGAAAATAAAATTAGGGAGCTTCGGAAAGAAAGAAAAATCACACAAGAAGAATTAGCAGATTTCTGCAATGTAACAAGACAAACAATAATATCACTGGAAAATGGTAAATATAATCCATCTATTTTTCTTGCTTATAAGATAGCAAAGATATTTAATATGACAATTGAACAAGTATTTATTTTTGAAGAGGAGGAATAGTTTTATGAATCATGCTAAAAGAAATCTTATATACTTTATATTTCAAACTATTTTCGGTATTATTGCACTTCTACTTTTTCTGTTTGGACATTTTACAGACAATCACAGTAAAGAGATGCTTTCAGGAATTGGTATTGCTTTTACAATTGCAGGAATAATCGGAATTATCACCAACATAAAATTGTTAAAAGATCCTAAAAAAGCAGCAAAAATTGAAATGGCGCAAACAGAGGAACGTACACAGTTCATAAAAGCAAAGACAAAATCTTTTGTTTACACTATAATGATTTACCTTGAATCAGCAGTTATTGTTGTAACTGGACTTTTAGGATTTAGAACAATTTGTATTACATTTTCAACCATTGTGCTTTTAAAAGTTATATTGAGTATCCTCTTTTCCAGCTACTATATGAAGAAATACTAACCATAAAAATATACAGTTTTACTTTATAATACGGTATATTTTTATTTTCTACTCCACATAATAAAAATATACTTATCAATAGTTTAAGATTTACAAAGGTATGCGTTCTAAAATATTACAAAATATTACCTAGACTGATTTGCATAATCCAGATAAGTATAGTATAATCAGCTAGATAATATTTTAACAATCTTTTAAAAATACTTTATGTACTTACAAGGAGGATAAAAATGGCAAGATTTACTTTACCAAGAGACATTTATTTTGGAGAAAATTCATTAGAGACCTTGAAAGACCTAGATGGAAAAAAAGCTGTTATTGTCGTAGGTGGAGGATCCATGAAAAGATTTGGATTCCTTGATAAGGTAGTAGACTACTTGAAAGAAGCAGGTATTGAATCAAAATTAATAGAAGGCGTTGAACCAGATCCATCTGTAGAAACTGTTATGAATGGCGCTAAACTAATGAGAGAGTATGAGCCAGATTTAATAGTATCAATAGGTGGAGGTTCTCCAATTGATGCAGCAAAAGCTATGTGGATATTCTATGAATATCCTGAGTTTACTTTTAAAGAGGCTGTAGTTCCTTTTGGTCTTCCCAAATTAAGACAAAAAGCAACATTTATAGCTATACCTTCTACAAGTGGTACTGCAACAGAAGTAACGGCATTTTCTGTAATAACAGACTATAAAGCTAAAATTAAATATCCTTTAGCTGACTTCAATTTAACACCAGATATAGCTATAATTGATCCAGCATTAGCTCAAACAATGCCGCCTAAATTAACTGCACATACCGGAATGGATGCACTTACCCATGCTATTGAAGCATATGTTGCAGGACTTCATTCAGTTTTCTCCGATCCTCTTGCTATTCAAGCTATAGTTATGGTACATCAATATTTAATTAAATCTTACAATGAAGATAAAGAAGCTAGAAATCAAATGCATTTAGCTCAATGTTTAGCTGGAATGGCATTTTCAAATGCACTTCTTGGAATAACTCACAGTTTAGCACATAAAACAGGTGCAGTATTCCATATTCCTCATGGATGTGCCAATGCAATATATCTTCCTTATGTTATAGATTTCAATAAAAAAGCTTGTGCGCCAAGATATGCTGAAATAGCTAGGAGTCTTAAACTTCCAGGAAATACTGATGATGAATTAGTAGATTCATTAACCAACATGATTAAAGATATGAACAAGAGTATGGATATTCCTTTAACATTAAAAGATTATGGAGTAGATGAAAAAGAATTTAAAGATAGTGAAGATTTTATAGCCCACAATGCCGTATTAGATGCCTGCACTGGATCAAATCCTAGAAGTATAAATGATGCTGAAATGAAAAAGTTGTTAGAATACATCTATTATGGTAAAAAGGTTGATTTTTAATCTACTTTGTTCTATAAAAAACAGGAAGCTTAAAGACTTCCTGTTTTTTTGTACAATTTTTTAGAGGGTATCCTCATGAGTAATCATGGGATAAATTTTTTAAAAAAGAGCATACTAATTATATTATTGATGCGGAGGTGAATAAACATGCAGAACACAGAAACCGCAATTGATTCTAACATTGATAATATAAAAAATTTAGTTGGTAACAAATCTGAATTAGTAATAAAATACATATTTATTGGGGATAAGAATAGTTTAACAGCTGCTGTTATATATTTGAATGCCCAAACAGATAAAAATATTATAGATAGGGATATACTAAATCCTCTAATGCTTCACGTACATGAAGATATATCAACTATTCAAAATGTGGATGACTATTTATGCAAAAAGTATATTGCTGCAAGTAATACAAGTATAGAGACTGATATAAATATGCTTCCAGATAGTATAAATAGCGGTAAAACTATAATAGTACTTAATGGCATTTCAAATTTTATTGTAATAGATACTTCAGGTGGTACTTACAGGCAAATTTCTGAACCAGTTAGCGACGTGTCATTAAGAGGCCCAAGAGAAGGATTTGTAGAAAATATTGAAACAAATATAAGCATATTAAGAAGAAGAATAAAAGATAAAAAGCTAACTTTACATAAATTTAAATTAGGGAGAAGAAGTCAAAGTAATTTTGTAATAGCGTATATTGAAGATATAGTTGACAAAGACTTTTTGCAGAGTATAGAAGAAAAAATAAGTAAAATAGATAAGGATTTTGTAGCCACAAATAGTACAATTGAACAGCTCATAGAAGAACACACGTACAGTGTTTTTCCTCAAACTATAGGATCTGAAAGACCAGATATAATAGAAGCTGCGCTAGTGGAAGGGAGGATAGCCTTTTTATTAGAAGGAACCCCCTACGTTACAACTTATCCAACTACATTTATAGAATTTTTTCAAACACCCGAAGATTATTATGGAAGAACAATTCAGGCATTTTTTATAAGAATAATAAGATTTATAGCTGCTTTTATAGTAATAACTGTTCCTGCAATTTATATAACTTTTGTTAAGTTCAATGCTGAACTCATACCTGTTGAATTTATAGAGTCACTCGTTCAAGCTAGAAAGGGAATAGCTCTAACACCTTTTATGTCATTTTTGGCTATGAATTTAACTATAGAGTTTTTAAGAGAAGGCGGTTTAAGACTTCCTGGTAAAATTGGCCAAACCCTTAGTGTAGTTGGGGGTATTATTATCGGAGATGCTGCTATTAAAGCTAAAATAGTAAGTTCTTCTACATTATTTGTTGCTGGTATTTCTACTGTATCCTCTTTTGTAATATCAAATTATCAAATGTCCATTGCAATAAGGTTTCTTGCTTATCCCATGCTTATACTTTCAAATTGGCTTGGTGTGCTTGGAATAATTATAGGATGGTTTTTTATATTGTCTTATCTCTGCTCCCTTGAAAACTTTGGAGTACCTTATTTTGAATTCAATAAAAGCGATATGAAAGATACTTTTATAAGAGCACCCATTAAAGATATGATTAAACGGCCTAAAATTATACCTAATATAAATCCTATAAGGCAGCATTTTAGGGGGAAAAATAAATGAATAAAACTCAAAATACATTTATAACATCAAGTGAATTTACATTTTTTTTACTTTCATCTTTTATTGGTATTGGAATTTTATATTTACCTAACTCTGCCATAAAAGATGCCAAACAAGACGGATGGATAGGCTGCATAATAGGTGCAGTATATCCCCTATATATATTAATATTAGCAAATTACACCTGTAACAAATTCCCCAATAATGACATATTCACACTTAGTAAAAAATCTCTTGGAAAAATCTTAGGTAGTATCTTGAATTTTATATTTATAACATTTTTTATATTCATAGCAACTACAGAACTTGCAGGCCTAGCTAATGCATTTAAAGTATATACCACACCATTTTTAAAAAATTATCAAATATTTTTGCCTGTACTAACTGTTGCAGCTTACACAGCTTATAAAGGTATGAAACCCTTAGGTAGATTATGTAAAATAATTTTCTATTTAGCTCTAATACTACTTTTGGTACCTGTTGCAACTTTAAAATATGGAACTTATTTAAACCTGATGCCTGTATTTGGTTCAGGTTTTAAAAATATATTAATATCTTCAAAAGAAACAGCTTTTTTTTACTGCGGTGCTGAAATTGTTTTTTTTATTTACCCCTTCCTTGAAGATAAGAGCAAATTACTAAAATGTGGAATAACAAGCACTGTAATTACTATGTCTGCTTATACGTGGTTTGTTTTTTTAGCTATATATTATTTGGGTATTGAAATTTCACCTAAGTTCTTATGGCCAATATTAACATTAGCTGATAGTATAAATATACCTATTATCAATAGTTTTAGGTATATATTTATATCATTGTGGGCATTGGTAGTATTGAGATGCCTATCTATTTACTATTTTTCATCTTGTTATGGCCTGAATAGGGTCATAAATAAAATATCCACTCAAACATTTACCTTAATTTTATGCCCTATAATCTTATTTTTATCAAGTTTATATGGAGATCCTACTAGAAGAAGGCACTATACAGACATGATAATGTCATTTTATTTGATATACAACTTAATTTATATTTCACTAATAGTAATTTTAATAACTTTCAAAAAAGGTGGTAGTTTTGAAAAAAAATAAATTTTTTATATTGATTTTAATTATATTAATTTTTGTAATATCCTTTATGGGAGCAAAAGGAGAACTTGTTGAAAACCTACAAATACCTGTGGGAGTTGGAGCCGATATAGAAAAAACTTCTTCATATACTTCTTATATTGCACCAATTCTTATGCACTCATTTGAATCTGGTAATAAAATAGTGAGCAATGTACTCACAGGAGAGGGCTCAACTATTGGGAAAACCAGAGAAAATAGGCAGCTAAAATCCAGTAAAAAGTTTTTACTAGGTATTAATAAAATATATATTTTCAGTGAAGAAGCTTCTAGAAATGGAATAAAAAATTTTATAGATATAATTTTTAATAATGCAAATACAAATGACAGGGCATTTTGTGTAGTATGTAAAGGGAAAGTTGAAAATATATTTAAATATAACGTAAAAGGTTATGCTAGTTCTGCAGAATATATTTACGAAATGGTAAAAAATTTAAATCAATTTAATTTTTTCCCTTCACAGTATACCATAATGGATATTATAGTAAGGATAGATGCAGAAGGTAGAAATACATTGCTGCCCTATATAGAAATTACAGGTGATGGAAATAGTGGTGGGGATAACCTACTTAAAACTACAGGTATTGCCATATTTAAGAAAGATAAAATGGTTGCAAAAACAGATATAAAAGAAGCTAGAATCATAAATATTCTAAAAGAAAATAATGTAAAAGGTATTTTAACATTACAGCAAAATTCAAAAAAGTATATAGACTTTTACGCAACATCTAAAAGAAAAGTCAAATGCTATAGAGAAAATGGCAATTACAAATTTATAATAAACTTGGATTTAAAAGGTGATATACTAAATAATGAACTATATGAAAATATGTATAAAGACCCAAAAGATATAAAAGAATTTGAACAAAATACTGAAAAATTAGTAGTAGAAATGTGCAACAGAACCATAAGCCAAATAAAAAACGAATATAAAGTTGATATTTTGGATCTTGGAAGAGTTGCTGCTGCTAAATACGGCAGAGAAACGGGCACAGATTGGAATGAAGTAATAAGCAATTCTGATATACAAGTTAATGTAAAGGTTAAAGTAGATACTCAGGGAAGAGGAAAATATTAAATTTTACACATTTTTATGTTAAATATTGTAAAAAGGAGTATGCTTTACTCCTTTTTAATCATCAAAGTCCTTTATATCACTTTTGTTAATCAAAATTTCATACTCATACTTTGTATTGACTTTGCCACTCCAGTTTTTATATGAAGCCGCAAAAACAGAAACTGTATCATTTTTTCCTAAGTTATTTTTAAAGGCATCCATGGATTTTTTTGCAATTGATTTATTTGCAATTTTTAATATTGATTCTTTTTCTCCATCAGTGTAACTTTCTATTATAGTTACACCTTCTGTAACATCTACATTATCAGATAAGGTTTTAGATCCATCTATAGGTTCTACTTGAAATACATATTCCATCTTGTCATCATCATTAGTTCCTTTACCCAAATAATATCCATCAACTTTATGCAGCTGATAAGTTCCGACATAAGATTTACTTACAAGTTTTTCATAACTTTTCACATATACAACAACTAAAGAAATTAAAAGTACAGCAGCAATGCCAATTATAACTATTCTTTTATTTTTATATATTTTATTAATATTTTCTCTATTCATCCTTATACCACCCTATCAATATATACAGGCATATATATACATTTTTCTCTAGTGATTAAATCTCCTAGCCTGCAGTACATTCCAATAAATTCACTTTTACTATAGAAACATCCAAGTATCGGGAATAAATTTTTTCTTTTTTCACCAAATGTTGACCTACATATATAGTTTAAAGTTTTTATATTAATTCTCTCTTGAAAAATATAGTTATCCAGATTGTTTATATCCTGACAAGATAGCTGTCCCCTAGTGTATATCCCCTCTCCTTCCCTTTCTAATATGGGTTTACAAATATAATCTATGGTTTTCATAGATTTATTACTAAAATCAGTATAGGGAATGTATTTTAGTATCACACTTTTTTCATGCTGTGTAAAAAAATCTGTTCCAAGCATTTCATATACCACAGCAAAAATGGACTTACTTTGCCCTATCATAGTTACAGGTTGATTTATACAATTTTTATTATTTATCCACTTTCCAACATCCTGCATATTGAATTTTTCAAACCAATTTAGTGGAAAATACCTATAAATCATATCAATCCTATCATCAAAATAATATAACCTACCATTTTCAACTCTTAGATTATACACATTACCTCTTATCACTCTAATTCCATATTTGTCACCTATTTTTTTTATTATGTTATATACAATATCTATATTATAGTAATCTTCATAATAACATGTACTAAATATTCCTATAGTCTTTGGGGAATATTTCATTATATATCCTTCAATATTTTCACTTAAAATGTTTTTCAAATTCTTATTTGGATTTTGTACATTACGTTTATATCTATTTACAAGATAGTCATTTACAATAGTACTTTCATATAGTCCAGCAGGAGTTTCATTATTTAGCTCCATAAGCTTCAAATTGTTATCCGTATCCAGAGCCCAATCCATCCTCCCCAAAATACTCAAGTACTTAAAATCTTTTGATGAATATATACTTTCACTTACATTTGATGTTCCTAAAATTTCATCAAACATTCCCTTATTTTCATATATAAATTCAGAAACCTTCCTAAATATGTTCAAAACTTCACAGGAAGCATTTTTTAACTCTTCAAATTTGTCACTACTTAAGATGACTTCATCTAAAGATATGTACTCCCTGGCATTATTATAGGCACCCGTAAATCCTAACTTTACGAGATCTAAATTTACCTTTTTAAACTCACTACATCTATCTTTTATATTTTTACTATATTTTATGTTGAGTTTAGAATTTCTTATTCCTATTGGAGTTATAAATGTGGTTTCATTATTTGTAAGATAGTCATAGTTCCATCTGGAACATATTCCCCTTATCTCATTACATGTAAGATAAACTCCCAAATTGCAAAAGGCATCAACAGTATGAGTATATCCACCTCTTAATTCAACTACATTGTCTTTTCTTATCTCCTTAAACTCTTGAAGAACATAGTAATGTTTATACTCTTTAATATCATCTAAAATACTTTTCCATTCTTCTTTTGAATATAGCTTTCCTATAAATACATCTTCGCTATAACGTCCAAGTATAGGCTTTATTACATATTTATCCTTATTATATCTAACCACATCAAAATTCGTATCACTTAATAACTCTGTATATGGAATACATTCTCTTACAACACTTGCAGTACCTTCATCTAGTCTATTTTCTCTCAATAATTTATGAAAATAGGCAAATATACTTTTACTTTGGAGAATTATTACTCTAGGATCATTTAATATAAGCACCTTATTTTTTTCATATAAATTTAAAAGAAGTTTAATGTCATTAACCTCATATAAATTTTCACATGGAAATTGCCTCAAAATAACATCTATGTGCCTATTAAAACAATATACCTCTTCATTTTTAATGTATATATTATTACTTCCTCCAAAAATTACATTTATCCTATCATCTTCAAGCCATTTTCTATAGAGCATTGATAAGTGGACTTCTTCATAATGACATGGATCCGCCAGAACTAATACATTGATTTTTTTGCCGCCATAATACTTTTGAATTATTGAATTAAATTTTTCTCTAAAATTTTGAACAAAGCCTCTATTTGCATTGTTATTGCAATTAAAGTATTCACCTATTGCGAGCTCTCTTTGGGCACAGGGCTTGTCATAGTTGCCTTCACTAAAAAATATTTTGTCATCATACTGAAGAAAGCAATCATATCTCGTCCAAAAAATATCTGGAATTTCTCTATTTAAATTCATTATTTCATCTTTAAGAGGGAAATCAGGAATCATGCTCTCATAATCACTGTATTTAGTATTGAAGTTATTCAACACATCTAAGGACAGTCTATCAATTACATTAGTGTAATTCTTTATTTTATTGTATTCAATTTCTGTTAAATAAAAAGGATATGGAGAATAGATATCTCCTTTTCGTCTGCAGTGTATTGAGTAATATTCAAAAAGTAATTCATCTACCACATTGTTATATTTCATCCTACTAAACTCCTTATTATAAGTCCCATACTTGCTGCCCTATTCTTAGCCAATTTCTACTACCAATATATAGTCTATCCAGCAACACTGCCAGCATGTACACCACTATAACCAGAAGTGCTTATATGATCTGAAGAGGATGTAACTCCTCCATTGCTAGTCTTAATGCTGCTTAAATTAGAGCTTGTATATGGACTTACCACTCCACTGGTAGAATTTGTCCAACTGTGCCACCCATAAAAATCCACATTAGATTTACCTTCATTTGATACCTTGTATCCTTTAAAAAAACTATTAGGATAGTATACAAAAGGTGAAGTGCAGCCAGACTGCTGCTGTGCTGCATTCTCCTGATCCTGATCAGTTATGTAATTTTGATTGTATGTATATATTGAGCTTCCAACCAAAGCTGATATAATTAATCCTAATGCTGCTTTTTTCTTATTCATCTAATTTCAATTCCTCTTTTCCTTTAACTTACTCACATTAACTCCAATATTGTTAGCCCTTAAATAATTCAAATACTCTTTCGCATCTTCTTTTATATTTTCGTCACATACATATAGCACACTATGGATTTTTAAAAAATTCAACATTTCAACTTCCGGCAAATCCTCTTCTGTTATCTCATATTGATTGTTATATTGATTTACACTATTTATTTCAATATCCACATATCGATTACTATCAAGTATAATCATGTATTTATCATAATTTTTTAAACGTGTGTTTGAAAATAAAGCAAGCTTTTTTAATATAGGCTTACTTTTAACTACTCCAAAATCGTGACATACCATATTAAAATCTGGTACTATAGTATATTTATCTCTATACTTATATCCATATTCAAGTCCTCTGTCTCCTGGTATATCGAGTATAACTAAATCTTCTCCATTTCCAACAGATTTAATTTTAGTAATATCTAATTGTACCTTATTTTCGATATCTACATTCTCTAAATTTACAACAGATGTAAAAACAAGAGACTTTATAAAGCAGGACATCACTCCTGCATTTAAATAAAAATTTTTATATATATTGTAATAGCACTCCTTAATAGCTTCATCTATCAATATCCAAGGCTCCTTTCCCTCTCAACTACAACAGAAAAACACTTTTTTAAGTTTATACAATGAGAAAGTCCTCTTTCATCTTCTATTTCTATAAAATCATCTGTTACCCCCATAACAGTTACATCCTTTAATGACGTATCTTCCCGTTCATTGTTATAAGATTCTATACTAGCATAGATATATATATTAACCTTAGCTCCCAAATATTTTTGTAACCCAACCATTTATATATCCTCCTATTTTATAAATTAATGATACAATTATATTACTATTTTCCTATAATGTTAACTACTTTTCATAATTTTTCAATGCTTCAAAGATTCTTTTTGAAATGGCCTCATAACCTATAGAATTAGGATGAAAATTATCTGCAGCAAAATAATTTCCTGAATTATATTTAAAAAGGTCATATGTAGGAATATATATAGCATTATCATCTGAAGATACAAGTTGGTCTGTTTTATAATTCCACTCATTTAGAAGTTCCAATTTGTCTTCAGTTAGCTCACTTCCAAAAGGATTATACAATCCAATAAACACAATTATACTATTTTGATTTCTACTTCTTATTAGTTTAAAGACATCTGACAGATTTTTCATGTACTTATTTTCAACTGTCTTCAAGCTATCTGTCTGAACAACAGAGGAAACTGTACTTGAATTTTTAAAATTTTTTATTTCATTTCCACCAATAGAAATAAAAATCATATTTGAATCCTGTATATACTGCAGGGTCTGCTTACTTTTTACTATATTTAAAAGTCCAGAAGATACATCACCATTAACGGAAATGTTGGTAATGTCTATGGGTTTTTTAGTTTTATTTTTCCAAAGTTTAGAAAAGTCACTTGCGAATCCACTATTAGTTTCATCCCCAGTTCCTCTTGCTAGTGAATCACCCATAACTAAAATATTATAGGAATTACTGTTTAATTTTTTTATTTTAGTATCCACAGCTTTATTCTCACTTCCCTTATTTGCAACTTTACTACTGCTGCTGCCAGATGATGCATTAGTAATATTAATAGAATATGCAAATCCTGCTGCAAATACTATTGTAAATACAAATGCAGCAATAGATAAAATTGTAAATTTCACTTTTTTGTACATTACATTTTCCCCCTACCTCATAAGGCATTTTCAAAGAAATAACCAGTCAGTATGCTAGCCCATTTTTTATCATACTGCCTAAACCAATACATCTTGTTTTTGAAATACGCTGAAACTTATAACTAAAGCTGCAATTGACCATAAACACAGCACTAATGCAGAAAAAGAAAGACTCATCCCAGAAACAGGTTGATAAGATGCTGTTAAATACTGTGTTAAATCCAAATTTACAGCAAAGAAATATTTAATCATCGGCCAATCCTGTAAAAACATCTGGAGGAACCCCCCTCCTATTAAAGTTGCCAGCATTATACCCACAGATGTAACAGTATTTCTCACTATTACAGAAACCATAAAAGATAAAGTTGCAATATTTACAGAGACAAACCATCCAAGTGAATATACTAAGATAGCATACTGCCACTGGTAAATTCTTATTACATTTGAGGAATCCAGCTTATCTCCTATAACTTTAAATCCCGTTGCCATAGGTTCATTCCATCCTCCACTGTGAAATGCAAAACTTGATATTATTACGCACATAAGCGCAGACTCTAAAATTACTATACATGATAAAATCAAAACCCCAATGTACTTGCTAAGTAGTATCTTCCACCTTGGAACAGCCCTAGTTAACAATACCTTTATTGTTTTGGAGGAAAATTCTCCAGAAACAGCATCTCCTGCTAATATAATTATGAGCAGCGGTAAAAATAAATAAATTGCCTCATCCATAAAATCAATAGTAAATTTTGCACTAGTTGGAGTTATTGGATTTATGTTGTGATTTATATAATACTGCAGCTGTTCAATTTGAATATTTATTGAATTTTTTCTGTCCTCTTTTATGTATTGACTGTTCATAGTATTTTTTAAATATAATATCTGCTGATTCACCATTGATTTCCAATTATAATTTTGAGTTTGTCCCGGTGTACCTGAAAATCTCATTATTGTATGTTTATATGATGCATTTTCTCCATAACAAAAAAGAGATACGAGTACAAGTAAAATTACAGAAATAAGAACTAGTTTCTTTTTTGAAAGCATCTTAAGTACTTCATTTTCAATTAATCTTATCAAAATTTTATGCCCCCCAATTAAACAATTTGATTTCCCTCTGTCAGGTTCAAAAACAAATCCTCTAGTGTCTTGTTTTTGTTGTCAACATACTTTATCATAAGTCCTTGTTCCACAAAGCAGGAATTTATCTCTTGAAGCTTTTCTAGCGAAACATTTGCTTCAAGCCTTTCTTCAACTACATTGCCTTTGACCTTCCAAATTTCTTCTAAAATTTTTCTTCCCTTTTCATTGTCATTTAAAACCCAGAATACTCCTTGATTATTTAATAATTTATCTACATCTGCACTCTCTAAAACAGTTTCCCCATTTTTAATTATAGTTACTTTGTCACACATAAGTTCTATTTCAGAAATAATATGACTTGATACAAGTACAGAAATATTTTTTTCACTTGCCAATTGTTTTACTAAGTTTCTAAGTTCACTTATTCCAGATGGATCAAGTCCATTAGTTGGTTCATCTAAAATGAGAAGTTTTGGATTATGCATTAAAGCCTGTGCAATCCCAAGTCTCTGCTTCATTCCAAGAGAATATGTACTTACCTTGTCCCTAATTCTATTTTTTAAGCCTACCAAATCTACTACATTTATTATATCCTTTTCTGTAACAGCTCTACTCATGGATGCTAGCATCTTTAAATTATCTATTCCGCTCATATAGTTATATAAATCAGGTCCTTCTATAATACATCCCACATTTGACATAGCT
The DNA here is from genome assembly GCF_001636845.1 of Clostridium ljungdahlii. Classification (GTDB taxonomy): domain Bacteria; phylum Bacillota; class Clostridia; order Clostridiales; family Clostridiaceae; genus Clostridium_B; species Clostridium_B ljungdahlii_A. Next base: position 46,977 of record NZ_LITT01000009.1, read on the forward strand.
TTTACATAATTTTTAGTTATAGAGTATCCACATATATCAACTTTTCCAGAAGTAGGCTTTGAAAGTCCTACAATCATACGAAGTGTCGTTGATTTTCCTGCTCCATTAGGACCTAAAAAACCCATTACTTCTCCCTGCTTCATTGAAAAACTTATTCCTTTAATTATCTGCCTACCCTTTATTGTTTTTGTAACATTGTCCAGTAACAATACTTCATCTTTCATCTTTATACCTTCTTTTTAAGAGTTATATGATATATACTTTATTATGAGTAAATTTATAGTATATATCAATATCAATTGGTGTGATTTAATATTTTATTAATTTTAATAAATATCCTATTATATAATTGAAGCTTCTCTAGACAGGCGAAATATTTATAACAAAATTTTAAAATTATCTTTGACTTAGATCCCACTCTAAGGTTTATCCTCTTCATATACAATATATAGAAGAGATAATTGTAAAAAATGACTATAAATTTAAGGCAGGATAATAAAAAGGAATTGCTGAACTTTTACCACGCTCATCAATTCCTCTAAACACTCTACATGATCTATAGACCATATTCATCTTAGTAGAACTTTTCCCATCATATGGACTCATACTATTTCATGGGCTTCTGTAACTTCTATAATACGTCCATCTGAGCCTTATGAAATATTACTCCTCTATAAGTTTCTAGGTTAACCCATTTATTTAAAAATTCCACTTCATTTTCTTGCTTCATTTTATTATATTCATTTAAGAACTCTAACGTTTCCTCAGCTGAATTTACTTTTACTGCAAACCCTCTACCATTGACTATTGGAACTCCCGTATACTTATATCTATCAATAGATTGAATGTCACTAATCCTCTTGTGACGAACTTTAATTGCTACCCAATCACGAAGAACTAAAATATCCACATTTTCTGGATACTTGTAACTCTCACCTTGAACCGGAATTTCATCTCCCACTGTATAGGTATGTGATACTGATTTATATTTCGATAAAGATAAACTTTCTGTATTATAGTAGAATTCTTCGAAAACATCTCCTCTTGCTTTTAGATCATTATACTGAAATGCAATCTTATCCTTCTTATTTTCACTATTGAAAATATCTTCTACAACACCACAAGCTGAGGTCATATTAGTAATACGATCAATTAATATAAGTTCTCCTAGAGTCTTGTGCACGCGAAACTTGTCCACTACAATCTTTTCAGAAAGTGATATATTACATATTACAATTTCATTTTTCTTTAAAAATCCAGTAGATAAGTGTTCTCCTGTATTTACATCAATTTTATATTTTATCTCTGTAACAGCACCTGGAAGCATTTTTGTTCCTATCTTTACAAAATAATCTTTTCCTGCTGTTAACTCAGAATCATCCATCCAAAGAATGGTAGCAGTAATTAAATTGCTGGTTACAAGCTTTGTATCTTTTGTAAGCACACATCCCCTAGATACATCTACTTCCTTGTTAAGCTGTATTGTTATAGGCTGGCCTTTTACTGCACTTTGTACGTTCTTATCTGTCATATGAATACTTTTTATTAGTGCTTTCTCGCTACTTGGAAGTGTTGTTACTTCATCTCCTACTGTAATGCTGCCAGCTTCAATCTCTCCTTGAAAACCTCTAAAAGTGTGATCTGGTCTACATACTCTCTGTACTGGCATATAAAAATCTTTCTCTTCACCAGTACTTTCCACATCTACATTTTCAAGATAAGTTAAAATAGGTATTCCGGTATACCACGATATATTTTCTGACTTCTTTGTAATGTTATCCCCCTCTGTAGCAGATACAGGAATGACTTCAATATTTTTCAATGAAAGTTCCTTCTTTAACTTTCTAATTTCTTCTTCAATTTTTAAAAACCTTTCTTGATTATATCCAATTAAATCCATCTTGTTAACAGCAAATATGAAATGTTTGATACCCATTAATGAACAAATTCTTGCATGTCTTCTTGTTTGAACAAGTACCCCTTGTTTTGCATCTATAAGTATAATGGCAAGATCTGCAAAGGATGCACCTACTGCCATGTTTCTGGTATACTCTTCATGCCCTGGTGTATCAGCTACAATAAAACTTCGATTATCTGTTGTAAAATAACGATATGCCACATCTATAGTAATACCCTGTTCACGCTCTGCCATAAGACCATCTAATAATAAAGAGTAGTCAATAGCTCCCCCACGGCTGCCAACCCTACTATCTAATTCCAAGGCTTTTTTCTGATCTGCAAATAAAAGCTTTGCATCATATAAAATATGTCCAATAAGAGTGGATTTTCCATCGTCCACGCTACCACAGGTTATAAACTTTAACAAGCTTTTCATACTAGAAATACCCCTCTTTCTTTCTTCTTTCCATACTGCCTATTTCTTCAGTATCAATAACACGGGTGGTTCTCTCAGATGATACCGCACTTAATGTTTCTTCAATAATTTCATCTAAAGTTGCAGCTTCTGATTCGATGCCTCCTGTTAGAGGATAGCATCCCAGAGTTCTAAAACGCACCTTTTTGTATTCAATTTTTTCTCCTGGTAATAATCTCATTCTATCGTCATCCACCATAATGATATTACCATCTCTATATACCACTGGACGTTCCTTTGCAAAATATAATGATACGATATCAATATTTTCTCTTTTAATATATTGCCAGATGTCCCTTTCTGTCCAATTTGAAATAGGAAAAACTCTCATACTCTCACCTTTATGAATTCTAGTATTATAAAGTTTCCACATTTCTGGCCTCTGATTTTTAGGGTCCCATGCCTGTGCCTCGTTACGGAAAGAAAAAATTCTCTCTTTTGCTCGTGACTTTTCTTCATCACGACGACCACCACCAAAAGCTGCTGTAAAACCATATTTTTTCAGTCCTTGTTTTAAAGCCTGAGTTTTCATAATATCTGTGTAAGATGAACCATAATCAAAAGGATTAATTCCCTGTTTTACCCCTTCTTCGTTAGTATGAACAAGCATCTCTATTCCTAATTCCTTCGCCCTTCTATCACGAAATTCTATCATTTCTTTAAACTTCCATGTAGTGTCAATATGCATGAATGGAAACGGTGGTTTCTCTGGATAAAATGCTTTCATGGCAAGGTGCAACATAACAGAGCTATCTTTTCCTATTGAATATAACATTACTGGTTTTTCACATTCCGCAACAACTTCGCGAATAATATATATTGCTTCTGCTTCTAATTTATCAAGATGTGACAATTCACTCATTATTAAATCCTCCTACTGTTTCTATTTATTTTTTTCGATAACAATCCTCTCTGATTCCCCTTTTAACGAAGGCGTAAAGAGCTGCTACTTAACTTGATTCATTCAACTAAGAATCTGGTATAAGTTAAATACCTAAATTATATTTAACGTGCAAAGCCCAGTCATCGTAGACAAACTCTGTCTAATTCAAGCTTCACTTCATCACTAATTTTTCTAATTTCACATATCTAAAGCCTTTTGTTAATACTTATTAGAATCTTTACGGTTTACATCAATGGTCTGTACAGTTCCATTAGTTTTTTCAATATTCCAATGAACTATATCCCCTTCTGACACAACAGTTAGGCGGCTTCCTCTTCCTCCAATATCTGCCCCAAGATAAAAGGAAATTGCACATTTCTTACATTCCTTTATACAGGAACTGCATCCCCAACAATCTTTTGGATACTTTATATAGGCTTTTCCGTCTTTATCTAACTTTATAAGACTTCCTGGACATACAGATAAGCATTTTTTACAACCCACACATTTTTCTTTGTTAATTGATATGCTCATAGGTTTTACCTCTTCCTACTAAATCTCTAAACAAAATAGTAAGTTTTCCATCCACAAGTTTTGAATTAACGTATTTAAGCCATTCATCACTTTTCTCTGGATAATCCAGATTTTCTGCAAAACTATGCCATCTAGTTTCTTTTCTTGCTCTTAAATGAGCAATCACTGACTTACAGAGAATCAATCTTTCTTTTAATTCATATACAAACATCAATTCATGCATATCACTTGCATACAAATTACTGCTTAGCTTCATAATCTGCCCAATTTTTTCATCCGCCAATGCAAGCTGTTTTTCATTAAACTGATAATTACTTCCAATTCCTCCTGCATAAGCATCCATCACTTTCTGCATAGCTTCTTCTAGCTCTTCAGATGAAAACATAGGGCTTTCAAAATTCAATATTCTTTCTACTTCCTGTTTCTTTGACTTGATAATTAAATCTTCCTCTGATTTCGATAAAATAACAGTACCGCTTTTATTCCTTTCTATTGCTTCTATTGCAGCTTTTCCAGCAATCTCACCCTCTACAAATGCACCTGTAACATATTTTTGTGGACAACCGCCAGCCACATCACCAGCAGCAAAAAGGCCTTTAATTGTAGTTTCACGTTTCGTATCAACCCAATATCCGCTTGCAGTGTGACCACCTACTATATACGGTTCGGTTCCTTCTATCTCTATGTTTTGTTCACTTGGATTTTTACCTTCTTCTATCCACTTCAAAGTCTGACTTGGGGCCATATTCAAATATGCCTTTTGCAGCTCTTTATCCTGTGAAGAACTAATTCCTTTTGTTCTTAAATAGCAAGGCCCTCTGCCTTCCTTGTTCTCCCTTACTGTTCCATAAACTCTTTCAGAAGTAGTAAGACCATATTTTGCCTCATAAACTTCTCCTTTTGAATTAACCTGCTTTGCTCCTACACCTTGTGCTATAGTTCCAGTAGGTGCTATAGTGTCTTTACATCTTAAAGCAATAAATCGCATTTCAAAAGTAGTCATTTCCGCCCCTGATCGGATTCCCATAGCATAGCCTGCTCCAGTATTAAATGGTGGATACCACATCTTATGCCTGGAGAAACCTGGGTTATTAGGTTTATACAATCCTGCTGCACCACCAGTGGCACATATTACTTTTTTGGCTCTAATTTCATAAAGTATTTCCTCTTCCACATCAATTGCAAAGGCACCCAATATTTGGTTATCCTTCACAATATAATCAATTGCATTCACCTGATTCATAACCGTTACATCAGAAAGTTCTTTCACTGTGGCTGCTAAAATAGGCTTTACATTTTCTCCATTAATTTTAATATTTCTGTTTCCTCTAGCCACATACTCGCCATTTTCATCCTTTAAAATAACAAGTCCCAATTGTTCCATCTTTTTGGTTACTCTATTAAGTCCTTGAGACATAGTAAGAAGTAAATCTTCTCTTACTATGTTATCTGCATCCTTTTTTGCATAATCCACATAATCCTCTGGAGTTCTACCCTTTACAATATAAGCATTAAGCGCATTGACCCCAGCTGCCAAACAACCGCTTCTTTTAATATTTGCTTTTTCAACAATTAATACAGAAGCATTGGAATTTTCTCTTATGGTTAAGGCTGCATAACACCCTGCTGTACCTCCACCAATAATTAATATATCTGTTTCTAACTGTTTTACTTGTATCTCCTTTTTCATACAATACTCCTTTTTAAATAATTCTTATTATGCTTTTACAAATCCGTATTTACGATTTATGGCATACTCTATCTTTTGGAACACAAGCTTATCAATCAAAAATCCTAGTAAAAGGATCACTACCATTACCGCAACAATCTCATTTATATCATTATATTTCTTACCTTCAGTTAATATTTGTCCTAACCCATTCATTGAAGAAGCTATCATTTCCCCTGCTATTAAACCTCTCCATGCAAAAGCCCAACCTTGTCTCACTCCTGCTAAAATTACTGGAATAGATTCCGGAAAAATCACTTCCTTATATAAAGAAAATCCTCTAGCTCCTGCCATTTTCGCTACTCTAACGTATATAGGTGTAAAATTTTTAATACCACTTTCTATTGCCATAGACACTGCAAAAACTGACCCTATAATTATTACAAATAATATGGCCTTTTCATTTAGTCCAAACCATAAAACTGCAAAGGGTACCCAGCACACATTAGGCATACTTTGAAGTCCTGCAATAAATTCACCTAGGCTATCCCTAATATATTTCAACTTTACCATTAAAAGTCCTATTAGTGCTCCCAGAATAAGTGATATTAAAAAACCTATTACAAGTCTTCTCAAGCTTATAAGAATTGCAATTTCTAAAGTATTATTTGCTATAAGTTCAATAATTCTTTCAAGCACCTTGACCATGGATGGAAAGCCACCAAACTTATAGGCCAATTCCCATATTACTATCAATATCACATAGAATAGGATCTTGTTCCATACCCCACCTTTCATCAAAATCTGCTTTTGCAACCTTTTCCACCTCCCTTTTAAACTCTTTCATAATTGATGAAACCATATAAGTTACATCAAGGCTATCTATCTTTCTAGGTCTTGCTAACTGTATTCTAAATTCTTTCTTTTCAGAATCCGGACTTGATGGCATTAAAATAACCCTATCGGCTAAAATTACTGCTTCCTCAATACTATGAGTTATAAATACTATAGTCTTTTTGGTATTCCGCCACATTTTCTGAGTTTCCATTCGAAGGATATCCCTTGTTTGGCTATCAAGAGCTGAGAAAGGTTCATCCATAAGAAGTATGTTAGAATCTAAGCAAAGTGCTCTAGCAATTGATACTTTTTGCTTCATTCCACCAGAAAGTTCACTAGCAAAAGCATCCTTAAATTTAATAAGATTCATCATTTTTAAATATCTAAGAGCTTTTTCTCTTCTTACATTTTTGGGAACTCCAGACACTTTCATTCCAAACTCTACATTATCTATAACTTTTAACCATGGAAAAAGTGCATGCTCCTGGAATACAACAGCCCTGTCTGGTCCTGGTGAAGTTACTTCTTTTCCATCTAAAATAACTTTTCCACTACTAGGCTTTTCAAATCCAGCTATAATATTCAAAAGCGTGGATTTTCCACAACCTGAAGGACCTAAAACACATACAAACTCCCCGTCTTTCACGGTTAAATCTATGCTTCTAAGTACCTCCAGTTCTGTATTATTTTTTTTATATTTTTTACTTAATCCCTCAATTACTAAACTCAATTTCCTTCACCCTCTTTAATATTTAAAATGTATTAGAAAAGCCTTAGACCTCTATTTATCTTAATCCCTGAGGGTGCTTTTTTATTATTCCCCCCAGAATTTTAAACAAAAACTAAAATGTTTCCCAGCTTACTCTTAAACTTTATACTTCTTAATTTACTTGTACTTATTACTAATTTGGTAATAATTATAAACAAAAAAGCCAAGCTTCAACAAACTTAGAAAATCCACTAAAAACGAAAAAGTGTTTTCCAGTTCAAATGAAACTTGACCTCTAGTTTTTCTAGTCAGCCAACTAAAATATTAAATTTAACTATTAAAAAACTTCCTATGAGGAAAGCACAGGAAGTTACATTCTCGTGTTTCTCATCTTTCAGGTTACTCCTGCTGGAATTAGCACCGTTAAATATAAAATATTCAGGTTGCCGGACATCATAGGGCCAGTCCCTCCGTCTCTCTCGATAAGAAGTTATTCAATTAATTTATACATATAATATAACTTTTAGAATACTTTGTCAACATGAAATTTAAATTTTTACTTTCTATAGATAAAAATAATGTGTCTCTTCAATATATCATAATACATTGTCATTTAGAAAAAATATATTTTCCATAGGCAAAAGTGCTGCCCCATATACAGCTGCATTTTCCCCCAGATTTGAAAACATCACATTGCACTGGCTTTCATCATAAAAGCTGTTATCCGTAAATATCTTTTTAATTAGTTCTTTTTCTATGAAATCCTTGTAAGGAAATATCTCACCACCTATAAGTATATTTTTAGGATCTAATGTCAATATTATATTTTTAATGCCTTCAGCTAAAAAATCAATATATGTATTCAATACTGCTTTTGCTTTTAAATCCATTTCACTTCTCTTTAAAAAATCGTCCAAGTTTCCATTCACATCATCAAATGCTTCCCTGTATGCACCAAGTAGTGCCTTTTTAGAAGCATATAGCTCCCAGCACCCTTTTCTTCCACAATTACACCTTTTGCCATCTTTTACGATAGCCATATGCCCAAATTCACCTGCACGTTTATTAAATCCCTTATATACGTTGTTTGCTATAACTACACCTGTTCCAATACCTTCTGTAATAGATATAAAAACAAGGCTATTTTTCGCATCATTAAAATTAATAAATGTCTCTGCATAAGCTGACGCATTTGCTTCATTTTCTATAAAAATAGGAAATTTGAAATACCTCTCAAATTTTTTAAAAGATACATTTTTAAATCCCAAATTAGGTACATTTTTTAATAGGAGTTCTTTTTCATTTACCGTACCAGGTAAGGAAAATCCTATTCCGAGTATTTTATCCGGTGAAATATTAAAATTATTCACCAAATATTCAATAGCCTCTGCCGTTTTACAAATCACATCAGTAAAATCATATAATTTTTCCGGCATACTAAAGTCTATTTCATGTATTATTTTAAAATTCAAATTTGTAAGTATAATTTTTACCTTATCTTTTGTAATCCACACTCCAAAAGAATATCTGCTGTCCGGCAGGAATTTGAGAATCGTAGGCTTCCTGCCACCAGTTGACTCTGCAACTCCAGCTTCCTCCAAAAAACCCTGTTCTATAAGTTCATTGCTGTTACTTATAACTGTTGGAATGCTTATATTAAGCTTTTGGGATATTTCCTGCTTTGTAAGTTTATTATTCCTATATAGCAAGTTCAATATTTTTTTCTGATTTAATATTCTTATTGTTTCTTGATCTACTGATTTTAATCTACTCATCTTAGTACCACCAATCAAATTTTAAATTATCCCTATAATAATTTAATTATATCATTACTGTATGTAATTTTTAAGTAAACGTTATAAACAAGCATAAATTTGTGATTTTTTCTCTATATAAAACGGGTGTTGATGATTTTTTCACATCAACACCTAAAATTGCAGTTAACAAACATATTAAATAATCTTTTTAACTAACTTTCTTTCCTTGTTCACCAGCACGTACTCTAAGAGTAGTTTCAATTTCTTCAAGTGATCGATTACGTGTTTCAAACACTTTGTAATGAACAAACCAAATTGCTACGAAACAAATAACTCCATAACCTATGAACAAATTACCAGTCCCAAAGAAGCTTAATAATGTTGGAAATGTTAATGATACTACCGCATTAGAAGCCCAGTTAACTACACTGCCAAATGAATTACCTAAGCCACGAATGTTTAATGGGAATACTTCACCAATCATAACCCACATTACAGGTCCCCAAGTAGCTGAAAAGAAAGCAATGTAAACGGTTAATGCAATAACACAAATAATTGAGCCAATAAATGAACCATTAGACAATTTCATTGAAAAGCTCATAATTAATAAAGAGACACCCATTCCAAGGCCACCATAAATCAACATCTTTTTACGATCAATTTTATCCATAATAGCAACAGCTACAGCAGTAACAATGACATTAAAAATTCCAATTCCAATGTGAGCAAGTAAAGCTGCTTGAACACCAAAACCAACAGCAGTAAAAATAGTTGGTGCATAGTAGAGAACTGTATTACACCCCATAACTTGTTGGAAAATAGCTAAGCCAACAGCAATAACCAATGCTGGATGAACAAATTTGCCAAATAACTCGCTAAGTCCACCACTTTTAATTTCAGCTTGTTTCTTAATCTCAACAAGTTCAGCATCAACAGCTTTTTGATTATGTTCATTCATCTGATCCAAAACTTCTTTGGCTTTATCAAGCTTTCCATCTTTAACTAAGTAACGAGGACTTTCTGGTAATACAAGAGCACCTAGGAAAAGTATTGCAGATGGAATAGCCGCAAAGCCAAGCATCCAACGCCAACCACTATGTAAGCCTGAGAAACTGTAGTTAGTAATATAAGCTAATAAAATTCCACTCATAACCATTAATTGAAATAAGCTTGACATAGATCCACGTTTTTCAGCAGGTGATAATTCTGCTAAGTATGTTGGAATTAGTGCTGATGCAGAACCAACTGCCATACCAAGAATAATACGTGATATAATAAGTGTACTAAATCCTATTGAAAATGCTGATCCAAGTGCTCCAATAAAGAAAATAACTGCCGATAATAAAATCAACTTTCTACGTCCATGCCTATCAGACATTGGTCCAATAATTGCAGCTCCAAGAACGGCTCCTACTAATACAGCACTAACAACCCACCCTTGCTGCCATGAATCAAGACTCATTTGTTTTTGGATAAATAAGATTGCTCCTGAAATAACTCCAGTATCATAACCAAATAAAAGACCGCCAAGTGCACCAAAAACATATACCACCGCACTATTAATTTTTACATTCATTAAACCCATCTCCTCTTTTAATTTATATAGTCAAAAATTTATATATTGTCGTATGCCTATACTTTTCTCCTACCTTTAATACAGGTGATGGAAAATTATTATGATTTAATGCATCAGGAAAATATTGAGTTTCAAGACACAATCCACTATTTTTAGTGTAGCAAGTATCTTCCTTACAATTTTCAAATTCATTTAAATAATTTCCCGTATAAAATTGTACTCCTGGTTTAGTCGTATACACTTTCATAACTCTTCCACTATGAGGATCAAGAACCTCTGCTGCCATTTCTAGACTTTTTCCCTTTTTATTTAATATCCAATTATGATCATATCCATTTCCATAAATCATTTGGTCATATTTACTTGATATATTTTTACCTATCGTAGTCAACTTTCTAAAATCCATAGGTGTATTCTCTACAAACCTTATTTCACCTGTAGGAACGCTTTCCTTATCATTAGCTGTAAATTTATCTGAATTTATCATTACTTCATGATCCAATATGCTTTTAGACAGATGCCCTGACAAATTGAAGTATGAATGGTTCGTAAAATTAACCACCGTATCCTTATCTGAAACTGCAAAATAATCAATTCTGAGTTCATTGTCTCTTTTAATCGTATACACAACTTTAACATTAAGGTTACCTGGATATCCTTCTTCTCCATCTTTACTCATGTATGATAATTCAAGACATTCACTTCCATCGTCATCTACATATGTCCTCGGTGTCCATAAAACTTTATCAAATCCTACTTTTCCTCCATGAAGCTGATTTTCTCCTTCATTTTTAGTCAAACTATATACTTTATCATTTATCTTAATTTCCGCACCTTTTATTCTATTTGCATTACGTCCTATAATTGCTCCAAAGAAAAACTTTCCTTTTATATATCCCTCTAAATTCTTATACCCTAGTACAATATCATCAAGCTTGCCTTCCTTATCCGGCACCGTAAGAGAAATCACTCTTCCACCATAGTTTGAAATTTTAACACTCATACTATTCTCATTAGACAGTGTAAATATATATGCTTCTTTGTCTTTAGATACCTTTCCAAAAACTTCTTTCATAATCCCCATAATAATAAGATCTCCTTATATGGATAAGTTATCTATTTCTTTAAACTTATCTTTTAAACAACTATATAAAGATGAATAAACTTTATATAGTTTATCATACTTTTCAACATTTTCTCTTATAGGCTGTATTTTATCCGTTGTCTTTATCAAAGCTTTACATGCCTCATCTACTGAATTAAAAAGTTTACATCCAACTGCTGCAAGTATTGCTGCACCATAAGCTGGACCTTCCTTTGAATTTATAATACTTACATTTAAGTTGAAAACATCTGCAATTATCTGCCTCCAAAGCTTACTCTTAGAACCTCCGCCGCTTATTCTTACTTCCTTCATATCAACATTTAAGTTTTTAAGTATTTCAAGTGAATCTCTAAGAGCAAAAGATACTCCTTCCAAAATGGATCTTGTCATATCTCCTCTTTTATGTGTCACATTTAATCCAATAAAACTTCCCTTTGCACAAGGATCGTTATAAGGTGTTCTCTCCCCTATTAAATAAGGTGAAAAGAATAACTTATTACTTCCTACAGGAGAACTTTCTGCTTCTGAAAGTAATTTTTCAAATACATCTCCACCTATATCTGAATTAACATTATCAACCCACCATTTAAGGCTTGATGCTGCAGATAGTATTACACCCATTTGATGCCACTTGCCATTGGCATGGCAAAATGAATGAAGCCTATTTTCCTTATCTACATAAAACTTTTCACTTGATGCAAAGACAACACCAGATGTTCCAAGTGCTACAGATAATACTCCAGAATCAACTGTTCCAGTACCTATAGCTCCAGCTGCCTGGTCACCTGCTCCAGCTATTACTTTTGTAGATGTTGAAAGTCCAGTTTCACTTGATACTTCTTCTGAGACATTACCTACAACTTCATAGGATTCATAAACTTTAGGTAAAACATCTTCTTTTATCTCAAGTAAATCTAATACTTCGTTAGACCATTTTCTATTTTTCACATCAAACATTACTGTTCCAGAAGCATCAGACACATCAGATGCAAATTTCCCGGTAAGTTTAAAACTTATATAGTCTTTAGGAAGCATCATATGTGCTATTTTAGCATATATATCTGGTTTATTTTCTTTAACCCAAAGTACTTTTGGAAGTGTAAAACCAGTCAGGGCCATGTTACCAGTATACTTTGAAAGTTTATCTTGTCCAAATTCTTTATTTAAGTAATCACACTGTTTTTGTGTCCTTTGATCACACCACAATATGGCCGGCATTAAAACCTTACTTTTACTGTCAAGAATTACAAGTCCATGCATTTGTCCACTAAAACTTATGCCTCTAATAGTTTCTGGTTTTATATTATGATTATTTATAAGTTCTCTAATTCCATCTTTAGTACTATTCCACCAATCATCAGGATTTTGTTCTGCCCATCCGACCTGAGGATAACTTATACCATAGTCTTTAGATACACTGGTTAAAAGTTCACCTTTTTCATTCATTATGATAAGCTTTACAGAAGAAGTCCCTAAATCAATTCCTAAAAAATTCACAGTAATCTCTTCTTTCATGAAATTATTGGTATTTCAGTAGAGGCAGTTTAAAACCACCCCTACATGTTTTAAATTCTATTTATTCTCAAGTATATATTGATTTACTACTGATTCTAAATATTCTTGTCTTCCTGATTTATTATTTATATCATTATTTCCCAAAGCATATTTTTCTAATTCCTCAAATCCTACTTTGCCATCTACTATGTCTTTACCTATCCCTGTAGAAAAGCTTGAATATCTTTCTTTAATAAAGTTTTCAATAGGAGCATCTTGTAATAATTTATATGCCACTCTAAGTCCTTTAGCGAAACTATCCATTCCTGCTATATATGCTAAGAATAAATCTTCTGGTTCAAAAGATGCTCTTCTTACCTTTGCATCAAAGTTTAATCCTCCTGGTGCTATACCGCCATTTTTAAGTACTTCGTACATTGATAATGTTGTATCGTATACATTTGTAGGAAATTGATCTGTATCCCATCCAAGATGTGGATCTCCCTGGTTTGCATCTAAGCTTCCAAGTGCATTATTATTTCTTGCTAAGCATATTTCATGCTGGAAAGTATGTCCTGCTAAAGTAGCATGATTTGCTTCAATATTTATCTTGAAGTAATCTTCTAGCTTGTACTTTCTTAAGAATCCTAAAACAGTTGCTACATCAAAATCATACTGATGTTTTGTAGGCTCCTTTGGCTTTGGTTCTATAAGAAATTGTCCTTTAAATCCTATTTTCTTTGCATAATCTACTGCCATCTGTAATATTCTAGCAAAGTTGTCCATTTCAAATCCCATGTCAGTATTTAGAAGTGTTTCATATCCTTCTCTTCCACCCCAAAATACATAGTTTTCTCCACCTAATTCATTTGTAACTTCTATTGCTTTTTTTAGCTGTGCTGCTGAATAAGCATAAACATTTGCATTACATGTAGTTCCAGCACCATGTACAAATCTTGGGTTATTAAATAAGTTAGCCGTACCCCATAATAACTTTTTATTGTTCTTTTTCATTAAGTCCTTACACATTGCTACTATTTCATCTAAATTTTTATTTGTTTCTGCAAGGTCTTTTCCTTCAGGCGCTATATCTCTATCATGGAAACAAAAATAATCTATATCTAGCTTGTTCATAAATTCAAATGCTGCTTCCATTCTTGCTTTAGCAAGCTCCATTTTATCGTTTACATTATCCCATGGTCTAACCATTGTTCCTGATCCAAACTGATCAGTTCCATTAGCAGTTAATGTATGCCAGTAAGACATTGAAAATCTTAAATGATCTCTCATCTTTTTTCCGCCAATTACTTCATCAGGATTATAATATTTAAATGAGTAAGGATTTTTCGAATCCGGTCCTTCATAATTTATTTTAGATACATTATTAAAGTACTCTTTCATCACAATCACTCCTTATTTTATTGTTGAATCTAGTATAACACCTTATTAAAACTTTTTCAAGTGCCTTTATAAAGTTATCTTATTAACATACTTTCCTTATATTTTACATATGTGCTATATTATTAGTCTGAAATATAGTAAAAAGGTAGCTTTATACTCAATAAAGCTACCTTTTAAAGGGCTAATATTACTAATTAAATTTTATATTATCTATTTTCTTATTAGGAAATTTTATCTTCATTCTATCCAAAAATGCAGTATTTTTAAAAATCTTTCTAAATACAAAATACCCCAAAACCATAACTATAAGTTCCCCTAATGCCTGAGTAAAAAATGTGTAGAAAAAAGGTACTTTATAAAGTACATGAAGTTCCTCTGCTATAATTGCACTTCCTAAAACAGGCCATATAATTGAAACAAGCATATTTTTCGTTTTCCACATTGCATAAGTTGCCAAAAGAGTAGCAAAGCTTCCAACAAACACATCCACTATACTAAAGCTATAAAAATTTGCAACAGCACATCCTACAGTTAGTGAAATTATATAAAATGGATCTATAAAAGCCAGGAAATTAAGCATTTCACTAACTCTAAGCCCTATTGGCCCCCAATAAGAAAGCTGTCCTAGTGCAATAGTTGAAACTATGTATATTGCAGCTACTATAGCTATTTTTACTAATTTATTAGTTCTACTCATTTATTTTGCCTCCAACTCCATCTAAATTCGCACCACATCTAGTATCTATATCATCTAATATCTCCACTCTATCATAATAGTTAGTCTGAAGAGATTGGAACAAATGGCTATGATAAAACTCCTCTATGAGCTCATTGTCTCTCTTTACTTTTGTAGTATTTTCACAAAATATATTTATTGTAACTCTTTCAAAATATTTTAGTGCCAATTCTACATCTCTTTGTAATTCCGTAATATTTTGTCCAACCATACCAAAGAGTAAGTTAACCCAATCAAAATTTTTAAATTCACATGCTTTTCTATCCCCTATTCCTTTATTTAGCACATTTTCTCTGTAACTTATATCAAAGCTCTCTGCTCCTACTATAAATTTTAATTCTGTAGGTCTAAATTGTTCTCTAAATAGTTTTATATCATTTTCATATTTAACATGACTTTCCATAATCAGCTGTCTTATATTTTTATTTCTACATAATTTAATAAGCTCAAATACAGTGGCAGTATCTAGTTCACTGGCACTTCCAGAATTCATTATCTGAAGTACACCATATTTCCCCGTAACTTTTTCAAGCACTTTATGATTCAATTTATGATTTCTAAAGGCATTGTAATCCTCATCCAGATGGTAATCACAAAATATGCAGTTTCCCCAAAAGCATCCGCTGCCCCTTAGAAGCACTACTTCCCTAGGCAGCCTTTTAGTAACCTGCCCATATCTTTTTAACTTTGGTAAACGATTCATTTAACTTGTCCTCCTTGAATTTGAAAAGATGCATATAAGAAATGGAACTATCCTGGACGTGAAAAAAAGGCAGAGATATTTTCCACCTTTTAATTACAAAATAAACTATCTAAATAGCTAATCCCTAGTTTTATTTATAGACAGGATGGTTACGAACTGTCTTATACAATTTTCTCAGTTTATTATACGCCATAAAGTGTCTAAAATCAAGGTGTCTGAGAAAAATATATATTTTGTATTTTTTAACAAATGATACGAAATGTTATTAAATTTTGTGTTTTACGTTTGCAAATATGTTTGCAAACAATACTTTAGATTTATTATAATATATACCATACTTTCATATTACTTATTGAAGTTATTAATTTATATTGAATTTGTTGACAATTTTTGATATAATTCATATATCATTTATTAATTAAATGTAATAAATATACTACACAATTTAATGTATTAGCGGAAAGATAAGCCCGGAAAGTAATCTATTCCCGGGCTTTTGTATTTTTAACAAAATTTATGAGTAAAGGCAAGGTTAAAATTATGTTTATGTATGTATTTTCAGTTGTACTTATAATTGCAGCAAATATCTTTTATAACATATGTCAAAAATCAACACCACAAAGAGCAAACCCATTTATAGCGCTATTCGCCACCTATGCAATAGCATCAATAGTAACTTTAATTTTATTTCACTTTTCTAAAACAGATAAAGGATTTTTGGGATCAATTAAAGATTTAAATTGGACTAGCATAGTCCTCGCTTTTTGTATAGTAGGACTTGAATTTGGATATATCATGGCCTACAGATCTGGTTGGAGCATAAGTGTATGCCCTCTAGTAGCAAACAGCATTCTTGCAGTTCTGCTCATTCCCATTGGGATATTCATTTTTAAAGAGAATTTTGAATTAAATAAGCTATTTGGAATAATATTCTGTATTATAGGTTTAGTACTAATAAACAGAAATTAAAATGACAAATATTGGTCTACGTGATATAATTAACCTACTACTTAGTCATTATAGTACTCACTTAGATTTTCTATATACTCAGATATATGGAGGTTAAAATAAGTGGTCTTTTTACAATTAGCTATTTTATCCCATTGCTTAGCAGATTTTATATTTCAAAGTAATGATATTGTACAATTAAGAAAAAGTTCTAATTTAAAGAAGTGTTTAAAAGGTAATATCATCCATGCCATAATCGTATTTAGCATATTATTTACCTTCCTAATTGTTGGATATAAATTTGAAACAACATTAGCTTATTCACTTCTAATAGGACTTTTTCATTTTGCTATTGACTTAATTAAAAATTTACTTTCCCTAAAGATAAAATCTATATATGATAGACCTATTTGTCATCAAAAAACATCTTTCCTTTATATTATTTTAAGTCCCCTATACCGATGGATTAACTCCTTAATTTTTATTATAGATCAAATCCTACATGTAGCAGTTATCGCTTTTATTTGGGGACAAACTAGCATACAAAGTAGTGAAAACATTATCAACTGTATCTACCTCAATAAAAATTCTACTATAGATATTCTAAATTATTTAATTATATACCTGTATGTATGTTTTGGTGGAAGATTCTTTATAAATGTTGTTATATCTGAACTTTATCTTCAACCATATAAAAATAAGGCAATGAATGTTCAAATCATATACCCTTTAGAAAAGACTTCCGCCAGTGACTATATAGGAATATTTGAAAGATTTATTATAATTACTTTAGTTATCAATGGAGCATATCAGGCAATAGCATTTATATTCACAGCAAAGTCAATAGCAAGGTTCCGTGAATTAGAAGAAAAATATTTTGCTCAATATTATCTAGTAGGTACTCTATTTAGTACATCCCTTGGCATTTTAGGTGGGATTTTTCTGAAATATATAATCAATAAATAGTTAAATATTTTTACTCACCAATCTTATTTACAAATCATAAAATATCACAAAAGATAATTTGTGTAAATATCACTTAAAAACGTGTTTGGATTTTTAGCTAAACATTGTATGTGTTTTGATTAAAACCTAAACGCGTATAATTTTATTTCACAAGACAACTATGTGACAAAAATAATGTAATGTAAGTATGAATGCATTCTAGCAATCTGGTAATATGTCAAGATAGTTTTTTAAAAGATTTCGATATGTTTTCCTTAAAAAAGGGTACACAAAATAGACGTTCGAATTTTTGACAAAAAAATCGAATGTTAGTTCGCCTTGATATGAAATTCGGTGTCTAATTTTTCACCGGTGTACAGTTGGTTTTTGACCAGCAAACCAAAAACGAGTCGTACGAATTTACGAGATGTCAACGCAAGTGCTCTTTTGTGCTGATGTTTCGGAACTTCGCTGTATTTTTTAGCGTAGTAGTCCCGATACTCAGGAATGTATCTTCTGACACTGTTGGCGGCTTCGCCAAGATAATAACGCAAATAAGTATTACCAGCTTTCTGCATACAAGTGTCTTCTCCATCGAAGTCACCAGACTGATTTTTTGACCAAGTAAGCCCTGCATACTTGGCTAAAGCATCAGATGAATGAAAAATATTTATATCGCCAATTTCAGCAATGATTCCAGCAGCAAACACAGGACCGATACCATTAATTGATTTGAGAATGGTAAGTGCATTAGGATTCATGCCTTTGATTGTTTTTTCAATGGCATCATCAATAGCCTTAATTTCTTTCTTAAAAGTATCAATACAGTTGAAAGAACTTGCCAAAGAGATGTTTAAAGGCTCATAAAGGCATTTGTCAAGGCGATAGGAATCCCTCGCAGCTTTCTTCAAAAGCTCAGTAGTTTTTGAAATATCTGCAATTCTGTTCCTGCTTTTTTCAGCAATGAATGTAAGCAGCTCCTCTTCAGAAGCATCAATAATCTCTTGAGGAGATAAATATTCTGTAAGGATAGCAGATGAAGCGGCACCATAAATGTTGCTAAATGGCTGGTTTCCTCCGCTAAGGAGCTGTAGTTCACTGAATTTGAGATATAGGTTAGAAACCATGTATGTCTTCTCTCTAGTAATGCATTCTGTCAGATGCAAGCGATGTCTGGTAAGACGTTTTAAAGCCAAAAACTGGCTTCCACGCCAAGGCTGTATTTCGATTAAACCAGCTCTTGCAAAATCAGCAATAATAAAGGCATCCAAAGGATCCGTTTTAGCCATAGCAGTAAAGGCTTTCCTATAGTTAGCTGTCATCTTTGGATTTAGACAGAAAACATAAGGCTTGAATGGAAGCAATATTTCGCAAGTAGAAAGATGGTTCGCTATGTGAATGTTATAAACAGAAGTAGATTCCATAGCAATGACAATGGTATTCAAATCAGAATGAGCAACCATACAATCTTTGATTAAAGCAGAGAGTTCATCTGCACCAGGCTGATTGTTGGAGAAAGAAGTTTGTATATATTTGTTTTTGTAAAAATCCATTGCATAAACAACATTGGATTTGGAACTGACATCAATACCGACAAACAAAGTAGACATAAAGTTAATCTTTAACATGATATCACCATCCTTTCCGATTAAGTATTTTTGAAATCTGAAGCAAAAGGTTTATCCCAGGCATCATGTAGTGACCGCAACCTCGCGTAATCAGCATGCACCCTGCCAGCTTTTTTGCTGGAGCTACGACAGGGGATGAAACATCTGTGTAAGCGGAATATGCTACATGAACCAGGCTGAAAGCTAAAAAAGCAGACACAACAAGCGTTGGCTGAAAGGAGTGAAAGCAGTGCCTTCGGACATCAGACTCTGCTGATATCATACCACAGGATAATCTTTATTGAATATATAAATATTAATTGTATAGATGGGAATAGGATGAGGAAGAATCCCTCAAAGATGTCTCCTATCTCTATACTATAAAAAAGATAAGTTTATAACCAGTTTTTCTTGGCTATAAACTTATTATACGAGGAGTAACATAATGGAACGGAAAAACAAATCAATAATTTCTTGCTTAGCAGTAATTACAATAATTATAGGAATAGGTATGTTTTTAAGCAAAAATACTTTCTTTAATGAATTTAGTAATAATTATCTAACAAGTAAATCAGATAATGAAACAAGTTTTGCATATAATAAGAATAACAAGAAAACTAATAATGGTGAAAGTTTTGATTTTGGCGGGTTTAATGGTAAATGGTCATTGATTCAAATTGACTCTAATAAGAACAATGAAATAACTGTACATAGTAATACGAAAATTACTAAGGGTAAGTTATGTATTGTAGCTCTTGATCCAAATTATAAAATTGTTGGTAAAATTGAAGCAAAAGATAAGGAGTCAGAAATAAGCTTTATAATATCCACAAAGGGAAAATATTTAATAAGGATTGTTGGCAAAAATGCAAGTGGTAATTTTGATGTAAGAATTAGCTCAACTAATAATATAGATATTTCTTATAAAGATTTTATGTAAAATACATTGTATTAGTTTAATTGATTGAAGCACTGTATTATTCATGGTTAAATTTTAGGATGCTTTTAGCTACTTTTTCAAAGGTTATATTTTTTACATCTATAATATAGAAATAAATACATAGTAACAAAAGTTAGTAAAATAAAATTAAAAAACATGTTTTTCTCCACCTGCAGGGTGGGGATTTTTTTATATAAAAATTTAAATTATAAACGAGTTAACCGTTCCTCCTTTAAGATTTTACTCCATATTAATAGTGAGAAATAAAGAGAAAAAACTAATCCAGTTACAAAAATATGTTGTTCATATAAGAAATTTTAAAAGTCAAGATAGAAAACATAATTTTTACAATAAATATTATAATAACCAAAACATGGTTTTTAAAAGAGCAAAAAATATATCTTTATTGAAATAGGATTCTTTTACTTTTTTTTAATTTGAAACAATTAATCAACTTGGATGGACCTTAGGAGCAGCAATGATTTTAAGTAAGTTACAGGAAGAGTTTGCTGGTGCAGTAAAATTTGTTTTTCAGCCAGCAGAAGAGATTGCAGCTGGTGCTAGAAAAATGGTTGAAGAAAAGGCGGACATGGTTCCTGCCTCAAGACTGTGTGGATCCTATTGCTGTAGTAAATCAGATATATATGAGCTTGCAACAAATTGTTCCTAGAAAAGTGAAACCAGGAAATGCAGTGGTTTTAACTATAGGATCTATACATGGAGGCCATATGGATAAAGGATTAATTAGGCAACCTTACTTCAAACATTATCGATAGTTCTCCGCATACTTTCCGCCAGTTACGAGTGATAGGTTCCATTTCTTTGAAGATTCAAATGGAGCTAAATACAAAGCTTTAAGCAATCTGTTAAGCTACTATAGATATTTGGACAATTACAATATATATGCTATATACTAAATATAGTAAGTAATTGAGGTAACTATGAGAGGACAACATTATACTCAAGAACAAAAAGAACAAACATTGAAAGAGGCTAAAGAGGTAGAAAATGTTTCTTTAGCAGGAAGAAAGCATAGAATATCAAATAGCACAATTTTTACTTGGATAAGTAAGTCAAAAAAATAAAGATCAAATAAAAACTAAACCAAGTAGAAAAGTTTCAGTAAGGGATTAATCGGAAAATACTATTCTTTACAGTTCTATATGTATTGAAATTACTATAATTTTTATCTTACTCACGTTAATCAGTGAAAACTGTGAAAGGAGAATACATATGAAAAATATAGCAATACAAGATTTATCTGATTTTTTACAAGTATGTGAAGATAAAAGTATTACAAAAGCATCAAAATCTCTGTTTATTTCTCCTCAAGGATTAAGTAAAGCTATAAAAAGATTAGAGAACAAATTAGGCGTTAAATTGTTTTTAAGGAAATCTAGTGGAATGGAACTTACATCCTATGGGATTGTAGTTAAAGAAAGCTGTAAGAAAATTTTAGATGAATTTGAAAAAATGAATATTAATATTGAGAAAATATTGAATATTAATAGAGAAAAAATAAAATTGGTTTCAGCCTACGGTATTTTAAGATTACTTACTCCAAATTGTGTTTTAAATTTTAAAAATAAGAATCAGTACATAGACTTTGAATATGAAGAATTTCCAGATATTTATGTTGATGAAAATGTAGAAAATGGCAAAGCAGATTTAGGATTTACTATAGAACCAATTGATAATACAAAGTTTAATAAGATTCCTTTAAAATCATATAGGTTATGTCTTTTAGTTAATAAAAGACATAATTTAAGCAAAAAAAAAGAAATATCATTTGAAGATTTAAAAGATGTCAATATGGTTATTGAAAGCAAAAAATTTAAGTTGAATTCTATAATTAGAGCTAAATGTAACAATTTTGGATTTGAACCCAAAATTATTTTTGAGACAAGTGGTTTTAGTCTTTGTCATAAACTTTGTCATCAAAATAAATGTGTTTCTGTTACTACTGATTTTATTAGTAAAGATATGAAACATCATGATTTGGTGGTAATTCCTTTCCAAGACCAATCTTGTAAATGGTCCTCTTGTATCATTTTAAAAAAGGGAGGATACGTATCTGATGCAACAAAAAAATTTATTGATTTTGTTGTTTACTGGAGTGAAAATGTAATTAAATAACAATAATGCATTATACTATATGAAGTATCAATTAATGGTTTATATGTGTAAAATATAATTTGATATTCAACAAAAAAATAAGTGCTATAATTAACTTGATAAATAACTTGTGCAAGCTTTTATTGATTAATAAAAATTATATATAAAATATCAAAAATGAGGTGTATATAATTATGTCAAAACAATATCCGAAATTTAAAGCAGCAGCAGTTCAGGCTGCACCAGTATATTTGAATTTAGATGCAACAGTTGAAAAGTCTTGTAAGTTAATTGATGAGGCAGCATCAAATGGAGCAGAATTAGTAGCATTTCCAGAAGCTTTCTTACCAGGATACCCTTGGTTTGCTTTTATTGGACATCCAGAATACACAAGAAAGTGGTATCACAAATTGTATAAAAATGCAGTAGAAATTCCTAGTTTGGCAATTCAAAAAATAAGCGAAGCAGCAAAAAGAAATAAAATCTACATTTGTATTTCTTGCAGTGAGAAAGATGGAGGATCATTGTATCTAGCACAATTATGGTTTAATAAAGAAGGAGATTTAATTGGAAAACATAGAAAAATGAGGGCTTCTGTTGCTGAAAGACTCTGCTGGGGTGATGGAAGTGGAAACTTAATGCCTGTATTTGAAACTGAAATTGGAAATTTAGGTGGATGTATGTGCTGGGAACATCAGGTACCATTAGATCTTCTTGCTATGAATTCTCAAAATGAACAAGTTCATGTAGCATCTTGGCCTGGATATTTTGATGATGAAATCTCAAGTAGATATTATGCAATTTCTACTCAAACTTTTGTATTAATGACTTCGTCAATTTATTCAGAAGAAATGAAAAATATGATTTGTGAAACGAAAGAGCAAAGAGATTATTTTGATACGTTTAAAAGTGGACATACTTGCATTTATGGACCTGATGGAGAACCAATTAGTAAAATGATTGAAGCAGAAACAGAAGGAATTGTATATGCGGACATAGATGTAGAAAAAATAATTGACTTCAAATATTATATTGACCCAGCTGGGCACTACTCTAATCAAAGTCTTAGTATGAATTTTAATCAAAATCCAACTCCAGTTGTTAGAAAATTTGGAGAAAGAAGCAATAAGGTTATAACGTATGATGAAATTAATTTATTAATAGGCAGTGAAGAATAAATTAATTTTAAGCTGAGATAGAGAACCAAAATAATTTGAACTATTTTGAGGTGTGTCGCCAACATTTCCGACTTATCTATACTATAAAAATACGTAGTAAACATAGTAAACTAAGTACTTGTAAACTTAGCTATTTGACCTTATTAACCCCATTCCTGAATTATAAATTTTGTCAATGTTGTGCTCTTTTAAACGCTCATTTTAATCTTGATTACATTTATAATTCAGAGTACCTTTTTAAATGTCAAATGGCGATATACCACACTTATATATTAGCTATGTGAGATATATTTATTTTACTAGGTTAATGTGGCTTTAATATAGATAATCCGACAAAACCTATGCTAAGACAAAAATGGGCAATTAGTGGTTTTTCTAATTTTGTAGACCAACTGAAGTATTGTGGGGAGGGGTCCTGTAATACGGATGGTGGTAGACGAGTGATTAGGGGGGAGAAATCCCAATGTCATTAGGTTAAAAAATAAATATTATGGTTATGGAACAGAGTATGTTTAAAAATACATACCTGTTCTTTTTTAGGTGCGTCCAGTATGGGCGACAACTTGGCGGCGAAAGTCAGCTGTGGACTTGATAGTGGGAACTACTAGCTGAAGGCGAGGATGTCCTCTGTGAGGAGAAATCTGAAGGAAGCATTGCAAATTCTCGGTCTGAGGTAAACGAATCACATATAAGACTTATAATGTATAGAAGTATTAGGTGGAGATAGTGTTGTTGGCATAAAAAGTAATTGTGCGCCCAGCAAAGGGTAATTGACCTAGCAGGTGGAAATCCTGCCTGAGTAAGGTCTAGTTAACCAGTAGTAGCGAGTCTTGAGTTGCCATCAGTAATGGTGGGAACTAAGCGTAGACAGCGAGAAAGCAGGGTTGAAGAGCTATTGAGCCTCGAAATTTTATATATCCAGATGGTTGACGTATTAATTACTGCGGAAAACAACATCGCATAGGTCATAATGGCAAGAGCTATGTGGCACTGCGGGGTCAAAGGGCCAATCATGCTTTACACTGTGGCTAATTATCAACTAGGGAGAGACTGTTGTTTCTTGAAAATAAGTATGGCAAACAACAATAAAACGGAGAATGTCAAACAAATGACAGGTAGTCGGATAGTCTCATAGTACTGCAGAGACTGGGTAATGCCAGTGGAGGGAAGGAGTTTACATAGCTCAAATTGATTCTACTAGCAATGATTATGGAGGCATTAATTGATAAATTTAACAATTAATGTGGTTGTTGCAGTTATATTATTTGTATTTACTATACCATTAACCATTGTTAAAGTACCTGTAAATTTATAAGTCCCTGCTGCTGTTGTAATTGCTGGCTTGTCCCATGTTACAGCTAAAGCTTTAGTTGTTCCGTCAGATAATGTCGCTATAACGGTTGTTGGTAATGTATAAATATCACCTATATTAACAGTAGCAGTAATTGGATTAATTATTGATATAATATTATTGCTAACAGTTATAATACAAGAAGCAGTTTTTCCATTAACAGTAGTTGCTGTAATAATAGCAGTACCAGCACCTACTGCAGTTATTATTCCATCACTTACGATAGCTATATTAGGATTTGAAGAAGTCCATATTATATTCTGGCTGTTACTTATAGAATCAATCATTTTGTTATCACCTTTTCATTTTACTATTTTTAAAATTACTATATTTCAAGAAGATTAAAATTGGATTAAAATTATCTTAAATTTATCTTAATACAATGATTTTTTTATTAAATAAAATCAGTTATGGTTGTGAAAGCTGGTGGAGCATGATTGAGAAAGGAGGGGATTCTTAAGGAAGATGAATTATTTATATAACAGAAAGATAAATAAGAATTTATAAGCTAGCTTAAATTCACTATTGCTTAAAAGTTAATTTTATGATACCATATAAGGCAATTAAATAATATGATGCTTATTCTTATCCCCGGGTAAGGATGTTAAGAAGCACTGAATATATTCCATTAGGGCCTTTTTAAGGAGGAATAATATTCAGTGCTTTTGTGTCTATTAGGAGGGTAAGCATTATATTAAAATCTAATATTCTATGTATATGGAGGTAATTTAATGAATTGGGACATTAAAAAATTTAGTCAATTTAAGGTCGAAGAAATATACAAAATTTTAGCATTAAGAAATAAAGTATTTATTGTAGAACAGGAGTGTGCATACCTTGACTGTGATGATAAAGATTTAAATTCATATCATTTATTTTCTGAAGAAAATGGAGAAGTAATTGCATACTTAAGAATTTTGGAAAAGGGAGTTTCTTACGATGAAATATCAATAGGAAGAGTAGTCGTAAAAAGAAATTATCGTGGTAAAGGAATTGCAAGAGAAATGCTGTTGAAAGCTATTGAATTTATAGAAAATACTTTAAAAGAAGATACTATAAAAATTCAAGCACAAGCATATTTACTTAATTTTTATAGTAGTCTTGGCTTTAAAGCAGTTTCAGAAGAATATCTAGAGGATAATATTCCACATATAGATATGCTATATAAAAAATAAATTTAGAAGGATAATTTTATGAGTAAAAAGAGAATTAAAATGTTTGAAAAAATTATACCTGTTCTTTATAATACAGTGCTTTTTATAACTATTGTATTTGTATTTTTGTGCATAGTTTATGACAGAAAACAATTTGTTCCACTATTTGTATTTCTTTTCTTCTTTAATCTATTTTGGTATACTTTATATGAATATATTCAAACACTGTAAGGTGAGTATCTGTTATTTTTAGTCAATATGAGGTGTGAATTATTTTATTAGAGTTGGAAAAGAGCAAGTATCTTTTTTGTAATAGAAATTTTGTGTTTAGTAATAATGTTTTTATAAAATGCCGCAACTGTAAATTAAGACGCACCTATAATATATTTTAAAGTTTCAAATATTAAAGGAGAATTATGGACAAAGCAGTTAAAGATACAGTGAACGAACTAAATTTAGTTGATAATTCTAAAATTAATAAAAAATTCAGTGATAAAATATGGAATCGAAATTTTACTTTATTATTTCAAGGACAAGCAGTATCTATTTTGGGAGATAATGTTTTTAATATTGCACTTGAGTTTTGGGTCCTTACGAAAACAGGTTCTGTATCATTAATGGGTACACTTTTAGCAGCTATCACTTTGCCTAAAGTATTTATTTCTCCATTTGCTGGAGCTTTTATTGATAGGCATGATAGAAAAAAAGTGTTGATTACTACTGATGTTATTAGTGGTATAACTATTCTCTTTATTGGAATAACAGCCATAATAGGTTCTTTACAAGTATGGATGGTTTTTATATCAGGTATTATTACAGGTGTATGCAGTTGCTTTTTTTATCCAACTATAAATTCTTGTATACCTGATATAATTCCAAAATCTAAATTACTAAAGGCTAATTCTATACTTTCTTCAATCAGTTCAGTAAATGATATGGTAGGATATGCTTTTGGCGGTTTCTTAGTCCAAATTGTTGGTGCCCCCATTTTATTTATCTTTAATGGACTTAGTTTTTTATTTTCAGCAACTTCAGAGTGCTTTGCTCAAATACCACAAATTAAATCATCTCTAAAAAATATAAATTTTATCGAAGATATGAAAATAGGTATACATCTTGTAAATAAATTAAAAGGTATCAAGTATATTTATATTACCATTTCTTTTTTGAACTTGTTTGCTTCAATGTCAATGACTCTCACATTACCTTGGTTCAAAATAAATAATCAACTGGGAGTTGGATTATATGGAATAGCAATGGCAATTAATACTTTTGGAATATTTGTGGGTTATACTATTCTGTCTGTGTTTGAAATGAAAAAAGAAAATAAGTTTTATGTATTTATTATAAGTGGAATTATAATTTCCTGTACTATGATTATTTACTCCATGACTTTAAATTTTTATTTTATTGCCGTATTGTTTTTTATTGATGGCCTATGCCTGGCAGTAATGGGTTCCTTATTGCAAACAAGTATGCAAAATTTTGTACCCTCAGATATGAGGTCAAAAGTATTTGCATTTGAAAATGCATTATCTTCTGCTTTAATGCCAATAGGTATGGTATTTGCAGGTATATTGGGGGCAAGGATACAAATGAATAAAATTATATTTGCAGATTACGCAATATTTCTTGTGCTATTCATATATCTTTCGTTTTTAAGATGTGTTAAGGAAACAATTAATATATAATAGATTAAGACATAATATTCTTGCATTATTCATCAACTAAAAAGACAATACTACTTTTTTCATTTCTACTTTGCCTATGGTTATATGGATGGACCTATTGCCACGATATATGCTTATATTTAAAGTTAAAACATTTATTTATGAAATTAAAAATTCCTGTGAAATAGAGGGAAATAAGATGATACCAGCACTAAAAAAATATGAAAAAAGAAAAAGTAAATATAACCTATTACTTAAAAAGCAACAAAAATGTATAGATACTATAAGTAGGCTAAGATTTGTTGTTTTTGTACTAGGAATTATAGTTTTAGTGAGAATGTATATATTAAAAAAGCCTTTTTTATTTAATTCTATAGTTTTAGTTATGCTTATTTTATTATTTTACCTAGCTTATTTACATAGAGGTATAGAAAATAAAAAAAATATATGGTTGCATTATACGAAGTAAATGAAACTGCAATAAAACGATTGAAGGGGAAGTGGAAAGATTTTGAGGATATTGGTGAAGATTTTATAAATAAGAATCATAATTACTCATACGATCTTGATATTTTCGGTAAGGGTTCTTTATTTCAATGGATAAATACAGCTCATACTTATATTGGAAGACAAAAGTTGAAGAAACTATTAACAGAAAAGCCTAAAAGTGAACAAAATATATATGATAGACAGTCTGCAATTATAGAACTTGCACACAAAATATGTTTTAGACAGCGATTTGAGGCAGAAGCAAAAATAATTTCTAACCATAAACAAAATCCAGAAGAACTTTTTTTATGGTTTAAAAAAAGAAATAAGTATGTATTAAAAAAGCAATTTATTTGGACTTTAAGAATTTTTTCAATAGTAACTGCGGCAACGAGTGTAACGTTAGCAGTTAAAATATTTTATTATGCTCTAGCTGTTTTATTTGATATTCATAAGAGTGTACCAGAATTATTTTACTTAATTCCTAATTATATTCCTGTTCTTTTTATATTGATTCAATTCATTTTCTTAAGAATAAAAAGAGAAGACAGAATGAAAAATTTAATTATTGCTGAGAAATATAATGATAGCATAAAAGTATATAGAAATATGCTTAGACTTATAGAAAAGTATAAATTTAAGTCAAGGTATATTATGAATTTATGCAAAGGACTTAATAGTAAAGATGAATTAAGTGCATCTAAACAAATAGATACTTTTTCTAAAATTTGTGAATCTATAGCTAATAGACGCAATATGATATATTCTATTTTAAACCCGATTCTCATGATAGAATATCACTGGACTATTTCTATTGAAAGATGGAAGATAAAATCAGGAAATGATTTTAAAAAGTGGATTAATATAATAGCAGAATTAGAGGCATTAGGTAGTGTTGCAGTTATTAAGCATGATAATCCATATTGGAGTATGCCTAAAATTGTAACTGGATCGTCAAGAATTATAGCGACAAATATGGGACATCCTCTTTTAGGAGAAAATCGAGTATATAATGACTTAAAAATAGAAGAACCATATCCAGTTATGCTTATAACAGGTTCAAACATGTCTGGAAAGAGTACATTTATGAGAACTGTAGGAATTAACATTGTATTAGCATATGCTGGGGCTCCTGTATGTGCAAATGGATTTTGCTGTACTATTATGGATATATATAGTTGTATGAGAATAAATGATAATCTAGGACAAAATATATCTTCTTTTTATGCAGAAATATTAAAAATCAAAAATATTGTTAAAGCCTCAAAGGAAGGGAAAAAAGTATTATTTTTATTAGATGAAATTTTTAAAGGAACTAATTCAAAAGACAGGCATACTGGAGCTATGATTTTAGTAAGACAATTAAGTAGAGCTGGGAACTTGGGATTTATATCTACACACGATTTAGAGTTAGGTGAAATGGCAAACCATAAAAACTCAAAGGTTAAAAATTATCACTTTTCTGAATATTATAGAGATAGTATGATTCATTTTGATTATAAATTGAAAGTTGGAATTTCAACTACAAGAAATGCCATGTATTTAATGAAATTAGCTGGGATCAATATAGAAGAAAATAATAAAATTCAATAGCTTAAGGCTATGAAAATAACTCTCCAAAGAAAAATTTTCTAATGGTGCTTTTGATCCAACGATAGAACCAATTACTGATCTATGGGGTATAGGGACAAATCATGAAAAAGTTCCAACAAAAAATGAGATTAAAAAAACTAGAGGTCTAGTAAATTATAATGACATTATTATTGATGAAAAAAATATTTAAAGTAACTGATACTAAGTACAAAATTGCAAATTAAATAATTTATATTTAGATTGCAACTTTAAAAAGGTAAAATATTATGGAAGAACTATAGGTTAATATAAGAAAGTAGGGGTAAGTATGAGAGCACCATATCAAGTTTTAGTATTTCCTTATTATATAAATGATAAGGGTATAGAATATGCTATATTTCGCAGAAGTGATGAAGGTTGGTGGCAAGCTATTTCTGGCGGTGGAGAAGATGGCGAAACGATAATGGAGTCAGCTAAAAGAGAAGCATGGGAAGAAGGAGGAATTTCTAAAGATTTACCGTATGTGAAGTTAGACACAGTTAATTCAATTCCTGCTGAAGAATTTGCAGATAGTATTTATTGGGATGAAAATATCTATGTGATACCAGAAAATTGTTATGGAGTTGAGATAATAGATAAACAATTAATACTTTCACATGAACATACAGAATACAGGTGGATGAGCTATAATGATGCTATTTCATGTTTAAAATGGGATGGAAATAAAGTAGCACTTTGGGAACTTAATAAAAGACTTAGCAAGAAAATTTAATTGTTAAGATGGAATGTTCTTATTCTACGATATTAGGAGGAGTAAGAATGCAAGGAGTTGAGCGTCATAAGGTTAGACTATTGCCTCATTGTGAAGAATGGAAAGAGGAATTTGAAGAAGCAAAAAAACAATTGAAAGAAATTTTCGGGGATAATGTAAATGACATACAGCATATAGGCAGCACCTCAATTAATGGTATCTACGCCAAGCCAATACTTGATATTGCCATAGTATTAAAATCATTTGAAGATATGAACATAGAAGGAATGAAAAGGGCAGGTTACGATTATTGTGGTGCACAAAACAACAAAAAGAATAGGTATCTTTTTGTTTTAAGAGGTGAAGGAGAGATTTCATTAAGGCACATTCATTGTTATAAATTAAACAATGTTGACTTTTATTTTGTGACACGATTCAGAGATTTCCTAAATGAGCATGAAGAGTATGCTAAAGAGTATAGTGATTTGAAAATATCTTTAGTAAAGCAATACCCGGATGATAGGATTACATATACAGATAAAAAAGAAAGTTTTGTAAGAATGATATATCAAAAAATTGATTCCGGGAAATACAAGGATGACATAATCAAATAAGCATAATTAGAAATTATTTTACTGTGGAATATTCTTAATATAATTCGCTAATCGTAAAATCACCATATATGAACCATTATAATTTATGACGAAGAAAAGAGTGTTTATATAATGAACAGGAGTATGTATGTGGAAGATAAAGATATAGTATTTAAAACCAATCAAAGTTGCTTTATTTATAGGGTTGCGGCAATTATTATCAAAGACAACAGATTGCTTATGGCAAAACATGAAGATTATCCATGTTATTATACAGTTGGGGGAAAAGTTAGAATAAATGAAACCTCGGAGGAAGCCGTTATCCACGAGTCCCATGAGGAAACAGGAATTGAATTTAAAATTGATAGACTTTGCTTTATCCAAGAAAGATTTTTTGAAATAGCAGGAGAACATCATCACGAAATTGTGTTCTTTTATTTAATGAAATACATTGATGGAATAAATATTTTAGATGGTACATATACCGACCAAGGTGAAAAGGAAACTTTACAGTGGATACCTATTGATGAATTGGAGCATATAAATATTGTGCCTAACTTTTTAAAAACTAATTTAACTAAAATAAATGAAAATATTATTCATATTATATCGAAAGAATAGTCTTGTTAAATGAGTATGCCCATAGTTCACGATGTTCTTATATTGCTTATTAAATTGCAGCTTTAAAATCAAATGGAGGTTAAAATGGATATTTCATCTTTTTTAAATAACATAAAACAATGGGCAAATCAAAATGAGGACATAAAGTCATTAATTTTATTAATGACTTTGGAAAAGTAAATTATATAACATACATACTTTGATATTTCAGAAGATAATAAAAAGTATGCACTTGAAGTTGCAGATGAAGCTAATGTGGATATTGATTTTATAGTTGGTGATGTATTGAAAATTGATATGACAAAATATGAAAAATATTTTGACGTGGTTTTTATGGAAGGAGGAATCCTGTATTATTTCCATGATATCAACCAATTTATGAAAATAATGCAGCAGCTTTTAAAAACAAATGGAAAAATGATTTGTAGTGACTTTCATCCATTTCAAAAGATATCAGATATACTAGGGTTAGAACAGCCAACAATGAGTTATTTTTCAACAAATGTATTTGAAGGTGAAATGGCTCATGCAAGATTTTTTCCTGATGAAATTCGCAGACAAATGCCATTATGTAGTTATAGGAAATATACCATTAGTGAAATCATTAATGCAGTTATAGAAAATGGATTTACTCTTAATAGATTTGATGAACATCCATCTTGGGCAAATGAAGATGTACCTGGAGAGTTTACGATTATAGCAAAGAAGAATTAGATGTAAATAAGGAGTGTCAATATGAATGAAAAAATTCCTAATATCTTAAGACCTATGTTATATGAATATGAAGCAAATTTAAAAAAATATTTTGGAAGTAACATATTTGGTGTGTACCTTTATAATTCTGTCGCTTTAGGTGGTTTTGATAAGGATAAAAGTGATATTGACTTTATTACAATACTAAACAAAGATTTTGAAGACAAAGATATATCAATAGTAGCCCTTATACATAATGAATTAAATAGTAAATTTAAATATGCTAAAAGAATGGAAGGTATGTATCTTACTAAAGATAAGGTAGGAAAACCTAATTCCAAAATAGAACCTTATTTATATTTCTGTGATGAAAAGCTCAATAGTTATGGTTATTATGATATAAATTATGTTACTTGGTGGACATTAAAATATAATGGAATATCTATAAATAGTCCTGATGTTAGCAGCCTAAATATAAATGTTCAGTGGAGTAATATTGTAGAAACAATGAATTATAATTTAAATAGTTATTGGAAAAAGAAATTGTGTGAAAAGAATACATTTTTATCAGATGAATGGATTGAATTTGCTGTTTTGACATTATGCAGAATATTATACACCCTTGATAATAAAAGCATAGCTACTAAAATTGAATCTGCTAAGTATACAATAATGAGTATTCCTGATGAGTATAAATTAATTATTGAAGAGGCTATAAGAATTAGAAAAAACTCTTGTGATAGATCTTTATATGAAACAGAATTTAAAAGAGAAAATGAATTAAAATTTTTTGCGAATTATTTAATAGATTATTGTAATAAAAAATATAGTTTGGTAGTAACGAATTTAATTTGAATATTTTAAACTTGAAGTATTATTAATTATGTGTTGTAAAATAAAATTTATGTGAAGTAAAGCCAGCTCTAAGATAGTGTAAAGTGAGCTATGAAAAAAATAACTCTAAAAAATATGTCCATAAGAGCTTAGGTGGTTGTGAATTTTTCCTAAAATAAGGTTTGATTGTTAGAACCGCCACCCTTGACTGCATGATAAATAAATGCTCTAAAATTGCAACCGACGGCGAAGAAACTCAAAAACAGATAGAGTTCACCGTCTTGTTCACAGCATTTTAGCATTTATTTATAACGCCATCAAGGGCAAGCCCGAAGGG
>NZ_LITT01000010.1 GCF_001636845.1 Clostridium ljungdahlii
AAAATGCTGTGAACAAGACGGTGAACTCTATCTGTTTTTGAGTTTCTTCGCCGTCGGTTGCAATTTTAGAGCATTTATTTATCATGCAGTCAAGGGTGGCGGTTCTAACAATCAAACCTTATTTTAGAAAAAATTCACAACTACCTAAGCTCTTACAGGCATATTTTTTAGAGTTATTTTTTTCATAGCTCACTTTACACTATCATTAAATTTCTTTTATTTTGAATTTTATTAATTATTGGTATTGCCTCTTTTGAACACAAAAATCTGTAGGTAGTGTCCGGTACTAAATCCTTTACCTGTGAAAGCTTCTTCTCTTTTATCAGATTTCTTACCTTTGAGGCACTAATAACTTCTTCATTTATACTAAACCTTGGAATTTCCATAATTTCTACACCACAATGGGGAAGCATTTCTTTCATCACATTATTATAGGTTCTAGTAACATCACAAAAAAGCTCCTCTCCTACATATCTTCTAGTAATACCTAAAGCAGGTATTATGTATTTAGTGAAGATTTCTATATCCAGCAGCGATTGCAGCCTGGCTGCCTCATTCTGCTTTTTTATAAAATAAGATGGGAAAGTTGCACTTGAGATTACATAATCTTCACCTTTATGGAATACTACATTGTTTAAATGCTGTACTCCCTGCCTGGCTAGTTCGTATCTTACATCAGATGGGAAAACTGATTTGTTCTCCCATACCATAAATGCATGAACTACATCACTTTCTCTAGAAGCCTTTTCAATCAAGTACTTATGACCCAGTGTAAAAGGATTGCAGTTCATGACAAGAGCTGAAACTACCCTTCCATCTACCTTCTTCTTTTTTAACTTTTCTATAAACTTATATATACCTAAAGGATCATTTTCCAGCAAAAGAACTTTGTCCATAACCTTGGCCACTTTATAAAATCCCATATCACTGAACATTTTATAGTTCTTAGGCTTTGTGTAAATAAAAAGGTGGCTGTTTCCACGCCTGTACTCTTCTGCTACCAGCTCAGATATTATTTTGTTCGAGATTCCCATGCTCCTACAGCTGTCATCTACAGCTATACATTTTAAAATTCTATCTTCAAAGGACCCTGTAGCAATTATTTTATCTTCTTCATATATTGCTATCGTGTATTCCACATTTTTGTCAAATCGCAATCCCTGTTTTAAAAGGAATTGTTCTACTTCCTGCAGTCTTCTAAAGTCTCTTTTATCTATTATTTCTTCTTGTAAACTAAGGTATTCCACTGCAGCCACCTCCCCACTAAGCCAACAACAAATACATAATTATGCTGTAACTTTATTATTTCTTTGTGCTACATCCATAACTGCTTTGGAAACTGCATCACAAACATTTCTATTAAATACACTTGGTATTATATATTCTTCATTTAATTCATCTTTCTTTACTAAATTTGCAAGTCCTTTAGCTGCTGCAATTTTCATTTCATCACATATTTTCCTGGCTCTTACACTTAAAGCTCCCTTGAAAATTCCTGGGAAAACTAAAACATTGTTTATTTGATTTGGGAAATCTGACCTTCCTGTTGCTATAACCTTAGCTCCTGCTTTTTTTGCTTCCTCAGGCATTATTTCAGGTGTTGGATTGGCTAATGCAAAAATTATACTATCTTTGTTCATAACTTCTACCATTTCACCAGTTACTACATTTCCAGCAGAAACACCTATAAAAACATCTGCGTTTTTCATTGCATCTTTTAATGTTCCCTTTTCTAAACTTCTATTTGTTACCTTTGCTATTTGTTTCTGAGGTTCGTTTAAGCAGTCATCTCCTTCGTAAACTATACCATTTATGTCACAAAGTACTATGTTTTTTACTCCTGCTGAAATCAAAAGCTTAGCTGTTGCAATACCTGAAGCACCAGCACCGTTTATAACAACTTTTATATCACTAATGTCTTTATTTACTATTTTCAATGCATTGTACAGACCTGCTAACACTGCAATGGCAGTACCATGCTGGTCATCATGATATATTGGTATATCTAATTCTTCTTTTAACTTATCTTCAATATAGAAACATTCAGGTGCTTTTATGTCCTCAAGGTGTATTCCGCCAAATCCCGGTGCAATGTTTTTAATAGTATTTACTATATCATCAGGATCTGTAGAATCTACACATATTGGTATTGCATTTACATTTGCAAATCTTTTAAGTAAAAGAGCTTTGCCTTCAACTACAGGAAGACCTGCTGCTGGTCCTATATTGCCAAGTCCTAGTACTGCAGTTCCATTTGTAACTACAGCTACTGTCTTCCCTTTTATTGTATATTCATATGCCTTTTCTTCATCCTTGGCAATTTCCAGACATGGCCCTGCCACACCTGGTGTATAAGCTACTGCCAAATCATCACCGTTTCTCAATGGCATCGTTCCAACGATTTCTATAGTACCGTGCTTTTCTCTATGTAATTTTAAGGACTCTTCTTCTACATTCATATTTTCTCGCCCTCTCATTTCCTGCCTAACTTAAATTTTATTCATTAAAATTTACAGTTTAATATAAAAATATCTTATTTCTTCATCATATCTATTAGTTTGCCTCCGACATCGCTCAGTTCTTCTAACATATGAGCAATATTTTGATTTGCCTGTGCTTGCTCTTGTGTAATAGCGTTACTCTGTTTAACATTTTTTAATACAAATTCAACAGAGTTACGTAATCCATTCAGCATAGTACCTATTTTGCTAGCAGAAACCTTACTTTCCGCAGATAATTTACGAATTTCTGATGCAACAATAGAAAAGCTTCTTCCATATTCACCAGCTCTTGATGCCTCAATAGCAGCATTCAAGCCTAACAAATTCGTACTCTTGGCCACTTGCTGAATAATTTTCAATATTGATGAAGTATTATTTACTTCTTTGAAGGCTTTAGTTGCAATATTAGCAGTTTCTTGACTCATAGAAGCAAGTTCCTCTGAAGAGGAAGCCAGTTCTTCAACAGCAGCATTAGACTGTTCTATAGCTGAATATAATTTGGAAGCATATTGATGAATCTCTTCAGCCCTTTTTTTCTCCTGTAAATATTCATTTTCTTTTGATTTAGCAATTCCAATAGCTTCATCTATAGCCCGTTTAATAGAAACTTTTTTTGTATCTAGCGGCTCAACTTTCATACCATACTTTTTTGCTGCCTTAATTGCAGTTGATCCAGCAACAACGCCTCTTATTCCTTGCTTTTCAAGTTTTAAAACTAACTTATCCAACTCTTCCAATTCATAGGGACGAATATATATTTCAGTGTTTCCCACTTTATAATCATAAAAACCTTCACCAATTAGAAATGGTGATGCTACTACAGCAATTTTATCAATTCCATAAGTAGTTAGCCTCTGTATCGGTTCTAGAATATCACCAGTTGAACATGTAACGTAAACTACAGTTTTGCCAGAAAATTGTTGTAGTAATTTTGCTGTCTTGCCTCGGCTAATAAAAACACTTATATTAGAATTGTTTTTTACAATATCTCTACTTTTTTCCATAGAACTAACTATAACAGGAATATCTAAACCCATGTCTGAATTCACTTGCAAAGCTACTTCTTTCATTTTTTCCGATACTGCAACAAACATTATATTTTTCACATTAATGACCTCCAACATCCTAATAGCAATCTATTATTTATACGTCATTAGTCCATTTAAGTACGATCTATCTAATAACTTTTATTTACGTAACCATAAATTATACTATAATAATTTTTTAATATAATTTAGCTGTCCACCACTTAATAACACATCTTTTTGTCTATCTGAAATAGTTGCAAAAGCTTCTATTTTCATATTCTTTGTTTTATTCAATATTATAAATCTACTATTTTTAATTTTATCTTTAACATTATCTATAACTAAAACATCATCTTGACTAATCTTGTCATAATCAGATTGATCCTTAAATCTTAATGGTAATATACCATAGTTAATTAAATTATCATGATGAATTCTAGCAAAAGATTTAGCTAAAATAGCTTTTACTCCTAAATACATAGGTGCAAGTGCTGCATGTTCTCTACTAGAACCTTGACCATAATTTACTCCTCCTACAATAATTCCACCATTGTTCTCTTTTGCTCTTTTAGGGAATGTTTTATCTATTCCATAAAATACATATTGTGAAATTGCTGGTACATTTGATCTAAGAGGAAGAATTTTTGAGCCAGCCGGCATAATATCATCAGTTGTAATGTCATCGCCAACCTTCAAAAGTACTTTACCGTCTACCTTGTCTTCCATTGCTCCTCTTAATGGTAAAGGTTTGATGTTTGGACCTCTTCTTACAACAACATCTTCTGTATTCTCTATTGGTGAAAGTATCATTCTATCATCTATAATACGTTCTGCTGATTCTTTTACTTTCTTTAAATCTTCTACATTTATACCATCTAAATCTCTAGGATCAGTTATTACTCCAGTTACAGCACTAGCAGCAGCAACTTCTGGACTTGCTAAATAAATTTGTCCATCAGCAGTACCACTTCTTCCAATGAAGTTTCTATTATTTGTTCTTAATGATACTCCACCTGATTGTGGTGCTTGTCCAATACCTATACAAGGACCGCATGCACTTTCTAAAATTCTTGCTCCAGTGGAAATTAGTTTTTGAAGTATTCCATCTCTAGTTATCATTTCAAAAACTTGTCTTGATCCTGGTGCTATACAAAGACTTACTTTAGGATTTACAATCTTACCATCTAATATAATTGCAGCCTTAGCCAAATCTGAGTAAGATGAATTAGTACAGCTTCCAATGAATACTTGGCTAACTTTTACATCACTAGCTTCTCTTACTTTAATTACTTTATCTGGCATATGTGGTTTAGCAACCATTGGCTCTAATTCATCAAGGTTTATCTCTATTAATTCATCATATTCAGCATCTTCATCTGCTTTAAGTTCTATCCAATCAGCTTCTCTTCCCTGTGATTTCATGAATTCATAAGTAAGCTTATCACTTGGGAAAACAGATGTAGTAACACCTAATTCTGCACCCATGTTAGTTATAGTACATCTTTCAGGTATACTTAAAGTTTCTACTCCTGAACCGCTATATTCTACCACTTTCCCTACTCCATTTTTAACAGTCATTCTTCTTAAAAGCTCTAGTATTATATCTTTAGCTGCAACTCCTGCTCTTAATTTTCCAGTTAATTTAACATTAATTACTTTAGGCATAATTAGTGGAAATGGTTGCCCTGCCATAGCCATTGCTACACTCATTCCACCAGCTCCTATAGCTATCATACCTAATGCACTAGAAGTAGGAGTATGACTATCTGAACCTAAAAGAGTTTTTCCTGGTACTGCAAATCTTTCTGAATGTACTTGATGGCATATTCCATTTCCTGGTCTTGAGCAGTATATGCCATATTTTTGAGCAATAGTCTCTAAAAATGCATGATCATCTGCATTTTCAAAGCCTGTTTGCAGAGTATTATGATCTATGTAACTTACTGAAACTTCTGTTTTAACTCTTGGCAGGCCTAATGCTTCAAAAGATAAATATGCCATAGTTCCTGTAGCATCTTGAGTTAGCGTCTGATCAACCTTAATTGATATCTCCTGTCCAGCAATCATTTCTCCTTCTATTAAATGTGACTTTAAAATTTTCCTAGTTATGTTTTCTGCCATTGCTAATTCCTGCCTTTCTTAAATAAATACATTTAACATTATAATCTTATCTAAATCATCCTTTATGGTATAATGTTTTGATTGAAAATTACTATACCATAAAGTGATAATTTATTGATTTTTTACACTCACTGTTTATCTAGCTACCTAGTTATACATAAATACCTGTAATCAAGCCAAGAACGATTATAACTACATTACAAACACTCTGTACACGAACTGCAAGGCTAACATACT
Organism: Clostridium ljungdahlii; assembly: GCF_001636845.1. Classification (GTDB taxonomy): domain Bacteria; phylum Bacillota; class Clostridia; order Clostridiales; family Clostridiaceae; genus Clostridium_B; species Clostridium_B ljungdahlii_A. Next base: position 5,888 of record NZ_LITT01000010.1, read on the forward strand.
CATCCATATCAATTTCAGCCATACTAACTCCTACATATGTTCCACCTGTCATAGGAGAAGATCCTGTACCTAAGCCTATATTGGAAACATACGGTGTAACTACTTGTACTGGAGTCAGTCCAAACCCGTGTCCAACACCAATCAATATTGGTAAAAGTGACAAATAAATTTGGTAAGGAAGATAACGCAAAACAATAACTGCACAAGCCAATAATATAAGATGTGCATATCTTACCAAGCTGTGTGGGAAAATCCACATAATTAATTTAACAAAGCCTTTAGTCATGCCTGTACTATTAAAAACTCCAGTAAACACTGCAATGGCCATAAGCATAAATAATAGATTAAAATATGAACGAGCAACTTTGCCATTAATTTTATTTTGATCAGATATTTTTGGATAATTAATAACAGCTGTAACGCCATATGCAAACATAAATACTATATATGCTGGATATCTAAATGCAACAAGAGCTACTATGGCCAATATTAATATAAAAAGATTTACCAAAAATAGTTTTGGCCTTCTATTTGAACTTTCTTCTTCTATTGCTGCTTCCTCTTCTGATATTGTTTCTACAATACCAATAGTACTCACATTTTTCTTGTGTAACTTTCCAAAATACATAATCATAAAAGGAAATATTGGAATAAATAGTAAAGCTGCCTTCCAACAATGAGCTGCTAATAAATCTGGTGACACCCCAGAAAATGCTGACATAGTAGCAAGTGCAATTCCCCATGGAAGAAATCCCATCATAGCTATGGATGAAGTAGTAAGTATTAATAAATATCTCCTATCTAAATTTAACTTTTTATATAATGGAACTAAAGTAGGAAATGCAATCATATATGTTGTTGCAACATTAGCACTTAGCATTGCTACACTGCTAATTATAATTGTAAGTACCATAGCTACATAAATATTCATCTTATCTTTACTTACTTGAAGTACCTTTTCAATAATAGTGTCAAACATTCCTGACTCAGAAGCCATATTAAAATAAAGCATCGCAAACATAAGCATGAATGCTGTTTTTATAAACATACTAGAAATAGCTGGTTGTAAAAATTTATCCATAGCATGTATGCTAAACCCTAATGCAAGCCATGCTATTAGTATAGGAATAACAGACGTAGCTATTGGAAATGATAGTTTTTTAGTAGTTAATGCCACTATAATAACAGCCAACATTACTAATCCAACAATGGTTGTATAATTCATAATAAATTCTCCTTTTGTTCTAATATTTTAAATACACATTTATAGTACTCTATATATTGATATTTCAAGACCATTTTCTGTTCGTTCGCCAGTGCCAATAAAAATACTAGTATTTAACCATAAATACTTTTTTGATGCCGTTATAAAACGTGGTGTTGTTCTAAAATACCTTTCACCTTCAACGTTTTCATTAATGATTCCATTATTCTCAATAAAAATTTTTTCTCCATCATCTGTCTCAATAAAATAACGTGCTGAAACCCTTTTTAATCCATCCGCCCGAATTTCCTGTGTATCTACTCCATTAGGCAAAACTTTACCACTAAAATATGGACCTGATACAGTTCCTGTAAATGGAATCATGACTTGTTTACCAAAATCATGCTCTAATATTATCCTTCCAGACTTATCACTATGTATAAGTATTGTTACTATTTCCTCTAGTATTGGTTTTTTATCTCTCATTTAAAATCAATCCTTTTTAAATTTGTTTAATTTTCCGATAATTAAAACACTTCTTGACACTCTAACAAACAATTCAGCTCCTTCTTATAATCAATTCAAATTTTTATATGGTACCATTGTCTATTATCAGAGCAAAATCCATGCCAACGTTTACTTTCTCTACTCAAAAATCTTTTTTATTTGAAAAATCAAAGTTTTCGCTCCATAAGCAACATATATTTTACTTATTTTAACAAATTCTAATGTTGCTTTTTTAAATAACTGTCGTTTATAAAAACATTTGTTGTTTTTTGTAATACTGATTTCAAAGCAGAACTTAAGCCAAGATTAAATATAAACTTTTTAAAAATTTCATTTCATCAATTATGTATAGTTTTATAAGCAAACCACTTATCATTATTTATTAAAAAGAGAATTCAAATAAATAATAAGCATTGGCATTAATATTGCTTTACTAATCTATGATGTCACATTTAAAATTTCAAAAAATTAATCTTAATAGATATGTGATTGTTTAAAATAATGATACAAGTTTTCATTTTAAGAATGTAACTTAATCAACTTAAACGTTAATAGTTACTAAAACAATTCAATTGTAGGAGGAAAATATTAATGACAAATTATTCTTTAACATCTACTAAGATGTTAAAAGCAAGCAAAAAAACTAAATCAACTGCAATTCTTGATAAAGATATGGATTCATCAAATTGGGATGAAAATTCAACCCCTTCAGTACGTATTAAATGGAATGGTTATGCTTTCAATGAAATCAAACTTCCAAATGGCAAAAACATTGTTATAGATCCTTACTATCATAATGTAGATAATAAATATATACTTGATAAAACAAAGACTGCTGCTGATATTGTTGATGGCTGCGATTATGTGTTATTTACACATACCCACTTTGATCATAGTCAAGACTTTCCATACATACTTAAAAAATATCCAAGGGTTCCAGTTGTTATGCCTGAAGCAGCTATATCATCCTTTAACTATACTTATGAAATCATGAGCTTAAATTATAATGTACAAGGGGTTTCCAATAACGATAAGCTTGAGTTCCCTGATTTCACATTAGAAACTTTTTTTGGGAAACATACTACTCGAAATTATATAACTGAAGATCCTAAAACAGTTCCACTTTACTTTGGAAAAGATGGAAAATTTGATCCTTTAAAGCTTGATTTTTTCGAAACAGGTACCATCATATTGAACTATAAAATTACCACCAAAGAAGGTTTCACAATACTTATATATGGTGGACAAATTCCATCAGACTTCAGGAAATATAATTATATTGGAACTAATCCTGATTTAATGTTTTATCAAATGGCCGCTAACAATCTAGGCGATGGCTCAAAACTAAATATTGGTAACAGAGAAAATCCAGTAGCCACCATGCTTGGAGATTTTATAGCTTCTGTTAACCCTAAAATGGCATTACCATATCATCAGGAAAAATTCAGCATGAACACTCTTTACTCTATTAGTAAACAATGTGCCAAACGTGCAAATCTTAAAGGAACAACAACAGGTTTCATTGCACCTGAGACTCACAAATGGTATCGTTTTTCCAAAGATTCTTATGGCAATATAAATGTCACTTCCGTAAAAAAATAGAAACAAATTATTGATTTAATTTAATAAAGCATGCAGTCTATAACATGTCAATTATAGGCTGCATGCTTTTCTAATTTTTAAACGTTAACTTATTATTGTGCTTGTTTTCTAAATTTTCGAGTTGCTTTTTTTAAACAATTGTTGTTTTTTGAAATAATTGTTGTAAACTATAAATATGCATTTGTAAAAATTAGGAGTGATATGTCCATGTCAAAAATCTTATTCATTGTACCCAAGAAAGAAATTAAGACAATAGTTTACAATTTTATTGAAGAATATAAGGATTACTATGGTCCAATCTTTAATGAAAAAGAAGATTCTGAAATAGAAATAATTTCATCTCTATCTATAGAAAAAACTAATCTTCTTATTTATAATGCCGACATTTTTGTTGCACGAGGGGCCACTGCCATGAAATTAAAAAAACTTTACCCTAATATCCCTGTTGTAGAAATTCCTGTTACTACTATGGATCTAGTATCCTCCATTATAACATTACAAAAAGAAAACATTAATAACGATCCAATTGCCTTAGTAGGTTTTGGCAATATTTCATATCAAGCTCATGCTGCAAGTAAATTATGCAAAACACACATTGTTCCTTTTCACTTTTACTATAAAAATACTGATGCTGAATATATTTCTATGTTACTAGATAAAATATCTTCAAAAGGTTTCCGATATATTATAGGCGGCGTCAGAATATTAACTATAGCCAAACAAAAAAATTTTATTTCAACATTTCTTAATTGGGAATGCGAAGCTATTTGGGTTGCAATAAGAGAGGCTGAACATATTGCAGGCATACGTCGTAAAGAACGTGAACGAGCCGCTCATTTTGAAACTATTCTAAACCATTCTTATGAAGGCATTATATCAACAGATGTTAATAATAAAATTATTCATATTAATTCATCTGCAGGCAAAATTTTAAATATAGATACTTCATCATGTATTGGTACTAACATGGAAAAAATTATTTCTAATTCAAAATTTGTAACAATGCTCAATAATAAACAAGAGTATTCAAATGAACTATTTAAAACAAAGAACGGCAGCATCATATTAAATAAAACTAGCGCATCTCTTGAAAATGAAATGATAGGGAATGTTATTACCTTTCAAAATGTTGACAGTGTACATAATACAGAATTTAAAATAAGAACTAAACTTCACCATAAAGGCCTTATTGCCAAATACTCATTTACCAATATCATTGGTAAAAGCCCTATCCTAAAGGAAACTATAAAAAAAGCCAAAATTTTTGCCAAAGCACCTTCAAACGTATTAATTGTAGGTGCTACTGGAACAGGTAAAGAACTTTTTTCGCAAAGCATTCATAATTATAGCAGCCGAAAAAATGGGCCTTTTGTAGCTGTAAACTGCGCAGCTATTCCAGAAAATCTTATTGAAAGCGAATTTTTTGGTTATGTAAGAGGTGCATTTACTGGTGCTTCTAAAGAAGGAAAAATGGGATTTTTCGAACTCGCTCATGAAGGTACTATATTTTTAGATGAAATTTCCGAAATTCCATTAAACTTGCAGGGAAAGTTACTTAGGGTGATTCAAGAAAATGAAGTCATGCGTATTGGAGATGACAAAGTTATTCCTATAAATATCCGTATTATTTGTGCCACTAATAAAGATTTAAAATTACTTGTAAAGCAAGGAGAATTTAGAGAAGATTTATATTACAGGTTGTGTGTTTTGCAGCTGAAACTTCCTTCTCTTCGTGAGCGAGGACAGGATATTTTACTACTTACTAATCACTATATATATGAGTATGCCTCTACCACTTCGAAAAATAATCCTATTTTATCCCCTGAAGCACAAAAGTTATTTTTAAACTATTCATGGGATGGTAATATACGAGAACTTCGTAATATATGTGAACAATTAGTAGTATTAAATGAAACAGGAATAATTTCTGAACAAGAAGTATCTACAATACTTCCAATTACCACTAATAATGATAAAAAAACTCCTTCTTTATTAGAACCTTATTCATCAAATGATCTTTCTGCACAACGAAAACATTTTGAAAAAGATTTAATTATAAAAGCCCTTAAAGAAAGTAATTATAATAAAACTAAAGCTGCTTCGTTACTTGGTATGAATCGTTCTACACTCTGGAAGAAACTAAAGGAATATAATATTGAGTTTAAAACAACTATTTCATAATTATTGTATTTTTCTAGGTTAGATTAAATAATTAAAAAAATTTCATTGGGATACTTTTTATTCCACTTTTTTCACATCCATAAATTCTTTTCATATAAAAATAAAAAACTGCTTAACACCACATACAAACAGTATTAAACAGTTTTTTATAATTAAACTATGGAGAAAAAAACTAATTTTGTAGTTATATTCTAAACCATATCACCTAGCTGGTATAACTTTTTCAATATTGAACATATTATCAAGTACCTGCCAATTTTCTGGGAACGGCTTTGCTAGAACCCAGTAGCTAACACCTCGAAGCCCATATTCACTTACAAGTTTATATTTGGCCTCTACACTTCTTGCATCTTCAAACCAAACTACATGCTGCCGTCTTTCTTCATCTATATAGTTATAATATGGTGATTGTGCTTTTTGATCATACCTTATGACAGATCCATATCTTCTTGCTCTATCCACCGCTTCTCTATTTCCTATACTTTCTGCAAATTCTCCTCTTGGTGTGTATGGAAGTGTCCAATCGTACCCATAAAGCGGCATTCCCATCATTATCTTCTTAGGAGGTATTACAGTTACAGCATAGTTTATTACTTTTCTCACCTCATTAATTGGAGCGACGGCCATTGGTGGACCACCTGACCAGATTAATTAACATCATCAACAAATGGCCTGGTTGCTGAGTTCATGAATATTATAACATACCACAGAATAGAATATGAAGGAGTAAAATCTATAAACAATTTATTTTCTCTATAAATTCACAGATTATCTTTTTACAGCAGTTGTATTATTTTGCAATAAAAAAGACTTCATTAAATCATAAAAACATTTATATTTGTGCACCCATAAAAATTTCAACTACAAGCCTCTGGATTCGAAATTTAAAATTCTATTAATGTTATTTCAAGTAATTATATTAATAAGTCATTATACTATCAATATCTAATAGTGGCTTCTAATTTTTATAATATGTTGTACTTATAAGACTGAATTCCTGCAAAAATCCTTCACAAAATTATTTAGATTTTAATTTAAAAATTCTATATTACTCAATTAAATTTAGATAATTCAATTGTTATATTATATTTGAAATATAAGGTATAACTAATTTATGTTTTAAACCTTGTGTATGTCTTGCCGCATCTTTCAATCCAGGAACACTATTAATAATTTTTTTATTTTTAGTACTAAAATAAAAATTTAATCCAATATTTAAATTGCAGAATCTTTGTTTATATATATTTAATTTTTCATTATAACCCCCCCAGACATACCAAAGGAAAGGAAAATGCTTGCTTTCTGCATCACAAATTATTATTTTTGAATACTCTTCGATCCTTTTAGTAGCTTGAGAAAGATCTTTATCACATATATATATTAGATTTAGAACTTGAATATATGAATTTTTATATATCGTTTTATTTGAATATTTATATGCTTTTAAAAATATACTTCTTACATTTGGTAATAGCTTATCCCCATTTAAATCTATTTTCTGAAGATTATTACTATCATAATAATAAGGCAGAGCAGAGCCTGGATTTTTTCCTACAACTCCTCCAATACATAAATCGTTATCTGAAGGATTTTCTACTAGATTCAAATAAATTCTTGTATCAAATCTAAAAATATTATTATTTAATTTTTTAAATTTTGCCCAATAATAATTCAAATTTATCTCCTCCAATAATAAATAATTTCTCATTCTACTAATATGTATTATAAACACATAAATATAACCTATCCAATTATATTAATAAATAGGAAGTCAAATTGGAATAGATTTCATGACAAAACTATAGCTATTCTTTTTATGAGTTTAATATAATAAGGAACTTAAAAAGTTTCTTATTATTTTGTATTGCTTCTGCTTGATCTTTCAAATTCTCTTTAATTTGCTAGTTTCCAATGTCAATTCGCTTATAATCGTGCTTTTTAAAATAAAACTTCTTCAGCCCATCATGATTGTTGATAAACTCAAAAAAGTCATAGTTAAAACTCATTCTTTCACAATATATACATACATTCATGTTCTTCATAATTTTGCCTTGCATTCCTAATTGTTTTGTATTCCCCTATTTTTAATATTCTAACTAAGATAGAAAGTCTTTTCTCCTTCTGTGCATAATCTTCTTGTATGAGACAATATCGGCAGCTACCTTCTTGCTCTGTGAAATTTGCATTTAATTTTACTTGTGCCCCCTTTTTTAATAAATGTGCTACTACGCAAACTCTATGCTGTCCTCCTGAACAGCAATAATGTCCACATTTTTTATTTAAATAAATGTCTGCAGGAGTAGAAAACTTATTATCTAAAAATAGTTTTGCCATACCTCTGCAATATTTAATACTACTTTCATTACACTCACCTATATAAGATTCGCAATTGAATAATTCTTGAATTGTTATATCATCCAAAGAACATATTCCTGTTTTACGCCTATAGCAGGAATATTGATCTAGAACAAAGTGAAACATTTTGTCTCTTGGATCAAAATTCTCAACTTGCTTCATCAAATCACTTCTCCCCCTAATCTTCACTTCTGCCATATTCTAAAATATAATTTAACTTACATCATTATCATAAACTTATATCTAATGAAATACATACTATTTTGTTTATTTTAGCTTGCATATTAATAATTCTAACTCAGATTTTGACCCTAATACTGAAACACTTATAATTTTATCATCTCTACTTATACACTATACATTTCACATTTTCGTAAAATTTATCCTTATAGCAAAACTAAATATCATCTCTATAGGAACACTAACTAATTTTCTTCTCATTATAAATATGTGGTAAAATAATCCGGCAACACAATTAAGTATTACCAGATTATTTTTTGCAATTATCTCAAATCAATGTGAATATCTTTTCCTAACCCTCTTGCTAATTTACATATAAAGTCAAGAGATGGATTATAATTTCCACTTTCCATTCTACTTATATTAGATTTTGTAGTTCCTGTACGGTTAGCCAATTCTTGTTGAGTGATATTTTGCTCTCTTCTTGCCTTTATTATTTGAGATATCAAGTCATAACGTGGCTTTAATTTTTCATATTCAGATTTAAAATTTTTATCCTGCATAAGCATTTTTTCAACATCTTCAAATTTAACACCAGCATTACTCATTTGAACACCTCTTTTCATAATCTATTTTACATAAGATTCCTTTAAATAATATCCATGTTCAGCTAAAAGCTTTATTTCATTATATGCTTTTGCTCTCATTTTTGGAGAAAGCGATAGTAAAAATTCAAAAACTGGAATTTCTCCATTTCCTTTTTTGTAATATTCAACTTTCCAATTCATTCGTTCTCCTTAACAATTATATGTTATCATATATGATAACATACTTCAATGTAGTTTATTTTAAAATTTCACTGTATATACTTTTTTCTTTCACTTAACATTAGTTTTCTCCCCTCGCTGCCAATCTAACAGGCAATACAACTCCTGCGTAATTATTATTGTTCTTCTTTCTTATAACTACTGGAGATGTCTTATTTGAAAAAGAAAATTCTAACTCATCATCCTCATGAGCCAGTAGCATATCTGAAAGATATTTTAAATTAAACGCAATTTTTAACTCCGATCCTTGAAAATCCTTTACTTTAATTTCCTCCTTTACTCTTCCTTTAGAACACTTAGTTGACAAATCAAGTTTACCGCTTGTCGTAAATGACATCTTAACAAGTTTATTGCTTTCTCCTGTCAATATGGCTGAAGTTCTATTTAATGCAGTCAACAACTCTAATCTATTTACCAAGCATACAGTAACATTATTTTCAGGAATTATTTTTTGCCATTTTATATAACTTTCTTCTAACGGAACACCGCTAATAACAGTATTACTAAATGTAAAAACAACCTCATTTTTTGAAATTCCTATGCTTACATTCTGCTCATCATTTTCTAATATTCTCTGTAATTCAAATGTTGATTTTTGTGGGACTATAAATGAAATGTTTTTTCCACTATCTACAGGAATACTGCTTACAGACATTCTATAACCATCCAATGCCACCAAAGTTAATTTGCCATTATTAACTTGAAACAAAACCCCTGTGAGTACAGGGCGCGTTTCATCTTGTGCAACTGCAAAAATCACTTCTTTTAGGGCTCTTTTCAATTCTTCTGATATAACATTCAGCTCTATTTTTTTCTTAATTGATTTTGGGGCTGGAAAAATATTTCTATCCATAGACATAATTTTTGATTTAGATTTTTCTGAAATTATAACCACTGAAATATCTACAGTCTTGATTAATAATTCTTGATTGTGCAAGGACTTTACATAAGACAGTAAAAATTTTGCATTTACAAGTACTGTACCATTCTCAAAATCTGTACATGCAAAAGATGTTTTAATCGTAGTTATAATATCTGTGCATGTAAGTGTTATTTTGCCATATTCAACTTCTATTAAAACGCCATCTAAATTTTTATTCAAATTCGCCTTTCCACAGGCTCTAATAACCTTTTCCAATGAATCCTGAAATATTTCTTTTTTTACTTTAAATAACATAACACATTCCACCTTTCCTAAAAAATAAAAAAACAGCCAATTCTTTAATTAGCTACTCTTTCTTTAATATTTTTATTATTTTATACATCATCATTTATTCAAAAGACTTTTAAGATACTCATCTATTCCCTTATATAAAGGATTCCATGTTGATACTTTTATGTTTGTAAATCCACCTGATTTTAAGTACTGTATTAATTTTATCTGCTGGTTCATAACTTGAGGGTTATTAAATCTATCCATATCATAGGCAATAAATATAGTCTTAGCATCCATTTCTCTTAAAATCTTTAAGCATCCCCAGTATGAATTTACTCCAGGTACAGCTAGAAATGTTGTATCTGAAAAAATGCTTGCTATAGTTGCTTTCAGCGGACCTTCAGTAATAACTACTTTCTCACTTAAATGTTTGGAATTCCAATGTATATGAAAGAAACCAATTGCCTGGCATCCATCCTTCATATATCCTGATGAAAACCAAGGATATTTTCTTTTATCACTATTTTTACGTATTTGACATCCTTGTATATGCTTGTACATATCTAAAACTGGAACTAGGAATCCTCCTTCTTTTGGTGTCCAAAAAATATAATCTCCATAATAATCAGTATAGAATCCAGGAATTCCTTTAAGATAAAAGCCTTCTTTCTGTATTTTTAAACAAATTTTCTTTTTTAGGTTTTTATCTTTTGGAAGGGTTACATATCCATTTTTACGGATATCATCCCTAGTAAGGCCTCTTGAAAGAAGATTATCCAAATGTTCGTCACTAAGGGAAAGCATTGAAATAAGCTTTCTGTAGACTCTATCTCTACTTATTAAATCAGCCATGGGTACAGCAGGTTTGTCAAAATGCTTTTCAATATTTTTAAGTTTATTTACTACATCACTTTTTGCCTCAATACCTATTATTTCTTTAAAAGCTTCTTTAGTTGAACAATTATGAAGTTCAGCATATAGTTTTATATTTGATCCTGCTTCCCCACATTTTACACATCTATATACATTTTTATAGTTGGGATTTCTTTTATCTACCGGAGTTAGATAAAAATGACCTGGTTTAGCACCACAGAAAGGGCATGTTGCTGTAAATCTATATCCTTCTTCTTTTATGTTCATTAGTCCACACAGATAGGCAATATTCAATATGCTTAACCTGGGATCAGTATCATAGTCTATTTCCATTAAAAACACCACCTTCCAATTTTAATATGTGATATTTTGAAATAAAAAAGCTGCCAATTTAACATGACAGCTTTTTATCCTATAATCTTGAAAGTTTTTCACCTAAAATATAAATTTCCTTATTAACTATTTTTAATTCTTCTCTTCTTATTTTTAGACCGGATTTTCCAAGTGACCTAAGCTCATTCAAATCATCCATCTTTTCTTCCATTTTACGTTTTAACATTTTTTGTTTTGTTTTCATGTGGTACTCCCCCTATAATTGATTATTTGTTTGCCACACAAAAAGGCTATTCTTTAAACAAGTTTATATATTTTCTAACTTAGACCATAAATATTTAGTTTCTTCTCCTATAACCTCTGTAACATATCTCTTTGTACCATCCTTTTCTTCATAATTTCTGGTCTGGATTCTCCCACTAACTGCTATAAGCTTTCCTTTACCTATATTTTTTCCAGCTGCTTCAGCAATTTTTCCCCACAATTCAACAAATAACTTTCTATTGAATTTATTTTTATCTTCATTAGATGTAGGTTTTACCCTAGCAGGTAAAGCATCCCTTAACTTTTTTATACAGGAAACTACCAATTTAGGCTTACCATTACATAACACTTTATAATCTGGTCTTTTCCATATCTTATCTTTAACGCAAAACTTAAAAGCTTCCCTATCAGATAAGCAATCTAGATCAGAAATCAAAAAATTTCTTTCTTTCCAGAGATCTTTTTTCGCTCCACCTATTTTTTCTCCAAAGTTTTCAATTTTCATAATACATTCCACCTTTTTAATTTAAAATTTGTTAACCATAAGGTCAAAACTAAATGTTACCTTTTAAAGGCATTAACTAATTTTCTTTTCACTTTTAATATGCGGTATTTTCAAATAAAAAGATTTAGCTATAAAAAAACATGAAACAAATGAAAGTCATATAGCCCCCTCGATATGTATTAAAACATATATTTTTGTAAGTGGATATCCAATTAGATCATTTAGTTAGAGTAGCCATACATATTAATAAAGGACAATATAGCATTGATAAGATCTTTCTTGATATAGCCTTTTCTGAAAATAGTGGATTATCAGAAACAATCTTAAAATTGTAGAAAAGTGTTATGGATTACATAATTATAGGAGACAATCAATATTGCAGTTTTAAAGAAAGGGTTTATTGTAGATGTCTTATAATAAAAAATATGTATTATTCTACTATTCAAGAGTAGTAATAATATCAAGATGTTGTACAAAATGATATAATTTACTTGTAAGTTAATTCACAAAAGTAATTTATTACGTCACAATTATTAAACATAAAAAGGTTAAATTAATATGAGTATTATCGGATGACCACATGTAATGGTAGAAAGTAGTTATAAATTAAAGATATAGAAGGTGGAATAAAATGAACGCAGTTTTGACAGTAATTCCAATTATACTTATTAGGTATGGACTTTTAAGTATAGTAAACAAAAAAGCACTTAAACGTGCGGGTTTATTTGCTCCAGTAATCGGAAGAGAAAAAGTAGCATATTGGGTTTATCAAATTTCAACTACCCTTATTTTACTATATTTGTTATTACTTAAAATCAGGGCAGGCTCTGAGTGGTTTTATATAGGTCTAATAATCTATAGTTTAGGGATTATTTTATATGGGGTATCTATAATAAATTATGCTAAGCCTAAAATGAGCGGAATAAATTTAAATGGGTTATATCGAGTGTCCCGAAATCCTATGTACATTGCATATTTTATTTATTTCTTAGGATGTGTATTTCTAACTCAATCATGGATATTGCTTGTGCTATTAATATGTTTTCAAATATCAGCGCATTGGATTATTCTTTCAGAAGAAAGATGGTGTATTAAGGAATTTGGAGAAGAATATTTAAAATATATGAATAGAGTAAGGCGTTATATTTGATAGGTATAATAAAATTTTATTTGACCCATAATTCACATTTTTCTTATCTAACGTATCAACCGTTGATGTGCCTTTTATTTATGTTAATTACCATAGTTTTGATACTTTGCCCCTGGTAACACGTTCTCTAGTATTACCCCCTTTAGAGTATAGTTTCTGTGTTTTGCTACCTGGTCTCCTTCGATGATATACATTATTATTAGGTACCTATTCAGACCACATTACTATTAAGGAAACATAAAGAATGAAATTATTTGATGAAATAAAAGAATATCTATTAATGATAATGGTGGTATTATTGCTATATACGATACAATAAATCTACAACTTGCAAGAAAACCATAACTTACTGTTATTATCATAATAGGAAGTTCAACAAATACTTTTTGTAATCAATATAACTTTACCGATATGAGGAGGAAAATCACTATGCTTGAAGAAGCACTTAAAAACTACAATTTTGCGCATCCTGAAACAGTTTTTATTAGACATAATGAAAATATGACATATGAAATATCAGATAGAAATAGAAAATACTTGCTGAGAATACATAAGTCAGTAGAAAAGTTAGATTTCTCAATAAGCTATGGAGATACTCCAAGGCAAGTATTCATTGAAAGCGAAATTGAACTTTTAAAGAAATTACATTATATTGACAGTATAAAAACACAATATCCAATCAGAAATTTAGCAGATGAATACGTGACACGTTTAGAAAGTGGTGATTTAGTAACTGTTCTATCGTGGTTGGATGGCCATAATTTGGTAAATACCACTATTACAGAAGGACTCATATATCAAATAGGACAAATGATTGGGAAACTTCACAATGCCACAGCTCAAATGTCTTCTGTAAAAAGATGTTGCTATGATGCAGTATATATATCTAGAGTTTCAAATGAGATAAGAAAAGCATATGAAGTGAAACATATAGGAGAACGGTCATACGAACTAATAGAGAAAGTTCTAAGTCATATAAAACAGATTCTGGCAGAGGAAAAACGGAACTTTATATTAATACATGATGATTTAAGTAAATCTAACATAATATATAATAAGGGTAATCTTTCACCAATTGATTTTTCATTATCAGGTTATGGTATTCCTGAAATGGAGTTAGGTCAGATTATCTGCAGTCTTCATAAAGATGAGTATATTCCCTCTCTTGTAGCTGGATATGAATCAATTGGCAATCGTAAAATAAATAATTCCTATATTAAAGCATTTACTGCTTTATCAATTATTTTATATATTGTTATCCATCATAACAAGGTATATAAAAGCGAAAAATTTGTGGAAGCAATGAATAGATGGTGTAATACATTCTTTATACCAGCAAATATACAATTAGAAGGATGATATATTAGTATTGTGAAATTCCAACTTATAGAACATATTGGCATAATAATTTATTACATAAGTTTTTTAAAAGACGTATCCAAACATTAATGCGTCTTTTTTGTTTATTCCTATGTTCTACGTTTTTTACACTGATTTTATATGCACTTTTTTATTCTTAAATACGGCCTCAAATCTATGAACCTGTATATCTTCAAAATCTATATGCCTAAGAAAGCTTAACATTTCAAAAAAAGATGTCTGAACCAACATGCGCTCAATTAGGAATGTAACTTTATCACTAAAATTTAATTTCTCATGACTAAGTAACTTTAATTTAGTATCTTCCATAACTTTTCTTACAGCCTCTTCTGCAGAGTTTATATCATAATTAATAATTTTATTATGTGACCTAATTACCTTTTTTTCAAACAAAACATATATAGCTCCATGAGTCCTAAATTTGTAAACTTCTCCCTCTTTTATTTTAAACTTTCTAGGATCAAGAGCTGCCACCTCAAATCCATTTATAAATTCGTCTACAATTTTATTTAAAACATATATGCTATTATGATTTTTTACCTCTTTAATATTTATAGCAGTATTCATATTTATAGAATGACTAACTTTGTCAATGCATAAAGCATTATTTATAGGATTTGAAAATTTTAATGTAATCATTATAACGACAGTTATAAAAAATATATAAAAAGATATGGAAAACTTATATAAGATCAAAGACATAATAATTATAAATACTCCATAGTTATCTATAGTAACCAGCAGCAAATTTATAATTTTAACTAAACTGAATAGGGCAATCAAGAATAGCTTGTTTTTCAAAATGGCAATCCCCCTTTTAAAAGGCTTATTTTAAAGTACAATTTAGAATTGAAAAATTAGAAAACTGAATATTATATTTAATTTCCTAAATGTAAATAAATTTGATTATTTTTAAATTTTCATTTTTTCATAAAGGTTATTAAGCTGGTCTAAATTATCTTGTGTAAATTCATAATCTAAAGCTCTATCTAAAAAGCTGTCAGATATTCGATTTATAGAAAGTAATTCATCACATTTTCTGTCGTATTGAAAGAGTGTGCTTAGTTCATATGGCTTGTGATACTTTTCTGGCTTAAATATTACCTCTGAAACTTTCTTTATATATCTTCTCCCTGTATGTCTGTTTATTGAAAGGAATATTAAAAGATTAACAGCTCTAGCTATATCATATAGTGCAGATTCTTCGTTCTTATATATTCCTCCACGTATAAGCATATTTTTATAATCATACATGAAATCTTCATTGGATGACGTATGGAAACTTCCCATACTTCCCCTATTTTGCCTGGTCATTGCCTCTAAGGTTATATATGCTTCTTCTGGAGTTCTAACTTCACCATCTATGATAATATCACGGTTCATTCTAATACCCGTTTTAAAACAATCCTCTGGAGATTTTAGTTTAAAGAATTTTAAATTCTTAACGTCTTTATCAGGAAAATATTTAAGTATGTTTAATTCCATAGTAGATTCTATGGTTAAAATTGAGACATTCTCAGGAATAGAAGATATGATTCTAAAAAGATATGTGGTTTTACCAGTTCCCTGCCCTCCCAATACAAAAATGTTGGGCCGGCCTTTCATAATTATATCCATGAACTCTTCCATATATAAATTTGAAGTTTTAGATTCTATTAAAGTATTTTTTGAAAAGAAATCAGCTCCCGTATACCTTAAGTCAAGTGAATAATACCTGCTGTAAGGGGGCATTACAGCCGTTACCCTAGCACCACAAATCCTCTCACATAAAACCTCTGGATTGTTGGGGTCAAGTGGATGAAAATTATCTAATTTTGAAAATGATACACTTCTTTTTATCATATTCTCATAAGAAACTTCATCTTGAAAAAAAAGCTTTTGAACCCGCTGCTTTTTTGCCTTTTATCTGGAAACTTATAAAATCCTTAGTATTCACATCTATATCATTAAGTCCTTCTATATCATTATAACTGTATGGATCTATTACTGACAAACCATACAATTCTTGAAATATTATCTGTGCTAAAAGCTCTATTTTTGTATCAAGGCTATCATCCTTACAAATACACAAACTATTTATAACACTGTCAAATTCTTTATTGCTACCTGTATATATTTTTTCAAAATAACTTACATGGTACTGTTCTATTAAAGAGTCTATATTTTTTGTATCTATCGATTCATTTATATAATTTATAATAATAATCTTCAAACTCTTTTTACTATTAATATCTCCAAATTCAGCTAATTCCTTCAAAGAGTTTAAATTCTTGATATTAGCACGATTATCATCTACCAGATCTCCTATAAACCTTAGCAGTCTATCAAGAGTGTCTATTTTATAAAGTGCCAAGTAGATTCCCCCTTCCATATATTTATAGGGCAGCCATTTAACTGCCCACTAATTACCTTACTTTTCTTATAAGCCTTACAAGGTTAGCATCTATACGCCTCAATTTAGGATCTTCCGATTGTAAAATTCTCTTTAATTTTATTACACATATATCACCTAACCCTTGATTAAAACCTTCCCAATGAGGATATGGACATAAGGCACTTACATGTTTTAAATGTTTGAGTTCAAAAAATATACCAAAGGGTTCAACTCCTGTAACTACAGCTTCATAGCAGCTATTTTTTGACACCTTCTTAATATTTTCAAAATAAGGATCTCCTGCAGCTCTTTTTATTGAAAGCTTCAATACACCTTTTTCTAAATCAATTTCCTGAATTAAAGCAGTTTTTATATCTCCCATCTGAATTACATTTCTTAAATCTCCAATATAACCCCAGTCTATTTCCTCTTTCGGTATTCTAACCTCCATTCCATAAGCTTCGACATAAGCTGTTGTACGTCCTATACCTACAATCCTAACTGGAATTTTATCTTTCTCATTATGCTTAGGCAACTCTAATTTAGATCTTAAAGCCATAGCTTTTTTTCTCGATCCAACGGCAATATTTTTTTCTGCATCCAATTCAACAACTATAAAATCTACAGAAGCTCCTATCATAGTTTTCATTATGTTATAAATTTCACTTTGCTCCTTACGGTTAATATTCATCTCACTGGCAGGAACAAGTACCTTAAAATCTCCTTTGACACTGTATAGCCTCAAATCTTTTATAGAAACCTTACCTATAACTGAAGTATTCTTAGGTAAACTTTTAAGTTCTGAATTAAGATTGTAGTTTTTGATTAAATATTCTTTAAAAGTATCAAAAGCTGGAATTACATCTGTTTCTTTAAAGATTACGATGCCGTCTCTCGTAAGTTCCTTCTGATTAATACTTCTAATAACAGCAAGGTTTGAAGCTTCAAGCTGGTTTCTAAATCTTGAATATTTGTCATTTGCTATAACATTTTCATACAAAAACAAGCAAAGTATCCCTACAAGCATAAAAATTATTAAAATTAAAGGGGCTAATTGTATAGATCCCTTTTTCTTATTAATTTTCATCATCTTCTTCAGCCCCCTTAATGAGTTACAGTTCTTATTCCTTTACTTGTTGTATCCCAGTGCACAGTTATAGGTATAACATTTCCCTTTTCAGTAGTTACCTGCGTCCATCCAATCAAATGATGTTTTGTAGGAGTATAATTATAAGTCAGAGCTAGGCTTATAGGTTCTCCATAATTAGCATAGTTTTTATCATCTGTTGGATTTGGTGAATGATTATCTGCTGTATTTGAAGCTTTAATTTTTAACCTGCTGGCATCAAACCCTTTCATTTTACTTAAAGAATCAATAATATATTGCTTAGTATCTTCAGTTAACCCCCCGTCTGTTTCCATACGGAGGGATGCCTGCCGATCTACTTGATGAAGCTGCAAATTAATATAGAAAGTTTGAAGATCAACTACAGCTGTGAAGGTCACTACAAGAACTACAAAAATAGCTATTAAGGAGCCAAGCATAGTCTCTGTAACTCCCTTTTTCTTTTTGGGGAATATTTTCTTTAGCATCTAACTTGCCCCTTTCATAAAATTTAATTAAATGGATCAGTAATATGTCTCCATAATGGTCCAGTAACAAACTCGTCTATTAATGTTACAAGGTCGGCCCATTTTAATCCTTTTACTGCAAGTACTATAGCAATCATAATAACAGTAAGAGCAACAACTCCAAGTAAGTGTCTTATATCTCCTTTCTTCTTTTTCATTAGCATCACTGCCGATAATTTTTTTAACATGTTTCTACTTCCTCCTCTTTTTATAGAATTATTTTTTATTAGAATATATCTTTAAAGCTTGAGAATATTTGTATTCCAAAGCTGTAAAGTATAAGACTTGTAAGCCCTATAAATATAAATCCACCTACAACACCAATCCACATGCTTATTTCCTTGGTCCTAACGGATATTCTAGAAATTGCAGCATCTTTTAAAAGCTCACTTTGGCTGTCAAGGAGTTCCTTAGAACGTCCTGTTGTAACAGCTTGTTTTAATGCCAGTACAAAACTATCCACTTCCGGTATATCAAAATTCTCAGCAAATTTATCCAACGCATCTGGTATATTTTTTGTAAGTGATATTTCAATTGAAAGTTCTATAAGTTTATCCTTTAGCCTTTTACATCTTGCTACATCAAATACTTCCACAAGGGCACTTCCTAAATCCATGCCTGCAGCTCCTGATTGTATATTGAGAACATCATTTATATTTGGAAGATCGCTAAGTATTTCAAATTTTTCTTTTTTATATAGGGACTTAATCATAAAATCAGGAAGGAAAACTGCAATTAATAATGCAGTTACTAAAGAAAAGCTTACATCTGATGTTAAAAACAGTATTGTAAATAATATGAGAATTACAACTTTATAGAGGTAATAAGTAAATCCATTTATTTTTAAAGGGTTACCCATCTTTTTTAAATTTTTATCTTTTTTTCAACAATGTTTTTTACCTTATCGTTTTTTTCAATTCCTGATTTCAAACCTTGAAAAGCAGAATATTTTTTTCTATGTTCACCTTTAGCCTCTGATATACTCTTATTGCCTCTAAAGTATAAATAACCAACTGCAAAGTATATTATAAAAAATAGAGCTGCCAAGAAAACTATTTTTAATATAAAAAGCAATATGCCACACCCCCTAAAAATCAAACCTAGCTAGTTTTTCTATTACAAGTATCCCTACTAAGTATGCAAAAACATTAATTGAAACAATAACTTGTCCTATTACTGAAACTTGAAGTTCTTGAAATAATCCCGGATTCATATAAATAAGCATTAAAACTATAACAATTGACATTCCTACTAAAGCAGATATACCAAATACACCTCTACTTATTTCCTTTTTTCTTAGATTCTGCTCTTTAGCAAATCCCATCATCAACTTTTCTGATTTCTTTAATACTTCAAGGTACTCATTTCAATGTTTTGAGCATATCTGCAAATTTTTTACGAGAAGACTATACTGATTACTGTCAACCTTGTATTTTATATTCTCAAGGGCAGTATATGGGGGAATTCCATGTTTAACTTCATACTTGAAACTTTTACAAATACTATTAAGTGGCTCCTTCATATAATCTCCCATTGAAGAAATAGCATAACAGATATCATTTCTTACCATACAGAAATTTTTAAGCAGATTTATAAAATCTATAAGTCGTTTTGTTATCTTATTTGAATTTATTCCTACCAAAATGTTTAATAACACAGACGGCACCTTATATCCTATTAATGCTATAAAAATTGAAGGTACCAATATCTTTATAAACTTTTGAGACAATATGAAAAATACTACTGATATGATACAAGACATGCCTATTATAAAAGTTGGAGTTATAAATTTATACTTAAGATTTAAAGCAGACTGCTGTATTAAAAGAGATAAATTTTCAATATACTTGGGTTTCTTCTTTTTGGATACATATTGAATGTCTTCCTTGAATTCTTTAATATTAAGTTTATTTAGGCCATTATCTACCTTTTTCTTAAACCGTAAATCCCTTATATATGAAATTGCCATATATATAAGATTATATAAAATCAGCATCGTTACAATTTCAAATATAATTATGAGCCAGTTATACAAAATCACCATCTCCTTTCAGTCTCCCTGAAATAATGGCCTTTTCTACTTTCTTCATTACCTTTTCACAACTGCTGCCTACTTTTAAAAATTCACCCTTATAACTTCCATCTGGATTCTTAAAAGTATTATATTTAAAAACTGGATTAAATATAGGTTTCTTTTTATTTTCATTCCACCCTGCCACCTCAGTTAATTCAAAGCACTTGTAATCCTCCATATATATAATTAAGTCTATCTCCGTAAGCATCTGCAATAAATCTTCTCTTGGAAGATCCGTCTTAGAATACTTCATAAGATGTACAATCTTATTCATGCACTCTTCTGATGACGGCGAATGAACACTAGTCCTCCCTATATGTCCACTATAAACAGCATTGAAAAATTCCATAGCCTCTCTTCGTCCTTAATTTCTCCTATTACCATTCTATCAAGACTCATAATAAGTGCATTTATAGTTAAATCCTTAAGGGTATATTCTATATCACTCTCACCTAGTTTTTTCTTTACTTTTTGAAGATATGTAGCTTTATGTGAAGTAAATAGCTCTTCAGATTCCTGCATAATTAGCTGTACATCATCGGGAGGTACATAGTCAAGACATGAATTAATTAAAGTAGTTTTACCACTACCACCTCGGCCAGTCCATACTATATTCAATCCTGCCCTAACTGCAGTTATCAAATATTTTTGTATTTCAGCATTTAACATGCCGTCCTTTATAAGATCCTCAAATGTCTTTTTCTTTTTTGGAAGCCTCCCTATCTCAACCTGTGAACCTGTATACGTAATAGGATCTATGACTATATCTATTCTAAGTATGGCATCCTTCTGTGTTTTTGAATCAGATAAGATTTGTTTTGCATTTATATCAGAAAGGCTTCCTCCATTTTTTATTGCAAGGTTATAGCAAAAATTCAGAAGTGATTTGTCTGTTGGAAACTTTACATCTGTAAGCTCTAATTTCCCATATTTTTTTATGGCTACGCAATTCTTATTAAAGATATAAATATCCGAAATATCTTTATTATTGACAAATGGCTGAATTGGGCCATATCCCCAGATGTAATTATTTATAGAAGTTATTAGAGTATTTAATTTATTTTCTGATACTACTGAAATTTTATTTGTTTTTATATATTTTAAAATTTCATCATTTATTAATGTTACAGGCTTCTTATTTTTTTCTATATCGTTTATCATAAGTTCACAATTTTTAACAAGATAGTCTACTATATCATCTATAATTTCATTTAAGTTTTTCTTTTGAGATACATCCATAACATGATGAGAATAGTTAATATCATCTAAATCTACTGTCAATGGCAAAATACATTCCCCCTTACTTTAAATTTTTTAACTTTTCTATAAACGGCAAATTTAAATGTATGTTAAATACTTTTTTATGGCTTCCATTATTATTTTTGCAGTTTTCTTTTCCTGTCTGATGCTGGCTTTTAACTACAATTGAATTTGACAGGCCCATAAAAGAAACTATTTTACCATAAGCTTTTTTATCAGATTTTGAACAGTACAGCGAATTAATTAAAATTTTCTTAGCATTTATAGAGCTATTGTAATTTTTATTAAGCGGCACCTGGGATATTATTTTATAATCTTCAAAAATCTTCTCCATAACTCCTATATCCAATGCTCCATTAGCTGCAGCAGCCACTATTCCAAACTTATCTTTATAAATTCCTGTACTTTCAAAAGTTTTTAATGCATTTATCGTACTTCTAGCTGAAAGATAATTTGACTCTACAACAGTTATTATTTTATCGCTGTTCAATAATGAGAAAATAGTTCCTGCAGCCGCTTTAAAAGGATTAACTGCTATAAGAACTACATCATATATCTTTCTAGCTGTATCAATAATGCCCTTATAATGCTTAGATTCCATTTGTTTTAGAATACTTTCATCATAAATTCCAGTTAAAACATCTATTTTACTGTGCTTAACAGGTATGACGAATTTTTTTAATAATTCTGATGTAAAAGTAAAATTTTCTATAGATGTATAACATGCCGAAAGACCTGTATCTATTGAATTTGTATTAAAATTGTCTTTTACTAAAATTTCTTTACCTATTCCAAATAAATGATCCAAGCATGGTACTGCATTATCGTCTATGACAAGTATTCTGTTTTCTGATTTTTTACTAAAGGCTGCTGCTGAATTGGCAAGGATGAGACTTGCTAAAATATTATTATCACTGGAATAAAAGGATACTACATTCTGCTTATACAGCCTTGTTTCTATTACTTTTTTCTCAACTAATTTTATCTTCTCGACCTCTTTTATTTTCTCTTTCACTTTTACAGGTTTCTTTGCATAACTCTTTACTTCTTTTTTAACATTAACAATAGGTTTTTTTAGAACTTCCTTAGGATATAAAGCTACCTTTTCTTGAAAGTTTAAATAAACAGGGCTTACATCCGTAAAAGTACGCTGGTTTTTTATGCAGTCCACTATATCATCTACAGTAACTGGATCAAATAAGAAATCATATACTGCAAAATCAAAGCACGCTGCTACACCTTCTATATCCTCCTGGTTAGTAAGATAAATAATTTTTTGAGCTTTATCCCCTTTTTTCAATTCAAATATCAACTGTTTTTCTGGTATATCACCTGGAAGCCTTTTAGATAAAATTACAATGTTTGAATTAACATTGTCACCTATAAGGTATTCTCTATACCCTATAATTTTTGTATCATCAATGTGTTCCCTGTCAATTGCCTCTTTTATCTGCTCGTCAAAATCATTTATTCCCGTTGCTATTAGTATCAAAGGTTCAGTCTCCTTTCTTTAAAAATTTAGTACACACTCAGTATAAGTGAATATGAAAATCATAAATTGTGATAATTTCTTATTTATAATTGCTTTAAAATTTGATATTTCTTGCAGTATAAAATTAGAAAGATTCCCATTAAAAATAGGAACCTCTCTGATTTTATGAAATAGAATTATGTTTTTCTATAAATTTCGAATAAAATACTTCAAATTTCTTGATTAAAATTCTTAATATAGTCAACTATAACATTATCAAGTTCTTCACTTGCAGCCAATATATCTTTATTTCTTTCAATATCTTTGCACTCTATATTTTTGATGATATCATTATTAAGTTTTTCTCTTAAATTTTCTATCTTTTCTTTAATTGTCAATCTATTTTTTACTTCATTCAAAATATATCGTCCCCTAACATCTTGTTAATATCTGCATTACTTGTTATTTATCTTTGACATAAAAAATGGTGGATAATTTTGAGAATATATTAGTATAAAGGAAATAAAAATATACTATGTATTATTTATACATCTTTAATTCTATTATTAATATCAGTTATTTTATACTATAAATCATTATCATTTTTCATCACCTCAAATATTAATTATTTAACATTAGAGAAATTTTCTAATATCCACTTCTAAAATTTTCGATAGTTTGTCCAATGTTTTTATCGAAGGATTTGTTCTTCCAACCTCAACATCTGAAAGATATGTATTAGAAATACCTGCTTTCTTTGCTAACTCATATTGTTTTAACCTTTTTTTTAATCTTTCTTCTTTAACCTTTTTACCTATATTGTCCAAATTTTCCACCTCCATAATATCATTATACGATTTTAGCGTATTAATTCAAGTAATTATTATGTTATTTACGTAATGATTGTAATTTTTTCTTGTTATTTTACATTCTTTCTGATTTTGTTTATACTCTAATTATTACGTTATTTACGGAATAAAAGAGGCTTACATTATGAGTATGATAGGAACTAAATTAAGAAAAATTAGAAAAGCAACTGGACTTTCATTAAAACAATTATCTACTAAAATTAATGGTAGAATATCTATATCCTTTTTAAGTGATATTGAAAATGGGAGAAGTAATCCTTCCTTTGAAAATTTAAAGCTTATTGCTACTGCCCTTGAAACCCCAATTTCTTATTTCATAGAAGATTCAAAGGATAGCATATTCTCTAGCACCATTGATGATGCAGATTTTATTCATATAATTAATCTGCTTCAGGACTTTAAAGATTGGAGTATAGAAGATAAAAAAGAACTTCTATTCTATTTAAAGGCTAAGAAAGTTATTAGGGATAGCAACCATCAGTGAAATTTATATACTATATGTTTACTAAAATATAATTTAATGCATAAAAGTAATTTATTGCGAATTAAATGGTTGATTGTCGTTTGATAGATAATAGGAATATTATCCTATGCTTTATCAAGTTTTATAAATTACATACAATCAAAATTACCATTATTTGATTTAAGGTATGAACTTTTATCAAACTTAAGTTAAGACAGTTGTTGAAACAAAAGAATGAGCTGAAGCTAAAAATAATGTAGTTAAAAATCCTCCTATGTTAAGTCTTATTTTACATTAACATAGGAGGATTTTTTAAACTGTTCTATATTACATATATTTTATTTTTTAAATTGCCATGGCAACTTCATATGCATCCCAAATAGCTCCCATTAGATTAGATACCTTTGATGCATCTCCAATTAAATGCACATCTGCACCACAATCTTTTATTGATTCATATAAAGATTTATCGCTGATGTATCCAATACTTGTAATAATTGTGTCGGCATCTAATTCAACAGTGTTGCCGTTTTCCTCAAACTGTACACCTTTCGATGTGATTGCAGTAACCTTTGCATTGGTATGAACACCAATGTTATGAGATAATACAAGATTTTGAAGCATCGTTTTATTGGCAGCATTTAAGCCCTGTACTTGTAAAATGTCAGGAAGCATTTCAAGTATTTCGACTTGTTTTCCTTTATCTTTTGTTAGGCTATACCCGATTTCAACACCAGTAAGTCCTCCGCCTATAACAACCACTTTATCACCGATTGGTTTTGTCTCCAATAATGCTTCCACTGCGGTTATAACTTTTTCTGAACTTGCTCCATCTACGTTTAGCTTTCTTGCAGTGGAACCAGTTGCTACAAAAATAGAATCTGGTTTAGAAGCTTTTATAATGTTTTCATTTACTTCTGTGTTCATATGAACTGTTACACCAGTATCTTTAAGTTGTTTCTCATACCACTTTATTAGCTTTTTATCCTCTTCTTTAAAACTCATAGAAGAAGCAGGAATGAAAACACCGCCAAGACTGTTTGTGCGTTCATATAAATCTACTTTATGCCCTCTAAGTGCACTAACTCTTGCAGCTTCCATACCGCTTATACCGCCACCGATAACCATAATATTCTTTTTAACATCAGCAGGTTTAATTTCATATTCTCTTTCCATGCCAACTTGTGGATTAATTGCACATGAAGTATACTTTCCAGAGAAAAATCTCTCCAAACATCCTGCATGACATCCTATGCAAGGCCTGATATCATCAAAGTTTTCAGTTTGTATTTTATTTGGCCATTCAGGGTCAGCAAGTAGTGCTCGTCCAACAGAAATAGCATCTATACTTCCGCTGGCAACAGCTTCGGCTGATATTTCAGGGTCATCCATTTTACCTGCACATATAACAGGAATATCAACAAATTGCTTTATATATTGAGCATCTGCCAAGTTACATGCTTTTGGCATATATACTGGCGGGTGTGCGAAATACCATGCTTCATATGTGCCATTGTCTGCATCTAAAGCATCATAACCAGCATCCTGAAGAATTTTTGCTATTTTAGCACTCTCTTCTAAATCACGACCAAATTCTTCAAACTTTTCTCCAGGAAGGGCACCTTTATCAATACCCAATCCTTTCATATAGCTTTTAACACTATATCTTATCAAAACAGGAAAATCATTTCCGCATTTCTCCTTTATTGCTTGTACTGTTTCTGTAGCATAGCGAAGCCTGTTCTCTAAGCTTCCGCCATATTGGTCTGTACGACGATTAGTACATTCCATAGAAAATTGATCCATTAAGTATCCTTCATGAAGTGCATGAACTTCTACCCCGTCAAAGCCTGCCTGTTTTGCAACATAGGCACCATTAGCATAAGATTGTATAAGAAATTGAACTTCTTCAGTTGTTAATGCGCGATGCATTATTTCAGGATGCCAAACATTTGGATTTTCAGATGAAGAAATAGGGTCATTGTCCATAAAGAAACCATCTTTACGATTTCTGCCAGCACCGTTTGCTATTTGAATTATAATTTTAGCACCATACTTATGCACTTCGTCGGTAAGCTTTTTGGAAGCTTCCACATAAGCATTACCTGCTGTTGCCAATGTACCATGCGTTACATCGAGTTTATCCTGACATGATATGCCTGTTGTTACAATTAATCCTACACCGCCTTTAGCGCGTGTAACATAAAAATCCACACCCTTTTGATTAAAACTTCCGTCATCATTTTTTGCATGTGAACCCATTGGAGCCATTGCTATTCTGTTTTTTACTTCCATTGTACCTATTTTCATAGGCTGAAATAATGCATCAATTTTACCTTTCATAAAAAGCCCCTCTCTCTTATAAGTTAAGAAGAATTTTGTTACCGCGGTATACCTTAATTGTATACCGCGGTATGCCATGTGTCAATATTTTCACAAAAATAAATTTATATATTTTAATAAGTATGATATAATGGCATATATTCATCGGAGGGATAAATGTGATAGAAAATATAAAACATACAATTTTGGATAAAGCTATTGAACTTTTTAAGAAAAATGGGTTTAATAATGTAACTATTAATGAAATATGTGAAATTTGCAATATTACAAAGAGGACATTTTATTATCATTATGATTCAAAGAAAACTCTACTTTTAGATTATTTTTCTTTAGTTGATGAAAATATAGATAATGCTTTAAAGGATATAGATAATGAGACAACATGGCTTGATAAATGTTGGAAAGTGAAGCGAATTTATATAAACGGTATTGCAAATTTGAATGCAGATATATTAAAAAATTTAATTAAAATTGATATGGAACAGCAAAATCATATGTTCAGCGTTAGGTTAAATAATTTTGACCCAAATATGAAAAGATTGCGACAAATGGTTATTGAATATACGCGTAAAGCACAAGAAACAGGGGAGATTGATGCCGATACTCCTGCTGAAGATTTATCATATTGTTTTGCATCTGCATTTTTAG
This sequence comes from Clostridium ljungdahlii, assembly GCF_001636845.1. Taxonomy (GTDB): domain Bacteria; phylum Bacillota; class Clostridia; order Clostridiales; family Clostridiaceae; genus Clostridium_B; species Clostridium_B ljungdahlii_A. Next base: position 33,539 of record NZ_LITT01000010.1, read on the forward strand.
GCCTAGCTGTAAACTGGAGTTCAACAGGAGGAAACTATGACCTGGTAGAAGCATCAAAAAAATATTTTGATTTAATATATAAAAAAATTTCAAGTCCTTAATGATGGTTAGGTTAATTGCATGAGAATATAGACATAAAAAACGATATTTGTGTACCTTACCATATAGCTTCGACTATGTGGAGATTCTATAAGGAAAATGGATGTGTTGTAAACTATCAATTATGAGGTGATGAGAAACATTTATTGGTCAAGTTCGTAATTTTCTTATATAATGAACTAAAATTGATAATCATATGTGAGGTATTATATGTTTATACGAAAATCAGCAAGAGGGGTATTAATTAATAGTCAAAATAGAATATTATTATTTAAATTTGTATTTCCTGAAATTCAAAGCAAAAAGGTTTTATGGGTAACTCCCGGTGGTGGAGTTAAAAAGAGAATTATTTGAAGAAACAGGATTAGTATTAAATTTGATAGGACCTTGGATATGGACTAAAAAAGTAGTCTTTAACGGTAGAAAAGGAGATTTTATTAGTTACAAAAGGTACTATCTTATTAAGATGAATAATTTAGATATTTCCTTTGGAAACATGACACTCAATGAAGCAAGGACTCTAAAAGGTAATAAATAGTGGAGCTTAGATGAAATAGTATCATCGAACGAAGAATTTTTCACGCCACAAATTGGCAGTCTTTTTTTAGAAATTATTACTGGTAATATACCTAATTGTTCAATAAATATCTACTAGGTAATATTTTACTTTTATCTATTTTTATAAATTTAGGATACAACGTTCTTATTTTGTAATCAAATAAGTTATTGTAAAAATACTATATACAAATTTAATTAGGCTTCTACAAGCAAAGAAGGCTATACATAGTGTATTTTTATTACCATGTATAACCTTCTTTATATTATGTCATTTTATATATTTAGAAATAATGCTAAGAATCTTCTCAAGATTTGTTTTTGAACTGCTTTGGGGAAGCGATTCTACAAGTGATGCAGCTAAATCAAAATCTGATTTCGACTTTGTTCTAGAAACCTTGGTTACAGCTACATTTTCTTCATTTACTTTAGCTGCAGTTGCCCCTTGCACTTTTTTTATCACCACACTTGGCGGCTTTTAACAGTGTATTATCCATAGAACTTTTTTATATTTTGTCTCCTTAATGTTGCTACTTTCTTCTTTTTTGCCTCATAGCTGGCATTTAAATTTTTAAATCCATAATTCATATTTATTACCCTCCTCTCTGCTTTTTCTAAAGCTATTATAATTTAATTCTGCATTAAACTTTCTTATATATTTCTTATATATTATTGGCCTTATTATTGGATTCTTTTTTGGCATCCTCTATAGATTCATCATCCAATCACTGATATATGTATTCATATAAATCATTTTCTTTCTGCCAAATTGTACTTTCATTGTAACTAAGCATAAGGCTTATTTTACTGTTTAGAAGTCCCTTTTTAAACTTAAGATCTAAAATTTCACAGTCCTTTTCATTGCTTTTTCTTATGCTTCCTACTATCAAATCTATTTGGCAGTTATTGAACTTTAAAACTTCTATTTTCTTTTTAATGGAAGCTATCTTTTTTAATGTTTTATCCTTTTCAGCATCTGTAACAACTCTATCTTTATTAAGTCCATAATCCAATACTTCTATTTGTCTCTCAAATAAAGCTATTATTGCAAGATCTTTATAATAATTTTTTAAAATTGAAGTTACAACTTTAGTATGTTTTTTCACTTGTGGCCCCCACCTTCTATATTAATTTCTTACTTTTATCAATAAAAAATTTATATTGCTTACCTTTTATATTTATCTTTGTTATTTGCTCTTCACTGTCAATAACAATTATTATCCTCGTAGATGTACTTCTTTCTATAGCTGGAATAAATATAGATTCCTGTCCTTCTTTTATTAGTGAAATATCAAAGAATTTATTTCCCTCTATAAAAGACAAAATATAGGGAAACTGTGATATACCACACCAGTTTATATTAAACATTTTATGTATATAACTATAGGCATCCAATGCCCTAAGTAAATCCTTATTAATTTTCTTAACTGATGGGTGAATGAGAAGGTCACCTTCTCTTTTTAAATAAGGCATTATTTTATATGTAAGAGGTTCTATTAATTTATCTATATTATTCATCCCTGTTATATCTCTAATTTGAGAAATAGTAAGATGTACAAATTGCTTTAATAGATCCACTATTTGTTTTTGCCCTTTTGATAAATAAAACACACTATCACTCCTATTTATTAATACTTTAGGAGGGAGGGCTTCACATAAGGCAAAGCCCCTATAAAGATATAAGGACATGCTTAAAATTGATATGATATATATTTAAGATAAGCTGTTCTCTTTACCCTACATTTACATGATAACGAAAATTTGAAAAAATAAACTTGTTTATAAAATTATTTTTTTATTGGCTCAAAATTTGGGTTATAATTTTATTAGAATTTGAGATTTTTTAGAGTTCGTTTACTGTTAACTTAAAATAAAGTTTGCTTCAAATATAAAAAAAACAACATTATTAGATAATGCGATATTTAGAAAATATTATGATATACTTAAGCTATAATTTGTAAATAAGATAGAGCTTACCATAGGATAATTAAACAAATTTGGGGGAATAATTATGACAAATCTAAAAAAATTAATAAACAACCATATTGTAACCAAGTCCTTTCAGAAAAGCGCTAACAAGAAGAAAGAAGATTTACAATATTATAGTAACCATTTAACAAAATTTACAGATAGTCCTATATTTGAGCAACTAATAAGTTTTTTTATAGATAACAAACAAGCTGATTTTCCTATATCTTTTACCCACAAAGATGAATATTTTCAAAAAGGGAGCACAATTTATAAAGCAATAATGGGAGAGAACTATGTAAAAAAAATAAAAATAATGAACTCACTTGATTGTGATGGTAAGACAGAAATAAACATTAAAGTTAGCAAAGTAGAAATAATAATATCTATTGCATCAATTAAACTAGGTATTGGAAGTGGCGGAGGTGTTAATGAATTTACTGTAAAACAATGTGAAGAGTCTGCCGATGTTTTAGCTCATGAGTTATTTCATGCTCGAAACAATATAGATATTATTAACTATGTAGGAATTCAGGAATATAAATCTATACGTTATTCACAAAAACCATGGACTAAACTCGCATGGAATATATTTGATGAATACTGTGCCTATAGAAAAAATGCTGAACTATTTAAATCATTTAATTCTGTTGAATCTGTTGATAATACAGAACATATTTTGGAAAGTATACAATTTGAACTCAAATATAATGATGGCCTCAAATATAATGATAGTTTAGATTCAAGTTTAAAGTTTATGATTAAGGACCTGTTTTATTCAACAGCTACAATCAGTGCTTTTGCAGATGTATCAAAACAAAAAGAAGAAACACTTTTAGCAGAATCGAATAAGTCAAAAAAGATATTTCAAGAAGTCAGGTGTTTATTTAATAATCTTTACCCCAGCATTCCATTAAATAGTGAAAAATACTATGATATGGGTTGTAAGCTTGAGCAAATATATAATTTGCATATCAAAGGTAATCTCAATTAGTTTATACACATAAATTGTCTCTACATAAACTACAAAAATAATATTACCTTACATTAAAAATATCGTATTATCCAGAATCAATATACGATATTTTTCGTTCATATTCCAAATCTATTCCATCAAACCATTACGAAACCATATTTACCAAAATGATCCGTTATCTTCCCCTATAGAATTGTCGTTATTTTGTTTGGAACTGCTGCTTTTAACAGCATCACAATTGTCCAAAAAATTTAATTGGGTACCATTTTCTCTGGCTTTTTTATCTTTTAACTTTTCTAACTTACGTATCTCTTTTTTTATTTCATTTTCTGATAAATTACTATACTCATTTACTTTATTAAGTTTAATTTGAGTCTTCTCATTTTAGGAATATTTATATTTTTTCTATCACCTTTACCCTGGACATTTTCACATTTACAGTCAATATCATCCTTTTTAATTTCAGCATTTTCCAATTCATCATCTGTAGATTTTTCACTTTCCTGGTAATTGCTTTTGTTAATATCTTCATTACTGTTTCCTGAGTTAGAATTTATTTTTGCCTCTACAACTTTTAAAATTTTACTTATAAGAAAAAGTACTTTTTTCTTGAAGATTTCAAAACTTGTCATTTTTTTATTAACTTCTAATTTACGTTTTTGAGCTTCCCTTCTTGCCTTCTCAATCATTTCTTCTTCAGCCGGATAATACTTTTCAGCCTACGGCAATTTATAATTTCTAACACCCATGCTTTTTAATGCTCCCGCCATCTCATGTTCTGAATAATCCATTTTATACAGCATAAGCGGTTGGTATCCCCTTTGCATGAGTACAGCTTTCCTTTTATCAAGCTTGAGAAGTTCATCAGGATTCAATAAATTTCTCTTACTCGAAGATGTATTTTTTGAGCCAAAGTCTGTAAGTCCTTGAATTCCTGCTTTCCTGTTTTCAGAATGAGTTTCTACTGTAGAAATTCCCATGTGATCAGAAACCTGCTTTGCTGTCATATCATCTGATGCCCCCAAAAAAAGCTGACTGTCACAGTTACCCAAAATCTCCAGACACCCATTATTTTTCAGTACATATCATTGTTGCCAGTATTACTCCAATTTAATCTCCTATTATTGATAATTTGTGAATATCTTGTTCATAACTAGCTGATAACTTTCAATTCATAAAAAAAGGGCGGCTATGCAATAAGTATAGGTATTATTCTTTATCAATCATTTCAAAATAACCTATAAAATATACTTGGTTTAGTGAACTCTTTTGCTTATACACTTTTTAAATTACCTGGGTAAATTAGCCAAATCTTTCAGAGACAGCTTAGTGATGATTTCATACCCTTTACCTCGTCCCAATGGCTTTATAATTACTGTCCCCATATCTGTAATTTGACCCAAACCGATTCCCTGTGGAAAGCTGTGGGAAATAATAACCTTATTGCTTCCTTGAGGAGGGATGGCTTCTAATTGTAATTGAAAATAATCTAATATTCTTTTCTGTTCTGCAGTGAGCAAATTTCCACTTAACCTATAGATTTGAAAAAGAAATGGATCAATTTGTATATTGGCTCTTCCAAAAGCTAATCGACCCGTTTCTATGGCTCTGCAAAAGGGGCTGGTCAGAATAGGGTAACTAACAGGAATCCCCAGAATGCGAAATAGTTGTCCATAATAAATCGCTTGTCTTCTTCCCGCTTCGGAAAGATTTCTTTGGGTATTACAGTAATAAAAATTCAAATTAGGCTGGTCCTCTCCAACTGTCGCTTCCCCATGCTTAGCATATAATATATATCCTCCACTCCTAAGTAAATTTAATAATGAAATATTCAAAGTAACTTCTCCTTCTACACATAATTTCTATATTGTTACTAATATATGATATTTGCTTTAAATTGTTCAAATTTATATATCTAGTATTTCAATAGTTAAATTTAGCCCGTTTCTATATTCACCAATACACATATTTAGAAACATATACTAAATCAATGAGTATTTATAAGAAGTTTTAGCAAAATCCTGAGTATAGTATGCTAATAAGCACACTCCTAAATCAACATAATACTGCACAAAGATTAACTGGTAACATACCCTATACATTATCATTAAAAAACACCTGCTATTACAAAATTAGCCTTAATTTAATTCACTTATTGTCTTTATTATATAGACCATGTATGATCCTCATTCTGCTCGTGAAGATACAGTTATATTTCCGGCATTTCATGGGTTGGTGACATCGGAAGAGTTCAATGAACTTGGAGAAATTTTTGAGAATATAGAAGAAGAGAAATTCGGTGCAGATGGATTCAATCATATAGCTAATGATATTGCAAAATTTGAACAAGTATCGGGTATTTATAATTTATCTCAATTTACCCCAACAGAAATAAGCATTAGTTCTTTAAACATAAACATTACACAAAAAATCAGCTATGCAAACTAAAAATTACTGCTATTATTGAAGCTATGCTATATGACAAAATTGTCTCGACGTAGCTCATAATAAAAACTTCAGCTAACTACTATTACAATTTCATGTAGTGATAGTGCGTTATTTCATAAAAAGTCACCTGGAAGGGGTAATACCAGCGAACATGTCACCAAGGGCAAGGTAGTAAAACTATGGCAATTAATTATTACACCCTACACACATATTACCTTTGCTTAGGTTTTTTCTTAATACACACAAGTTTTTGGACATCCATCAGTTCATTATCATTTTCTACCCTGTAATGTATCCAACCCCCATTACCACATGGATAACGATTTTCTCATAGTTTTTTTGTTTTAGGAATCATTTTATCCAACTCTTTATATAGCTTTTTTAATTCATTTTTGCCTATTGTTATTGTGACTGTAAATGAACCTCTTTCAAAAAATACATAACACAATAATTTATTTTTATGGCTATATTTATACCCCCACCCATAGTTGTTGCCAAATGGAAATTTTAATTCACGAATTAAATCATAACTATCATGTAAAAATGTTTCAAGCTTTGATAGTCTGTTATAAGATTCTTTCCCTAAAAGATCACCTATTTCTAAAGACGTAGGAATTACATTCTTATCCATAAACCTTTCAACTGTACTCGTATACATAATTAGCACTCCTTTGTTACAAGTATTCATAGTTCATAAATTCAATTTCAACAAGATATCATTATATTCTATTTTACCCAAATTACATTATTTTCTAAAGTCATTTCTATAATCAAATAATTTAAATATTTCATATTATTAACTTATAAATTTCTATCTATACATTATAGTAACATATTAAATATGACAACTGTATGTCATAATAACTTACAACTGTGCATTTATTCTATTATGCAACACATTATTATAGAGGCTTGCTATCAATCAAAAAATATAACATTTCTTAAAATATTTCATACCTAATTTAGTTAACTAGAACCAATGAATTATATTATTTTAACGAACATATGTTTGTTAAAATAATATTAAATACTATAAAGCCATTGACCAAAGGGGTGCGTTTATGTTAAACAGAAAGGGGTCTAATCAATTAAAGATTTATAACTTTATAAAATTGTATATTAAACAAAAAGGATATTCTCCATCCATAAGAGAAATATGTAAAGCTGTAGGATTAAGTTCTACATCTAGTGTACAGAGAGATTTAAAAATTTTAGAAAACGCTACCCTTATAAAAAAAGATCCAGCTAAACCTAGGACTATAAGAATTACAAAAAATTCCTTAGATAAAAAATTACTGATAAATGTTCCTATTATGAATAACATAGTTATAGGTAATTCTATTTTTTCATCAAATAATATAATAGGTACATTCCCTCTTCCAATAAGCTACACAAAAAACAAAAACCAGCTTTTCATCATTAAATCCCATGGGGAAAGCATGATAAATATAGGAGTCCTAACTGGCGATATGGTCATACTTGAAAAAACAAATTACGTTGAAAGTGGAGAAATAGCAGCTGTCATACTTAAAAATAAAGTTATTTTAGAAAGATTGTTTAAAAGTAAAAATTATATAAAACTTCAACCTGAAAACGCCACAATGAAATCAATAATCGTATCTAATTGCACTATCGTTGGGAAATTAGTAGGAGTATATAGATGTTACTGAAAAATGGGACCTTCCTATCAGAAACTACATAAAAATATACTTTTTTAACACATTGCGTCTTATATCCTTCCACTTAGCAGACAACTCTGGATGTTCTTCAACTTGCCTAATTCTATCATTTAAAATTCTCTCTTCTTCCTTCTGTTCTAGTTCCATAAGTCTTTCATACATTTTTTCAAATTGGTCATATGATAAAATTACTGTATCAATATTGCCATTGTCTGATATATATATTGGGTTCTCTTTAGCTTTTTTTCTATATTGCCCCAGACTTTTAGAAACTATAGAAGATTTTACAATTTGCTCTTTTGTTATTTTAAGCCTAGTGTCCATAACATCTCCCATTTTTATTCCTTCCTTACAGCCTATTTTAAATTAAATATAATATATTACGTAATATTTGTCTATATGTTTAAATCAAAATATATTGGCTGGACTATAAAAGTTCTAACTCTAAACCTTCATCTGCTGCATATACAGGCTTACCAGTTAATTTTTCAATCTCTTCTATAAACATTTTTTCGTCGCTGTTATCACCACTTAAATGCAATAAGGTAATCTCCCTAACTTCACTTAGATCTGTTTCACTTAGGAATTCTTTAACATTTTCCAGGCTAAAGTGAGACTTTATAATTCTATTTCTTAGCTTATACGGTATAGTACCGTTCTCTATATTCTTGTTTAAAACATTGACATCATAATTACATTCAATCATAATGTGAGTTATTCCTGAAAATTTATATCTGCAGTAATAACTATCAGTTATAAATAGAAGTCTTCCGATTTCATTGTGGTATATTAGAAATCCTAAAGGTTCCACTGCATCATGATCGGTTTTAAAAGGCATTACAGTAAAATCTCCTACTGCAAATTGCTCTTCACTTCTAATACTGTGAACCCTATATCCTGACATACCATAAAAATCAATTGTTCCTTTTCCAGTATAAATATCTATACCTGCCTTTATTATATCTTTTATAGCCTTACAGTGATCCCTATGTTCATGTGTTATTAAACATGCTGCTACATCACTAACGTTGAAATTCAAGCCTTTTAAAATAGTCCTGTAAGATAATCCACATTCCAACATTAAAGTTTCATTTTCGTTCTGGAGTAGATAGCAGTTTCCTGCTGATCCACTCCCTAGCACTTTAAGTTTCATCAAAATCCCGGTCCTTCCATTTCAATCTGTTCTAAGCTATCTTCATTACTGTCTTCATCTGACTGTACATCTTTAGGCTTAACATCAATTATGCTTTTAGATTTATCTTTACTGTTCTGATCCTGATTTTCAGGTACCTCAACGTCTATTTCCTTTTTATTAGCATTGTCTTTTATTTCTTCTTTAACCTCATATTCAACATTATCAACCATATCTTTATCCTCATGAACTTTGTCAGTATTATTGAAAGCTTCAATTAAAAGATCACTGTCATCTGAAGTATTTGCATACATTTTGCAAGCCCTGTTTATTACTGTTTTCTTAGCCATTTCATCAGTAAAATTATTATGGGCAGTGCTTTTTCCTGTTTTATAGGCAATACCTTGCCCCCATGCTTTCTTTATCTGGTTTATGTTCATTATTTCAGTGTGAATAGGGTCATTTTCTCCAATTATTACTGCAAATGCCCCTTTGATCTTATTGATATCTATATTTTCAAATTTAGGATTAAATTTGCTAATACTTAGGGTTGCTGTATCTAAATTATATGTCTCTTCAAATTCATCACCCTCATATATGCAATAGGCTTTTACATCCTTAATACCATTTAATCTTTTAGTTACTGCTACAGTTCCCATATAACTTCTCATAAGCTGGAGCTGTTTTCCATATACTACAAAATAGCACTGCTTCTTTGCAGGTGTTAATCCCTGCAGGCACATATCATATAGTGAACCTACAATCGAATTCTTAGTACATATTTCTAATGCAGGAGCTCCTGATTTATCCTTAACCTCTTGAAGTAATAACCATACACTGTTAATTGCATTTGCAACTGAGTAACTTTTAGGAAAAACTATATCACTGCTCTTTCTTAATTCATTAATCTTTGCTGTTACCTGTTTTAAAGCTTCTTCCTTAGCCTTTCTAAAAATATTGTTTTACTCATTCTCATTCTCCCGTTTATCTTTTTTATATAAAAAAACTGCCTAAAAGACAGTTTCTAATATCAATATGTCGTTAGCTGTACGGCCAAAACTAAATGTTACCCAATTACGGACATTAACCAAATTTATTTCTCACTTTTAATATGCGGTAAAATCTTAAAGGCGGAACAGTTAACTTGTTTATAATTTAAATTTTTATATAAAAAAACCCCACCTCTGCAGGTGGAAGAAATCCACATATGATACCTAATTCGGTTATCTATATTTGTGATACAGTTCACAATAATTATCATAAGCGATGTTTTCACATTTTATACTTATGCAGTGTCCAATCTTTATAATTAGATACTTTATCAATTTTAGTATTATTCCAGCAGAAATTTTATTCTAGGATCATCTTTTACAAAATCAAGTTTTTTGTCTTTTTTAATTCTCATTTTTGCTAACCTTTCATATTTATCTTTGCTCCAACTATTGGATGATTTCCATTTTCTATGCTTGTATAGCTTTGACTTCATAGTATCCATACTGTCTGCTTCGTTTACCATATTTATAATCGTCTCTATAGTTTTTTCTTTATCTTGTTTTTCCACTGCTAAATATAAATCTAATTCATATTTCTGATACAATCCTAAATCAAATACTTCAACTATACTTTTTGCACGCTCTTTGTATTCTTCTGCCTCAGTAAATTTATTTTCTTTTAATAGCATCTTTATTATAAAAGATAAAGCTACCAATGCTTCATGTGCATCTCTAAATAATATGTATTCACAAACGTTGTAAGCCTCATCAAATTTCCCGCTGCTTTCAAGTAGCAGTACCTGTTGAATTTTTTTCTCCGTGTCTAGATCCATATCTGGAACTTTTTCTAATATTTCTTGAGCTTTTTCATAATCTTTTTTCTCTCTATATATTGCAGATAGTGATATCTTCGCCATAGAAGCTGTCTTTTCATTGCTACTTGCTGCTGCAAGTTCAATCCAAGCAATAATTTTCTCCTCATATTTATCCTTTTCTTCCATTGGGTGTGTAACTAAAAATAACCTTAATATTGATGATATTCTGAGTATTAATTCATCACTGATTGAATACTGTTTGATTAAATCGCTGCCTCTTTCAAAAGCCTTTTTAAAACCCTCTTTTGAGGCTATTTCACTAACTTCTTTTCCAAGTTTATTAACTTCTGTCTCTGTTAATTTTTCATTAAATGCTAATAGAGTATTAACATCAATTTTCAGAACACGTGCGAGAGGTGATAGCAACGTTATATCTGGATATGATATTCCATTTTCCCACTTGTTCACTGCCGGTGCACTAATATTTAAATAATTAGCAACTTGTTCTTGAGTAAGATTTTCTTTTTTTCTACAATTTCTAATAACTTCACTTATTCTCATAAAATAAACTCCTTCACTTATCTATACATTTAGTTAACTTCAACTCCTGTTAATTAAATCATATCAAAGCTATGTAGTTTAAACAATTGAAGCATTTTCATTTTTTATTCACAAAAATTAACCACTGGTTAACTTAATTTTCTTGATAAAGTATTCAGGATATTACTTGTGATACATATTTTCACTTACAAATATAGCTCTACTAAGATTATACCAATGGTTAAGACTAGAAAAGAAGAATTAATTATAAAATTAGAATAATAAAATATAAACAAGTTGGGGTAAAAGCAGCATTCGTATCATGTACTGAAAAGTAAATGTTATAATATCAAATTGCTATTTATAAAAAAAACTGTGTAATATCAGTGAACATGTCCACGAACAAATTATCTAAACTATGGTAATTAATATAACAAAAGGGCGCATCAATGATTGATACGTCTTTTAAGGAAAATATGTAATAAGAGTTATATTCATACTATGAATGTTGGATACCATCTATTTTCATCTTCTTTAAAAATAGCACCACATTTTTCAAACATTCTTTTTGAACGTGGATTCCATTTTTGAATACTTCCTATTAGGTACATATAATTGTTCTTTTCTATCATTGTCATAAATATTTCGAGTATCTGCGTTCCTAATCCTAAGTTCCAATAGGTACTTGAAATCCACATACCAACAGAGGCACTTTCAGTATCTTTATGAATATAAGATATTGAACCTATCGGAATTTTGTTAGATAATATGCAAAAATTATGACCGTTCCTTTTGTTTTCCCAATTTAAACAGCCCTTATAGTAATCATCACCAGATATTTCTAACATTGCTTGATTTGGAGATAAAAATTTATGTAATGCTATATCTGTAGACAAAATATTCGCAAGAATATCACAATATTTTGGGTTTAATTTAACGATTTCCAGCAAAGTATCACCACCAGCCTAAAATAAACAATCTTTAATTCACATTTGCTTACTTTACTTAAAAATTTACTTTTAAGTCACATAATAAGAATTTAACGTAACAAGTAACTATTCAGGTATTAACAATATTTAATTTTATTATTAATGCCTGAATAGTTACTAAAAAAATATTTGTTATTTGTACTCTATACTTTCATTCTAGCCAATGCTCCACCCAATTGCCTTTTTTCTAACATTTATAAATTCACTATAAATTCAATTTTATATATACTACTCTTTAGTGTTTAATCCAGTGCAGGGAATAGCAGATGACCTTTTATTTTTATTAACATATAACTTAAGAAAAATGCAAATTAAATCAATTTCTATCCTCTTGGATAATACATAATTACTAAAACTCCAATAAGTGCGATAGCTCCTCCAATTAAATCAAACTTATCTGGAATAACATTATCTATTTTCCATCCCCATAGAATTGAAAGAACGATAAATATTCCACCATATGCTGCGTATACTCGTCCAAAACTGGTACTTGGTGGTTGTAATGTTGGTATAACTCCATAAATAATTAATGCTACAGCTCCAACTAAACCGTAACATATACTTTTACCATCTCTTAACCATAACCATACAAGATATCCTCCGCCTATTTCAAATACTCCTGCTAATACAAAATAAAATATTGATTTAAATATTTCCATAAATAATTCCTTCTTTGTTTTTAAAATTAGTTCGTAATACCTTTACGATTGTGATTTAATTGATATAAAAATTGTACCACATTTTTTCATATACTTTCACAGGTATATAAAAAGTATAGGTATCTTTAACACTGCATTATTCAATTATCAAATAGCATCTATACATTCAAATTTATTGATTTATACATATAAAATTTGATTTACAAACATAAAAACACCCCAAAATTCATTTCTGAATAATACGGTGCTTTAGCAAACTATTTATTATTTACTTAGTTTGAGGCGGAACATCTCCTCCTTGATCTAAATAGTCATATCCATTTGGGAGTACTCTAAACCTCCAATAATGCTTTCCCACAGTTTGGGTACAGCCATTATAGTAATATCCTTTAGTATTCCAAGTTTCAATTAATGTAATAATATATGTTGGTTTATCTGATTCATCTACTTTTGTTTCAAGCTCTACTGGTATACTTTTATTTTCAACATTAACAGACGTTTTAATCTTAGTTGCTGATTGAGGAAATTGTAAATTACCAACTTTTCCTGAGATTTCACTTGGATCTGAGAATAACATAGATAAAGCATCGCTTGCATTATAATTAATTTTTGTGCACCTATGTCCATCTTTATCACTAAATTTTAAAATGACGCCATATGAACTGCTAACTCCAGGTATTTGATATATATATCCCCCATCACTGGTTTGTCCAATTTTTTGCCCATTTATTGGTCCACATCTGCCATCTACAGCATATACTTGCTTATTCCACACAATTTTACAAGGAATACATGTATGGCTATGGTTAGGAATCGTATCTGATTCAGGATTATACCATCCACCTGTAACACTTTCTTTCCATTCTTTTAATTGTTCCGTATCATTAGGTCTAGATGGATAGCCATAATATGTAAGTTCTTCATTAGAAGCTGTAAATGGATTCCAATCTGTTGGAGGTAAATGGGCAAGTATATCTTCCTGACTTTGAGTTGAAAAAACTTTAGTAACCGCCTCTAAAGCTGCTCTTCCCTTTAATGACTTAACATTCTTATTTATAGTTATTTTATAAACTTCACCAGGTGTATATTTGACTTTAGGAGTTACTGTAACTGTTTTGCAATCATTTTTCAAGCTTAAAATAGTATCAATCATTTTTCCGCTAGAATCTGTTATAGTTATATTATTATATAACGTTTTATCATCGATTTTCTGATTAAACTTTATATTCCATATTTTATTAATAGATACACCATTTTGTTGAGGCAGTTCCTTAGCATAAACACAAGTATATGCACAAAATGGCAACATCAGCATAAATAAAGATGCAATTGTAATTGTTTTTAAATTACTCATCACTAGTATACTTCCTCTCACTAAATTTAACTATATATGAAAATTATAACATACAATTCATCTTCATGCTTTCATCAACTTAATTATTATAAAATATTTTTAATATCACATTATTCAATTTTCATTTTACATCCATTTTTATTTTAGCAGTACCTTCTATTTAACATATCTATAATTTCCTGACCCCTTATACCTTTTCCTTCCTCTACTCCATCCTCATAAGCAGCCTTTAGTAAATACTTTATTAGTTCACAGTTCCACTTATTATTCAAATCTACAGTAATATTACTATTTTTACCAATTTCCTTTTTACCTTCTTCTATCAATTCATCAAAATACTTGTCCTTCATTTTTTATTTTCTCACCTTCCTCATAAAAAATTATGCCATGTAATTATCGTCGTATTATTTTAATACTATATGTAAATAGTATACCTTTATAGTATACTGTCTGGTACAGTTTTTATTGCCAAGTTTTCAAACTCTCTTTTGAATTTTCCATATTGGCTTTCAAGGCATACAACTACTAATTTAAATTTATCTGTTCTATTATACCTATTTATCATCTGACTCTGCTTTACCTTTACTATTTTCTCTCCATCATTAGTTACCAAAATAACAACCTGTCCCTCTTTTGTTGTATAGTCGGCATATGCCCAATCAGGGGAATCATAGTCCTCATAGAGATATCCCATAACCTTTTCTTCTATATTTTCACTGCCTATCTTTCTAATTAAGTCAAAACCAAGATCTTGCCATGGAATTATAAGCTGTTCTTTTACATTCAAAGACACAAGGCTTTCATTATACAGATCCATAACCGCTTTATCTTCAGCTAAAAGTATTACCCGTTCTATCTTTCCTCCCTGTGACTTACTTATTATTTCTTCTCTAATTTTCTGTATATATCTCTTTTTTAAACTTACGGCTTTATTTATATACTTTGTGCTTGTAATTCCACCTAAGTTATAAACAAAATAGGATTTGCCATTTATCTTGCTTACTATTTTTCCATAGTACTTATCTTTTCTTTCACTTATAATATCACTGTCCTTTAATTCCCAACTTGGATACGTATTATAAATTGTCTCAAGCTCTATAAGTACCTCTGCTATTTTTCCAATACGTGTTCTTATATATTTTGCAGATGCAACATCCCTTATATGTTCTATTCCTAATTCATCTTCCAGATACTTTCTCCCCTTTACGCCAAGGCTGCAGTATTTATTATTTTTTATAATATACTTTGCATCAGCTAACTTTTTCCTCCTACGTACAGGATATTGAACTGCACTTCCATATATTTTATCTATTGTTTTATTATTTAGAATTCCATATTCACCTATCTTTTTAAGCAGATATTCATCTCGTCTTTGAATCCTAATCATAAGTAATTCCTTCCCATTCTTTTACTAATACAATTTCCTGTTTTATCATTGAGCTGCATCCTTTTTAAGCATTATTTTATATATTAAAAATACCTTAAATATAATTTATCAATAAAAATCAATTAAGTGCCTTAAAGCATTCTTTTTTCAATCTTGAAAGTCAAGGAACTGCAAGGGTTTGAGGTGTTTTTTGTATATACATATTTAACTTGCACAAATTGAAGTCATTTCTGTATACCTTTTTGATCCCGCAAACCCGCATTTTTAGGTAAGCATTTTTAAGTGGTTTTTGTATACCTTTTTGAGGTTAAAAAATGCCCTTTTTAATAAACTCAGGCATATTGTCATCTCCAAATATATACAATTCCATGTGTGGATTTTTTCTATCAAGAAACCCTTCCATACCGTATTTAACAATTTTAAAACTGTCATCTTTTATTATATTAGACTGCCTTATACCATCTAAAAAAGGCTTAATAAACTTATTATCCATATCATAGGGAGTTACTGGATTATAGCATTTAAGCCATACAAATACCCTTTCAAAATGAAGGTTATAATTTTTTAAAACGTCTTTGGTTTTATACTTCCACAATTCTATAAAATAGCCAACTGCCTCATTTCTAACTTTAGTATAAACAGTTGGAGGCACCTCAGGCACATAGACTTCTATGCGGGTTCCATTATATTCTGAAGTCCAGTTATTTTCCACAGCACTTCTAAATTTTTTCTCATATTCAGGACTTAAAGCTAAAGATTTCACCAATTTAACATGCTCTGCAGCACTCTTATACAAAAACATTCTAAACCGTTCCAGTGATTTAATCATATCTATCATTTCTTTAGTTTTGGTGTCACTCTCAAAAAAAGTATCTATATATTCTATCCTTTCTTCTTTTCCCATAGTACATAACCTCCTTCACATATAACACAAAACTAGAATTTAAATATATCTTCAACTGCACTAGACCATTTATCCTTGGCCTCTTCCGATTCCTTATCATATAAATTAGTTTCAATACCACTACTTTTTATTTCAATACCTGAAGACTTTAGTTCATCAATTTTTAAAAGTACTTTCTGTATGTCTTTCTCTACATTATTTAAAACATTGACTTTATCCTTATTTTCTGCATAAAAATTAAGAGCTTCCCTGGTTAGATCTGACCTTTCTTTATTTGTAGTGCATCCAGAAAATAATTTTCTAATCTTATCATCATCAGGATTTTTTCTTATCCTAAACCTTACAGTAACATCCTCAGAATCTCTAATAACATTTTTCATATTTTTGACCTCTTTCTTCGAAACGTTACACAGCAAAGCTTTGATTATACAAAGTTTAGATGCTCAATTAATATTTTTCGTTACGAAATGATGTATGGATATTTTCTTAATCGTTACATCTTTAATAATTAGTTCTTATAAAAACCTTTATATTACTGAATTAAAGGTACGTTACACTATTCTGTTACGATTTCATTGTAACTATACTAGTAACGGCTGCAATATCAGTTAATCACAGCCGTTACAAATTATATTTAATGTCTAACCTTAGATTTTAGCTCTGCAAGTTCTGCAATCTTATGATATCCAAGTGCATTTCCCATTTGAGAATCCTTATCCAGCTCTAATTTTAGAGATTCTGAAACAACTTTCAAGTAATCAAACATGTCTATACTTCCTCCACCAGATGCAAAAACTGCATTAAAATACAAGATTATATCTGTCCATTTCTTTGTAATCTCATTAAGTACTTTTTCAGCCCTATACCTTTTTATGTCTTTAATGTCTTGTGAAAAATCAAGCTGCTCTCTGTTAAAATACACTTTCCCTGTTTGAATTAGTCTCAACAAATTACTATAAATAAGTTCAGCGCCATGCTTTTCTTTAAATAGGGTGCTGACATCATTCTCTATTTGAAACATCCCACCATCAATAGTGCCTGAATATTCAGGAACATACTGCGGAAACCCTGCATCATCTATACGAAAAACGGCGTAATCAACCGTTTTACCTCCCCATTCTATAAGCCCAATATAGCTTCCTGGTATAGAATACTTTTTTATATTTTCCCATACAGCCGCATATATAGCTGCAAGACCCTGGGGTACCAGCTCAACCCGTTGGAATTTAACATGCTTTTTTACATTGTATTTCGGTATCTCAACAGTCAAGTTATAATTTAAGAGCATGTCCCTAAATAAGCTTTTTTGTTGAGTGAAGCTTGAAATAGGCAATCCCGATACTAAAAATATATCTTCTTCTTTTTCTGGAAATAATAAAGATGAAGCTGCTGCCAAACATATTTTATTTTCTATACTGTTACATTTGTTATCTAAAAATGTTGACCTAACATTTCTTTCATTTATGGCTGCATTTCCAACTTTAAATCTTTCCTTATACTTTCCGTTTGAAATAGTTATATATAGATTATTTTCGATTCCTGTATTTTGGTACTGTTTAGAAAAAAACTTTTTAATATCACTATCAACTCTTGAAGATTTATCCTGGGCAATAATTGAAGAAAAACATACTTTCTTTCCATTGTCAGCTACACCTTTTGTATATTTATATCCTAAATCTAATCCTATCTTATACATATCCAGCCTCCTAAAATATATTTTCTCTTTTTGAAAGTTCTCAAATAATATGAATTGAATTTACCAGTATATCTTCCTGCATGAAATTAGGGAAAGATATATATTGCCTAAGATCCTTGTAAATGGGATGGTCTTCTTTCAAATTCACTATATACTGAAGGACATTATTTGCCATTTCAATATCATCCGGCTCACTTATAATGCGTTTGAATTTTTCATCTTCAATTAATACTAAACTTGAAAATCCTCTTATGAAATTTAAATAGAATTGTTCAAAATTAACAGTACCTTGTGATTGTAAATACAGATGTGTCCTTTCTATGGCCATGTCAAGAATGGCCTTGTTTTTCTTCGATAATTGTTTTTCCATGATATGATTACTTTCCTACAGATATTTTTCTCTTAAACATAATATCCGTCTACATATATTATATCAGGCTTATCCTGATGAAGCTAATCAAAACAAGTCAAAATGAAATGTATACGTAAATAATTTATGGGACTTCATAACATAAAAAGCCCTACAAATTTATCTACTATTAAACTCAACTTACTGATTCTTTAGCTATGTCTTCTTCTTTATACTTAGCCATTACAGCATAAGTTATAGCTGCCCTTGCTTCCCTTGAAATAGGATAAGCAATATTCTTTCTTAAACCATTTTTTCTTACCCGTGTTGGAAAACCTAAAAATGTTCCCTTACTTCCATTTATAATCCTTATATCATCCAATCGTATGCTATCTTCCAAAGTAACTGCTACATAGGCAAGTACCTTACTATTTGGATTATCTTTTAAAAGAGAACCTGCTTTTTGATATTCTAATATTTGATATTTCCAAGTGTTATCACTCCTCATATATGTTTTATAATTCTTATATAGAGTAACATACACACGTAATTTAATTTATGTCTTATTATTGGATTATTTATTGGGTAATTTCGTGATATTTTCTCAGTATTTTTTTGAAAAAAATAAGGCCTGCTATAATAAACAAGTCTTGATTCTAATTCAATTTTTTTTGTTTCAATTTTTCCTTAAATTCTTCAATAGAATTACTTTTAACTGCATCCTCAAATACAGAATTCAAGGTATTCTCGTCCTCTATCTCCTTTATTGTACTCATATAGGAAGTATCAGAAAATTTAATACCAAGCAATTTCTCCAATCCCTGTAATAATCCATCCTTGCGTCCTTCTTTTAGTCCTTTTTCTATTCCTCTTTTTTCTACAGCAGGGTCATAAAAAGATTTTATCATCTTACTCACCTCTTCTTCTATATTTTCATTCTTACAATAGTTTTGATTCAAATACGCCATAAGACTTTGAATTGCTACCAGCATACTGTTGAAATCATTATCCAGAACTTCTTTTTCATTATTAAGTTCAGATATCTCTTTTGCAAGCCTGTATGCCAGATCTTTAGCTTTTAATAATATCTCTTCAAAATCTGTATCACTGCTTCCCTTTCTTTTCTTTATACTCTCAAATACTTTCCTAAATTTAAATATTTGAAGCGGCAGCAGTATATATAATTTTTTATCAATCAAATCTCTATCTGTATACTCCCAGTATTTCATTACAGGAACAGTGTAATTAACTTCTTCCCCACTTGGAAATACAATTTTAAGCTTTAACTCATTTTCTATTTTTGAATTTTCTTCTATAAAGATAACCAGCTGTTTTGGAAAATATACTACTTTTGTATTATTATCCAGTATACTATCTTCTTTTCCTATATGGAACCCATACTGAAACATCCTTATAGCCATTGATGTATCATTTTTAGTCTGGAACTCGATATGATATACTGTCTTCCTCTCCTTACGAGAAAAATTAAGTATTAAGTCTGCTTTTATAAAATCATAGTTGAAATCTTCAAGCGGAAATTCTGTTTTTCCTGGAATGACTATAACATCATCTTCACTATAATCTACATCAAACATCTGATTTATGAAATTTATAAGTACCTGGTGGGATGTTGAAAACAATGTTTTTAAGATTCCATCTAATTTTACTTCTTCGTTTTTTATCATGTCTTTTCACCTACTTTTATTATACCAAATTTTTAGATAATTTAGGATATAATTTTATTAATTTCAATACACTTGATTTTCTAACTTTTCAATTTAGCCTCCCTTAAAATCTGTTAGCCTAGCAGCCAATACCAATTGTTACTTATAAAAGCATTAACTAAACTCCTTTTGCTTTTAATATGTGGTACTTTAAAGATAAAAAATAAGGAACTACTTAAAATTCAGTAATTCCCTACATCTCTATCCTATAGGTGTCGTATATATTCCCTGATATACATTTCCTTTTATATCAAGCCTAACTGTAGTATCTGCTGTAATATATCCGTTGGTTTCTATAGCATGAATTTTAATTATATACGGATCTCTTATCCTCACACCATCATCTTTTATAGTTACCATAGTAGTCATAGGTACATAGAATTCTACTTTTTCAGCATTGTATTTCCATATCTCCCCATCATAATATCTTGCCGAAAGTGTTGGTATTGACTGCATGTACCATTGCATATAAGAACTTATAGGACATAGATTCAAGTTATCTTTTAGAGCTCTATTGAGACCTTCTCCTGTGGTATGGCTAATTTTATCTGGAAATGTGAATTGAAGTATAGCTGCTGAAAAATATTGTACAGGACTTCTATATATAGTCCCTTCATAATCCTGTCGATATTTCCAATGAGATACCCAATGTGAACTATGACGGTGGTGTACCCAGTGTCCGAAATCATAGGCTTCTTCTCCTTTTCCAAACAAAATACCATAGAAACCACCTTGATTGTAAATAACATTATTCGGTGTATGTGAGTCCTGCCACCCCCTGCTATCAGTTATAGGACGCCTATAATCATCAGAAGATGTATTAACTGTAAAAGTAACAAGCTGTCCCTCTTTTGCTATTGTTGCTCCTGTATCCGGTGCCTTATGGGGTTCATTTTTTCTATACCATGTAGCATCTACGGTAGCATTTACTGTAAGTGTAGAACTTTCGTCTCCATAAATCTTATCTTTGGCATCACTTTTCAGCACATAGTAAGCAACAAGGGTTGTACTCTTGCTTATCGAAACATTGTTGCTGCTATCAGGTTTTACATTATCACCTTCCATCACTCCCCAATGGTCAAATTGCCAGTGGCTTTGTGATGGTGCCTTGGTGCTTGCAGATTGAGTAATTTTATAATCTGCTTTACCATCAGTAAGACTCTTATTTTCACTTATGGTACCGTCAGTTCCACTTGTCTTTCCATCTAATGTAACTGTTCCAGCATCTCTAGGGCTTACATCTACAGTAAGATTTACTATACCGCTATTTGGAGTTGTTGGAGTGAACTTAAATCCTGCTTCCAAATACTGAAATACAATTTGTCCTGTACTAGGATTACAAAGATAGACCTTAAGGTATTTTTCATTTTGTGCATCTTTTTTTGCATCACCTGTAGGTGCACCATCAAAACCTCCTATTGTAAGTGCAGGAGTACCAAACTGTATATTTGTTTCAGCATGTGGATTAGCATTACCTACTTTAGTTGATAATGCTAGTTTTACAGCTCCAGTGAAATCATTGTTTTTTAACCTTTGGGAAATTGAAGCTTCAACACTAGGATTTATAGATCCATCTGATGTTAAAGAATACTTACTGTCTAAGTTGTTATCAGGCTGCTCTGGATTATCATAAACATTCTCAGGCAGCTCTTTTACAAACCTTGCAGTTTGTGCATAGCTTGTACCTCCTATTCTCACCATATCTGTACCAGTAGTCCCAACACCAGTGAGTGATGAAAATACAGCAGCTCCACCATTTGCCCCTGTACCACCAAGGAAAACCGCATGTTTGGCTTTTAAATTGGCTAATTTTGATGCTAAACTGGAATCCTTAGAACTTGAGAATAGTATAGGATATTTACTACCATAAAGAGTTGCTATCGCTTTTGCATCACGCAGATAATATAAAGGTTCAGTAGATGCAACATATACTCTATCGCTGCCTTGAGAGAATAATAGATTTGCAAAATCCACAGAATCTTCTTCCTGAGAAGACTGATTGCGGTTACCTACCTCGGAGTCGATTAACGGTCCATAGGTGCTATTATACCAGGCTGAGGATTTCTTCTGACAATTAGCATCTGTAAAATAAGTAGTATTCAGATAAAGGTGTTCATTAGAAATTCTTTTATCCCCTTCAACTTCTGGAATACTTGGATCGCCAACCGGTTTGCCATCTGCAAGTGAATCCACAACAGTATATGAATTATAGTTCTTATCGTAATTATCCATATAATCTTTTACGATATGTGTTGTACCTTCGTTACCGGCAGAAGGATCATTTTTGACTGCTCGGTCCAAGCTCTTTTTTAAATTATTTGAATTTAAAAAAATATCGTTTTTATATATTTCCCAATTACTATTATGACCATTTGCACTAGTTTTTGTCCCTACCACATTAATAATTGCTATTTCCGCTACACCAATACATACAAGAAGTGATAAAATAGTTTTCTTTATAGTTCTTTTTTTCAATTTTAGCATTAAACTTATACCTCCTTTCGCATTTATATTTTTACTATAATTCAAATCTACTTTTAAAAAATTTGATTATTTCTTATTTATTTTTGGGGTTATTATTGTATCTTTTCTTAAATAAAAGATAAGGAACCAAAGTTTTTAACTTCAATTCCTTATTTTTACCTATTCAATTTATTTTTTTACCATCTGATACAATCTTTATATTTTTAGATATTGTAGAAATATCCGATTGATTAAAAGTACACTTTTCTAAATAAAGTCCCTCAAGTTTATAAAGAGAATTTATTGCACCAATATTTTGCGGCAATTTGCCACCTTCTAAATCTAAATCATATATACCACTAAAATATTTGATATCAGATAAGTCATTTATCTGATATCCACCATCACTACTATTCTGATATAAAGTTAAAGACGTAGCTTTTTTTGCATCAGCAAGGGTTATATTAGTTTTACCTAATGCTTGCTCTGCATCTCTTTTAAACCCATCATCAGCAAATGGTATTATATCCGAATCTTTCAACCCATTAGGATTAGCTGGTATGTTCTTATTTAATATAGCTGATATCTTAGAAGTCATACTGTCTGACATTACCTGAGTACCGCCAAAGATTAACCCTCCCGACAAATGATTCTGAGTAGAATCAACAGTATAAGGAAAATCTTTTCCATTACTTAGAACTAATTTATATCCTAGCTTTGCAGCTAAAGCCGAACCTGAAAGTGCATCAGGGAATATAGTATCACTTGCTACAGCCACACCATTATAATTTTCTAAAAACCCTTCATCCTTTTTAAGTTCAGTAATGTTATTACAGTTATCTATATTGAATAGTGAAAGATTACCATTATACAAATCACCTTTTACTTCCAAGACTTTACTTCCACCTATAGTATCTATACTTTGGATGTTTTTATCTCCTGCTATCAAATTTTCTACATCATAATTTAAAGTATCACCATCTGAATATAATATTGCTGTATTTCCTGCTGTGCTTGCAACACTCATAGCATACTGAAATTGCTTACCCGTTGTTAATATGACGCTTGTATCTGAACCAACCTTGTCGTTAGTGCTAGGATATTTGTTCCACAACTCTTTTGCTATTTGAATAGCAGTATCATATCTAGTTTGTCCCGCTATCCTAGTTACATTATATCCTTTTGCCTTTAGTCCATCTTCTATGCCTTGTGATACAACCCCTGTTCCACCAAGAATTACAATATTTTTAGGTGTAAGACTTGTTATTTCAGCCCTAATATCGTCCGGTAATGCTGATACTCTAGTTAAAAGTATAGGCGCATCATAAGCATGTGCAAGTGGTGTACCCGCTATAGCATCTGCAAAATCATTATTATTTTCCGCTCCTGCTATAAAAACCGTATCTGCTTGCTTCCATCCGTATTGTGCTATCTTGGCAGAAGTATCATATCTATCCGTTCCATCAAGCCTTGTTATATTACTTGGAGCTTGTACCGTTTGCGTATCTGCTTTTACAACGTTATTTGTTGAAAATTTAGTCATTCCTAAAAGTGATATGCATACAGCTACTGACATTATTATTGCCATTAATCTTTTACTTTTCATCCCATTACCTCCAAAATAGTCGCCACTAGATGCTAGTATTTTCTGTCTCCCTATAATTTTATTATACTATCCTGCTTTTGCCATATCAAACGAAAACAGGCTACTATAACATACTTTTATTGTATTACAGAAAAATTTTCAAAAATTTGATTATTATTGGGTTATTTTCGGAGTTATTTTTTGATAAAAATAAAAAAGCTACTGCACTAAATAATTAATGCAACAACTTTTTTCAAGTTACTCAATCTACAAATACAAAAGCCTCCTTAAATTTTTAGTATATATCACAATACTCATCAACTTTTAGATAGTACTCCAAAAGGTTATTGGACATTAGGAAAAGCTATACAAGCTACAAAATGGCTTGTTGAAGAGAAACTTGAATTATCTCCTAACTGTATTAAAGGTAATGTAAAACTAAATAGTTTCATTACAAATGGACTAAGAGGAATGTTGGTAATGTGTTTTGGTAACTCATATAAAAAGAGCTTTAAAAGCTGCATATACTGAATTAGAAATATAGCCTTTAAGGATACTATCTTAAAGGCTTTTTGCTATTCTTATATTATTTCGCTAAATCCAGGTTTAGCGATTATTAGAGAAATTATTTATCTATGGTTATGCTCTTAGCAGTTTACTATATGATTTTAGACAATAAAATTCTATCTGCCCTTACCTTCTACTTTTGAACTTTATTACTTTGCTTTCAATTCTTTTAACAACTCGCTGAATCCATCCATTGCTACTTGCAAATTCTCAATAATAATTGTATCAATATTATAGTTTATGTATAGTGGAAACGAAAGGTTTTATCTCCTAGTAATAATACTTAATGTTTCCTACCACCGTATCACCAAACATATCTAATTTTAACTATTTTCTAATTCCAGCTATACCAATACTCTTAGCTGTTTTTCCTTTTAAGCCTAACTATACTCTCCACGTGTGTTTTGGCTGTAAGATGATACAAATACGCATTAAGATTGATTTTGCGTAAAGATGTACCCCCTTTAAGCAAGGGAGTTGTAAATACATAAGGCTTATACTTTTACGCAATAATATATCATATCATAGAGCTAACTGATCTTTAAATTAACTTCAATCATCTTGTCATCAGTTATAAAATTGATGACATTCTATGCTGTATTTTATTAAAGAGTGCTAATATATTGTCTAGCTTAACCTAATAATAAACGAGCTTAAATTCAGAATATTACCTTTCTCTTCTTTATCTATTAATAACTTCCAACGTTCCTTATTTCAAGTAACCTGCAAAGGAGCTCTATCCACTAATTTTCTTCTTATTAGCCTCACGTGACTCATTGCCACAACCTTTGATTTTTTCCAATCACTCGTTCTCTTTTGAAACGCCAAGATAGATCGTCTTATCATGTGCATTTAATTGCTTGTTAAACTCTGATACATCGAATTTCAACTTAGCTCTAGATTTCCATACACCATTTTCGATTCCAGTATCTGTTCTATCGCATTGTGCGAGTAAACAAACCTGAACTACTTTTTAACGATAAAAAATTAAGGTTCCCAGCAATCGGTGATTATCACCGAAAGTCAGAAAACCTTTTATTTAAGCAATTTTGCAGCCTATTTATTTATCTTTGCGTGACATCAACACCACATACTCCATGGGTCAACTTAATTATTTTTAAACTAATTCTTCTAGCAAACGAACTGTATGAAATCCCTGTTGCACCGCATCAATGATTTTGCCTGCCTTAACATTATCGCCTATTTTAAACACTCTCTTTCCTTTTTGTTCCAACGAATCACTGAGAGTTGTGTCTGCTTTATAGCCAACAGCAAGCACTAGAGTATCACAGGGAACTTCCTTCTCTTCACCGTCGATAGAAACCTTGACCTTATCTTCATAGACAGCAGTGAGCTTTGTACCAGTCATCACCTTAATATTAGATTTAGCAATCATATCTTTAATTGCCATGTCGTTATTCGGAGCATGTACAGCTGTAAGGAGCAGTTGATCCAGCATCTCAACAATGGTAACATCTTTATCTTCACTATCAAGCTGTAAAGCTGTTTCGCAACCCACTAAACCGCCTCCTAAAACTACTATTTTATGTCCAGTTATTCCACCATTTGAAAGAAGATCAGTAGCTTCTAAAATATGTCCCTTTCCATTTCCATTAAGGTTAGGAATAATAGGCTTAGAACCACCAGCAAGAATAACTACATCCGGATTCTTTTCAAGAATATTTTCTAGGGTAGCTGCCTTTGCTAACCTCACTTTTATATCATGCTTGTTCACTTGCGCTATCAAATGTTCCATATATTTCTTCGTATCGTTTTTGAAATAAGGTGCTCCTGCTGCTTTTAGAGTTCCACCGAGGGTATAATCCTTCTCCCAAAGTTCTACATCATATCCTCTTTTAGCAGCTGTGATTGCGGCCATCATTCCTCCGGGGCCACCTCCGACAACTAATATGCTCTGTTTCTCTGTCGCTGGAGTCAACTCGTATTCCTCTTTTGAATTATTAGTTGGATTTACTGAACAGACGTCCCATTTGTTTGTAAAGCCTGCATATATACATTCGTTGCAACCGATACATGGAATGATATCATTAAATGCTCCAGTCTTTGCCTTTCTAGGCCAATGCGGATCTGCTATAGATTGATGACCATGTCCAATCAGCTCTGCAAGTCCATCAGCTACCACCTTTTCAGCTAACTTAGGCGAGTTCAATTTACCCTGTACTAAGAAAGGAGTTTTAATACCAGCCTTTTTCAATGCTTCTGCAATGTAGAGTTGTAAACCTTCCTCTTGGTAGCAAGTAGTTACCGCATTGAACCAGTTTTCATAAGTACCCATATCTATGTGTAACAAACAAAAACCTTCATTATCCAGCATTTTCACCATTTCAATGCCTTCTTCCAATGTTCGCCCTCCATCGAAGTGATGATCTGGTGTGATTTTGATAGCGATTGGATAATTCTTACCGCAGTACTTCCAAATTGAATCTCGCAATTCAAATAATATTCTCATTCTGTTTTCTGGACTTCCGCCATATTCATCAGTACGATTGTTCCAATTAGCGCTTAAAAACTGGTCAATCAGGTATCCACCATATGCATGAAGTTCGACCATATCAGCGCCCGCGTTCTTTGCCAATAATGCAGAATAGCCTAATTTATCTACCAACCATTTTACTTCTTCTGTTGTATATGGTTCACAAGTGAGATTGGTAAACCAAAAACTCGGATTATTACTTGATGACTTTGGTGCCGTAAATGGATCAATGAATGACACTCGACCAAGTCCAATGGTCAACTGTACGGCAAGTTTTGCCCCATATTGATGTAATTTATTTGCTAAAAGTGATAGACGCTGGCCGTGGCGAGGAGTTTCCAAAAAATTAGATTCACTTTTTTCAAATTTGCCTGTTACATATTGGCCTGAGGTGAAAATTAATCCATATCCACCTTTAGCCCGCTCAACATAATATTCAATTTGATGATCTGAAATTCCACCATCTGCATCAGGGGAGCCATACCCCATAGGACACATAACCATTCTGTTTTTTAGCTCTACATTGCCGATTTTTACCTTTTCAAATAATGTTGCCATTTAATGAACACTCCTTTATTATGTATTATTTAGTCGCTTGCGGAATTCCGCAAGCGTTGATTCACCTAACTTTTTAGCCGTTGGACTTTTATATTTTCCTCCACTGTGAAATAATAATTGTGACCAAACAATGTAAAAATTCAAAGAGGAGGAGAACATTCATGTTTTGTCTTAATAAATTTAAACAACTTAATATTTTTGAACAGATATCTGAATTTAAAAACATGATTGCTAAACAACCCGTAGGGTTTGTTAAATTACTTGCCGATAACTTTGATATCAGTGCCTTTATACCAAATTCATTTAAAGAACACTATTATTCTGATTTAGGAAAAGATAGAGAATATGAGCTTCATTCTGTATTATCAGCTTTATTAATCATGCAAATATTTCATATACCTACCACTGTTTTATTAACGATTTTCCTTGTGTTTTCTACTGAATTAAGGGAATTTTGTGGTTTCTACAAATCTGTGCCTGATGAATCTTTTTTCAGCAGATTCAAAACTACATTTGAAAGTGATATTGCTAAATTATTCAATTCAATGGCTCTTAAAGTTATTGATATCTGTGAAGATATCAATAATAATCTTCCAGACGATTCACCTTATGAAAACCTTAATTCTGCACTTATATATGATACTTCTGGCTTAAAACCAAGAGTTAAAGAGAATAATCATAAAACACTTGTAGCTGAAGTTAACAGGCAAAAATCTTATGCTAAAGCTACAAATAAAAAAAATTTCAATCCTTATGCTGCCGCATATGAGAATATGCCTAAATTTGCACAAGCTAACCCAAATATTAAATTAGACTTTGTTAATGGGCATTTCAGATACTTCTACAAATTCGGCCTTTTAACAAATGGTTGGGGTATACCTTTAAGTATAAAACTCTTCGATGAAGGTTTTTATGAATCAATAGGTAAAAAAGAATTTGATACCCCTGAAGAATAAAAATATTTTTATGATAATGCTTCACTAAAGCCTGTAATTGTACCATTTTTAGAAAAGTTACAAACTCATTCTGACTTTAAATTTAAAACATTTTTAGGTGATTCAGAATTCGATAGTTACGATAACTTTGGCTTACTTAAACATTTAGAATTTGAAAAAGCTTTTATTCCTCTTAATCCTTGTAATCAAGGCAATAGTAAAATTGGAGATTTGGAATACAATATTGAAGGTATTCCTCTCTGCCCTTTAAACAGGGAACCTTTTAAGGCTGATGGTCCATGTAAAGGTAAAAATAGAAGCTTAAGATTTAAGTTTACATGCCCTAAATCTCGTAGAGATAAACAAGGTAAATGCTATCATACATGTGAAAATCCATGTACTGATAAGAAAAGTGGTCGTATGACCTATGTTTATCTTAACAAAGATTTTAGACTTTATCCTAGTGTTCAAAGAAATTCTTCAGAATGGGATGAAACTTATACTATTCGTGCATCTATTGAACGATGCTTATCTTCCTTTAAGTTTAATCCATGCATTGAACAACCCAAAACTGTAAATACCACTACTATGCGTACTGATCTATACTTAACTGCTATCTCTAAACTTATAAATGTTATACTGGCTTACGCCATGAATAATATAGAATATATTAGAAGTATAAATAAACTCCTTAAGATAGCTGCATAATCAACATATCCACAATTAAATATCGAGCCAACATGCTACGCATGCCTTTTTACTAAAAGGCTTTTTGTCGTGGTCTTTTTCTCACACTTCTAATTTAAATCTAAAAAGTTATCCACATCTTTTAATTTTTAATTCTGCAATCATCTATATGTATTATTTGATGTATGGTAGTGAATTATTAATTCTAAAATGCAAAAGGAACTATACACTTCTTAACTATATCTCTTGTTATTATTTTATCATTATCATTGAACATTTCAATTTTCAATTTACCTTTAATGTTTATATAAAATTGACATTTTAATATATTTGTAACTCAAAGCCAAAGGGTAAGTTTTTATCTTGTTATTTTTCAAATCTATTTAACAAAAGGACTTTTATAGTTTTTAATGTTCATCAAAGTAATTAATACGTATTGTATTGTCAATAAATAAATATGGGTTATGTAAAGAAAAGCCCCCTTTGGTTTAGTAGAATTGTCCAGATTCTAACCAGAGGGGGGTTGCAATATTAAATAAGGTAGTATAAAATCATTATTCGTAAAATTTAACCAAATTCTTTGGCATGCTCCTTGACAAATATTCTGCCAACTCTCTTGGAGACATGTCCATTTGTTTTTGAATCCACTCTATTATTAGATTCGTAGCACCTATGGAATAGAGTTTTATCGAAAATAAAATCTCTTCATTTAATCTATCCTTACCTATATGTGCTTTGCAAGCATTGACTATTTGATTATTAAAAAAAGCAGAAAAAGAATTGGGTCCATCTAAGGTAACGATATGCTTATAAAAGTTTTTATATCTTAACATCGACTTTAAAGAGATATTAAAGCTCTCAAGAACATCTTCATTTTCTTCAAATATAGCTATTGATAATTGATTCCTTTCCGTATGTAGCCAATTGACTAAATCTTGGATATCAAAAAAATGGCGATAAAATGTTTGTCGTGATAAACCACTCTTTTCCATGATATCTGAAACGCATATTTTCGACAATGGCTTTGCTTGCATAATAAATTCCAGGGCATCGGCTATCCTAAGCTTTGTATCATATCTATTAACCAATTTCATAGGCTTACCTCCATCAAGATGATACATTCTTAATAAATTATAACTCAAACATATATGTCAAGCATTACTATGTATGCTTATCAATTTCCTTCTCATAGTTTATTATCTAATGACTCATCAATCATTCTAAGCTTTATAAAATTTCCTGGCAAGGCTTCAAACATATCCGGATAATTACAAATTTTTTTATAAAATCTATTGACTTCTCATAGCTGGCCTCTGCTGCCAAATTAACCGCAACGACCTTTTTGCAAGAGATAAAATCCTGAGGGATGACTAACTAAAAACACTTTATCATCTTATAAATATTATAACATGTAGAATTAATTATTTCCTTTCACTTCGGAAAATAACCACTTAAAAATTATTGAGAGCTAAAAAGAATTATGAAAACTCCTATAGTTATAAAAGGGGCAAGTGCAATGCATCCCTTTCTATCTCTCAAGCAATTATAAGCGCAAACTAACCCTGATAATAAAAATGTAACAATAAACACTTTTATAAAAAGGTATAACCCTAAATTAAGCCCTGCAAGTAAAAATATATCTGCATCCCCCCATCCCATACCTCCTCTGCTTAAAATCACAATAAGAGCTGCCATGATAAATCCAAGTATACCTGCAGTTATATAATCATACACAAAATCATGCTGTAAAAATATAAATACAACTGAAACAGCTATTGCCAAATAGCTTACAGCAGAATAGATATATTGTGTCCTATAATCTATGATTGAAATTAAGATCAGAAATGAAACTAAAATAGAATATTTGATATACGGAATGCTAAAACCATATTTTATAAATAACATCACAAAAACAAAAGCTGTGACCATCTGGAGTATATATTTAAATACTGTACCTTTCCTCTTATTGAAAATACACTTTCTTAAAATACCCAGGTTAACATTATCCTCCTTTATCATAAAAACAGAGAGCCAATACATTAAATTGCCAATATATATTCCAATGCATAAACTAAAGACTAAAATAAATATATTAATCAACTTTACCACCCCGTTAAAGCAATTGACAGGAGTATTGTTATGCCCCTACCAATTTTATTACTTAAGTAATAAAACCTTATCATAAACAGCCTGTTTAAGTGCTCCCTGAAGTACCTGATTGCGAAGTTTATCAATTTTAAAAACGGCATCACTTACTGAAGCCTGCAAATTTGAATCACTTTTACTTGTGTCAGATGAAAATGACTGAACTTTTGAAACTGCCTCTGCTGCTTCTTTTTCCTCCTCAGAATTATTATCCTGCTGTTCTTTTTGCTGCTGCTCTTTTTCTTGTTGAAGTTCCTCCTGTTCTCTTAGAAGTTGTTTCTGCTTATTAATTCTCTCTACCTCAGAATTATTTTCATCTATTTTTAACTGCCGCTCTTTTTCCTGGTTCTGCTTTATATTTTCCCACTTGTCCCTGCTTGACTTGAGCTCAGAGCTTCTTTTATCCAGCCGGTCTTTATACAGATTTGCCTTATCAACATCTATAATTTGGCCAATCAAATGATTTATACTATCTCTTAAGCTGTCTATGGTATCAAGGCTTTCTACACTGGTATAAGATTCTGATTCATATTTCTGAAGTAATCTTTCTATCTCCTTTTCCCTTTGAGGTTCAGATTCTCTATAATTAGCTTCCAATTTTGCTCTAGCATCAGCTTCAGCTTTTTTCTTTTCATCTTCTATTTCGTCAAGGATCGGTTTTGAAAACATATCCTGCACCCCACTGTCATAATCAACCTTTTCTCCGGTTTGTGGATTTATATATTTATAAACCACAGTATCCGGTTTTTCAAAATCTTGAGGCTTTAGATTCTGGTGAATTTTATCCATGTAGTCTTTCCATATTTGCCCTGGATAAACGGCTCCATATAGGTTGTTTATTTCCTCCGTCATATCTGCACCTATCCATACAGCAGTTGTGTAGAATTTAGTATATCCACAGAACCAACCGTCCTTATTATTTGAGGTTGTACCTGTTTTACCTGCAGCTATTTGTCCATTCGCAAGGGCTAACTTGTGTCCTGTAGCATAATCCTCCGATAATACACCTTTTAAAACATCAGTCATCATATAAGCAGATTCTTTAGTATACACTTTGTTCCTGTCAAGAGTCTTCTGATCTTTAACAATAATAGATCCATCCTGATAAGTCATCTTTTTTATACAGGTAGTTTCCGTATATTCTCCATCATGTTCAAGTGTCGAATAGGCACCTGCCATCTCAACAGGAGAAACTCCTTTTGTAAAACCTCCTATAGCTGATATTGAGTTATAATCTTCTTTACATATTCCAGTGGAGTGCATGTTTAAAAGATATTGCATAAGTTTATTTGTTCCAAGCCTTGTCATTAATATATAAGGTATTGTATTTAAAAACATTTCCGCTGCATATCGAAGCGTTACACTGCCAAAATAAGAATGTTCATCATTTTGTGGACCTCCAGGAATATACTGATCTGTAACTCTTGACAATGGGTGATATTTGTTATCAAAAGCTGGTGCATATACAAAAACTGGCTTTATTGCAGAACCTGGCTGTCTATATGCTAAAAATGCCCTGTTAAATTCATCATCCGTTCCTCTTCCCCCAACTATAGCAGCCACATATCCTGTAGAATTATCAATACTTACAGCTGCTCCTTGGACATTATATTTATTTGTGTTAGAATCTTTTCCCGTAAAGGTAGACAGCCCCGAATCTATACTATCCTGCAACTGTTTTTGCTTTGACATGTCAATAGACGTATAAATAGAATATCCCCCAGCTCTAATACGTTTATCATAGTCTGAATACATATAACTGTATTTTTCTGATACTTAGCTTTATCTGCATCATCTTTAAATTTATACTTGAATTGAAATCCATCATACTTCATAAGATCCTTTGCTGCATTATCTATTGCAAAAGAAGTTACATAGTCACCTTTTGCTACTGGTAAACTTAAAGGACTTAAAACAATCTCCTCTTTAACAGCACTGTCATACTGAATTTTATCTATATACTTTTGCTCAAGCATTACTTTTAGAATTAAATTTCTTCTCTCTAACGTATTACCCTTATTATTTATAGGATCATATTTGGATGGGTTATTTGGAATGGCAGCCAAAAATGCTGTTTCAGATAAGGTTAAATCTTTGATATCTTTCTGGAAATATCCTTTGGCAGCTGTTTCTATACCATAATTCCCTCTGCCAAAATATACATTATTCAAATAGAACTCTAATATTTTATCTTTTGAATATTTGTGTTCAATGTCCACAGCTAGTAAAACTTCTTCTATTTTTCTATCCAGACTTTTCTTGTTTGAAAGAAACACATTTTTCACAAGCTGCTGCGTTATCGTACTCCCTCCCTGTACAGCCTCTCCCTTATGTCTCATCACCTGGATAAGCGCCCTGGTTGATCCTTTTATACTTATTTGCCCCATGTTTTCTAAAGTCTTTATCTTCTACTGCTATAAAAGCACTTTCAGCATTATTTGAAATATTTTTAAGCGGAATGTAAACATGATTCTTAGAAATAAGCTTACTTACAACTTTATTATTTTTGTCATAAATAGTTGTGTAACCCTTTCTTTCAAAAGTCGAATCATTTATAAGCTGCTTTTTTTGATTTACATCTGAGAGAATAGAATCTATTTCTTTCTTATGAGTGCCATATGTAATTCCTACAGTTGTAACTATTAACCCAAGTATCACTGCAGAAACAAAAATTACTTTTTTATGCTTCATAATTTTGCTCCTTCCTTGTTAATTTGTTTTTCTAATACATCTTTGAATGAGTTAACTGGTTTGGGCTTTTCCTTCTTTATACACTGATTTGATCTCTTATGAGATAAGTTATTATGTGAAATGAGATGGCAGCAAATAATTTTGTTATATAGCAAAATATTCATCTCCCTTAAGAATCATTATTTTTTTTGTAACTTTTAAATCTGAGATTTTATACTTGATGAATTTGAGAATTTCCTTTTTAGTTCCTATAAGAGATAGGATATGCGGATTAAAATTAGAATTGTACAAACACCCTGAATGTAATAATTCGAAATAGTAATCTATAGAATTTAAGCTTTTAACAGTGATAATTATAGTACTTATATCACTTAAAAAATCCAACTTTACATGACTTTTATCACAGGATTTCTGTATATATATAATAAGTTTATGAATTAACTTTTCTACTTTCTTTTTATCTTTTTCATTTTTATAGCATATAGCCATAATAATATTTTCCATTTAAGCGTCTCCCATATTGAGTTAATATTTACTTCAAAATACATATTACTATATCAGGAGGTATTTAAATTTTGTTTATTATTGTGTGTTTTTTGTGCCTAAAAATTAGGATAAATTCTATTATTTTTTATTATGGTCATACTATCAAGTATTTTATAGTTTTCAAAATATTTTACTCTAGTCACTTATACATCTTCACTAAACTACCATTTTCCCAATGTAAAAGCGCCGTAAAATTTTTAAATAATACGGCGTTTCAGTAAATTATTTGCTTTCTAATTGTTATGTTAAACAACAATAATATGAATTATTTAGATTTAATAGTTGAGTAAAAGACAGTGCCTAAAATAATAATTCCACCTAAAACCTCCCTTAAAGTTGGTATTTCTCTTAATAAAAAAGCAGCAAAAATAATACCATAGACTGGTTCAAGACTTGATATAATTCCTGCTGTCTGCGTTTTAATATTCTTTAAACCGCTTATGAATAATGAGTGAGAAATTCCAGTAAAAATCGTACCCAATATAATTAGTAATAGTACCTCCCTAATATGAAAAACAGGTTTTTGTAAAAACAAAAAAGGAATTAATACAATTGTTGCCACAAATTGTTCATAAAAAGCAATTACGAAACCTGAATATTCTTTTACATATTTTCTATTAAGCATTGAAAGAATCGCATAAGTAAAACCAGATATTATTCCCCAAACAACCCCTTGGGTCAGATTACTTTCGAGTTCAAACTTTGGAATAACAAACGCTACACCCAAGAACGTAATAATTGCAATCACAATGTCTGACAGTTTGATCTTCTCTTTAAAAAAACATGGTTCAAGAAAAGTAACAAAAACAGGAAATGTAGAAAATGTAAGTAATCCTATTGCTACTGTAGACACCTGTATAGACTCAAAAAAAGTACTCCAGTGGATTGCTAAAATCACACCCATTACTAGCAAGTAAAAATAATGCCTTTGTTGTTTTAGTTTTATATCTTTTTTGAGATAAAGCATTATAATCAGCAAAAAAATACTTGCAAAGAAAACTCTCCCAAGGACAATTATCATTGATGGTAATAATAACAATTTTCCAAACAAGCCTGATAAGCCAAATAAAAAAACTGCTAAATGAATCTCCATCAAACTTTTGTTTCTTATATTCATGTAGTTACCTCCCCCACAGCCTAAAGGTTGTTTTATAAATGTGAATTTTTCAATTAACCACTTTTCACAAATAAAGTCAAGCAAGTATTATATAACTATCATCATTTGTAGTAGGTTAATTTAGGTCTCTACTCATGGAAGGTAAAGATATTTATGTCTTTTCATCTGTAACATCTCCTAAATTCACAAAATAAACAAAAATATTATATGGACAAGGGAGGCAACTGTCCTTAATTCTCATAATTATTTAAACTTTGGCTTAACAAGTAAAAAACTTATAATACTAATTCTATGTAGTTTTTTATATTAAATCAAATACATCCATTATTTTAACAGAATACTATTCGATTTTCAACGAGTCTTTCATCCATATATTAACTTACACGTCTTTTAACACCTTTAAATCAATTTCTAAATATCTCAGCTTAAGTGCTTGTGCGTCCTTTTCCGCTGCTCAGATTCATACCATTTAGTATCCTCAACTTCATATAGGTTCCGTCATTATTCAATACTAAAAAATCTACACTTTTTATCTTTGACTTCAATATCCATCTTTTTTATTACGCAAAATAAGCACCCTAAATGACGGATGCCTATCTTACAACAATAATTGTGGATCTAATTTTTTATACTTTCTTGTGGCAGTTGCACTTAAGTTTAACGTGCCCTGCAACTACAGACACGAGGAGAATAATTACTTTTACTTTTCTTTCATATATGTAAATACTTTATTTTCATTTCCGCTAAGGCTATTTCCTTAGGACACTTATAAGTATATATGGTATTTGTTACGGTTTAATGTCATACAAGTAAATTATTTATTTACTTTTTAAATATCCTGTAAATAATATAAGAATAAGTGCCAACTTTAACCAGTACTTATCTTTATTTATACAACATATTAGATTTTATTTATTTTGCTATTTAGTTTTTACTTTGAACTGCTACTTCCTTACTCAAAAGATATAAACAATATTGATTCATACTTGTACCTTCCTGTTTTGATTTCTCCATTAATTCCTTATGCAATGATTTAGGCATTCCCAATTTAAATTGTCCTAAAAAGTTTCCTTCTTCTAATAGCTCTAGTATTGGTATACTATCTTCTAATACTGCTTCTATCCAGCTTTTTTTGTATCATTTAAAAGATTTACTCCTTCGTCAATCGTTATCCTGCCACAAGTAATATACCCCTTCAATTCTGGGTACTTTAACACATATTCACCCTCCTCATCTTTTATAATTATTTTCCTAAACATCCAGTGACTTCTTCCACTCTTAAGAGGTTTACCTACATAACCATAACTCTCTAATACCTTTTTCTTATCATTTGAATGAACAAATTGAAATAGTAATCTTTTGAAATTATAATTATATTAGTATTTATATATGTGATTTATCGGTTTTGTTGGTTTAATATCATATATCAAATTATATACATGTACTTTAAACTTGTTAAATCATTCATTTTCTTATATTAACCTTCGAAGGTACACATATAGTCCCTTCAGGTAGATTTAAATGTCCATTATTATCTAAGCGATATTCCTTACCATCTATTGTAAATACTGAATTTTTTGTAAATCCAAACCCAAGCTTTAACCAGTTTTCTGTATTATAGCCTTTTCTAAGATTTTCAATTTCTTCATTCGTATATATCCACCCACTATTATCTAAAAGCAATATGACATAAAAATATTTTAATGTAAATTTGTTAAATAAATGCAAATAAATATTATATTTGAAGACACTCGAAAAATAGAGGTTCAACCACTACTTTTGTGAATAATTAAAAATACCATTAATTGCATTACCAATGTACTGGCAAAAAAATTGAAAAGCATCCGATATCTCCTTTATGATTATCTTGCAGAAAAAATCAAAATAAGG
>NZ_LITT01000023.1 GCF_001636845.1 Clostridium ljungdahlii
TATTTGGGTTCATATCCAAGCTCAAAAAGGGATTAGCTTAGATGCAATTTTAGAAGTTCTTAAACTGTCAAAAAATAAGTGTGCATAGACAATGTAAAATAATGTGAGTATTTTTGCTCATTTAAAGTATTAAAATTAAGTACAAAACCAGGAAATTTGAAAAAATATTTTTTATAAAATAGTAACTAAATGGATAATTAAATATTTTAAGTCGAAATTTTCGATAAGAAATTTAATATTGATAATCTATATGGATATAAGAGAGTATTTATATTAAAATAAAAGATGTACAGTTTAATAAATAGAAGTAGGGTAGATTGTATTGAAATTATTTTTTTAAAAATATATCTGTTATTTAGACACATAATGTTGATAATTTTAAAAAAAGGAAATTTTATTTATAGAAATAGAGTATTTTTATGTGATAAAATAATAAGTAAGTAGGTGATTGATTTGGATTATATGAAAGACTTTATTAAAAGCACAAGAGAAGTAGTAAGTAAAGTAGGAGGAGAAGTTTATTTAGTCGGTGGATATATAAGAGATAGATTAATTAGTATAACAGCTAAACCAAAGGATATAGATTTCATATTTAACGGAAATATTGAAAAATTTATGGAGGAACTCGAAAATAGACAATATAAATTTTTCCCTATAAAACAGGAAATAGGTATATATAGATGTATGTTAGGAAATGATTCAATAGATATATCTCTCATGGAGGGGGGCTCGATTGAGGAGGATTTGAAGAATAGAGATTTTACTATGAATGCTATAGCTATAAAACTTAGTGGAGATAAAGTTAAAGTTATTGATCCCTTTTATGGAAGAAGAGCTATTGATAATAGAATAATTAAAAGTGTAACGGATACGAGCTTAGAAAATGATCCTGTCAGGATACTTAGAGGTATTAGATTTTATATATCTTATGGAATGCATTTTAATTTGGATACAGAAAAATACATTGAAAAATTAGGTTACAGGATAATGGATATGCCTATGGAAAGAGTATTTAAAGAATTTATGATTATATTAGAAAAGGATAATCAGGGAAAGGCTTTTGAAATTTTAGATAACTATGGAATACTAAAAAATATTATACCTTATATAGAAGAATTAAAAACTATAGGAAAATGTGCATATCATATAGAAGATGTATTTACCCATATGAATTTAACTTATTGTGTATTTAAGGATATCTTAAATGGTAAGGTAAGTGTTGAGGGATTAAATTTACATGTGTTTGAAGATAAAATAGGTGAATTTAAGTTGAGAGAGTATATGTCTTTAGCTTGTTTTTTACATGATATAGGTAAATATGAGGCTTATAGAAAGGACGGAGACAAGGTAAGTTTTTGGGGACATGAAATGAAAGGAGCTGCTATAGCTAGGAATTTCTGTAGAAATATGAAATTTCCAAAAAAAGCAGAAAGTTATATAGAAAATATAGTAGAGGGTCATATGTATCCACTAAAGATTTTTAAACAAAATTCTAAAGATAAGAAGAATGATTTTTATAAGTTTTTTTCAAAATATGATGGATATATAATAGAAATACTAACTGCTGCATATTGTGATAATTATGCTACAAGAATGCTTTTGGATGTTGAAAATGAGAAAGTTAGATTTAAAATATTTATTGAAGACATGTTAAAAGAGTATGAGTTATATTGTAGTATAAGCGAAAATAAAATTTTAAGTGGAAATGATGTTATTCGGATTTTAAATATATCAGGGCCTGAAGTAAAAAATGTTCTTGAGGATGTAACAAGATTTAGATATTTAGGAAAAATACAAACTAGAGAAGAAGCATTGAATTATTTAAAGGTTAAAATGAATAACAATTATATTTAAATTAAGCAAGAACTTATCCACAATGTGGATAAGTTCTTGCTTATGGTACTATGGATTGAAAAATTAGAATTTTGTTTATGCTAATATATAAAAGTTGAAACTTGATTAAAAGTGTTGTATTAATATCAATATGTAGAACTTATCCACAGAAAATGTTGATAAGTTCATGATTTCTGTGGACAAGTGTCTGAAAATTCGTTTATTCTTCTATACTTTGAAAAGTTGAGACTATAAAGTCAAATTCTTCTGCATTGGAAATTTCTCCATAACTGTCTTCTGAAATTCCAGGATAATAATATAGTATGAACTTTTCTTTAGAGCGTATATTTTCTATTATTATATATTTTTTGTCTAATTCTACATCTTGAAGAACGGCCAGTACTGTATACTTATCACTTTCACCAGTTTTGTCGTTAGTAAGATTTAAAGAAAAGCTATCATGCATTGTAATGTTTATCTTCTTTTTATCACAATTTACGATTTTAGAACCACTTTTACATCCAAGACAACTGTCAAATTTACAATCTGAAGTACAGTTAAGGCACTGACAGGTGCTGCATTTCTCAAGTTGGGATAAAGATTCTAAATTGTCATTTTTATAATCTTCCAGTAAAGAAATATATTTATCACTTTTTAGCTTGTTTAAAAAGCCTCCTGTATCAAGTTCACCTTGTGCAGCTTCAATTAAATCTATATATTTTTTTAAGGTTAATACCTTGGATACATATTTTCTTCTATTTAAAATATCTTTATCTAAAAAAGGAGAAATGTTATCTATGGCATAATTTATAGCTACAAATATTTTGCCATATTTATCTTTTTCACATTTTAAGAACTGGTCAGCTTTACTCATGATATCACCTAATTTTGTTTATATTTTTCCAATTCTTTATCAAGGTCAACTTCATCTAATTTTTTAAATTCTTTTTCTAAAGAATCCTCTTCTCTTAAATCTCCCAATCCTTCAGCCAAAGATTCTTTCTTTTGAATTTTTCTTTCGATGTCATCAATATTTATTTTATTGCTTCCTGTTTCTACATTAGATAGTATTTCATTTACTTTTTTAGAGGCTTCTGCATTATTAAATCTTGCTGCAGCCTCATCTCTATATACTCTGGTTTTGTGTATTTCTTCCTCTAGTTCTTTTAACTTACTTTTAACTGCTTCAGCTTTTTGGCAAGCATCTTTGTAACTGGCTTCTAAAGAGCTGTAACTTTTATCAGCTTCTAATTTCCTAGCTAGAGCCTTTTTAGCTAATTCTTCATTTCCTTTGCTCATTGCAAGTTTTACTTTTTCATCAAATTCAGTAGATATTCTTTTGGATTCTTCCATTTTCTTTTCAATTTCATGAACGTTGCCTAGTATTTGTGCTGATGATAATTTAGCTTTGTTTAGGCTGTCATCCATATCCCTTAGTTTTTGATCAAGCAATTCAATAGGGTTTTCAATATCATCTAAAGTATTGTTTACTTTCGCCCTAAAAATATTTGATACTCTTTTTAATACTCCCATAAAAAATCCTCCTCATTATTTTCTGTTTTTAAGTTTTTTTATTTTTTTTATAATAAATAGTAATATTAAAATTAATATTACAAATTTAACAAAGCCCCAAAAGAAGTTTGCTAAAAGACTATGACCTCCACCATATCCATAATAATTTGAGCTGTGTCCCCAGGGTATAGGGATGGGTATAGGTATAGGAAAAAAGGATCTATGACTTCCACTGCTATAATTTTGACCGGAGCTAGAATTATTTTGGTTAGTATTTTGATTACTAGATTTTGAAGAAGAATTAGGTGTATTAGAAAAACTGCCCGACTTAAAATCTCCTCCAGAACTATTGCTGCTATTTTTTTGTTTATAGGTAGAGTTAGGGGAAGAAAAACTACCCGATTTAAAACTACCACCGGAAGATTTGGAACTACTACTATGTGAAAAGCTACTTGTGCTGTGTGAAAATCCACTTGATTTAAATCCACCAGAGCTTCTTGCATATACAGTATTACTATTTATGTTTAAGATATTTCCCTGTGGTGTAAACAAATCTACCGATAAGAACAAAAAAGCCATCACTAATGATATAATAAAAAGTTTTTTATTTAACTTAACTTTAGCCACCCCCCTTAAAGAAAATAATCTTTTCTTATATGGTAACATAATATTTATAGCTAGTGGATATTAATATTATTAAATTTTTATAACATTAAGTATGAGAGCATTATACAGTATCATATAACTTATAACAAGTATTGAATTAACTTGTTATAAGCAATTTAAGACGATTTAAAATGATTTAACATGATTTATATAGAAAATGTAACAAATTCCCGTGAATTTAATAAATAATGAGTTTGTAAAGAATATATATATAACCTATAATATTAATATGGGTTTTTAAGGTTAAAATAACTGTTATTTTGGAGGTTGTAAATAATGAAAGAACACAAATTTGGCATGGAGTATATAAATAAAGTTGCTAAGAATATATCAGATAATACTATAGTACCTTATGAAGACTTGCCTAGATATGATTTATTTTTATCTCAAGTTACAGACTATCTAAATGATAAGTTTCAGGGTGAAAAATACACAAATAATATAGTACAGAATTATATTAAAAATGAGGTCATATCTAAGCCCGAAGATGGGAAAAAGAGGGGATATACAAAAGTTCATTTGACACAGCTCATTTTATTAAGTTATATGAGACCTATATTAACCACAGAGGAAATAAAGAAGGTTTTCAGGCTTGCCTTTAATGAGATAAATGATGGAGAAGATGATATAATATCATGGGAAAATGCCTATAAGATATTTTCAGATTTGCATAACAATAGCCTTGATGATTTAATGAATAAAGAACATTTTAATGAAAAAAAATTTCAAGACATGGTAAAGGATATGAATTTAAAATCCGAGGATGAAGATAGGATAGTTATCTTTTTTGTGGTAATATCTTTAATTTGCCAGGCGAGTGCAATTAAGAAACTAGTTCAAAATATAGTAAATAACTATGAAGGAAAATAGAAGGGATAAAAATAAGTTTATTGTGATACTTTATGCAACTTACCTAGATTTATCAGATTAAATTTAGGTAAGTTATTTTTATAGGTAACTTATTTTGAATCAGCTGTTAACAAACAGATGCTTTGAGCAGCTATGCCTTCTCCTTTGCCAGTAAAGCCAAGACCTTCCTCTGTAGTGGCTTTTACACTTATTACAGATGTAGTTATATTTAGAGTTTTAGCTATATTTACTCTCATATCTTGTATGTATGGAGAGAGTTTAGGCCTTTCGGCTATTATAATAGAATCTATGTTTCCTATAGTATATCCTTTTTCTTTAATCAAAGCTGATACATGTGAGAGCAATCTAAGACTAGATATGTTCTTATATTTATCATCATTATCAGGGAAATGCTTGCCGATATCACCTAGACATAAGGCTCCAAGGAGACTATCCATTATTGCATGAAGAAGTACATCTGCATCTGAATGTCCCATAAGACCTTTTTCAAAAGGGATATTTACACCTCCTAAAATAAGAGGTCTATTATAAACTAATTTATGGACATCATAACCAAGCCCGATTTTCACATTTAATTCCTCCTAGATTTGTTTATTATATTTTAACACACATAATAAAAAGGTGCACTTAATGGCACCTTAAGATATATCTTTAAAACTCCGAATCACATTTTTATTATTTTTATCCTTTGTTTTACAGGGTTTAAACATAGAGTAAAAGAATTTCTTATAAGTTTTCTTTATTAGTAATAGAAGTGAAAATGGATCTTTTTTCCTATTTTTTGAAAAATCTACCTTGATAACGTTATCTTTCATAAATAACCTCACCTTCCATAAAAAGATCTTACTACAATAATAACATAAATTTAAAAGTATGTTAAGAAAATTACAAAAAATATTTAA
Source organism: Clostridium ljungdahlii (assembly GCF_001636845.1). GTDB lineage: Bacteria > Bacillota > Clostridia > Clostridiales > Clostridiaceae > Clostridium_B > Clostridium_B ljungdahlii_A. The sequence continues at coordinate 5,784 of NZ_LITT01000023.1, forward strand.
TTGAACCACAATTATAAAATTAAGGGGACAGGTAATCCCCTTAATTTTTGAGATAAAAAGGTATATTGTTTTGTATTGGAAAATGTTAGTTGTGTTTTATGAGCTTTGTGACTATGTGGTTAATAATATTATATGGATATAGGGTTAAATGTGTTACTAAATAGTATGTTATCCACATGTTGTCCACAAAAGTGTGGATAATGTGGATAAATAGTATAAAAATTAAATATAAATAAATGCTACTTTATACCTAATATGTTAATAACACAACTTATTAACATATTATCTGTGGATAATGTGTAAAAGTCTACAACTAGTAGTATCTATTATATTATTAGATACTACTAGTTGTAGACTGATACTCGGAGGTATTTTTTTAATATAGAAGCAATAAGATAATTATATTAGATTTTAAATTTTACCCTAAACAGAAAGTTAGGGGGAAAAGATAACTTATATTATTTAAAAATAACATGTTATCCACAAAATATGTAATAATGTTGTGGATAATGTTGAATATAGTTTTTATCCGATGACTACCTGCTCTAATACTCCCACTTCTCAAGTGTGAGTAAAGATCAGCTACGTCCCTGGATAACGAGTTCTAAGTATCAGATGGAGTTAAAACTCCATCTGATACCAAGAACTCTGTTTATTTCAAATCAAACATACAATGGGTCTTATAAATGTGACAAAAACTAAAATAATTTACAATTTGTTAATATTTTGTTTAACAAAAATGAAGATACATGTTTTAATATGTTAGGGAAAGGATTTTTATGCAGAGCTTAATTTAATAAAAGTGGATGGGAGATAATATATAATGACAACAAGGAACAACTTTAGCAAGATTTTTAAAAAGGGTGGATTAATGTTACTTGGATTGATTGTAGTTTTTGGTTTGTCCTATGGAGGATATAATTATTTTCATGGGAATAAATCAAAAACTAATAAGGTAATATCTGCTGATAAAAAAGCTGGGAGTGAAGTTAGTGAGAAGAAGGTATCTAAAAGCAATGTGAAAAATAGTAATAAACAAGGTTCAGATAAGGACAAGAATATTAGACATAATGTATCTGAAGATGGAATGAAATATACTTATGATGCACAAAAAGTAAAAGATATATTGGACAATAAGGCTCCAAATGATGGAAAGAAGATAGCATTTCTAACTTTTGATGATGGACCTTCTACTACTGTGACACCAATAATATTGAATACTTTGAAAAATCATAATGTGAAAGCAACCTTTTGTCTGTTAGGAGAAAATGTAGAAAAAAATGAAAAAAGTAAGGAACTAGTAAAAGAAATATTAAAAGAGGGACATGCTATTGGAAATCATACTTATACACACAGCATGAGAAAGCTATATCCTGGAAATAGACTTGATGTAGGTACTGTTATGGCAGAAGTTGAACAGGATAATGCAGCTATAAGGAATATTGTTGGACAAGATTTTAATACTAGAGTACTAAGACTTCCAGGAGGGTATATGTCAAGGGTATACTATCATGATCCTGATTTAAATGAATTTAATGCACGACTAAAGGAAAAAGATATGTACAGCATAGATTGGAATGCCTATGATTTTGATGCAGAGGGAAGAAGAAAAAATGCAGATCAGCTTTTAGAACATGTAAAAAGAAGTGTAGGTTCACAACAAAAAGTTGTTATACTTATGCATGATACTTATGGTAAAGAAGAAACGGCTAGAGCATTACCTCAAATTATAGAATATCTAAAAGGCCAGGGGTATGAATTTAAAACAATAGCTTAAAGCAAAAAATCAACTTATAGACTTTTGAAATTAAACTTTTTATGTATATGATTGTTTGATATAATAAATTCAGGAAAAAATCTACTTTATTTACTAGAAAATTTGTAATCTACATAGCTAATGAGAAAAGTTCGGGCATTATCCAGGTTAGGTTGGAAAGAAGCGATAATATGAAAAATAAAAATATAAAGGCTTTAATTGCTCTAGTTTTATTGATTTTCTTCATAATTGGTGCACATAGTGTTTACAAAACTAAAAATGTATCTTCAAATGACCAAAAAAAAGTCGATAATAAATCAAATGTAAAGTCTGATAAAAAAAATCAAACAAATATAAAAATGTCACGTGTTAAGGATAGAGAATTCACAGGGAAAAATTTAAAATATAACTCTCAATCTATTCCTATTTTATATTATCATTCCATAGATTATGAAAAGGGAAATGAATTAAGGGTGCCAAAGGAAAAATTTAGAGAACAGATGAAGTATTTAAAAGACAATGGATATACTACCCTTACTTTAAATGAATTTTATAATTTTTTGGTCTATAATAAACCAGTGCCTAATAAATCGGTAGTAATAACTTTTGATGATGGATATAAGGATAACTATGAAAATGCTTTTCCTATTTTAAAGGAGTTTGGATTTAAGGCTACCGTGTTTATGATTACAAGTAGTATAAATAATGAGAAAGATTTTTTAACTTCCAGTGAGTTAAAGCAGATGGATAGTTATGGCATGGATATTGAAAGCCACACAGTAAATCATGATAAGCTGGATAGGTTAACTTATGACAAACAAATACAGACTTTAAAGGATTCAAAGGAATTCTTAGAAAAACTTCTTAATAAAAAAATAAAATATATTGCATATCCTTATGGCAAATGGAATGAAAATGCTATAAAAGCTTTAAAGGCAGAAGGATACAGCATGGCTTTTACTACAGTAGGGGGGTGGGCTAATAAAGACCAAGGAATATATACTTTGCGTAGAGTATATGTAAGTGAAAGATATGGAATGAATGAATTTAAAAGACGACTTACAAATAGTAATTACGAAAATACCAATAAGTAAAGACTTTTATCTAGGGTAATATGTTCAAGTAATAGAATGATTATAATTAAGATATTTTGGGGGGTAAAAATTGAATAAGAATGTAAAGACACTTATAATAACAGCAGCTTTTGCACTAGTGGCTTTTCAATTTAAGGTATCTGCAGATTCTTCGCTGGGATCTCCTAGGATAAACATTGATACCAATAAAGAGTGGACTGTTAAATTCAGCAGCAATTTGGAGCCAAGTACTGTAAATAGTACTAACATACAAGTTACTGATGAGAATAATGCTCAGGTTCCTGTGGCAGTAACTTTGGGAAATGATCCAAGTACTATACTGGTAAGTCCTAAAGTATCAGGATATGATCCAAGTGAAAAATATAATCTTGTTATAGGGGAAGGATTAAAATCAGTTTCAGGGAAAAATTTGTCCAACCCTTTAAGCATGCAGTTTACTACAAGTAATAAATATTCAGATGGGACAAGTTATACAGATCTTCCTAAAATAACTTCCAATAAATTTGAATATGCATCGCTTTTGTCATCCGAGAAACAAGGCTTTTTTATACAATGTGATAGTTCATCAGATGTACAATATAGAATTTTTGTAAATGGACAAAACGATAAAGATGGAAATTACACTGAACTTACAAATGGATATACTAGCGAGGATAGTGGAAAAATAACATCTTTGAAAACGTTGAGTGCAGGTACTAACGGTCAAAAATATAAAGCAGTAATTTATGTGAAAAGGACAGGAGCTACTGGAGCTCATAAAGATGGAAATACAGAGTATGATAATTATTTTGTAGATTACTTTAGATGTGTGGATAGTATAGATACTGGGTCAAATGAATATGCAAACTATGATATATCTTTAGATGATATGGTAAATACGCAGTTAAATTCAGATAGTACACCTGTATTTGTAGCAGCCAATGTAATGGATAATGCTGCAACTAAAAACCAGATAAAATATTATGCTGATCCAAATAATTTTCTTGACAGTTATGGTAAATATCAATTTTTAAAGCTTACATATTCTGATGGAGTTACAGTAGATAGTCTAAATAATTTTCTAAAAGGAAAAGGAATTTTTGATGGGAAAGGACAAGCATTTTTAGATGCAGCTAAAAATAATAATATAAGTGTAGCTTATTTAGTTTCACATGCTATGCTTGAAACAGGAAATGGTACTTCTAAGCTTGCAAATGGTGGAGCAACGGATAGTAATGGAAATTATATTTATGGAGTACCTGTATATAATTTCTTCGGAATAAATGCTACAGACGATAATGCTGTTTTAAATGGAACTAAAACTGCATATGAGAATGGATGGACTACTGTAGAGAGTGCTATTTCAGGTGGAGCACAGTGGATAGGAAAGTGGTATATAAACAATCCATCAACAAATCAAAACACTCTTTATAAAATGAGGTGGGATCCTGGAAGTCCCGGACAGCATGAGTATGCTACAGATATATCTTGGGCATATAAACAAATACCAGATATAATAAAGGAAATGCAGGATATAACAGCAGGTTCTAATTTAACATTAGAATTTGAAATACCTAAATATAAGTAATAAATATAGTAAAAACACTATCAAAATCAATGATGATTAGATAGTGTTTTTTATTTAAATGATTCCTTCACTTTTTAGTATATTTTCCAATTCGTTTACTTTGTCGTAAAGAAGATGAAATTTGTCTTTCAATACCTGATTCTGTGAGTTGTCGCTTACTATGGCCTTTTCCAAACTTTCAATAACTGACAGAGCTTCGTCGATATCTCGTTGAGCCAAATTTAAAGTGTTTTCTTTCATTAATAATTCTCCTTAATTTAATATATTTTTTATTTTTGATAAATCTTCATCTTCTACAAATGGTGCACAAAATTGAAAAGTTTTTTCATGGCCGCATTCTGAACATACACAATTACAAACATCGTAGGGGATACCATCAACTATGGATACATTTGAATTTTCAGCTAAATATTCTCCTCCACATATTTCACAGGGAGTATCATTTATAACTAGATATTCACTTTCTATATATTTCATTATATCTCTAATGGTCATTATTAACCTCCAATTTAAAAATTATCACAACATAAATGGTAACACTATTAAAAGGGATTTTCAATGATTTCATCTCTATAAAATCCATCTGCTTATAGGTAATTTTATATTCTTATTATCATATATTAGTTATATGATAAATATTTGTATATTTTGGATTATAGGGGGAGTGGTTATATTGTGATAAACATTATATGGTTTTTTATTTTAGCTTTTGGAATAGGGTTTGGAATATTATCTGGAAGGGGAGAGGCAGTGTCCAAGTCCATTATAGCTTCTTCAGATGCTTCAGTAAAACTTATGATAAGTCTTTTGGGAATAATGTGTCTCTGGTGCGGAGTAATGAAAATAGCAGAGAAAAGTGGGCTTATGAATAAAATAGCAAGTTTAATGAGACCCATTTTGAAAATTTTGTTTAAGGATGCATCTAAAGATGAAAGAGCTATAGGGCCAATAGTTATGAACTTAACTGCTAATATGATGGGATTATCTAATGCAGCCACTCCTTTTGGAATAAAAGCTATGTATGAGCTTAGTAATCTCAATAAAAAGAAAGAAGAAGCAAGTGATGATATGGCACTTTTTTTAGTTTTAAATGCAGCTTGCATACAGTTCGTTCCAACTACGGTTATATCCATAAGGGCGGCAATGGGATCTAAAAATCCTGCAGAAACAATAATACCAGCTATAATTACAACTACTATATCTGCAATAGTAGGAGTAGTATGTTGTAAAATTCTCCAGAGATATTTTTAACTTTATTTTAAAAGGAGTAGAGTAGTGTGAAGTACATAATAAAAGCTATAATACCAATAATTATTATATTTATGGTTACCTATGGTCAAATGAAAAAAGTTAGAGTATATGAATGTTTTGTAGAAGGAGCCAAGGAAGGGATAGATATATGTATTAAGATATTTCCGTACCTATTAGCCATGATAATAGCAGTAGGGGTTTTTAGGGAATCTAAAGCTTTAGATTACTTTATAGAATTTGTAAAGCCTGTAGTGAAATTTATAGGACTTCCTCCTGAAGTAGTACCTCTTGTGCTTGTAAAGCCATTATCAGGCAGTGGAGCTCTTGGAATATTTGCTGAAACTTTAAGTAAATTTGGACCAGATAGTTACATAGGTAGAATTTCTTCTATAATTATGGGTTCTACGGAAACCATATTTTATACTCTTACAATTTATTTTGGAGCGGTTGGTATAAAAAAAATAAGGCATACCCTTTGGGCAGCAGTAATGGCAGATATAACTGCAATAATCACAGCAGTTATAGTAACTAGAATTATGTTTTAATTGAAAATTGGTATGAAATTTTATATTTTACCTTATAATAATTAGTTGTATAATATATAGTATAATTCATAATTATTCGGGATGTGAGTTAAGTTGTTAAGGTGGAAAGAGCTCTATGAAGAATGTTTAAATTGTCGCAAATGTAGTTTAGGAGATAACAGAACTAATATGGTTTTTGGAGATGGAAATCCTAAGGCACATATCATGTTTATAGGAGAAGCGCCAGGAGCAGATGAGGATAGAACGGGAATACCTTTTGTAGGTAGGGCAGGTCAGCTTTTGACGAAAGCTCTTCTTGCTCTGGATCTACATAGAGAAAGAGATTATTACATATGTAATATTTGCAAGTGCAGACCCAAGAACAATAGGACACCTTATGAAGAAGAAGAAAAAGCTTGTATTCCTTATTTGAGAAATCAAGTAGCACTTGTAAAGCCCAAAATAATAGTTTGTCTTGGTGCAACTGCCATGGGATGTATATTGGGAAAGGACTGGAGAATTACAAGAGATAGGGGAAAGTGGATTGAAAGAAAAGGCTTTTATATGACTGCAACTTTTCATCCTTCAGCAGTTTTGAGAGATGCGAATAAAAAAGCTGCATTTTGGGAAGATTTAAAAAGTATAAAAGAGAAAAATGAAGAGATTTTTCAAACAAAAAATGTTGACACATAAAATTATATGACATATTATATTGTTAAATACTGTGAAGGAAAGAGTAGTAAATTAGTTTGCACAAAGAGAGTCGGCAGATTTTGGTGAGAGCCGAATGCAATAAAGTTTATGAACATGGCTCTAGAGTATATCACTTGAAATAATAGTAGAGTGGTACGGTAGTAACCGTTACATTACAAGGTAATTAATAGTTACTTAATGATGCTTTTATTGTGAAGTAAAAGTAAAGTAGAGTGGTAAAGCGTAATTTACGCCTCTATGTGGAAAAGATTTTTCCACATAGAGGCTTTTTTATATGAAAAAATAATTAGAAATACAATAAAACTAGAAGAAAAAGGGAGAGAAAAACATGACCAAGAAAACTTATTATATTACTACGCCAATTTATTATCCATCTGCAAATCTTCATATAGGAAACACCTATACTACTGTAGCAGCAGATGCTCTTGCAAGATTTAAAAGGCTTACAGGTTATGATGTTATGCTTTTGACAGGAACAGATGAACATGGACAGAAGATTCAGAGATTAGCTGAAGCAAAGGGCGTTACTCCTATAGAATATGTAGACGAAATAGTTGCTGGAATTAAAAAGCTGTGGGATATGATGAATATAAGCTATGACAAGTTTATACGAACTACAGAGGACTACCATGTTAAGGCAGTTCAAAAAATATTTAAGAAATTGTATGACCAAGGTGATATATATAAGGGAAGTTATGAAGGGTTATATTGTACACCTTGTGAATCATTTTGGACAGAAACCCAAGCAGTAGACGGTAAGTGCCCTGATTGTGGAAGGCCAGTAGAAAAAACTAAGGAAGAAGCATATTTCTTTAAAATGTCCAAATATGCTCCTAAACTTATAAAGTATATTGAGGATCATCCTGATTTTATACAGCCTGAATCTAGAAAAAATGAGATGTTAAATAATTTTTTAAGGCCTGGTCTTCAAGACTTGTGTGTTTCTAGGACATCTTTCAATTGGGGAATACCTGTAACTTTTGATGAAAAACACGTGATATATGTTTGGATAGATGCGCTTGCAAATTATATAACAGCACTTGGATATGGAAGTGAAAATGAAGAATTGTACAATAAGTATTGGCCAGCAGATGTGCATCTAGTTGGTAAAGATATACTGAGATTTCATACGATTTATTGGCCTATAATGCTTATGGCATTAGGACTTCCTGTTCCTAAAAAGGTATTCGGACACGGATGGCTTCTGGTAGATGGTGGAAAAATGTCAAAGTCAAAGGGAAATGTAGTAGATCCTGTAGTTTTGGTAGATAATTTTGGTGCAGATGCTGTTAGATATTATCTATTAAGGGAAATACCATTTGGTTCAGATGGATTATTTAACAATGAAATATTTATAAAAAGAATTAATGCAGATTTAGCTAATGATTTGGGAAATTTATTATCTAGAACTTGTGCTATGGTTGAAAAATATTTTGATGGAATAGTACCTGCGCCAGTAAGAAAAGAGCAAATTGACGATGAACTTATAAAGTTGGCTTTGGAAACTCCTGTAAGTATAGAAAAGAATATGGATAATTTAAGAATACCAGAAGCTTTAGATAGTATATGGAATCTTATAACTAGATCAAACAAATATATAGATGAAACTACACCATGGATATTAGCTAAAGATGAGGCTAAAAAAGATAGGCTTGGAACAGTGCTTTACAATCTTTTAGAGTCACTTAGAATAATATCTGTATGTGTTTCTCCATATTTACCTGAAACAAGCACTAAAATGTATAAACAACTTAATACAAACGTTGTTTCTTGGGATAGTATAGCCTCTTTTAATGGAACTAAAGCTGGAACAAAGATAAGCAAGGGAGAATTATTATTTCCTAGAATAGATGTAGATAAAAAAATAGAGGAATTAAATAAACTAAAAGAAGAAAAAAAAGCAGCACAGGGTTCCAATGAAAAATCTTTAAAAAAACAAATAACTATAGATGATTTTGATAAAATAGATTTAAGAGTTGCTAAAGTTTTAAAATGTGAAAACATAAAAGGATCCAATAAACTACTTAAATTTCAACTTCAAATGGGAAAGGAACAGAGGCAGGTAGTTTCAGGAATTGCAAAGTATTATAAGCCAGAAGAACTTGTAGGCAAATATGTAGTATTTGTAGCAAATTTAAAACCTGTAAAATTAAAAGGCGAAATTTCAGAAGGAATGATATTATCTGCAGCTTCAGATGATGATAGTAAATTATCCATACTATCACTTTCTGATGAAATCCCAAGTGGAAGCACAGTAAGGTAATGTGAATTTTATGCAATTCAACTCTGGCACATAAGAAATTTTGATTTAATATAAAAAAATTGCAAAGCAACTTTTTTAATTAATAGTTAAGAATGAAGAATTAATAGTTAATGTGGATTTTTTTCGTTACACTACAAAAAATCTTTAATTAAATTTTTGAAGACTCGTTTTGCTAAAGCAAAACATTACTAAGCGCTGACTTATATAAATTTAAAGATTTTTTGCGACAGCTAAAAATCATCCTTCACTATTAATTTTTCATTATTAATTCTTAACTTGCGAAGCTTTGCTTCGCATTATTTTTAAACTGTGAAAGAATTTAAAATTAAGTTAGGAGAAGTTATATGGAACTAAATATATTTGATGCCCATGCGCATTATGATGATGAAGAATTTGACGAAGATAGGGACAAAGTAATAGAAGAGTTGAAGAAAAACAATATAGTTGGAGTATTAAATTGTGGTTCTTCTATTGAAGGAGCTAGAGCATCTGTTAAATTAGCGGATAAACATGATATGTTTTATGCAGCAGTAGGAGTGCATCCTGAATATTCTGACATATTTACTGATGATATATTAGAAGAATTAAAAATTTTAGCTAAAAATAAAAAAGTAAAGGCAATTGGGGAGATAGGGCTTGACTATTATTACAAAGAAAATCCTCCGAAAGAAGTACAAAAAGCTGTATTTATAAAGCAGATGAAATTAGCGGATGAATTAAAATTACCAGTAATTATACACGATAGGGAAGCTCATGAAGATACTTTAAATATAGTAAAACAGTTTAAGAATGTTATTGGAGAAATACATTGCTTTTCTGGAAGTGTTGAAATTGCAAGGGAATTTTTAAAATTAGGATATTACATAGGATTTACAGGGGTAGTAACTTTCAAAAACGCAAAGAAAGCTGTTGAAGTTGCAAGGGAAGTACCCTTTGATAGAATTTTAGTTGAGACAGACTGTCCCTATATGGCTCCAGTTCCTTTTAGAGGAAAGAGGAATAGATCTGAATATATAAAATTTATTATAGCTAAGATAGCTGAAATCAAAGGCGTAGAGGATAGTAAAATAAGCCAATTAACAATTTTTAACATGAAACAGTTGCTTAATATGGTAAAATAGTGTAAAATTAAAGAGAGGTTTTATTAAATCTATTTTTAGTAATAAAAAAACATTTAACAGCATAGTTTATATAATAGGCACTTTAAACCACCAAAAAATAGCATAGACTGTAAGTTGAGTAGGGAACTCTAATTAGTAGATTTAATGCGAGTTATTTACTCATGAAGTATAATATCGGAATCATAAATAATTATTTTATTTATAGTTTTATGCACAAGGCTGCATTTAACATTTTATAACAGTCTTAATGCAGAGTGATATTTGACATGATTTTGGGTTCCATTTATAATGGAGTATGTCGCTCTCGCCCAGAGGAGGTATTTTTATGGTGGAAAAGTTCAAGACTTACTTGAAAAAATATTTTCCAATTGGCCTTAGAGTAGAAATTATTGCAGTTGTAATTTTATCTGTTTTAATCGGAGTAGTATTTAGTACAAGAAAGACGATAGTTGTTTCAGTAGATGGAAGTAGTAAAAGGATTACTACGTTTTGTAGTACTTATAGAAAAGTTCTCGATAATAGTGGAATTAGTATAGGGCCTAAGGATAAAGTGAAGCCTAGTCTAGACAGCAGGGTGGAGAATAACACCACATTGAAAATCAAAAGAGTAGTAAAAGTTAAAGTAGAAGCTGACAATAAAAAGTTGAATTTAGAGTCTGCCGAGAATAATGTTGAAGATATGTTAAAGGCAGAAAAGATAGGAATTTCAAAACTTGATATAGTATATCCATCCAGGAAACATGAGTTGAAAAAAGGAATGAATGTAGTAGTGACTAGGGTTAAAACAAAAGACATAAAAGAGGACAGACCTATAAACTATGACACAATTTTGAAAAGTGACGAGCAGGTTGAAAATGGAACTAAAAAGGTTGTGCAAGAAGGACAAAATGGAGAGAAGGAGACTGTGACTAGGGTTGTATACCAAAATGGTAAAGAGGTTTCGAAAAAAGTAATTAGTGAAATCATAAAAAAGCAGCCAGTACAAAAAGTCATAGCCATAGGAACATTGACTAATTATACTCCGTCTAGAGGAACTAATCTTAACTATGTTGAATCACTGCAAATGAGGGCAACTGCATATACTGCAGATTATGCCAGTACAGGTAAGAGTCCTGGAGATCCAGCATTTGGTATAACTGCATCTGGCACTGTAGCCAGGAGAAATAATGGAGATTATAGTTCAGTAGCAGTTGATCCTAGAGTAATACCACTTGGTACGAAGCTTTATATAGAAGGTTATGGCTATGCTATAGCAGAAGATACAGGTGGAGCTATCAAGGGAAATAGATTAGATTTATTTTTTGATTCTAGCTCAGAAGTAGACAACTGGGGTGTAAGATGGGTTAATGTTTATGTAATTAGGTAGGAGCATATGCTCCTATTTTTTCTTTCAATTTTATGAAAATATTTTCGAGTATAAGTATAGGAAATCTATTATCTATAATAATAGATTTAATAAAATAGGAGGACATTTATGATTAAGGAAGTAATAGTGGTTGAAGGAAGAGATGATATAACTGCAGTTAAAAGGGCGGTTGATGCTCAGCTTATAGCTGTAGGGGGTTTTGGAATAAATAAAAAAATTATAGATAAAATAAAAGAAGCTCAAAAAAGACAGGGCGTTATAGTATTTACGGATCCGGATTTTGCAGGAAATAAAATAAGGCAGATTATATCTAAAAGGGTAAAGGGAATAAAGCATGCTTATATATCTCAGAAAGATGGTATAAAAAATGGAGATATTGGGGTTGAAAATGCTTCCCCAGAAACTATAATAAAGGCTTTGAAAAATGCCAAATATGAGGTAAAGGAAAAAAGAGAGGAATTTGAAATAAGCGATATGGTGTTCTTTGGATTGACAGGAAAATCAAATTCCAAGGCAAAGAGGGATATGATGGGAAAGGAACTTGGAGTAGGATATTGTAATACTTCTCAGTTTCTAAATAGACTAAATGATTATGGAATAACAAAAGAGGAATTTAAAGAGGCTATAAGTAAAGTAAATAATATAATAGATAAGGAGAAACACAATGAATGATTTATCTACTGCAGATATAGTAAAAAAATATGGATTTAAATTTTCAAAAAGCTTGGGACAAAATTTTTTAATAGATAACACAGTATTGGATGACATAGTAAATAGTGCTGACATAAATAAGGAGGATCTTATTATAGAAATAGGACCTGGTGTAGGAACTTTAACAAGAGAACTTTTGAAAAAGGCAGGTAAAGTATGTGCTATTGAATTGGATTCGGATTTAATTCCAATTTTAAAAGAAGAACTAAAAGACTTTAAAAATTTTCAGTTGATACATAAAGATGCACTTAAAATAGATTTTAATGAGATAATAGATGATGAAAAAAATGTGAAAATTGTTGCGAATTTACCCTACTATGTTACAACTCCTATTATTTCACGATTGTTGAATGAAAACTACAATTTTAAGACTCTTACTATAATGATACAAAAAGAAGTAGGAGAGAGAATTGCATCAGAACCTGATTGCAAACAATATGGAGCACTTTCGATTCTTGTGCAATATTATTGTGATGTTGAAGTAATAAGAAAAGTAAGTCCTCTATCATTTATTCCAAGGCCGAAAGTAGAATCTATAGTTATAAAGCTAACCAAACTTGATGAACCTAGAGTTAAGGTGAAAGACGAAAAATTATTTTTTAAAGTAGTAAGATGTTCATTTAATATGAGGAGAAAAACCCTCTGGAATGCTGTAAAGACTTTAAAAGTTCCTAAAGAAGATATGGAAGCTGCTTTTAAAAAAGCTGAAATTGATGAAAAGAGAAGGGGTGAAACCCTATCTATAGAAGAGTTTGGAAGATTATCTGATTGTATATATGACATATGTATACATTAAAATGCGACATGTTTTTAAAGATAAGTTAAAACTATTTGTTCACTTTTTGAAAGTTATCTCATATATTATAATGAATATAATATATGGAGGTATAGAAGTTGGCACAAAAAAAGAGTTATAGTAGATATTTTATAATATTACAAGAAGATGAAAAAGGATACTCTTTAGCTTCTGACAAAATTGCTTCAGGATATGCAAAGTTGGAGATGAAAAATGATAAGTGTAAAATATCTTATTATGTACAAAATTTAAAAAAAGAAAAAACACCCTATTACATGATGCTAATATGTAATAAAAAAGATATAAAAAATATAATCAAAATTGGTGAAATGAACATAGATGATTATGGAAGAGCAGATATATGTTATGAATATGCTGCAAATGATGTAGCAGGAAGTGGCATAGCTATGGATAAGGTGTCAGGAGCTGCCATAGTGAGAATGGTGGATGATAACATAATATCTGTAATGAGCGGGTTTGCAAGTACGGAAATACCTGAGTGGAAAGCATTTCCGGTATCTCAAAATAAAAGCAAAGATTTAGAAGAAACCGAAGTAAGTGAAGTAGAAAAACCAGAAAAAACTGAAGCAAAGAGTGTATTTGATCAGTATGAGGATATTATAGAGAAAGCCAAAGAAGACGAAGAAGAAGTTAAAGAAAATATAGAAATAGAAGAAAAAGATTCTTATAGAGAAGAACAAGAAGAAGAAAAAGAAGAGCAAGAGGAATCTGAGAAAGTTAATAAATTGGAAAGTGAAGAAGAAAATAAAGAAGTTCAAGTAGATGCTGAAGTGATGGAAGAAGAGATTATCGAAGATAACTCAAAATCTAATAATACAGGAAAAAATGAAGACAAAAACATAAATTCTAAAGAAAAAAGAAATAATGATAGCTCAATATATGTGGATGAATCCCGATTAAGATGCCATAAAAAATTAAACTTAAATAGATGTCAGAGAGAATGTGAAAAAGATAATGTACCTAGAAGTTATCCTAAAGGTCCAGAAGGAAAGTTTTTTACACAACTTATGAGTGGCTTTAAGGAAATAAAAGATATCAATAAGGAATTAAAAAGGTGTGTATGGAGTAAGGTACCTATAAGTTCTATGGATGATATGTATAATACCACTGATTATAATAAATATTCTTATATATATTATCCTATGGTAGGATATTATCCATATATAAAAAAATATAATTATTATTTAGCAGGTTATAAATGTGATAAAAATGACAGGGTAAAATATTTGATATATGGAATTCCAGGAACTAAAAGCAGAAAGGATCAACCTTATGGAGGAAAATCTGGATTTGTTACATGGATACCCCTAAAGGATAAAGATACGATGGGCCATTGGCTTATGTTTTATGACTTTAGAGCAAATACTATAGTAATACCTGTTAGAAAGTAATATTGGTCACTTATTATGAGATTAATAGTGATAAATAAAAAAAAAATTGGGGTTACTATAATTATAATAGGACTTATGATAGTGCTTTTAGGACTTGAAAAAAATTTTGATATGAGACTAAAGTTTACAGCTCTTATTCAAAATAATATGGAATCTCTTACTCAATATAAAGGTCTAGAAGGCAGGCTGCTGTATAAACTGCCATCACGGTGGACCTGTAGAAATCAGGACACATTTGGGGATGAAATATTATATCATAGTGATTTTAAGAGTGATGACAATGCGATAAATGGTTTTGTTGAAGTATGGAATTTAAAAGGTGACTTAAAATTATTTTTACAAAATAGTAAGAGTATATCCCAAAAACAAAATTTGTACAAAGACTATTCTATAAAACAAATTTATATGAATGGTAGGAAAGGATATTTACTTAAGTATACAATTACAAAGGAAATCGGAGATAGTTATAAGTGTATAGAATACTTTACAGAAGAAGGAAAACAATTTTGCAGATTTTCTTTTTTTGTAAAAGAATCAAATTTCAAAGAAAACATGCCTACTATATTTGAGGTTATTGTTAAAACTTTAGAATATAATTAGAAAATATAAGGTTTATCCCCTTCAGGTTTATTATATGAAAGGGGATTTTTTTATACTAATTATGGTATAATAATCATAGATTTCATTAAGATAGAAAGGGGTGAGAATCCCTCGCTGAAGACTAGAATGTATTTGTAAATATAATTTTTGCATATTGAATTCTTGAAAATTCTGCAGTGGGTGAAAAAATTGGATAAGACTATCAAAAAAAGATTAAATATATTTATAATATCCTGCATTTTAATACCTGTGACCTTATTGTGTGGATGTAGTAAATTGGATCAATTAAAAGTTAAGGCAGGTTTAAAAAATTCGGATTTTGAATATATGAAACAGCAGGGAAAAGTTAAACAGGTAATTATTCAAAATACAAGGGATCAGGGATTTAAATTTGTAGTTACTGATCAAAGTACCATTAAAAATTTGTACGATATACTATCTTCTGCTAAAAAAGTATCAAAAAAATCATCGTTGGATCCTGATTATGTATTTGAAATAGATGAAGGAAACAATAAAGTTCACAAGTTTAGTTATATAGCGGGACTTGATAAGAAAGATTTAGGGAATCTCTATAGCAAAGGTCAGGCATATATAGTATCAAATAGAATAGACAACGATATGATAAATAATTTTTGGAATACAAGGATGCCGCCAAGTGACTTTAAATCAGTGTACTATGGGTCCATAATGGATACATTAAATAAATATTTTAGTGAAAAAGATAAAACTAAGAAAATAGGAATAAATTTAAAAGATGACATAGATGCCCAAAGATTTATACTTTCTACTGAACAGGAAGAATTTAAATCAGATCTTACTAGTAAATTTAAAAATGCAAACATTGGAAATAATGATGAAGATAATTATGATGTGTGGGTAACAATAAAAACAGAAGGTTATAAATCCACATTGTATAAAATGACTGTTACATTTTTTGATAGACAAAATCAAAGTGAGAAGGTTTATTATGTACAGGATACATACAGTAGTGGCGGATGGAACAAGAGCATATCGGAAAATAAGCCTAATGGTTTTTAAAAATATAGGAAATGTTGCTTAAAATTTAATGTGGATTAACTATATAAAAGGAGGAAAAATGATTTGAGTAATTGCGATGGTTGTTCAAGTAAATCACAGTGCAGTAAAGATGATAAAGGTGGATGTAAATACATATTGCCTAAGTATGGAGACATAAAGCATATAATAGGTATTATGAGTGGAAAAGGTGGAGTAGGTAAGTCTACAGTTACGGGAATATTAGCATCAAAATTAAGAAACTCTGGATATAAGGTGGGAGTACTTGATGGAGATATAACAGGTCCATCTATGCCTAGATTTTTTGGAATAAACGATAAAAGGGCTGATATACTACAAGTGGGGGAAAGTGAAGAAATAAAGTTTTCTCCAGTAGAATCTTCTTCAGGAATAAAAGTTATATCATTAAATCTTTTAACAGAAGAGGAAGAACAACCTGTTATATGGAGGGCACCTATGATAACAGGAGTGTTAAAACAGATGTATTCAGATACAAGTTGGGGAGAATTAGATTATTTGCTTATAGATATGCCTCCAGGTACTGGAGATGTAGCTCTTACTGTGATGCAGGAAATTCCAATGGAAGGTGTTATAATAGTATCTACTCCTCAGGACATGGTATCTATGATAGTAAAAAAGGTTGTTATAATGGCAGAAGACCTAAAGGTAAATATATTAGGTGTAGTAGAGAATATGTCCTATGTTAAATGTGGAAAATGTGGTGAAAAAGTAAGGCTATTTAGTGAAAATTCAGCGAAAGAACAAGCTGATTACCTTGGATTAGAACTTCTTGCTGAAATGCCAATAAATTCTGATCTGGTAAAAAATATGGAAGCTAAAAAGGCAGAAGAATACATATCAAATTCATTGGAATATAATGATTTACTTAATAACTTTATAAAAAAATTAAAATAGAAATTATTATAATAAGCATTATTTTTGGGATAATATAAGGTGTACTTTAAAGTAACTAATTATATAGCGAGGAGTGAAAACTTGTTATTAATAACAGGAGAATAGTATGAAAGCTGTAGTTGATAAAGACACTTGCATAGGATGTGGGTTATGTCCTAGTATATGTCCAGAGGTTTTTCAGATGGATGATGACGAAAAAGCTAAGGCAATTGAAGATAATGTTCCAGGAGAAGCAGAGGACGCTGCGAAAGACGCAGAGGACAGTTGTCCTGTTTGCGCTATTAAGGTAAGCTAGGAAAAGGGGATTATGTAAAAAATTACATAATCCCCTAAACTTTCAAAAACTATTTGTGATAAAAATGTACCACAGTTTTTCATACAGCATATCAATTAGGATTAAAACAAAACTGGATGCTGGTTATACTTGTCATTTAATGTAACTTCAGATATGGGATGAATGTTTATCCTATCACCTATTCTAGAATCGGGTGGTAAATGAGTAGTCCCTACGCTAGCAGTAGTACCATCTTGAAAACTTACAAGTGCGTCTGTAATATTCATATCAATTATTTTGCCGATCATGAAAGTCCTCCTAAAGATAAGATTATATGTGTTATTTTTATCTATATTTTTAAATATTATTCCTAGAAATTTTATCTTATAGGTATTTGATGCATTTCAATTAAAAAGTGTGCTTTATAGGTTTTTATAGGTTTAAAGTAAAAATAAAGCTCAATTTATAAATTGCTTTTTTATATATGGCAAGGTATAATAATCAAGTCGTTTATACAATATATAGTAGTTGGGAGGAAAGCGTATGCTACATGTTGTGAAAAGAGATGGTAGAAAGGTTCCCTTTGATTCCATTAAGATAACCAATGCCATAAAAGGATCTTGTGATGAAATAGGTTTTGATTTAAAAGAAAGTGAATTTATTGATTTAACTCAGAAGGTCACAGAAAATATAGAAAATCTTAATCTTAAGGAAGTAAATGTAGAAGATATACAGAATATAGTTGAAGAAGTACTTATGAAGAAAGGCTATGTTAAAATTGGATTAGCTTATTCAAATTATAGAAGAGAACGAAATGATATAAGGGAAATAAAGTCTGATCTTATGAAGGCTATTGATAAAATAGGAGTTCAAACAGACAGAGATAATGCAAATGTTGGAAATAACTTTAGTGCCAAGCTCTTGAGGATTGCCAGTGAGTCTAACAAGTGGCATAATTTAGCTACTATGCCTAAACATTTAGCTAAGGCTCATGAAAATGGTGATATATATTATCATGACTTAGATTCTTATAACTTAACTGTAAATTGCCTTCATATACCAACAAAGGAAATGCTTTTAGATGGATTTAATACAGGATATGGAAACATAAGAACTCCTAAGAGAATAGAATCTGCTGCAGAACTTTCTTGTATATTACTGCAGTCAGCACAAAATGATATGTTTGGTGGACAGTCTCACCCGGATTTCGATAATGATATGGCTATTTTTGTTGAACCTACAAGAAGGGAAATATTAAAGAACCTCAAGGAAATGAGAGTAGAAGAGGAAAAAATAAAGGATATTTCTGAAAAGAAATTAAGAAGAAGTATAGAGCAGGCTATGCAGGGAATAATCTATAATCTTAATACCATGCATTCTAGGGCAGGATCACAGGTACCTTTTAGTTCACTAAACATAGGTATACCAACCTCAAAGGATGCAGCTCTTGTATGTGAGGTATTTTTGACGGAATATGAAAAAGGACTTGGAAGAGGAGAACAACCTATATTTCCTAATATAATATTTAGGGTTAAAAAAGGCGTAAATAAAAATCAAGAAGATCCTTATTATTATTTATTTAAAATTGCATGCAGGGTAGCTTCAAAGAGAATGAATCCTACTTTTATGAATTTAGATGCTGATTTTAATAAAGCATATTATGATAAAGGTGTAATACCTGCAACTATGGGATGCCGTACTTATGTCTGCTCAAATGTAAATGGAGATCCAGGGGTGAAGGGTAGAGGTAATATAGCTCCTGTTACTATTAATTTACCTAGGCTTGGAATTTTATCTAAGGGAAATACAAATAAATTCTTTGAATTATTACAAGGAAAATTAGAGTTAGCAAAGGAATCTTTAATGCACAGATATGGCATTTTAAAGAGACTCAGAGTTAAAGATTTACCTTTTGTAGCAGGTCAGAAACTTATGAAAGGTGCGGAGAACTTAAAGTCAGAAGATTCGATAGAACCAATATTGAAACAGGGTACTTGGGCTATTGGGTTTATAGGACTTGCTGAAACATTAATTGCATTAACTGGGAGACACCATGGTGAGGATGAGAGTTCAAGAGAACTTGGGATAAAGATAATTACATATATAAGGAATTATACAGATAAGCTTATAGAGGAAACACATTTAAATTGGAGCTGCTATGCTACACCAGCCGAAGGATTAAGTGGAAAGTTTATAGTACATGATAAGAAAATATTTGGAGAAATACCTGGAGTTACAGACAAAGAGTATTATACTAATTCTTACCATATACCTGTAGGATATCCAATATCTATAAAAGACAAAATTGATATAGAGGCTCCTTATCACAAACTTTGTAATGGAGGTCACATAAGTTATATAGAAGTTGATGATTATCCATCAGAAGAGGTTGTTAAAAGTATAATTGACTATGCTTATGATAATACGAATATAAGTTATATAGGGATAAACTTTCACATAAGGTATTGTAAGGAATGCGGAACTTATATGCATGGGGAAGATGTCTGCCCTAAATGTGGAGGCAACAATATACAAGGTATATCAAGGGTTACAGGATATTTATCTTTGGATGAAAGATTTGGAGAAGGTAAGACAGCAGAAAGAAGAGATAGAATATCCCAGGGAAGCAATAAACATGTATATTGTTAAAGCCTAGTAGTTAACTAATCCAATGTATAAAAAGGAGGAAAAATCAATGGGGGGCAAAAAAATTAGATTGGCAGGTATTGCTTATGAGAGCCTAGTTAATGGCCCTGGAATGAGACGGGTATTTTTTGCTCAGGGATGTAGACATAACTGTAAAGGATGTTTTAACCCATCTACCCATGACTTTAAAGGCGGTCAGCTAAAAGATATAGATAAACTGGTTTGCGATATTAAAGATAATCCTATGGTAAGTGGAGTTACATTTTCAGGTGGTGACCCATTTGAACAACCTGAAGAATTTGCATACATGGCTGCTAAAATTAAAGAATTAAATTTAAATATATGGTGTTATACAGGGTACACTTTTGAATCTATAGTTAATGGCTCAGATACGGCAAGGAAATGTCTTTTAAATAATGTAGATGTGCTAGTGGATGGAAAATTTGAAGAGAACAATAAAGATACAAAATTAAAATTTAAAGGATCCAGTAATCAAAGAATTATTGATGTAAAGAAGAGTTTAGATTCCAATGATATAGTAGTATTGATTTTTAGTTGAAAAACTTTAGCTAAATATATTATAATACTTCATGACGAGGAGTTGATAATATGAATAACAATTCGGAAATTGAAGTTTGCTCTTGCACTGAAATTCATAAGGATTGCATAGAATGTGTCAGAAAAAGTATGTTGGATGAAAAGACTTTTATGGATTTATCAGCACTTTTTAAAGTGCTGGGGGATTATACAAGAATTAAGATTATATATGCATTATTTAAAAAGGAATTATGTGTTTGTGATATTACAGAAATACTTCAAATGAGTCAGTCCGCAATATCTCATCAGCTTAGGATTTTAAAGACTGCAAGGCTAGTTAAGTTTAGAAGAGAGGGAAAGTCAGTGTATTATTCCCTAGATGATGAGCATATAAATAAGTTGCTTAATGCAGGATTAGAACATGTAGAACATAATTAGAGTGTAGTTATATAGTGCTTCAAAACAAAAAATAAACTTATACTCCGCATATTTTTACAACCACAAGCACGGCTAAATATTTTGATAAGTCTAGATAGAAAATTTATAAAAACCTAAGGACTTTTGAAAACTCGTACCTCAAACAATTCAAAAGTCCTAAGCTTTTTCATAAATTTTCTAACAAGACTTATACACAAAATATTTAGATGTGCTTGTTTATTGTAAAAATATTTCTGCGTATAAGTTTATTTTTTTAGTTATGGATTCGTATAATAAAGACACAAATTTAAGAACTTTATAAGTAAGCCCCTGTGTATATGTCAATTTTTCACGTAGAGGTCCTGTACAAACAAAAGGTTAATTTATATTAATAAGTTACTTAAAGTTAAGAATTTTAACTAGATTAAAGTCTTCAGGTTTGTGATCTAGAATTAATGTATTGCTTTCAATTCTTTCTGTATTTTTCATATATTTAAGAAATTTTTCTAATCCATCTAATTCAAAAGTTAACTGAGAAGTTTTATAATGCATTGGAATTACTATATGGCTATTGATGGATTTTGCAAGCTCAGCAGCCTCTTTTCCATCTATAGTGAAATTTCCTCCGATGGGAATCAAAAGCACATCTATAGAACCTAAACTTTTTATCTCTTCTGGAGATAATACATATCCAACGTCTCCGAGATGACATATCCTATAATCATCCATTTCAATGATAAATATTATATTTTCACCTCGTTTTGCACCTTTAACTTTATCGTGATAAGAAGGTATACCATAGATAGGTATATCGCATAAGTTAAAAGAACCTATTTTATTTATAATATGTTTGTAGTTTATCTTTTCTGTATAACAGTGATCAAAATGATTATGACTTATTGTAACTACATCAACATCTCCTTCAAAAACTGTATATCCTACAGTTTCATCAAAAGGATCTGTTAAAAGTTTTCTACCTTTTGAGTCTTCAAATAAAAAACTTGAATGACCAAGCCATCTTATTTTCATAGAATGTCACCCCTTTGTAAAATATGTTTTAATTATTTTAAATTAATATGTTGATATAACAATTTTTAAGTACAAAATTCTTATTTTTTATACTATAATTATACTAGTATATGTTATACTAAGGCAATTATTCTGCTGAACGGGGGTCATTATTTGAAGATTACAAGAGTTTATATGATGATATTATTAAGCTTTATATGTGTGTTAATTGTATTTGCAAAAGGAAATACTGTACATGCAATTAATTACAACGGAATTACTATAGGAAATGATGTGGAAACCAATAAATCCTGGAATATAAAGTTCAACATGAAATTAGACCAAAGTACAATAAATGATTCAAATATAGTAGTAACAGGTAGTACAGGAAATACTATCCCTATATCTCTTCAGGTTGAAAAGGATGGGATGGGTATAGTAGTTACCCCTAAAAGCCAGTATTCATATGGTAAAACTTATAATTTAACTGTAAAAAGTGGAGTAAAAGCTTTAAATGGAAAAAATATGTCTAGTGAGGCTAAGGTGCAATTTGGAGTAAAATCTAATCCAAGTTCTAATAACAAATATACTGTTACAATTGATGCTGGTCATGGAGGAACTGATGCAGGAAATGTAAGTGAAGCAGGATTGAAAGAAAAAGATGTAGATTTGTCTGTGGCACTAAAGACTGGAAAAGTATTAGAGCAAAATGGAGTAAACGTGATTTATACTAGGAAAGATGATAATGTAACCTGGAATGATAGTACGAATTTACAGGCTCGTTTTGACATAGCAAATAACGCAAAATCAAATTTATTTGTCAGTTTGCATGTCAATTGTTATACGGGAAGTGCCTTGGTGAACGGAATAGAAACCTATTATAGAACTTCAAATGATTCTGCTAAAAATACAGCAAATAATATTCAAAATGACTTAATAAGTTATACAGGATTATCTAACAGAGGAATTAAAGAAGGGACGACCCAGCATAAAATACTGATGGGAACCACGGCACCAGCAGTTATGGTTGAACTTGGATTCATGACTAATCCTAAAGAAAGCCAATTAATTGGAAGTGAAGATTTCCAAAATAAAAGTGCATCAGCTATTGCAAATGGAATTTTAAAATCTTTACCATCTCTTCAGGAAGAAAATACAATAAACGTAAGTTCAATATCTAACTTATCGGATAGTATAATTGTAGGAAGTAAGTATTCTCTGCCAACTAGTGTACAAGCTACTATGAGTGATGGAACTAGTAAAAAAGTAAATATTGTATGGAATCCAAACACTGTTGACACCTCTAAAGCAGGTATATTTACATATAAGGGAACTGCAGTGGGATACAGTAAAACTGTAACATTTACTTTAACTGTGAAAGCAAAACAAATAGATCCAACACCAGTAACACCATCAGAAGGTGCACCTATAATAGTTATAGATCCTGGACATGGAATAGGAAGTGATATAGGATCAAATGGAAATGGATTTCAAGAGGATGATGTAACTTTAAGTGTTGGCTTAAAAGTTGGAAAAATACTGGAGTCTAAGGGAATAAAAGTAATTTATACTAGAACTACAGATGAACGAAAAACGACTCCTTTAACTGTTACGGAAAGTCTTCAAAGAAGATGCGACACTGCGAACAATGCTGGTGCAGCCTATATGATTTCAATTCATACCAATGCTTTTGATGATCCAGCTGCAGAAGGAACTGAAACATTGTATTATACAGGAAGTGTAAAGGGAGAAAAAATGGCAGAGGCAATACAAAAAAGTTTGTCTAGTGCACTTGGAACTTATAGTAGGGGACTTAAAGATGGAAGCTGGCTTTATATAGCAAAACATACTACTGCACCAACGGTTTTAACAGAATTGGGATTCCTTACTAATAAAAATGATGCAGGAATATTAGGAACTGATGAGGGTAGAAGTAAAGCTGCACAAGCTATAGCAAGTGCTATATTACAGGTTTTAGGAATATAATACAAAAAAATTGTCTAAAAAAATTGACAATAGAAAATTCATATAATATAATAAAAGGAAATTATACAGGTAGTAATTGAAAAACATTGAACAGGAAAAGTATTTAAGTTTGTTTTTATTTACAGAGAGTGGGGGAGTGCTGAAAGCCCATAGAAAAGCTTAAAGAAAATCACCTGGGAGTTGAAGAATTGAACAGTATTTTTACAATCACTTTAGTAAATTCTTACGTAATTCTACGTTACAGGATATAGTATGGTAGTACTTAAATTTATTACCCATAGGTGGTACAGCGAGTTAAACTTCGTCCTATTTGGATGAAGTTTTTTTATTGTGTATTTTTAGGTTAAAAATTATATGGTGTATAAACATTGAAAAATAGTAAAAACTTAACAATGAGAATAGAAAGGGGTTAAATCCATGTATAAAAAAATTGATAGTGATAAAAATTTTGTACAGATGGAAAAGGATGTTTTAAAATTATGGCAAGATAAAAAAGTAGTTGAAAAAAGTTTTAAAGAAAATGAGGATGGTGAATACTTTACTTTTTACGATGGACCTCCAACTGCAAATGGTAAACCTCATATAGGACACGTTCTAACTAGAGTTATGAAAGATCTCATACCAAGATATAAGGTTATGAGGGGATATAAAGTGTTGAGGAAAGCAGGTTGGGATACACACGGACTTCCTGTTGAACTAGAAGTTGAAAAGAGTCTTGGAATTTCCGGGAAACCTCAAATTGAAAAATATGGTGTAGAAGATTTTATAAAAAAATGTAAGAATAGCGTATTTACTTATGTAAGCCAATGGAAAGAGATGTCTGACAGGTTAGGATTTTGGGTAGACATGGATAATCCATATGTAACATATCACAATGATTATATAGAATCAGAATGGTGGGCACTCAAAAAAATATGGGAAAAAGATCTCTTATATAAAGGTCATAAAATAGTGCCATATTGTCCTAGATGTGGAACTGCACTTTCTTCACATGAGGTTTCTCAAGGATATAAAGATGTAAAAGAGACATCAGTATACGTTAAATTTAAAATTAAGGACCAAGATAAATACATGATAGCATGGACAACTACACCTTGGACACTTCCTAATAATATGGCATTAGCTGTAAATAAAAGCTATGACTATGTAGAAGTTCTTAATCAAGAACAACATTTAATATTGGCAGAAGCTATGTTAGAAAAGTTAGAGGGAGAATATGAAGTCTTAAGAAAGTTCAAGGGAGAAGAATTAGTTGGACTTGATTATGAACCAATCTTCAATTTTGCATCTTTTGAAGGGAAAGCACATTATGTTGTTCATGCAGATTATGTAACCTTAACAGAAGGTACTGGAATAGTTCATACAGCTCCTGCTTTTGGTGAAGATGATAGTATTACAGGGAAAAAGTACAATATTCCTATGACAAATTCTGTAGATACTCAAGGAAGATATAAAGAAGAAGTTACTCCATGGAAAGGTCTTTTCGTAAAAGATGCTGATCCTAAAATAATAGAATATTTAAAAGAAAAAGGAATACTTTATAAGGCAGAAAAATTTACTCACTCCTATCCATTCTGCTGGAGATGTGATACTCCACTTTTATACTATCCAAGAGATACTTGGTTTATAAGAATGTCCCAAATGAGAGATAAACTAGTTAAAAATACGAACGATACAAACTGGTATCCTGATAATATAAGAACTGGTAGATTTGGAAACTTTGTTGAAGGAGTAATAGATTGGGGACTTAGCAGAGAAAGATATTGGGGCACACCTCTTCCAATATGGGAATGTGAATGTGGTCATAGAGAGTGCATAGGAAGTATTGAAGAATTGAAGGAAAAAGGAGTAAATGTACCAGATGATATAGAACTTCATAAACCTTATATAGATAGAGTTAAATTAAAGTGTCCTCATTGTGGAAAAGAAATGAAGAGAGTATCAGAAGTAATTGATTGCTGGTTTGATTCAGGCTCAATGCCTTTTGCACAGCATCATTATCCTTTTGAGAATAAAGAAGTTTTTGAGAAAAATTTCCCTGCACAATTTATATCTGAGGCAGTAGATCAAACTAGAGGATGGTTTTACACTCTTATGGCTATATCAACTGTATTGTTTGATAGAAGCCCATTTGAAAACTGTGTGGTTCTAGGACACGTTTTAGATAAACACGGATTAAAAATGTCAAAGCATAAAGGAAATGTTTTAAGTCCTTCTACTGTTTTGGAAAATGAAGGAGCAGATGCAGCTAGATGGTATTTCTATACTGAAAGTGCACCATGGCTTCCATCTAGATTTTATGAAGAAGCAGTACAGGATAGTCAGAGAAAATTTTTAGGCACACTATGGAATGTATATTCTTTTTATGTACTTTATGCAGATTTGGATAACTTTAATCCTATGGAATATAAAGATTTTGTAAGTGAGAATGTAATGGATAAGTGGATAATCTCCAAGTTAAATTCACTTATAAAGCAAACTGAAGATCATTTAGATAATTATAGAATTACTCAAGCTGCTCAGAATATAGGGAACTTTGTAGATGAACTTTCAAATTGGTATGTAAGAAGAAATAGGTCAAGATTCTGGAGTCAAAAATTAACAGATGATAAAATAGGAGCATATTTAACGCTATATAAAGTACTAAATACTTTATGTCTGATAGCTGCACCATTTGTACCTTTCATGACAGAAGAAATTTATCAAAATCTTGTAGTAAATCTTGATAAGGATGCAGTAGAGAGCTTACATTTATGTAAGTGGCCGGAGTACGATTCAAATGCAGTAGATGCTAAGCTTGAAGAGGATATGGAAGAAGCTTATAAGATAGTTAAACTTGGAAGAAGTGCTAGAAATAGTGCTAATATAAAAAATAGGCAGCCTCTTTCGGAAATGCTTATAAGTGTAAATACTCTTCCTGAATATTATGGAGATATAATAAGAGATGAATTAAATATTAAAAATATAATTTTCAATGCAGATTTATCAAAGTATGTTAACTTTAGTATAAAACCAAATTTACCTGTACTAGGCAAAAAGTATGGTAAATTAATACCAAAAATAAAGAATGAAATATCATCCATGAATCAAATGGAATTGGCACAAAAGATAAATGACAAGGAAACTGTAAAAATAAATATATCAGAATCAGAAATAGAGTTAAATTCAGATAATTTACTTATCACAATGGAAGGCTTAGAGGGATTTGCCTTTGCAGGAGAAGGAAGTACTGGAATTGTTTTAGAAACCACAATTACAGAAGAACTTAGAGAAGAAGGAAATTTGAGGGAAATTTTAAGTAAAGTTCAAAATATGAGAAAAGAAAGTGGTTTTGAAGTTGCAGATAAGATAAATCTATATATTTCAGGTAATGAAAAACTTGAAGCTGTGGTGAAAAAATTTGATGAAAGAATAAAAAAGGAAACTCTTTCTGTGGATGTTATTTATAATGCCAATAGAGAATATAATAATTGTAACATTAATGGAGAAAAACTAGATATTTCAATGGAGGTAGTAAATAAATAAAGCAATTAGTAAAATAAGCTAATCACTAATTTTAAATAGATGTTTATTTTAAAATTAGTGATTAGTTTTAATTGGGTATATGAAATATTGTAAATTAGCTTGTAATAAGTTAGTTTTATAAGTATAATTATTAAAAAAGTAATTGGTAGGTGATAAGGTGGCAGCATCAATTAAAGACGTTGCTAGAGAGGCAGGAGTTTCAATAGCTACAGTATCTAGAGTACTTAATGATGTAGACGTTGTAAATGAAGAAACCAAGAAAAAGGTTTTAGAAGCTATTGGAAAACTAGGTTATAGGCCCAATATAGTAGCAAGAAGTCTTAAAACTCAAAGAACAAGAACTATAGGGATAATAATTCCTGATATATCTAATCAGTTTTATCCTGAAATTGTAAGAGGAGCTGAAGATGTAGCAAATATATATGATTATAATATAATGTTATGCAATACTGATTTAGATATAGAAAAAGAAATGGAATATTTAAAGGTTTTGAAAGAGAAGATGGTAGATGGAGTTTTATATATGAGTAATTCTTTAGAACCAAGAATATTGGATCTCATAAAACAACTTCAACTTCCAATGGTTTTAGTAGAAACTACAAATGAAAAAGAAAGTATACCTAGCGTAACTATTGACAATGAAAGAGCTGCATATGAAGGTGTAACTTATTTAATAAAAAGTGGGAATAAGAATATAGCTTACATAGGTGAAAATCCAGATATGGCAAATGCTAGTGCTGTAAGGTACAAGGGATACAGAAAGGCTCTTGAGGAAAATAATCTGGAATTGGACAAAAGTAAGGTCTATTTTGGAAATGTTAAAGCAAAAGATGGTTATAAAGGAATGAGTGAAATACTCAGTAAAACTAAAGTGGATTCAGTATTTTGTACCAGTGATGAGGTGGCTATGGGGGCTATAAATGCACTTAGGGATAATAATATTAGGGTACCTGAAGATGTGGATGTAATGGGATTTGGTAATATATATTCTGCCTCCATATTTTATCCTAAGCTAACAACTGTAGCACAACCTACTTATGATATGGGATCTGTTGGAATGAGGATGCTCATAAAATTAATAAATAAGCAAGAACTTGAAAAAAAGAACTATGTATTGTCACATAAATTGATTGAGAGGGATTCCTGCAAAAAGTAATTTTATTTAGGACAAAAATTTATTTATCCGATGACTACTCACTCTAGAACTCCCACGCACACAGCGAAAGCGACTATCACCAAATCAAAGATTTGGGATATCTGCTTTTCTCCAAGTGGAAGTATTAGAGTGAGTACGTCCCTGGATAACGATTTCTAAGCATCATGTGGAGTTAAAACTTCATCTGATGCTTAGAACTCTGTTTATAAAAAGTTAATACAAAAGTATTAAACGATAATATATAATTATAATCAAAAATATATATTATATGGAAAGGAAAACGTAATGGTAGAAAAAATAATTGAAATAGTTATTTTTGTCTTAGATAAAACGGGATATATGGGCACATTTGCAGCTATGGCTCTTGAGAGCGCCTGCATACCTATTCCAAGTGAAGCTATACTGCCATTTGGAGGATACCTAAGTTATACAGGAAGACTAAGTTTACCTCTTGTTATAATAGTTGGTACATTAGGAGGTACAGTAGGTTCTTTAGCTGCATATTATATTGGAAAAATAGGTGGAAGACCTTTAGTTGAAAAATATGCGGAAAAACTTAGATTATCTAGATCCCATATTGAAAAAAGTGATTATTATTTTAGCAAATATGGAGAAAAAATAGTGTTTTTTTCTCGACTATTACCTATAATTAGAACTTTTATTTCTCTTCCTGCAGGGATAAGTAAAATGGAAATTAAAAAATTTATAATTTACACTTTACTTGGATCTTCTATATGGAGTATTATTTTAGGATATGCAGGTTATAAAATGGGAGAAAAATGGACGATTATAAGACAATGGTTTCATTTTGCAGATATAGCATTAGTTATTTTCATAGTTTTATTTATATTGTATAAGTTAGTGTATAAAAAAATAAATAGGAAAAACTCTTAGATGTAATTTAAGAAATAAAAAAATTCAGTGAAAATATATTTCACTGAATTTTTTTGGCTGAAATTTGTATTTCATGAGGTACATAAAATCATTGAAAAAAATGCCGTCACATATATTTGAATTTTGTTTAACGATTTTTTTGAAGTATTTCCCCTATGATGGTATAATTTAACATAAAAGTAAATAGATTAATTAGTTAACCACTATTAGGAGGGGGATTATGGAATACAGGGAAAAGATAAAAGAGATATTTTCTTATTTGCTAAGATTAAAAAAACTAAATGAAAAATCCGTAAGAAATGTTTATGATTATGATAAGTTGTACTGGGAAGAAGAATTTTCCCATATGGCTGGATGTATTGTTGGAAAAACTGTTACCAGTGAAAATTGGATTGAGGTGAACAAAAAGTGTGGAAAGCTGTATCAGGAGTTTTTTAATCTATACCAGGAAAATGAAAAAAATGGAGAGAATTTTGAAATAGTTTTTGGACATGGTTTAATTGTATGGAATATAGATAAGGAAAAAATACTTCACCCTGTTTTGACTACTAGAATGAAGATAGAATTTAATAAGGCAAAGGGTTCATTTATATTAATACCTTCAGGTAAGACTAGGCTAGAGACTTCACTTTTTGAAGGCCTGAAAGAATGTAATATGTCTGATATTATTTCTCTTGCAGATGAAGTAAGTCGTTTGAATTTAGATCCAAGAAATATAGAAAAAATTAAATCAGTATTTTTAAATCTAATTTCCCACATAGACGTTAAGGGTAAGTTGAGTCAGAGTAAGTTTTCAAAAAAGAAAATTGATTTCGAGCAGTTCCCTGTGATTTACAATTCCTCCGTTATATTGGTAAGAAAGAATAGTATGAAGTTATGGCAGGTTGAAATAGCCAATATAATTGATGAAATAGATAATGGATATGAGATACCTGAGACTATTAAAGCTTTGGTGGATGAAGATGTGTCAGATTACAGTGGAACTGATAAAAGCGAATGGAAGGATGTGTCGGACAATTTGTTATTCCCTCTTCCTGCAAATTCAGAACAAAAAAGCATAGTAAAGAAAATATGTGAAAATTATGGAGTAGTTGTCCAAGGACCACCAGGAACAGGAAAAAGCCATACTATAGTGAATTTAATATGCCAATTACTGGCAAATGGTAAAAGGATACTTGTAACTAGTCAGACAAGTAGGGCACTTAAAGTATTGACAGAAAAAATACCTGAAGAAATAAGGCCCTTATGTATAAGCGTTTTGGGAAACGATATCAATTCTTTAAATGACCTTAACAAAGCTGTAAGAAAGATAACGGACAACCTCTCTATGGATCCTGAAATTATGGATGGAGAAGTCAAAAGTTTGGAAAAAGAATTAAGTTGCTGCAGGAGAAATGAGGAGCTTCTGTATGAAAAATTAAAAAAGATTCGAGAGAGGGAAAAGAGAAATATAAATTATGAGGGAAAGGAGTATGACATTGTATATATAGCAAAGTGGGTCAAAGACAATAAAGATAAATATTGTTGGATGAAAGATAGGATAAAAATTGATGAAGTAATGCCACTATCAGATAAGGAATTCAGCCTGTTAATATATCTGTTAGGGGATTTAGATAAGGATAAAAAGTGTAAGTTTGATAGCATGAAAAACATAATAAATAAGTTACCTGACTTCAATGAAATATGTAATAAAATTTCAGAGTATAAAAGATTAAATGGCCAATATGAAAATTATATTAAAACTGTAGAAGGGTGGCATATACCTAACGATAATAAATGCAACTATGAAAAAGTTTTAGAACTTGCAAATATATGTAAAAGTAAAATTACCAAGCTCCAAGAAAAAAATATATGGTGGAATGTATTTCAAGATTATCACAATAGTAAGATATCAAAGCAAACATTTAGAGACTTGTTGTGTAAAAGCAGCGAATACATGTTGAGCTTGAGTAAGATTAACAATCAGATTAGAAATTGCAAAATAGAAATTCCTGAAAATGTAAGTAAAAATAAGTTTATAGAGGACTTTGATATTTTATTTGATGCATTTAATGAAAAAGGAAAAGTAGGAAAAATATTTATGATTTTTCATCCTGAATGTAAATATATACTGGAATATTGTAAGGTAAATGGAGCCTTATTAAAAAATACAGATCAAGCCTTAATAGTTAAACTATATACCCAACAAGAGAGGATTTTTACCGCATTAAAGACTATGTGGAACAATGTAATGGAAGATTACGGTGGAGAGACAATAAACTCTAATTTAAGGGAAAGTGAGTTTATTGCGATTGAACAAAATTTAGATTACTTGGATGTTATAATAAATTGGGATATGGAGTATAAAAGGGAGATTTTAAGGGCTCTTGGGAAAATATCAGTTCCGCAAAATATTGATTGGCATAAGAAAGAGACCTATGATTATTTAATTAAATGCGTAAATTTTATAAAGAATATGAATAAATATAATGAAGACAAAGCCTATATAGAGATATTGAAAAAGTTGATAAAAACTACGGAAAAGTTGAGAGATCTCTATAAAGCTGTGGACAATTTGAATATAGATGAAGTTAAGAAGATATTAAGTGAATTTGAAGAAATTAAGTGTGTAAAAAATAAATCACTTAAAATAGACGAGTTAATAGGAAAAATGAAAAAAGTATGTCCTAAAACTTGTATAAATATATTGGATAACTGGACTTATGATAAGGAAAAGTTCAACAGTTGGGGACAAGCATGGAAATGGGCTAAATGGAATAGTTTATTGCAGAGCACGTATGATTTCAATGATGAAAACATAGGTGACCTTATAGAAAATGAAAAAAATAGAGAGAAGGTGCTTATAAAAGATATAGTATCAAAGAAGACCTGGTATAATCAGATAATTAAAACTAAGGAAAGTGAAAAGAGAAGTTTATTTTCTTGGGCTCAGGCAGTAAAAAGAATTGGCAAAGGTAGAGGTAAAATGGTGCCTCAGTATAGGAAGATAGCTCAAAAAGAAATGGAAAAATGTAAAAAAGTTATACCTGTATGGATTATGCCTTTAAATAGGGTTATTGAAAACATAAAGTTATCTAAAAATATGTTCGATGTAATAATATTTGATGAGAGTAGTCAGAGCGATATATTCTCATTGTGCGCACTTATGAGGGCTAAGAGAGCGGTTATAGTAGGGGATGACAAACAAATAAGTCCAGAAACTATAGGTATTGATCAGAATGTAGTGCATGATTTAATAGATAAGTATTTGGAAAATATACCTCAAAAAGAATGGTTTGATCTCCAAGTTAGTTTGTATGATACAGCACTTAGGGTATTTCCAAGCAGATTAATGTTGAAGGAACATTTCAGATGCGTACCGGAAATAATAAATTTCAGTAATGATTTAAGCTACTCAGGTGAAATAGTACCTCTTAGATATCCTAAAATATATGAAAAATTTTATCCAGCGATAAACGCTGTTAAAGTAAATGGAGGGGTTAGAGATTCATCTAAGCCTATAAATGTTAAGGAAGCTGAATGCTTGGTAGACAAGGTTGTTTCCTGCTGCAGGGATAAAAGATATTCTAATATGTCTATGGGTGTTATATCTTTACTTGGGGAACCTCAAGGTCATCTTATAGAAAATATGCTTAGAGAAAAAATAGGTGTAGAAGAGATGATAAATAGAAAGCTTATATGTGGAGATGCTTACTCTTTCCAAGGTGACGAACGGGATATAATGTTTTTATCTATGGTTATTTCAAAGGATGTAAAATTTGCTCCACTTACTAAAGAAAATGACATGAGGAGATTTAATGTAGCTGCAAGTAGAGCTAGAAATCAGATGTGGCTATTTCATTCAATAGATTTAGAAGATTTAAATGAGGAATGTATGCGTTATTCTCTTTTAAATTACTTCCTAAATTATAATAAATATAATGTTAAAAATAAAAGTATGGAATATGTATTTCAATCTAGATTTCAAAAAGATGTGTATGGCATTATAAAGAACAAGGGATATAAAATTGTGCCTGAGGTAAAAATAGGTAAGTACAAAATAGATTTTGTTGTGGAGGACGTAAGGAATAGGGTTGCAATTATATGTGATAGTGAGTTGTCTCAGAAAAATTACAGCTCTAAGGAAATTATGGAAACGCAATTAGACTTAGAAAGATTGGGTTGGATATTTTATAAGATAAGAGAAGGAGAATTTTATTATAATCCTGAAAGGGTTATGGAAAGACTTTGGAATAAACTAAATAATATAGGTATTGAACAGTACAAGTTAGAAGAAGTTCAGAATAAAAATCTTCAAGCTGTATAAAATATAGTGCCTTAAAAATGTTTTTAGGGCACTATACCTTTAGTCTTGCAATGATAATAATATTTTAAACAGTATTTCACAATTACAATAAATTATACATAGTATAAAATATAGCAAGTATTATTTGGAGTGAATTTATTGTTGTATGCACTAATTCTTGCAGGAGGTAAAGGAACAAGATTATTTCCATTGTCTAGAGCTAAAAATCCAAAACAATTTTTAAAAATTGTAAATAATAAAAGTTTTTTAAGAAATACTGTAGATAGGATCAAGCCTTTAGTTAATACAAATAATATATATGTGGTTACCAATGAAGAATATATAGACAGAGTTCAAGCAGAACTTCCGGATATAAGTAGAAATAATATATTTGCAGAACCAGAAAATAAAGAAACAGCCACCTGTATAGGATTTTCGGCGGTGAAATTGTTAAAAAAGGATCCTTTAGCTACCATGATAATTTTGCCTTCAGATCATTATATAGAAAGTGAAAAATTATTTATAGATACCATAAATAAAGCGGTGGAAATTGCAGAAAAGAAAAAAGGACTTGTAACCATTGGAGTTAAACCCATAAGACCTGAAACAGGATATGGCTATATTGAAATGGGCGAAAAAATAAATATAGGAGTTAATGCTTTTAAAGTAGAAAGATTTTTAGAAAAGCCTAATATAGAAGTTGCAAAAGATTTAATATTAAAAGGAACCTATTTATGGAACAGTGGTATGTTTGTGTGGAGGGTGGATGTTTTTTTAAGAGAAATGCAGAAGTACCTTCCTAAAATGTATAAGAGTATGGCTCTTATATATAAAAGCCTGGATACTAAACAGGAGGCAAAGGTAATACAGGAACAATATAAACGTATAGATGGAATATCTGTAGATTTTGGGATAATGCAAAAAACAAGAAAAGCTTATGTCATTAAATGTGAATTTTTATGGGATGACATAGGTACTTTTACTGCGTTAGGAAGGTTTCTTAAGGATGTAAAGGGTAATAATGTAAAGGGAAATACTGTAATAGAGTCCAGTGAAAGTTGTACTGTATTTGGAGGTGATAAACTTATAATAGTATTTGGGGTTAAGGATTTGATAGTGATAGATTCTGAAGATGTTCTTTTGATTATGGACAAAAATAGAGATCAGGAGGTAAAATATCTAGTAGATGTCTTAAAAAATAAAAGTAACTTAAAAAAATACATTTAATAAAAAATCTATAGATTTAAGATATGAAGGTAGTTTGCATTTAAAAGATAATGTCAGTAAGTTTGTACAAATATCAAAGTTGCTGGCAGTTTTTTATTAAATTCAATTTATTTTGACGGGTCATTTTCTTTATGGCAAATTCCCTATGTAAAGCTTCATTTTTTGAGTCATATTCCTCAAAGTAAATCAATTTTACAGGAAGTCTTCCCCTAGTATATTTTGCACCTTTTCCCTTGTTATGAACTGATATTCTTTTTTCTAAATCGTTAGTGTAACCTGTATAAAATGTTCCATCACTGCATTTTAATATATATACATAATTCATTTTTTAATCTCTTTCATAAGCTTATTTTACAGACACATAATTATTATCTTCTATATAAAATCGCCAGTGGTAATCTGCAGCTTCTTCTGCATAATCTACACCTATACGTTTAGACTTTTTTATGCTGATATTCTCAATATCATTTCCTTCGATATACAAATCACCTTTACAAAGATCTTTTCTATTCTGACTTTTGTCTATGAGAAGCGCCTTGCATAGTTTCCCAGGGCCATTGGTTAAATTCTTAATTTGACGTTTATTTAATAGGTTGTATTCTTTTTCATATCTGTTCAAGGACATATCTTCTAGACAAGTGAGAGGTTCTAGGGCTCTTATAAGGACTCCTTCAGGGATACCTTCACTTTCAGTTACTACATTGAAGCAATAGTACATTCCATATATCATAAATACATAGGAAAAACCACAGGGCCCATACAGTGCTTCTGTTCGTTTAGTACGTCTGTTTCCATAAGCATGAGCAGCTTTATCTATAATTCCTTTATAAGCTTCTGTTTCTACTATTTTTCCAGACAATTTTTTACCGTTTATTTCATGAACTAGTACTTTACCTAAGAGATTTTTTGCTACGGATAAAGTATCTCTTCCGTAAAAATCTCTATCTAATTTCTTAGACAAATTATGCAGCCTCCCTTAGTCTTATATGATATTATTATATCATATAAGACTAATAATTATGTTATAGGGATTTTAAACTAGAAAATCTTTATGGAGTGGGAGATTAAAATTATGAAAATACTTTATTATGATTGCTTTTCTGGAATAAGTGGGGACATGAATTTAGGGGCTTTAATAGATGCTGGAGTAGATAAGGACTATTTAACTTTTGAATTATCAAAGCTTAATGTGGATGGTTATGAGATTAATATTAAAAAGGATGTAAAAAATGGTATATCAGGAACTAAAGTAGATGTAATTTTGAAAAATAATTCTGTGTGTGAACATCATCATAGAAATTTAGAATATATAGAAAACATGATAAGTTCAAGCAGTTTAAGTTCTAAAGTTAAGGAAATAAGTAAGGGAATTTTTAAAGAAGTAGCGCAAGCTGAAGCAAAGGTGCACAGTAAACCTATAAATGAAGTTCACTTTCATGAAGTTGGGGCAGTGGATTCTATAGTAGACATTGTCGGAGCTGCTATATGTTTTGATTATTTGAATGTGGATAAAGTGGAAGCTTCCAAGGTGGAAGTTGGTAGTGGGTTTGTAAAATGTGCTCATGGTATATTACCTGTGCCAGCACCTGCTACAGCAGAGATATTAAAAAATGTTCCTATAGAATCTAAAGTAAATTTTGAAGCCACTACACCAACAGGTGCAGCTATTTTATCTTATATGTGCTCAAATTTTACTTCGGATAAGGATTTTAAAGTAACAAAAATAGGATATGGAATAGGGACTAAGGATAACGATGATATTCCAAATGTTTTGAGAGTTTTTATAGGAGAACCTATATCTTATGAAAAGAATAGCCATAAGGATTGTTATTGGAATAAAGATGAGAAAACTGAATATATATTAGATAGAAGAAACATGGATAAATCTAGCTTTAAAGATGAATTAGGATGTATTAGAGAAGAAGCGCAGGTTATAGAATGCAACATAGATGATATGAATCCTGAAAAATATCAATATATAATAGATAAATTGTTACAAATAGGAGCTTTAGATGCGTACTTGACTCCCATAATAATGAAGAAGGGAAGGCCGGCAGTAAAATTGAGTGTGCTTTATAAGGATGAAGCAGAAGAAGAGATTAGAGACGTTATTTTAACAGAAACTACTACTTTGGGATTTAGAAAATATAAAATAGAAAGGAATATGTTATATAGAGATTTTACAAAGGTAGTTACAAAGTATGGTCAAGTAAATGTAAAAAATGCTTATTATAAAGGCAAAAAAATAAAAAGCAAAATTGAATATGAGGATTGTAAGAAACTTGCTTTAAAAAATAAAATAAGTATAGATGAAATATATAGGGAGGTTATATCTAAAACATTTAAATGAAAAAGTTCAGGATAAAATGAATTGTACAATATTAAGCAGGAATTATTGAATATTTGCATATAAAATTAATATAATATTATTTTAGATTATATTAATTTTATTAAATGTTGTTATGCTAATAAATGCATCTAATGTTATTTTATTGACAAATAACTGCTAAAAGGTATAATTATGGTATGCGACTTAAATAATTCATATTGTTTAATAGAAATTCATTTTTTCGTATTATTGTGTATTTTCGCATAAATGAGGAGGAGATGGCTATTTTTTAAAGACTTATTTTTTATATTATTATTTATCAGGAGGAATGGCAGATGAAGGTAACTGGAATATTGGAAAAGGCAACTAAGAATGCATTAGCTAAAGCCGGTGTAGAATTGCTGAATAAAGACCCAGAAGAAAGCCTTGATAAGCTGTTTGCTTTGATTAAGAAAACAGTAAAAAAAGACGAAGAGAATTTAGCTAGAGTAGAAAGAGTTCAGGAATTATACGAAACTAATCAAGCGATTCATAAACTTGTTATAGACATTATTAAAAATTCTAATAAAAAGTGTATGAATAAATTCTTCACTAATTTTTTCTCAAATGCAGTTTGGTATGGAATGCCAAAAAGAGAGCAGTTTTTTCAAGATACAGGTATAAAGACACCATTTACAATATTGATGAGTCCATCTATGAGATGCAATTTAAAGTGTACAGGATGTTATGCTTCAAGTTATAGTAAAGAGGATGATATTCCTAAAGAGGAAGTAGATAGAATTATTGGTGAAGCTAGAAAACTTGGAATTTATTATTTTATAATTCTCGGGGGAGAACCTTTTATAAATGATTATATGCTAGATATATACAAGAAATATAATGATTGTATGTTTACACCATTTTCAAATGGTACTCTTTTTGATGAGAAATTGGCAGATAAGATAAAACAGCTAGGAAATGTAATTCCTATGTTTTCTGTGGAGGGATTTGAAGAAGAGACGGACAAAAGAAGAGGAAAAGGTATATTTAAAAAAGTTATGCAGGCAATGGATCTTTTGAAGGAACGAGGAGTTTTATTTGGAGTATCCACTGCAACCAGTAGATATAACATAGATACAGTTACGTCAAGTGAGTTTATAGACATGCTTATTGAAAAAGGAGCAAAAATGGGATGGTATTTCTTATTTATGCCAGTAGGTAAAGAACCTGATGTAAATGTAATGCTTACTCCAGAGCAGAGAATACGATTAGGAGAAAAAATAAGAGAGATAAGAAATACAAAACCGTATTTTACCATTGACTTTTTTAATGATGCACCTTATGTTGGTGGATGTATTGCAGGAAAATACTATTGTCATATAAATTCTAAGGAAGAAGTGGAACCTTGTATATTTGCTCATTTTGCAGCGGATAATTTAAAAGGTAAAAAACTGGTAGATGTATTTAAGTCAGATTTTTTTAAGGAATTAAGAAATAGACAACCATATAATAAGAATTTGCTATTGCCTTGCATGATGATTGACAATACCAATGAAATTAGAGAAATTGCTAAAAAGACAGGTGCGAGGCCTACAGATGAAGGTGCAAGAATGATGCTTGAAGATCTAGAATTCCAAAAACAACTTGATAAAGTATCAAAGGAATACAAGCCTTATGCAGAAAAGGCTTGGGAAAAAGATTTTAATTCTGAAGGAAATTATAAAATGTCTAAGGGTTAAACCTTTAAAATATCCAGAGAGATTTATTCTCTGGATATTTTACTTTAATCAGAAATTTGTGATTAATTACTGAAGTTGA
The DNA here is from genome assembly GCF_001636845.1 of Clostridium ljungdahlii. Taxonomy (GTDB): domain Bacteria; phylum Bacillota; class Clostridia; order Clostridiales; family Clostridiaceae; genus Clostridium_B; species Clostridium_B ljungdahlii_A. The sequence continues at coordinate 44,990 of NZ_LITT01000023.1, forward strand.
AAGATAATTGGTATTATTATAGAATATACATATTAGATTGAAATCAATAGGAGAATATTTATGAAGAGATATATAAGAATAACATTAATTTTAGTAATGTTAGTAACGTTATGTTTAATGGTAGTTTCTTGTAGTAAAAAACAGAATAGCCAAAATAATGAAAGGGTTCTTAAAGGAAATATTAAAATTGTTACGGATGTAGAACATGGACCTCAATTTGAATTTGCAGCAGAGGCATTTGAAAAATTACATAAGAAAGTTAATATAAATGTTAGTACAGTAAAGGATACAGATAACAATGTTGAAGCTATATTTAATGGACCGCAGTATGAAGCAGACATAACTACAATAAATGATAGCAGTATAAGGCACATTATAACTAAAAATTCAGAAAAATTTTTAGAGATGACAGGTTCGGTAAAGGAATATAAAGATAAATTATTAACCAATAAGATTTATAACGATACTATAAAAGGAAAAATTTATGCTTTACCTTGGGACACTTACCCTAAAGCCTTGCTATATAGAAAAGATATATTTGATAAAGAAGGAATAGATGTAAATACGATTAAAAGCTGGAGCGATTATATAGAAGTAGGAAGAAAAATAAGTAAAGATACAGGAAAGATATTTATTGCAAATTCTTCAGAAGATAATAATGATATTTATCTACTACTCTCAAATCAATTGGGAACATCTTATTTTAACCAATCTGGGAAATCAGATTTTAAATCGCAAAAGTGGGCTAGAGTTATTGAAATATCAAAGATCCTTTATGGAGAAGGGCTTATACAAGAACTTTCTTCTAAAGACGAAATTATAAACAAGGCACAGCTAAACAAGATAGTATCTTTTATTGCAGATCCTACTTATGCTGTAACTTTAATGAACAAGTTTCCACAGTCTAAAGGTAAGTGGGGTGTAATGAAATTACCTGCCTTTGAAGATGGAGGTAATAGGGATGTGTCTTTAGGTGGAACTAATTTAGTTATAAATGAAAATACTTCTGAATCAAATTTATCAGAGGAGTTTGTAAAATTTGCACTTACAGATGGAAAGCTTCAAATGGATTTATTAAATAAGTATGGCAGATTTCCAGTTAGCACAGATGCTTATAATTTTGTAGATTTAAATAAAAACATAACGTATTTTGATAGTACAATATGGAATCTTTTTGGAAGTGTAGAACAAGGATCATTTAATATAAATTATACAAAAAATTTTCCTGATATAAGAGAAAAAATAAAAGGAGTTTTAAATCAAACAAACATTAAAAGTGAAAATTATAAATCTATAATAGAAGGTGTGGAAACAATTTTAAAATAATTATATGAAACGTTTACAAAATTAACAAAATGATGTATAATATGAATATAGGGGATTAATCATAGGGATTTTTTAACATAAATAAAACCTTTTAACTAGGAGCGTCAGTAGTTAGAAGGTTTTATTTTATTAGAATATTTGGAAATATTTACATATCTAAAATTTTTTTATAAACTTCAATAGTTTTTTCAGAAGATTTTTCCCAAGAGTATTTCGAAGATTGCTTTAAGGCTTTTATACTCAGCTCATTTCTTATATTTTCATCATTAAGTAATGCTTCCATGGAATACATAAGGCTTTTTAAGTCAAATGGATCTATAAGTATACCACCATCTTCTACTATTTCAGGAATAGATGAAATACGTGAGGTTATTACAGGGGTACCACAGCTCATTGCTTCTAGAGGAGGTAGTCCAAAACCTTCATATAAAGATGGATATATAAATACATCACAGGCATTATAAAAAATAGGAAGCATATTTTCTTCTACAAATCCTGTAAACTTAATGTTATTATCTATATTCAAATCTGTACTCAAGTTTCTCAATTTATATAATTCATCTTTACTGGAACCTATAATAACTAAATCATAATTCTTATCCAAGTTTTTATGAATTTTAGAAAAGGCAGTAATTAGTGAAGATACGTTTTTTCTAGAGCTAAAACCACCTATATAGAGAATAAAAGAATTTTTTATGTTATATTTATCTTTTATGTTGTATTGGCATTTATCTTTTTCTAAAGGTTTATATTTTTTATCTGCAGCTAAAGGAGTTACGAATATTTTATTTTCATCTATAGGAAAGAATTTCAGAATATCTTTTTTTGAACAATTGGATACAGTTATTATTCCATCTGCCAGTTCAACAATATTAGGAAGCTCTTTTAAAAATTTTGATAAATATCCTCTACCTACAGTCTCAGGAAGTATATATGGTATTAAATCGTGAATGGTAACTACCTTTTTGCAGGTTATATTTTTTGATATGCCAATACCGTTTTGGGGAATGTGGTATATATCTACAGCTTCTTTTTTTAAATTTTCTGGAAAATAATATTCTTCAAAGAATCTATGGTGTTTTTTAGAGCTCATCAATATTTTAGTATTTTCATATAAAAATTTTTCGTAATTGCTCCCGGACCAGTATATATTATAAAAATTCTCTGTATGCTTTTTAAGCATATATTTTAGGATTTTAGCTGTATAAGTGCCTATACCGGTACCTTTATACCAATTGATTCCTCTTCCGTCAATGGCAATTTTCATTGATTTTATACCTCCACAGTCTAGTAATTCTAAAATAGTTAAAATGTTATATTATATAATATTAATACTAATATAAAAAGGTGAATACAAATTGCAGATGAATAATTAAGTGGCTATTTTAATTTAGCACACACGGATATCTTTATTCATATACTACATATATAGTAATTTTTGGAGGAAAAGGCTTTTGGATATATTAGAAGTAAAAAAATATGTTGAAGATGCTTATGATCTCCATATTGAATTTATAGAAAAAGTTAAAAGTATATATAAGGTTAATACAAAATACAATAAGTATTGCTTAAAGGTAATAAATTACGATTTTGGACATTTCTTATTTATAATTTCTGCCATAAAGCATCTCCAAAATAAAAACTTTAAAAGCATACCTGAAATAATTAAAACTAAGCAGGGAAAAGATTATATAGAAATAGAAAGTGGTCATGCCTATTTATGTAAATGGGTTGACTCTAGACAGTGTAATTTTGAAAATCCGTTGGATGTTTTAGTTGCAACTTCTAAGTTAGCAGAACTTCATAAAAAAAGTTGTAATTTTAAGGTGCTAAAAAATATGAATCCTAGGATAGGATGGTTTAAGTGGATAGATACTTTTAAAACTAGAGAAAGTGAAATAGTAGATTTTAAAAAAAGAATATTAAAAAAAGATCATAAGGAAGAATTTGACATATTGTATCTGAATTCTATGGAAAAGGAACTAAGTATTGCAGAAAAATCTATAGAAGATTTAAAAAAAACCAGGTATTTAGATGAAATGAAACAAGAAATCTTGAATAATGGGTTTTGTCATCATGATTATGCTAATCATAATATTTTAATAGATACTGAAGGAGAAATAAATATTATAGATTTTGATTACTGTATATTAGATACCCATCTTCATGATTTGGCTAGTTTGCTTATAAGAAGGATGAAAAACGGCAAATGGGATATGAATAATGCGTCTTTTATAATTGATGCGTATAATGCTATAAATGTTGTAAAAACAGAGGATATACCTATTATGTCAGCTTTTATGGAGTTTCCTCAAGGGTATTGGCAGCTCGGAATACAGTATTATTGGGAAAAACAGCCTTGGGGAGATGAGGCGTTTATAAAAAAGTTAAAGAGAATTTTAGGTGACACAAGAGAAAGACTGGGATTCATAGATGAGTTTAAGAAGAGCAAATATAATTAAGATTTTAAAAGGAGGAACATCTAATGTCACATAAGAAGTCTCATAAGAAGTTTTATAATAAAAATATAGATGAATTCGAAAATAAGGATTTAGGATATTATGAAAGTAAAGTGGATAGTTTAAAGAAGACTGTAAAGCAGCTAGAAAAAATGAACAAAAGAAAAAAGGAAGTTATGAAATTAGAAAAAAAGAGGAAAAAGATGTTAAAGGAAATGAAAAAAATGCATAGATAGGGCAGTCTCACAGGCAAAACAAAGAGGTGGTTTGAAAGTGTACTTTGAGGATGTTGAATCATGCTTTGTTAATTATTTAGAATCGAAAAAAATATTTAAAGTAAAAGAATTTGATAATACAATAAAGTACAAGAATATATCTTTAGATAACATAAAAGAACAACTGTTTATAATTAGTGAATTTCATAGAAGAACTTTAAAATACAGTGGTATTATGAATAAACGACTATATAACAATATAGGAAAAGAAGTAGAACAGTACAAGGTTTATACGAAGAAATTGAAAAAATATTTAGATAGAGTAGGGAAGTTACAAAACAAGACTATATTTCAGGAAAAACTAAATCAAATAGGAAAAAAGTATTTAATAAGAGCAGAAAGCTGTATGCATAACCTGGATAAGAACGGTTATACGGATTTAATAATTAGAAGCATGAAAAGGGTGGAAATGTGCCTCACAAACACATATTTTAACAATCTCAGAAAAAAAAGGAATATAGAGGTTATAGATATAGAAGGATGCTGTTATAACATGGTAGAGATGGATGCAGTATATTTTTTAAACAGAATAAAAAGGAAAGGTATAAATGCAGATTTTTATGAAATTATAATGGAATTTTGTAAGTACGAACATTTAAAAAGTAGTAGTGTGCAGTTTATTTTGTCAATGATTTCTTATCCTAATGAGGTTATGAAATGCTGCAGCAAATATATATATGGTACAAAAAATTGGACAGAAGAAGAATATGTACTTAAACTAAATAAAGCCATGAGTGAAGATGGAGAGAGTCTAATTAAATTTTAGATGGTAAGGGGGAGGCAGAATTGGTAGACAGATATGGTGAAAAAAAATATTTAACCAAGTATGATTTGTGTACAAAGCTTTTTGATAGATTTGATTTAAAAGTATATGATGTTGTACCGGTTAGAAGTGTATATATGATTTCTACAGACAAAGGAGAAAAAATTTTAAAAAAAGTAGATTATACTTTAGATGAGCTGAAGTTTATATATAATGTTTTAAATTATGTGAGAACAAAATTTCCTAGAATAATAAATTTTGTGAAGAATAAAGCAGGAGAAATATATACTATTTGGGATGGAGATATGTACTGTATAATGGATACAGTAAATGGAACAGAATGTAACTTTAGCAATCCTATAGAGCTGAAAATTGCAGCAGAAGGCTTAGGCGAATTTCATCTTGCTTCTGAAGGATTTAAAACAGGTATATATAACAAGAGGAATAATGGAAAATTGATTGATACTTTTAAGAGAAGAATTCAAGAAATGGATTTTTTTAGAAATATAGCAAATATTCATGAGAAAAAGACAGAGTTTGACGAAATATTTATAAAAAATTGGAATTACTATATAGAGGAAATAGAAAAGAGCATAATATTACTTCAACAATCTTATTATTATAAATTGTGTAGTGAAGAGGATAAAGTAGTAGTATGCCATCATGATTTAGCGTACCATAATATATTAATAAATGAAAATCAAGCGTATTTTATAGATTTTGATTATGCTATCATAGACCTTAAAATTCATGATCTTTGTAACTTTATAAACAAAGTTATTAAAAATTTTGCCTTTGATATAGATAAAACTAATTCTATAATAAATAGTTATTGCAATAAAAATACTTTAAGTCGTAGGGAGCTTGAAGTATTATATGCTATGCTAGATTTCCCGAATGATTTTTACACTATAGCAAGAGATTATTATAGTAAGCGTAAGGAGTGGGAAGAAGAAGTATTTTTAGATAGATTGAAGAGAAAAACTAGATATAAAGAAGATAGAAAAGAATTTTTACAGGAATTTAGAGATAAAATCCTACATTAGGTGAATAATATATTTAGAAAAAAATAAATAAAGTATGTAAGAAACCGCATATATCCTTAGAATCTACGTATTTCAAAGATATATGCGGTTTCTTACAATTTTGAATTGGTTATTTTCTTAGAATTCTGTTATATGCATCCAAGGTATTTTGGGTAGTTTTCCCCCAACTTAGTTCAGAAGCTCTTTTTATACCTGAGGATATTAATTTATTTCTAAGGTCATTATCTGAAAGCACGGTTAACATGGATTCATATAAATTAGTTTGGTCTGTAGGGTCTACGAGAAGAGCACCATTTTCAACTACTTCAGGAAGGGAAGTTGTATTTGATACTATTACAGGTATTCCACAGGCCATAGCCTCTATTGGAGGAAGACCAAATCCTTCGTAAAAAGAAGGATATACAAATAATTCAGCCCCATTGTATATATATGGAAGATGATCCATAGATATAAAACCTGGGAATATAACTTTGTCCGATACATTTAATTCTTCAGCACGATTTTTATATATGCTGTAGGATATTCCTTTGTTACCGGCGATAACCAAGTTTAAGGGACTTTTATATGAAGACACTAATTTACTGAAGCTTTCTATAAGCCCAAGTATATTTTTCCTTGGACTAAATCCACCTACGTATAGTATATAATCTCCTCTTATAGAGTAATATCTTTTAGCAACATATTTGCTTATTCTTTTATCAAGAGGTTTATATATCTCTTCACTGGCTAGAGGGGTAACATATATTTTGTCCTCTGGAAAATCAAAGGCCTTCATGATGTCTTTTTTAGAAAAATTTGAAACCGTAATAATCCCATCACATTGGGGGATTGCTTTAGGTATATAATCTGAAAAAACCTTGAGATATCTATCACTTACGGTTGAAGGCATTCTATAGGGAATTACATCGTGAAGTGTTATCACAAATTTACAATTTTTATGAATGGGAAGTCCAACTCCATTTTGAGGAACATGATACAATTGTATATTAGTATCTTTTATTGTATTCGGTACATTGACTTCTTGCCAAAAGTTGTGATTATTGTCTTGAGGGAGCGTGTCTAGTCTAAAATTTTTTTTAAAATTTATATTGTCTTTAAATCCCTCCGGCATGAAAAGTAAATAATTATTTATACTATCAATGTTATTTAAACAATTTAGTAGTTGGTAAGTATAAGTACCGATACCAGTACCTCTATACCATTTTGCGGCACGTCCATCAATGCCTATTTTCATAAAGTTATTCCTCTCTAAATTAGTATATTTCATTATATTAAAATAAAGCTGAAAATGTTAATATTCTTCTAAATTAATTTAGGACCTCATATAAATATATAGGGGTGATTAACATGATGCGAGAATTTGAAATAGAAAGACAATTTGATGTAAAAATTGAAAATATAAAACCAAGCAAAGGAGTATATCTTCTAAAAACAGACCAAGGAATGAAGTGCTTAAAAAAGGTAAACTATGGGACTCAAAAACTTCTGTTTGTTTATGGAGCAAAGGAACATCTTATAAAAAATGGGTTCCCATATGTAGATAAGTATTGCAATAATGTAGATGGAAATCCATATGCACTTGTAAATGAAGATATATATACTCTTTCCGAATGGATTAGCGGCAGGGAATGTGATTTTAAAAATAGAGATGATGTCATAAATGCCTCTAAGTGCCTGGCAAATTTACATGCGGCTTCCAAAGGATATGAGCCGCCGGAAAACAGCAAGTTGAAGACAGATCTTGGTAGGTGGCATCACCTTATGGAAAAAAGAGTTAAAGCTCTTGATAAAATGAGAGATATGGGTAGAAAAAAAAGCAACAAGGGAGATTTTGACTTAAATTATACTAAGGAAGTTCAGTTTTATAAAGATTTTGGAAGAAAGGCCATAGAGGTATTGAATGATTCTAGATATGATGAGTTATGTAATATTACAGAAAATGAAGAAAGTTTTTGTCATCACGATTTTACCTATCACAATATAGTAATTGACAATAATAATAAAGTAAATGTAATAGACTTCGACTATTGTAAAAGGGAAGTTAGAGCTTATGATATTTCATCTTTTATGGGTAAGGTTCTAAAAAGATCTAATTGGGATGTAGCTAATGCAGAGCTTATAATTAATTCATATAATGAAGTTAGCCCTATTAAAGAAGAAGAATACAGGGTAATATTTGCTTTTTTGCTATTTCCTCAACGATTTTGGAGATTGGCTAATAGATACTACTATAACGAAGTCAATTGGCCTTTAAATACGTATAATAATAAACTTCAGGAATTAATTTCTGAGCAGGGTAAATATATTGATTTTATTGAGAAATTTAAAAAAATATATAACCAGAAGTAAAATTATCAAAGAAGGTTAGGAGCTATACCTGGAATTTTAAATTAAATCCGGTATAGTCCTTATTTTTTGCACTTAAAAGGCATTGTATTCATAATATATACCATGACTTTTTATATGGGGATGTATGAAAATATGGAAATAGGAGATGTAGTGGTAAGGAAATCTTACGATAGAGATATAACTTTTAAAATAATAGATGTGAGGGAAGAAGCAGAAGGAAAACTATATATTCTAAAGGGAATAAATTTGAGAATAATTGCAGATTCAGCTGAAGATGATTTAGAACCTGTATCTGAAGATTCTCTTACAGAAAGTGAAAAGATATTTAGTAGACAAGTTAATAGATCTATTAAAGATATTTTAGCAAGCAGGGGAGGATTCAGGCAAGAATATAATATAACAAAATTTTTATCCCATAAATCAGGTAAAGAATTGACTTTTGGAAGACCAGGAAAGATACTTCATATAGATGGAGATTCGGAATATTTAGATGTATGTCTTAAAGTATATAAGCAGCTTTTATTAGATGTAGTTGGAAAAAATATACCGGAGAAAGATCAACCTAGTCAGGTAGTGGAGTTAGCAAAGGAAATTAAGCCTGATATAGTTGTGATTACAGGACATGATGCTATAGTTAAAGGTACTAAGGACTATACAGATTTAAACAACTACAAAAATTCCAAGTATTTTGTAAAAACAGTATCTGAGCTCAGAAATTACAAATCTAACTATGATGATTTAGTAATATTTGCAGGGGCATGCCAGTCCTGCTACGAGAAAATTTTAGATTCAGGAGCCAATTTTGCAAGCTCACCTAGTAGAGTACTTATTCATTGTTTGGACCCAGTATTTTTGTGCGAAAAAATAGCGTATACCAATATAGAAAAAGTTGTATCCATTCAAGAGGCATTAGAAAATACTATAACAAGAACTAATGGCATTGGAGGATTACAAACAAGAGGAAAGTATAGAGAAGGATTTCCAAAATCACTCTATGTATAAAAATCATAAAAATAGTAAATATTATTGTATATATGAGTGACTTAAAGAAATAGCAATGTAAAATGCTATAAATAGAACTATCCTGGTCCTGTTTACAAAAAATTAATATTGACAAAGCGATTTATTAACTGATATACTAAAAAGTTTAATTGACATAATAGCGTATAGGGAGTATAATATAAAATGTTGAAAGAGGGTGTTTGGAATGATGGAAGGATCTAATGTATTAGCTTCTATAAGAAAAAATATTGAAAATCATGTGGGAGATAAGGTAACTCTAAAAGCAAATGGAGGTAGGAGAAAAGTTTTTGTTAATAAGGGAACGATAGAAAAAGCTTATCCTAGTATATTTGTGATTAGATTAGAAAGTGACACCCAAAGGAAAGTGACATATAGCTATTCAGATGTTTTAACTAAGACAGTTCAGTTAGTTTTCCCAGTATAAAACGGCGTAAATTGGTATTAAATAACCGATTTATTTTTGCAATATTAATCAAATCAAATTACAGGAACCACTGCCTTTGCTCTTTTCTAAGTGGTAATTAGTAGAATTAAGGATAGTATATAGAATAATAATTTTAAATAATTATCATTCTATATACTATTTTTAATTCTATAGGGTAAGAAGAAAGATGGCTAATTCCATCTTTCAACTATGGTATAAAAGGGTATTGAGAATTTATGAGAGGTTATATGGTTAACAACCAATTTAATATTACGTCAAAATTCTTTAAATGTCAATATTAATAGACAGCATAAAAATCTTTACAATAGTAGCATATTTTTTATCTCAAATTTATATAAATAAATAGTAGGTTTTTATGGAGGAGGTAATAAATATGAGCATAGATTTTATTAAAGAAAATATAGAATGTGAACAGTTGCTAGCCGAAAATTTTTCGGATACTGTTATAAAAGCAGAATATGTAATACCTGATACAAACCCAGATGTTAAAGAAATTTTAATTCTTAATGCAAAGCCAAGTATAACTAATAAAGAAGTGATGCAGGATAAAGTATTTGTAGAAGGTAAAATAGAATATACTTTGCTTTATTTAGCAGAAGAAAGTGAAAACATGGGCATTTACAGTGTCAATTATACAGGATCATTTTCCAATTATGTGGAGGTACCCGGCACAGAACATATGATGTTATGTGATTCAGATTGTTATGTGGAACATATGAATTGTACTATAGCAAATGAGAGAAAAATAGTTATTGAGGGAATTATAAAATTAAAGGCAGAAGTGTATAAAAAATATGAATTTGAGGTTATAAAAGATGTAACTGGATCTGAGGATATACAGATGTTAAAAAATCCTGCTACTGTAGATAAAATAGTGGGTACAGTTTCAGGAGATTTAGTTGCTAAAACTGAAATTCAGATATCTGTGGACAAACCGCAGGTTGGAAGTGTACTAGAATATAATATAAATATTCATAAAAAAGATATAAAGGTGTTAGAAGATAAAATATCTGTAGAAGCTTATGTACTTATTAGAATGCTCTATAGAGGAAAGGATACAAGAGATATTGTATGCATAGAAAAAGATGTGTTTGTAAATAAGGAACTTCCAATGCAGGGAGTTAATCCTTCTATGGAAAGCCATACTGATTTTAACATTGATGAAGTAGAACATACTATGCGAGAAGATGATTTAGGGGAAAACAGAATAGTTGAGATAGAAGTACTTGTTAAATCCAATACTAAGGTTATGTATAAAGAAGACATGGATATAATAGAAGATGCATATTCTCCATCTTCCCTTATGCAAATGGAAAAAGAAGATTACGAATTGAATGTTATGCATGGACAAAATACTACTCAAAGTATGGTTAAATCCAATATAGAAATAAATGAAGGAATTAAACCTACAGAAGTAATTATGAGTTATGGAGATGTTTGCATAACTGATAAGAAAATAGTAGAAGATAAGGTTATTGTAGAAGGAGTTTTAAATGCCAAGATACTATATAAGAATTCAGAAAATCAAATAGAAAAATCTAATGAGGAAATACCTTTTAGCTGCAGTGTGGATATACCTGAAAGTAAAATTGATATGCAGTGTATAGCAAAGGTATCTTTGGAAAGTATAGAGGGAGAAATAGAGGTAGACACCATAGCGATAAAAGCAGTTATAGAGGTTTATGCTCGGGTAAACTATATTACGCATAAGGAATTTTTAGTAAATATAGATACCCTAGAAGGAGAGTTCCCGGATAAAAAATCCAGCCTAACAATATATGTAGTCCAGCAAGGGGACACCCTGTGGAAGATAGCTAAAAAGTATTATACTACAGTGGAAAACTTAGTTAAACTAAACAGCATAGAAGATCCCGATGTTATAAAATCTGGAGAAAAGCTTATTATACCAGGAAGAGCTGTTATATAATTTAAAAACTTTGCGAAGCAAAGTTTTTCGAGTTGATAATTGACAGAGGACAATGAAGGTGAGTTTTCCTCCTTACGTCAGAAAACTAATTTATTTTTAAGCTTGTTCTGCTAATGTAAAACATCGCTTAAACAGGCTCTAAAATCTGTGATTTTCAGATAATTATTTGCTCAAAAAGTACTTCTTAGAAATAAAAAATGTGAGTTTCTTTTAAATTAAAAATTTTTCGTAGTGTAGCGGAGAAAAATCCTCCTTTATTGGCCTCTGTCCTCTCAAAAAAAGTTGCTTCGCATTATTTTTGTATTAAGTCAAAGTTTCGTATGTGTCAAAGTTGGGCTAAAAATAAATGTTTTAATATACATGCTTCAGTAGTAAAGTACTGAAGTTTTTTGTCTTACGCATAATAATTAAAAATATGGAAAAGATATAAAATATCCACAGGAGAAGGTGTATAAGTTTGAAAGAAAAAGTAGAGGAAAAGTTGATAATAATAGGAGGGGCAGAGGATAAAAAAGGTGATAAAAAAATATTAAAAGAAGTTTCTGGAATGTTGGAAAAAAGTAAAGATATACTTGTAATTGCAACTATTGCTTCTGAAATTCCAGAGGAATTAGGATACGAGTACCAGAAAATATTCGAAGAATTAGGTATAAAGAATATAAGAATATTAAATATTAAAGATAGAAAGGATGCATTTAATATAAGCAATATAACTGTAATAGAAGATGCTTCTATGATATTTTTTACTGGAGGTGACCAGCTTAGAATAACCAGTTTAATAGGAGGAACACCACTGTATTCTAAAATCCAAGAGCTATATAAAAACGGATGTACTTTTGTGGGAACTTCTGCAGGTGCTTCTGTTATGAGTGATACTATGATAGTAACAGGTCCTGATGAGGAGTCACCTAAAAAGTGTACTCTAAAAATGGCCCCAGGACTTGGATTTATAAAGGGGGTTATCATAGACCAACATTTTGCACAGAGAGGCAGGATAGGGAGATTGCTTGTAGGAATAGCAGAAAATCCTCAAAGTTTAGGCATAGGAATTGATGAGGACACAGCTATTATAGTTAAGAAAAATGGGGAATTTACAGTAGTTGGTTCTGGAGCAGTATATATAATAGATGGTTCTAATATAACTTACAGTAATGTTTCAGAACAACATCCAGATGAAGTGCTATCCATGTTTGATGTAAAATTGCATGTTCTTAAATGTGGAGATAATTTTAATTTACTAAATAAATCAGCCTACAATATCTAGTAAATTTTGATTTTTGTCATTCCTAATGAAATAATAAAAACCAATAAAAGGTCAAATAGATATAAAGGGAGGAGTCCGAATAGACCGTTAAATCAGTAATAACATAAAGATAATTGCTGATGATACCGTTATAGTTAAACGGGATTTTAAGCCCTTGGAGTATCGGACCAAACGAAAGTAGCAAATAAGCAAAATCGGATACTATGAATAGGGAAGTAAGCAGAGTCTTTAAATAAATTTAAAAGTTCTATGCTTGCGTAACGGGCAATATATACGAAGATGAGAATAGATAATTTTAGAATTTTTCAGGGAAGAAATATATTTGCTCATAAAAAATGCATAAAAATGTCTGTAGATTTAGAAGGGTACAGTGAAATCCCTACTAAAGACATATCTGGCTTTAATTATAAATTGTTAAAGATCATACCTGAGTTAAATGAACACAGGTGTGGAATTGATGAAGAGCATGGTTTTAGAAAAAGATTAGAAGAGGGCACTTACTTAGCTCATGTATGCGAACATATTATACTTTCCATTGAAAATAGTTTGGGAGTAGATGCTTGCTATGGAAAAGCTAGAGAAATAAGTGGTGACAAATATTATATAATATATGAGTATTTATACAAAAATACAGGGGTAGCAGCAGGAAAGATAGCTGTAAATTTAATAAATTCTCTTATAAAAGGAAAAGATTATAATTTTAATGAAGCTATAGAAGATCTAAAGAAAGTATTAAGACGAGAAGAAATAGGATCAAGTACTTTAGCTGTAATATCGGAGGCTAAAAAGAGAGGAATACCTGTAACTAGAATTGGAGACAACAGTATATTTCAATTGGGGTATGGAAAGTATAGTAAAATTATAGAAGCCACCATATCCTATAATACAAAAGCTGTAGCTGTAGACATATCCTGTGACAAAATATTGACTAAAGAGATACTTAAAAATCAATGTCTTCCTGTAGCAGAAGGTGGAATTGTAAGAAGCCCTTTAGAATTGTTTATAGAAGCTAAAGAGATAGGGTATCCTATAGTTTTAAAACCCTGCTATGGTAATCAAGGAAAAGGTGTATTTATAAATATAAAAAATGAAAAGGAAGCTATAAATGCTTATAATATATTATCAAAAAAATATGACAATATAATGATAGAAAAAAATATAACAGGGAAAGATTTTAGGATATGTGTGATAAATGGAAAGGTAATAGCTGTTTCGGAAAAAATACCTCCTTACGTTGTAGGAGATGGAGTAAGCACTGTAGTTGAATTAATAAAAAATGTAAATAAAGATGCAGCGAGAGGAGAGGGACATGAGAAGCCTTTGACTACAATAAAAATAGATGAAGAATTAAGGTCTTGTGTAAGTAAACGCAGCTATAGGTTAGATAGTATATTACCTGAAGGCAAAAAGTTGATAATAAGGGAAAATGGCAATTTATCTACAGGAGGTAAAGCGGTAGATTGTACTGATATAATATGTCAAGATAATATAAATATTTGTGAAAGAGCAGCAAAGGCTATAGGACTTGATGTGTGTGGTATAGACATATGCTGCGAAGACATAGGTAAACCTATAGACAAAAGTGGGGGTGCTATATTAGAAGTTAATGCAGCACCAGGAATTAGAATGCATCATTATCCTAGCCAAGGTAAGAGCAGAAATGTAGCAAGTGCTATAGTGGATATGATGTTTGATAAATATAAGCCAATACCTGTAGTTTCAGTTACAGGAACTAATGGCAAAACTACGACTACAAGACTTATAGCACATATTTTAGGAAAATCTGGATATAATGTTGGAATGACTACTACAGGTGGAATATATGTAAATAATAAATGCATATGTAAAGGTGATACTACAGGATATTATAGTGCTAAAACTATTTTGGCAAATAGGGATGTAGAGGCAGCAGTATTAGAAACAGCGAGGGGAGGAATAATAAAAAAGGGCCTTGCTTATGATCTGGCAGATGTAGCAGTTATAACTAATATAACGGAAGATCACCTAGGTATAGATGGAATACATACCATGAAGGATTTAGCTTATGTGAAATCTCTTGTAGGAGAGGCTGTAAAAAAAGATGGGTATGTAGTTTTAAATGCAGATGACTCAGTAAGCATAAGTATAATTAATAGAATAAAAAGTACTATAATTATGTTTTCGAAAAATAAGGATAATCCAGTTTTGAGAAAGAACGTAAATAGCGGAGGATATGGAGTATATATTAGGGATAATATTATGTATGTAGAAAAGACGGAAAAGGTAGTACCTATTGCTAAAGTAGAAGATATAAGAATATCATTAGATGGAAAGTTAACTTACAACGTAGAAAATGCTATGGCCGCTTGTGCAGCTGCAGTAGGACTTAATATAGACTATTCTATTATAAGGAAAGGTTTTAAAACTTTTTATGGAGATTTTTCTTTTAATCCAGGTAGATTTAATATGTATGATTTAAATGGAGTAAAAGTAGTTTTAGATTATGGGCACAATATAGAAGGTTATAAAGCTGTTATAAGAGGTGCTAAAAATTTAAAATATAATAGATTAGTTGGAATAATCGGGGTACCAGGTGACAGAACAGATGAGAGTGTTGAAAAAATAGGAAGCATTGCGGGAAAGAACTTCGATTATGTATACATTAAAGAAGATAAAGATAGAAGAGGTAGAGAAGTTGGAGCTATAGCAAGTATACTAAAAGCAGGTGTTACGAAGTCGGGTTTTGACATGAGCAAGGTGGAAACTATTTTAGACGAAAAAGAAGCATTAGAAAAAGCAATAGAGACTGCAAAACAAGGAGATCTCATAATAATATTCTTTGAAGAATTAGATCCTCTAATAAAACTGTTAAATGAGAGGCTAAATAAAGAAAAACTAAATTTAAATTCACTAGCTATGATATAGGAAAAAGCTATACTTTTAAATTTTAAAAGTATAGCTTTAATTTTAAAATAGTATTATACTATCTTAAAATGCCATAATATTATTAAGTTACTTTGGAGGATTGAGATGTTAGTAAAAGCTTATGCTAAAATAAATCTCTCATTAGACGTAGTGGGAAAAAGAAAAGATGGTTATCATCTTTTGAAAATGATAATGCAGAATATAGACCTATATGATGTTTTAAAAATAGATGAGATTAAAACTGGAATACAGATATGTTCTAATAATAGATATATTCCCTGCGATAAGAAAAATTTAGTTTATAAAGCAGCAAAATTGTTTATTGATAAATATAATATAAAGAATGGAATTAGTATAAACATAGATAAAAATATACCTGTATCGGCTGGACTTGCTGGTGGAAGTTCGGATGCTGCAGCTATACTAAAGATTATGAGAAATATTTATACTCCTGAAGTAAGTGATAAAGAATTGAGTGAATTAGGTTTAAATATAGGGGCAGATGTTCCTTATTGTATAATAGGAGGTACAGCTCTGTGTGAGGGGATAGGCGAGAAGGTTACACCACTCATGCCGTTTAGAAACCATATACTCATATTGATTAAACCGCCTTTTGGAGTGAGTACAGCAGAGGTATATAAGGCTTTAGACATAAGTAAAATAAGAAAACATCCTGATACAGGAATTCTAATAGATGCGGTTAATAAATCAAAATTGGAGATGCTGAGTAAAAACATGAAAAATGTTTTGGAAAATGTAACTTTAAAAAAGTATCCAATGCTTAGAAAAATAAAAGCTGATTTGATAAATTTTGGAGCAGTGGGTTCACTTATGAGTGGAAGTGGTCCAAGCATTTTTGCTTTTTTTGATGATATGTTAAAAGCACAGAAATGTTATGATAATATGAAAACTAGGTATAAAGAAGTCTTCATTACAAGAACCATTTAAAAGTTAAGAACTCAACTTTTGCAGTTTAAAAAATTGCGATCTAAATGAATTCACAGTTCACAATGCACAATTTCGGTAGATTTTTCTCCGCTGTGCTACGAAAAATTTTAAATTTGAAGATTATTGAAGCTTTGATTCAATAGTGCTATATTTTAGATTTTCTGAAGTTTTAACGTAAGAAAATCATCCTTAATTGTGAATTGTGCATCGTTCATTGTGAATTAATTGCATCGTAATCTTTTTATATTAGGTGAAAATAAATTTTAAGATTTTTTTCTTGAAAATTTCATATCTTAGTAAAAATTCCTGTTTGGTTACAAAACTTATAACTAAACAGGAATTTTTTATATGGATTTGAAATAAATTAGCAAAATCAATTTTATGAATAAATAAGTTTTATTAGGTGAAAAATAACTTAAAATTACTTCATACAAAGTTGACAAAAGGGAAGAGGGAAAAAAGTGAGAATAGTTCACCTGTTTGACAAGTACTTTTTTATACTCATGGTAATTGAAGGAATCATTTTGGCATTCATTGATTCAAAAAAGTTTAAAAGAAATAGGTTAATAAAAACTGCTTTTAAATCTAAGATAATTGGCGTAATTTTAATAGTCTTTTCAGTTGTGCTATACGCCTTTTCTATATATTCTTTTTAAGGAAGTGATAAAAGTGAAAGAAGAGGTAAAAAGTAAGATATCTCCTAGTGTAGACGAGAATATAAAATATTTAAAGGACTTATTTAAAGATGATGCGGATATAATTTTCAGAAAATTTTATATAGGATCTGTGAAATGTGCAATAGTATATATAGACGGAATGGCGGATAAGATGCTTTTAAATGATTTACTTAGGGGATTGATGACAAGATCTAAATACGTGAGACATGTAGACAGCATAAAAGATAGAATGATGAGTGTATCTGATATGAAGGATTTAGATGACTTAAAAAAAGGAATTGATTTGGTTTTGTCTGGGGAAACTATAATGTTCGTTGAAGAATTAAAAAATTTTTATATAATATCTACCAGGCTGTGGCCTGCAAGATCAGTAACGGAGCCTTCTGGAGAAACTGCAATAAGAGGATCAAGAGATGGATTTACGGAAACTTTAAGATTTAATACAGCTCTTGTAAGGAGGAGAATACGAGATACTAGATTTAAAATTGAGTTAAAAGAATTTGGAGTAAGATCTAAAACTGATCTGGCAATAATGTACATAAGCGATATAGTAAATACAAATGCTTTAAATGAGCTTAAAGAAAGGTTATCTAAGATTGAAATAGATGCAATTTTAGATAGCGGATATGTTGAACAGTTTATTGAAGACAATAAGTGGTCTCTTTTTCCACAAATTCAAAGTACCGAGAGGCCGGATGTAGTGGCAGCTGCACTTTATGAAGGTAGAATTGCCATTATAGTAGATAATTCACCTTTTGTAATTATAGTTCCAACTACAATGCCCAATTTGTTTCAGTCACCAGATGATTATTATGAAAGGTGGATATATGGATCTACCATTAGAATAATAAGGTTTATATCCATTATTCTTTCACTTATACTGCCTGCTCTTTATGTTGCTGTTACTTCTTTTCATACAGGAATAATACCTACTAAACTAGCATATTTTATTGCAGCTTCAAGAGAAGGAGTACCTTTTCCAGCTTTTGTAGAGGCCATAATTATGGAGGCAAGTTTGGCACTGCTTTTAGAGTCTATAGCTAGGCTGCCAAAGGCCATAGGGGCAACTACTGGTATAGTAGGAGGACTTATTATAGGCCAGGCAGCAGTTCAGGCTGGGATAGTGAGCCCAATAATGATAATAATAGTATCAATTACAGCTATAACGAGTTTTACTACACCTAATTATGAGATGACAGCTGCATTTAGGCTTATTAGATTTTTACTCATAATTGCATCTGCAATTGCTGGACTTTATGGAATTATGATTGGACTTATATTAACGTTGATACATTTAGTTAAACTGAAGAGTTTTGGAGTACCTTATCTGTCTCCAATGGTAAATGAAAACATTAATGACTTTAAGGATATGTACCTGAGACTGCCTTTTAGTTTTTTTAAAAGAAGACCACGTTATATGAAAACTCAAGATAAAATAAGACAAAGATAAATATAGGCTTGGAGATTGAAATTTATATATACTGTAAATTATGAACTATGAACGGTGAATTGGTAAGGAGATGGTTATTACATGACACAAAAAAATTTTATAACTGAATTTGGAATGTTCAGTACTATAGTAATAACTATGATAGGTGTAGGAGCATTTTCATATCCCGGAGAAGTAGTAAATTATTTAGGCTCAAATGGATGGATTGGAACCATAGTAGAAGGAATATTAGTTTATTTCTTAATTTACATTGCCTATAAAGTTATAAAATTAAATGGATATAACAAGTTATCTATAATATTACAAAATAGCTTTGGAAAGATATTTGGAGGTATTTTGGCACTTATATTTGTTGCATATAGTATATTTTTTATATCTATGGGTATGAGGATATTTATAGAAGTTATAAAAATGTACTTACTGGAAAAAACTCCTTCGGAATTTCTAATAATTGTAATGATATTTACAGGGATCTATCTTATAAGAAATGAACTGGGAGATTTGATAAAATTTAATGAAATTTCTTTTTGGATAATGTTTGTATCAATGGGATTAATATTTTTGTTTACTTTAAACAAAACGAACTTTAACAACAGTATTCCTAACTTTGTTAACAGTGATGTTTATGATTATTTAAAAGCGTTTAAAAATACAATATATAGTTTTATTGGCATAGAGATAATATATTTAGTTGGTCCTTTTGCAAAAAATAAAGTAAGTATAAGAAAAATAGCTTTGAAAAGCATCTTGTTTGTAACGTTATTTTATGCTGTTACAGTTATACTGTCTCTAGCTATTTTTTCTGAAGAACAAACTAAAACTTTATTATGGCCTACTATAACAATGATAAAATCTGTGGATATAAGAGGAGCTTTTATAGAGAGATGGGAAGGCATAGCAATGGCTATATGGATTATGTTTTACTTTTGTAATTTTTCCAATGTATATTACTTGTCTTCAGATATAGTGAAAGACGTATTTAGATTAGATGATATAAAGATTTCTTCAGCTTTAATAGCCCCTTTTATATATTTGACAGCTATGTATCCTGAAAATATAGCAGAGCTATATCATATAATTAACACAGTAATGCCTGTGGCAGCTGCATACAGCTTAATATTGCTTCCATTAATTATATTTTTATTCAGCAAACCTAGAAGAAACTTAAATGCAAGTAAGTTTATATGCATATTTTTAGTTTGTACTGTACTAACTGGATGCTGGGATAAAGTTGAAATAGAAAGAACCCAATTAGTATCTGTAATAGGAGTGGATGCAGGAGAGGATATAGGTAAGACCAAAGAATTAAAAAATGTAAAGTCAACAGATCCTCTGACGTCCGTAAATCTAAAAAAAATTCATGTAACTTTTGGAATACCAGATTTGAGTAAATTAGAACCTGGTAAGGGAGGTGTATCTGGAGACAAATATGTAGATGTAGATGGATATTCAATGGAGGATGCTGTAAATACAGCAATGTCTAAAAGCAGTAGAACTGTGAAATTTAGTCAAACTAAACTGCTCGTCTTAGGTAAAAGTTTAATGGAATATCCTGATGTAGTAAAAGAAGTCATAGATTACTTACAGAGAGAACCTTCACTAAACAGAAATATGTATATAGTTATATCTAGTGGCAGTTCAGATAAATATATAAAAATAAAAACGCCCATGGGAAAAAGTACAGAGGGTTATATATTGGGATTAGTTCAGGGAGATGTTAAAGACAATGAAGTTAAAACTGTAACTTTAAATGATTTCCTAGTTAGTATGAGTGAAAATGGAAATAGCATAATACCCAAAATTGAAATGGATAAGGACAAAAAGAATATAAAGATAGCAGGTACTGCAGCTATAAAAAATTTTAAATATGATGGTGATTTAAATCAAGTTCAGACTTCTAATATAGAACTATTACAAGGTAAATTGAAAAGCGGCAAAAGAATGATATATTTGGAAGGTCATCCTGTAGATATAAGAATAAATGATAGTAATAGAAGAATAAAAGTGTCCCAAGAAAAAGGAAATTTAGTATTTAATATAAAACTAAATATTGAAAGTGAGATAAAAAATTATTATACTAGCGATAAGGTTTTATCAGTAGATAAATTAAGTTATATTGAACAAAGCTTTAATAAGGCCATATCACAGGAATGTAAAGATTCTATAAAAGTTACTCAAAGGGATCTTAAAATTGATCCTATAGGATTTAAGGATTATATAAAAAGATATCATCCACTTATGTGGAGGCAAGTAAAAGATAAATGGGAGGATTCTTATAAGGATGCAGTTGTAAATGTAAATGTAGATACTAAGATAAGGAGAATTGGCGTAGTAAAATAATAACATTCAGTGAATATAATTGAAATATATGTAAATAATTACTAATAAAATAATTAATATTTATTAAAAAGCGGGGATGAGATCATGAAAAAATTTTTATTAGTATTTATTATATGTATTTTAAGCATATTTACTGTATGCTCCTATTTATTTGAAGTAAAAAGTGACAACATACAGGATGATATGGCATCTAGGATCATAAGATTTCATGTTATAGCAAATAGTGATTCAAAAAGTGATCAGGCACTTAAACTAAAGGTAAGAGACGAAATATTGAAATATATACAACCTAAACTAAAGGACTGTAAAAATATAGAGGAATCAAGAAAAGTTTTAAGGGAAAATGATAAGAATGTATTGAAAGTAGCCCGCAGAGTAATAAGTGAACAGGGTTATAACTATGAAGTTAAAAGTACTTTATCCAAAGTAAATTTTCCTATAAAGACTTATGGAAATATAACTCTCCCTCAGGGAAGGTATGAGGCTTATAGGGTGATTATAGGTAAAGGACAAGGTCAAAACTGGTGGTGTGTTATGTTTCCTCCATTATGTTTCGTAGATATTACAAAAGGACAAGTATCCTATAAAAAGACAGAGAAAGAAATGAAAAAGGTTTTGACACCGGAGGAGTATAAGATGGTAAATAACAATAAATTTGACATAAGTGACAAAAATAATATAAAAGTTAGATTTAAAATAATAGAAGTGTTAAATAAGCTGGGAATATAAATCTAGTGTACAAGTGGGCTGGATATGGTAAGTTCTCAAAATTTGAGAATTTCATACCTTCAATTAGCCCTAACTTGTAATATATGAATAGAAATCTATATTTAACACAAGTTAATTTATAATTCAAATAATTTTAAAGCTGTTTTCAAAAAGTACTTTTCTGCAGATTTAAAAAAAGTTTTAGGATTGTTCTTTTCATAAATTTTATCTTCTTCTGTAAAGGAGCTTTTATTTGATTTATTTTGTACAAGCCAATTTATTAAATTAAATATATCATTCCCAGCATAAGGTTTAGAAAACTTACTGCAATTTTCTACCATGCTTTTTAGTTCGTCTTTAGAGTGAAGAAGTTTTTCTATGTTTTCACCGCACTTTTCTATGTCAGTTAAATTTACAGCCAAATTATGTCTTAGTAGAAATTGAGCATTTTTTTCTTCTTGACCTGGTATTGGTGAAAATAGACCAAGGGGTATTTTGCATATTAAGGCCTCAGTAATAGTAAGCCCTCCCGGTTTTGTTAAAAGAAGGTCACAAGCCTGCATATACTTATTTACATGGTCAGTAAAACCTATAATTCGGGTTTCCTTTGAAGAAGAATCTTTAATTTTTGAAAGCTCTGCATAAAGTTTTTTATTTTTCCCTGTTAT
Source organism: Clostridium ljungdahlii (assembly GCF_001636845.1). Classification (GTDB taxonomy): domain Bacteria; phylum Bacillota; class Clostridia; order Clostridiales; family Clostridiaceae; genus Clostridium_B; species Clostridium_B ljungdahlii_A. The sequence goes on from NZ_LITT01000023.1 coordinate 67,562, forward strand.
TATGATTATCTGGATATCTTCATTTATATTGGTCAGCTGTTTATATATATCTACTATTTTTCCAAGTCCCAGACTTCCACCCATAACTAGAATGGTAAATTTGGATTCACATAGATCTAATGATTCTAATGTGTCTCCCCTATCATAATTTATATTAAAATCTGGTTTAACAGGTATTCCTAAGTTATAAATAGTGTCGTTGGATATCCCTTTAAAAATCATTTTGCTTATCATATCTTCATTAGAAACCACATAAGCGTCAATATAAGGATGAAGCCAAGAACTATGAGAGTAATAATCAGTGATTATGGACATACACGGTATGTTCATATTGTATTTTGACTTTAGCACCGACAGCATTTCTGTAGAGAATGAATGGGTGGCTATTAATATATTAGGTTTAAATTCACGAATAAGTGGAATCAATTTACAAGTCATAGCTTCAATAAGCTTAGAACTTATAGTGTTTGTAATAGTGTAATCATCTTCTGAGTAAGTGTATAATTTCCCATATAAATAAGGGGATACTTTTAGGGATTTTAAATAACTTCCAATTACTACTTTGTCTATTATAGGATTTATATATTTAATGGTATCAATAATCTTTACTTCTGATTTTGGAGCTTTTAAGGCTATGTAACTTTTTATAGCTTCTGCAGCGTTACCATGTCCGCCTCCTGCAGAAATTGAAAGAATTAAAACTTTCATTTAATCACCTTCTGGTTAAGTATGTAACTTAATTATATAAAATGTACGGAAAATAATAAACTCATTTAACTAACATTTAAGAAAAAATTAATAATAAGCAATAAATATAGTATTGGCTTTTAAATTTTATATTAAACAAATAATACATAACAATTAGGTAAATGCGAACAATATAAAAGAGGTGGAAATTTATGAAGTTTTCTAAAAGAAGGATAATATATACTGCTATAGTAACTTTAATTGTAGTGTTTTCTAGTACATTTGCCGTATTAATGACGCTTGAAAGAAATGATTATAGAAATTATTTGCAGGGTGAGTATGGTAAGAGTATGTATGAATTAATAGATGCAGTGCAAAATATAAGAACCAATTTAACCAAAGCGGCTATAGTTGGGTCAAGGGAGCAACAGATAGTAGTTTTTGACGAAATATTTAGGTATTCTGCTATAGCTAGTGATAAGTTGCATTCACTTCCAGTGGACCAATCTACTATATCGGATACTAGTAAGTTTTTAACTCAGGTAGGAGATTTCTGCTATAGTTTAGGCAGGTCATCTACAGAAGGAAAACAGTTAAGTGAAAAAGATTATAATGATATAGAAAGATTAAAAAAGCAATCCAATGTACTGGAAAATCAGTTAGAATTAGTATCTAACAATATAAATCAGGGGGAAGTAAAATGGGGAGAAATAAGAAAAAAGATTACAGGTGTTTTTGCCCAAAGTAACGATGCATCAATATCTGAACAATTTAAGGGGATACAAAAACAGGTTCTTCAATATCCTACATTAATTTACGATGGACCATTTTCAGATAATACACTTCAGATAAACCCTAAAATAAAGTTACAAAAAGAAGTTTCTCAAAGTGAGGCAGAAAAAACTGCTAGGCAGGTTATTGGAAAAGATAAGATAGAAAATATGGATGTATCTTCTGTTAATGAAAAATCTAATATAGGTGTATATAGATTTACTGCAGCATTAAAGGGAAGAGCTAAAAAAGATAGTAGGGTTGTATGTGAAATAAGTAAAAATGGAGGTAAGGTATACTACTTAATAAATGATAAGAGTATAAATAACAGCTCTATGGATGTCAAAAAGGCTTCTGAAATTGGACTGAAATATTTAAATGATTTAGGTTATAAAAACATGATTATTACGTATTCCCTAAGATATAATAATGTGGCAGTTATAAACTATGTGTATAGTCAAAATGGTATACTTGTTTATCCTGATCAGATTAAACTAAAGATAGCTTTAGATAATGGAGAAATTATAGGTGTGGAAGCAGAAAAGTATTTAATATCTCATGAAGAAAATAGAAAAATAGAAACTCCTAAATTAAGCTATGGGGAAGCTGAGAAGAGAGTTAGCAAGAGGCTTAATGTAACAAGTAAGAGGCTTACTATAATTCCTACGGAAACTAATAAGGAAGTGCTATGTTATGAATTTTCCGGGAATTATAAAGGTGATTATTTTAAAGTTTATGTAAATACAAGTACGGGATATGAGGAGAGAATAATTCAAATAATTGACACGCCTAATGGCAAACTTGCTATGTAAAGCATTGTTATTTTCTTTCAAATGTCTATCTTAGATTGATGGAAACCTTACTTATTTGGCAAGGTTTCCAAAGTATGAAAAAGTATTTTAGGATTGGAATAGATTTTAATATTAAAATTAGTCTGATATAATGTATATATTAGTTATTTTAGACTAAAAGGGAGGCGAAGCACGTTATAACTTTACTAAAATCCATAGGTTTTGATAAAGTTTTAATAACGAAATTATGAAAAAGAAGGCTATTATATCTGTATCCAGTAAACAAACTGATGAGGAAGAACCTATAGAAGTTGTTACTCCAGGAAGTTTTTATAAAAAAAATGATTCCTATTATGCTGTTTATAAAGAAACTGAATTATCCGGAATGGAAGGAACTACTACTACATTGAAGATAAAACAGGATAAGTTTTCTCTTATAAGAATGGGGAGTACTAGTACTAAAATGGATTTTGATGAGGATAAAAAAATGTGTCCATGTATAAAACACCTTATGGAACTATAGAGCTGAGAATAGAAACAAATAGTTTGAATATAAACGTAGATGAACAAGGTGGGGATATAATGATAAATTATAAAATTAGTACTGCAGGACAAGCATTAAAAAATACCAAGCTAAAAGTAAATATAAAAGTTAATGAATAAATTTTTTGGGTAGTCTTGATTAAAGTATTCACATATGGCAATTAATTAAATATATAGTAATGAAAAGAGAAGGTTGATTCCAATGAAATATTTTAGAAATAAAGAAGAAGTATATACTAAAATAATTAAAATATTATGTGAATACAAGGGATTTAGTAGAAAAGACATGTTTAAGATATTAAAAAACGAATCTTGTAGATACTTATTTTTTTTGCTTATTAAAAAATATGAATGCTGTGATATGGAATTATTGAAAAAAGATTTTCCCTCTGTGAACAGTAAAAATGTAAAAAGGAATATAAAAAGAGCAGAAGAAAAATTATTGTTTGATAAAAAAATAAGAGAAATGTATTTTGAAGCAGAAGATATAATAAATAAAGTAAAATAAATATTTGTAGAAAAGAATAAAAAAATATGGAATATAAATAGAAAGTGTGATATCATAGTAAATATGTTTTGAACGAAAACACACCATTTTACTATTTATGAAGGTAATTGTTATTATAAAACTAATTAATTAGTTTGTCAATAATTAATTAGTTTTATAATGTTATTTATATTTTTAAATAGTTAAATTAAAAATTGTAATACTAAAACTTTATAGGATAAAAAACAGGGGGTGACACTGCTTTTAAAAGCAGAAATTTTATGAATACAAAATATATATTTGTAACCGGAGGAGTAGTATCTTCACTAGGAAAAGGAATAACCGCAGCTTCATTAGGAAGACTTCTAAAGAATAGAGGATTAAAGGTTTCAATTCAAAAATTTGACCCATATATAAATGTAGATCCAGGTACTATGAGTCCATATCAGCATGGTGAGGTTTTTGTTACAGATGATGGAGCAGAGACGGATTTGGATTTAGGACATTATGAAAGATTTATAGATGAAAATTTAAGTAAAAATAATAATGTTACTACAGGAAAAATATATTGGTCAGTAATATCAAAAGAGAGAAAAGGGGAATATCTAGGAAGTACAGTTCAAGTAATTCCACACATAACAAATGAAATAAAGTCAAGAGTATATAGGGTTGCCAAAGAAAAAGATATTGATGTAGTTATAACTGAAATAGGTGGTACTGTAGGAGATATAGAATCCCAGCCTTTTCTGGAAGCCATAAGACAGATAAAATATGAGGTTGGAATGGAAAATGTATGTTTTATACACGTTACTCTAGTACCTTATTTGCAAAAGTCAGGAGAATTGAAAACAAAACCTACTCAACATTCAGTTAAGGAACTTAGGGGTATAGGAATACAACCAGATATAATAGTATGTCGTTCGGAGGCATCTATATCTAATGACTTAAAGGAAAAGATAGCTTTATTTTGCAATGTAGAGAGAGATTCTGTTATTCAAAACTTAGATGCTGAAAACTTATATGAAGTTCCATTGATGCTTCATAAAGAAGGACTAGATGAATTGGTATGTAAGAAGTTGAAATTAGAATGCAGTGAAATAGATAATTCCGAATGGATTAAAATGGTAAATAATATTAAGAAATTATCTAAGAATGTAAATATAGCTTTAGTTGGAAAATATGTAGAACTTCATGATGCATATATATCTGTAGTTGAGGCATTAAATCATGGAGGATATGCTAACGATGCTAATGTAAATATAAAGTGGATAAACTCTGAAGATGTCACTAGTAAAAATGTAGGAGAACACTTAAAAGACATGGATGGAGTGTTGATTCCGGGAGGATTTGGTGATAGAGGAATAGAAGGTAAAATATTAGCTGCAGGTTGGGCTAGAAAAAATAAGATTCCTTTTTTCGGAATATGTCTTGGCATGCAGTGTGCTGTAATAGAGTTTGCCAGAAATGTACTTGGATATGACGGAGCTCATAGCTCAGAAATAGATCCAGACACTAAATACCCTGTTATAGATTTAATGCCAGATCAAAAGGATATAGATGAAAAAGGTGGTACTATGAGGCTTGGAATATATCCATGTAAGCTTTTAAAGGATAGTAATTGTTTTAAAGCTTATGAAGAAGAAGTTATATATGAGAGACATAGACATAGATATGAATTTAATAATTATTATAGAAAAAATTTATCACAAGCAGGTCTTGTTCTTTCAGGAACGAGCCCTGATTCAAGGTTAGTAGAAATTATAGAAATAAAAGACCATCCATGGTTTGTAGGCGTACAATTTCACCCAGAACTTAAATCAAGACCTAATAGACCACATCCATTATTTAGGGATTTCATAAAAGCTTCTTTGAATAATAAAAATTAGTATATTTTTAAATTAAGAAATTGGTATGTGTTAGTGAAAACTACATATACCAATTTTTGTCGAAAAAATAATATAAATAAAAGTAATATAAACAACTTTTATGAAGGATTTTAGTAATATTTATAGAAATATTAATGTATATAGTATTAAGGTATTTTAGAAAAAATAATATACTTTATTATGAAATACTAATTTTATAAGGGGGTGAGGTTTATGATATTTCAAACGAATATAAGTATTGCGGTTATAAGTCCAGAAGGGAAATGCTGTATCAAGGATTTCTCTATATTTGATACTAACAAAATTAATGAAAGTTTCACCTCTTTAAAGGTAAATTCTATAAGTAATGGGGTATTATCCTTAAAAATGAAATGTGGACTTTGTGGGAACATTCACTATTATAAATATAATATAAATAAAGTAGTTAAAAAAAATATTATAATTGGAGGATGCGAGTCGCTAGGGTTTCCTATATTTTGTGTAGGAAATCGTAAGAGCGTAGAAGAAAAAATATTAAGGTATACTCGAGCTAATAAAAAAATATATGCTATGATATAAATTTTTTGTAATTATCAAAAATAATATAGATTAAAATATAGAAAAAGGGTATAATGTTATATGTATATAAGCATTTCTATATGGAATTTTCTTAATTAGTAATGATATTTTCAATTATATTTTAAATGTTTCCCTAAATTTAATTGTAATATAAAATTAGACAATTGTGAGGTGTTACCTTTTGGATGATAAAGATATAGATAGTATGACAGTTTTGCAATTAAAACAAATTGCAAAAACTTTGGAAATAAAAAATATATCAAAATATAAAAAAAGCCAATTGATTGAGGAAATAAAAAAAGTATCTCCTGCCCATATCAAAAAGGGTGGTGTTATACTTAGAGAAAAAATAAGCCCTAAAGATGAAGCTGCAAATAAGCATAAAGAAGTAGAACATACTGTAAGGCATAGTGAGAATAAAGCACAGGAAGATAGAAATGAAGAACAAAAGACAAATGGCAGCGAAAAAAGAGAAAAACTTAAAGAAATGATAAGTGAATCAGATAGTGCAAGGGGAGTACTTGAAATAATAGAAAATAATAATTATGGATTTTTAAGAGGAAAGAACTATTTAACAGGACCTGATGATATATATGTGTCTCCATCTCAGATAAGAAGATTTAATTTAAAAACAGGAGATGAAGTTTGCGGTAAAGTTAGGATTCCTAAAGAAGGGGAAAAATTTAAGGCATTATTGTATGTTGAAAAAGTAAATGGGGAGAATCCAGAAAGAGCAGTGGGAAGAAAACCTTTTGAAACACTCACCCCTGTTTATCCTGATGAAAGGATAAAGTTAGAAACCAATAGTGCTGATTTATCTACAAGACTTATGGATATAATCTCGCCCATAGGAAAAGGACAAAGAGGAATTATAGTTGCCCCACCTAAAGCAGGTAAAACTACTCTTCTAAAAAAGATAGCCCAAAGTATTTCAAAAAACCATCCAGGAATACAATTAATAGTTGTGCTTATAGATGAAAGACCGGAAGAAGTTACGGATATGCAAAGGTCCATAAATGGAGAAGTTATTTATTCAACTTTTGATGAAGAACCAGAACATCATACTAAAGTTGCATATATGGTACTTGAACGTACTAAGAGAATGGTAGAACAAGGACAGGATGTGGTAATATTATTAGATAGTATTACTAGACTTTCTAGAGCATATAATTTGACTATAACTCCTACAGGGAGGACTCTTTCAGGAGGATTAGATCCTGGAGCATTAGTAATGCCTAAAAAGTTTTTCGGTGCGGCTAGAAATATAGAAGAAGGTGGGAGTCTTACTATACTTGCTACTGCACTTATTGAAACTGGAAGTAGAATGGATGACATGATATTTGAGGAATTTAAAGGCACTGGAAATATGGAAATACATTTGGATAGAAAACTTCAAGAAAGGAGAATATTCCCTGCTATAGATGTATACAAGTCTGGAACAAGAAGAGATGATTTACTATTTAAAAGCCAGTTAGAGAAAGAAGCAGCTTTTAATATAAGAAAAGTTATATATGATGAGAATAATACTCAAAATGTTACAGAACAATTGATAAATTTACTTTCAAAAACTAGGAACAATTATGAATTTATGAATATTGTAAGTAAGATGAATATGAACAAACTAGGAGAAAAGTAAAAAATTAAAAACCTGTCTTTTATTTAAAAGACAGGTTTTATAATAACAATTTAGAAAAATATGTCTATTCTTCGATTTTTAAATTAAATTTCTTTAAGAATTTATCTACTCTTCCACCAGCATCAATAGCTTTTTGTTTACCAGTGTAGAATGGATGGCATTTAGAACATATTTCCACTTTTAACTCTTTTTGTGTTGAACCAGTTGTAAAAGTGTTTCCACATGCACACTTAACTACCGCATCATGATAGTATTCTGGATGTATGCCGTTTTTCATATTAGTCACCTCTTTCAAATTTAAATAACAAAACTCTAATTTTAACTTCTGTATTATAACATAGGCATATGGGTAAGTCAATAAAGTCCAATTTTTTACAATATAGAATAATGTGATTTAATGTATAGCTTATGTTAAAATGTATTTATTCCATTTAATACGAGGTGATACAATGTCAAGAAAAACATCAGTTGGAGGTCAGGCTGTGATAGAAGGTGTTATGATGAGGGGAAGTCATGGCATGGCTACTGCTGTTAGAAAACCAGATGGCGAGATTGTTGTAAATAGAGAGGACAGTATATCTTATACTAAAAGAAATAGATTTTTAGGACTGCCGGTGATAAGGGGATTTGTATCTTTAATAGAAGCTATGGTAATGGGGATAAGTACACTTAATTATTCTGCTTCCTTTTTTGATGATGAAGAGGAGCCTACTAAGTTTGACAAGTGTTTTAGAAATATATTTAAGGAAAAAAGTGATAATGTACTTATGGGAGTTACTATTTTTATATCGCTTGGAATAGCTGTACTCCTATTTTTCATATTTCCTACTTTTGCAGCAAATATATTTAAAAAGTTTGGAGTGCATGGAAGTGTACAGCTCAATATGATTGAAGGTATAATCAGGGTAATTATATTTTTAGGTTATATATTCTTAATAGGTAATATGTCTGATATAAGTAGAGTATTTCAGTATCATGGTGCAGAACACAAGACTATTTTCTGTTATGAAAATGAAGAGGAACTTACTCCTGAGAAGGCTAAAAAATTTAAAAGGCTTCATCCAAGGTGCGGCACAAATTTTTTGTTCTTAGTTATGATAGTCAGTATAATACTTTTTTCTTTAACTGGCTGGGGTAATATTTTGCAAAGAATTTTATACAGGGTAATTCTACTGCCTTTGGTTTCTGGAGTCACCTATGAAATTATAAGGTGGATGGGTAGAAGCAATAGTTATTTTTCAAATGTGCTTGCCTATCCCGGACTCATGCTGCAAAAGCTTACCACAAGAGAGCCGGATTATAGCCAACTGGAAGTAGCAATTATAGCTCTAAAGTATGCGGAAGGAATTGAAAAAGAAAGAGAAGAAAGCAGATATAGTGAAAGTGGAGAGATAAAGAGAGTTGTGGAATTGGATAAGGATGGAAACGAAATAGTAAAAGGCGAACACAATGAAGATTGTGAAGAAAACTTAATGAAAGCAGAGAATTCTTATGAAAAGTAGAGGAAGAAGTATAAGAGAGCTTTTAGCAAAAGGGTATGAAGTTTTAAAAAATAGAGAAATAGAAAGCTATGCTTTGGATGCACAACTCCTTTTGGGAAAAGTACTAAACAAGGACAGATTATTTATGCTTATAAACGGTGATTATGAAGTCACAGAAAAAGAAACTGAAGAATACTATAAGTACTTAAAATTAAGAGAGAATAAAATGCCTGTAAAATATATATTAGGGCATTGTGAATTTATGGGCATTGATTTCATAGTGAAACCTGGGGTGTTAATCCCTAGGCCTGATACTGAGACTTTAGTAGAGCAAGCATTGATTCAAATAAAGCATAATAATTTTCATAATATATGTGATGTATGTTGTGGAACAGGGATTATTGGAATATCTATTGCTAAACTTATAGAAGGTATAAATGTAAAATGCTGCGATATATCCTCTACAGCTTGTGAGGTTACGACAGAAAATATAAGAAGATTTTCCTTAGAGGAAAAAGTTCAGGTAATTAAGAGTAATTTAATGGAATATTATATTCAAAATGAGGTAAAATTTCATATGATTGTATCTAATCCACCATATATAAAAGAAAGCAGTATACCTACGTTAATGGAAGATGTGAAAAACTATGAACCTAGGGAAGCACTTTCTGGAGGCAAAGATGGATTAGAATTTTATAGAAAAATAACTAAAGAGAGTTTGAAGGTTTTAGAAAGCAATGGAATTATTATGTTTGAAATAGGCTATGACCAAAGAGAGTCAGTTTCAGACATATTAGCGCAAAACGGATTTAAAAATATAATGTGTATAAAAGATTTAGCAGGGAAAGATAGGGTGATTAAAGGAGTGTTATAAATAAAAATGTTATGATATAATAATATATTGTGAAAATATTTATACGGAGTGATAAAAATTATGTTAGAAAGACTTAATTTTATAGAAAATAAGTATGAAGAGTTATCTATTAAGATAAGTGACCCGCAAGTTATGGCAGACCAAAAAGAGTGGCAAAAGTTATGCAAAGAAAATGCAGAGTTAGAGGAAATAGTTACAAAATACAGAGAATATAAAAAAGCTCAGCAGGAGCTGGAAGACAACAAAGAAATGCTTAAGGAAGAAACAGATAGGGAAATGAAGGAAATGGAACAAGAAGAAATAAAAAGGCTTACAGAAGTTATAGAAGAAAGTGAAAATGATCTAAGAGTACTCCTTCTTCCTAGAGACCCAAATGATGATAAAAATGTATTTGTGGAAATTAGAGCAGGAGCAGGAGGAGAAGAAGCGGCTTTATTTGCTTCAAATCTCACTAGAATGTATACAAGATATGCAGAACGCCAGGCATGGAATATAGAGACTATGAGTATAAATGCCACAGATATAGGTGGATTTAAAGAAATTGTATTCATGGTAAAGGGAAAGGGAGCCTATAGCAGATTAAAGTATGAAAGTGGGACTCATAGAGTACAGAGAGTGCCAGATACCGAGTCAAGTGGAAGAATTCACACTTCAACGGCTACAGTAGCGGTACTACCGGAAGTTGATGATGTAGATGTAGTTATAAATCCAAATGATATAAGAATAGATGTATTTAGAGCATCAGGCCATGGAGGACAATGTGTAAATACTACTGACTCAGCAGTTAGAATTACCCATTTACCTACGGGGCTTGTAGTATCCTGTCAGGACGAAAAATCCCAACTTAAAAATAAGGAAAAAGGCATGAAAGTGTTGAAATCCAGACTTTATGAAAGGGCAGAGAAAGAAAGAAGTGCCAGTATAGCTGAGGATAGAAAAAGTCAGGTTGGAACAGGAGATAGAAGTGAGAGAATAAGGACTTATAACTATCCACAGGGTAGGGTTACAGATCATAGAATAGGATTAACTTTATATAAATTAGATTCATTTTTAGATGGAAATATAGATGAAGTAATAGATGCACTTATAACTGCAGATCAGGCAGAAAAAATGAAGGAAATGGGAAACGATTGATAGTAAGTGTAATGAAAATGAGAGAGGAGTTGAAAAACCGTTAAGTGCTATCTAACGGGGAAGTATGAACATAGATAAAGCCATTAGAAAGCAAAAAAAATCTTACAAGATATTTATGCTGTCTATGTGCTTTATTTTTTGTGTAATGCCTACAGCTCTTATTTTAGCCAGAAAATTTAATATATTTTATATAATTTACTTAATAGTCCTAGAAATGCTTATTTTTCTAGCTGTTGTTATTAGAATCAATAATGAATTTTTAAAATTTAGTTATGATGGATATAAGTTAAAATTAAAAATGGGGATTAGAAGGGCTAAATTAAGTATAATATGTGACAAAATTGTTTTGGTACATGTAGAAAATTATATTTCAAAGTACAGAGACAACCCCAATTTTAGAATAATCATTTTATCAACTTCCAAGTTTAGAAATGACAGGATGATATTGGTACATAAAGAATTTTTGAAAAGACATTCTTATGTAGCACATCAGTATAATAAAATGAAAATTTTGCATCCTGAAAATACCTTTTACTATACTATAATAAAAAGAGGGGAATTGAACAAATATCCTCTTCTGGACACTATTTATAAGAGTTGTGTTTATGCCCACTTTACTGAGGAAACCATTGAAAGAATAAAATATTATAGAGAAAACTCAGAAAATTACATTGATAATAAGAAAAAATAAAATGTATTCATATATTGAAGAGTCTTAAAATAAACATGATATATAAATAATAATATAAGGTGATTTTTTTGAATGCAAATATAACTTGTATAGTTATAATAGGAAGCATAGTGTCACTTGTAGGAACAATGATAGGAGCTTCCCTTGGTGTAATAGTGAGAGAACCCTCTAATAAGTTACTAGGTGCTATAATAGGATTTGCAGGTGGAATTATGCTGTCTGTAGTAGTATTTGACTTGATTCCTGAATCTATGAACAAATGGAGTTTTATTTTTACTATAGTATTTGTAGTTTTAGGAGCTGGTCTTATTGCCATAATTGATTCTAAGGTAGACATAGGCAGCACTAACAAACATCTAAAAATTGCGTTTATGGCTTCTTTGGGGCTTATGATTCACAATTTTCCAGAAGGCATAATAATGGGATGCGGGTTTGCAGCAGGAGGAACTCTTGGAATAAAGATGAGCATCATAATTGCAATTCATGATATACCAGAGGGAATTGCTGTGTCAGCACCACTTATGGCATCTAAGGTAAAAGTTTCAAGGATACTTTTATATGCTTTCATTACAGCTTTTCCGACTGCCATAGGTACTTTTGCAGGTGTTTACATAGCTAATATTTCTAAAAATGTATTGGGAGCATGTTTATCTGTTGCATCTGGAATAATGCTGTATGTGGTATGCGGAGAGATGATACCAGAATCCTCAAAACTATGGGATGGTATTACAAGTACACTTGGAACTTTATGTGGAATTGTTTTAGGACTTGTAATAGTACAGGCATTTTAGATTCATATAATTTAAAATATGAATTATTGTTTTTAGGTATTTGAAAGAAAATAACAAGTCAAAAATACGACGGATATTTTTTTGGAAATGCCTTAATGTAAAGGTGGAATGTTATATGAACACAAAAGTGAAAATCGTAGATAAAGAAAACTTAGATAGGGGTATTGTTGAAGAAGCAGGGAAAGTCATAAAAGATGGTGGACTTGTGGCTTTCCCTACTGAAACTGTATATGGTCTTGGAGCAAATGCCCTCAATCCTGCTGCAGTAAAGAAAATATTTGAAGCTAAGGGAAGACCACAGGATAATCCTTTGATTGTACATATATCTGATATAGAAGACATAAAAGAGCTGGTAGTTGATGTCCCTGAAATAGCTAAGAAACTTATGAAGAAATTTTGGCCAGGTCCCATGACTATAATTCTTCCTAAATCACAAATTATACCAGATATCACCAGTGCATCTCTTCCAAGTATAGGAATTAGAATGCCATCTAATATAATAGCTAGAGAGCTAATAAGAACATCAAAAGTTCCAATTGCGGCACCTTCCGCAAATATATCTGGAAGGCCTAGTCCTACGGATGTAGAAAGATGTATAGAAGATTTAAATGGAAAAATTGATTTTATATTAGGCGGGGATATGTGTGAAGTTGGAGTAGAATCAACAATAATAGACTGTACAGTAACTCCTGCTTGTGTACTTAGACCTGGAGGAATAACTCTAGAGGCATTAAAAGAGATAGATGATAGTATATATATTGATCCTGCAGTAATGAAAAAGCCAGATAAAAATTTAAGACCTAAAGCTCCAGGAATGAAGTATAGGCACTATGCTCCAAAGGCACCCCTCAAAATAGTTAAGGGAGATTTAAAAAAAACTATTGAAAAAATCAACGAAATGGTGCAAAATTATATAGGTGAAAATAAAGTAGTAGGTATACTTGCTACAGATGAAACAAAAGATTTTTATAAAAATGGATTAGTAATATCACTGGGAAGTAGAAATAATATGATTAGTGTATCTAAAAATTTATTTGAGACATTAAGAAGCTTTGACGACAAAAATGTAGATATTATAATAGCTGAAGCTTTTGATGAGAATGGAATAGGGACAGCTGTGATGAATAGATTAAATAAATCTGCTGGATTTGATATTATAATGGTGTAATTTTTAAAATGTGAAAGTTTAAACGCAGGATTTTTAGGAGGCTTTTTAATCTATGAAAAATATATTATTTGTTTGTACAGGTAATACCTGTAGAAGTTGTATGGCAGAGGCAATATTTAATTATTTATGTGATATAGAACATATAAAAGCTATTTCAGCAGGAGTTGCAGTAGTAGAGGACAGCGTAACTTCTAAAAATTCTGCAGAGGTAGTCAAACAAAATATTAACTTGGATATAAGCAGCAGGAAAGCCGTTCAGATAAATGAAGATGTGGTAAGAAAATCAATGCTTGTTTTAACTATGACAGGTTATATAAGAGATATCATAAAGAAGGATTTTCCTGAATTTAAGAATAAGGTATATACTTTAAATGAATTTGTTTCTTTAGAGCAGGATATAACGGATCCTTTTGGAAAAGATATAGAAGAATACAGATATACTTATAAACAATTAAAAAATGGTATTTTATTATTAATTAACAAATTAAAGGAAGATAGAGACATTAATTAGATGTTAGTATCTTCTTTTTTTGCGGAATTGCCTTTGAAAAATTGATTTAACTTAATAATATATGATTTAAATAAAATATTATAACTTTGGAGGTATTTTTTATGAAAATTGCTTTAGGCAGTGACCATGCTGGATTTCCTTTAAAAAAAGAAGTGATGGAGCACTTACAGGATAAAAATATAGAATTCAAAGATTTTGGAACTTTTTCAGAATCCTCCTGTGATTATCCTGATTATGCACTAAAAGTTGGGGAAGAGGTTGTGAGCAAGAATTATGACGTTGGGATACTTATATGTGGAACTGGTATTGGTATAAGTATAGCTGCAAACAAGATACCTGGTGTAAGGGCAGCACTTTGCAGTGATACTTTTAGTGCCCATGCGTGTAGAGAACATAATAATGCTAATATACTAACTATGGGACAGAGAGTTGTGGGAGTAGGACTTGCTATTGATATAGTTGATACTTTTCTATCTGCTAAATTTCAAGGAGACAGGCACCAAAGAAGGATAGATAAAATTACAGAAATAGAGAAAAAATATAGTAAATAAATATTATATAGTTAAAGTTGATATTAGGCGTTTTCAAAGAAATAACTAGTCAGTATGCTAGCATCTTTGACTTGTTATTTTCTTTCAAATACCTTATGAAATGAAAAATAGGAGGAATATATATGAGTAAAGTAACACAAATAACACATCCACTTATACTGCATAAATTAGCGTTAATAAGGGATAAGCATACGGGATCTAAGGATTTTAGAGAACTTGTAGAAGAGGTAGCCATGCTTATGGCATATGAAGTTACAAGAAATCTTCAAACAGAGGATGTAGAAATAGAGACACCTATATGTAAAACAACTTGTAAAATGCTTTCAGGTAAAAAAGTTGCTATAATACCTATACTAAGAGCAGGTCTTGGAATGGTAGGAGGAATGATAAAACTTATTCCTGCAGCAAAAGTAGGACATATAGGGTTATATAGAGATGAAGTTACATTAAAGCCAGTAGAATATTTTTGCAAGTTACCACAGGATATAGGAGAAAGAGAAGTAATTGTTACAGATCCAATGCTTGCTACAGGAGGATCTGCATCCGATGCCATAACTATATTGAAGAAAAAAGGTGCTAAGAATATAAGACTTATGTGTTTAATAGCTGCACCGGAGGGAATAAAAACAGTAACAGAAACTCATCCAGATGTAGATGTATACATAGCATCAATTGATGAAAAATTAAATGAAAATGGATATATAGTACCAGGACTTGGAGATGCTGGAGACAGGTTATACGGAACAAAATAATACCACTAAGTGTAGGAGTGAGTTCACTTATAATTAAGTGAACTCTTTACTTTAGAATTAAACCTTTGTGGATTGTTTTAAAACTTTGATTAATAGTTTATAATATAGGTTGTAATAATTATATATCAAGGAGATATTTATTATGAGAAAAGATTGGGATAATTATTTTATAGACATCGCATTTAAAGTTGCGGAAAGAAGCACATGTCCTAGGCTGCATGTAGGGGCAGTCCTTGTTAAAAACAGAAGGATAAAGGGAACTGGATATAATGGAAGTCCCAGAGGCTTAGAGCATTGTGAGGATGTAGGGTGTTACATGAAGAATAATCATTGTGTAAGAACAATTCATGCAGAAGTAAACTGTCTACTAGAGGTAGCTCCTGATGATAGAGAAAGCTCAACGCTATATGTTACTCATATGCCTTGTCCTGAATGTCAAAAATTAATAATTACCTGTGGAATTAAAAGAGTTGTATATTGTGAGGAGTATACTCCAGAAATTAATTGGTTTGAAAAAGCATCGGGAATTGAATTAATATGCATAAAGAGATGAGAATAACAGAATGTGTAGAAAACATAAGATGTGATTAAGGAAGGTTATTATGAATAATTTGTATTTATTTGCAATAGTTTCAATAATATTTTCAGTTATACTTACCCCCTTCATTAAAAAGCTCGCCATTAAACTAGATATTATGGATGTGCCTAAGGATAATAGAAGAATACATAATAAGCCTATACCACTTATAGGTGGATTGGCTATATACTTTTCGTTTATAATTACTCTATTTTTGAAAACGGGTAAGCTTACAGAATCTGAAACGGGACTTATACTGGGAGCTACTATTATAGTAATAGGAGGACTTTTAGATGATAAATTTGATATAAAGCCTTGGTGCAAACTATTATTTCAATTAGCAGCAGCAGGGGTTTTGATAATTTATGGAATAAAAATAGAAATAATTACGAATCCATTTGATGGTGTATACCAGTTTATAAATATAGGAGTAATATCCATTCCTTTAACTATAATATGGGTAATTGGAATTACTAATGCACTCAATTTAATTGATGGTCTAGATGGGTTGGCAGCAGGTATTGCATTTATATCTTCTATAACTATGTTTATTATAGCATTGTTGAATAATAGATATGAGGCAGCGGTTCTTACTAGTATATTATCTGGAGCTATACTTGGATTTTTACCTTACAATTTTAATCCAGCCTCTATATTTATGGGAGATACTGGGGCACAGTTGCTTGGCTTTTTACTTGCAGCTATATCTATGGAGGGTGCAATAAAATCTGCTGCAGCTTTTTCTGTAGCCGTACCTATTTTAGCACTTGGGATACCAATATATGATACTTTATTTGCAATGATAAGAAGAAAAATAAATGGAAGACCTATTATGCAAGCAGATAGAGGACATTTGCATCATAGACTTCTTGATATGGGGCTTACACAAAAACAGGTTGTTATGATAATGTATAGTATAAGTGCAGTATTGGGGAGTATTTCTATAATAGCCATGGAGATAAATGCACAAAGATCATACTTCCTTCTAATAATAGTTATGGTTATTTTGGTTCTTATGGCTTGGAAGGCTGGATTTTTTAAACATAGAGAGTAAAAAAGGAGGTTTTTAATATGAACAAAATTAAATGTGTTACTATATTTGGCACAAGACCAGAAGCAATAAAAATGGCTCCTTTAGTTAAGGAACTTGAGAAGAGAAAAGAAATAGATAATAAAATATGTGTTACTGCTCAACATAGGGAGATGCTTGATCAGGTTTTACAGCTTTTTAATATTGTTCCCAATTTTGATTTAAATATAATGAAAACTAAACAGACATTGACAGGTATAACTAATAGAGTACTTCAGGGACTTGAGGAAATATTTGAAGATGAAAAACCAGATTTAGTACTTGTTCATGGAGATACGACTACTACTTTTGCAGGAGCACTAGCTGCTTTCTATAAAAAAATAAGGGTTGGACATGTGGAAGCAGGGCTTAGGACATATGATAAATATTTCCCATTTCCAGAAGAAATGAATAGAAAGCTTACAGGTGCTATAGCTGACCTTCATTTTGCACCAACTGCTGGATCAAAGTCTAATTTATTAAAAGAAGGTGTGTCTGAAAATCAAATATTTGTAACTGGAAATACAGTAATTGATGCTATGAGGTTTACAGTAGAGAAGAATTATAAATTTAGTAATGAGGAATTAAATACCATAGATTATGATAATAAAAAAGTTATAATGGTAACCGCTCATAGGCGAGAAAATTGGGGAGAGGGTATCAAGAATATTTGTAGTGCATTAAAAAGGATTATAGATGAAAATAAAGATACAGAAATTGTTTATCTGGTACACTTGAATCCTGTAGTAAAGGATATGGTATATAAAGTACTTGGAAATGTTTCTAGGGTTCATTTACTGCCTCCACTAGATACTAAGGAAACACACAATTTAATGAATAAATGTTTTATGGTTATGACTGATTCGGGTGGACTTCAGGAGGAAGCACCCCATCTTGGAAAGCCTGTATTGGTGCTTAGAAATGTGACTGAAAGACCAGAGGCTGTAGAGGCAGGTACAGTAAGACTTGTGGGAACAGATGAAGGAAAGATAATAAAGTTAGCTAATGAGCTTATAAGAAATCCTAAGGAATATGATGTAATGAGTAAAGCTATAAATCCTTATGGAGATGGTAAGGCAGCTTATAGAATAACAGAAGCTATTTTACAATACTTTAATTTAGCAAAAGGTACATATAGTGAATTTAAATCAAATTAGAAAGTTATAATTTTGAATTTTCATCCAGAATATTTATCCTTTTTAAAGGAAATGAGTATACATATTTATCATAATTGTACAGACAATATATTAATATATGATGTTAAAATGTCAATATATTGTTAAAAAGTAGTGTATTTTTTCCTATTTTCATTATTTGTACTATAATATTATATTGAGTGTATTGTATATTTAAAAAATATTTGGTACAATTAATTAGTTAAATAAATTCTAAATTGTAAATTATCAGAATCCTTATTAAGGAAATACATAGATTTAATGAGAAATCATAAAAAAGTGTAATATAGACTGGCTAAAGTTGAGTAAAAATGGAGAAATTAAGACTTTTAGGTTGTATCTTTTTATCTTTTTAAGGTATATAATCTTAGTTATATCGGGGGAACTTGATGAATAGACATATTTTGGACATGGTAAAGAAAGTAAAAGTTATGGATTATTTATATTATTAGGTGTTTCCATAGCAATATTTAATTTTTTATAAATAGTATTGTAGGTGTCCTCATATCAGAAAGACTTAGAAATTCATCAGCATCTTTGTATATAATAAGTTTTATTATACGAGTTGTAATGGCAGCAGGAATAGGATATTGGGTATTTAAGCACAAAAAATATAATAGGTTTCCAATAAAGTAATGGAGGAAATGAAAGTGCAAAATGATCTTCGATGTATGTTCAAGAAAGTTTTGATTTTTGATGTAGTAATAGGAATAACTTTAGTTATTGTAACTCAATGGTTGTTTAGAAACTATTCATTAGTAGTATTGCTTGGACTGGGTATAGCTTTTATAAATTTTATAGCAAACGGAATAATAACAGAATATGCACTTTTAAATAAAACTATAAAATATAAAATTATAGCTTTTATAAGTTTCATAGCTAGAGTAGTAATAGTGTGTGTTATAGCATTAGTACTTTTTAAGATTAATAAATTTAATATGGTTGCTTATATGTTAGGATATAGTTTACAGTTTATATCTTTAACGTTATATGGAATAATATAACAGACAAATAAATTATGGGAGGGAAGTGATTATTTGGAGAAATTTGTGCCTTTATTTTACCTAAATTTGTTTGGATATAAATTTGGGGTTACCTCAAGTTTGCTTATTCAGTGGGTAATAATTGTAATACTAACTATACTGGCTATTGTATTCACAAGAGACTTGAAGAAGATTCCTAACAAAAAGCAAAATGTTGTAGAAATACTGGTAGAAACTTTTAATAAGCTTGTAAAAGAAAATATGGGAGAGGGATATGCTGCTTATGTTCCATACATAGGTACACTTGCAATGTTCCTTTTACTTATGAACTTAGCAGGTTTAGTAGGTTTAAAACCACCAACGCTTGACCTTAGTGTAGTTGCGGGTCTAGCATTAATAACCTTTGTTCTTGTGCAAGCAAATGGTATTATAAAGATAGGTTTAGGTCATTATTTCTCAGCTTATTTTCAACCTTATGCGGCAATGTTGCCTTTAAATCTTATTGAAAGATTTATGTTACCTGTATCTCTAACATTGAGGTTATTTGGTAATATGACTGCAGCTGTTGTTATAATGGATATGGTTTATAATGCATTAGGTAATATAGCTTGGGTAGCACAACTTGGTATTCCAGTACCACTCCATGCATATTTTGATGTATTTGATGGTACAATTCAAATGGTTATATTTATGATGTTAACGATGATTAACATTAAAATTACAGCAGAACATTAATATTTAATTATCAATAAGATGTAAAATAAAATATAATTATTTTAATACTTATTTAAGGAGGTTTTTTATTATGAATTTAGATGCACATTCATTTATATCAGGTATGGCAGCAATAGGTGCAGGTTTAGCTGCTATAGGTTGTTTAGGAGGAGGTATTGGAACAGGTAATGCTGCAGGTAAAGCAGTTGAAGGTGTTTCAAGACAGCCAGAAGCAAGTGGTAAAATCATAAGCACAATGGTCGTTGGTGCTGCATTCTCAGAAGCAACATCAATATACGCATTATTAGTTGCATTATTACTAATATTTACTAAATAGTGCATAGCATATTATTAAAATCTATGCCTGAAGGGAGGCTTTTATAATAGGATGGAGATACATGTTTCTCAAATTATTGCTACTATTATAAACTTTCTAATACTATATTTTATTCTTAGACATTTTCTATTTAAACCAGTAAATGATACTATTGATAAAAGGCAAAATGAAATAGTAACTAAGATAAATAAAACAGAAGAAGATATGAAAAAAGCAGAAGAATTAAGAATAGAAAATAAAAATAAATTAAGTTTAGCAAAACAAGAGGGAAAAAATATAGTAGAAGATTATAAAGTAAAAGCTGGAAAAGTTTCCTCAGATATACTAAAAGAGGCTCATGAAGAAGCTCAGACTATAGTTAAGAGAGCAAAAGTCGAAGCTGAAAGAGAAAAAGAAAAAGCAGCAGATGAAATAAAAGGTCAGGTTATAGATTTGGCTGTTTTAGTATCTTCAAGGGCTTTAGAAGGATCTATAGATGAAGAACAACATAGGAGACTTATTAAGGATTTTATAGCTAAGGTAGGTATCTAACTATGTATGAGTATTTAGATAGGAGATACGCTCTCGCACTTTATAAAATTGCAGAAGAAAAAGGTAAAGTAGAGCAGTATTTAGATGAATTAAGGAAAGTAGTAGCTCTAATAAATAAAGATGACGACTTTATAGAAATAATAAAACACCCACAAGTCAGTAATTCAAGTAAAAAGAAGATTTTTATTGATGTTTTTAAAGGGAAGATAGATGAAGACGTATTATCTTTTTTATTAGTCCTTATAGAAAAAGGCAGGATTCTTGAACTTGAAGGTAAACTTAAACAAATGGAGAAGATTTATCTTGAAAAAAATAAAACTGCTATAGCTAAGGTTAAAACAGTTATATCTTTGGAAGATAAAGAAAAAGAAGATCTTGTTCATAAACTAGAAAAAAAGTATGATAAAAAGATTTTATTACAAGAAGAAATAGATCCAAGTATAATAGGTGGAGTATGTATTGAAGTAGACGGTGAAGTTATTGATGGTAGTATAAGATCAAAACTTTCTGAAATGAAAAAAATAATGCTTAAGGGAGAACAGAGGTGAGCCTATGAACATAAAACCTGAAGAAATAACTTCAATTATAAAAGATGAAATACAGAAATATGAAAAGAAAATAGAAACAGTTGATTCAGGTACAATAATTCAAATCGGTGATGGTATTGCTAGAGTTTATGGCCTTAATCAATGTATGGCAAATGAACTCTTAGAGTTTCCAAATGATGTTTATGGTATGGCTTTAAACCTTGAACAGGATAATGTAGGTTGTGTTCTTTTGGGTTCCCAGAAGGGAATAAAAGAAGGAGATACAGTTAAAAGAACAGGTAGAGTTGTAGAAGTACCAGTAGGTGAAGCTATTGTTGGAAGAGTTGTAAATTCGCTTGGACAGCCTATTGATGGAAAAGGTCCTATAAAGACATCAGAAACTAGGCCTGTAGATCTTGTAGCTCCAGGAGTTATAACAAGACAGTCAGTTAAACAACCACTGCAAACTGGGTTAAAGGCTATAGATTCAATGATACCAATTGGGAAAGGACAAAGGGAATTAATAATAGGAGACAGGCAAACAGGTAAGACTGCCATTGCCATGGATACTATAATAAATCAAAAAGGAAAAGATGTAATATGCATATATGTAGCTATAGGTCAGAAACAGTCTACTGTAGCTCATATAGTAAATGACTTGACAGAAACAGGTGCTATGGACTATACCATAATAGTATCTGCATCAGCATCTGAGTCAGCACCACTTCAGTATATTGCTCCCTATGCAGGATGTTCCATGGGTGAATATTTTATGAATAAGGGAAAAGATGTACTTATAGTGTATGATGATTTATCTAAGCATGCGGTTGCCTATAGAGAAATGTCATTATTACTCCGTAGACCGCCAGGAAGAGAAGCATATCCTGGGGATGTATTCTATTTGCATTCAAGATTACTTGAAAGAGCTGCAAAGCTTTCTGATAAGTTAGGTGGAGGCTCACTTACAGCACTTCCTATAATAGAAACTATGGCAGGAGATGTTACTGCATATATACCAACAAATGTTATTTCTATAACAGATGGTCAGATATTCCTTGAATCAGAGCTTTTCTATGCAGGACAAAGACCAGCTATAAATGCAGGTATATCTGTATCCAGAGTTGGTGGTAATGCACAAATTAAGGCAATGAAGCAGGTAGCAGGTACCCTTAGATTGGATTTAGCCCAGTATAGAGAACTTGCATCATTTGCTCAATTTGGATCAGACCTTGATAAAGAGTCTATGAAGAGACTTGAAAAAGGTAAGAGATTAACAGAAATATTAAAACAACCTCAATACAAACCAATGCCTGTAGAAAATCAGGTAATGATACTGTTTGCAGCTGGTAGAGAGTATATAATGGATGTACCGGTTGAAAAAGTTGTAGAATTTGAAGGAGAATTCCTTGATTATATGAATACTCATCATAAAGAAATAGGTGAGGAAATAAGAAATAAAAAAATTATATCCGATGAATTAAGTGATAAACTTGGAAATGCTATAGAGGAATTCAAAAAAATATTTTTAGCAGAGGCATAGTTTCTTCTGCGGGAGGTGAAATATGGCAGGGGCAGGACTTGTTACAATAAAAAGAAGAATTAGATCAATAACCAGTACTCAAAAAATAACAAATGCCATGGGACTCATTGCCACCTCTAAACTTAGAAAAGTTAGAAAAAAGCTTGAGGCAAATAATAAATATTGTGAACTATTTAGTTCCCTTATGAATGAATTTGTTTTAGGAGCAGAGGGAAGAAACATTTATATACATGGTAATAAAAGCAATAAGAAACTCTACATAGCTTTAAATTCAGATACAGGATTATGCGGAGGCTTTAATGGCAGTGTAGTAAATGAAGCAGATGCTGCAATGTCAAAAAATAAAGAAAATTGCCTTTTGATATCTGTGGGACAAAAAGGAAGAACGTATTTTAAAAGGCTTAAGTATAGTACAGAAGCAGAATATGTGGATATTTCGGATGTTCCTACTATAAATGAAGCAAATACCATAGTATATAAGGCTCTAGACCTTTATAGAAGTGGCGAGGTTGGAGAAGTTAATATAGTATATACTAAGTTTATTTCAACAGTTAGACAAAAAGTAGTTGTTGAAAAATTACTTCCATTGGAAGCTGAGAAAAAAGAAAAAACAAATTATCTTGTTAAATTTGAACCGTCAATAGATGAAATGATGGATGAAGTAGTACTTTTACACTTAAAGCAAAAAGTACTTAACTGTATGATAAATTCAAAAGTAAGTGAACAGGCTTCCAGAATGACAGCAATGGATGGGGCAACTAAAAATGCAAATGATTTACTGGATAAATTGAATCTTAAATACAATAGAGAGAGACAATCTGCTATTACACAGGAAATAACTGAAATAGTTGGAGGAGCAGAAGCTCTTAAGTAAGGAGGGACATTGATGCCAAATATAGGCAAAGTTGTTCAGGTTATAGGACCTGTAGTAGATATAAAGTTTGATACAGAAAACCTTCCTAATATATATAATGCCATAGATATAAAATCAGGTGATAAAAAAATTATTACAGAAGTTGCACAACATTTAGGCGATGATGTAGTAAGAACTATATCTATGGAGAGTACAGATGGATTAATGAGAGGTATGGATGCAGTAGATACAGGATCTCCTATATCTGTACCTGTAGGTGAGCCAGTTTTAGGAAGACTTTTTAATATGCTAGGACAGCCAATTGATGAAAATGGAGAAGTAAAGGCAGAACAATACTATCCTATTCATAGGCAGGCACCAAGTTTTGAAGATCAATCTGTTAAGCCTGAAATGTTTGAAACTGGTATTAAAGTTATAGATCTTCTTGCACCGTACCAAAGAGGCGGAAAGATAGGACTGTTTGGTGGAGCTGGTGTTGGTAAAACAGTTCTTATACAGGAACTTATAAACAATATAGCAAAGGAACACGGCGGGTTATCAGTATTTACAGGTGTTGGAGAAAGAACAAGAGAAGGAAATGATCTATATTATGAAATGCAGGAATCAGGAGTTATAAAGAAAACTGCTTTGGTATTTGGTCAGATGAATGAGCCACCTGGAGCAAGAATGAGAGTTGCACTTACAGGACTTACTATGGCAGAATATTTTAGAGATAAAGGTCAGGATGTACTTTTATTTATAGATAATATATTCAGATTTACTCAGGCAGGATCCGAGGTTTCAGCGTTACTTGGTAGAATACCTAGTGCCGTTGGTTACCAGCCAACTCTTGCAACTGAAATGGGTGCTCTTCAAGAAAGAATAACATCCACAAAACAGGGGTCTATTACATCTGTTCAGGCAGTATATGTTCCAGCAGATGACTTGACTGATCCGGCACCATCTACAACATTTACGCATCTTGATGCAACTACAGTTCTTTCTAGATCTATATCAGAAATTGGTATATATCCTGCTGTTGATCCACTTGCATCCACATCAAGGATATTGGATCCAAGGATTGTAGGAGATGATCATTATAAAGTAGCATCAGATGTTAAACATATACTTGAAAGATACAGTGAACTTCAAGATATTATAGCAATACTTGGTGTAGATGAGCTTTCAGAAGATGATAGATTAGTGGTTATTAGAGCTAGAAGAATTCAAAGATTTTTATCACAACCATTTTCTGTTGCAGAACAATTTACAGGATATCAGGGTAAATATGTTCAAATAAAGGAGACTATAAGAGGTTTTAAAGAAATTCTTGAAGGTAAATATGATGATTTACCAGAAACTGCTTTCTTATTTAAAGGAAGTATAGATGAAGTGGTTGAAGCAGCTAAAAATATGGGAAAAAATTAAAGTGATTTATTAAGCAAAATTGGTTTGAGAGAATTTTGTTTAATGTAAATTTTAAAGGAGATTAATATGTCAGAAGTTTTAAAATTAACTATCCTTACTCCCGATAGAGAATTCTATGAAGGAGAAGTAGTAGAAGTAATAACGGAAAGTATTCAAGGCGACATAGCAATTCTTCCAGACCATATGCCTTTAGTTACCACTTTAAAACCTGCAAATACCGAAATCGTTCAAAAAGATGGCAAAAAATTAAAGGCATTTACATCAACCGGAGTACTGGAAGTAATAAATAATGAGCTAAAAATTTTATGTGATTCTTGTGAATGGCCAGATGAAATAGACATAGATAGAGCAAAAGCTGCTAAAGATAGAGCTGAAAAAAGATTAGCTAATCAGAAAGACGGAGTCGATGTAAAAAGAGCAGAAATGGCATTGGCTAGGGCACTGGCTAGAATTAATCTGAAATAATGGAGCTTTTGATAATTTGCTGTATTTTAATTGAAGATAAAAAAGCACTACCTAAAATCATTAACATAATGATTTTGGATAGTGCTTTTTTTATACCTAAAAATATTCACATTTTGTTATTTAGAATTATATACTAATATAGGTCCCTCCTATGGAATCTTTATTTTTTGAAATACTAATGTCAGTTCTCTAGTATAAAAAAAGACTATCAGATAAAATTTAGCAGCTTAAACTAAGTATATATTTATTGAATATTAAAAGGAAAAGTTGTCCATAATTTTTAAAGAGAAATAGAAGGGGGTGAAAATGTTCTGTTTAATTTTATGCAGAACTAAATATACATGAAAAGGCTAAAAATGTTAAGCTACTTATTGGTTCTTGTATTTTTTTTTCAATATTATGTTTGTGCTTCAGGAAATAATTTAGGTGTAAAATCTACCTCATTACAAAAATCCGTTTCTAATGTAAAGGAAACAGATATGTTTAAAAACATACTAGAAAAGACTAACAGTACCCCAGTGGAGTATGGAATTATGGCTACTTTTAATACTTCTAGTGATAAGGAAAAGGTTGTAGATGAAATATTAAAGGTATTAATGAGATATAGTGAATGTAACAAAAAAGTGTGGAGAAATAATAAAATTTATTGTATAGAATTTAATGGATATTATGCAGAGGGCTATGTAGAAGGTGTAGAAAATGAAAATTGTAATATCATTACAGTTAACATTATAAGAAAATCCAGTCAGTATAAATTGCAGGATTTGAAAAGTATGGTAGATAGATCTATAGGGGGTAGAAAAGAAAAGTGTAAGTATTTTGAATATGTAAAGGCAAAAACTCAGAAGCAAGATGTAAGTAGTGTAAATAGTGAAGTTAAAAACATTTTAAAATGCTATGGTACATCTGACATTAAAACTATAGCTTTAGAGGAAGGATACAGTTCTACTGCTTATACCCATAAGTATGAGCCAATACAAAGTGGCACAGGTTTAATAGATTTTAACTATGCTGTCGTAAAATATGATACAGGCACTTATATAATTATGGGAACTCCAGAAATAATGGTGACATATTAGGAATCATATAATATGGATGTTTTTGTTAAATGTAACTTATAAGGCGGTACAAAAATTAAGTAACATATTAGCAATTATAGAATGGAGGAACATTATGAGTAAAATAGTAGTTAAGGGAGGAAATAAACTGCATGGGGAAGTAAATATCAGTACTGCTAAAAATTCTGTATTGCCTATTATAGCAGCTTGTATTTTAAGCGGAGATAAATGTGTAATAGAAAAAGTACCAATGCTTGAAGATGTTTTTGTAATAAGTGACATATTGAGGAGCATATCTGCAGATATAAATATAGACAAAGATACAAATAAAGTCATAATAGATGCATCTAATATAAAAGATTGCAACCCATGCAGCGAATTGGTAAAAAAAATGAGGGCATCATTTTTAATAATGGGTCCTATGATAGCCAGATTTGGAAAGTTCAGATTATGTCTTCCAGGTGGATGCAATATTGGAACTAGACCTATAGATCTTCACTTGAAGGGATTAAGTGCCCTGGGAGCAGAGGTGAATGTAGGTCATGGATATGTAGAAGCAAGCGCTAAGAAATTGATAGGAGATAAAATATATCTAGATTTTCCTTCAGTGGGAGCTACAGAAAATATAATGATGGCATCAGTAATGGCAGAAGGAGAAACTATAATAGAGAATGCAGCAGAA
The DNA here is from genome assembly GCF_001636845.1 of Clostridium ljungdahlii. Taxonomy (GTDB): domain Bacteria; phylum Bacillota; class Clostridia; order Clostridiales; family Clostridiaceae; genus Clostridium_B; species Clostridium_B ljungdahlii_A. Next base: position 94,813 of record NZ_LITT01000023.1, read on the forward strand.
GAACCCGAAATAAGGGATCTGGCAAAATTTTTAAATAGCATGGGGGCAAATATTATTGGTGCAGGGTCAGGTACTATTAGAATACTAGGAGTAAAAAGCTTAAAGGGAAGTACCCATAGGCCAATATTTGATAGGATAGAATCTGGTACTTTTATGGTGGCAGCTGCTATAACTAGAAGCAAGATTAAAATAAATGGTGCTAATGAAGAATACTTAAAACCTATAATCGCTAAGTTAACTGAAGTTGGGGTTCATATAAGCTCACAAGGAAGTAGTTTGATTGTAGATGGAAGTGATGAATTAAGACCTGTAGATATTAAAACTATGCCTTATCCTGGATTCCCAACTGATATGCAGTCACAGATGACAGGACTTTTATGTACTGTTATGGGTACAAGTATAATAACAGAAACTATTTTTGAAAATAGATTTATGCACGTAGCAGAGATGAAAAGGATGGGAGCAAACATAAAGATAGATGGAAGAAGCGCCGTTATAGAAGGTGTAAAAAAACTTACTGGAGCAGAAGTTAAAGCAACGGACTTAAGAGCTGGTGCAAGCCTTATACTTTGTGGGCTAGTAGCAGAAGGTGAAACAGAAATTGCAGATATATACCATGTAGATAGAGGCTATGTAGATATTGAAAAAAAATTAAAAGCACTAGGAGCTGATATTAAGAGAATAAATGAATAATACTCCTATTATATATATTATTAGACAAAGAGAAGATTAGAACAAAATTTTTTCTTTGTTTTTTTATTGGAATATTTTATAAGATGCGGCAATAAAAATATAATATTGTAGTTCAAAATATATATAAGGCATTTTCAAAGAAATGAATTGATATTTTCTTTCAAGCGCCTAACAGGAGAAAAATATGAAGGGTGATATATTAGACTTTTTAAAAAAATTTATTATTTTAGTGTTTATGGGTACATCATTTATAATTGGACTCTCCTTATTTATGGTGGGAATGGGAAACCAAAAATATGATAACTTACCCCAATTCCTAATAAAATCAAAAAATATAATATTAAAAAAACAGGATACCAATTCAGAAAAAATAAAGGTGTACATAACTAAAGAAAATACAGTAAAAGAAATCAATTTAGAGCAATATGTAACAGGAGTAGTAGCTGCTGAAATGCCTGCCGAATTTTCAGAAGAAGCGCTTAAAGCACAGGCTGTGGCGTCTAGAACTTTTGCAGCTGCACATATGGAAGTGTATGGAGGCAAAAAATACAAGAGCAATACAGGTGCAGATGTATGTGATACAGTTAAGTGCCAGGTGTTTGTTAATAAAGAAGATAGGATGAAAAACTGGTCTAAGAATGATGGAGATAAATATTGGAGCAAAATTGTAGATGCAGTACAAGCTACTTCAGGACAGGTATTGACGTACAAAAATAAATTGGTGATGGAACCTTACTATTTTGCAGTAAGTGCAGGAAAAACTGAAAATTCAGAAGATGTATTTGGAGAAGCAGAAGGATATTTAAAGAGCGTAGAAAGTCCAGGAGAAGAAAGTGCACGAAAATATAAAACTTCGGTGAAAATGTCATATGCAGATTTTATAAATAAGGTAAACTCAAGTTATGCTAATTCAGGGTTATCTTCAGAAAACTTATCCAATCAGATAGTTATAAAAAGTAAAAATGAAAGTGGCTCTGTAAAAGAAATTAAACTTGGTGCTGTTACTATATCTGGTACGAAATTTAGAACTATTATGGGATTGAATTCGGCAAACTTTAGTATAGATTTTAAAGATGGTGTGTATATTCAATGCATTGGATATGGACATGGAGTTGGAATGAGCCAGTGGGGAGCTAATTATATGGGCAAAAACGGAAAAAATTATAAAAATATATTGTCTCATTATTATGAGGGAACTAGTCTAGAAAATGTAAACTTATTTAAAAAGTAATAATTATATCGGCTAATTGTATGTTAATAGAATACATTAAATAAATATTAAGTAAAAAAGAGGGAAATTTCCTCTTTTTTTGTAAAAAAATTTCATAAAATATGTATTTTTTTCTATTCTCTGGACAAACTACAAAAAGGAGGTGTTATTATGAACAAAAAATCTTTTAACAAAGCATTCAACTTTTTAAAAAAGGAGAGCTTTTATGTAATACTGTTTATATGTTTATGCATTGCAGTAACAGCGGCAGTAATAACAGCAAGAAATAATAAAAATCAAAGTGCACAGCTTCAAAAAAGTCAGGCTGTAGAGCAGAAAAAAATTAAGGAAACTGCAAAGGCAAATGAAAAGCCTTCTTCCAATTATAACAATGCTCTTCAAGTAAAAAAGGATAATAAGGCAAAATCCAATGTATCTAATAATGAAGCATCGAAGGGAGTATCTAACTCAGTAAGCACTTCCTTTCAAAAGCCAGTAGAGGGTAATATTGCAAGAGGTTATTCAGAGAATCCAGTATATTGGGATTCTACAGCAACTTATAGACCAAACTTAGGATATGATATACAAACTCCACTTGGCAAACCCGTGTTTGCAGCTATGGATGGAAAGGTAGAATCAGTAAATACAGCAACACAGGATGGAGTAGAAGTCATTATAGATCATCAAAATGGATTAAAAACAGTTTATTCTAATCTAGATCCGAGTGTGAAAGTTAGCACAGGTCAAACCATAAAAAAAGGAGCAGTTATTGGAGTAGTTGGGAAAAGTACACTGAGATCAGCTTATGAAAAATACGGAGATCACTTACACTTTGCTGTTTTGAAAGGAAAAGAATTTGTTGACCCAGGTAAATATATAAAATACTAATATTTGGCCATTTCTTAGAATTTTATGGAGAAATGGCCCATACACAATGAATTTTAAAATATTAATCAGCATATTTATAAATATATAGGAACAAGTATAATTGGCAGAGATTATTTAGTTTAATGATAAATACGAGTAAATACGTTTATGGATATATAATGTAAAGTTTCATCATCAATTGTTGATTGTAAAACGGTAACTGTAAAAAGGAGTTGAATAAAATTGAAAGATTATATTGAAGAAAGGGTTTTGGAAGTTGCCAAATATATAATAGGATCTAAGGCCACAATAAGGAAAACGGCTAAAGTTTTTGGGGTAAGTAAAAGTACTATACACAAGGATATGACAGAAAGGTTGCCTAAAATAAATCCTCAGATCGCTCAGGAAGCTAAGAGTATATTAGATTATAATAAGGCAGAGAGACATATAAGAGGTGGTAAAGCTACTAAAATGAAATATAAAGCTATTGAAGGCTAAAAACATTCCTATTATAATTAGAATATGATATGATAATAAAGGTAAATAAATTTACCTTTTAGTTTCAAAAGCAAAGGAGATTAGGAGTGAAAAGGGAATGTTTTTTAGCATAGGAACAGATATGGGAATAGATCTAGGTACAGCAACCGTACTTGTTTATATTAAAGGCAGGGGGGTAATTTTAAAGGAACCTTCAGTTGTTGCTATAGATAAGATAAAAAATAGAGTACTAGCTGTAGGAGAAGAAGCATGGCAGATGATAGGTAGAACACCTGGTAATATCGTTGCCATTCGTCCATTAAAAGATGGAGTTATATCTGATTATGATGTAACGGAAAAAATGTTGAAGTATTTTATAAGCAAGGCTTGTGGTAAAAATAGAATATCTTCACCAAGAATAGTTGTTTGCGTTCCATGTGAAGCTACTGAAGTTGAAAAAAGAGCTGTAATTGATGCGGCTAAAAATGCAGGCGCAAAAAAGGTATTTTTAATTGAAGAACCACTGGCAGCAGCTATAGGAGCTGGTATTGATATAACTAAGGCAAGTGGAAATATGGTAATAGATATAGGTGGAGGAACCACTGATGTAGCAGTAATTTCACTTGGAGGAATAGTTGTAAGGTCTTCTATTAAAGTTGCAGGTGATAAGTTCGATGAAGCCATAATGAAATATGTGAGAAAAGAACATAAGTTGATGATTGGTGAAAGAACCTCGGAAGATTTAAAAATAAAAATAGGATCTGCTTTTGATAGAGATGAAGAAGTAAGTATGGAAATAAGAGGTCGTGATTTAATTACAGGACTTCCTAAAAATATAACGGTATCTTCTGCGGAAATGAGAATAGCACTAAAAGAAACTGTAAATTCTATAGCAGATACAACTCGTGCAGTACTGGAAAAAACACCACCAGAATTATCAGCTGATATAGCTGATAAAGGTATTTTTATGACTGGTGGAGGTGCACTTTTAAATGGATTGAGTAATTTAATACAAAAAGTAACTAACGTACCTGTTTATGTTGCAGAAGAACCAGTATCATGTGTAGCACTGGGTACAGGTAAAGTACTTGAATATTTAGACAAAATGGAAGTAGTTTTTAGCGGCGATGATATAACGTTAATAGATTAAAACAAAGAAAAAATCTAACTTATTTAGTATTATGTATTTTTTAATAAGTTAGATTTTAATTTTCTTATATACACTAAAATGTTAGACATAGTTAAATATCAATAAATATGTTGTTGTAATATAAATAATATGAATGAATTAATGAATAAAGTATTACTTCAGCCATACTTAAAACTAAATTAAGACGTATATTGCTGCTGGAATTATTAAATAAATCTTCACTGCTATTTGAATCAACTATACCTATTATTGAGGAATTCCCTACATCCGGGAGAGATTTCCCTACACCTTTGCCAGGATGAACTGGAAAGTCTCTTACTTGAATATCGCCTATAGTTTCTAGATCACCTAAGCAAGCATCTATTCCTATAATGTTTTTATGCGGGTGAAGTAAATTTATTTTATTCAGTTTGCTTTCAATGTTTAAAGCATGTATAGGATCTGAGATTGTACCGTAGACAGGTAGAGGAAAATGCTTGCACTTTAAAAGTGTACCTACTAAGGGACCCAGACAGTCCCCTATATATCTATCTGTACCAATGCATACAATTATGGTATCGTTATTAATGTAATTTTTTAAAAAATAGGCAAGCTTGTAATATGCTAAGGGATCTTTATAATTAGTTTTTGCTTTATTCAATATATTCACCTTCTTTTATGTATGTACTTGTGAAGAACACTATATATAATTTATATGATGAGTTTATACAAATTATTAAAGTTAAATTAAGTGAATATGATTTTGAAAGAAATATAGAGAAATATGGAGAAAGATATATATAATATTAAAATTTAATCATATATTAAATTTGATAATAAGTTAATAAAACTGTATACTAATTTACGTTGAGTACGTTCTTGTTTTAAAGAGCGTAGGGTAATAAAATAAGCTGGCATGGCTCAGCAGGTAGAGCAACTGACTTGTAATCAGTAGGTCGTGGGTTCGATTCCTACTGCCAGCACCAAACATGGAGGAATTCCCGAGTGGCCAAAGGGGGCAGACTGTAAATCTGTTGTCAGTGACTTCGATGGTTCGAATCCATCTTCCTCCACCATAAATATAAGGGCGCATAGCTCAGCTGGGAGAGCATCTGCCTTACAAGCAGAGGGTCATAGGTTCGAGCCCTATTGTGCCCACCATTTAGAATAATAATAGAATAAGCTGGCATGGCTCAGCAGGTAGAGCAACTGACTTGTAATCAGTAGGTCGTGGGTTCGATTCCTACTGCCAGCACCAAATGCGGAGGAATTCCCGAGTGGCCAAAGGGGGCAGACTGTAAATCTGTTGTCAGTGACTTCGATGGTTCGAATCCATCTTCCTCCACCATAAATATAAAGGCACTTTTAGGTGTTTTTTATTTTATAAAAATTTTATAATCTTAATAAATCAAAAAATTATATTATAGCTCTTATCAAGAGAGGCGGAGGGAACAAGGCCCTATGAAACCCGGCAACCAGTGAAAATCACCAAGGTGCCAATTCCTGCAGTATTCTGCAAGATAAGAGAGTAGTTAAGTTATTTAACCTCTTCTTATCGAAGAGGTTTTTTTAATTGACATGCCACTTTAGGTATTTCAGTTTATATTGTGAATATAGGATTTAAATTAGCATTTAATGCAATAGAATTAATTCACTTATTGTAAGAAAAGTATATTTTTACATGGGAGGTATAGAAAATGAGAAAACTATTTACATCTGAATCAGTTACAGAAGGCCATCCAGATAAAATGTGTGATCAGATTTCAGATGCTATCTTAGATGCCATACTGGAACAAGATCCTTATGGAAGAGTAGCGTGTGAAACTGCAACTACTACAGGTATGGTTTTGGTTATGGGTGAGATATCAACCAATTGTTATATTGACATTTCAAAAATAGTTAGAAATACTGTAAGAGAAATAGGATATACTAGAGCTAAATATGGATTTGACTGCCAGACTTGTTCAGTAATAAGTTCAATTGATGAACAATCATCTGATATAGCTATGGGAGTCGATAAAGCTTTAGAAGCTAAGGAAGGCGAAATGGAGGCCATAGAAGCTATAGGTGCTGGAGATCAGGGTATGATGTTCGGATTTGCTACAAATGAAACTCCAGAATATATGCCTATGCCAATAAGTCTTGCTCACAAACTTGCAAAGAGATTAGCACAGGTTAGAAAAGATAAAGTTTTAGATTATCTAAGACCGGATGGAAAAACTCAAGTTACTATAGAATATGAAGATAATAAGCCAGTTAGAGTTGATACCATAGTAGTATCTACTCAGCATGATGAAATGGTAACTAGAAAACAAATTGAAACAGATATAATAAACAATGTAATAAGACCTGTTGTACCACGAGAGTTTTTAGATTATAAAACTAAGTATTTCATAAATCCAACAGGAAGATTTGTTGTTGGAGGTCCCCAGGGAGATTCTGGACTTACAGGAAGAAAGATAATAGTAGATACCTATGGTGGTTATGGAAGACATGGCGGCGGTGCTTTTTCTGGTAAAGACCCAACCAAGGTTGATAGATCTGCTGCTTATGCTGCAAGATGGGTAGCAAAAAATTTAGTAGCTGCAGGTATTGCAGATAAGTTGGAAATACAACTTGCTTATGCCATTGGTGTAGCAAAGCCTGTATCTATAACTGTAGATACTTTTGGTACAGGAAATATACCGGAAGAAAAAATAGTAGATATAGTAAACAAGGTATTTGATCTGAGACCAGCTGCTATAATAAAAGATTTAAATCTTAGAAGACCTATATACAGGCAAGTTGCGGCTTATGGACATTTTGGAAGAACTGATATTGATGTACCTTGGGAAAGATTAGATAAAGTTGAAGAAATAAAAAAATATATGTAAATAATGAAAAGCTCTATATTGTAAAATGATATAGGGCTTTTTTAGTATGGTGGATTAAGACAAAGTTTAATGTGGTATAATTATTTATAAATATATGATTTTGTTTGCAAATAAGGGTAGGAGAGATTCTATGCAAGAATTACAAGGAATTGTAGAAAGTATAATATTTCAAAATAAAGATAATGGGTATGTAGTTGCTAAAATAAGAGAAAATAAAGATGAAGTAACTATAGTAGGATGTATACCTAATATAATTGAAGGACAAAATTTGAAGGCTGTAGGGGAATGGGTTCTTCATCCTCAGTTTGGGAATCAATTTAAGGTTCAGGCTTCTGAAGAGATAATACCTAGTACTACTATTGGCATAGAGAGATATTTGGCCTCTGGAATAATATCGGGCATAGGTCCAGTAACAGCAAAGAAAATAGTAGAGAAGTTTGGTGAAAATACCCTTCAAATATTGGATAATAACATAGGAAGATTAAAAGAAATAGAAGGTATAGGAGCAAAAAAAATAGCTTTAATAGAGGAATCCTATTCTAAACAAAATGAAGTGAGAAATATAATGATATTTCTGCAAACTTATGGAATAACTCCTAGTCAGTGTGTTAAAATACATAAAAAATTTGGAGCAGATTCTATAAGTATTGTGAAAGAAAATCCATATACCCTTACAGAAGAAATAAGTGGTATAGGTTTTAAAACGGCAGATAAGATAGCAAGAAGCCTTGGAATAGAGAATAATTCTCCATTTAGGATACAAAGTGGAATAAGGTATTTGGTGAATAAGTTTTGCAGCTTGGGAAATACGTATATGCCTATAGATAACCTTATAAAAGAAGGTGTTGACATACTCCATATAACTCAAAAAGAACTGGAAGAAAACATATATGAAAGTTCTGTAAATGGAAAAATAAAATTGGAGAAGTGGGAAGATAAAGTATGTGTATTTTCTATGACCTATTATTATTGCGAATTGAGTGTAACTAGAAAAATATTGATGTTAGCTTTCACTAAATATAAGGACATGAATTTTAATATAGATAAAGAGATAGAAGATTTTGAGAAGGAAAATAATATGAATTTTGCTGTTTCTCAAAAAGAAGCTATTAGAGGGGCAATTGAAAATGGAGTGGAGATAATAACAGGAGGTCCTGGAACAGGTAAAACAACTATAATTAATTGCATAATTAGATTATTTGAAAAGGCAAAGCTTAAAGTTTTAATGGGTGCTCCCACGGGAAGAGCAGCAAAGAGAATGTCAGAATCTACAAAACGAGAATCAAAGACCATACATAGGCTTCTTGAAATGGGAGTGGGAAGCGATGAAGAAGCTTTATTTTTTTCAAGAGGAGAGCAATCACCACTACAATGCGATGTGGTTATTATAGATGAGGCTTCTATGATAGATATAGTGCTCATGAATAACTTATTGAAGGCTGTCTCTATGGGAACTAGGTTAATAATAGTAGGGGATGCAGAGCAGCTTCCATCTGTAGGACCTGGAAATGTGCTAAGAGACTTTATAGACAGCAAATGTATTAAAGTAGTTAGATTAAAAGAGATATTTAGGCAATCAAAAGAGAGTATGATTATAGTTAATGCTCATAAGATAAATTCTGGAGAGATGCCTATTTTAAATAAAAAGAATAAAGATTTTTATTTTATAAAGTGTCAGGATCCTTCGGATATATTAGATACATTGGTAGGATTAATAGATAAAAGGTTGCCAAGTTTTAATAGTAGTTGGAATAAAATAGAGGATATTCAAATACTATCTCCTATGAGAAAGGGAGTTTTAGGAGTATCAAATTTAAATAGAAAACTTCAGCAAGTTCTAAATCCTAAAAGTCCCAATAAGAGAGAAAAAAAGTTTAGAGACATGACTTTTAGGGTAGGAGATAAAGTGATGCAGATTAAAAATAATTATACTTTAAAATGGCAAGGCATTTCAGAAGAAAACAAGGAAAGCGGTATGGGTGTTTTTAATGGCGATTTTGGATATATAGAAGACATAGATGAAGAAAAAAATAGAGTGGTAGTTGTGTTTGATGAAGAAAAAAGAGTTGTATATGATAGTATGTACTTAGATGAGCTGGATTTATCTTATGCAATAACCATACATAAAAGTCAAGGTAGTGAATTCCCAGTAATTATTATACCTATGTTTATGGGTCCGCCGCTGCTTATGAATAGAAATTTATTGTATACAGCTATAACTAGAGCAAAACAGATGGTAATACTTGTTGGGAGTTTGAAAGCTTTGAACTTTATGATAAATAATAATAAAAGCTTTGAAAGGTATTCGTTATTAAAATATAGAATAATGGATATAATGGAGAGTGAAACAAATGCTACTGTGGAATGAATCATGTCTTATTAATGAGAGAAAAAAAATAAGTGAGAATATAGTAAAATGGAGCGGTACTAAAGATATTTTTTTAAACTGTATCTCAGTTCCTTATAATTCTACTGAGATTTTCCTGGAGATTATTGAAAAATACATAAGACAAAATGAAAATATTATTTATATTACTAATGAAAAAATGGGTAATGTGGATATAATAAAAAATATAAAAAAGTATACGCATTTTACGGATTATTGCTATGTGAAAGGATGTAAAAGTAATTCAAATTGTAAATTACAGATATGTAATTTTGAAAATGCATCAAAGTTGGAAGATAAGTTTGAATTAGTCATATATGATGATATAAGTAGTTTTTCATTATACAATAAGTACGAGATATGCAAATTAATTAGCAAATTAACTCATGAGGATAGTAAAGTTATAATATATTCTATAGAAAGTATAGTTGAAAATAGTAAAAAGGTATTTTTGCCTGCTAAAAATGAAGGATTAATAATTGAACCGAGGAGTATACTTACTAGACTGAATATGAATAAAGAAATGCCTTTTTTGGTATACGATTATTTAAAATGGTCAATAAGTATAGGCAAGAAGACAATAATATATGTACCTAGCAAATATAAAATAGATAAGGTAGCTTTATATATGCATAAATATTGTAAAAGTTTAGCACAGGATGTGGTATGTTTTGCTAAAGGGGAATCGAATAAGAAATTGATCTATAAGTTTTTACAGACAAAAAACTCAATATTAATAACTAACTGTTTTGAAGAAACTGCATTAAATGCAAAAAATTCAGAATTAATAGTATATTTTGCAGATGATGTTAACTTTACTTATAAAGAATTTGTTTACTTGTGTGGAAGTGTTGGAAGAGGTGAAAAAGATTTAAAAGAGGAGGTTATACTGGTTTCCAATATAGAGACAGAAGAGATTGAGAAAGCAAAGAGTATAACTAGCAATTTTAATAGGGAAGCATGGAACATGGGATTACTAAAAATTTAAAATTTTTATTAGATTGTGTACTAGGGCTTATATATTGTGGAGATGAAAGATGTATACTATGTAAAAAAGATATATATAATGATAGAAACATATGTGAAGCTTGTGAAAGCAATATAAAAGTTTGTAAAGACAGTTTTGAGATTGGATATGATGATAAAAAAATTCAATGCTATAGTAGTGCTTATTATTCTGGAGCGATGATGGAACTTATAATAAAATTAAAGTATAAGAGTTCTTTTAAAGCTGGAGATGTTATAGCAAAGTGTATGAGAAATATTATAGCTAATAATCACATTGATTTCGATGTTTTTACATACGTACCTATGACTAAGAAAGCATTGAAAAAGAGAGGATATAATCAAGCTGAATATTTGGCGAACAGTTTGGGGAATTATACTAATAAGCCTGTTATATGCTGTCTAGACAAAATAAAGGAAACAAAGGATCAAATAGGATTGGATAAAACAGAGAGATGGAGTAATATGTCAGAAAGCTTTCAGGTATGCAATAAAAAAATTATAAAAAATAAAAAAATTTTGTTAATAGACGACGTTTTAACTACTGGTGCTACAGCTTTTGGATGCTGTTCAGAACTTTTGAAAAATGGAGCAAAAAAAATTAACGTATTGACTGGAGCAAAAAGTAGAGTATAATTTTATTAGTCAAGTTAGGTTTGTGGTTGAAAGTCGATGCCAGTCGCAGGCAAAACGATCCACGTAAGTTAGATAAAATATTTAATGAGCATGGTGCGGCTTAGAAGTAAGTCCTGCCGTAAAATACGAGAGGATTAGTAGTGAGAGGTTAATTCCCGGTAGCGAAAGTTCCAGCAGGCGAGTGTGGGGGCAAAGACCAGGTCAGCTAACTTGCAAATGCACTAACAGTGCAATATAGCAGCCTTTTTTAAGGCTGCTATATTAATTCTAAAAGATTATTTATTATTAGTTTTTGGTATTAATAAAAAAGTAGTATAAATGTGTCATTAATAGCTATTGTAATTTATGATAAACAGTATTAAAATATAACTAACAAAACATAGATTAATCCTTTACATATGTTTAGGATTACAATAGGAAGGGGCTGGAAATATGAAAATAACTGTAAAAGGGAAAAATATCGTGGTAACTGATGCATTGAAAAATGCGGTGGAGAAGAAGCTATGTAAGCTAGAAAAATATTTCAACCCTGATGTAGTAGCGCATGCTACATTAAGCGTACAAAAAACTAGACAAATAATTGAAGTCACTATTCCTTTTGGAGGAGTTATACTAAGAGGAGAAGAAGGAAATTCAGATATGTATGCTTCAATTGATTTAGTTGTGGATAAATTAGAGAGACAGATAAGAAAGCAAAAGACAAAGTTGTTAAGAAGAAACAATTCGGAATCTTTGAGATTTCAATGCATACCAGATGAGTCAGAAAAAGACGAACAAGAACAAAAAATAGTTAGAACCAAGAAATTTGCAATAAAACCAATGTCATCTGAAGAAGCAGTTCTTCAAATGGAACTTTTAGGTCATAGTTTCTTTGTATATCAGGATGCTGAAAATGGAGAAGTAAATGTAGTATATAAGAGGCGGGATGGAAATTACGGATTAATAGAGCCTGAATTTTAAAAGTTAGATGCAATAAAGGGGGAGCATAAAGCTTCCTCTTTTTATACTTTAAAAATAGACAGCATATTATTAAACTAAAGTAAACTATTATTTAATAAGTTGAACACCTAATAATTAGATGATATAATTTATAAGGTGTATACTTTTGTAAACAAATTTAACATGGTGAGGATGAAAATAATGAAACTTTTTCAGAAAATATTCGGTTCATATAGTGAACGGGAAGTAAAAAGAGTTATCCCTATAGTAGATAAAATAGATAGTTTAGATTCAAAAATGCAGGGATTGACGAGTGGAGAACTTAGAGCAAAGACAGATGAATTTAAAGATAGACTTTCTAAGGGTGAATCTTTAGATGAAATATTACCTGAAGCTTTTGCTGTTGTTAGAGAGGTAGGATATAGAACTATAGGCTTAAAGCAATATAGGGAGCAGTTAATAGGTGGAGTAGTGCTCCATCAAGGAAGAATATCAGAGATGAAAACTGGTGAAGGTAAAACACTTGTTGCTACCGCACCTGCATATTTAAATGCACTTACAGGAAAAGGAGTTCATATAGTTACAGTAAATGACTATCTGGCAAAAAGAGATAGAGATACCATGGCACCTATATATGAAGCACTAGGACTTAAAGTAGGTGTAATACTACATGATTTGGATCAAACCCAGAGACAAGAAGCGTACAATTGTGATATAACTTACGGTACTAATAGTGAATTTGGATTTGACTATTTGAGAGATAATATGGTTATTTACAAAGAAGAAAGAGTACAAAGAGGGCTTAACTTTGTTATAGTGGATGAGGTTGACTCTATTTTAATCGATGAAGCAAGAACACCTCTTATTATTTCAGGTGAAGGAGAAAAATCAACTGAATTTTATAATATTGCGGATAGCTTTGCAAAATCCTTACAAAAAGAGGATTATGATGTAGATGAAAAGGCAAATTCGGTAATACTTACAGATACAGGTGTAAAAAAGGCTGAAAACTTCTTTCAATTGGCAAACTATGCGGATCCAGAGAATATGGAGATACAGCATTATGTAGTTCAATCTTTGAAGGCTAACTATATAATGAGAAGAGATAAAGATTATATGGTGAAAAATGGAGAAGTGCTCATTGTAGATGAATTTACAGGAAGAATGATGGAAGGCAGAAGATACAGCGATGGGTTACATCAAGCTATAGAAGCTAAGGAAAATGTAAAAGTAGAGAGAGAATCAAAGACACTTGCAACTATTACTTATCAAAATTATTTTAGGATGTTTAATAAATTATCAGGTATGACAGGTACTGCACTGACAGAGGAAAATGAATTTAGAGAAATATACGGACTTGATGTAATAGTAATACCTACCCATAAGCCTATAGCAAGAACAGATTACCCTGATGTAGTTTATAAAAGTGCAAAAGGAAAATTTAAAGCTATAGCAGATGAAATATATGAAACCTATAAAAAAGGTCAGCCTGTACTTGTAGGTACAGTAAGTATAGAAAAATCTGAGTTACTTTCAGATATGTTAAAGAAAAGAGGAGTACCTCATCAAGTTTTAAATGCTAAGTTTCATGAAATGGAAGCAGAAATAATTTCTCATGCAGGAGAAAAGGGAACAATTACTATAGCAACTAATATGGCAGGTCGTGGTACTGATATAAAGCTAGGAAAGGATGTAGTTGCTCTTGGCGGACTTAAAATAATAGGAACTGAAAGACATGAGTCAAGGAGAATTGATAACCAACTTAGAGGGCGTTCAGGACGTCAAGGAGATCCTGGTACATCAAGATTTTATGTATCACTAGAAGATGATCTGATGAGAATATTTGGTTCAGATAGACTTCAGGGAATAGTTGAAAAATTAGGTCTCAAAGAAGATGAGGCCATAGAAAGTAGAATGGTTACAAATGCTATAGAAGGTGCGCAGAAGAAAGTAGAAGGAAATAACTTTGATATAAGAAAAACTTTACTTCAATATGACGATGTAATAAATAAGCAGAGGGAAATTATATACAAACAGAGATCACAAGTGCTTGAAGGTGAAGATCTTAGAGAATACATGGTTGATATGATAAAGAGTTTAGTATCTTCTATTGTAGATTCTCATATATCCGGTATAGAAGAAGATTTTGAAGATGAAGTAGAAAAGCTAATAAAATATATGGAAGAAGTTTATGTACAAAAAGATTCCATAAAGAAAGAGGATATTATAAATCTTTCCAATGAGGAAATTAAGCAGAAATATATAGATATAGGTCAAAAAATTTATGAAGAAAAAGAAGAAGAGTGTACTCCAGAGCAGATGAGAGAAATTGAGAGAGTTATCTTACTTAGAGTTGTTGATACAAAATGGATGGATCATATAGATGATATGGAGCACTTAAAGAGAGCTATTGGACTTAGAGCCTACAGGCAGCAGGAACCAGCGCAAGCATATCAGTTTGAAGGCAGCGAAATGTTTGAGGAAATGATATATAATATTAAATTGGATACTGTTAAGTATCTTCTTCATGTACAAATTGAAAAAGCACCTGAGAGAGAAAGAGTAGCTAAGAATGTAGTTACTAATCAAGGTGAAGAAACTGCAATGAAGAAAAAACCTATAAAGAAAGAAAAAACTGTAGGAAGAAATGATCCTTGCCCTTGTGGCAGCGGCAAAAAATATAAAAATTGTTGTGGAAAGCTTGCAAATAACTAAGATGACATTGAGGTGGTTGTATGATAATTGATTTGGAAGAATCCCTATCAAAATTGAGCATATTAAAAAAAACATTAAATAAAATAAAGGAGTCTCTTTGACCTAGGTAACTATAAGAATAGGATAGAAGAATTGCAGATGAAAATGCAGGAGCCTAATTTCTGGGATCACTTGGAAAGGGCACAGGAAGTAACTTCTGAGGAAAAGTTTTTAAATGAAAAGCTGGATATGTATAATAAGTTGGAGAGTAGAATAAATGATGCAGAAATTCTAGCTCATATTGCGGAAGAAGAGGAAGATATTTCTGGCTGCAAAGATATATTATCTGAAGTTGAAGATATCGAAAATATAATTGATAAACTTAAAATAGAAATACTTTTATCAGGACAATATGATAAAAACAATGCCATATTGAATTTACATGTGGGAGTTGGTGGCACAGATGCCCAAGACTGGACGGAAATGCTTTTGAGGATGTATACCAGATGGGCAGAAAAATCTGGATATAAAGTTGAGACTTTAGACATCCTTCCTGCAGATGATGCTGGAATAAAAAGTGTATCATTAAGGATAATAGGGGAATTTGCTTATGGGTATTTGAAAGCCGAAAAGGGTATCCATAGATTGGTTAGAATATCACCTTTCAATGCTAATGGGAAAAGACAGACTTCTTTTGCATCTGTAGAGGTTTTACCGGAACTTACTAAAAGCCAAGATATAGACATAAGGCCAGAAGATTTAAGGGTAGATACCTATAGGTCTTCTGGTGCAGGCGGACAGCACGTAAATAAAACGGAATCTGCAGTTAGGATAACTCATATACCTACAGGTATAGTTGTACAGTGCCAGAATGAAAGAAGTCAGCATTATAATAGAGAAACTGCAATGCTCATGTTAAAATCAAAACTTGTGGAACTTAAAGAAAGAGCACATAAGGAAAAGATAGAAGATCTTGCAGGAGAACTTAAGGACATGGGATGGGGAAGTCAGATAAGATCCTATGCATTCCATCCATATACTCTTGTAAAAGATCATAGAACTGGAGTAGAGAATGGAAATGTGTCTTCAGTAATGGATGGAGAAATTGATAATTTTATATTAGCTTATTTAAGACAGCAGGCAAAGTAAATAAAGTGCTATCAGGCGTATAATCTGATAGCATTTATTTGCATTTGTCCGATGACTATCTGCTCTAATATTCCAACTTGGAAAAGTGGGAATATTAGAGCAGATATGTTCCTGGATAATGATTTCTAACTCATAATTGAAAGAAGGATTTAGCTTGAGTTTTAAAAGTACAGTGGGGGATGTCTTTTCATCCCTAAAACATAGAGATTTTAGATATTTTTTGTCAGGACAGCTTTTGTCACTAATGGGGACTATGATTCAAAATACTGCGCTCAGTTGGTATGTGTATAAGATAACAAATTCTCCTTTTCTTCTTGGACTTATATCAGTATTTCAATATGCACCGGTATTTTTGATTACTCTTATCGCAGGTGTTATAGCAGAAAGATATCCCAAAAGAAAAATTATTTTAATAACTCAGTTTTCTTACATGATACAGTCCTTTATATTGACTTTTGTTGTTTATGTTGGATATAGTAAGTATTGGATATTAGCTATATTGTCTGTTATTAATGGAATTATAACAAGTTTGGACATGCCTACAAGGCAGTCCTTCTTTATTGAACTTGTAGGAAAAAAGGATCTTCCAAATGCTATATCTTTAAATTCAACTGTTTTTAATATATCCCGTATAGTTGGACCTGCATTTGCAGGGATAATAATGAATAAAGTAGGAGTATTTCAGTGCTTTCTTATCAATACAATTAGTTTTATACCTGTTATATATGGCGTATTTCAAATAAAGGCAAAAGGTAACCCAACATTGAAGTCCAAAAATTTCAGTCTAATTCAGGACTTAAAAGGTGGGATTATATATACTATAAATAAGAAAATACTCCTATCTGTAATGTTTATGATGGCTATAGTATGCACTTTTGCATTTAATAGCAATGTAATCATACCTGTATTTGCAAAGCAAGTCATGAATGGCGGAGCAAAAGAGTATAGTCTTCTTTTAAGCCTTTCAGGTGCAGGATCATTTTTAGGAGCCATTTTTATGGCAGGGATAGGCAGAGGACTTAGAAGTAAGCACTTCCTAATAATAAATTCTTTTATATTGGCTATTTTACAGATAGTAACTTTATTTACAAGTAGTTATTTATTAGTAGGTATGCTGTTTGTGTGTGTAGGCTTCTTCGGACTTACTTTTTTGAATAGAGCAAATGCTACACTGCAGTTTAATACAGAAGATGAATATAGGGGAAGGGTAATGAGTATATATGCCCTTTTAAATATTGGGAGTACACCTTTCGGAAGTGCTTTTGTAGGTGTAGTTATGGAAAAATTCGGTGGCAAATTTGGATTCTTTAGCTGTGGATTAATAATGCTTTTATTTACGCTTATTACTGTATTCTTTGTAGAATTAAAGAATAGAAATTTTAAGTACAATTAATTATATTACATATATCGGATAATATAGATATGGATGAATAGTAATTCAAATTTGTGCAGAATTTCTATAAGATGATAGAATGTGCTTTTAAGTTATGCTAATTTTGATATAATTATAAGTAAAATAGTAAAGATAGCTACAATTATTTTATGAAGGAGTAATAATATGGATGGCAAAGAGTATGTTCAAAAAGTTTTAAGCACTGTACAAAAAAGAAACCCAGGTGAAAATGAATTCCTTGATGCTGTAAAAGAAGTTTTAACTTCTTTAGTACCTGTATTTGATAAAAGACCTGATTTTATTAAAGCAGGATTACTTGAAAGATTAACTGAACCAGAAAGAGCTATAAGTTTTAGAGTTCCATGGGTTGATGATAATGGAGAGGTTCAAGTAAACAGGGGTTTTAGAATTCAGTTTAATTCGGCTATAGGACCTTATAAGGGCGGGTTAAGATTTCATCCGTCTGTAAATCAAAGTATTGTAAAGTTTTTAGGATTTGAGCAAATATTTAAGAATTCCTTAACAGGTTTACCCATTGGAGGAGCAAAAGGCGGTTCAGATTTTGATCCAAAAGGGAAATCTGATAACGAAGTTATGAGATTTTGCCAAGCTTTTATGTCTGAGCTGTACAAATACATAGGTTCTAATAGAGATGTACCTGCAGGAGACATAGGTGTTGGTGGAAGAGAGATTGGATATTTATATGGATATTACAATAAACTTAGAAGTGTAAGTGAACAGGGGACTTTGACAGGAAAGGGACTGACTTATGGAGGAAGTCTTGCTAGAACAGAAGCAACTGGATATGGATTAGTTTATTTTACTGAAGAAATGCTAAAAGATCATAATTTGAGTTTCAAAGATAAAAAAGTAGTAGTTTCAGGTTCAGGAAATGTGGCTATTTATGCTATTGAAAAAGCAACTGAACTTGGAGCTAAGGTTATTACTTGCTCTGATTCTAATGGATATATTTTGGATGAAAATGGAATTGATCTAGATGTAGTAAAAGAAATTAAAGAAGTTAGAAGAGGAAGAATAAAAGAATATTTAAAAAGTGTGCCTACTGCTAAGTATGTACCAGATTTTAGAGAAATTTGGAATGTTAAGTGTGACATAGCTCTTCCTTGTGCAACTCAAGGCGAAATAAATGAAAAATCAGCTAAAGCTCTTGTAGAAAATGGTGTTATAGCTGTATCAGAAGGAGCAAATATGCCTTCAACTTTAGATGCAATAAATGTATTTTTAAGTAATGAGATTCTTTTTGGACCTTCTAAGGCAGCTAATGCAGGAGGAGTTGCGTGTTCTGCTATTGAAATGTCTCAGAATAGTATAAGGTATTCATGGACATTTGAAGAAGTAAATAACAAGATAAAAAATATAATGATTAATATTTATAATAATTCTAAAAATGCAGCAAAAGAATATGGAAATGAAGGAAATATAGTTGTAGGAGCCAATATTGCTGGATTTTTAAAAGTTGCTGAGGCTATGATGGCCCAGGGTATAATTTAAGTCTATAGAGAAGCTTGGAAGTTATGGAGGATTTTTTAAAGAAAAATCCTCTTTCAACTGTCCATTGTTAATCCTAAACTTTTAAGTAGACTTATCTACAAAATTTCTATTGCAACAATTTCTTAGTTGAAATTATATAGTTAAATATTTTGATGAGTTTAAGTGAAAAAGTCAAAATTGATGCAAATATAAACTAACAATTATAAGTATTCCACAAAATGATATAGAAAATAAGTACTTATAGTATAAAATAAAAGGGTTATTATTGAAGGCATAGCTGTCAATTTCTTTTGAGACTACATTAAAGCATCTATCTATGGATTTTGTATTTATATATTGAGATTTGTCCATAGGTGTGTGGATTTTGGATGTATCTGCATCTGATAAAGTTAGGGCATCTATGTTATAAGCTCTAAAATATTGATGATCACTGGAATTTTCAAAAGTGTACTTAAAGTTTATCTTGCTATTAGTACATAATTGTGCTATTTCTTTTACAAAAGGTAAATTCTTTGAGTCCCATTTTCCTGCCATTATGGAAAGAGGAACGTTTTTATCACTGCCTAACATGTCAAAATTTATAACTTTTCCTCCTCTTAGGGTGTCTTTATATTGCTGTGCAAAATTTTTTGATCCTAAGCATCCAAATTCTTCTGCATTAAAAGCTGCAATTACTATATTCCTCTCTGGTTTTCCGAGAGAATTTATATATTTTATAAGACCAAGCAAAAAAGAAGTACCAGAAGCATTGTCTAGGGCGCCACTGTATACTGTGCCAGAAAGGTCAGAACCAAGGTGATCAAAATGGGCAGATAGAACAAGGGGTGGTAGGGCAGGATTTTTACCTTTTATGTATCCTATTACGTTATAAGCAGAAGTTAATTTATTATGAAAAGGTATGAAACAGCTTATTTCACAATCTGAATTCAAGTAATTTTTTATTTCTTTGGCAGTTTGTTCTTTTATCATAATGTACATGCTTCCCCGAGAATTTGCAATAAAGGAACTCCTAAAATCTAAGTTATCATTTTTGGGAGTATAAAACAAAAAATATTGGTTTGATGTCTGTACTTGAAAGCTGTTTTTTGATAGTGAAATAACATCATCTTTTTTAAAAGATACACTGCTATTTTTAAAGTTTAGCATATCTTCCTTATAATCTGCAGCATACGTATACTGTTTTACTATAAAGCCATTTTTATCCTTTACTATGAGATATGGAGCAGCATCTATTTTTTCAGGGTAAACTACATTAAAGGATTGTAAATAATCCTTATTATAAGAACTTAAATTTTCTGATTTAAAATAATGTTTTATAAAAGCTGCTGTTTCATAATTTTCCAAAGTTCCAGTAAGCCTTCCTTTAAAATTATCTGAAGATAGATAGGAAATAGTATTTTTAACTTTTGAGGAATTTAGCGGATGTACAAAATAATAATATTGAAAACTCAACGAACAAATAATACAAAATATAGTTAATGGTAGCATAAACATAAATTTTTTCATTAATAATAACCTCTAAAATAATGTGTTTCTAAATATATATTAATTTGCCAAAGTGTATATAACTGTTGTAATATATTTTTAGCTGATTTACTTTTTCGATATGTTTAATCCTACTTTTAACTTAGAGATTTATGATAAATAAAATTGACCAGGAGGTAAGAATGAATAATATAATAGATACATTAGCTGAAGAGCTTAGTGTAAATAAAAAATATATAAATAGTGTAATTGAACTTTTAGATTCAGGTAATACAGTACCTTTTATAGCCAGATATAGAAAAGAGCTTACAGGAAGCATGAGTGATGTAACTTTAAGAAAACTGGCAGAAAGGCTTACATATCTTAGAAATCTTAAATCTAGAAAAGAAGATGTAATAAGGATAATAGAAGAACAGGGAAAACTTACGGAAGAACTAAAGAATTCTATAGAACACAGCAGCACTTTAACAGAAGTAGAAGACATATATAGACCATATAAACCAAAGAAGAGAACCAGAGCAACTATTGCACAGGAAAAAGGATTGAAGCCTATTTCAGAAGTTATTTTAGCTGGAAACTTTCAAGATGATATAGAAAAGTATGCAGAAAAATTTATAGATGAGGAAAAGGGCGTTGAATCTTCAGAAGATGCACTAGCAGGTGCAGTTGACATAATAAGTGAGGTTATTTCTGATGAAGCAAAGTATAGAAAATGGATAAGAAAATTTGTTTGGGAAAATGGAATAATTGAAACGAAGGGTGAAAGCAAAGAACCAACTCCTTATGAAATGTACTATGATTATAGAGAAGCAGTTAAGTCTATTCCACCTCATAGAATACTAGCTATAAATAGAGGGGAAAAGGAAAAAGTTTTATCTGTAAAGATAACCTGTGATATGGAGAATATAGAAATTTATTTAAAAAATCAATCTCTTAAAGGAAATAATATAACAGATACTTATATAGAAAAAAGTGCAGAGGATTCACTCAAGAGATTAATTTACCCATCTATCGAAAGAGAAATAAGATCAGAACTTACAGATATGGGAGAAGAAGGTGCCATAAAAATATTTAAAGCTAATTTGAAGGCACTCTTGATGCAATCACCTATAAAGGGAAAGAATGTACTTGGCTATGACCCTGGTTTTAGGAATGGATGCAAAATTGCAGTACTGGATGATACGGGTAAATTGTTAGATACCGCAATAGTATATGCTACTGCACCTCAAAATGATGTGCAAGGATCTATAAAGAAACTAAAGGAGCTGGTATATAAATATGATGTAAATGTTGTATCCCTTGGAAACGGAACTGCTAGCAGGGAATCTGAAGAACTCATTGGAAAACTTATAAAAGAAGTAAAGGAAGAAAAAGGAAAAGACTTGTACTATGTAATTGTATCTGAAGCAGGAGCTTCAATTTATTCTGCATCGGAACTTGCAGCAAAGGAATATCCAGATATAAATGTATCTTTGAGGGGAGCTATATCTATAGGAAGAAGACTTCAAGATCCTTTAGCAGAGCTTGTTAAAATAGATCCTAAATCCATAGGGGTAGGACAGTACCAACATGATGTTGCACCAAAAAAATTAGATGAATCTTTAAAAGGAATTGTAGAAGATTGTGTAAATAGTGTAGGTGTAGACTTAAATATAGCAACGCCGTCTCTTCTGGCCTATATATCCGGAATAAATACTGCTATAGCATCAAATATTGTAGCTTATAGAGAAGAAAATGGTAAATTTAAAAACAGAAAAGAGCTTTTAAAGGTTAAAAGATTGGGAGCTAAAGCTTTTGAACAGTGTGCAGGATTTTTAAGGGTAATGGAAAGTGGGGAGCCCCTTGACAATACTTCTGTTCATCCTGAATCTTATGATGCAGCAAAGGGACTTCTGAAAATTATTGGATACGATATGGAAAATTTAAAAAATGGAGAACTTTCAGGTATAGATAATAGAGTTGATAAAATAGGAATAGATGTTCTTTCAAAAAAGCTTAATGTAGGTGAGCCAACTTTAAAAGATATAATAAAAGAGATAAAAAAGCCGGGAAGAGATCCAAGAGAAGAGCTTCCTAAACCTATACTTAAGACTGGAATAATAGATATTAATCAATTAAAACCAGGCATGGTTCTTACAGGTACAGTTAGAAATGTAGCAGATTTTGGAGCTTTTGTAGATATTGGAGTTCATCAGGATGGACTTGTTCATATAAGCCAGTTGTCAGATAAATTTGTAAAGCACCCACTTGATGTAGTTCAAGTAGGAGATATAGTTCAGGTAACTGTACTTGAAGTGGATGAAAAGAGAAAGAGAATATCACTTAGCATGAAATAAACAGAGTGCTATAGGACTGTTACAGAAGGTAATCATTGGGTAAAAATTATTTTAAGAATATGTTGAAATATGCTGGTAAAAGTATTATAATAAATTTGAAAATTTAAAATATAATCTTCAGGGCGGGGTGTGATTCCCCACCGGCGGTATAGCCCGCGAGCCATAATTGGTATGATTCGGTGAGATTCCGAGGCCGACAGTAGAGTCTGGATGAAAGAAGGTAAAATGCAGTGTTTATTAGCCCTGATATTTTATCAGGGCTTTTTTTACTTACCTTAGAAGGTTATACACAATATTTTAGGGGGATGTTAGATATGAGAAGCAATAAGTTAAACAGGCTAGTAAAGATATCATTGTTAGGTGTAATTGGATTTTTACTTATGTTCATAGAAGTTGCAATTCCTGTGTTCCCATCGTTTTTACAGATTGATATAAGTGATTTACCAGCTTTAATAGGTACTTTTGCACTTGGACCTGGAGCTGGAGTTGCCATAGAACTTTTGAAAAATATACTCCATGGAATATTTGATGGAAAAACAGCATTTATAGGAGAATTCGCAAATTTTGCAGTTGGTTCAGTTTTAGTATTTACAGCAGGATATTTATATAACAGACATAAAACTAAAAAGACAGCAGCAATTAGTCTTGGGGTGGCAACTATTGCTATGTCAGTATCTGCTGCAGTGTTAAATTATTTCGTATTACTGCCACTTTATGAAAAACTACTTAATTTCCCTATAAGCGCAATGGTAGCAGCAGCAGGAAAAGTAAATGGAAGTATAACAGATATAAATACCTTGATATTATTTGCTATTGTACCTTTTAATTTATTAAAAGGATTAGTACTTACAGCACTTACACTAGTTTTGTATAAGAGTGTATCACCGATACTGAAACAAGAGCAGAGTAAAAGTAGGGGTTTGGCAGAACATAACAATTAGAAAAAAATCTGGGTTTATCCCAGATTTTTTTATTTTATCTTTATGAAAAAACATTTTTGTACGATAATTTATACATAACTTAAAAAGAGAATAAATTATAAAGGGTGATGAATTTGCCAGGTATATGGAATGTAAACAGTAGTTATAATGTAGATAATAAGCGTATATCTACTAAGTTATCTTTTGAAGTAGGTGAAAAATTTTCTGCTAGAATTTTAGATTTAAAAAAATCTACGGGAGAAATACTTTTAAAACTTTTAGATGGATGGCAATTTTCTGCAGAGATAGAAAACCCAGTAGATTTTTTGCCAAATAAGCTTGTAAGGCTAGAAGTGCAAGGGTTCGAAGATGGAAAGCTTAAATTAAAAATTGTTAACTCACAAGATGGAGAACAAAGCGGAGGAAAAGATTCTATAGATAGCTTTATTAGAGAATCCGGTGATCTTAATTTAAGTAGTGATGACTACCAGCTTGTAAAAAGCATGCTTAAGCACGAAATACCACTTACTAAAAGTAATATTTCTAATATAAAAACTACCCTGGATTTTATAGACAAAATAAAAAATGATCCTAATGAAGAGGATGAGTTTATAGGTAAATATCTAGATAGTAGAGGCATATCCCCTGAAAGCACAGAAGGTAAATTTACCACCAGTACATTAAAAAATTTTTTTAGTCAACTAAAACAGATAAGTGGTGATGATTTGCTTACTTTCTTGGAAAACAATATGGAACTAAGTGAAGATAATATAAAAAGTTTTAACAATGTATTTAAAAAAGATGGCACCATATACAACGAAATAAAATTCTTGGGAGAAACTCTATCTGGACAGAAATCCAATAATGTACAACCCCAAAACCAAGTTGAAGGTACAAAAGACAATCTAAAAGTTATTTCCCCAAAAGTTCAAACTGAAGTATATAGAAGTGAGAATAGTGACAATAAAGCAATAAATATACCTACTAAGGACAATATTGTTTCTACACAGAGTGAAAAGGACATTGCTAGTAGAGCAGGTACAGAAAGGGCTGGTGTAGAAAATAAAACTGTTTTAAATAGTGAGGGATTGGATGTAAGTAAGCTAAATGAAATTTTAAATAAAATCAAAAATTCAGTAGGTGAAGAAAAAACTCAATCTCCAAATGTAGAACAATCATCTAATGTAAAAGAAGATATTTCCTCTAAAGGCATAGAACAGCAGACAGGTATAGATAAAGGCATTTCTTCCAAAGATATAGAGAATTTAGAACAAAAAGATACTTCAAATACGGTTTTAAAGTTTTCCGAAAAGGAAGGAAGTAAAGTTGAAAGCTCTCACCATAATAATTTTGTAAAGCAAAATGGTATGGATGACATTGTAAGTCAGATTAAAGAACAGATAAACATAAAGACCAGTGAGATGAAGGATATCATAAGAACAGTTTTAGATCAAAAAGGAGATGGCAAAAATCAACTTAGTGGAAATATTGCACAAGTGCTTAACAATAACATGAACGATTTTAAGGTATTTAATACTGTTTCTAATTCATACTATTATATGGATGTCCCTATAAATCTAAATCAACAAGATTATCAATGCAAACTGATGATTAAGGATGAAAGGAAAAAAGGGAAAAAAATAGATTCTACTAATGTAAAAGTAGTAACTTCTGTAAGTACTGAAAATATGGGTACAGTAGATGCATATTTAAGCGTTAAAAACAGTAATATGGATATAGATATCAAATGTAATAAGGAATGGCTTAATTTATTCAAGAAAACTGAAAAAAGGGTATTGGAGAGCTTATCTGATATAGGGTATAATGTATATGTTAGATTTGATGAAAAGAAAGAAGAGATGAATATATCAACTTGTAGGGAGTTTTTTCAGGATAGCGATATTGGTGTTATAAATACAAAGGCATAACTTAAGGCATTTTCTTTCAAATGCCTTACTGGTTATTATGAACTCATTACTGAACTCTCATTAAAGGGGAATATTATGGATAAGAAAAAGAAAGCGGCGGCTTTAAAATATGAATATAATTATGAAGCACCTATAGTTACTGCAGCAGGCATAGGACAAATAGCAGATAATATATTGAATAAGGCAAAAGAGAGCGGCGTTCCTATAGTTTATGATAAAGAGCTTGCCAATCTTTTGAGTAATGTGGACATAGGGGATAATGTACCTTTTGAGTTATATGATGCGGTAGCTAAAGTAATAGCTTATGTGGTAGATATAGATAAAAATATAAGTAGAAGTAGAAGGTGATTATTTGGCTTTATTTGCAATATCAGATTTGCATTTGGACTTAACTGGCAGTAAGCCTATGGATGTTTTTGGAAATAACTGGACTAATCATGATGAAAAAATTAAAAAAAATTGGAGCAGCAAGATAACTAGTGAAGACAAGGTATTGATATCAGGAGATATATCTTGGTCCATGAACATGGAAGGAGGAGCTTGTGATTTAGAGTGGGTGCACCAACTTCCAGGAACAAAATTGATGATAAAGGGAAATCATGACTATTGGTGGAACAGTATTACTAAACTAAATAATATGTATGAAGACATGGGTTTTATACAGAATAATTTTTTTACCTATAAGGATTATGGAATATGTGGTACAAGAGGCTGGAATTGTCCAGAAAGTGATAACTTTTCTGCTCATGATGAAAAAATATATAAAAGAGAACTTTTAAGAATGAAAAATTCTTTGGACTGTGCAGTAAAGGCAGGATATAAAAAATTTATAGTAATGATACATTATCCGCCTATAAGTGAAAAGTTCATGTCCTCGGGATTTACGGATATATTTAGGGAATATGCTGTAGAGAAGGTTATATATGGACATCTTCATGGAGAATCTTTATCCAAGGCTGTAACGGGAAACTTAAATGGAGTAGAGTATATACTAGCTTCTGCAGATTATGTAAAATTTAATCCTATAAGAATAATGTAGAGTAAACTTGAAAATAAGCTTACTCTAAAAATGAATGGACAGGCTATTTGTGAAATTTAGAAAAAAGTCCATGTTTTTTATTATCATCTGAGCCATCTGTAGGATTGTTATCTTCAGTTTCAGTTATTACATCCTTTATAAGATCTTTCTGATCTCTAGCTAAATTTTTAATTTTTTGTGATGCTATAGTAGAGGATGTTACTTCACTGAACCAGATTAGGGAGTCTTCTTCTCTACCTGTACGTCTCATAAGTTCTCCTATAAGATACATTGTAGTAAACTTGTCCATACCGTATATAGGAGAAGGCTCATTGTAATATGCATTTTGAAGATTTTCTAATGCCTGATTTAGAAATTCCATTTCCTTTTTTTCATCTTCTTTAAGTCTGTACATCCAGGCAATTTTTAAAGAATTCATTGCTTTTTTACTAGATCTAGCATTTATAATGTAATAATTTAAAAGAGATAACTTGTATCTTGTTATAGCTAAATCTATATCATATACCTCAGGATAATTCTTACTTTTCCACTTAGGAGAGATTTTTTCCCTAATTATGTTTGCGTCATAATCACTCAGGTGTTCAAAGTCACTTTTCATAGCTGAATAACCACATTCATCACATACCCATACGTCATAAAAATAGGGATTTATAATAGAATATCTTATAAAAAAGTCAGAATCTTTTTTTTGTATTCTATAAGAAGATTTCTTAATAGCTCTTGCATTAAAAGTATTATCACAAACAGGACATACTACTTTTTTATTGTAAAGTAACAGTTTTTGCTTTTCTTCTTCACTTAAGCCTTCATCTTCATTTAAATTTTCTAGACTCAAAGAGGTTTTTTTAGACATATCTGTAGCCACCTTCATTATGAATAATATATTTTTTGTATTGATTATTAAGTTATAATATTATTATATCAAAAAAATTATTTAAATTATACTATTAAGTATATATGAAACATATATACTATATTGAATAATTTAAATTTTTGATATAATAATAATGTACTTATATAATTCGTTGGGGGTGATTTATGTGGCAATAGGGGAATGGAAAACATTTTTAATACCATATAGTCAAGCTGTTGAAGAGTTAAAAGTAAAATTTAAAAGTATAAGAAAAGAATATAGAAAAAGGAATGAATACTCACCAATAGAATTTGTTACTGGAAGAGTAAAGGAGATATCTAGCATATTAGAGAAAGCCAATAAGTTCAATATACCTCTTGACAGAATAGGTTATGAGATGGAAGATATAGCTGGTATTAGAGTTATGTGCCAGTTTGTAGATGATATAGAAAAGGTAGTTGAGATAATAAGAAATAGGAAAGATATGAATATAATGTATGAAAAAGATTATATATCTAATGTGAAGGAAAGTGGATATAGGAGTTACCATGTAATAATTAAATACCCTGTTAATATGGCAGAGGGTGAGAAAGAAATACTAGCTGAGTTTCAGATAAGGACTCTTGCCATGAATTTTTGGGCTACTATAGAGCACTCGCTGAACTACAAATATAAGCAGGACATACCTGGTGGAATAAAATTAAAACTTAAGAGTGCGGCAGATGCAGCTTTCCAGCTTGATCAACAGATGCTTGAGATCAAGGATGAAATAAAAGATGCCCAAAAGTTATTTGAAGTAAAGTCAAGCTTGGTTTCTGATATAATGAACAATATACTTACTATGTCTTCTATGGGAAAGTTAAGCGAATCAACTAGATATCAAGTCCAATTAAATAATTTACTTGAAGAGGGAGAAGTGTCTGAGCTTGTGAGCTTACTCCGTTCAACAGAAAAGTTACTTCAAATGTACAAATAGCTGTCATGTTACAATTCAGTTGCAGGTTTTAACCAAAACTAGCAACTGAAATTAGTAATGACAGCTATCTACATATTGTTATTTGGCTACTATATTTACAAGCCTGCCTTTTACCACTATGACTTTCTTTACATCTTTACCGTTTAAAAGGGATTTAATATGTTCATTAGAAAGAGATAACTCTTTTATCTGGTCTTCTTTCAAGTTCGTGGATACATTTATTTTAGCTTTGATTTTACCATTTATCTGAATGGCTATTTCTGCCTCATCTCTTATAAGTGCATTGGGTTCAAAATCAGGCCATTTTTCATTAAATATGGAATAGCTTTTTCCTAGAGATTCCCATTGCTCTTCTGCAAAGTGAGGTGCAAAAGGTGCTATGATTTTTACAAAATCAATTACAGTATCTTTTAGCAGCGATATATTTTTATCTTTTTGCTGAATGTACTTCGAAAGTGCATTTGTAAATTCCATAATTCTAGCGATAGATGTATTAAACTGAAATTTATTAGCATCCTCTGATACAGATTTGATTGAAAAGTTCCTTGTATAGTTAAGTTCTTTTTCGTCAGCATCCATAGAAGTTTTTCCGGCATCTCCACTTTCTATAATTTCTTTTACAGAAGAGATAGTTCTTTCAATTCTATCTACAAATTTACTTATGGATTTAATTCCGTCATCGTTCCAAGCCCCACCTTCACTGTAGTCAAATCCAAACATCAGATACATTCTAAATACGTCAGAACCATATTCTTGTATGCAGTCATCTGGAGATATGGTATTTCCCTTTGATTTACTCATTTTTTGACCATCAGGACCAAGTATTATGCCTTGATGTCTAAGAGATAGGAAAGGTTCGTCAAAGTCTAAGAAACCCATATCCCTAAGAGCTTTAGTAATAAATCGGGCATACAGAAGGTGCATGCAAGCATGTTCAGGACCACCTACGTACATATCTACAGGGAGCATTTTATCTATTTTAGCTTTATCAAAAGGGTTTTCGCTATTTTTATTATCAACATACCTTAAATAATACCAGGAAGAACATACAAATGTGTCTAAAGTATCAGCTTCTCTTTTCGCAGGACCCCCGCAGCAAGGGCATGTAGTATTCATGAATTCTTCTGATTTTAAAAGAGGAGACTTACCATCAGGAGAAAATTCTACATTATATGGGAGTTCAACTGGAAGTTGATCTTCTGGTACAGGAACTGTCCCACATTTTTCGCAATATACTATAGGAATAGGAGTTCCCCAATATCTCTGTCTTGAAATTAACCAGTCTCTTAGTCTGTAGTTTACTTTTCCAGAGCCCAATCCCATACTTTCAAGCTTCTTAGTTACAGCTTCTTTGCCTTCTTTTGTAGTTAGACCATCGAATTCACCGCTATTTATCATTTCGCCATGTTCTACATAAGGTAAGGAGTCTCCACCTTCTATAACTCTTTCAATAGGAAGCTTATATTTTGTTGCAAATGCAAAGTCTCTTTCATCGTGGGCAGGAACTGCCATTACGGCACCGGTACCATAAGTATTTAGTACATAATCGCCTATCCATATAGGAACCTTTCTGCCATTTATAGGATTTATAGCATAAGAACCACTGAATACACCAGTTTTTTCTCTTGTAATTGACTGTCTTTCGATTTCACTTTGCTTCTTAGCTGATTCTTTATATTTTTCTACTTCATCTTTGTATTCATCTTTGGTCAATTTATCAACTAAGGTATTTTCAGGTGATAAAACTACATAGGTAACACCAAATAAGGTATCAACTCTTGTAGTAAATACACTGAACTCAATATCAGAATCTGCTACTTTAAAAGTTACATTTGTACCGGTGGATTTACCTATCCAATGTCTTTGCATAGCCTTTGTTTTTTCTGGCCAATCTAGTTTATCTAGGCACTGAAGAAGTTCTTCTGAATAATCTGTAATCTTGAAGAACCATTGAGTTAAATCCTTCTTAGTTGCCTCGGTACCACATCTTTCACAAAATCCATCTTGTACCTGCTCGTTTGCAAGTACTGTTTTACAGCTAGGGCACCAGTTTACAGGGGCATTTTTCCTGTAAGCTAAACCATGTTTATATAGTTGTAAAAATAACCACTGATTCCACTTGTAATATTCAGGACGACAGGTAATTACTTCATTTTCCCAGTTGAACATTGCACCCATAGATTTAAGTTGTTTTTCCATAGTAGCTATATTTTTTTCTGTAGAATCACTTGGGTGTATTCCAGTTTTAATAGCATAGTTTTCTGCAGGAAGGCCAAAAGAATCAAAACCCATAGGTTGGAATACATTATACCCCTGCATTTTCTTAAGTCTTGCCCAGGAATCTACAGGAGCATAGTTAAACCAGTGTCCTGCATGAAGCTTACTACCTGAAGGGTAGGAGAACATCTCCAGTACATATAATTTTTTATCTAAATTGTTATCGTCAAATTTATAAAGTGATGTTTCTTCCCATTTTGTTTGCCATTTTTTGTCAGTTTCGATACTGTACATAATATCTTCTCCTTTATTTGTAATTTAATATAGCCTTTACGCTTTTGTAAGCTAAAGAAGTCTAGTAAAATTGTGGTGTTTATTTGTTGCTAGAATATAAAAAAATCTCTCATCTCTTAAAATCAAGAGACGAAAGATTTGGCTTCCGCGGTACCACTCTAATTAAACCAATAAATTGGTTTCACTCAAAAAATAACGGTTCATACCGTATCTGATTTTCTTCAGATAAGCTCCTAAGGTGAGTTTCGTATTCTGTTCACACTGTTTTTCACCTAACAACAGCTCTCTTTAGTGATACAAATACTACTGTTCCTTTTTCAAAGCTAAATATTAGTTTATTTCTCATTCTATAATATTAAACAGTTCTATGTCAAGAATTTATTTTTAAATTTTATTTTAAAAAAGAACTCCTAAAATAAAGAGTTCTCTCTTGGCTGCCCATGCTGGACTCGAACCAACACATACCTGTTCCAGAGACAGGTGCCTTACCATTTGGCGAATGGGCACTGTTATGTAAATCTCAACAATAAACATTATATCACCACAAATTCATATGTCAATAGTTTATTATTAAATACAATACTATTTTATTATTTTTAAAATATATCTGTTAACATAATTTATAAATAAGGTTAACAGATAGTCATATATTAGAAAAGCTATTTGTGCGCTTAATACAATTAAATAAGGACCTATTTTTATTTTTAAAAGACCAGGA
Organism: Clostridium ljungdahlii; assembly: GCF_001636845.1. Classification (GTDB taxonomy): domain Bacteria; phylum Bacillota; class Clostridia; order Clostridiales; family Clostridiaceae; genus Clostridium_B; species Clostridium_B ljungdahlii_A. Next base: position 126,542 of record NZ_LITT01000023.1, read on the forward strand.
AAAAATAGACTGTAAACTAAAAATAGTATTAGTAAACATATATTAAAAAAAGCAAGTTTTATTATAATTTCAAGAGGTAATTTTCTGAGCTTTTCAACAAAATATTTTATTAATCCATAGAGACCAAAAAATACTATATAGGAAAGCACTGTAATTTTAAACCCGCATATTATAAGAGATAGTAAGGAAGTAGCTGCATAAATAGTAATAGCATTTTTGTAACCTGTAACGAGCACTGATAATGGTATGATAAAAGAAGCCAAAGCCAGAAGAAAAGCTTTATTTATTGGCACTATGCCACTTAAGTATATTAAAATGACTCCTAAGGTAGTTAAAAAACCTCCTTTGGTTATATTGGAGGTTTTATTTTGAGCTTTTGTCATTAATACCCACCTCTTTTTTAGATTGATAGTTTTAGCAATTTCCACCTCCACAGAAGCAATCCAAACAATATAATGTAGCACAGATGTTACATATGTCAGGGTCTCTTCTCCTGTTGTCATAATAAGGCTGTCTATAGGAATTATTCATGCCTCTTAACTTGTTTAATGCCTCTTGATATTTAAAATTATTTGGATCAAGGCTGCAGGCGGTGCTTAAATTAGTGCTAGCCTGGTCATACCAGCCCTTTCTAGTATTTAAAATCCCCATGAGGTAGTGCCATTCTGCGTCTCTTGTATTTATTCCCATGAGTTTTGATTCTGCACTGCTTAAATTTCCATTATAAATATCATTTTCTATAGACTGATATGCGCTAGAATTGCTGCCAGTATAGGTATTACTGCTTCCATTATTATATGTATTTGTCCCTTCATTTTTCATCAAATAATCATAGGCTTCATTTATGTCTCTCATTTTATCCTCGGCTAAATCCTTAAGTGGATTGTTACCATACTGATCAGGATGATATTTCTTAGCTAAGGTTCTATAAGCCTTTTTTATTTCATCTTTTGAAGCATTTTCATTTATTTCAAGTACTTCATATGGATTTTTCATCTTTGTAAACACCCCTTTTAAAAACTTTATCCATCTTATCTAAAAGTCCATATTGTAATATATTGTGTAGTAATTCTTCATTCTTTTTTATAGGAAGTTTTTCGAAAATATTCATGCACTGTGCAGCACAAGTACCTAAAATGAAATCAATTCTAGTTTCTATTTCTTTAAAAAATTTTTCATAGCTTAGATTTTCCACGTTAAAGCATTTATTTATAACATTAAACTTACCCTTTGACATATCACTATGTAAATCATCTAAAGCATCTATAATATATATCCATTTGCCAAGGTTATATCCAAGAAAGTACAGTTCCTCTTTAATTTTTTCATACTTAAAAGAACTTAATATAAATCCAGTAAGGTGTGCAAAAGGATGAGATATCATATCTATGGATTTATTATTAGTTTCCTTTTCAAGTTCATAAAGGCTGCTCAAATTTTCCTTTATATGTATAAAAACTTTTTTATAATTTTCATCTGTTTTGTTAAAGTATGTTTTGAGACAAATCGAAAATATCTTGCTTTTCAAAGAATGGTCGTCGACTGTGTCATCTAAAAGTTTGAAATAACTTAGGTATATATTGCAAAAAGCTGCATATTTCAGAGAATCATTGTCCTTTAAAAAAACTTTTTCTTGCAGGGGATGAAGGATACATCTTTTTTTTACGTAAGTTTGTTCACCAGTTCCTAAAGAGTCTAAAAGCAGTGCAAGAAAAGTCATGTCATAATTTAGAGAGATCCTGGGAACATTACCAATGTTATATTTTATAGACCTACATAATCCGCAATAATAAGCTTTAAATTTTTCATAATCTTTTATTTTAAGCTCCATTTTGTATGGAGTTACATAACCAAACATAGATTCTCCTATTTTTCATTTAATATTTCATATATAGTTTTGGATGTAGTATCTTTTATGGAATATCCAAGCAACTCTACCAGCTCATTTAATTCACCATCACTTTTAGTTTCTATTTCTATATATGGAAAAGGACAGAAGGATATATCATTTATATCTATTTCAATTAAGCTGTTTTTATATTTGTAACTTTCCCGATACTTTTTTATAGATTGAAGTAAGTTTAGTCCAAGTGATTTAAATATTTTTTTACCTGCTTCTGCGTCAAGTATTTCAGTTTCATTTTCTTCCATTACTTTATATTTTCCCTGACTTAAAAGTTTTTTAGTAGTCATGTAAAAATGGGTTGAATTGTGGAGGAGATCTTCTACAACTCTTATTCTAGCATAACCTTTATTTTTTATAAGACGTCCATCTTTAAAGTCGTATATATAATTTGTTTGATTTTCCATTTTAACCTTTATAGATTTCATCTGTTTTAGTTTTAATCTTATATGATCAGGATCTATTTTTATTATTCTTGTTTCACATTCTTCCAAAGAATTCACTCCCTATGAAAAAACTATTGTTATTTTGAATTATACCATAAAAGTTAATATCTAAAGGTTAAATTAATAAAAATTTAATAAGAGGCCTCCTTAAACCTAATAAGGAAGCCTCTTATTTTTTATTTTAAGGAATTTGCAGAACCAAGAACATTATCTATTTTGTATTCCACTACTTTTTGTATTGCATCTCTTCCTGCGCCTAAGTATTTTCTTGGATCAAAAACTTCTGGTTTATCTCCAAAAGTTTTTCTCACAGCAGCAGTCATAGATAATCTCAAGTCAGTATCCATGTTTATTTTGCATACAGCCATTGAAGAAGCTTTTCTAAGCATATCTATTGGTATTCCTTTAGCACCAGCTAAATTTCCCCCATATTTGTTACAAGTTGCTACTGCTTCTTGATCTACGGCTGAAGCACCGTGAAGCACTATAGGGAAGTTTGGAAGTTTTTCTTGAACTTTTTCAAGTATATCAAATCTTAATTTAGGTTTGAAATTTGGTGGAAATTTGAATGCACCATGGGAAGTACCTATAGCTATAGCTAGGGAATCTATACCAGTTCTGTTTACAAAGTCTTTTGCTTGATCTGGATCGGTATATATATGTTCTGCGGCAGATACATCATCTTCTACCCCTGCAAGTACACCAAGTTCTGCTTCTACTACTACGCCGTGGTCATGAGCATATTTTACAACCTCTTGAGTCTTTGATACATTTTCTTCATAATCAAAGTGAGAACCATCAAACATTACTGAAGTAAAGCCATTTTCTACACATAGCTTTACAGTTTCAAAATCAGGACCATGATCTAAGTGAAGGGCAAGATCAATACCTGTTTCTTCTATTGCAGCGTCTACCATAGCTTTTAAATATTTAGGACCTGCATACTTTATTGCACCTGCTGAACATTGCAAAATAACAGCAGAGTTTTTAGCTTTTGCTCCATTAACTACACCTTGAATTATCTCCATATTATTAATATTAAAAGCGCCTATTGAATATTTTCCTTCATAAGCTTTTTTGAACATATTTTTAGTAGTAACTAATGCCATTGTTATTCCACCTTCCAATATAATATTTTATAGCTATAATATAGGATTCCTAAGTGAAATCTAGATTTATACATATGGATAGATTACTAGTAATTCAATTTATTCTTATATTTTATTTGTACAAAAATAAATTATTTTTATGTATAAATCTATAAGTTTAAATTATAAACCCTATATAAAGTTTTTAAAGTCAGGGACAAACTTATTTTTTGAACATTTTTACAATATTCGCTAGTTAATCCTAAAGGTACTAAACGTACAATTACAGTATATCAGAAGTAAATTGTTTTTACCATAAATACAATATCGAATATATGGAATTTAAATAGAAAGTTGCATTCAAAATAGATTTTGGATGTTTAATTGCTCCATTTTCAGTATATGATGCAGCAAATTTTTTATCACATTTATAGAGGCTAGGGATTCTTCTCCATTTCTATATGTTATATGTTGTGCTAATTTCCATAGCTCACCATTTATATTGTCTATTTCGTTATGATTTGAAAAAATCGATACCTTTGGTGAATATTTTTCCCACTGAATCATGAAATTCTCATAATTTTTACGGGCTTCATCCCAAGAATTTGATCTAATAGATTTTTCTATTTTTATGTTGGAGCTTTCTAATTTATTACATATCATATTTAAATATTGTATTGAAAATAGTATAGATAACATCATTAATATAAATAGGGTAAAAGATGTTATAGAACTTTTCATTTAATCACATCCTGTGTATTTTTTTCTTTTAGTTGGTAATAAAATTTCCCTTTTGAATCCAGTAAAGCTATTAATATGTTTTTTGTGGAAACTATGCTGTTTTTCTTCATCATTTGTTTGAGCCAGGCTTCATCTTTTTTTGCTATAATCAAGTTTTTAAAGTTTATTTTACCATCCATTATGAGTGTTATGGGTAGTACATCTTGAGAAGGTTTTATTTTTAAATCTGTTTTAGTTACAGGGGTAAGTTCGGTTTTAGGTATAACAGAAAGTTGGCCACTGGTTTCAAGTATGGCATATTCTACGTCGGATAAGTTATAATATCCCTGCATTCTCAATTCTTCCATTAAATCATTTATATTGAACTTTTCATCCTTTAATTTTTTTAAGTCCAGCTTTCCCTTATCAATTAATATGGTTGGCTTTCCACTAAAAAACAATCTTATTTTTTCACTCTTAAGTTGGAGCAGTGCTAAAAGAGTTTGTAAAGTCAAGAGAGTTATTATTGGAATTATACCGTGAATTATAGAAATTCTAGTATCTTGCATTGGAAGAGAAGCCAATTCGGATATCATTATTGCTACAGCTAATTCAAAAGGTTCCATTTCACCTATCTGTTTTTTCCCCATAAGCCTCATGGATATTACAACTAGTAAATATAAGATAATAGTTCTAAAAAGTACTATAAACATAAAATACCACCCTTCAAGTCGCAAATTATATATTGAAAATATATATCTATTTATATATTTACATTAATACAAAAAAATATAAGTAAAAACGAGAACATTTTAGAATAAATATGAAGTATAATGATAGTAGCACTTAATTTAGTAGAATATTTAAGTCAAAGGGGATGAATTATATGGGGAAGGTAAGTACTAAATTGATATACAAAGATATTTGTGAAATACAAGAGAAAGACAGAAAAGATGTATTAAATCTTAAAGTTGGTCAGAAAGATATATTGGTTAAAAAGGGAACCAGTTTGTATAAAATATTTAAGGACAATTATCCTGTACAGGATATACCTGTGGTACTTGCAAAAGTTAATGAAGAATATTTTGAACTTACTAATTCATTAGAGAAATCTGGGACTTTTAAGGTAGTAGATATAAGGGACAAGTTAGGAAATAAAACCTATGCAAGAACACTTCAATTTGTTCTTATTAAATCTGTATATGATTTATTTAAGGGGGCAAAAGTTACTATAGAGCATTCTTTAAGTAAAGGTATATTTGGGGAAATTCATAAAGATACTCCCCTTTGTGAAGAGGATATAAAGAAGATAAAAAAGAAAATGGAAGAGATAATAAAACAGGATATACCTATAAAAAAAATAGGGATGACTAAAGAACATGCAATAGAAATTTTTAGAAACTATGGTATGGAAGACAAAGTAAGACTTTTAAATTATGTAAATACAGATGAAGTAAAATTATATGAATTAGATGGTAGATACGACTATTTTTATGGCTCCATGGCATTTTCTACGGGAGTATTGAAGGTGTTTGATTTAATGTATTATGAGCCAGGATTTATATTAAGGCATCCTGTGGAATCTGATCCTTATAATTTGCCTAAATTTGTAGAATATAAAAAATTAAGTAAGATATTTTATGAAACTGAAAAATGGGGAAATATACTTGAAGTAGGAGATGTAGGATCTCTAAATCATAAGGTTGAAAACAAAGAGATTGCATACATGATAAGAGTAGCGGAAGCACTTCATGAAAAGAAGATTGCCTATATATCTGATATGATAAGCGAAAGAAAAAATGTAAAAGTTGTGTTGATTGCAGGACCAAGTTCTTCTGGAAAAACTACTTTTTCAAAAAGACTTTCAATACAGTTAAGAGTCAATGGAATAATACCAGTTCCAATTTCACTGGATGATTACTTTGTAGATAGGGATCATACTCCCAAAGATGAAAATGGAAATTATGATTTTGAATCTATATATGCCCTTGATTTAAAACTTTTTAATGATGATCTGGAAGCACTTATGAGGGGAGAAGAAATTGAAGTGCCTACATTTGATTTTAAAACAGGATGTAGAAAATGGGTTGGCAATAAGTTGAGATTGCCGGAAAAAGGTGTAATTGTAATTGAAGGAATACATGGATTGAACGAACTTCTTACTTCTGCTATTTCAAAAGAAAATAAGTTTAAAATATATATAAGTGCTCTTACTCAATTAAACTTGGATAATCACAATAGAATAGCTACTACTGATGTGAGAATTATAAGGAGAATAGTTAGAGATTCTCTTTTTAGAGGTTATAGTGCGGAAGATACTCTAAAGATGTGGCCTTCTATAAAAAATGGAGAAGAAAAAAATATATTTGTATTTCAGGAAAATGCAGATGTTATGTTCAATTCTACATTAGTGTACGAGCTATGCGTGTTAAAGGATTATGCACTTAAAGAATTGGATGATATAGATAACTCCAGTTCTGTATATTATGAAGCATTGAGGCTTAAAAGCTTCCTCCACTTCTTTAAATCAGTGAATGTTAAGTTTGTTCCTGATAATTCCATTTTAAGAGAATTTATAGGGGGAAGTTGTTTCTATAGTTGATAATTATTATGGCATAAATAACTTTACTTTATGAGGTGGAAAAATGGATGAATTAGAACTTAGAAATTTGTTAAAAGATGTTAAAGACAACAAAATAGGAGTTGAAGAGGGAATTGAAAAACTGAAGGATCTTCCGTTTAAAGATTTAGGATATGCTATGGTAGACAACCATAGGGAGATACGAGTTGGTTACCCTGAAGTAATATATTGTGAAGGTAAGACTGTAGATCAGGTAAAGGGAATTGTTGAGTTTATGCTTACCAAGGATAATAATATATTGGGAACTAGAGCTAGTAAAGAAATGTATAAAGCTGTAAAAGAAATTTGCCCTTATGCAAAGTATAATGAATCAGGGAGAACTATAACTATAGTAAAAAACTCTAAAGAGAAGACAGAATCATATATAGCTATAGTTACAGCAGGAACATCAGATATACCTGTAGCAGAAGAGGCTTTTGAAACTGCTAATATTTTTGGAAATAGAGTAGAAAAGATTTTTGATGTAGGCGTAGCGGGAATACACAGAATGTTTAGTAAATTAGATATTATAAGAAAAGCTAAAGTAATTATAGTAGTTGCAGGTATGGAAGGTGCACTTGCTAGTGTCATAGGAGGCCTTGTTGACAAACCTGTTATTGCAGTACCTACAAGTGTGGGATATGGAGCAAGTTTTGGAGGAGTAGCTGCTCTTCTTTCAATGCTTAATAGTTGTGCTAGCGGAGTAAGTGTAGTAAATATTGATAATGGATTTGGAGCAGGATATATTGCTAGTATTATAAACAAGCTTTAGTAAAAGTTTGCTTATTATATTTTGTGGATATAAGTTAAAAAGGGCCTGTTGCACTAAGAAACTAGTCTATGTAACAGGCCCTTTTTAGTTAATTATTTATTTCAAATACCTTATCTAATCGTGTCATATTAAAAATTTTCATAACATCTGCATTTCTAACTGAATAAAGTTTAAAGCTTCCGTTCATGTTCTTACACTTTTTATAAATTGAGACTAAAACTCCAAGTCCAGTACTATCAATAAAGGTACACTTGCTAAAATCCAATGAAAAATTTTTTTCACCTTTATCTATTAGAGAATTAAGTTTTTGTCTAAGATCATCTGCTTCGTCAACAGCAAAGTTTTCTGGTATTTCGATATTTAGATCCTTCATTTTAAATCACCTCAAATTGTAAATTTTTCCACAAGATTGTTTAAGGATACGGCTAATGCACTAGATTCCTCAGCACTAGCTGCCACATTTTCAATTGCTGAGTTTTGTTCTTCAGCAGATGCGGCAACTTCTTCACTGCTAGCTGCAGTGTTTTCAGTAATAGTAGCAACTGTATTAATAAGATTTACTATTTTATCAGAAGTAGCAACTTCATCTTTTGTAACATCCACTATTTCATTTACACTGCTTGATATTTGATTTACGGCGTCTATGATACTTACAAAAGATTTATCGGCATCTTTTGCTATTACTACACCAGATTCAACGGCATCTTTGCTTGAATTCATGTTTTTTACAGCTTTGCTTATTTCATTTACCATTTCGCTTACTAATGAAGATATTTCATTTGCTCCAGTGTTAGTTTCTTCTGAAAGCTTACGAACTTCTTCTGCCACCACGGTAAAGCCTTTCCCATGTTCTCCGGCTCTTGCTGCTTCAATAGCTGCGTTTAGTGCTAGTAAGTTAGTTTGAGATGAAATACTGTTTATGGTATCAATGATTCCACTTACTTTTTTGGAAAGTTCCTGCAGAACTTTTAAAGTAGTTTCTGTTGCCGTTGATGATTTACGGATATTTTCAATAGCATCAACTGTATTTTCGATTTTATTTCTTCCTTCTTCTGCAGTGTCCATGGTATGTTTGGAATTCTTTTTAGCTGTGAGTGCCCTATTTTGAGATATTTGAACCAAGCTTGATAGTTGAACCAAAACTTCTGATACTTCTACAATAGAGCTATTCTGAGTTTCAGCATCCTTTGCAACTTTTTCTATAGTGCCGGTCATTTGTTCTGTTGTAGAACTTATTTCCTCATTAGAAGAGGCTAGTTCTTCTGAAGAAGCAGCCAAATTTTCTGATGCATCTCTGACATTACGTATTGTATTATGCTGATGTTCAATCATTTTATTAAAGTATTCACCTAATGTCTGCAATTCGTCTTCTGTACTTATTTTAGACCTTACAGTTAAATTACCCTCACCAGCCTTGGTCATTAAACTTTCCAATTGTTTAATTGGATTTATTATATCTCTTATAGAAAATCTATAGGCTAAAAATATTGTAATAAGTAAAGATAATATAGCTATTATAATTGTAAAATTTCTAATACTTGAAGCAGGAGACATATATGTGTCATAGTCAGCTTCTACTGCTATAATCCAATTATTAGTGGAAACAAATTTCCCAAACTTACGTGATCCGTTATAGCTATAGTATCCTTCAGAAGTTCCACTTGATTTAGCTTCATTTATTAAAGATTTTAATTGGTTATTAGTGCTATTTAAAAGATTTTCTTTAAATACTTTGTCTGTTTTAGGATGGGAGATAATAAGCCCATCTTTATTAATCATATATGCATATCCAAAGTTACCCAATTTGACGTTAGATACTCCTTTAAAAGGTATTATTCCGATTAATGTGCCTACAATTTTATTATCAATTTTTAAAGGATGTGCAATTCCTATTACAGGTTTACCTGTAACTTTTGATATTAAAACAGTTTTTTTATTAGTGTTTTTAGAGCCTTCTAAGGCGTCTTTCACGTAGTCTCTGTCACTATAGTCAACGTTATAATTTTCACTTGAGTTACTAACAATTCCTTTAGCTGACGTATTTGCGATAACTAAACTTTCTATTGTACTATTGTTTTCTTTTTGTATTTTTTGTAGATAATTATAGACTTCATTATTGTAAGTGGTATCGCCTGAGGCGATTTTTGCCATACGCTCATCAGAACTTAAAATTTTAATATACTCGTCTACCGAATCTATTTTTTCATTTATAGACTGCACTGTTTGACTTGAAGTACTTTCCAATTGGTTTTTAATTGTATTTTGCAATAAACTAGAAGTCCTAATATAAGAGAAACTTCCTAAAATAATAAGAGGAACAGTTATAAATATAAAGAACATTAAACCTAATTTATTTTTTAAACTTTTTTTCATTAAAATGCCTCCAAACTTTCATATTCTTGTTTAATCGCTAAAACTCCCATCTTCTATAAAAATGGGAGATAAATAAATTTTGTACTTGAGTAAGTTTTTAAAATAGTTATAATAATGAATATTATTGTTATTTCCTAGCTAGCCAAGGATTTTTCTATAATTAGAGTATTTTGTTTTAATTCAATATGATCTGAAAGATTTTTAATGAGAAATAATCCTCTTCCTTCATCTTCTAGTATATTTTCATTATCTAATTGTTTGTTAATTATTGTATCTTTAAATCCAGTACCGCAATCCTTAATTTCAAATTGAACATTTGAATCATCATATACATATTTTAAATAAATAGGTTTGTCCATGCTCATATTGTTACCATGCTTAAAGGCATTGGTTAAAGCTTCTGTAAGTATTAGCTTAATATCAAAATTGTACTTTGAAGCATTTAACTCAGCAGTGATTTTATCGATAATCTGTTTGTGCTTGGACAAACCATATAAAATAAATTCATTACTTTTCATATCTATCCTCCAAAATCATTTTATTTCCAAAGCGATTACTGTACTGTCATCTTTTAATGCTCCGGTTTCATTGATTATGTTATTTAATTTAGCTTTCAAGTAAGTTATAAATTCAGTTAATGTGTGTGATTTAAGATAACTTTTTCTAATTTCATTATCATCAAATATGAAGTCCAACCCATCCGTGGGAAAATAAAATCTATCACCTTCTTTAAATAAAATCACATCTTCATCAAATACTGCATCTTGAAACATACCTAGAAAAGGACCTTTAACTATAAATTCTTGTGGATTGCAGTTGCTTTTTTGAAACATAAACTGGCTTATCCCAGCACCTGCTACTCTTGCTTCATTTTTCTTAAAATCTAAACTAAAACAGCAAGCAGCAATGCAGTGGTTATCACTTAAATAGTCAGCAATTTTTTTATTTAAAATCTTAACTATTTCAAGTGGATCACAGCTTATTAAAATTGCTTCGCGAAATAAAACAAAAAATGCTAGTACGTTAAGAGCTGCTGTAATTCCTTTGCCGCTAACATCTCCAATTATTCCAAGAATTAAGTCTTCATTTACTTTGTATAACCTAAAAAAGTCTCCACTTACTGTCTTAGCAGGCATGTACAAACTTTCTAATTGAAGTTTTTCAGGTATAGGAGATACATCTTCGATGTATTTTCTTTGAAGTTTAGAGGCTTCATTTAGTCTCCTTTTCATATCGGAAATATTTCTAATTATTGCTTGAATCGCAGGGCTGCCTTTATACATTAAATAACTTGCTGATATTTCTACATCCATTAGAGTATTACCATAACGTACAATTTTATAGTCAGATATGGATTTAGACTTTTTACCTTCTAATATCTGTTTCATCCGCCTGTGAGCAGTTTTTATAAATTCCTTTGATATATATTTATAAATATTTTCTCCAATGATTTTATCATAGTCTGTACCAACTAAATTACAAGCTTTGTGATTTGCCAGTACGATTTTACTATCTACTGTTATAATGATTGCTTCTGGTGAAAGATTAATAATTTTGCGATATCTTTCTTCACTTTCTCTAATTGTATTTGCCAATATTTTTTTCTTGGTAATATCTTTTTGCTGTTCTACAATAAATGCTACTTCTCCTAAATTGTCCATGACAGGGTTATAAGTACAATCCATAAATTTGTTATGCTCTGGAAAATACTTTTCCATTTTTATTAGTTTTTTGGTTCTAAGGGCTTCTTTTACACCGCAGTCTTTGCAGTTCCCTTTCATATTTAAAATTTCAAAACACCTTTTACCTTTAACTTCATCTTTAGTTTTTTTATAAAACTTACATCCAGCTTCATTAAAAAATAGAATCCTACCATTGGAGTCAAACACCTTTATAATATCAGTAATACCTTTTAAGACTCCTTCTAATATCCATAAGTTATAATTTTCTTTATTTGCCTTACGTTTAGCAAAGCGTTTTAAACTATCTGGGTAAAGTGTTTCTTTGTGATAAAGTTCACTTTCTCCTGATTTATAGTTCAAAGTATACCACCTCTGTACACACTAAATAATAAAAATGATTTTTCAAAATTATGGTACTGAATATTACCAATATAAATGATATACTCTAATGATACAATAAGTATATGTTTTTTTAAAGCTATATTGTATTTAATTTCACTAATAAGAATTAAATGAATATGTTTACAATAAATTCAATATTGTTAAATTGATATATGTAAGAGTAAAATTAGTTTTAACTAAAATTATAAATTTTTATAATTAGTGCATTAATTTTATTAAATAATAATATAGTATACTATAGGTTTCCTAAGTGGAGGTTGGATTTAATATAGATCCCATTATTTTTAAACTGCGAAGGCTGAGTCAATAACTAATAGTTAAAGACCAAAATGAATGAGATTTTTCTTCACCATGTTGCGAAAATCTTAAATTTGAGGCAGGGTGATAAATATTGTCCCATAGAAAAATAATTGAAGATTATTATTGTGATGTAAATAATTTAGCAGAGCTATTATCTAAATTAACTAATTCCTACAGACTGCTAATAGGTGGAGCTGGAGAATTAAATTCTATATCAGGAGTGCATAAAGGTGAAGTTAAAGATTCTTTAAAAAGAGTGTATAAGCTTGGAAATGCAATTGATAAAGTTGTAGATACATTAAAGGAGTCTACTGAAGTATACTCAGAATACTGTAAACTTACTACTGAAGTTATAAAAGAAAAAATGCAAATTAAATATGTGGAAACAGAAATAGATGAAGAATTGTTTCTAAATGATTTAGATGATATGGATGAAGACGATGATACAAAAGGAGATTAAGTAAAATATATTTTTACTTAATCTCCTTTATAAAATGTAGTTATTTACTAAAATTAGAACTTCTTAAACCTATATTTACAAATCATAAGGTAAGAAAGTATTATTACAAGTAAAATAGTAAATTCTGCAGGAACAGGATGTCTAAATGTAATCAGACAATATAAAGCCATAAACATACCTGCAAAAGTTATTGGAATACCAAAAAATTGTCCATCAAAATCAGTAATATTAAATCTTGCCAGTCTATATGCTCCGCATATTGGTAATAACAATACTAACATATAACCTAATAGTCCAAAAGTAGAAAAATTATAGATATTAAATGTAAGAACTGATGGGGCAACTCCAAAAGAAACTAAATCTGCAAGCGAATCTAGCTGTTTACCTAATTCACTGGATACTTTTAAAAATCTAGCAACTCTTCCATCATATCTATCAGCTAAACATGCAAGTAATATAAATATACTGGCCCATAAATAATTTTCCTGAAAGGACATCATTAGAGACATTACACCACAACTAAGATTAGCAAATGTAAACGCATTAGGCACTGAACTTCTAGCTATTTTAGCCACTGTGACCACTCCTTAAAAATAACAAAATTAAATTATACTCCCCTAATTTACTAAAAAGTATATAATTGCATAAGTTAATTATACCTCATTTTATGAAAATAGTTAAGTACATAGTCTGTGTCTTTTCTATGACAAACTTGTAAATTTTCTGTTAAAAACATACAAGAAATTTCAATTCACAACTAAAATCATTTTGGAAAAGCGTTTAATGTAATAAATAGGTCATATATTTTCTATTGAATATTCATCAAAAATATGTAAATATTACATATATAAGTTATAATGCTAAAAACTATATACAGAATTTACTCTTTATTTTATTATATATTTAGTAATTTAATTTGTCTTTTAAAATTAAAAAAAAGGATAGTTGTGAATTTATGAGAAATAGTAAAGAAAGTATTTTTAAGTGTTTGATAGTATCTTTTTTGATTTTTACTATTGTATTTATTCTATACAAATATAAAGGAAGTTTGTATAAGATAAGTATGGATAGTATTAGAAGTTATATACAGAGTTATGGGAAATTTTCAGATATTATTTTTATTTTAATTTATACTATAAGGCCTGTAGTGCTTATATTGCCCGCATCTCTTATGTCAATAATTGCAGGGAGCATATTTAATTTATATATGGCTCTTTTCCTCAGTATGATTGGCTGCTTTGGATCAGCTACACTAGCTTTCTTTTTATCTAGATTTTTAGGACGATCTTTTGTAAATAAAATTCTTAAAGGGAAAGCTTTAACATTAAATGACAATATAGAAAAGTATGGATTTAGGATTATGACTGCAATGAGATTAAGTTTTGTATTCCCCTATGATCCACTTAGTTATGCTGCAGGACTTACAAAAATTAAATATAGAGATTTTATTTTTGGCACTTTAGTAGGAATTTTACCTGAAATGGTGACTTATTCCTTAATAGGAGGAAATTTGACAAAGCCGTTTTCATTTAAATTTATATTGCCCATAATAGTTTTATTTATTATAGCATGTATTTCTATATATATGCATAAAAAAAAGTCTAAAGATACCAATAATTTATAAGTAACATAATCTTTAGATTAGGACATAATAAATATGAAATTAAATCTAAGGTATTTGAAAGAAAATAGGCTAGCATACTAACTAGTTATTTCTTTGAAGATGCCTAAAGGGGTGTTTGAAATGAAAGTTAAAGATATAATGACTAAATCTGTAATAAGTTTAAATGATGACGATACTGTGGAAAAAGCAGCACAAATTATGCAGCAAAATAATGTAGGAGCTGTTCCAGTTTGTAAAAATGGGAAAGTTATAGGAATTGTCACAGATAGGGATATAGCTATAAGATCAGCATCTCAGAGTGGAGGCACTGAATCCAAATTTGTAAGAGATATTATGTCGGCAAATCCTGTAACCGGATCACCTGATATGAATTTAGAAGATGCATCTAGAATAATGAGTGATAAGCAAATAAGAAGGTTACCTATTGTTGAAAATAAAAATGTAGTTGGAATGGTATCTTTAGGAGATCTAGCAGTAAATCCTAAGTCAAATACTCAGGCAGGAGATGCCTTGAGTAGTATATCGGAAAATAACTACTCAGCATTTTAGAATTTAATAATTTGTAAATAAATCCACAAGATTTACAAGTAATCTTGTGGATTTATTACTTTAGGTGATATAATATCAGGTGACATATTTAAATAAAGAATCTAGGTTTGTAATTTATATAATTAGAGGAGTTTAACATGAATAAAGTGAAATTTATTTATAATCCATATTCAGGAGAAAATACAATAATATCAAATATAGATAAAGTTATTATGATACATCAAAAATATGGTTATGAAATAGTTCCTTTTAGAATAAGTTTTGAATTTGACATAAAAAAGGCATTTGAAGATATAGATGAAACTTACAAATACATACTGATAGCTGGAGGGGATGGAACAGTAGACAATGTTGTAAACTGTATGAAAAAGTTAAATATAGATATGCCTATAGCTATACTTCCAGTAGGAACTGCCAATGATTTTGCTAAATTTATAGGAATGTCGCAAAACATTAAAAAGGCATGTCAACAGATATTAAATAGTGTTCCTAAAAAATTAGATTTAGGAAAGGTAAACGACAAATATTTCATAAATGTTGCTAGTACGGGACTGTTTACGGATGTATCTCAAAAAACAGATGTAAATTTGAAAAATACTATGGGAAAGTTAGCTTATTATGTTAAAGGATTAGAACAACTTCCAAATTTAAGAAAAATTAAGGTGAAAGTCAAGTCTGAAAATGCAATTTTTGATGGGGACATGTACCTTATGCTCATATTTAATGGACAGATGGCAGGAAATTTTAAGTTTGCATATAAAGCTGAAATTCAAGATGGACTTTTAGATGTAATTATAATAAAAGCAGGAATGATAAAGGACATTATATCACTATTTATAAAAATGTTAAAAGGAGATCACTTGGAAGATACTTCTGGACTTATATACTTTAAATCAAATAAAATAGAAGTGTATTGTGATGAAGATATAGTCACTGATATAGATGGTGAAAGGGGACCGGATTTTCCACTTGTTATAGAGTGTATTAAAGGCGGAATGGAAGTTTTAGGATTAAAAGATGAGATAAAATTATAAATTTATTTAAAACAGTAATATAAGATAAGCAATATTAATAAATATAATTAGAATACTATTAATAAAGAAGGAGAATATATGGCATTCTACGTTTATGTTTTTTTAT
This sequence comes from Clostridium ljungdahlii, assembly GCF_001636845.1. Classification (GTDB taxonomy): domain Bacteria; phylum Bacillota; class Clostridia; order Clostridiales; family Clostridiaceae; genus Clostridium_B; species Clostridium_B ljungdahlii_A. The sequence continues at coordinate 142,621 of NZ_LITT01000023.1, forward strand.
TACTTATCATGTTTATAATGCTCTTTAGAGGAGCTATTTTAATTAGATTTTTATCAGATAAAATAAAAGTTATAGCGTTTATTATTATAGGGGCTATGTTGTTAAGGTACATTTCTATTTTTATTATGTACTTTTCAAGCAGTATGAAATATTTATATTTGCTGAAAGTGCCTTTTTTCTTGAATTTACTATCAGTTCCAATTATAGTTTTTACAGTGCTTTATATTTTTGTAAGAAAAGATAATGTTAAATTTTATTACATATTTATAATAACTGCAGTACTTTGTGCTGCATATGCTATGATGATGTATAAGTGTGAGGCTGTACTGCAAAACTTAGAGGAGTACAAGTTTATTTTAGGATATACTCTTGCTTTATCAAATCAATATATATACTGGGGGTATTTGGTATTTAATACTTTAGTAATATTTTTTGTTTTGGGATTTGTTAATAAAAATAATGCCAATAAACTTGGTATATACATGGTATTGTTGGCAGCTTGCATAACTATATCAGAGCTCATAGCGTGGCTTATGGGTATTAGAGTTTTAGCAGAAAATATACTTGGAGATGTAAGTTGGATTGTTGTTTTTATATATGCTTTGAATAAAGTGAAAAAAACAGCTGACAGACTTAATTATAAAGCTCCTAGTAAAGTATCTAGATAAAAAATAACTTATGCTCCGAACATTTTTACAACATTCAGTACGTTAAATATTTTGATAAGTCTAAGCAAAAAATCCTAAAAATCTAAGAACTTTTGAAAACTCGTACCTCAAACAATTCGAAAGTTCTAAGATTTTTTTAGAAATTTTTTACTAAGACTTATATGCAAAATATTTAAAAGTGCTTCATTATTGTAAAAATGTTTCTGCGCATAAGTTATTTTTTAAGCTAGAAATTTTATATGTAATTATTCTAATAGAAGTTTCATCTTATACATAACATATAATAACAAAATTGAAGGCACATTAAAAAACTTTTCCATAAGTCTTAGCGAGGTATTTTAGAAAATCTTAGAAGCTTAGATATGTTTGAGGTATGAGTTTAGCTAAGGTTCTTAGATTTTCAAAATACCGAGCTTTAGACTTAGTAAAAGTTTTTTACGTGGTGAAATTTGTTATTATATAGTTTGGTATAAGTTTGACTTCTAATCGAAAAATTCTATGAAATTTCTTACTTAGAACTCTTATGACTGATTTTACGATGACGCCTTTTTGGAGGATTTTTCGGTATTAAGCAGTGAGGACCAGATCCAATTAGATCTTCACGACCACATTTGATTAAAGCCTCTTTTACTAAATTGTAATTTTTCGGAACAGAAAATTGTAAAAGTGCTCTTTGCTCATTTTTCTCTTTTTGTGATTTAGGTACATATACTTTCTCACCACTTAAAGGATTAATGCCTGTATAGTACATAGTTGTAGATAAACTACCAGGTGTAGGATAAAAGTCCTGGACTTGTTCAGGAGTATATCCCATGCTTTTTATATACTCAGCTAGTTCTATAGCTGCATTTAAGTCACTTCCTGGGTGACTGGACATGAGGTAAGGAACTAGATATTGTTTTTTATTTATTTTTTTGTTTATTTCAAAATATTTTTTTACAAATTTATTGTATACGTCCATCTTAGGTTTTCCCATTTGATTTAGAACCCTGCCACTTATATGTTCTGGAGCTACTTTTAATTGTCCACTTATGTGATATTTACATAAGTCTTCAAAAAAATCCGTATTTTTATCATTTATTAGATAGTCATATCTTATTCCTGAACGTATAAATACCTTTTTTATACCAGGGATTTTTCTTATTTTTCTCAATAGATTTAAGTATTCACTATGATCTATAATTAAGTTTTTGCAGGGAGAAGGGAAGAGACATTGTCTATTTTTACACACCCCCACTTTTTCTTGTATTTTGCACGCCTTATGCCTAAAATTTGCAGTAGGACCTCCTACATCATGTATGTATCCTTTAAAGTCATCTAAAGTAGTTAATAATTTGGCCTCATCAATTATAGACTTTTGGCTCCTATTTTGGATAGTTCTACCTTGGTGAAAAGTAAGAGCGCAAAAAGAGCAGCCTCCATAACAACCCCTATGACTTGTAATGGAGAAACTTACTTCTTTTATAGCAGGTATTCCACCAAATTTTTCGTATATAGGGTGGTATGTTCTCATGTAGGGTAAATCATATACTATATCCATTTCCTCTTCTGTTAATGGAAATTGTGGTGGGTTTTGAACAATATAATGATCTCCATGTTTTTGTATTAAGGTTTTTCCCCTTAATGCGTCTTGTTCGTAATATTCTAGTTTATAGCTTTCGGCATAAGCGTTTTTTTCTTGTGTTACTTTTTCAAAAGAAGGTACTTCCACATAATCCTTTATGAGCGATTTATTTTTACAAGGGTACACTGTACCTCTTACATCTGTAATTTTATGGATATCCATTCCGTATTTTAATAGGTTTGCCACTTGTACTATGGTTTTTTCTCCCATACCATATATGAGTAGATCTGCTTTTGAATCTAAAAGTATACTTCTTCTTACGTTATCGCTCCAGTAATCATAATGTGCAAATCTCCTTAAGCTGGCTTCTATTCCACCAATCACTATTGGAACATCCTTATAGGCTTCTCTTGCCCTGTTGCAGTATACTATTACAGCCCTGTCGGGTCTGTAACCAGATTTACCTCCTGGGGAGTAAAGATCATCATGTCTTTTTTTCTTTGACGCGGTGTAGTGATTAACCATGGAATCTATATTTCCAGAGTTTATTAAAAAAGCCAATTTAGGTTTTCCAAGTTTCATAAAATCATTTGCATTTTTCCAGTTAGGCTGAGCTATTATTCCTACTTTAAAGCCTTCTTTTTCCAAAACTCTTGATATTATAGCTGAGCCGAAAGAAGGATGATCTACGTAAGCATCTCCTGTTATAAGGACAAAATCTAACTGGTTTATATTTCTTGCGTTCATGTCATTTTTACATATAGGTAAAAAAGTAGTATTTAAATTCAATTTACATTCTCCGTTCTTATATTTCAGATTTAGTTTCACTTATTTTTAGTATAACATATTATATTATGAGATAAATATTTAGGAATATGTAGATTTTGAATGGTGATAAGAAGAATAGGACACACACTAAATAATATAAATATGCAAAGATAAATTATGATATTTTACATTAAAATGAGCAAAATGAAATTAAAGTATTGTAACAGGTAAATATAAATAAATTTAATATTTACTAGTTGCATTATAGTGAATTTGTAATATAATTATAATATGAAAGTAAATGTTTATGTTTAATTATGTTAGGTGAGGCTCCTATATAGACATATGCTGCTGCCCCGAAACATCGAGAGATGCCAATGGGTGAACAGGTATTACCGTAGTAAGGTTTTACTTAATGCAGCTGGATGAAAATCTAAAGCTATATAGTGCTAAAACTCGTACGATTTAAAAAGTTTTAGTTTAAGAGCCCTATGGGCTTTTTTTAGTTGTTTGCATATGTTTAAATTTTTTAATTTAGGTGGTGTGTTAAATGGAAAACGGACCTTATGGAGGTCGGTGCATCTTAGAAGAAAATTTAATAGAAGGAATGCAGGGAAGTATTAGATCTAATTGGTGATGGCAATGCTATTGATAACTTTTAAAACGTTGATGTAGATTCTATAAATATTTCTCTGCATATAAGGAGGAATATTTATGAAAAAGTTATCTAGTTTCTTGTTGAGTAAAGTTCTTTATAAAAAGGTTTATAATGAATTTAACGAATATGTAGGGAAACTTTGGGACGTTTATGTATCTTCTGATCATGGAATGCCAAGAGCCATAGGATATAAGATAAAAAAGGGCAAAGAAATACTTAATTGTGAGTGTAGGAACATAAACTTTTATGACGATAACGACAAGGTTATAATTAAAGGAGAAGGCATAAGGGAAATAATACTTCAAAGTTATTCCTATCTTTTATCAAAACATCTTTTAGATAGACAGATAGTGGATATAAATGGGAAAAAACTTGTAAGAGTTAATGACCTCAGAATTGCAGAAATGGCAGGAGAGTATCGGGTTGTAGCAGTAGATACAGGAGTTCTTGCTTTAGGAAGAAGGCTTGGTATAGAAAAAATCATAAAAAAGTTTTATGATTTATTTAACAAAAAACCTGAAGATAGCCTTATAATTTGGGATAATGTAGAATCACTAGAAATGGTAAATAACAATTTAAAACTTTCCGTACCATATAAAAAATTATCTAAGCTTCATCCTGCTGATTTAGCAGATATATTAGAAGATATGGATGTAAACTACAGAAAAAAAGTTTTTGAAAGTTTAGATGAGGATCTAGCAGCGGATACATTAGAGGAAATAGATCCAGAAGTACAGCTAGATATTCTGGAAAATTTGAGTCAGTCTAAAAGGGACGAAGTATTATACAATATGCCTAATGATGAAATAGCAGACATTTTAGATGAAGTAGATAAAGATACTGCAGAAAAAATACTTATAAATATGAAAAAAATGATGCGGATGAAGTAAGATCACTTATGGAATATAAGGAAGAAACTGTAGGAAGTATAATGAATAAGGATTTTATCTGTTTTAATATAAATATAACCGTTAAAGATACTATTGAGTTTTTAAAAGAAATTAATCCGGAAGATGAGGTATCACACTATATATATATTATCAATGATCAAAAGCAGCTTGAAGGTGTGGTGTCCCTGAAAGACTTGATATTGTCAGATCTTGAAGATACATTAAAGGCGATAATGATCAAGGATGTAGTAAGTATAAATCATAATGAAAATATAGATGAGGCCATAGAGATGTGTTCAAAATATAATCTTATTTCATTACCTGTAATAGATGATGAAGAAAAGCTGTGTGGCATAGTTATAATGAATGACTTAGTAGAAGACATATTAATACCAAATTGGAGAAAAAGGTTAAGAAAAGTAGGGTAAGAAATTCTATCAATTTCACTTTGAATAAGTGGAATTGATAGAATTTTTTTTATGTATTTTTTACTTCGTTTGTGTACAGACTACATTTAGGAGAACGAACCTTAAAAAGGAGATGGTCATATGGGTAAGAAAATTATGAGATTTAAAAGAGAATTAGTATTAATACTTGCTATAGTGGTTACATATGCATCAACTTCTCTATTCTTGCTCCCCTATAATAATGCAGTAAAAGCTGTGACATACTACTATGGCTCAAGAGGAAATATGGTAATACAAATACAGCAAAAACTCAGAAGTTGGGGGTATTACAATGGCAGCGTAGATGGAGTATACGGGTATCAAACTTATACTGCAGTAAAATATTTTCAATCAAAAAATGGACTAAAATCTGATGGTATAGTTGGAGATGCAACTTTAGCAGCCCTTGCAATAAATACCGGAAACAATACTGGTGGAAATAGCCAAAATGTAACATTAATAGCTAGATTGATAAATGGAGAGGCTAGGGGAGAACCTTATGAAGGACAGGTAGCAGTAGGAGCTGTAATACTAAATAGAACTAGGGATCCTAGGTTCCCATCTACTGTAGCAGGAGTTATATATCAGCCAGGAGCTTTTACTGCTGTGGTGGATGGACAAATACATGCAAATATGAAACAGAGCTCTATAAACGCAGCAAGAGATGCTTTAAATGGATGGGATCCTTCAGGAGGAGCAATATACTATTTTAATCCCTCTACAGCAACAAGCTCATGGATATGGTCGAGACCTCTTATTAAAATTATAGGTAAACATAGATTTTGCAGATAGTTTAAAAATAGATAGTCAAAATAAATGAGCTTTCGACAGAATCATTTAATAAAAATTGTTAGTAAATAGGATAAAAATATATATGCTTTTAAGATAAGTGAGCAATAGATTTTTATTGTCATATATAAGGGATAATTTCTAAGAAAAGCTAATCAGGAAGTGACACATTTTTTTCCCTGTGTGTGCTAATATATTTTTAAGACAATAATGAGCTATGTTATGGGGGGAAAGAATTTATGATAATAGAGAATTTTATTAGTAATGAGAAAGTAGAACAAATTAAGTATGTATACTTTTATAGATTACTTAAAGGGAAAATAGCTATTTCATATTCCCATAAGGATGTTGAAGAGGTGCAGGCTTATGGAATTGAAGTTGAGAGACAGGACATATTAGATGGAAAATTGATAAATGTGCAAAGAAATAGTATTCAAAATATAAGTCCTGAAAGGTATAAAGTACATAATTTACTGAAATTACTATATGACAATAAAGTTTCACCTATTCACTTGGTTGATGTAATAGGTGATTATGTAGATGACTACATTATGGACTTTGACAACCAAAAAAATTATGCAGCATATTAATTTTATAGAAGAGGGGAGAAATCCTCTTTTTTTATATAAAAAATTATATACCTATTATACCTATATTATATTAAAAAATTAATATAATATAGGTATAATAGGTATATAATTAAAGGTATTAAAATTGGAGGTGTTATATTTTGATATTTGGGGTTGGGGTTGATATAGTTGAAATCAGGAGAATAGAACAGGCTGTTAGTAAACATTCAAATTTTATAGATAGAATTTTTAGCAAAAATGAAGTAGAATATCTTAAAAATAAAAATTTAAGACCTGAATTTATAGCAGGAAGGTTTGCTGCTAAAGAAGCAATAGTAAAGGCACTAGGAACTGGATTTAGTGGTTTTGATTTTAGAGATATAGAAGTAGATAGAACTGCTTTGGGTAAACCAATTGTAGTATTAAAGGGAAAGGCAAAGTTAATAGCTAATAAATGTGGGAATTACAAGATTCATCTCAGTATATCTCATGGAATGGATAATGCTATAGCTTATGCCGTAATGGAGGTAGATGGAGTTGAAGATAGCGACTGTAAAAACAGCTAGGGATGTAGATGGGTATAGTATAAATGAATTAAAAATACCAGGGATTGTACTTATGGAAAATGCAGCACTAAAGGTAGTGAAAAATATAGATTTAAAAAAATGTGATTCTTTTTGTGTAATTTGTACAAAGGGAAATAATGGTGGAGATGGCTTTGCAGTAGCAAGACATCTTTATAATTTAAACAAAAAGGTTCATGTATTTTTAGTTGGAAAAGAAAGCGGAATGAGTGAAGATTGCAGCATAAATTACAATATTTTAAAAAATTTAAAGATTAATTTGAATGTAGTGGATTCAGAAGAAAGTCTTGTACAACTTAAAGAGTGTATAAAGGAAAGTGATGTTACTATAGATGCTTTGTTTGGAACAGGAATTTCTAGAAATATACTGGGAATACAAGATTCGGTAATAACCCTTATTAATGAGTATAGCAGCTATGTTATTTCTATAGATATTCCCTCAGGGCTTAATGGTGATACTGGAAATGTTATGGGTAATTGCGTGAGAGCTAATAAAACTATTACTTTTCAGCTATATAAAATAGGGTTTTTAAAATATGGAAGTGATAAATTTACAGGTGAAGTGATAGTAGAGAACATAGGAATTCCAAATTTAGCTGTTGAAAAATTTTCTGGATCTGAATTTATAGTGGATCAAAATTTTATAAAAGGAAAACTAAAAGTTAGAGATAAGTTTAGTCATAAAGGAGATTATGGAAGGGTACTTGTTATAGCTGGATCTAGAGGATTTACAGGAGCAGCTTATATATGTACTCAGGGAGCAGTAAGAAGTGGCGCAGGACTTGTCACTTTAGGATGTTATAAAGATATACAACCTATACTTAGTGAAAAACTTGTTGAAGGTATGACTATAGATTTGGAAGAAAATCTAAAATTAGAAAAGACTATAGAAAAAAGCGATGCTATTGCCATAGGACCAGGTATGGGGGTTAATGATAGTACTTTAAACTTGGTGAAGAAAGTTATTACTACTTTCAGAAAAACGGTAGTAATAGATGCAGATGGGATCAATGTTTTAAGTGGAAATCTTCACATTTTAAGAGAGAAAAAATGTGATATAATTTTAACACCTCATTTGGGAGAGATGTCTAAAATTACCGGTTTAGGAATTGAATATATAAGCGAAAATAGAATTAAAGTAGCCAAAGACTTTGCGAAGGAGTATAATGTAATTGTACTTTTAAAAGGATATAACACGGTTATTACAGATGGAAACTCAGTTGCCATAAATTCTACAGGAAATTCAGCTATGGCTTCAGGTGGCATGGGAGATTGTCTAACGGGAATCATAGCTTCTTTTTCTGCACAAAAACAAGGTCCTTTTGAAGCAGCTTCTATTGCTGCATTTATACATGGATATGTGGGAGAAGAATTATCGAAAGATATGTATTCTGTAAATGCCAGTCATGTTTTGCATCAATTGCCTTTTTCAATAAAAAAATTAACAAAATAATCTTATTTTCATATAATTATTTCATAAAAAAGTAATATAGAAAAACATAATAGAATAGATTAGTAGTAAAAAGTTGTGAAAACTGGAGGAATGAAGTGAGAAAAAGACTACTGATATTAGGAATTATGTTTTTTATTTTAAGTGTAATTTTTTCATCTTGTGGTAAAGACCCTCAAAATACAGAAAAAATAATTTATTATTTAAAGAATTTGAACAGCTACAGCTGCAATGTAAATATTTTAATAAAAAATGACAAACAGCAGATAAATTACAATGGAAAGCAATTTTATGATAGTAGATATGGAGAGAGATTTGATTTAGACAACAATAGAATAATTATTTATAAAGAAAGCAAGATATATGTTAAGGATATTAAGCGAGGAAATTCCTATAATATAGATAAAAATTTTCAAAGCTTATTTAAGTTTAGTTTTATAAAAGAATACATCTCTCTCCTTTATACGAATGAAAAGATTGAAAATTCATTTAAAAAGGTTGGGAATGAGGAATATCAAGTTATAAATTTAGATATACCTGGCAATAATAAAAATATGTATAAAGCCCAGTTGTATGTAAATATAAAAGATAATGTTCCTGCATATGTCATAATATATGATTCTAAATATAAAAAACGGATAGAAATTAAATATACCGATTTTAAAGCCAATGTGGAATTAAAAGAGGATATGTTTAAGATAAACTAGTTCTAGCATAAGAACATATAAGTAACATTTTTAATCAATAATCTCATAATTTTATTGAGGAACGTATACAGGTGCTTAGTGTATTTGGGGGGTGATATATTTATAGTTAAGCATTATAGGCATTTATAGTAAAAGTTAATTTAAAGTGATGTCGTATATAATAGGTATCTTCAATCAGATGATGTGGACAAGAGCTGATTAATCACAAAAGTTCAAATGATTATAAAGGAAATGCAGGCAATAAACTCATGCTCATGATTGAAAAATTGATTGAAGTTTAATACAAAAGATAGTAAAGTAGTTAAAATTACAGAAGATAACAAGTTCATATATATATTTTTTAAAACTGTCATATGTATTCTGTTTTTTAAGTTAGGATAATTGCTATATGCAGCGGTTATATCTTAATTGTAAATAAATTTTAATAAATAAAATCATAGAATTAAATTAATTACATATTTAGAAAGGGATACTTGCATATGGCTTTTAACAAACTGCGTTTTCAATAATTATGTATATGAAAAGACTGAAACATTTCTTAAAACATATTTTCCAATCCGATATATAGACATATACACACCAGAAAATTATGAATATAAGCTTAGAAATTGGTATAGGATAATAATAAGGTTAATGAATGAAAATTTTATTCATAAAGTTGATTTGCATTACAGATGATTAACATAAAGTTAGTAATTGAGTGTAAAAAGTAAATTATACAATATGCAAATAACTACAATGAATTATTACATATATATTTAATTAATATCTGAAATTGTTACATATAAAATTATAATAGACTTAAATAGAAATATGGGAAAAGTTATATTAAATCAATATAGATATGAAAAGCCCTATGTAAAAAATACAAGTAGAAAAATGTTGAAATTAAAGATAATTTCTTTGACACACTTGTGGATTTGGTAATATAATTACGTTGTATATATCTTTCGCTTAGGGTAATAGGAGGTATTAATTTGTATATGTCAAATTCTAAAAGATTGGTGGTAAACCTCTCAGAAACACTATACAATGAATTTAACAAAGCACTTAAAGAAGATTGCAAAAAAAGAAGTGAATTTATTAGGGAAGTTATCATATTATATATTAATGAGAAAAAAAGGTTAAATAGAATATCAGAAATGGAAAAAGGATATAGGGAAATGGCGCAGCTTAATCTTGAATTCGCAGAAATGGGCTTTGCAAGTGACATAAAGGAATTAAAAGAATATGAAGCGAAGCTTTCGGAGAGTGATTTGTCAGATGACAACAGTAGTGAAAAGAGGAGATATATTTTATGCTGATTTGAGCCCTGTAGTTGGGTCTGAACAAGGAGGGGTAAGGCCGGTTATTATTCTACAAAATGATGTAGGTAATAAGTACAGTCCCACTGTAATTGTTGCGGCTATTACTTCTCAGATAAATAAAGCAAAACTACCTACTCATGTTGAAATTTCTTCAGAAGCCTATGGGCTAAATAAAGATTCGGTAGTGCTGCTTGAACAAATAAGAACTTTAGATAAAAGAAGATTAAAGGAAAAAATTGGGCATATGACAGATGTAGATATGAAAAAGGTAGATGGTGCACTTCTAGTGAGTGTAGGACTACAGTAAGTATTCCAATTTCATCTAATATTTTATGAATTTTATAGTTAATATTGTGAACTATGGGCCCCTGCATCTTAAATGTAGGGGTGAAATTTTATGTCCAGGATTATATATAAAAATAAAATTTTGTGTTAAAATAATAAGTATAGTTTTTGTTTATCCGATGACTACCTGCTCTAATACTCTCACGTCTCCAAGTGGAAGTAAAGAGCAGGTACGTCCCTGGATAACGATTTTCCCTAAAGGATAACGGCTTCTAAGTGCTGAAGCACTAAGAAGCTTGTTAATAAGCATCAGATGGAGTTAAAACTATATCTGATGCCAAGAATTCTGTTTATATAGTTTAGGAGGTTAAGGGTGTGAAAAGAAATATAGAAGAACTTAAGAAGATTGCTGTAACTATAAGAAAAGACATAATAAAAATGTTAACCGAATCTAGTTCAGGTCATCCAGGTGGTTCATTATCTGCAGTAGAGGTTTTAACCACTTTATATTTTTATGAAATGAATATTAATCCAGAGCAACCTAGAGATTTAAATAGGGATAGATTTGTATTATCAAAAGGACACGCAGCACCTGCATTATATAGTACCCTTGCAAGAAAAGGATATTTTAATGTAGAGGAGTTAAAGTCACTTAGAAAGATTGGATCAATGCTTCAAGGACATCCTAATATGAATGAAGTACCAGGAATAGATATGTCTACAGGTTCTTTAGGACAGGGCATATCTGCAGCTGTAGGAATGGCATTAGCTGGGAAAATAGATAAAAAGGATTACAGAGTTTATACTTTACTAGGTGATGGAGAACTTGAAGAAGGTGAAGTTTGGGAAGCAGCTATGGCTGCAGGACATTATAAACTAGATAATCTTACAGCTTTTGTAGATGCTAATGGACTTCAAATAGACGGACCTTGCGAAGAAGTAATGTCAGCATACCCAATTGGGGATAAGTTTAAGGCATTTAAGTGGAATGTTATAGAAGTAAATGGACATAGTTTTGAAGAACTAATAGATGCTATTGAAAAAGCAAAAACAGTTAGAAACAAACCAACTATGATAGTATGTAAGACTATTAAAGGTAAGGGAGTTTCTTTCATGGAAAATGAAGTTGGCTGGCATGGTTCAGCACCAAATATAGAACAATGTGAGAAAGCATTAGCTGAACTTGGAGGTGAGGAGTAATGTCAAATAAAATAGCAACTAGAGAAGCTTACGGAAAAGCATTAGTGGAATTAGGAGCTGAAAATAAAAAAGTAGTAGTCCTTGATGCGGACCTTTCAAAATCTACTAAGACTGCTAAGTTTAAGGATGCATATCCAGATAGATTTATGGACATGGGAATAGCAGAAGGTAATATGATGGCAGTAGCGGCAGGTTTATCTACTTGTGATAAGATACCTTTTGTAAGTACTTTTGCTATGTTTGCAACGGGAAGAGCATTTGAGCAGGTAAGAAATTCTATATGCTATCCTAAATTAAATGTTAAAATATGTGCTACTCATGCTGGTATTACAGTAGGGGAAGATGGAGCATCTCATCAGTCTGTAGAAGATATATCGCTTATGAGAAGCATACCTAATATGACAGTTATATGTCCAAGTGATGCAGTAGAAGCAGAAGCTGCAGTTAAAGCTGTAGCTGAAATGGATGGACCTTGTTATGTAAGACTGGGCAGGTCAGGAGTATCTGTTATAAATGACAATGTAGATTATAAATTTGAAATAGGAAAAGCAGTACAGCTTAGAGAAGGAAAAAATGCAGTTATTATTGCAACTGGTATAATGGTTGATGCAGCACTGGAAGCATATAATAATCTAGCAGAAGAAGGTATTAAAGTATCAGTCTTAAACATACATACAATAAAACCTATAGACAAGGAAGCAATAATAAATGCAGCAAGACAAACTGGTGCGGTTATAACTGCAGAAGAACACAGTGTTATTGGGGGACTTGGATCAGCTGTATGTGAAGTTTTAAGTGAAAATTTACCTACTCCAGTAGTAAGGGTGGGCATAAAAGATACTTTTGGTCAAAGTGGAAAGCCTGCAGAACTCTTAAAAGCCTATAAACTTACAGCAGAGGATATAGTGAAAGCTGTTAAGAAGTGTATAGCTTTAAAATAGCAATTTGTAGAAGACGATGTTATGATTTCATATAACATCGTCTTTTTAATAAAGTAAACTTTAAGCCTTAGTTTGTTAATAATAATTTCATATATTTAATTCTTGGTTTCATCCTTCGGTATGATATAATGAATTTTGTAATGTAGCAAGCTGAAAAACTTGTTAAATATAAGGAGAGATTTAAATGATACAGTTCAAAAACGTAAGCAAGGTTTACAATAATAACATATTCGCACTGTCAAATATAAATTTAAAAATTGAAAAAGGGGAATTTGTTTTTTTAGTTGGACCTAGTGGAGCGGGAAAAACTACTTTTGTAAAGGCACTTTTGAAAGAAGTTCAACCTACATCAGGAGACATTATAGTTAACAATCTCAATATTACAAAATTAAAAAGGAGTAAGATACCTTTATATAGAAGAAAATTAGGAGTAGTTTTTCAAGACTTTAGACTGATACCTACTTTAAATGTTTATGAAAATGTAGCATTTGCAATGAGGGTTATTGAAGCTAATCCAAAAGAAATAAGAAAAAAAGTACCTGTTGTACTTTCTTTAGTTGGGCTGGCAGATAAATACAAGTCGTTTCCACATGAACTTTCAGGAGGAGAACAGCAGAGAATTTCACTGGCAAGGGCTATAGTAAACAACCCATCTATATTAATAGCTGATGAACCTACAGGAAACTTGGATCCGGATACTTCTATGGACATAATGGAAACAATAAATGATATAAATGAGGCTGGAACAACAGTACTAATGGCAACTCATGCAAGCGATATAGTTGATTCTATGAGAAAAAGAGTTATAGCACTGGAAAAAGGTATTATAGTAAGAGATGAGCAAAGGGGTGCATACGGATATGAGGATTAGTACTGTAAGTTTTTCTATTAAGGATGCATTTAGAAATTTAAATAGAAATAAAACTATAAGTATAGCATCTGCAACTACGGTAGCAGCTACGCTTTTTATTTTCGGTATATATCTACTTGCTATGATAAATATCAAACAAGGTATATTGGAAGTGCAATCTAAAGTAGAGGTAAAGATATATCTTCAGGACAATATAACTAGAATTCAGAAGAGAAATATCGAGGATAAAATAAATACTACAGCTGGAGTAGTGGATGTAAGTTACGAAACAAAATCTCAGGCACTAGATAAGTTTAGAAATCAGTTGGGAAAGGAAAATAAATCTTTAGTAGAGGGACTTGAGAAGGACAATCCAATTCCAAGTGCATACATAGTGAAGGTTTCAGATCCCCAAGTTGTGTCCCGGGTAGTTAAAAATGTACAGGGAATGCCCGGAATATATAGTGTACAAGATGCCAGAGAAATTGTGGATAAAATTATAGCTATAACTAGAACTATAAAATGGGTAGGAACTATTATATTTATAATATTAATAGGAGTTTCACTATTTTTAATAGGAAATACAATAAAGATAACTGTTTATTCTAGAAGAAAAGAAATAGAAATAATGAAATACATTGGAGCTACAGACTGGTTTATAAGATGGCCTTTTATTATAGAAGGTATTATAATAGGCGTTGCAGGGGGAATAGTTTCAGATATAATACTTTATTATCTGTATAAAATAGTATACGTTAAAGCGGCGTCTGCCCTTGTAATAATGCAGTTAATTAGTCCTACTTATGTAATTACTAGTATTTTGGGAATATTTGTCTTGGTGGGTGTTATTATAGGTGCTGTAGGAAGTGCACTATCCATTAGAAAATTCTTAGAAGTTTAAATTAGTAGGATAATTAATTAAATTTTAAAGCTATATATAGCATGCAGAAATTTTATTTTTGCATGCTAGTTTTATAATAGTTTTACAAATTTATTTTTTTTAGTGTTATAATTATTTAAGATTTACATAAATACTATAATAGTGAATGTTTCAAAAAATGAGGTGAGCAAATTGAATAATAAGAGAAAATGGATATTATGGACTATAGCAATTGTACTTATAACAAATATCCTTACAATGTTTGGAACTACTAGTTTTATAACAAGTGCTCAGGGAAATACTGTAGGAAATTTTGGAAAGCTATTTGAAATTAGAAGTCAATTATATAAATATTATGATGGACCTATAAATGATTCAACTTTAGTTGAAGGTGCCATTAAGGGAATGACTTCATCGCTGAATGATCCTTATACTGTATTTATGAATAAAAAAGAATTTGAAGAGTTTAATGTTCAAACTCAGGGAAATTATAGTGGTGTTGGAATTCAGGTTGCAGCAAAAGACAATAATATTGTTGTAATGGATGTATTTGATAATTCCCCTTCAAAAAAAGCGGGAATAATAAAAAATGATATAATTGAGAAAGTAAATGGAACCAGTGTTAGTGGAAAAGATCTAGATAAAGCTGTATCTTTAATGAAAGGTCAAGAGAATACGGAAGTTACGCTGACATTATATAGAGAGAGCAAAGGAAATTTCGATGTAAAAGTTAAAAGACAGAAAATAGACATTGCCACTGTAAAAGGTGAAATGCTGCAGGATAATGTAGGATATATTCAGGTAAGTATGTTTGACGAAAATACTGCAAAAAACTTTAAAGATCAGTTGAATAAATTGAAGAATCAGGGTATGAAATCATTAATTATAGATTTAAGAGATAATCCAGGTGGACTTTTAGATCAATGTGTTGATATGGTGTCTAATTTTGTACCTAGTGGTAAGGTTATAGTTTCTACAGTTGATAAATACAGCAATAAAAAAGAGTATAAATCAAAAGGTGGGGATTTTACTAATTTGCCTTTGACAGTATTGACTAATGGAAATAGTGCCAGTGCATCGGAAATATTTTCAGGAGCCATTAGAGATTATAAAATTGGGACTTTAGTTGGAGAAAAAACCTATGGAAAAGGAGTAGTTCAAACTATACTTGATACAGGAAGTGGCACTGCACTCAAAGTTACTATATCAAAATATTATACTCCAAATGGAGAAAACATACACAAGAAAGGGATAAAACCTAATGTAGAAGTGATATATCCTGAAGAACTTAAGAAAGCTGCTTATGATAGGAACAAAGATCCTCAATTTAGCAAAGCGCTTGAAATAGCAAAAAGCAAAATAAAATAGATTTAAATTCTGACGAACTAGGAAAACATTTAGGCATTTGAAAGAAAATAGGCTAGCATACTGACTAGTTATTTCTTTGAAAATGCCTTAAGCGAATATAATTGTATTTGAAGTTTTAAGTTAGACAGATTGGTTCTGTCTAACTTAATTTATGGAGAGGGGAACTAATCTTAATGATATTATTGTATACATTGAAGTCCATAGCTTTTGCATTGACAGAACCGTATTTAATAATTATTTTAGCTGTTCTTGCACTTATGTTATACAGAAAAAATAAACAGATAACTGTAATGCAAAAGATGATAATTGGAGAAAGAATTAACTCTCCTTTTGAACTTACAATATCACAAATCGTAATAGGAATTTTTGCAGGGGTTCTCATTACTACTATTATGTCCTATTTAGGAATAGTTTTTGATGAAAGTTCCTCTGTAGATTTAGTATTTTTAGCATCTATAATATTTATGTTTTTTAATCCAAGGTTCATATGTTTTTCTTACTCTGGTGCAGTACTTGGATTTTTAAGTCTTACGATGGCTATATTATCTTCAAGGTTTAACCTTCCAAATTTGGATTTCTTAAAGATAGATGTAGTTGCCCTCATGAGTATGGTAGCTGTAATACATTTTGTAGAGGGAATTTTAATTATATTGGACGGAAAGACAGGATCTATTCCGGTTTTTACAAGTAAAGGTGGCAGTATAATAGGTGGATTTGCCCTGCGAAGATATTGGATAGTTCCAGTTGCTATATTTTTTATGATTCATGATAAATCTGCAATAGCAAGTTCATGGCAGGTGTCTCTTCCTGGATGGTGGCCTATAGTAAAAACTTCTATACCGTTTAATATTTTAAAAAATGCAGTTCTTACATTAATGCCATTTTATGCTGTAGTGGGATACAATAGTGTGACTTTTACTAAAAGTGTAAAGGAAAAGAGTCGAATATCTGGTGTTATTGTAATGCTATACGGTATTATTTTATTTGGGGTAGCACAATTGGCAGTTTTAAATATTGTGTTGAAATTCTTTGTAGTTATATTTGCACCTTTAGCTCATGAAGGAATTATTATCCTGCAGAGGTATTTGGAAAATAAAGGGGCACCTAAATACATAAGCAGCAGTGAAGGGATTATGGTACTTGCTGTGGCACCTAATTCACCTGCAAGTGAAATGGGAATAAAAACTGGAGATTTGTTGGTGGAAGTGAATGGTGAAAAAGTTGAAAGTGAAGATAGAATAACTGAAATAGTAAAGGAATATTCAAATTTTATTTGCTTTAAAGTAAAAGATGTATCTGGAGCTTTAGAACAGGTTAGTTATAACAAGATGAACAAAGATAAGAGGCTTGGAATAGTTTTTGTACCCAGAGAGGTGCCTAAGGACAGTATGGTTGTAAAGTTTGATAAAAGCCGATTTTCTCAAATGCTAAATGATATGAAAAATAAGGATAAAGATAAAGATAAGGATGATTAGGAAATGGGAGTTTTTAAAATACATTCTAAATTTAAACCTACTGGAGATCAACCAAAAGCTATAGATAGTATAGCGGGTGGTGTTTTAAAAGGAAATAAATTTCAAACATTACTAGGAGTAACTGGATCAGGTAAGACGTTTACCATGGCCAACATAATAGAAAAAGTACAAAAGCCTACACTGGTGCTTGCACATAATAAAACTTTGGCAGCACAGTTATGTTCAGAATTCAGAGATTTCTTTCCGAATAATTCTGTAGAATATTTTGTATCATATTATGATTATTATCAACCAGAAGCATATATACCTCAGACAGATACGTACATAGAAAAAGATGCATCCATAAATGATGAAATTGATAAATTAAGGCATTCTGCTACTTCTGCACTCCTGGAAAGAAAAGATGTAGTTGTAGTGGCATCAGTATCTTGCATTTATGGACTTGGAAACCCTGAAGAATATAAAAAATTAACTTTGTCTCTAAGGCCGGGGATGATAAAAAATAGAGATGAAGTCCTAAAAAAGTTAGTAGAAATACAGTATGAAAGAAATGATATAAATTTTGTAAGAGGGACCTTTAGGGTAAAAGGGGATATAGTGGACATATTTCCAGCGGCATCTACAGATCATGCTATAAGGGTAGAGTTTTTTGGAGATGAAATTGATAAGATAAGGGAATTTGATGTGCTCACAGGAGATACCATTGGACTTAGAAAACATGCAAATATATTTCCAGCATCTCATTTTGCCACTTCAAGAGAAAAAATGGAATTAGCTATAGAAAAGATAGAAGAAGAGTTAGAATACAGACTTAAAGAACTTACATCTCAGGATAAATTGCTTGAAGCACAGAGATTAAAACAGAGAACTAATTTTGATATAGAAATGATGAGAGAAGTAGGATATTGCAGTGGAATTGAAAATTATTCTAGAATAATGGATGGAAGAGCTAAGGGAAGTCCTCCACAAACCCTTATTGATTATTTTCCAGATGATTTTTTGCTTTTTATAGACGAAAGTCATGTTACTCTTCCTCAGGTAAAAGCCATGTATGCAGGAGACAAATCCAGGAAAGATTCATTAGTGGAGTATGGTTTTAGACTTCCTTCTGCCTACGATAACAGACCTTTAAAATTTCAAGAATTTGAAAAAAAGATAAATCAGGTTGTATTTGTAAGTGCTACACCAGCAGACTATGAATTGGAACATTCTGAAAATGTGGCAGAACAAATATTAAGACCTACAGGACTTTTAGATCCTGAAATTGTAGTGAAACCAATTAAAAGACAAATAGATGATTTGTATAATAGTATACAAAAAACTATATCAAGAGGATATAGGATACTTGTTACTACGCTTACTAAAAAGATGGCAGAAGATTTAACAGATTATTTTAAAGACATGAATGTCAAGGCGAGATATCTTCATTCCAGTATAGCTACTATAGATAGGATGAAGATAATAAGGGATTTGAGAAAAGGAGAATTTGATGTCTTAGTGGGAATTAATCTTCTAAGAGAGGGACTTGATATACCCGAAGTTGCATTAGTTGCAATCTTAGATGCAGATAAGGAGGGATTTTTAAGGTCAGAGAGATCTCTTATTCAAACTATAGGAAGGGCTGCAAGAAACTCTGAAAGCAAAGTTATAATGTATGCTGATGTTATTACAAAATCTATGGATAAAGCTATAAGTGAAACTAAAAGAAGAAGAAAAATACAAATTGAGTATAATAAGAAGAATGGAATAGTTCCAAAAACAATTAATAAGGCAATTAGAGAAGTTATAGAGTCAACTATGGTTTTAGAAGAAAAAGAAGAATATAATAGTCTAGAAGAAGCAGTAAAGGCGGACAATGAAAAAATAGATGAACTCATTGAAGCTCATGAAAGACAAATGAAAAAGGCAGCAAAAGAGCTTAGATTTGAAGAAGCTGCTAAACTCAGAGATGCAATACTTAAGTTAAAAAAACAGAAAAATAAATAATATGGATAAAAGAATTAGATAACTAAGGAGTTAAGTTTATGAAAGATAGCATAGTAATAAAAGGTGCTAAAGTTCACAATTTAAAAAATATAAGTTTGACTATACCAAGAGATAAGTTAATAGTTTTTACTGGGCTTTCAGGTTCGGGAAAATCTTCATTAGCATTTGATACTCTTTATGCAGAAGGTCAGAGAAGATACGTTGAATCATTATCTGCATATGCAAGGCAATTCTTGGGTCAGATGGATAAACCAGATGTGGAATATATTGAAGGCTTATCACCTGCTATATCTATAGATCAGAAAACTACAAGTAGAAATCCACGTTCTACAGTAGGAACAGTTACAGAGATATATGATTATTTGAGGCTATTGTATGCACGTATAGGGGTGCCACATTGTCCAAAGTGCGGCAAGGAAATAACCCAGCAGACAGTGGATCAAATGGTAGATAAAATTATGGAGATGCCAGAGAGAACTAAGATACAGATACTTTCACCTGTAATAAAGGGGAAAAAAGGAGAACACATAAAGATACTGGAGAGTATAGTCAAAAATGGGTTTGTAAGAGCTAGAATTGATGGAGAGATAGTAGATCTTCAAGATGAAGAGATAAAATTAGAAAAAAATAAAAAGCATACTATTGAAATAGTAGTAGATAGGTTGGTAATTAAAAGTGAAATAAGGAGCAGACTTGCAGATTCTATAGAAACCTCCTTAAAATTGTCCGATGGGATACTTATTGTAAATATATTGGGTGGAGAGGATATACTTTTCAGTGAGAAATTTGCATGTCCGGAATGTGGTATAAGTATAGGAGAGATTACTCCTAGAACTTTTTCTTTCAATTCACCTTTTGGAAAATGTGATACTTGTGATGGGCTTGGTACCTTGCTTGAGATAGATGAGAATTTAGTAATACCTGATAGAAAAAAGAGTATATTAGAAGGTGCTATTACGGCTTGGGGAGAAGGAAGTTTAAAGGAAGGTTCCTGGACTTTTAGTATACTGAAGGCTCTTTCGAGTACATTTAAATTCAAATTGGATACACCTATAGAAAAATTAGATCCTAAAGTAGTAGACATATTACTTTATGGATTAAGAGGTGGAAAAATAAGAGTTAAATACAGAAAAGAAAACAGAATGATGGAATTTAATCATTCTTATGAAGGAATAGTCAATACTTTGAAGAGAAGGTATATGGAGACAAATTCCGACTATATAAAAAAAGAAATAGAAAATTATATGAGTGATAATCCATGTCCAAAATGTAAGGGCGCCAGATTAAAGCCTGAGGTATTAGCAATTACAGTAGGAGAAAAAAACATATTTGAGCTGTGTAACATGTCTATAAAAGATGAATTGAAATTTTTTAAGGAGATACAGCTTTCGGAAAAAGATAAGATTATAAGTGACCAAGTATTGAAAGAAATAAGTGGTAGGTTGCAATTTTTAATAGATGTAGGATTGGACTATTTGACATTGTCCAGAACTGCCGGAACTTTATCCGGAGGAGAGTCCCAAAGAATAAGACTTGCAACCCAAATAGGTTCAAGTTTGGTTGGAGTGCTTTATATATTGGATGAGCCAAGTATAGGGCTTCACCAAAGAGATAACGACAGACTTATAGCTACTTTAAAACATTTAAGAGACATTGGAAATACATTGATAGTAGTAGAACATGATGAGGATACAATGAAACAGTCAGATTTTATAGTAGATATAGGACCGGGAGCAGGAGAACATGGTGGAGAGGTAGTAGCTGCAGGGCCTATTTCGGATATTATAAAATGTGATAGATCCATAACAGGACAGTATTTAAGCGGAAAGAAAAAAATAGAAATACCTGAACATAGAAGAGAATGCAGCGGAAAATATATAAAAGTAATAGGTGCTGCAGAGAACAATTTGAAAAATATAGATGTTTCCTTCCCCTTAGGGATATTTACTTGTGTTACCGGTGTATCTGGATCTGGAAAAAGTACTTTGGTAAATGAAATATTATACAAAGCACTACATAAAGAATTAAACAATTCAAAAGATAGGCCGGGACATTATAAAAATATTTTGGGAACAGAAAATGTAGATAAAATTATAAATATAGACCAAAGTCCTATAGGAAGGACTCCAAGATCCAATCCTGCAACTTATACAGGAGTATTTGATATAATAAGAGAAGTGTTTGCAAGTACTTCTGAATCCAAGGTGAGAGGATACAAACCTGGACGATTCAGTTTTAATGTAAAAGGAGGAAGATGCGAGGCTTGCAGTGGAGATGGAATAATAAAAATAGAAATGCAATTTTTATCAGATGTATACGTGCCTTGTGAAGTCTGCAAGGGCAAAAGATACAATAGAGAAACTCTCCAAGTAAAGTATAAAAATAGAAATATTGATGATGTGCTAAATATGACTGTAGAAGAAGCATTAAAATTCTTTGAAAATATACCAAGAATAAAAAATAAGCTGCAAACTCTTATGGATGTAGGACTAGGATATATCAGATTAGGTCAACCTTCCACACAATTATCTGGTGGAGAGGCACAGAGAATAAAGCTTGCCCATGAATTATCTAAAAGAAGTACGGGAAAGACAATGTATATACTTGACGAACCTACTACAGGACTTCACATAGATGATGTAAACAAACTTATAAATATACTTCAGAGAATTGTAGATGTAGGTAATACAATTGTGGTTATAGAACACAACTTAGATGTTATAAAGTGTGCGGATTATATCATTGATCTTGGACCTGAAGGTGGAGAAAAAGGGGGAAACATTCTCTGCATGGGTACTCCAGAACAAATATCTGAAAATAAGGGTTCTTACACAGGACAATACTTAAAAAAGATGTTATAATTTACATAAAGACTAGCATAACCACACCTATAATGCTAGTCTTTCCATGTATTAAGGGAGGATATTTAAATGGATCTTAGTAAATTGAGTATAGTTTTTAAAATTGTTATCATAGGCATAGTATATATTATAATATTTTGGGCACTGAAAATAATGTACAAGGATGTTAAAAATGGAAGCAAGAAAGGTAGAAATATCAATAGGAAATCCTTTGGGCTTGAAGTAGTTAATCCAGGTGAAAATGCAAATCTTAGGAGAGGTGCTGTAATTCCAGTGCGAAGGGAGATAACCATAGGAAGAAAAGGCGATAATCAACTTATGCTAGAGGATCCATATACCTCGGGACATCATGCAAGAATTTACGTAAAAAATGGAAAAGAGTGTATATTAGAGGACATGGGAAGTACTAATGGTACTCTTTTAAATGGTAAAAAATTAAGAGGCAAGCATTATTTGGCTTCTGGCGATGAAATTAAAATTGGAAACACATCCTTTAAAGTTATAGGATGATTAAATATAATTAGTTTTTAAAAACTATCATAAATAAGTGGGTGGTGGAATATTGGATACTACTAGAGATGAAAAAAAGTTATTAAGATATACATATTTTTTATGTTTTGTATGTTTCTTGAATTTGGCAATTATAAAGCAGCCTTTTGATAAAGGTGCTATGATAATGGCACTGGTAACTTGTCTTCTTATAGGATATTCTTACTTTGTAATAAGAAAATTTTTCTCCGACGGAGATAAATATATATTTATTTTTTCTAGTATACTGTCAGTTATAGGTATGGTAATGATATATAGAATAGATACTGCAGCCTCTATTAAACAAATAATTTGGTTTGCAATCGGAGTTACTGGATTCATACTCATTGTTGTATTAATGCCGGATACTAGTGGATTCAGCAAGTATAAATATATATATTTGGTAGTTACATTAATATTTATGGCAATGGGTACTTTTTCAGGTACTGAAATTAATGGTTCAAAAAACTGGGTTAGCCTGGGTGGAATTCAGTTTCAGCCATCTGAATTTGGAAAACTATTTTTGGTAGCCTACCTGGCGGCGGAATTAAAGGATTATAAAAATTTTAAAAATTTAATAATACCTTGTGCAGTAGTAATGATGTCCTTAGTATTTATGGTAATTCAGAGGGATCTTGGATCTGCTCTTATATTTTTTGGCATATCTGTGACCATGCTGTATATAGCTACCTCTAAATTTAGGTATGTAGCTATATGTTTTTTGCTTTCAGCTGCAGGGTCAGTAATAAGCTATAGATTGTTTAATCACGTTAGAACAAGGGTTATGATATGGAAAAATCCTTGGCCTTATGCTAATAATCAGAGTTATCAAATTGTTCAATCTATGTTTTCTATAGCATCTGGAGGACTTACCGGAACGGGACTAGGACTAGGACATCCGGAATATGTGCCTATTAATACTACGGATTTTATATTTGCGGTGTTGTGCGAAGAACTTGGAATACTTATAGGATTTGCCATAATAATATTGTATTTTTTGTTGTTTTATAGATGTATGAGAGCTGCTGTGTATGGAAGTGATAAATTCTCAAGACTTTTGGCAGTAGGCTATAGTGCAATGATTGCATCGCAGGTTTTAGTTATAGTTGGTGGTGTTATGAATGCTATCCCACTTACAGGTATAACATTACCTCTTGTAAGTAGGGGAGGAAGTTCTATGCTAATAACATTTTTTTCGCTGGGTATAATTCAGAAGATATCAGAAGAGGGTAGGTAGCATTATGAATAACATAGTGAACAATATAAAGAAAGTGATGATGGTCTTCTTAATATGTTTTATAGCACTTATTTCTTATATGACTTATTTTGAAATGGTAGTGGGACCTAAGATAGAGAATAGTCCTTATAATAGAAGATTATGGATAAAGAGAAATGAGGTGCTTAGGGGAACGATATATGATAGAAATGGTAATGCACTTACTAAGAGCGATCCTATAAATTCTGAAACTCAGAAAAGAGAATACACAGGGGGTGCAATGTTTGCCCATGTACTTGGTTATGTGGATCAAAAATATGGAATTACAGGGCTTGAGAAGAAATATGATGAACAGTTAATGTCCAGTAATATTCAGGATAGTATAAAGAGCCTTATTCAGAATAAGGGGAAATCTCAAAAAAAAGTGGGAAATAGTTTAAAAACAACTTTGGATTTGGAAACTCAAAAAATGGCTTATGACTTGCTTGATGGAAACAAGGGGGCAGTTGTGGCGTTAAACCCTAAGACTGGTGAAGTAATAGCACTTGTGTCAAGACCTTCTTTTGATCCTAATGACCTTGCAAATACGTGGCAGCAGTTAAATCAGGATAAAAATAAACCTCTTTTAAATAGAGCTACGGCAGGACTTTATCCACCTGGATCTACTTTTAAAACTGTAACTGCTGTAAGTGGATTAGAAAATATATCAGGAATTGAAAATAGATATTTTCAGGATAATGGTGAACTTCCTTTAGGCGGAGGATATTCTCTGCACAATTTTGAAGGAGAGGTTTTTGGAAGTATTAATTTTAAACAAGCATATACTCATTCCAGTAATGTTTATTTTGGATCACTTGGAATTGAGCTTGGAAATGACAGGTTAAAACAAACTGCTGAAAAGTTTTTCTTTAACAAGGAAATACCTACAGACGGAATACCTGTAGAACCTAGCAAATTTCCAGTGCTAAAATCCTATGAAAAGGGAAGTATAGCCCAGAGTGCTATAGGGCAGAGCAGTGATTTGGCAAGTCCACTTCAAATGGCAGTAGTTACAAGCACTATAGCCAATGGTGGTGTCTTGATGAAACCTCATTTGGTAAGCGATGTACTTACAAGTACAGGTGAAGAAGTAAAGAACATACAAGCAGAACAAGTGGGCCAAATAATTTCTTCAAATACAGCAAATACTATGAAAGACCTTATGAAATCTGTTGTAGAATCTGGAACAGGAACTAATGCTTCTGTGGAAGGTGTAGAAGTAGCAGGAAAAACGGGAACAGCAGATAATCAGACAGAAGGACCTGGTTCACCACCTCATTCCTGGTTTATAGGTTTTGCACCTTATGATGATCCACAGATAGCTGTGGCGGTAATTGTAGAAAATGGAGGACAGGGAGGAAAGTTAGCAGCTTCTATAGCTTCGGAAGTTATAAGAACAGCATTACGAAAATAATTGAAATTTTAAAATTCCCCGGGAAATTTTGTTGTAAAAAGTAAATTTGTTGTAAATTTAATGTTATAATATAGGCAATAAGCGGATTATCGAATTATATGCAAAAATATTTAACATTATGACAAGATAAAAAGGAGAAAATATGAAGGGGAAAACTCATGCAGAAGTGGGAATAGTTACTTTTTTGTCCGTTTACAACGTACTTCCGGGGAAATTTAATTATATTGGCCTTTTAATAGTAGCGTTTTCATCAATACTTCCAGATGTGGATCACCCTAAAAGTATAATAAACAAATATATACTTCCATTTAGGAATAAGACAAGTAAGATTATGGTGTATAGCTCTTTAGGGATAGGACTACTTTGGTACGATTATCTTCATACTAATGCACCTATTATTAAAGCTATTGGTATATCGTTTATAATAATAGCTGTATCTTCTCATAGAAATGGATTGACTCACAGCTTGATGGGGATGATATTGTTTTCTTTTATTATAGGATATTTAGGAAACATGTATAATATACACTATTTGGTGTACTATTTTATGATAGGATATGGAATGCATCTACTTTGTGACATGGTTACGAATAGAGGGGTACCCCTTTTTTACCCTTTTAAGAATAAAAAATTTAAACTGCCGTTAACTTATAATACTAATTCTAAAATTGGTTGTGTAATAGAGGATTTTTTAATGATATTTGGACTTTTATTTACAATATATAAGCTTCCAATTATATTTTGTAAGTAGTTTTAGGAGTGGATGTAGTGTTTGATTTTGAATATCAATTAAAGGTATTACCGGATAAACCGGGAGTATATTTAATGAAAAACTCTTTAGGTGAGGTAATATACGTTGGAAAGGCAAAAATTTTAAAGAATAGAGTTAGGCAGTACTTTCAAAATTCTAAGAATCATTCTGAAAAGGTAAAGGCTATGGTGAAGCATATTGCTGAATTTGAATATATAGTTACAGATTCAGAAATGGAAGCTCTTATTTTAGAATGTAACCTAATTAAAAAATATAGACCTAGGTATAATATCCTTTTAAAAGATGATAAAGGATATCCTCTTATAAAAATAACAGTAAATGAGGATTTCCCGAGAATAATATCTGCTAGAAATATGGTAAAGGATGGCTGTAAATACTTTGGACCTTATATTAGTCCTTCTGCTGTATATGAAACTATGGAAATTATAAAAAAGATATTTCCAATTAGGACTTGTAGACTATCAATAAAAGAAGGAGAAATGAAGGGAAGGCCTTGCTTAAACTACTATATAGGATTGTGTAAAGCTCCTTGTACTGGATACATTACTAAACAAGAATACGGAAAAATCGTAAGTGGAGTTATGGATTTTTTATCAGGAAAAAATAGAGACATAAGTAAAAAGCTTAAAGAAGATATGGAAATTGCCTCGAAAAAACTTGAATTTGAAAAAGCTGCAGAACTGAGAGATAAAATTATAGCAGTGCAAAAGATAATTGAAAAACAAAAGATAACCACTGGAGGATTTGAAGATGAAGATTTTATAAATATGTATTCAGATAATGTGGACAGCTGTGTTCAAGTATTTTTCTCTAGATCTGGAAAAATAGTAGGAAGAGAGCATTTTATTTTAGAAAATACACAGGATTTGCCTAAGGGCGAAATAGTGTCAAATTTTATAGAGGGATTTTATGGGGGAACTGCATATATAGCAAAAACAATATATGTGCCTGAAGCTGATGAAATTGAACTTCTCCAGAATTGGCTTAGTATGAAAAAAGATGCCCGGGTATATATTAAAATACCTCAAAAAGGAGAAAAAAGGGCTACTTTAAATATGGTGGAGGAAAATGCCAGGACAACTTTAAAAAATTTTAAATTGAAATTAATTCAAGATAAGAAGATGTATAATACTTCTCTCGAAGAACTTACAGAAGTATTAGATATGGAAGATATACCCCACAGAATAGAAGCATATGATATATCTAACATTCAGGGCGTGGACTCAGTAGGCACTATGGTAGTGTTTGAAGATGGAAGAGCTAAAAACAGTGATTATAGAAGATTCAAAATAAATTCTGTAAAAGGAGCCAACGACTACGATAGTATGAGGGAAATACTGACTAGAAGATTTAAGCATGGCTTTGATGAAATAGAGAGAATAAAGAAAAAAAATTTGAAGTTTAGTGCAGGAAAGTTTTGTGCCTTTCCAGATTTAATTCTTATGGATGGTGGAAAGGGCCAGGTAAATGCGGCCTTAGAGGTGTTAAGAAAATTTAATATAGGCATACCTGTGTGTGGAATGGTAAAAGATGATAGACATAGGACTAGGGGACTTATATATAAAAATGAGGAAGTTTTGATATCTCCTCATTCCAATGTAATTAAACTCATTGCTAGAATACAGGATGAAGTTCATAGGTTTGCAATAACCTATCATAGGAGTTTGAGAAACAAAAGAGTACTTCATTCTGTATTAGAAGACATACCTAATGTAGGTAACAAGAGAAGAAAAGAATTGTTAAAAAAATTTGAGAGTATAGAGAATATAAAAAAGGCTGCCATGAATGAACTTATGGATACGCCTTCAATAGATAGACGTACTGCCGAAAGTATAATTTCATATTTTAAAAAGAGTGAAAATTAAATCCTATATTTTTAACTTTATTTTAAATAAAAAATTTAGTTTGATAGATAAAAGAAAATATGATACAATTTGTAATTGCATTGTATATTATAATTACATAGTGTAACGCTTAATTTTAATTTTCAAGGAGAATATTTATAATGAATAAGTTTAAAGATTTTGCTACAAATTTAGAGAAAATATTAGATAAAGAAGACATAAAAATAGACGAACCTATGAAGGAACATACTTCTTTTAGAGTAGGAGGTCCTGTAGATATATTAGTTACTCCTAAAAAATTTCAGGAAGTAGTAGATGTTATAACGTTATGTAAAGAACATAATATACCTTATTATATAATGGGAAATGGTTCTAATTTACTTGTTAAAGATGGCGGAATAAGAGGCATAATGATTAAACTTATAAAACTAAATGAAGTTAAAGTTGAGGACAATAAGATTATTACAGGAAGCGGCGTATCGCTGAAGGATATTTCAGCTACTGCTCTTAATAACAAATTATCAGGTTTTGAATTTGCCTGTGGTATACCTGGAAGCGTAGGTGGGGCAGTTACAATGAATGCAGGTGCTTATAATGGTGAAATTTCACATGTTGTAGAAGGTGCAAAAGTTATAGATAGTGAAGGAAAAATCAAAGTATTAGATAGAAAACAATTAGAGTTAGAATATAGAAGCAGTTCCATTTTAAAATACAAATATACTGTCCTAGAAGTAACCTTTAATTTGGAGCATGGAGATTATGAGAAGATAAAAAACCGTGTAGAAGATTTGAATAGAAGGAGAAATGAAAAACAACCTCTAGAATATCCATCTGCAGGAAGCACCTTTAAAAGGCCAGAAGGTTATTTTGCTGCAAAACTTATAGAAGACAGTGGATTAAAGGGGAAGAGTGTAGGTGACGCTCAAGTATCTGAAAAGCATTCAGGATTTATAATAAATAAAGGGAGTGCAACAGCAAAAGATATTTTAGATTTAATAGCTATTGTACAGCATAAAGTTAAGGAAAAATTTAATGTAGACTTGTATACTGAAGTTAGAGTTATAGGGGAAGAGTAGAGAGCGGAGAATTGGTGCTGTGTATTGCACTGGTTCCCCTTTTTAGGTTATATTTATTGTTGTAGTTTGTTGTGATATAATTAGAAAAAGTAAAAATATTTTTAAATGGAGGGATGTGACTATGAGATTTGTTATAGTGACAGGATTATCTGGAGCGGGAAAAACTCAGGCTATAAGAAGTTTAGAAGATTTAGGGTACTTTTGTGTAGATAATCTTCCTCCTACACTAATACCGAAATTTGCGGAAGCATGCTATAAAACTGATGGGAAAATAGATAAAATAGCCCTGGTAATAGATATAAGAGGAGGTCAATTTTTTAATGACATATTTGAAAGCTTGAATTATCTAAAGAAGCAGGGTTATAAATATGAAATATTGTTTTTAGATGCTTCAGAGGAAGTACTTATTAAAAGATTCAAAGAATCCAGGAGAAAACATCCCCTAGCACCTGACGGAAGAATTTTAAATGGTATAATTATGGAAAGAAACAAACTTAGGGAATTGAAAGACAGGGCAGACAACATAATAGATACATCTAACTTAGTAACTAGGGAACTTAGAGAAGAGATAACTAAGATATATTCAGAAGAAGGACAGATGGAAACAGAGCTTATGATTACTGTACTCTCTTTTGGATTTAAATATGGCATACCTGTTGATTCAGATCTAGTATTTGATGTGAGATTTTTACCAAATCCTTTCTATATACCTGAGTTAAAAGAATATTCGGGCAAGGATACCTCTGTAATGAAATATATAATGAGTTTTAAGGAAACTAATGAATTTATAAATAAACTGGAAAACATGTTAGAATTTTTAATTCCAAATTATCTAAAAGAAGGAAAGAGACAACTGATTATCTCTATAGGATGCACCGGGGGAAGGCATCGTTCTGTATTTATTGCAAATGCCATTTATAATAGACTAAAAAACAATGGACACAAGGTTAATATTGATCATAGAGATATAGAAGAAGATGTTAATAAAGGTGGTAAAAAATTATGAAGATTGTAGATTGGCTTAGACCTGGCATAAAAGTTAAAAGGTGGGTTATGCTTGGAGCCATGGGAGTACTCTTTATAATATTTGGAGTAATAGAATTTGTAAACAGAAGATTTTACAGCCTTTACTATATATCATTTTATGTATTTTTAATCATATCTGGGATATTTGTAGTGTATATTTCCATAACTCAAGGTATGAGGTCTATAATAGCACTTATAAATAAAGGATATTTAAGTGTGTCGTTAGATTCCAGAAAGTTAGAAAATTTAATATATGAAAAACGTCTTTTGGTAAAAGGCCCTAAAATAGTTGCTATTGGAGGAGGAACTGGCCTTTCCACTATGCTAAGAGGACTTAAATACTATACGTCTAATATAACTGCTATAGTAACTGTAGCAGATGATGGAGGAGGCTCCGGAGATCTAAGGGAAGATCTTGGAATGCTCCCACCAGGAGACATAAGAAACTGTATAATGGCACTTGCTGATACTGAGCCACTTATGGAAGATTTACTTCAGTATAGGTTTAAGGATGGAAGATTGAAAAATCAGAGCTTTGGAAATTTATTTTTAGCAGCTATGGATGGAATATCTGGAAATTTTGAAGAAGCTGTCCATAAAATGAGTTCTGTACTTGCGGTAACAGGTAAGGTAATGCCTGTTACCCTTGACAATTTAACTTTAAAGGCCAAATTGAAAGATGGATCTATTGTAGAGGGAGAATCAAATATTCCCCAAAAAGCAATAGAAAGAAATAGTCCAATAGATAAAGTCTTTATAGAGCCTAGAGATGCCAGGGCATTAAAAGAAGCTGTAGAAGCCATAAAAGAAGCCGATGCAGTAATACTTGGACCGGGTAGCTTGTATACTAGCGTAATACCAAATCTTTTAGTTGGTGATATAGCTAGTGCGCTGCAAAATACAAATGCTGTAAAACTTTATGTTTCGAATATAATGACCCAGCCGGGAGAAACGGATGGATTTTCTGTAGAAGACCATATTAGGGCTATATTTAACCATGTCGGTGCTCCTATAATAGATTATGTAATTATAAATGTAGGTAAAATAAATACGGAGCTAGAAGGGAAATATAAAGAAGAAGAATCTCATTTAGTTAAAATAAATGAAGATTTAGTAGCTTCTATGGGGGTAAAAGTAATTGAAGGGGATTTTATAAGTATTAAGAATGGACTTATAAGGCATAATTCTGAAAAATTAGCTTCCATACTTATAGAAACTATTATGGATAAAAAACTGTTATTTGATAGAAAGAAGATAATAGAATATTTCTATTTATCAGAAAGATTAAAGGAAAATAGGAGATAAGTGGGAGATATATATGTCATTTTCATTGAAAGTAAAAAATGAAGTTTGTAGGTATTCAGATATAGATGAGGAAGAAGCTATAGCAGAATTGTCTGCCATAATGAAGGTTAGTGGAACTTTGATGCTTGGAGGGAATAGGCAGTTTAGCTTTAAGATAATTACTGAAAATGCGGCAATTGCCAGATTCATATTTAAGATATTGAAGGATATTTTTCATATACATACTAGAATACTGGTTAAAAGGAGTAATTCTTTAAAAAAAAATAATGTGTACGTAATAATGATAACAGAAGATGCTGATGTAAGATCCATACTTAAAAAAGTAGGACTTTTAAAGGAAGAAGAAGATGTTTTTTCACTGGATTATAGTATAACAAAAAATATTAAGGAAAATGAAAAACTAAAAAAGGCCTATATAAGGGGAGCTTTTTTAGGTGGTGGGAGTATAAGTAATCCAGAAAAGACATATCACCTTGAATTTGTAACCCATGACAGTGATTATGCATTGGATTTGAGTAAACTTATAAATGGATATGGATTAAGCTCTAAAGTAATACAGAGAAAGAGTAGTTTTATAGTGTATATTAAAGAAGGAGAGCAGATAGTGGATCTTTTGAATATAATAGGAGCACACTCTTCTCTTTTGGAATTAGAGAACATAAGGATAATGAAGGAAATGAGGAATAACGTAAATAGGTTGGTGAATTGTGAGACTGCAAATTTGAGTAAAACTGTTAATGCAGCAGTAAGACAAATGGAAAGTATAAAGCTTATACAAAAAGAAATAGGGTTAAATAGACTGCCTGAAAATTTAAGGGATATTGCGGAACTTCGGTTAAATTACCCAGATGAATCTTTAAAGGAATTAGGTGAAATGTTGAATCCTAAAGTAGGTAAATCTGGAGTAAATCACAGACTTAGAAGAATTGAGAAAATAGCAGATGAACTGAGAAAAGAAAGGTAGGCACAGATTATATGTCAAAACACGAGGATATAATCAAGTACATACTTTCACTAGAAACTGGTACTAAAATTTCAGTGAGAAGTATAGCAAGTGAGTTAGGGGTTAGTGATGGAACGGCATATAGGGCTATAAAAGATTCAGATAGCCTTGGAATAGTTACTACAATTCCAAGAGTGGGAACTGTGAGGATTGAAAAAGTTGAAAAGAAAAATATGGAGTCTCTAACTTATGGTGAGGTAATAAACATAGTAGATGGAAGTTTGCTTGGGGGAAAAAATGGAGTACATAAAGTACTACATCGATTTATAATAGGAGCTATGACCATAGAAGCCATGAAACAGTATATAAAAAAGATTGTTTAGTCATAATAGGAAACAGAGAAGAAGCCCAAAGACTTGCCCTTTTAAACGATGCAGGAGTCCTTATAACTGGTGGCTTTGGATGCAGCAATCAGATAAAGAACCTGGCTAACGAAAAGGGTCTTCCTATAATATCTACCAGCTATGATACTTTTACTGTAGCTAGTATGATAAATAAAGCTATTTCAGAAAATTTAATAAAAAAAGAAATAGTGCTTGTAGAAGATATAATGCAAATTAACCCGTCGTATCTTAACGTTAAGGATACGGTACTTAAGTGGAAGCAAATGATGAAAGAATTTAAGCATGACAGATATCCTGTAGTAGATGATGAAAATAAACTAGTAGGAATTGTTGCACCAAAGGATTTACCAAGTCATGGTTCTGATGATGAAGTTATAGGCAGGGTGATGTCCAAGGAACCAATTACAGTAACACCTAAAACTACAGTAGCTTATGCAGCTCATATAATGGGGTGGGATGGTATAGAATTATTTCCTGTAGTAAAAGGTAAAAAATTAATAGGAGTTATAACTAGGAAAGATGTGATAAAGGCACTTCAATACATGGCAAGGCAACCTCAACTAGCAGAAACTCTTGAAGACTCCATACTAAAGAAATTTGAATTTCAGGTTAAGGATGGTAGAAATTGCTTTACAGGAAGAATAACTGCAGAAATGTTAGATTCTATGGGGACAGGTTCCTGGGGTACCTTAAATATGCTCTTGTCCACTATGGCAATTGTAATCTTGAGACAGAAAAACAATGCAAATATACTTGTAGATAATATAAATACATATTTTATGAAGCCCGTACAAATTGATAATGAAATTACAATATATGTAGATGTAATAGGCAAAGGTATAAATTATTGCAAAGTAGAAGTTAGTATGCTTAATGATAAAAAGGATATAGTTGGGAAAAGCATTTTATCTGCAAAAATGATAAGAAGGTAATGTTTAATGGACAAAGGAAAACATAGATGGGTTAGCTTACATCAACATACGGAATATTCCCTCCTGGATTCTTCAGCTAAAATTCCAGAACTTATAGCCAGGGCAAAAGAACTGGGAATGGATAGCATGGCAATAACAGACCATGGTGTTATGTACGGATGTGTAGAATTTTATAAAGAAGCAAGGGCACAGGGAATCAAGCCTATAATAGGTTGTGAGATATATGTATCTCAGGGAGATATGACTATAAAGCAAAATAACGGAAAAAATGAAAACTATCATCTGGTACTTTTAGTGAAAAATGAAGAAGGATATCATAATTTAATGAAAATAGTATCCACAGCTTCTATAAAAGGATTTTACTATAAGCCAAGAGTAGACCATGATTATTTGAAAAATCACAGTGAAGGGTTAATAGCACTAAGTGCCTGTATGAGTGGTGAAGTTCAATCCAATATATTAAAAGGAAATATAGATAAAGCTGAAGAGACAGCTTTGTTTTATAAAAATACTTTTAAAGATGGTTTTTATTTGGAAATTCAATATCATGGAATAGCAGATCAGCTCAAGATAAATGAACAGTTGATTTCTATGTCTAAAAAATTAAATATACCTCTGGTTGCTACAAATGATGTACATTATATAAAAAAAGAAGATTACAGGGCTCATGATATTTTGCTTTGCATACAAACTGGCAAAACTGTAGATGAAGAAAATAGAATGAGATATCCTTCGGATGAATTTTATCTAAAATCACCAGATGAAATGTATGACATGTTTTCCAATGTTCCAGAGTCTCTAGAGAATACGATTAAAATAGCAGATCAGTGTAATTTCGATTATGAGTTTCATAAATCAAAGCTTCCTAAATTTCCCCTACCGGAAGATACAGATCCTTATGAGTACATGAAGGATTTATGCTATAAAGGACTTTATAAAAGATATAGTGATGTAACAGATGAATTGAAAAGTAGGCTGGAATATGAGCTAGGCATAATAAAGAAAATGGGTTATGTTGACTATTTTCTTATAGTATGGGATTTTATAAGATTTGCGAGAAAAAATGGGATAATGACAGGACCTGGACGAGGAAGTGGGGCAGGTTCTATAGTTGCCTATACACTTGAAATAACTAAAATAGATCCTATAAAATATAAGCTTATATTTGAACGTTTCTTAAATCCTGAAAGAGTTTCTATGCCGGATATTGACAGTGATTTTTGCTATGAAAGACGTGGAGAAGTAATAGATTATGTTGTAGAAAAATATGGTAAAAACAGTGTATCTCAAATTATAACTTTTGGAACCATGGCAGCCAAGATGTGTATAAGAGATGTAGGTAGAGCGATGAATTACAGTTATGGGGAAGTAGATAGAATAGCCAAAATGATACCTTCAATTCCAAATATAACTATAGATAAAGCACTTGATATGAATCCTGAGTTTAAAGAAGCTTATGACAGTGAGTCAAGAACTAAGGAACTTCTAGATATTGCTAGAGCACTTGAAGGACTTCCAAGGCATACCTCCACCCATGCGGCAGGAGTTGTTATAGCTTCAGAACCTCTTGTAAATTATGTGCCACTTCAAAAAAATGAAGATAATATAGTTACACAATTTACTATGAACACTCTGGAGGAACTAGGGCTTCTCAAAATGGACTTTTTAGGATTGCGTACGTTGACTGTTTTAAGAGATGCTGTTGAAATGATTAAAGAGGATAAGGGTATAGAAATTGACTTAGATACTATAGATTATGATGATAAAGCTGTTTACAATATGATAGGTGAAGGAAAAACTGTAGGGGTATTTCAGCTTGAGTCACCTGGTTTTAGTTCTTTTATGAAGGAACTAAAACCAGATTCTTTGGAGGATATAATAGCAGGTATCAGTCTGTATAGACCAGGGCCTATGTCAGAAATACCTAAATATATTAAAAACAAAAATAATCCTGAGGGGATAGAATATGTAACCCCTCAGCTTGAGCACATTCTTTCTGTTACTTATGGGTGTATGGTATACCAGGAACAAGTAATGCAAATTGTAAGGGATTTAGCAGGATATTCCATGGGTCGAAGTGATTTGGTAAGACGTGCTATGTCAAAAAAGAAGCATCATGTTATGGAAGAAGAGCGCCATAATTTTGTATATGGAATTGTAGATGAAAATGGAGAAATCCAGGTACCAGGCTGCGTGCGAAATGGTATATCTGAAAAAATAGCCAATGACATATTTGATTCTATGATGGATTTTGCATCCTACGCATTTAACAAATCCCATGCTGCAGCATATGCTGTAGTGGCATTTAGAACGGCGTATTTAATGTATTATTATCCTACTGAGTTTACAGCAGCTATGTTAAATAGTGTAAAAGGAGACAGTGAAAAAGTAGCCTATTATATAAGGTTTGCCAAAAGTATTGGAATAGAAATAATGCCTCCAAGTATTAATGAAAGCTGCACAAAGTTTACAGTAGAAGATGGAAATATAAGATTTGGATTATCTGCTATAAAAAATGTAGGTGAAAATGTAATAGATAGCATAGTCAGATCAAGGTTAAAACATGGTAAGTTTAAAGACCTGGTGGATTTTTGTAATAGTATAGATTTAAATTCCATAAATAAAAGAGTAGTAGAGAGCTTAATTAAAGCAGGTGCCTTTGACTGTTTTGGCGTGCTGAGGTCTCAACTTATAGCAGTACATGAAAAAGTAATTGACAGCGTTACAAATTCTAGAAAAAAGAATATAGAAGGACAGGTGAGTTTATTCTCTCAAATTGAAGATAGCAGTGTAAGAATAAAGTATCCTTCTATAGAAGAATTTAAAAAGCTAGATATGCTGGCTATGGAAAAGGAGATGACAGGATTATACCTTTCAGGACATCCACTGGATGAATATGTAAGAACATTAGAATTACAAACAGATACTAAAATATCTGACATAGTAGGTAGGAAGACTTTGGAAGATAATTTTGTAGAGGAAGCTAAAGTAAAAGACGGAGATAGAGTTATAGTTGGTGGTATACTTTCCGAAGTATCTAAAAAGATTACTAAAAATAATGATATGATGGCTTTTGCAAAGTTAGAAGATCTCTATGGACTTATGGAGATAATAGTATTTCCCAAAGTGTTTCAGAGAGTTAAGAGCCTAATTGAAGATGATTATATGATTATAGTAAAGGGCAGAGTAAGTGTAAGGGAAGATGAACAGCCTAAGCTTCTCTGTGAAGTTATAGAGCCTCTGGTGAGAATAGATACGGAAAAACTTTATATTTTGATTGAGGATCAAGATATTTTAAAGGAAGCTTTAGAGAGAATTAGACCGGTATTTGTAAACTTTAAAGGAAATATTCCCGTATATTTGTGTACAAAAAAAGAAAGAAAAAAGTTTAGGTTGGATAGGGAATTATGGATAAAATCTGATTTGGAACTTATGTCTTTTCTAAGAAAAAGCTTTGGAGATAATAATGTAAAAATTATATAGATAAGAAGTATATTTTTGTGAGAAAACAACCAAAATACTAGAAGAAAGAGATTCTTATAATATTTTGGTTGTTAGAATTTTATTTGAATAAAGTTCATAATGTGGTGAAAAGTACATAATTGTATGTTATAATTATGATTGTAATTGTAGTAAATTAAATTGGTTTTAACTAAAGAGGGACATAAATAGTCCCTGCGGTCATAGGGGGTGTGCGTATGAAAACAATAGCTGTGTTAACAAGTGGAGGAGATGCTCCTGGAATGAATGCTGCTATAAGGGCAGTAGTAAGGACAGCTCTAGATAAAAATTTAAACGTAATGGGAATTAAAAGAGGGTATAGTGGATTAATGAATGGCGAAATAGTACCCATGCAGAGGAGTAGTGTTGCAGACATTATACAAAGAGGAGGAACTATATTAAAGACCGCTAGATCTAAGGAATTTAAAACAGAAGAGGGAAGAGAAAGAGCAGTAAATATATTAAAAACATTTAGAATAGATGGATTAGTAGTTATAGGTGGAGATGGATCTTTTAGGGGAGCACATGAATTATCTAAATTAGGAATAGCTACGATAGGATTACCAGGAACTATAGATAATGATCTGGCATATACAGATTTTACTATAGGATTTGATACAGCAGTAAATACCGTTTTAGATGCTATAAATAAGTTAAGAGATACTTCTACTTCCCATGAAAGAGTAAGTATTGTAGAGGTTATGGGAAGAAATTGTGGAGATATAGCTCTTTATTCTGGACTTGCAGGTGGAGCTGAAAATATAATTTTACCTGAAAAAGGATATGATGAACAAGAATTGTGCAGAAGTATATTAGAAGCAAAGATGAAAGGAAAAATGCACAATTTAATATTACTTGCAGAAGGTATTGGTGGAGCTGAAGCTTTAGCTGAGAAGGTTGAGAATATTACCGGTATAGAAACTCGAGCTACAAAACTTGGACATATTCAAAGAGGAGGAAGTCCTACTTGTTCAGATAGAATTTTAGCTTCAAGATTTGGATATAGAGCTGTCGAATTGTTAGAACAAGGAAAATCTTCTAGAGTTGTTGGAATTAAAAATGGAAAGGTTGTTGATTTGGATATAGATGAGGCACTAAGTGAGCCAAGAAGGTTTGATGAAAAGCTGTATGAGATAGCTTATGCGCTAGCGTAAATAATATTTTCTATTAAGGAGTGTGTTACTGTGCAAAAAACAAAGATGATTTTCACCATTGGCCCCGCAAGTGGTTCAGAAGAAGTTTTGTCAGAACTTATTGAGGCTGGAATGAACGTATCAAGACATAATTTTTCTCACGGAGATCATGAAGAACATGAGAAGAGAATAAATATGGTAAAAAAACTTAGAGAAAAATACAATAAGCCAATAGCAATAATGCTTGATACAAAGGGACCTGAAATAAGAACAGGTAATTTTAAGGAAGATAAGGTGGAATTGCAAGAAGGGCAGCAGTTCGTTGTTTATTGTGGAGAAGATATTTTAGGTGATGAGACTAAATGTTCCATAACTTATGCTGAATTGAGTAATGATGTAAAAAAGGGCGACAGCATACTTATCGATGATGGTCTAGTTGGCCTTGAAGTTGAAAGTGTTGAAGCAAATAAAATAAATTGTACAGTTAAAAATAGTGGGGCAGTTGCCAATCATAAGGGTGTGAATGTACCTGGGGTTTCTATATCCATACCTGCCATAACTGAAAAAGATAAAGATGATTTGAAATTTGGATGTTATATGGAAATAGATATGGTAGCAGCATCCTTTATAAGAAAAGCAGCTGATGTTATGGCTATAAGGAAAGTACTTGAAGCAAATGGAGGACAAGATATACAGATATTTTCTAAAATAGAGAGTCAAGAAGGTGTTGACAACATAGATGAAATAATAAAGTTTTCTGATGGGGTAATGGTAGCAAGGGGAGATATGGGAGTAGAAATTCCTATAGAAAAAGTACCAATGATTCAGAAATTTATAATAGAAAAATGTAATAAGGCAGGAAAACCTGTTATAACTGCTACACAGATGCTTGATTCTATGATAAGAAATCCTAGACCAACAAGAGCAGAAGCTTCTGATATAGCTAATGCTATATTTGATGGTACAGATGCTATAATGCTAAGTGGAGAATCTGCTAATGGAAAATATCCTGTGGAAGCTGCTAAAACTATGGCAAGGATAGCTAAGAGAGCAGAGGAGCAAATTAATTATGATTCTTTGCTTGAGAAAAAGAGAGAAGCGCATATACAGAATGTACCAAATGCTATAAGTCTTGCTGCATGTTCTACAGCTTCAGAATTAAAAGCTTCTGCTATAATAACGGCTACTCAAAGTGGTAATACTGCTAGAATGGTTTCAAAATACAGACCAGGATGTCATGTTATAGCTGTAACTCCAAGTGGTAAAGTAGCCAGGGGGCTTGCTTTAAATTGGGGCGTTTTTCCAATACTTGCTAAAAAGGTAGAATCTACAGATGAAATGATAGACAATTCTGTTGAAATAGCTTTGAAAAGTGGATATGTAAAAAAAGGAGACCTGGTAATCATAGCAGCAGGCATACCTGTAAGCTATTCTGGAACTACCAATATGCTTAAAGTTCATATAGTAGGAGATATACTAGCTCAGGGAAGAGGTTCAGGGACTAGACCAGGTTATGGAACTGCAAAGATAGTAAGTAGTCCGAAAGAAGCAGATGAAGTAGTTGAAAAGGACGATATTCTAGTAGTTAAAGATTTGGATAAAGGATATATTAATATTTTGGATAGAGTGGCAGGAATCATAGCAGAAAAAGGTGGATTAACTTCTCACCTTGCTATTGAATGCCTTACAAGAGAAATACCTATTATTTGCAATGCAGGAGGTGCTACTGAAATATTAAAGACAGGTACATTTATTACTATGGACGTTATAAGAGGAATAGTATATAATGGCAGAGTAAATATAATGTAGTTATATTTTTGAATATATCAAATATTTATTGAAATTTAACATAACTTTAATGTATAATATAACAATATGTGGCTAAAATTATATAACAGAGAAAGTAAGACAACTGATTCTATTTTTTGCACCTTTGCGGGTGCAATTTTTTTTGTACAAAGTGCTTTTTTAATTGTATACTGTACTTATGGAAATTTTGAATGACAAATTGGATTAGTTCTAGATTTTGTTTAAGTAGGTGAATGTATGAGTGAAAAAATAGAAAAAAATAAGGAATATATAATTGAAATAGATGGCATGGGATACCAGGGAGAAGGAGTTGGAAAGGTAGATGGGTTTACAATTTTTATACAGGGAGCTATTCAGGGAGAGAAGGTAAAGGTAAAAGTCATAAAGGTAAATAAAAATTTTGCTTTTGGAAAATTGGTAGAGGTACTTGAACCATCTCCTTATAGAGTAAATCCTCTCTGCAGTATATATAAAAGATGCGGTGGATGCCAGCTTCAGCATATGTCCTATGAAGGGCAACTTGATTTCAAAAAAAAGAGAGTAAAAGATTGTTTAGAGAGAATAGGAAAATTTGAAGTAGAGGAAGAGGATAAAATATTTAGAGATAATGTTTTAGAGAAAAACAGCGAAGATACTTCAGTAAAATTGTATAACACTCTAGGTATGACAAATCCCTATAGATATAGAAATAAAGTACAATTGCCAGTAGGTAAATGTAATAAAAAAATAAATATAGGATTTTATGCAAAGGCAAGTCATGAAATAATAGATATGGAAAGCTGTCTTATTCAGAACGAAACTTCGGATAAAATAGTGAAACTCATTAGAGATTGGATTGAAAAGTATAATGTAGAGCCTTATGATGAAAAAATAGGCAGGGGTACTATAAAACATATAATAACTAGAAAAGGATTTGCTACAGGTGAAGTTATGCTGGTAATTGTAACCTTTACTGAAAACTTGCCTCATAAAAAAGAACTTGTAGAACTTATGTGTAAGAACGTACCTGGAATAAAGAGCATAGTACATAATATAAATAATAATAAAACGAATGTTATATTAGGCAAAAAATGTGTAAATCTATGGGGACAGGATACTATAAGGGATGCTATAGGTAATTTTAAATTTAACATATCCCCTCTTTCGTTTTTTCAGGTAAATCCTATTCAAACGGAAGTGCTTTACAGTAAAGCATTGGAATATGCAGGTTTAAGCGGGAATGAAGTTGTGTTTGATGCTTATTGTGGTACAGGAACTATATCTTTATTTTTATCTCAAAAGGCAAAAAAGGTATATGGTGTGGAAATAATAGATGAAGCCATAAAAAATGCAAGAATAAATGCTGAAGAGAATGGGGTAAATAATGTAGAGTTTATAATGGGAAAGTCTGAGATAGTGATACCAGAACTCATAAGCAAAGGAATAAAGGCTGATGTGGTAGTGGTTGATCCACCAAGAAAGGGATGTGATATGGGGCTTCTTAAGGCAATTTCAGATATGGCACCAAGGACTGTGGTTTATGTGTCCTGTGATCCTGCAACTCTTGCTAGGGATTTAGCAGTCTTGAGGGAGCTTGGATACATGACTAAGGAAGTGCAGCCTGTGGATATGTTTGCACAAACTGCCCACGTGGAGACTGTGGCTAAGCTTAAAAGGAAAGACAGTTAGAGGTACTGGTATAGCTGGGGCTATCGAATGGTAAAAACTGTATATGCTTGGTGATACTGAGGTAGGAAACAGTAAGTTAAGAATGAAAAGAAGTTAAAAATTAGCTTCTTTTTGTTTTAGTATTAAAAAAAATTTACTTTTAAAAGAATTTACTATCAAAAAATGTATGAAAAGAAACATTAAAAATTTTAAAAAGTAGAACGTAATATGTACTATTATTTATATTATACAAATATTTTTATGTAAATATGCAGCCCTTAAATCAGAAAGATAAATTAAATACTGTTATAGCACTTTATAAAAAATAATCTAACGTGTTGCTCTAATTGATTCATTGTATTGAAAATAGTTGTTTTCCTAGAGCAGAATTTTCTGATTTTTTAAATTTAAGTAGTTCTTTTCAATGGTTTCAAAATTTAACTAACACAGCAGGTAACTATAATAAATTATTACGAAAGGTTAAAAATAATTGTTATGAAAAAACACAAGTATTCATTATTACTTAATTATGATTGCCAAACATTATTGAGTTTGAAAACTATATCATATGAAAATCCAATTATTGCTATGGAATTTAATGCTTTTTTATCACTATTCTGTTGGGAAGCTTTAAAATATTTTAAAAAATATAAAATTCCACTAAATATTACTGAGAATAAAAATTTTTCAATGGAGAATGTTCGTCTTAAAACAAAATTATTTGAAGATAAATATGCTAAAGCTGAGAAAACGATTTTAAATTGTGATTATTTACAAGATTATATTTTTAAACGTAAACTACGTTTTAGATTTATGCAAGATTGGAACATTCATTATAACTTAGGGATTTTTATTGATAGAAAAGGTAATATAGTTGGAAATTCTCAATACGGTTATTATATTTATCAAGATAATTGATTATTGAAGAAACGTATACCTGAAGTAATAAAGTTAACAAATACAAAAATGATAAATTATGAATTTGTTCCAAGAAAATATTATGATTATGGATATTATTGTGGACAAGTGCACATTGAAGTTAAGAGAAAAAGTAATGGTCTGCCAGTTCTTTCTAAAGGTGATATTGAAGAAATTATGGAAGCATATTTAGGGGACTTTGATTCAAAAATATTAGAAGACCCTATGATGTCGAATTTAGCAAAGGTAATAACCGGTGTAGGAAGATTTAGTTATGCAAATGTATGGGAAGCAAAGAGTATCAATGGTGGGGATGCAAAATATGGATTTATTCTTTAAAATAATTGAAAAGATGACTATATTTGAAGGAAACAAGATTATTGTAACCTTGCTTGATGTTACTGAGGTTGAAGTTGTAATTGAATAAAGGATTTAAGGAGAGCCAGAAGGAGTGAACTATAAAATTCACTATGACTGTTTTTTTATTAT
Source organism: Clostridium ljungdahlii (assembly GCF_001636845.1). Lineage (GTDB taxonomy): Bacteria > Bacillota > Clostridia > Clostridiales > Clostridiaceae > Clostridium_B > Clostridium_B ljungdahlii_A. Next base: position 185,863 of record NZ_LITT01000023.1, read on the forward strand.
AGAGGAAACTCAACTTTTTTCTACAAAATAATGCCTTGAGGACATTGGAATGACTGGGTTTCAAATTAAGTGAAAAAGATTACAAGCCATTAGAAACTATATAAAAGGACATGTGAATACACGTGTTAGTTCAGCATGAATAGTGTATATTGCTGACGGCTTAAAAATATTTCATAGAGTTTATTGACTAATCTAGTCAATAAGACTACAATATAATTGACTAAATTAGTCAATACGGTTGAAAGGAGGATTTTTAAGTGGAAGAATTGACAAAACACAAGATATTTACAATGGACGCTATGAAGCGTGATACATTGTTTACTGTGGCCATGAGCAAGTTTGCTAAGAGCGGCTACAAGAAAACCACTACTGATGAGATAATCTCAGAGGCAGAAATATCAAAAGGTCTGCTTTTTCATTATTTTGGAACGAAAAAGGATTTGTATATATTTTTATTTGAATATGCTAACACAACAATAATGCAGGATTTCTATGGACAAATTAATATAAAGGAAAAGGATATTTTAGAAAGACTTCGGAAAATGTTTCTATTGAAGATAGAGCTGACCAATAAATATCCTGCTATCTTTGATTTTGTGGCATCAGCATTTTATGAAAAAGATCCTACAGTGGCTACAAAAATTAGTAAGTACACAAATCAATTGTATTCTGATGCTCAGAAGGAGATATTTAAAGACATTGATCTATCTCTTTTTAAGGAGAACATTGATACACATAAAGCAGTTAACATTATTATATACACCTTTAGAGGCTATAGCGAAGCTCAGGCTTCACCTGAAAAACGCACTGAAGATTACCGTAAGGAATATAAGAGATATATAAAGGACATTAATGAGTATATAACGATGCTGCGTGCAGCATTTTATAAGGAGGGCGAATAGTATGAAATTCGCTTATAGTTTTAGTGACATTACAAATGAAGCTATTGGGTTTGCAGGGGGAAAGGGTAGTTCACTTTGCAAGATGTACAATGCAAGAATTAATGTTCCAAACGGATTTGTCATTTTATCTACAGCTTTTGAGAATAATGAGTTGAAGGTAGAAGCACACTCAGATATTGGAAAGTGTCTTGAAATGCTTTCTGACAGCACTTTTGCAGTTCGATCATCCGCTCTTTCAGAGGACAGCGCAAAAACCTCATTTGCAGGGGAGTTTGAATCGGTATTGGATGTTGCAAGGGTTGATGTATTTTCTGCAATAAGAACGGTTGCAGCTTCGGCAAAGTCTGAACGTGTGAGCGAATATAGCAAGATTCATGGAATTGATGATGCTCACAAAATTGCAGTTGTAGTTCAAAGTATGATAAATGCAAAGACGGCAGGGGTGGTTTTTTCTGCGAACCCAATTACCGGAAGCCATGCAAATATGGCAGGAAACTTTGTTTTTGGTGCAGGGGAGCAGCTTGTTTCAGGGGAGAAAAACGCTTATCCTTTTAGTATTTCAAGAATTGGTGGAAAATATAATGGTGATAAATCCTTGGTAGCCCATGCTAAGGCCTTGTATAAAGCAATATTGAAGGCAGAGGAGATTTTTGGATGCATGCTTGATATTGAATGGGTTGTGGATGACGGAAGGCTTTACATTGTGCAGGCGCGTCCAATTACAACTCTTCAAACCATTGATTATGATACCTATGAGATAAATCAAAGCCTTGACACAGATGCATTATGGAGCAGTAATAATGTAGGAGAGGCTGTACCTGATGTAATGAGTCCGTTTACCTGGAGCTTGCTGCATGAGATGGATTTGGAGTGCCAGAAAGTGCCCGGGTATTTCATGTTTGGCAATATTTGTGGGAGAACCTATTCAAATATCAGTGTTATGATTTCTGCCTTAAGGGTACTTGGATTTAATGTTGAAAAGTCAAAAGAGTTTATAGGTGATGTGTTTGGTCACATCCCTGAGAACATCGAAGTACCTGTTTATCCCTTTGGAACGGCTCAATTAATCAAGGAGATGTTCCAGAGATCCAAAAAGAGCATAAAAAGGATGTGGGATTCAAAAAAACAAAAGGCTTACTACTTGGAGCATACACCTGTGTGGTATGTGGAAACTCTTGAAAGGATAGAAGCTGCAAACACCAAGGAGGAATTATTAAGGCTCTGGATATCTGATGTAAGGCCCTTTTTGTCTGCATTATGGTATATATGGTTTGGTGGAGCAGGAAGTGCAACACTAACAACCCTCAGAAGAAAGCTTGTTAAGATGACAGGGGAAGAATTAGCCAATCTGTTATGTTCTAATTTCAGTGGTGAACAAAGTCTTGTAAGCATGAAGCCGCTTCTGGCAATAGAGCAAGTGATGTGTGGCAGCTTAACTCCTGAAAAATATCTGGAACTTTACGGCCACAGAAGCCCCCATGAGTTTGAGGTTTATTATGGATATCCTGCAGATGATCCATCCTTTATTGAAAAGCAAATTAAAGAATTTAAGAACGTAAACATAAGTGCCACAGAGCTAATGAAAAAGCAACAAAGTGAATTTATTAGGGGAAAAAAGCTTTTTATACAAAAATTTCCTGGTAAACAGGAATGGCTTGAGAAAAAGCTTAAAAAGGTTTCTAATGATGCACATACCCGTGAATCACTGAGAAATGAGTTTGTGAAAGTTTTTAGAGTCATGAGGCATTTGCTTCTGAAAATCGGATCAGTTACAGGGATTGGCAATGACATATTTATGATGTACTGCTTTGAAGTTCCAAAATTCCTGCAGGGGAACACTGAGATGCTTGTTAAGCTACCCATGAGGCGTAAAAATTTTGAAGAATACCAAAAGATGCCAGTTTTTCCACAGTTAATTAGGGGAAGGTTTAATCCAAAGGAATGGATCAATTCTAAGGATAGAAGGCAGGACTATTATGATCCTAATGCTAGGACACCGGTAAAGGACGAAAATACAATTAAAGGTTTTGCAGGTGCCTCAGGCATAGTTGAAGGGAGAGTTCGTATTTTGCACAGCTTTGAGGAAGCAGAAGATTTTCAAAATGGAGAAATACTCGTAACAACTATGACAAACATTGGCTGGACACCTTTGTTTCCAAAAGCGACTGCGATTATTACCGATCTTGGTGCACCACTATCCCATGCCGCTATTGTGGCACGTGAACTGGGCATTCCAGCAGTTGTAGGATGTGGAATTGCAACTACGGAACTTAAAACAGGCGATTTTGTAATTGTTAACGGCAGTATTGGTGTTGTTACGAAAAAAAGTTAAGCTTTGATATATAAATTTAAATGGTAATGATTAATCAGGTTTGTTTTTTACAGATTATAAAAAGTATTTGTTACTGAAAATAATGATCATGACTTGTAGCTGTTAGAGCTTCTGGATTTTGTATGTTATTTGCTAGAACATTATTTTTTATTTATTTGGAACATAATCACAAATAAATCATAGCCTTATTAAATATGAAAGTTAAAAAAGATGTTGTAAAAATATAAATTTTACTCTACAATAAACATATAATTACATAGAATAATATTACATAGGAATATCAGAGGGCGGAACAGGTAGCCGCCACCATGCAGAAATGCGATAGGAGATGTAGATTACCACCTACCTAATATTCCAACGGATTTATTCCACGGTGCTTTTGTACCGTGGATTTGTATTCTTACAATAAAAAGCTGTGATCCAGCACCAGCGAATGCACCCGGTATGAAGGAAAGTATGTCGATACGAGCCTCTAAAACCATTATGAAACAAACAATTCCAACTGCAATACCTACTGCTACAGGAAGTGATAATCCTTGCTTATTAAGTAAAGTAAAGCCTTGGATTGCGATAAAAGCCCATAATGCACCAACTAAGTTAGCAACTAAAGTTTTAGTTAATCCTTCAACCTTTGCACCTGAAGCAAAATAGCATGCCCAAGAAATAAAACCAATCCAAATAATTAAACCAAAATTAAGACCTATACCTGCCCAAAGTCCTGCAAGTATAGCAATTGTAATAGCTACAGAAGTTAAATAATCCATAATAAGTCCTCCTTAATAAATTAAATAATACTTTTTGTAAACGTATATTACAATGGATACCTCCTTATGATATAATTATACAAAATATTCAACGGTGGCAAATAGCGATATAATGCTGTAAACGAATTAGTAGAAAATACTAATTCAACTGATGATATACCATTTTAACAAGAATTGATGATAAATATAAAGTAAATAAAAGAATAGGATGTGTTAATGATGGATGAGGAAATTAAGGAACTTACATTATTATTGTTATATTTAACTTCGTGGGAGGAAGGTTCTGAATCATATAGATGTAGAAGAAGTTGGAAAGGATACGATTTTGAAACACTTAATGAATTAAAAGATCAAGGATTTATTGATGGTGGCTACAAATCTAAATCAGTGTATTTTACAGATGAAGGCATAAGGAAAGCTGAAGAATTAATATGTAGCTACCTCAAAAATTTTAAATCAGCTGACAAATAGCAATTATTTAAGAGTGAGGAATAGAAGATGAATATAAATAATTTTGAGAATCATGTAAACAAAACGATTTTAGACAGAGGATATTGCTATTACAATTGATAATGTTACAAAAGGGAGTTGTAATCAAGCAAAAAACTATTAAAGTAGCCATGATAAGCATGTATATGGATACCTATGAATGGGAAAAATAAACCCGAGGTGATAACATATGAAAAACATTGGTGTGGAAAAAGGATTGTCCAGAATGGCAGATTATCTAAATGCTCAAGGATATTCAGTGCAAATTTTAGGGGAAGATCTTGAGAATAATGTTTCAAAGTGCAAAAATTTAGATGCAATTGTTACAGCAGGATATAATACAGATATGATGGGTTTTAGTGATACTTCTACAAAAGTTCCTGTCATTAATGCTGACGGTTTAACAGAAGAAGAAGTAAAAAATATGATTCAGCAGAAAACTACTAGACAATAAATATCAGCATTTCTGTTCGTAGAAGGTAGGATATGAGGAACTAACATAGAAACATAATAGGATTAAGGAGTTGAAATACCTTAGTCCTATCTTTTATGTGTGGATGGGCATTGTATGATAGTCTATAGTTTAATTACGAATACAGTTTGTAACATTTTTTCAAAATTAATAGCATTTTTAGTAGAAAAATGCTTAGAATATAATTTGAGAAATATAAAGAATTACTCCAAAAATTAATGTTAATACTAGAGCAGTAGGCAGTATTTTTTTTAACACATTTCCTTCTTTCCCAGGAATTCCTGCAGTAGTTGTTCCTAGTACGATATTTCCAGGAGAAATTGAAGTCCCTATAGCACCACCAGCAGTATGAGCGCCTAAAATTGCCGAAGTGTTTAGTCCTAGAAGTTTTGCAGTTGTTAACTGAAAATTCCCAAAAATTATATTGGAAGACATGTTACTGCTTGTCATAAAAGAGCCTAAAAGTCCTATAAAAGGGCCTATTAGAGAATAATATGGACCAAGAATTTTGGCAGTACCTAATGCAAGTACTGTTGTTTGTCCTGTACCTTCCATAACTCTAGACATCATTATTAGTGACATAACAGCTATGCTTGAAGGTAGTGTCTTTTTTAGGGATCTTGTCAAAATAGTCTTAGCAGAATTGTTTGGAAGATAACCTTTTCTTAAATAATATATAAATCCACATACAGCTGAAATAAATAAAAATGTTCCTGCATTTGTAAATGGCTTTATAGGAGAATAGAACTTCACTGCCGGATTTACAATACCATAACCAGTACTAGTTTCACTAAAGGTTGGTGCTATACTCCACTGTCCTAGAAAATTATTTATTATAGGAATTAAAAGCACTGATAAAGTTATAAATGTCATAATATAATAGGGTATAAAAGCTTGGTGAATATTCATGTTTCCTTTAGCTTTTAAAGTTATTTCTTTTTTGTTTGAAGTTCTGTTCATTATTTGACTGTTTGCAATCTCCCAATCACTTCTATAGTATTTGCTTCTGCTTAATAGGAAGAAGACAACAAGTGCAATACAACTAGGAATAAAGCAGGCAAGAATTTGGTTTATCTGACAAAACAGAAGTTGTCCACCACTTTGGATAATAGAAATAACTACTATTGCCAAAAAGCCTTTTTTTACAGCTTTTTTTCTACCGTAAAACCAGCAAATTACTGTAATAGCAGTGAAATTTAGAAGCCATATAAAACTAGTAGCAAAAATAGCAGTTTTATTTAATAATACTGTATCTTTTATTCCTGTTTGCATAATAAGAGATTGCCAGGCAACTGCAAGTGTGCCAAAAGTACCAGCCCAACAATGGCCTATCAATGGTATTATTACTGCCCATATAGGCTTTACTCCTATAGCAATTAAAATAGGTGATGTAACAGCAACTGGTACTCCGAAGCCTGTTACTCCTTGAAGAAAACTTGCAAAAACAACTCCAATTCCTATAATTCGGAGAAGTTCATTTGGTACAATTTTTTTTATACTATTCTTTAAAACTTTAAAGGCTTTTGCTTCATTAGTAACTTCATATATTAAAATAGCGGTAAAAATAATAATTATAATTGTAAATGCATTCCATATAGATTTTAATAATTCAGTACCTATAACACCTATTCCTGCTTTAAAAAATATAACACTGTTTATTATAGCAATGATAAGTCCAATTGGAGCAGCTTTAGATGCTCCTAGTTGAAATTTAATCATCAAAACAAGAAGAATTAATATAGGAAATAGTGCTAATGTCCACATCATTATGTTTATTGGTAATGTCATATAAATACCACCTTTAGAAGTTCTATATATTTAATATATACTCTGTTAAGAGAAGTATACTTTAAGTATATTTTTAATGTATACTTAAATCAATCATATTTGTAAAACTTAGTAAATAAGTATTGAAATAAGTTAAAAAAAGTGGTAACAAATGATACTGAACTTATAATTTTTCAGTGATAAACTAATAATAAATCAATTCTAAGGAGGAAAGAATATGGATATAATAAGTTTAAAAAGGCAGCATACCGAAGTAATGAATTTAGCTAATTATATATTGAATAATATTAAAAATTGTACTGTAGATGAAAACATACATGAAATTGTTCAAGGTATAAATACTATTACTGGCAAACTTAAGATACATTTATTAAATGAAGATAAGTACTTGTATCCTTATCTTTTAAACAGTCCAGATAAAGCATTGAATACGTTTGGTAAAAAGTATAGTGAAGAAATGAAGAAAGTTACTGAAGCATATGAAAATTATAAATCAAAATATAATACATCTAATAAGATAAGAAATAATATTGAAGGGTTTAAGCAAGATACAATACAAATTTTTAAGGTCGTATCAGATAGAATAGATAGAGAAGAAAAGGAGCTATACCCATTACTATAAATGTCAAGTTTTACATAGTATTAAAGAAAGATGATATTGTTGTATATAAAGAGATTAAAATATTAAAAGCTTAGTTAAATTTTAGTTTGTAAAAATTTAGCTAAGCCTTTTTATGCTTTATTAGATTTACATAAAAGTTAAATGTTGATCTATATTAGTTCCCCTGCAAATTTTACTTAAGTATAGCATCAATTTATTTTTAAAGCAATATCTTTTAAAATAAATAAAAATGTCTATATGCTGGAGGGTTTACTAATATCGCAATTTGGATTTTATTAGATTTTGTTGTAATATATAGTATATAGGGAAATGAAAGGGGAGGTAATATATGGCTTTTTTTAAAAACATGCGAGTAAGGATAAAATTGATTTTATGTTTTCTCATTATATCTATATTAATTGTTATTGTTGGAATTATAGGTATAAATTCATTGAGAATTGCGGATACAAATTCTCATGAAATGTACAGCAATAGCCTACAAAGTGTGTACATGCTTACAGATATGAAACAAAATTTGACACAGGCTGAGGCAGATGTACTCCAATTGGTTTATGTAAAGGATAATTCTAAGAAGGATGATTTAGAAAAAGACATTCAGCAAAATAAGGCTGAAAGTGATAAATATATCTCAAATTATGAAAAGCTATCCATGAACGACGAAGAAAAGCAAATATGGTCTACATTTAAAAATCAACTCAGTCAATATAGAACTTTGAGGGAAGACGTTGTCAAATTTGTAGATACGGCAAATAATGATAAGGTAGTAACACAGTATGAACAATTAATAGGGTATAAAACGGAAATGTTTAGCAACCTTGAAAAACTTATAAGTATAAATAATGATAGTGCCAAGGCATCTGATGTAGATAACCATTTAGTATACATAAATTCAAATAGATCTATGACAATATTAATGATAATAGGATTACTAATTGCAATAGGCCTTGGATTACTTATATCAAGAGATATAAGTAATCCATTAATGGAAACATTAGATTTTGCAGAAAATTTATCAAAATTTGATTTAACCCATGAGTATCAAGTTACTAGAAAAGATGAATTTGGTAAAACCAGTGAGGCACTTATAAAAGCCCAGAATAATATCAAAGAACTTATAAAAGTAATAATGGATAATTCACAGGATATGAGTGCATCTAGTGAAGAGCTTTCTTCTACGTCAGAAGAATTATCATCGAAAGTTCAAGAAATAGATAATGCAGTAACAAATATAACATCTCAAATTGAAGATGCAAGTGCATCATCAGAACAAATATCTGCATCTATACAAGAAGTAGATTCAAGCATCAATGAGTTATCTGGCAAAGCAATAGAGGGAAGCAATAATGCAAGCAATGCAAAAGAAAAGTCCACCAAAGGCAAGGAAGATGGAAAAGAGATCATGGATCAGGTACAAAATTTGTATAAGGAAAAGAGAAGCAATATGCTGCAGGCAATTGAAGATGGAAAGGTTGTTAAGAATATAAGGGTTATGGCAGACACTATTTCAGGTATTGCAGAACAGACAAATTTGCTTGCACTAAATGCATCTATAGAGGCAGCTAGGGCAGGAGAACAGGGAAAAGGCTTTGAAGTAGTTGCACAGGAGGTAGGGAAACTTGCAGAAGAATCCCAAAATGCTGTATCAAGTATACAGAATACTATTTTAAAGGTTCAGGATGCATCTAAAAAGTTATCTGAAAATGGTAGTGATTTGTTAAAATTTATAAATGAAGAGATATACGGAAAAATTGAGCAGCTTAGAGGTATAATAGGCTACTATAGTGAGGATTCAGATTTTGTAAGTAAGATGTCGGAAGAAATAGCATCTATGTCGGAAGAACTTACTGCCACAGTTGGTCAAGTAAGTGATGCAATTCAAAATGTGGCATCAACTTCACAGAAATCGAGTCAAAGTGTACAAAATATAAAAATAGGTGTTAGTGAAACAACTAAGGCAATAAATCAGGTGGCTTTGAGTGCACAAAGTCAGGCTGAATTTTCACAAAAACTCAGTGAGATGGTACAAAAGTTTAAGATTTAGAAGAGTTCATAGCTAAAGTTTTTTTACGATAAATATGATATAATGGTGTTGTTTAGAATTTTGCCATAAAGGTTCATCAATATTAAAATTTAGGAGATAAGCGAGTTGAAAAGAAATAAGATATTTGTTAGTGGTTATGCAAAACTTCCAGGTGGAATAACTGCAACTGAAGTTTATACTGAAATTGCAATGACAGCTGTTTTAGATAGGATTACGGGAAAAATATATGAAATAGAGTGTACACTTGTAACTAATACAGCAAGAGAATACATAAAAAAATTGCTTATTGGTAGAAACATAAAAGATATAGATGATATGGTAAAAGATATTTCTGATAATTATTTTGGAATTGCTAAAAAAGCTATAATAGCGTCGTTGACAAACTGTTATGAAAGATATATACTTATTACCAAAAGCGGTAATGAAGACAAATAAATGTAAATTTAATGAGAGTGCCATTTTGTTATGGTGCAAAGTTATCCCTTTGCATGAAAGTGACAGGAACACGGCATTAATATATTCTAAAGTATATTAATGCTGTTTTTTGATGTTGTTTTTTAATTAAAAGTATATAAGTTGAATAAAAGGAGGTATAAGTAAAATTAAAAAAGGTTTCAATTAATATATTTAAATAATATTTTAGGAAAGGATGTTTGTAATTGTGGGTTATGTATTTATTATTTTAGCTGCTGTAATTTTTAGTACGATGGAAATCGTAGGCAAGCTAGCTGTGGGTTTAAACCCATTGCAATTAAATTTTCTTAGATTTCTAATAGGAGGATTAATTTTATTACCACCAACTATTAAAGCTGTGAGAAATAAAAAAATGAAGTTTAAAAAGGATGATTTATATTATTTTTTAGGTACAGGATTTTTATGTGTTGTACTCAGTATGTCCCTGTTTCAATTGGCAATTACATTTACAAAGGCATCTACAGTTGCCATAATTTTTAGTACAAACCCTGTATTTACAGTAATGTTTGCATATTTGTTCTTAAAAGAAGATTTAAATAGAGGTACTATTATATCAATTATATTTAGTCTGATTGGTATAGTGTGCATACTAAATCCTTTTGGTACAGTTAGTGATGTAAAAGGAATAGTATTATCTATTTTAGCAGCTGTTACTTTTTCACTCTATAGTGTAGTTGGAAAGTTGAGATCTGAAAAGTATGGAAGTATTACTTTAAATTGTGTTAGTTTTTTAGTTGGAGATGTTATCATGCTTCTGATTATATTATTATCAAATCTTCCAGTAGTTAGCAGCATAATAAATCCTAAGGGTGGTTTAAGTTTTATGTCTCATATACCAATTATTTATGGAATAAATGCTGCTAATATAATTCCAGTAATATTTTTAGGAATTGTAGTAACGGGGTTGGGATATATGTTTTATTTTATGGCTATGGATGAGACTTCAGCAACCACAGCATCTATAGTTTTCTTTATTAAACCAGCACTTGCACCTATTTTTGCATTAATTGCTTTAAGTGAAAAAATACCTATGAATACTGTCATAGGAATATGCTTCATACTAATAGGATCCTATTTTTCCTTCACAGCTAAGAGTAGAGCTAAAGTTGGAGAAATAGAAGGTTAAATAAGAATTGTATAGTCATAAGTTAACTTTACAGCATAAGAATTTTGTTGAATAAGGCATATATTTGTGTTAATATTATTGATAATGTAAAGGAAACTATGATATATATGCCGTAATTTGGGTATCAGACATATATGGAGTTAATGATACAACCGACCTTACATCTATAATCTATAGGTGTGAGGTTTTACTTTTACAATTTAATAATTTCCATATTTGTAAATAATGTAGTATTGATTTATATTATTTATTGAGGTGGAAATTTAGTAATATATTTAAGTTTTATGTTATTTAGGATAAGTTATTTAATATCTTACGAGGGGGAAATAATATGAGATGGTTTAATGATTTAAAAATTAAACAAAAACAGATTATAGGCTTTTTTATGGTAACTTTATTCGTTGTAATTGTAGGAACAGTAGGTTTGGTGAACATGTATAACATAAATAAAGGTTCCAATCAGATGTACAGTGTGGATTTAGAAAATGTTAAAAATCTTGACAAGTTTGATGCTGATATAATGCATCAACGCTTAGAACTAATAAATCTTGTTGAAAGCAAAGATAAAGATAAGGTTCAGGATACTGTAAAAAATATAGCTCCTTATCAAAATAAAGATAACAGTATATTAAATGATTATAAAAACTCTGATTTGACTTTGCAGGAAAAAAATTTAGTATTTAAGTTGGAAAGTCAATTGATTGACTGGAGAAATATATGTAATAAAATTATAGAACTTATGGGTCAAGGAAAATATGATGATGCCATGAATGCAAATAAAGAAGCAGCTACTTATAGAGATAAATTAACTTCTACTATTGAGCAGTTGACTCAAAGTGCAGTTCAAAAAGCCAATGATAAGAATAGTAGCAATATGTCTATATATAATGAGTCATTATATATGATAATGATAATTACTCTAATTGGAATAGTTGTGGCTTTCTTTTTAGGAAATAAGATTGCTTCATCAATTTCAAAAGAAGCAAATAATATTTTGAAATTTACAGATGCTATAAGTCAGGGTGATTTAAGTAAATCCATTCAGTTATTAAGTAAAGATGAAATGGGGATTATAGCTAGTGAGTTGGGTAAGGCTAATAAAAATATTAGAAATTTGATACTTGAGATAATGCAGAGTACTGAAAGTATAAGTGCTTCTAGTGAGGAGTTATCTGCTACTACAGAGGAAATCTCTTCTATGATGTCGTCTGTAAATGAGTCTACGTCACAAATAGCAGGTGGATCTGAAGATTTAAGTAGGATTACAGAAGAAATAAGTGTTTCTTGTGAAAAAATGGAACAAAATACAAATAAGCTTACCCAAAAAGCAAGTGAAGCTACAAAATCTTCAACAGAAATAAAAAAACGTGCTGTGGACATAAAGGAAAAGGCAGCTCAAAGTATAGAAGAAGGGAATGATATATATAATAAAAGAAGAGAGGATATTATAAATGCTATTGAAAAGGGCAAAGTAGTTTCAGAAGTTAAAATTATGGCAGCTTCTATTGGTGATATAGCAGAGCAGACAAATCTCCTAGCGTTAAATGCAGCTATTGAAGCTGCAAGTGCAGGTGAGCATGGTAAGGGATTTGCGGTAGTTGCAGATGAAGTTAGAAAACTGGCAGAAGAATCTTCACAAGCAGTTGAAAATATAAATAGAATGGTACTTGCGGTGGAAGATGCTTTTAATAATTTGTCTGACAGTGGCAAAGAAATTTTGAATTATATGTCAAATAGTGTTAAACCAAATTATCAAATTCTAATGGATACAGGACTGCAGTATGAAAAGGATGCAGAATTTATGAATAAAATATCAGAGGAAATTGCTGTAGCTTCAAAACAGATGAGCGAGATGGTATCTGAGGTGAATGGTGGTATTCAAAGTGCAGCAGCTACTGCACAGGAGTCTGCAGCTGGATCTGAGGAAATTTCCAGTAGTGTAAATGAGGTTACTAAGGCTATTTCTGATATATCTGGTTCTTCTCAAAGTCAGGCAGAACTTGCAGAAAAACTGACAGATATAGTAAGTCAATTTAAAATATAAAAATTCGAATATTAAAGTAAGAAGTGTGTGCATAAAATTATTTATACCTAATATTATAACTACAAATTGATATAAGGGGTTGAGATTATGGTTTCCATAATTATACCAATATATAATGAAGAACTGCAAGTATATTCTAATGTAGTTAAAATAATGTCAATTTTATTAGAGAATAATATAGAACATCAATTTGTATTAGTCAATGATGGATCTACAGATAACTCTTCTAAAGAGATGAATAGATTGTGCAAGGATTACGATAACATATTCATTATTGAATTAAGCCGTAATTTTGGAAAAGAAGCTGCTTTATGTGCAGCCTTAGAGCATGTATCGGGAGATGCTTGTGTCATACTTGATTGTGACTTGCAGCATCCCCCAGAATTAATACCTGAGATGGTGCGTCTTTGGAAGGAACAAGGCTATGATGTGGTAGAAGGAATTAAATTGGAGAGAGGAAAGGAACCTTTATTTAGGAAATTTGCTGCGTCAACGTTTTATGATTTGTTCAATAAAGTGTCAGGCATAAACTTAAGCAGTGCATCTGATTTTAAATTATTGGATAGAAAAGTAATAGAGGCGTGGAAATCAATGCATGAATCAATTACTTTCTTTCGAGGTATGTCAGCCTGGGTGGGATATAATAGGATTCAAATCCCCTTTGAGGTCCAAGCTAGAACTAGCGGTAAGTCTAAATGGTCACTTGGTAAGCTAGTAAAGCTTGGAATATACTCTGTTACTTCTTATACATCACTGCCGCTGTATATAGTTGCTTGGTTAGGTATTATAATGATGATTGTTGACTGCATTTTATTTGTACAAACATTGTATATGAAATTTAATGGTAAGGCTTTTACAGGATTTACTACAGTGATAATTCTGATACTAGGAATTGGAAGTTGTATAATGATAAGTTTAGGAATTATTGGCATATATATATCTAAAATATATGGCGAAGTAAAGAGAAGACCTAGGTATTTGATTGCAAAAAAACAAGGAAAAGAATTCTATTACAAAAATCAATAGGAATCATTAGGTGGTGATTTTTAGTGAAGTTTCAAGGATATAAGTATAAATTTAAAATAAATATTTCTCACAGTGTTTTAATAAATAATAGACGTGGAAACTTACATTCACATACGTTTGAAATTTCACTTTTCATAAAAATTATCAACGATGATTTTGCCTTGTATGATGATGTGGAAAAAATAGTACAAGAATTCTTGAATATTTATGATGAAAAAGAGTTAAACTTGATTAAACCTTTTGATAAGATAGAACCGACAATTGAAAATGTAGGAGATTTATTATACGTTCGGCTTAAAGGAATATTGAAGAATAATAATATGATACTTATAAGGTTAGAAATTAGTGAAACTCCTGCAAGGATTTATGTTGTAAATTATGATGAAAATCATATAAAAGAACCAGGTTACGAGAAAGAGTTTAAAAGCTATAAAAAAAGAATGACAAGAATAATTATTAATAATATTTTAAATACTACAGCTAAACAATTAACAGATGATTTAAAAAATTCAAGTAATACTATTGTTGAAGGAACATGGATACAAGAGGATGATAAAAAGGAAAAAGTTATAGAAAAGAAAAATACTATAAAAATAAAAGAAAGTAAAAAGGCTCCTGACGATATAAGACATAGTGGAAAAGTGAGAAAAAACAATTATGTGTTTTTAGAGATATTGGGACCAATATCTGTTTTGCTAATTGGAACAATAGTACTTTTACTTTGCATAATAAAAACAGGAGGATACCCTTGGGGTGCGGATACTTATGGCCATATATTTAAAGGAGACTTGTTATACAAAAGCATAAAAGAAGGCAATATATATCCACTTTTTACTCAGTTTTGGTACAATGGTGTACAACCATTTAGGTATTGGGGACCACTTTCCTATTATGTACTTGCTGGATGTGAATTTATTTCCGGTGGCAATCCCATTAATGGGTATGTAATTTTTATTGGGTATTCATTTTTTATAGGAGGTTTAGGGTGGCTGCTGTGGGGTATACACCAGAGAAGAATATTACTTTCCTTAGTTTTTGGAATTCTATGGTTTTTTCTTCCGGAAAATATAAGAGTGCTTTTTGTTGCTGGAAATATACCTAGGGTTATTATTGCAGCACTTATACCTTACTTGTTCTATTTTGTATGGAAATTTGTAAAGGATGATGATAGATCTTCTATTATACCTATTGCACTGTTTATGTGTGCTATAATAATGTGCCATTTAATGATAGGGGCTATGGTAGGAATCGCTTCATTTATATTTTTATCCCTTTATTCTATAATGAACAAGAAAATTGAAAAAAGCGTTCATGTTATATTAACAATGCTTTTATCCTTTGCAATTTGTGGAATTTGGATTTATCCTGCTTTAAAGGGCGGACTGGTTTCTATGGATAGCGGGGCTACTTCCTCTCAGATGATGGAGCTTTTGGCTACCCCATTTACTATCTCATTGAATCCATTTTTAAGATTATTTGGTATAGTAGATAGAGAATATTTTTACTATGGGCTGTCAATTTTGATTATATCGATTTTAGGAATATTTGTTTCAAATAAAAAAAGTGCACCCGGATTTGTTACCTCTATAGTGATATTTCTGGGAACAACTACAGCTTTTGTACCTATGCTTGAAAAGATGCCCTTTAGTCAGCTATTGTGGATGGTTAGATTTACTCCTATAGCCTATGCATTATTTATTATCAGTTTATTGAATTGGACAAAATGTAAAAAATATTTTATGATTATAATGGTGGTTTTAATAGCTGCTGACAGTTCTTTATCATTTAATCTTTCATTATACCCACAAATTAAATCCGCTGAAGTAGACAATATTTTAAGTTCAGCTAAAAATATTACAAAACAGAGAATTGCACTGCTCGACGACAGTACATTTGGGGCATATCCATCTTTCTATATTTGCAGTGAAGATAAGAAAATTTCATATTCCTATGGTTGGGCATGGCAGGGTGCGGCAACGGCTCAAAATATTGTGCTTTTAAATACTGCACTTGAAAAAGGCTATTACAATTATATGTTTGACAGATCCCTTGAAATGGGATGCGATACTGTTGTTGTAGCCAAAGCACCTATGAAAAAGGATAAAAGAGATTTTAACATTATAAATAATGCAGCAAAGTTCTCTCAATACACCTTATACAAAGAGACAAGTGAAGGTTATGTATTTCATAGAAAAGCTTCGGAAAACTTTGGGGTAGTAACAAAATATTCCGGTTTGTGTATAGGGCGTTCTGCATCGGATATACCTCTTGAATATCCTTCTTTTGAAATAGGATCTTCCTGGAATATTGAAGATTATACATTAGATGAACTTAGTAAATATAAAGTGATTTATCTTTCAGATTTCCGTTATAATAGTAGATCTAAAGCAGAAAATATGGTTTCTAAACTAAGTAGTATGGGAATAAAGATTATTATAGATATGAATAGAATTCCGGCAGATACAATTACAAATCGTATGGTTTTTCTAGGGGTCACGGCCCAGCCTATTACGTTTAATACAAAGATGCCTGACATGTTTTTTAACGATAAAAAGTATGAAAGTGTAAATTTTAAAGATGAATATAAAATATGGAATACAGTTTATTTGGATAATGTTCCTCAGGTTACAGGATTCTCCTGGGTCAACGGCAAAAAAGTTCCTTTTCTCGGAAGTGGAAAAGGAAAAAATAAAAATATAACTTTTTTAGGCTTTAATTTAATGTTTCATGGAATGGAAAATGATGATAGCAGGGTATTAGCTATAATGAATACAGTGATGGGAACAAAATCTTCCATATTGCCTGAACGAACTCTTGTGCCTATAAATTTAAAATATGGACAAAATTCAATTACTATAGATTCTCCTAAAAACAATGTCAATACAACAGTTGCATTCTTGGATGCCTATAAAAGTAATAGTGGCCAAATCTATGCAAAACAAAATCTTTTGAATGTAAATAAAGGTGAAACTAAAATTAGAGTTACTTATCCCTATTTATTTCAAGGAATAGCTGTATCTGTAATAGGACTACTGGGGTTTGCATTTTTCATTATTTATATATATAAAAGGGTGGTCTAAAATGAAAAAGATAATTACAATTATATCTGTACTCCTTATATCTGTAATGTTTTTATATCCTCTAAAAGTATATGCTGCTGACAGTGGGGTGACACTAGATGGATATTTTGATGACTGGATTGATAAACCAAGCCAAAAATTATATTATTGGCAGGGAGCAGTTCACACTGTGAAGTGGTATTCAGATGATAAAGACTTATATTTATATATAAAAATGGCAACTGTAGGTGGGCAACAGTTGAATAACTATATAATAATGTATTCTGATAATAATGGCATTCAAGGAAACTTGACTATACAGGTTGATAGACCGTCCAAAGGACGTATATCTATTTATAATTATAGCATGGATTACAGGCCGTTTTCTACAGACGGATACGTAGTACGTGGAAGCAACATCGACGGAAAAACAAGTGATCAGGGTGAGTTTAGAATACCTTTAACTATTTTTCAAAAGGACGTCAAAGACCAAATGACTACCTTAAATCTTCGGTTTCCTAATTTAGGTAACCAGGGTATAGCATTTCAAGTAGGTAGTACTTATCCTTACATGGGAGTTTCTATAGGTGTCTTGATTGTTGCTTCTGGATTTTTTATCTATCGTAGAAAGAGAAAAATAGAATGAAGATATTAATATGTTTTTTACTAATTGTATGGATATATTTAATAACAGTTTTTACGAGGGCTAAATTGCATTTCTTTAAATTTGTGGTTGGATCTGTTGGTTTGTTTTTTTTCATGATGGTGATTTTACAGCCTTATTTAGTAAATATATTAAGTCGTTCAGTTGCAGCAGCTTCGGGTATTATGGGAGATGTCACAGGATGTTACCAGGCTTTTTACCAGTATTCGCTTATACTTATACAAAGTGGAGGGTCAGCTATATCCATGTATATAGACTATGAGTGTTCAGGAGTAATAGAGATACTTGCTTTTACTGCACTTTTATGGTTCTTTCCTCTATATAATACACTGGAAAAAATAATGTACAATATAATAGGAGTGGTTTGGATATTCGTGGCAAATATAATTAGAATTTTTATTATTTGCATACTTGTATATTATTATGGTAACAATATTTTTTACTTTGCTCATACTATATTTGGAAGAATAGTTTTTTATGCCTTGTCAATAATTTTGTACTTTTACGTATTTACCAGGTCTCAAATTAAAAGGCAAAAGGTAGGTAATGTTTTATATGGAGATGATATTAAGTAAAACCTTTAAGGAAATGATTTTTTGGATGGCGTGGATTATAATACCTTTTATAATGGAAATCGTGCCTTCCATTGTAGGATTTTTTATTCTAATTAAAAAGAAAATGTCCCTAAAAAAGGAATGCTTTTCAGGAAAACTTCCGGAAATAACAGTTATTGTTCCTGTATATAATTCTGCACAAACCCTGGAATCTTGCATTAAATCCATATATGAATCTAATTATCCTACTGGACTTATAGATGTGATGCTTGTAAATAATATGAGTAGTGATAATAGCTTCGAAATTTTTACAAAAAGCCAGAAAGAATTTGAAGGGCTGTCTATGAGGTACTTAAATGCAAAACAAGGTAAATCAAAAGCACTTAATATGGCACTTTTTAATAGCGGAGGAAAATATATAATTCACATTGACAGCGATGGCATACTTGAAACTAACGCAATAAGGAATATGGTTGTACGTTTTGAACAAAATCCACATATCCACTGTATGACTGGTGCAATTTTAACTGATGCCAAATATATAGAAAACACTAAAACTTCATTTTTAAAGTTAGTAAGAAGGTGTGAATTTTTTGAATATGCTCAAGCATTTTTAGCAGGAAGAAATTTTGAATCGGAGCTCAATAGTATATATACTTTATCTGGGGCCTTCTCAGCATTTAGAAAATCCACAATTTTAAAAACTCAGCTCTATAATAGTGAAACTGTATGTGAAGATACCCAGATAACTTTTCAAGTCAGACATTTATTAAAGAAAAAAGTATACTTGTGTGAAAATGCACTTTTTTTTGTTGAACCTATCGATAATTTTAATAAACTATATACCCAGCGTCAGCGTTGGCAGCGTGGCGAAATGGAAGTTTCACATATGTTTTTAAAGGACAAGATCTATTCAGCTGGAGGATTTTTTAGCAATTTTATGATAAGAATATTGATGTATGATCATACATTTGCGTTTCCTAGGATGATATGGTATTTTGCCCTTATATTTCTTCTATTTATGGATTATCCCCTTTATCTTATCTTAGGATCTGTATTTGTAATATATTTATTATATGTTCTATCTGCATTTTTATTTTATCTAAATGTAAGGGTATATCTTGCAGAGTATAAGGATATAAGGAAATATTATTCTGCAAAAGTTTATTTGATTGTTTTAATGCCCCTATTTAACTTTATGATATTTTGGATAAGGTTTGCAGGAATTATTAACAGTATAAAGCTTGAGAGTAAGTGGAAGACACTGAATTTAAAAGAGGAGTATATAGCCTTTTGCAATGTAAGTAAGTCGGATTTTCAAAGAGTATTTAAAATAATAGACAAAGTAAGAAGGATAGTCAATAATCCATGATATTGCATTGGAGAAATAAAACTAAGATCATAATTTGAAGAGAGGAAACTGCATTGATGATGAAGAAAAGAGCATCAGAAAATTATTTGATAAAAATACTTCTAATCTTTATAATAACTGTAGCTTTTATTTCAGCATTGTGGCTTGACATATTTTATGAAATAGGCAATCATAAAAAGAATATAATAGATGCTTTTTCAAGAGAGCAATATTCAACAACTAATCAATTATCAGACAGGCTACAGGAAAGTTTAAATGATTATGTACAAAATAAGGGACTTACATTACATTTGGCAGAAGAAAAGGCTATAAGCGAGATTATTAAAAAGGAGATAAATTCTCAAAATAAATATGTGTTTTTTTATAATAGCAAGCATATTTTATTTGAAAGAAATTATTTAACCACTGCAGAGTATAAAGGTAAAGGATTAAAAGATAGTTTTAATTTATGGGAATATAATGGCGGCAGTAACTTGGATGAAGTAAAAAATCTCATGAACTCTGGGATAAGTGGTAAAGGTGAAATTGTAAAGGACAGTAAAAAGGGAAAAGAAATTGTTTCCTGGTGCTTTTTTAAAGTATTAAACGATAAATATGTTATAGGAATGTCAACTTCAGAAGATTATCTATTTAGAGAGACTTTATTCAATCAGCACGTTGTAAGGTTATATATTCTTGGTGGAATAGCTACTATGGCAATTATAATACTTTCAGCAGCTTTTTCACTATACCTGTATTTCATGTTTAAAAAAGTAAAGAGCCTCACAAACCAACTTAAAAACAAGAACATTCAAGTACAAAACTTTGTTTCTGCAATAAGTCAGGTGGAGAAAGCTGCACGTAAGGCTACCATATGTGATCTACTTACAGGAGTGTATAATAGAAAGTTTTTTTATACCATCCTTCCTAAAATGAATGAGAAGTTATTTTTTCCTATTACAGTAATTAGAGTAAGTATAGAAGGTATAAAAAATGTAAATAATGTTTTAGGTCGTGGAAAGGGTGATGAGGTATTAGTAGAACTAGCAGAAATACTTTTAGAAAGTTGTAATGAATCTGATATTGTTTCAAGAATAAGTGATAATAAATTTGTACTGATTATGATTAACACAGATAGAGAAGCTGCTTTCAGAAAAGTAGATGAAATAGGAGAAAAAATAAGAAGTAGTTTTATCGTTCCTATATGTAGTATATTTTTTGGAGTTGCAGTAAAAACATCTGAAACGCAAAATTTATTTAGAATTTTAAAGTATACAGAAAAAAATATTAGGCAACTGTAATTTGAAATACTTGAAGTATAACTACTATGAGGAAATGGAGGAATAAACTTTTGAAATATAACCAATATAGATTTAAATTTTACCTCAATGCATCACACTCTATATATCTAAAAGGTATTTTGGGTGAAGAACACCCGCATACTTGGGAGATTACCTTAGATACAGTTAAGTTAGAAGATAACTTTATTATTTTTAATGATATAGAAAAGAATATTGAAGAATACTTGCAAAAGTTTCAAGATAAATATATTAATAACATTACTCCATTTAATACGTTGAATCCAACACTTGAAAACATATGTGCATATTTTAAAGAATGTTTTGAAAGCTTGCTAATAGAAAATAAGTGGCTGCTGCTATCTATAGAAATAAGTGAAACTCCAACACGATCATATATTATTGATGTTTCTGATGAAATTAACTACAATAATATTTCACATATTAAAGACAAAGAAAAATATAATTGGAATAAGGGTATTTCCATTGTAAATCAGGAGATTGATCGGATCACAAAATTAGTTATTGATAAAAATAAGTCATAAAAATAGATTCATGAAAGTAAAATATTCATGAATCTATTTTCTTTAGCTTATCTTAAATGCTCCTACCATTTCTTGAAGGTTGTCAGATGAATATTCTAAAGTATCACTTATTTCTTTTAACCTTGTTGTTTTGCTCAGTATTTCTTCAAGTAAATTCAGGGATTCCTCACTACTGCTAGTACCTTTAACTGTTCTTCTATTTATTTCATCTGCAGCTTGATTTATATTTACAACCATGTTGTCTACATCTTCGCTTTCTTTATTAGTTATTTGGGATATATTGTCCATTTTTTTGTTTATATCTTCTATGTTTCCTATAATATATTTGAAAGAACCTATACTATCCTTTACACTGCTTGTAGAACCTTCAACTTTAGAGTCAATTTCATTAATTTGATGGAAAGTATTTCTAATTTCATTTTGAATATTGATAACTAAGGTACCTATGGATTTTGTTGCGTCCTCTGTTTCAACAGCTAACTTTGATATTTCTTCAGCGACTACTCCAAATCCCTTTCCTGCTTCACCAGCTCTTGCTGCTTCTATAGTGGCATTTAATGCTAGGAGTTGAGTTTGATTGCTGATGCTGTTTATTGTAGTAACTGCGTTGGTTATAGCATTTGAATGATCTCGAAGTACTGTTATTCTAGTAAGGGTTTTTTCCATAGCTTTTTCTAGATCATTTATAGAGTTAAGTATATTGTTAAAATAATCATTGGCTTTTACTGCACGATCACTAGTATTTACAATCTTGTCTGTAACCTCGTTTATAAGGGTATCCATTTCCTGTATTGATGCAGACAGATTATTAAAGTGTTCTTTAGTACTTTGAAACACATTATTTTGCTTTTTAGAAACATCCACCAGACCATTAACGGTTTTAGCTATTGTATTCATATTATTCTTTACTACATTAGTTAAATTGGAAACTACTTCAACAGAGTCTTTTGATGTTTTGGAAGAAATACCAACTCTCTTTATCATAGACATTTGATTATTTATAAATTTGTTGAACCATCTTGAAAGCTCACCTATTTCATCGTAAGAAAGTTTGTCTACTCTTTTTGTTAAATCTCCTTTACCTTCAGCTATCATATGAAGTATATCTACAGTTCTGTTTAACGGTTTTACCACTAATTTTTGTGACACTGCATAACTTACTAAAGTAAGTATACACCATGCTAGTATGGAGGATATGATTCCAGCACCAGGTTTTAAAGAACAAATTGTACTATTTACAGCTATAACCAAAGCTGAAGCAATTGATATTATAATAGGTATTCTTAGATTTATACTTTTAAAGTTATATATTTCAGATATGTCCCCTTCACACATCATGCCCCAAGTTTCATTGCTGTAAGGAGGAGTTATAAGGGTACCTTTACCACCTACAAGTATATGTCTGTAATCAGGATAGCCTGGCCAGGTGTCTAGGTTTTCACCATTTTTAATGGTATTTTTAACTCCCCGGTGTAGATCTCCTGTTTCGGGATCTGTAAATCTTATTTCAAATTCTGTATGTTTTTTAATTTTAACAATACTTCCTTTAGAAGTCCTTACACCATCTTTAAGATTTTCTCCTTTAGTAAAAGTATTATCTTCAAATCTACTTCTGGATATAGCAGTTCCAGGTAATATATCTCTGTCTGTTTTTACCATAAATAAATAATTATCACCGGAATCCTTGTATATATGTGTATCTTCATCCTGGATTACATTGCTCATATCATCGTTGAGTATTCTTCCTATAAGTATTCTTTTATTACCAGAAGAATTAATATAAGGTGTAGAAAATAGTAAAGTTACTTCATCTGCAAATTTCTTTTTGGATAAATCTATGTCTAAAGTATGCGCATCCTCATAAGGACCATACATGAGTTTTTCATTTTTTATGCCACTTTTATAACTAGGGAAAGTACTCATATCAATACCTATATGGTTTTTACAAGTAGAATTTAATATTTTACCACTTTCATCTAATATGAATAGCTCACAGAAATCCTCATATTGATTTAATTTTTTATTAAGTTCCTGTAGTAAATTACTGCCATCTTCATCAAAGTTTTTTATGATATTTTCTGTGTTCTCAAGCTGCATCCATTTGTCTTTAAACCAATTGTCGAGTGCTTTTTTTCTTCCTTTTGATATACCTTCAAATACCTGTCTAGATTGACTTTTGATTTTTTTATTTAATGAATACATTAATCTTAATTTTATCATAAGCTGCCCCCTTTTGCTAAATAATACAGTTCAGATTTTTAGCATAGATAAAATTTATTTATATATTAATAAGTACTCTAAATTATTATTGTATAATATATTCTACATAATTTTAATAATTCCTGTAAATTTTATAATAAAATTTAGTAATTATTCATTAAATAAAAAAATTGAAATTGAAATTTGTTTT
This sequence comes from Clostridium ljungdahlii, assembly GCF_001636845.1. Classification (GTDB taxonomy): domain Bacteria; phylum Bacillota; class Clostridia; order Clostridiales; family Clostridiaceae; genus Clostridium_B; species Clostridium_B ljungdahlii_A. The sequence continues at coordinate 209,824 of NZ_LITT01000023.1, forward strand.
TAATAATGATATTTGCATTTACTCTTCTAACAGTTGAAATGAATAATTTAAACTTATAATATTCATTAATAGTAATTAGTATATTTCTTAATCTTATATACAATACTGAAACATATAGGAATAAATTCTTATATGCATATTAATGAATTAAATTCTGCAATTGTTAATAAAAACATACCATTCATAATAAATTATTAAAATTTTAATATTACTATTGATAATGTGCCTAAAAATTAGTATTATATATATAAGTTTTGCAAAATCTATAATTATTTTTTAAAAGGAGGTATTTTTATGTACGGAGTAAATGGAGCAGATACGGTTTTCGTACTTATAAGTGCGGCACTAGTAATGATAATGACTCCAGCACTGGCCTTATTTTATGCAGGTATGGTTAGAGGAAAAAACACTTTAAACAGCACTCTTCATAGTTTTTCAGCTTTAGCAGTTATATCTATTCAATGGATACTTATAGGGTATACACTGTGTTTTGGTACAGACATAGGTGGAATTATAGGTGGTTTTAATTTTGCAGGTTTAAAAGGAGTTGGATTTGCACCAAATGCAGCTTACGCAGCTACTATTCCACAGCAGGTATATATGCTATTTCAGCTTATGTTTGCTATAATAACTCCAGCACTTATATCAGGGTCTATTGCAGAAAGAATGAAATTTATACCTTGGGTAGTATTTGTTTTACTTTGGACAACGTTAGTTTACGATCCTATTGCTCACTGGGTATGGGGAACAGGTGGATGGCTTAAAAATCTCGGAGCTTTGGATTTTGCAGGTGGTAATGTAGTTCATATTAGTTCAGGTATTTCCGGACTTGTAGCAGCACTCATGCTTGGGAAAAGGAAGAATGTAGGCAAACCTAGTAACCTGCCGATGACATGCTTAGGAGCTGCCATACTTTGGTTTGGTTGGTATGGATTTAATGCTGGAAGTGCACTTGCTATAAATGATGTAGCAGTAAATGCTTTTATAACTACCAATACTTCTGCAGCAGCTTCAGCAATAAGTTGGAGTATTTGTGAACTTCTCTATAGAAAGAAAGTTACTTCTCTTGGAGTTGCTAGTGGAATAGTTGCAGGTCTTGTAGCTATAACTCCAGCTGCAGGTTTTGTAAGTCCTTTAGCTTCAATACTTATTGGATTAATAGGAGGAGCTATTTGCTACACTACTGTTACTTTTGTAAAATCTAAGTTTGGATATGATGATGCACTTGATGCTTTTGGATGTCATGGTATAGGAGGAATCTGGGGAGGAATTGCTACAGGAATATTTGCATGGAAAGCAATAAACTCTGGTGGTGCGAACGGACTTATACATGGAAATCCTAAATTGGTTTTAATTCAACTTACAGCTGTTGTGGCAAGTGTTGTATATTCTGCAATAGTTACATTTATAATAATTAAAGTAATTAAAGCTGTAAGTGGTATAAGAGTAACTGATAAAGATGAACAAATTGGACTTGATGTTACAGAACACGGTGAAGAAGCTTATGGAGGAATGAATATTTAACAATTGACTATTTTATTGTAAGAAAGGGAACTCTAGTTTAAAATAAGAATTGAATTAGAGAGTTAATTTTCATAAAATATCATAAGCTGTATTATGAAAGCAAATATATGTTTAAAGGAGGTAAAATAATGGGAGACAAACTTACTAAGGTTGATATTATTACTTCTGGCGGAAGATTTGAAGAGCTGAAAAAGGCATTAGGAGATATAGGCATTTCAGGTATGACTGTTACAAATGTTTTAGGGTGTGGAATGCAAAAAGGCCATAAAGAATATTATCGTGGGTTAACTATGGATATTAATTTATTGCCTAAAGTTAAAGTAGAGATAATAGTTTGTGAGGTACCTGTAGAGAAAGTTGTTGAAACTGCTAAAAAAGTTCTCCACACTGGAGAAATGGGCGATGGAAAAATATTTGTATATAATGTAGAAAATGTTATACGAATAAGTACTGGCGACGAAGGCAAAGCCGCCCTTCAATATAACAAAGATGATAAAAGGTAAATATAAACAGAGTTCTTGGCATCAGGTGGAGTTTTGACTCCACCTGATGCTTATTAACAGGCTTCTTAGTGCTTCATCACTTAGAAGGCGTTATCCTTTAGGGAAAATCGTTATCCAGGGACGTAGCTGCTCGCAACGTAAACTTGGAGAAAAGCAGATATCCCAAATCTTTGATTTGGTGATAGTCGCTTTCGCTGTGTGCAAGCAGATATCCCAAATTCTTAGATTTGGTGACAGTCGCTTTCACAGAGTGCGTGGGAGTATTAGAGCAGGTAGTCATCGGATAAACTAAGTAGAGATATAGGGGAATTTAGGAATATATTAGAGTCTAATTAAGATATGGTGTTATTTGACTTTATTTATATTTGATAGTAAAATGAATATAATTTAATAATAGTTGGAAGCAATGAAAAATTTCCGCTATTTGGGCACTTGGAAATTTTAAAGCTAGTAGTGCACCCGGCCAACAATTAATAATGTTTATTAATTGTTGGCTTTATTTTATTTTAAGGTTACTGGGGGGGAATAAAAGTTATTATGTTAAAAATTCTAATTGTCGATGATTCTAACTTTTCTCAAAAGATAATATCTAATTTATTAAAAAGTTTTTTGGATAATGTTGAGTTCTTTTTTGCAAGTGATGGAAGAGAAGGCTTTAGCAAATACAAAGAAATTAAACCGGATTATGTATTTGTAGATTTGTTGATGCCAAATATAAATGGTAAAGAATTGATAAAATTAATAAAAGAATATGATGCTAGTTGTAAAATAATTGTTATTTCTGCAGATGTACAAAAAAACGTAAAAGAAGATATGGAATCATATAACATAATGTATTTTATAAATAAACCGTTTAATCAGGAAAAAGCAAAGTTCATATGTGATAAAATAAGGAATGATAAAAATGAATAGTAATGCTTTTAGATATGATATATTAAGGGAATTATTTAATATTAGTATTGGCAAGGCTGCAAGTATTCTTTCAGAAATAACAAATAAAAAGATTTTGTTAGATGTTCCTAATATAGAAATATTAAATTCTCAGGATGAAAAATTTAAAATAAATGGATATTTACCTAATAAAATAGATGGAACACTAATGGTATCTTCTATTTCTTTTGAAAAAAAGTTAAAAGGAAAAGCAAATTTAATCTTTCCTGCTAAAAAAATGAAAACTTTTATAAATCTTTGCTTAAATGAGGAACAAGAAAATAGTGAATATTATGATATGAATTTTACAGACATAGATTTTGATACTGTTAAAGAAATAGGAAATATAATTTTAAACTGTATCTTAGGAGAGGTTGGAAATTATCTAAATATCAACTTAACATATACTTTGCCGGAAGTAAAAGTATTTAATGTAATAGATTTTAGCAAAGACATTAAAAATGAAAGTTATACGTATACATTGATTTTATACATAACTTTTCTCATAGATGATGTGAAAATAGAGGGTGCTATAATAATAGATTTAACATTAAAATCCTTAAATGAATTGATGAAAAAAATTGATAAAGTAAGGGATGAACTTTATGAATAGAATTTTATTTGATGCTCTGGATAATGTTAATGAAGGAGTAGTAATTTTAAATGAGCAATTTAAAATTTTATTTTGGAATAGTTATATGAAACATATAACTGGAATTGGAACAAAGTATATTATAGGTAAAAGTATTTATGAAGCACTACCGAATTTTAATAGAAATTATTTTAATGAATCTATAAAATCTTTAATGAATAATGAATATAAACTGTTTTTTTCAGCAACTATGCATAAAGATCTAGTTAATGATAATGGAAAATTTAATTTAAAGATAAGTAAATTAGAAGAAGGCAAATCGAGATTTTTATTTTTGGAATTTATTAACGTTACCAATGAATTTGAGAGAGTTAATCAATTAAAATTATATATCAATAAATTATTTCTTTTAAATAAAAAACTAAAGGATAAAGAAAAAGTTATTAGAAATTTGGCTTATTATGATAAACTAACAGGGTTGGGAAACAGGGTGTTATTTTATGAAATTGCAGAGAAAATACTTGACAGTTGCCGTAGAAATAACAATATGTTAGGGCTAATGTTCATAGATGTAGACAATTTTAAAAGTATTAATGATACTTATGGACATACGACTGGTGACAACGTCCTCGTCAAGGTGGCAGATATATTGAAGAAAGCTACGAGAAAAAATGATGTAATTGCTAGATTTGGTGGAGATGAATTTTTAGTATTACTGCCAGATATAAAAAATTTTAATAATTATAAAATAATACATTCTAGGATTATAAATACTAAAAAGAGAATTATAAATTTATGTGGTAATAAAATAAACATATCTCTTAGTACTGGGGTTAGTTTTTATCCTCAGGATGGCAAAAGTATTGATGAGCTTATAATAAAGGCTGATGAGGCAATGTATATTGCAAAAAACGTAGATGGAAATGATAATTGTTTTTGCAGTAAATATATTGTGTAAGATTAGCATTTAAGTTAGGAATTAATGGTTAAGAATGAAGAATTAATAGTTAATGTGGATTTTTTCCGTTACACTACAAAAAATCTTTGATTAAGCTTTACACCACTCGTTTTGCTAAAGCGAAACATTGCTGATTTATATAAATTTAAAGATTTTTTGCGACAGCTAAAAATCATCTTTCACTATTAATTTTTCATTATTAATTCTTAACTTTCTAAGCTTTGCTTCGCAAGTTTTTTATATTAAGTCAAAATTTTATATGTGCCAAAGCTGAGTTTCTATATAAATTAAAACTACATTTGATATAATAACTATAGAACTTGTAAAGAAAAGCTAGATTTATACATATAACTTTAGGAGGATAATATGGACTATACTTTAATTGCCACATCAACTTTTGGACTTGAGTCCGTAGTGGCTAAGGAGCTTAAAAACTTAGGATATGATGACTTAAAATTGGAAAATGGTAAAGTTACTTTTCCTGGAGATGAGATGGATATAGTTACCTGTAACTTGTGGCTTAGAACTGCAGACAGGGTACTTATAAAAATGTCAGAATTTAAAGCTGAAACTTTCGAAGAACTTTTTCAAGGAACACTTGCTGTAGATTGGGGAAGCATAATGCCTGAAAATGCGTTTATGCATGTAACTGGAAAATCTATAAAATCGAAACTACATAGCGTGCCGGATTGCCAGTCAATAGTTAAAAAAGCTGTTGTTGAATCTATGAAAAAAAAGTATAACAGAGAGAAATTTAGTGAAGATGGAGTGGAATATAAAATAGAAGTAGCAATATTAAAGGATATAGTAACTTTAACTGTAGATACTTCCGGCGAAGGACTTCACAAGAGGGGATATAGGAAAAACTCAGGTGGAGCACCTATGAAGGAAACTTTAGCAGCAGCTTTAGTTCTCTTGAGCAAATGGGAGCCTTCTAGAGTACTTGTGGATCCTATGTGTGGTTCTGGAACTATTGCCATTGAAGCTGCTATGATAGGAAAAAATATAGCACCAGGTTTAAATAGGAGCTTTGTGTCAGAAAAGTGGGATATAATTCCTCACAATTTATGGGAGGATTTGAGAAAGCATGCTGCAAACTCTATAAATAATAAAGAGTTTAAAATTTTAGCTTCGGATATAGATGGCTGGGTAATTAAAACTGCAAAGGATAATGCTAAAAAAGCAGGGGTGGCAGAACAAATTGAATTTCAAAAAATTCCTGTGCAAAATTTCAGTTCAAAAAAGAAATATGGTTTTATAATAAGTAATCCACCCTATGGGGAAAGACTTGGAGAGGCAAAAGAAGTGGAGAAACTTTATAGTGATATGGGCAGCGTATTTTCAAAGCTTGAAAATTGGTCTTATTTTATAATAACAGCTCATGAAGGATTTGAAAAACAATTTGGAAAGAAATCAGACAAAAATAGAAAACTATATAACGGCAAATTGAAATGCTACTATTATCAATATTTTGGAGAGAAGCCAAAATGTAATTAACTGCCTAATGTATATAAAATGACTTACATATTTTATTATATAAGTCATTTTTGCTTTATGCCATTTAGTAGTAAATCGCAGTATTTCTCTGTGATTTCATTTATAGATTTTTCATGTTTTTTATATGTGGCATATCCCTTGGAAAATTCCACTTCTGGTATATTGAGTTTTTCCATAATGAAATCTCTGAGAAGTACCATATTTCTAAATATATAAAATATCATAATATTTTTATCTAAATCTTTACGTATCAATTTTTTATCCTGAAATATATCTACTATATCTATAAATTCTTTCCTATTCATTGGTAAGTATGACTTAAATTGTTTGCTTTTACAGGCATGAAAAAGAAAACTGGCATAGTTATAATACATAAAATCAAATTCCAATACATGTAGTACAAGTTTTTTTGACAAAGTTATATCATCTAAATGCTCTTCTTCTGGTTTAAAATTAGTTACATAAGCTAATTGCTTGCTTAAAGTATAGTCAATAAGAAAAATGTATAGGTCTGTTTTATTATTAAAATATCTGTAGAAGCTTCCCTTAGCAACTTTTAAATTAGTTATAATTCTATTTAAGGAAGATGAATCAAAGTCGTGATTTGCAAATTCCTCGATGGATATTTTTATAATTTCTTCCTGCCGCTCTTTGGGTAAATTAAAAAAAGTTTTATTAGGCAAGGTTATCACCCCTAATTTTATAGTTGATGTAATTTAAGTAGTCGGTTTCTAATTGTGTAATTACCTCAATAATAATTATAACATTTATAAGAAAGTTTTCTAGCGTTGACAATAATTAAGCTAAGATGGTATAATTTATTGATTGACCATATGGTCGCGACTTATCATTCTTGTATTAGGAGGTGTATTATGTCAAGCAAAGTTCTTAATGTTATAAGAGAAAAGGTACCTAATGTTGTTGTAAGAAAAAAAGTACCTATTATTTGTTTAGTTGTTGTGATTATTATTGCATTAACAACGTATTTTACAGCTTTTTCAAAGAATAAAGAAAAAGAGCCTACTGCTAGAAGTTATCCGGTAAAAACTGCGGAAATTAAAAGCGGAAGTTTTCCTATGACACTCCAATATGAAGGATTAACAGGAGGCAGTGAAGTTAGAAAATTGTCTTTTAAGAGTTCAGCTAAAATTTCAAAGATATATGTATCAAAAGGTCAGCATGTAAAAAAAGGCGAAAAGTTGGCAGATCTTGATAAAACTGATTTAAATTTTGCAGTACAAGCCGCCAAATCTCAAATGGATACAGCTTCGGCACAATATAGCAAAGCAGTAAATGGAGCACAACAGGAAGATATAAATAAAGCTCAAATAGCTGTACAAAATGCACAGGATAACAATAATTATTATAAAGATTTATATGATAAATATCTTAAATTAAATCAATCGGGAGCTATTTCAAATCAACAGTTAAATGATACAAAACTTCAGGTAGACAGTACTCAAAATGCATTAGATAGTGCCGAGCAAAGTCTGCGGCAGCTCCAAAATGGGTCTAGACCAGAAGACAAACAGGCAGCCTTAGATCAATTAAATACAGCAAAAGCTGACTATGATTCAAAACAAAGTTTAATCAACGATGCTACTATGACTGCAGATATGGATGGTTATGTTGTTGATGTGTTGGGTAAAGAAGGAGAAATGCAGCAGGCAGGCAGCCCTGTAATATTGTTTAGAAGTGAAAATCAGGTTATTACAGTAGGTCTGTCAGATGATGACGTAAAGAAAGTAAAAGTTGGTACAAAGGCGCAGGTAAGTATTGGAGATGATAAATCACAGGGAGAAATTACAAATATAGTCCAATTAGCAGACAGTAAGTCTGGAACATATAGTGCTGAAATTAAACTTTCTAATCCTGTAGATGCCAGTAAATATTATGTAGGTGAAACTTCAACAGTTTATATAGACATGGGTCAAACGGATTCTATATCTATTCCAATTAGTTCAGTTCTAAATGATGGAGAAGATTATGTTTATGTAGTTGAAAATGGACATGCTGTGAAGAAAAATGTAACTTTAGGTGATACTGATGAAGATAAAGTTTCAATAGAAGGTCTAAAAGATGGAGATAAGCTTGTAGTTCAAGGAATGAAAAATCTAAAATCTGGGTATAAAGTTACAGTTAGATAAAGGAGAATATAATATGGGATTAATTAAAGCAGCTATAAAAAATAAAAAAATTGTATTATTTCTAGTGTGCATAATTATAGTTAGTGGCTTTTACTGTTACAGCGGTATTTCAAAGCAGGAAACCCCAGATGTTGAATCTCCAGCAGCTATGATTACTACAGTTTATCCAGGTGCTTCACCTAGCGATATAGAAAAGTTGGTTACTAAAAAGGTTGAACAGAAAGCCGAGGAAGTTGATGGATGTGACTATGTACAATCTTATTCAGAAAGCAATGCGTCAATAGTTATACTTTATTTAAACAATGATGCTGATGAAGATAAATCCTGGAGGGATTTAAGAGATAAGATAAAGGATTTAAAATCAGATCTCCCTAGTGGATGTAACGATAGTGACATTAACACCAATCTTACAGAGACAGCCGGTGCTATAATAAGTATATCAGGTAATAATTATTCATATCAACAGTTGGGAGATTATGCTGATGATATAAAGAAGGAGCTTCGTGATACTGAAGGTGTTTCAAGGATAGATGTAAAAGGTAAACAGGATAGGCAGGTAAATGTACAGGTAGATTGGAATAAGGTAAATAAATACGAAGTATCCGTAAAAGATATATGTACTGTATTAAGTGCACAAAACATAGATATACCATCAGGATCTTTAAACTTGGCTACCGGTAAAATAAAAGTAAATACGCCAGGTATGTTTAGCTCGCTGCATGATATAGAAAATACTGTTATAGGGGTTTCAAGTAGTACAGGTGAAACCATAAGAATTAAGGATATAGCCAAAGTTTATATGGACTATGATAATGATTCAACCTATAAATTTACTGACAATGGACAAAATGCAGTATTACTTGCAGTGTATTTTCAAAAAAATAAAAATATAATTCCAATAGGAAATGACATAAAGAAAAAGTTAGATACAATAAAAAAAGGAGCTCCAAGTGATCTTAAAATAGATGAAGTTACTTTTCAACCTAAAGATGTAAGTGATTCTGTCTCATTTTTTATGAAAAATCTCAGAGATGGAATAATACTTGTAATCATAACTGTTCTTATAGGTATGGGTTTTAGAAATGCAATGGTAGTATCTGCAGTTATACCTATATCAATATGCATGACTTTTGTTATTATGTATGCACTTGGAATAAAAGTTGAACAGATGTCAACTACAGCACTTATTATAGCCCTTGGAATACTTGTTGATGATGCTATAGTAATAGGAGATGTTATACAGGTTGGAATAGACGACGGTATGGGAAGGAATGAAGCGGCCTTCAATGGCATAAAGAAGCTGTTTGTTCCAGTGTTTACCTCTACATTAATTATTGTAGGAGCCTTTTTGCCTCTGCTTTCCATATCTGGAGTAGTTGGCAAATTTTTGAAGAGCTTGCCGCAGGTTGTTGTAATATGCGTAATATGTTCTTACTTATGCGCATTGCTTGTAACTCCAGCTATGTCATCCTTGTTTTTCAGGAAAAGTAAAGAAGACAAACGGGAAAGTCCAATTCGTATGATGTTTGAGAATCTTTTAAAATATGGACTTAAGCATAAAAAAACTATTGTTACAGCAGCTTTAGCTGTTTTTGCAGTAGCATTGATACTAATTAAGACTCTCGGAATGCAGCTTTTCCCTTATGTTGATAAAAATATGATATATGTAGATGTTTCGAATGAAAAAGTTGCGGATATAAAAAGTACCAGCAAGTTGGTGAATCAAATAGAAGGTATACTAAAACAGCAAAAAGAAGTTACAGCTTATACTTCAGCTATAGGTGGTGGTATGCCTAAGTTTTATGTAACACTTCCTACAGTTGCACCTGCTGATGATACAGCTCAAATTATGGTAAAAGTAAATTTAAAGAAGACGAATAGGTTTAAAACCAGGCAGGAGTTAGTAGAATATGTACAGAATCAAATAGATAGTAACATTTCAGGAGGTACGGCTACAGTAAAGCAACTTGAGGAAGCAATGCCTATAGGTGCACCAATACGTCTGAGAATCGATGGAGATGATCTAGATCAGATTCAGAGTGCTTCTCAAAAAATACAGCAGCAGCTAAGAAATATACCTGGGACTATGAATGTAAGAGATGATGCTGCTAAAAAAACTTATGAATATGAAGTAGATATAGATGAAAATAGGGCATCACAGCTTGGTTTATTAAAATCAGATATACTGCAGCAGATTAATATTGCACTTAAAGGATATAAGGCTTCTACTTATAGAAAAAATGGTAATGAATATGATATTATGGTGAAAACAAATATTTCATCTGTAGGAGACTTGAAAAACTTATATATTGAATCAAGTCTTACAAAGAATAAAATACCTTTATATGAAGTTGCATCTGTTAAACTTAATTCAGAGATAGATAAGATAACTCATTATAAAGAAGATAGAACTGTAACTATTTATAGTGATGTTAAAAGTGGATATAATTCAGTTAATATAGAAAAAGAATTAAAGCAAAAAATAGATGCAATGAATTTAGATCCAGTAAAAGTTATATATGATGGTGAAAAGGCTCAGATAAGTAAGTACTTTACAAGTCTTGGTGTAGCAGGTGTACTCATTTTAGTAATAATATATGTACTTTTGTTTATTCAATTTAAATCATTTGTACAACCACTTATAATAATGTGTTCCCTGCCGCTGTCACTCATAGGAGTTTCAATAGGACTCCATGCTTTTGGAATGAATCTGTCACTTACAGCTTTTATGGGCATAATAAGCTTAATTGGAGTTGTTATAAGAAATGCTATACTTCTCATTGAGTATATAAACAATGGTAGAGAAGATGGACTTTCTATAGATGACGCTTGTATGTTTGCTGTAAGCCAAAGATTTAGACCTATAATATTAAGTTCTACGGCAACTGTTACAGCACTTATTCCGTTGGCCTTTTCAGGGAGTGCACTTTTTGGACCTATGTCCGTTGCTATGATGTGTGGACTTTTGACAGCTACATTCCTTACTTTCGTAGTAGTACCTGTAGTTTACTCTATGGTAAATACTAAACTAGAAAAAAGAATTAAGAGCAAAGAAGCCGTTACTGATTAGAATAACAGTAAAAAAGCTTCACTTTACCCCCTATGTTAAAAAGCATAAGGGGTGTTGTCTTTGCTTAGAAGCATTATTTTTGTGCTATTTCTACTCGTACAGATTTACCCTTGATGGTTTTGTGTTTAAGTCCATCCAGAACTATGTGGCCTTTCCCAGCTAGTATATCCACGTAAGAAAAGTTATCCTGAATTTCTATTATGCCAACGTCCTCAGGATTAATACCTTCAATGCTAGATATAGTCCCAGCAATATCCCCTGGCCTTATTTTTTTCTTTTTACCTGCACTTATATATATTTTTGTGATATTTTTATTTAGTTTAGTGGATTTATCTTTTTTTATCTTAGGAGCAGCTTCTAATTTTTCCTTGTATACATCCTTGCCTTTTTCCACTTCTTCTTTTGATGGAATTGTACCTTTTTCAATAGTAAGATTGAAGAATTTTTCTATTTCTTCTAGGAATCTATATTCTTTAGGTGTAACAAAAGTTATGGCAGTTCCACTTTTTCCGGCACGGCCGGTTCTTCCGATTCTATGAATATAACTTTCTTTTTCCATAGGAATATCATAGTTTATGATATGGGTTATATTTTCTACATCTATTCCACGGGCTGCAACATCCGTGCATACAAGAAAAATAAATTCTCCTCGCTTAAATCTTTTCATAACATCAATTCTTTCAGATTGAAGCATTCCTCCGTGAAGGCCACTGCAGGAATGACCTTTACCTTTCATTTGAAGCACAAGGTCTTCTACATTCTTCTTTGTTCTGCAAAATATCATAGAGCTTTCTGGTCTTTGAGTATATATTAGATTATTTAACAAATCGAATTTTTTATATGCCTCTATCTGATAATATATTTGATTGATTCTATTTATTACAGGATTTTCGGCGTCTATTTCTATATTAATAGGATTATTCATATATGCAGCACATAATTTAAGTATTTCCTGGGGAATGGTTGCAGAAAAAAGGAGAGTTACTCTATTTTTAGGCAGTTTGTCTAGAACAGCCTTAACTTGGTCTATAAATCCCATATTTAGCATTTCATCTGCTTCATCTATGATCAAATATTGTATTTTCTTCAGGGAAAGAGTACCTTTTTCTATATGATCTAGTGTTCTTCCTGGTGTTCCAACTATTACGTGAGTTCTTTGTTTAAGTTCTTTTATCTGAGTTGTTATAGGCTCTTTTCCAAAGATTGCAGTACAATTTATTCTCTTAAATCTTCCTATATCGTAGAAATCTTCTTTTATTTGTAGTGCAAGTTCTCTTGTAGGAGCAAGCACTAATACCTGGGGATTTTTTTCTTCAAGTTCTATTTTTTCACAGATTGGTATGGCGAAAGCGGCTGTTTTTCCGCTGCCAGTTTGTGACTTTACTATAATATCTTTATTTTTAAAAATAAGTGGTATTACTTTTTCTTGAACCTGGGATGGATTTTTATATCCCAATTTTTCGATTGATTCTAATATATCCTCGCTTAATGAGAAATCTTTAAACTTTAGTTTATCCATAATCTTTTTACCTCGTATACTTTTATATTAACAACACTTATCATACTATTATGTACTTGTAATGTATAGGGGACTTAATGAAATTTCAATTTACAGTTTAAAAATAGTGCGAAGCAATATTTTTGAGAGGACAGAGGACAATTGACAGAGGACAGTGAAGGAGGATTTTTCTCCGCTATGCTACGAAAAATCTTGAATTTAAGAGAAATTCATGTTCTTTTGTTTTTCATGGGTACTCTTTTAATAAGTAATTATCTGAAAAATTATAGATTTTAGATACCTACTTAAGCTTGTTTTGCTTTAGCAAAACAAGCTTAAAAATAAATTAGTTTTCTGACGTAAGGAGGAAAACTCACTTTCATTGTCCTCTGTCCTCTGTCAATTGTCAACTAAATTACTTCACAATTTACTTAAACTGTGAAAGTTGAGTTAATTAAATTCATTCATTGTATATTTTAAATTATGATATAATATTTACACGATACAAGTTGCAAAAAGGAAGGTCGAAAAGTGGAGAAAAAAAATTTTTAGATGTTGCTACTACAGAGAATAGCGAAAAATGGAAACAAAGTATTTCTAGAGAAAACAAATTGTATGAAAGAAACCATGAGCTCCGAAGCGAATTTTCAAGAGACTATAATAGAATATTGCATTCTACTTCATACAGGAGACTAAAACATAAAACTCAAGTATTTTTTGCAACAGATAATGACCATATATGCACAAGAATCGAACATGTAAACCATGTCTCTGCTGTGAGCTATACTATTGCCAATTATTTGGGGTTAAATACACAGCTTACTACAGCCATTGCTATTGGACATGATTTAGGACATACTCCTTTTGGACATGAAGGTGAAAAAATATTAGGAGACTTTTCTAAAGTACAATTAGACAATGAATTCTGGCACGAAAAAAATAGTTTAAGGTTTGTAGATAAAATAGAAACTTTGCCAAATCCTGCGGGAAAACAAAGCAATCTTGATTTAACCTACGCTGTAAGAGATGGAATTGTATGTCACTGTGGAGAAGTAAGGGCAGAGGCAATTTTTCCAAGAGATAAGATTTTAGATTTAAACGACATACAAAAAACATCACAAATATCCTCATATACTTGGGAAGGTTGTGTTGTCAAAATAGCAGATAAAATATCCTATCTGGGACGGGATATAGAAGATGCTTTTAAACTTGGAATATTGAAGAGAAGTCAATTAAAAGAACTATATAATATAACAAAAGATACTGTTGGTATACACAGTGTAAGAGAAATAAATAATACGGTGCTTATGCATAATTTTATTGTAGATCTATGTCAAAATAGCAGCCCAGATAATGGCATTGTATTGTCAAGCAAATATTTGAATTTTATTGATCTGGTAAAAGAATTTAATTATGAAAATATTTATAATCATGAAAGGCTTAATAATTTTAAAAGTTATGTAAAATTAGTTTTAGATACGATATTGAATACTTTAATGGATTGTTATGATGGTGAAAAAACTTTAGACAAAATTAAAGACTTTAAAAGGATATATCCTTTGCTGCATGAGGGGTTTTCTGGATGGTTAAAAAAATATTGTATTCAATTTAAAGGAAGATGGAGAGATAATGAAAAAATTTATGATTTAAAGAATTATCGTGATTATATCCAGGCTATCATAGATTATACATCCGGTATGACGGACAACTTTGCCATAAGAGTTTTTAATGAAATGTTGAGATTTTAATTGACAATATAAAGTTATGTGAGTAAAATATAATAAATTGATATATTGTCAAGAGGGAGTAGTTTGAAAGATAATGTCAACATATTGGTTTAAAAAACCTGGCATTATCCACAAGTATGTGTAACGAGACTTTTGGTGTATTTAGTTTAATACACCAGGAGTCTTTTTTTATTTTTTACTTTAAGAGGAGGCGTTTAAAATGATTTTATCTGGTATTACCATGGTTTTGTCAGCTCTTTTAATTTATTTTAGCTGCGAATTTTTTGTTAATAGTATTGAATGGGTGGGCAAGGCTTTTAATATATCCAAAAATGCAGTAGGAACTGTACTTGCAGCCTTTGGTACTGCTTTACCTGAAAGTATTGTGACCTTAATTGCAGTAGTATTTGGAGCAAATTCAAGCCAAAAGGATATAGGAGTTGGCTCAGCTTTGGGAGGCCCTCTTGTACTGAGTACTATTGCTTATGCAGTGGTTGGGATAAGCATAATTATGTTTAGTAGCAAGAGAAAAATAGGAAAGCATATTAAAATTAATGCAAGAAAGTTGGGAAGAGACCAAATTTGGTTTATGTGTATTTTTGCGTTTAAAGTGGCATTGGGATTTGTAGCTTTTTCTATAAAGCACTGGTTGGGTTTCTTATTCTTGGCTGTTTATGTACTTTATTCTTATGGGGAATTAAAGGCAGATGCGGAAGAAACTGAAGAAAAACTTGAACCTTTAAAGATTAGTCCTAAAAATACGCATCCTACAAAAATTATGATTTTAGGTCAAACCATAGTATCTCTAGTATTTATTTTTGCAGGTTCTCAGATATTCGTACACAATTTAGGCTCACTAAGCAGCTTCCTTGGAGTACCACCGCATATAATAGCATTGATACTCAGTCCTGTGGCAACAGAACTCCCGGAGACACTAAATGCAGTTATATGGGTAAGGCAGGGAAAGGAAAATTTAGCACTTGCGAACATCAGTGGATCTATGATGATTCAAGCTACTGTGCCAAGTGCACTTGGAATTATTTTTACACCATGGATGTTTGATAAAAGTCTGGCTCTTTCAGCTTTTATAACTTTTATAGCAATTTTATTTTTATGGATAACTTTAAGAAAAAATCATTTATCAGCTTGGAGGTTATCGTTTAATGCTTTACTATATGTTGTTTTCATAGTTGGAATATTATTTATCAAAGGTTGAATATAGACTATTTCGTTTTTTAAAATTGGCAAATTAAACATTAAGTTAAAAAAATTAATTGGGAGAATTAAAAAGTTTATTTTAAAAGTTATTGAGGATAATTTATTGACATATAGTATATTTAAACTATAATAAAAATGTACTACACTTGGATAAGTGGTAACATTTTTATGGAATAAATTTACATATAAATGTTTACATTTATCCATGAAAGATATTTAGAATGAAATTGTTTTCGTCTCATTTTTTACATTATGGAGGAATAGAAAATGGACATGATTGATCGCCAAATTGTAAAGTGCCTGCAGAAAAATGGTAGGATTTCAATAAAAAAATTGTCGGAAATAGTTTGTCTAACTCCTCCTGCGGTTGCAGAACGTATAAGAAAGCTTGAAGAAGCAGATGTTATTATGGGATATAGAGCTGTTATTAATCCACAGAAGATTGGAATGAATATAGAAGCTCTTATAAATATTACATTAAAAGCAGGTAAACGAAAAGAATTTATTGATTTTGTAAGAAAAAGTAAGTGTATAGTGAAGTGTTACCATGTTACAGGAGGTTTTTCCATGACTGTTAAAGTAATAGTGAAAGAGACGTCCGAGTTAGAAACATTAGTAGGTAAAATTCAGCAGTATGGTAATACACAAACTCTTATTATTCTTTCTACCATTATTGAATATAAAGGAATTGTATAGATAATATTTTTAAAGTCTGGAAAAAAACCAGACTTTAAATTTTCGTGTTTATTGTGCTTGTACAAGCTTTTTAGTATGTTCTTCTACCATTTCAGGAGTGATGTCAGTTCTTCTTGCAACTCCACTTTCTATGGCAGCCTTTGCTACATAGTAAGCTACTTTTGGTGCTATCCTTGAGTCGAAGGCATCTGGTATAACATAATCCTCATTAAGTTCTTTTTCAGTTATTATGTCTGCTATAGCACATGCAGCAGCTATTTTCATTTCCTCATTTATTTTTGATGCCCTTACATCAAGTGCGCCTCTAAATATTCCAGGGAATGCAAGAACATTATTTATTTGATTTGGAAAATCTGATCTCCCTGTACCAACTACTCTAGCACCTGCAGCTTTTGCTTCATCAGGGTAGATTTCAGGCTTAGGATTGGCCATAGCGAAAATGAGAGAATCTTTAGCCATTGTTTTTATCATTTCAGGAGTAATTACTCCAGGAGCAGATACACCTATGAATACATCAGCTTCTTTTAGTACATCTTTAAGTGCACCTTTTATCATACTAGGATTTGTAACTTCTGCTAAGTCTTTTTTTGCAGCACTTAAATTTTCTCTATCTTTTGATATGGCACCTTTTCTATCGCATACAATAATGTTTTTAACTCCTCTACTTACAAGTAGTTTTGCAATTGCTGTACCTGCAGCTCCTGCACCATTTATTATTACTTTTAGGTCTTCAAATTTTTTGTTTACTATTTTAAGCGCATTTATCATAGCAGCTAAAGTTACTACTGCTGTTCCATGCTGGTCATCATGAAAAACTGGTATATTGCAGACCTTTTTTAATTTATCTTCTATTTCAAAGCACTCAGGTGCTTTTATATCTTCTAGGTTTATTCCTCCAAATGTGGATTCTATTAATTTTACTGTTTCTACAATCTTGTCAGGATCTTTGCTGTCAACACAAATAGGAAAAGCATCTACTCCTGCAAAAGTTTTAAATAGAATAGATTTACCTTCCATTACAGGTAAACCAGCTGCAGCACCTATATCTCCAAGTCCCAAAACTGCACTGCCATTAGTTACTACTGCTACATAATTTCCCTTAGAAGTGTAATCGTATAAGGCATTATAGTCCTTGTTGATTTCAAGACATGGTTCAGCAACACCCGGAGTATATGCTAGGCCTAGATCTTCTCTTGTTTTAACAGATACTTTACTTTTAAGTGCTATTTTACCTTCATGTTCTTTATGAAATTTTAATGCTTCTTCCTTTAAATTGTTCATATGTAAACCTCCTTGTATGATAAAAATATTTCCAGTAACCAAAATAACTAATGAAGAACAGGTTACTGGAAATTATATTACGTTATAGGTTTTCTAAACCTATATTAAGCAAATTCATATTTTTTTAATTCCCTAGGTTCAGTCATACTTATAGGATCTAGTATACGATCTAATTCAGATTCTTTTAAAATACCATTTTGAAGTATGATCTCTTTTACTGGTTTTCCTGTTTTTATAGCACTTTTTGCAATTGAGGCAGCCTTTTCGTATCCAACATAAGGTGTAATGGCAGTAACTATGCCAACGCTATTATCCACTAACTTCTTACATCTATTTGTATTTGCTGTTATACCTGAAATACAATTTTCTGTAAAAGTTTTTACACCGTTAGTAAGGGTTTCTATGGATTCAAATAGGTTGAAGAATATAACTGGTTCAAAGGCATTTAATTCCAGCTGACCAGCTTCAGCAGCCATTGTTATTGTAACATCATTTCCTATAATATTAAAGGCCACTTGAGTCATTACTTCTGGAATTACAGGATTAACTTTTCCCGGCATTATGGAGGATCCGTTTTGCTTTGGTGGAAGATTTATTTCTTCTAAACCTGTTCTTGGACCTGATGACATAAGTCTTAAATCATTTGCCATTTTGGATAAATTAACGGCACAGGTTTTTATAGCGCCAGATACTGACACAAAGCCATCTAAATTTTGTGTAGCATCTATCAAATCATCAGCTTGTTCTAATTGTATACCAATAATATCACTGAGTACAGGTACTACTGTATTCATATATCTATTATCTGCGTTTATTCCAGTACCTATTGCAGTACCACCTAAATTTAATACTTCCAATTCTTTTTTTGCGGCTTCAAGTCTTGAAATATCTCGTTTTATAACAGAACTATAAGCCTTAAATTCTTGTCCTAATCTAATGGGAACAGCATCTTGAAGCTGAGTTCTTCCCATTTTTATAATATTATTAAATTCTTTTGCTTTTATTTCTAATTTTATATCTAAATTATTTAGTTGTTCTATAGCTTTTAAAAGAAGTTTTAAAGCAGTTATTTTTCCTGCAGTTGGGAAGACATCATTTGTAGATTGTCCCATATTAACGTGATCATTAGGATGTACAATTGAGTAGTCTCCTTTTTTCCCGCCTAAAATCTGAATAGCTTCATTTGCAATTACTTCATTTGCATTCATGTTTGCAGAGGTACCAGCTCCACCTTGGATAGGGTCTAGTATGAATTGATCTTGCAAATTACCTCCGAGTATTTTATCACTAGCCTCAATTATTGCTTTTTCAATGTTTTCATTTAAAAGTCCTGCTTTATAATTAGCTATAGCTGCTGCTTTTTTTATTTGAACAAGGCTTTTTACAAGCTCTGTATTTAATTTATATCCTGTTATATTAAAATTTTCAGCTGCTCTCAATGTTTGAACTCCATAATAAGCCTTTGTAGGTACTTCCTTTGAACCGATGGAATCACTTTCAATTCTAAAATCCATAAATATTCCCCACCTTTATTTTTAAATTTATAAATTGTAAATGCTTTTTACTTTAATTTAATAATAACCTGTTAATTTAAAACAGTAAACAAAATCAAGAAAACTCCGTAATAATGAAAATAAATCACTATATTTAGTTTATAAAAATTAGAAAAACATAGGGGCAACTTAAAAAATTAAGGTGGGTAAATAGTCTAATAACTTTAATTACTTAATTATTATAAAACTTTAATAAACTATTTAAGTCGTGAAATCGTTTTTATAATTATACTTGTAGAAAACAAAATTTAAGGAGTGATTGATTTGCAAAATATAGTTAATTCTAAAAATGATGAAAACGTTTTTTCAAAACTATTAAAATCAAAATTAGGTGTTTTTTCTATACCATTATACATTGTAATTGCAATTATAGTTTATTTAGCATGTGTATATAATAAATTACCTAATGATATGATAGGTGGTTTTGCAGTATTAATGACAATGGGAATATTTCTTGGAGCTATAGGGTCAAAGCTCCCTGTACTGAAAAACATAGGAGGTCCGGCAATTTTTACAATATTTATTCCTTCTGCAATGGTTTATTATAAATTGATAAATCCATCAGCAATTAAAGCAATGACTACTCTTATGAAAAGTTCAAATTTTTTGTACCTGTATATATCATGCCTAATTACAGGAAGTATCCTTGGAATGAATAGAAAAGTAATGATAAAAGGATTTGTAAGAATGTTTGTTCCGCTCATAGTAGGAACAATAGGTTCTATATTATTTGGATTACTTATTGCAGTTATATTCGGATTTAAAGCACAAAAAGCATTCTTTTATGTAATTTGCCCAATATTATCAGGAGGACTTGGAGAAGGGGTACTTCCTCTTTCAATGGGATATGCAGATGTTCTTCATGAGTCCCAGAGTGCATTTATTGCACAACTTGTACCAGCAGCTATGATAGGAAATGTAGTTGCAATAATAATATCCGGTATATTGAAACATTTGGCTGAAAAGAAACCACATCTTACAGGTAACGGACTTTTAGTAAAAACAGGTGATGATAAAGAAATATTAGAAGCTATGAATACTGAAAAAACTGTAGATTTTAATTTAATGGGTGGAGGATTGTTAGTTGCTTGTACTTTCTTTGTATTTGGAGCATTAGCAAGCAAATTCATTGGTATTCCAGGACCTGTAATCATGATTTTTATGGCGGCAATTGTTAAATACTTAAAGCTTCTTCCAAAAGAAATTGAAACAGGAGCTTATCATATGTATAGTTTTACAAGTAAAAGCCTTACGTGGCCGCTGCTTGTTGGAGTTGGAGTAGTTTATACACCGTGGAAAGATGTAATAGCTGTAGTTTCACCTATATATATTCTAATTTGTGCAGCAGCAGTTATAGCAATGGTTACTTCAGGATTCTTCATAGGTAAAATATTAAACATGTATCCTATTGAATCAGCTTTAGTAACTGCTTGTCATAGTGGATTGGGAGGAACTGGTGATGTAGCTATACTTTCCTCTGCAAACAGAATAGAATTAATGCCTTTTTCACAAATATCTACTAGACTTGGTGGAGCAACAATGGTAGTTATAGCTACTATGCTTTTGAAAATGTTATCTTAGAAATTTTAAATGAAATAGGGAGGCATATATATGAAGATCAATAAAATAGCTAAAGCAGGTACACTTGAATCTAATGATATTTTAATAATGGTTGTGCCAAATGAATCATGTGGAATAAAAATTGAAATTGATAGTGTTGTAATGAAGCAGTTTGGTAAACAAATAGAAAGTGTCATTATAGATCAAATTAAAAAAATGAATATTGAGGATATAGAAATTAAAGCTCAGGATAAGGGAGCATTAGATTATACTATAAGAGCTAGAGTTCAAACAGCTATAGAAAGGGCATTATAACAATTGAAAAGAGGTAATATAAATGAAGGGATTAAGGAGAACAATGCTTTTTATGCCCGGTAACAATCCGGGAATGCTCCAGAATGCACCAATACTTGGAGCTGATTCTGTAATACTTGATTTAGAAGATGCAGTTAGTCTTACCGAAAAGGATAGTGCCAGAGCACTAGTAAAAAATGCAATTAGTTCATTGGACTATTCTAAAGTAGAATTGGTAGTTAGAGTAAATCCACTGGATACAGAATATGGTCTAAAGGATATAAAAGCTATTGCAAGTGTAAAACCAGATGTACTTATGATACCTAAAGCCACAGAAAAACAACTTGAAGATATAGATAATATGCTTTGTGAAATAGAAGAACATAGTAATTTTGAAAAAGGAAATATAAAGTTATTTCCAATAATTGAAACTGCATATGCCCTGGAAAATGTATATAGAATAATAAATTCTTCGAAAAGGGTTGCAGGAGTTCTTTTGGGAGCAGAAGATTTAACTTCAGATTTCGGTATAAAAAGAACTAAGGAAGGAGAAGAAATTTTTTATGCTAGGAATAGAGTTTCTACTGCTTGTAGGGCAGCAAGAGTTGACGCAATTGACACACCGTTCACAGATACAAATGATTATGAGGGGCTAAAGAAAGATACAAGTAAAGCAAAGAGTCTAGGCTTTACAGGCAAAGCATCTATTAACCCTAGGCAAATAGATACTATACATGATGTTTTTTCTCCAACAGAAGCAGAAGTGAAGCATGCTCTTAGAGTATTAAAAGCAAGAGATGAAGCAAAAGAAAAAGGACTTGGAGTATTTTCACTGGATGGTAAGATGGTAGACGCTCCAGTTATTAATAGGGCAGTTACTACGTCAAAATTAGCTAAGGTTTTAGGATTGATATAATAAAGAACTTTGTTTATATGAAAATTTAGAGATAATTATGTTGAGAAATGAGGGATAACATGAAAAATATACTGGGAAGAGAAATTCCAGATTATATTGAAGGTTACGGAAAAGTAAAGCCTTTCAATGGTGCGTCTGCAAGTTATGGTATAAAGACAAAATCAAAAGTAAAGATTACTTCGGTAAAACCTGGAGATAAAAAATTACTTTCAAGCATAAATGAAGCTTTAGATAAAGTAAAAATAAAAGATGGAATGACTATTTCTTTTCATCATCACTTAAGAAATGGTGATTTTATTTTAAACAATATAGTATATGAAATAGCTAAAAGAGGTATAAAAGATATAAAGATAGCCGCAAGTTCAATATTTCCTATTCATGAACCATTAGTTGAACATATAAAAAATGGAGTTGTAACGGGAATAGTGACAAATTATATATCAGGTCCTGTAGCAGAGGCAGTATCAAGGGGATATTTAAAAACACCTGTTGTTATGATGACACATGGTGGGAGGCCAAGGTCAATAGAGAGTGGAGAGCTTCACATAGATGTAGCTTTTATAGCATCACCTACAGCAGATAGTTATGGTAATATAAATGGTGTTTATGGTAATGCGGCTTGTGGATCACTTGGATATGCTGTACCTGATGTGCAATATGCAGATAAAGTTGTAGCAATTACAGACAATTTGGTTCCTTATCCTGCTTGTCCTATAGAAATAAGTCAGGAATACGTTGATTATGTAGTAAAAGTGGACTCAATAGGCAATCCGGAGGGAATAGTATCAGGAACAACAAAAATTACTAAGGATCCAGTGGGTCTTAAAATTGCACAAATGGCTGCTAGAGTTATGGACGTATCTGGTTATATAAAAAATGACATGTCATTTCAAACTGGTGCGGGTGGTACATCACTGGCAGTAGCAGCGGAGTTGGGAAAAATAATGAAGGAGAGAGGTATAGTTGGAAGTTTTGCGGCAGGTGGTATAACTGGTTATATTGTAGATATGTTAGATGAAGGATTATTTAGAAATTTATTTGATGTACAGTGCTTTGACTTAAAAGCTGTAGAATCATATAGGGACAATCCTAAGCATCAGGGAATGGGAGGATCTATGTATGGCAGTCCATCAAATAAGGGAGCTGTAGTCAACAATCTAGATGTCATGATTCTTGGTGCCACTGAAATAGATACTGATTTTAATGTAAATGTAACCACAGGTTCTAATGGAATAATAATGGGAGGATCTGGAGGACACAGTGATACGGCAGCCGGTGCAAAGCTTGCAATTGTTGTTACAAATCTTATAAAGGGCAGACTCCCTATAATAAAAGATAAGGTAACTACGATAACTACACCAGGAGAAAGTATAGATGTAGTTATTACAGAAAGAGGAATAGCTATAAATCCAAGAAGAAAGGATCTAATTGAAAAACTTGAAAAGAGCAATCTCCCTATAATTACAATAGAAGAACTTAAAGATAAAGCTGAGAAGATGACTGGAAAACCAAAGGCAGTAAAATTTTCCAATGACATAGTTGCAGTAGTTGAATATAGAGATGGAACAGTTATTGATGTGGTTAAAAAAGTATTAGGATAGTTTTAGTATGAAGTTATACAAAATAAGCAGAGTTCTAAACATCAGATGGGGTTTTGATCCTATTTGATGTTTTTCTATGATTAATAAAAAATAGCTCGATATATTTGTTATTTTGTATTAATTTATATAGGGAGGGATTATAATGAAGATAAAGGAAGTTCATTTTAAATTGCATACGAGAATTGCCTTATTAGTATGTGGTGTTGTAGCACTTGTATTAATAGTAACTAATATTTTTATTAGCAAAAAAATAACGGATATGACTAGAGAACATCTTGAGGAAAAAGCTTTTGATATTGCACATATTGTTTCTCAATCACCTACAATAATTGACGGACTTAATAATCCACAGCATGAGAGTAAGATTCAATACTTGGCTAATAAGATGAAAGACTCAACAAGTGTTCAATTTATTGTTGTTACGGATATGAAAGGAATTAGAAAATCCCATCCTGATAAAATAGAGTTAGGTAAAAAAGCTATAGGTGGAGATTTTGGAAAAGCATTCCAAGGGAATGAATACGTTTCCGAAGCCCAAGGAACTTTGGGAAAATCTCTTAGAATTTTTGTTCCTATTAGGGACAATAATAGCCATCAAATTGGGGTGGTTGTGGTTGGAATTGCAATGGATAAAGTACAGCAGTCAGTTATACAAAGTAGACATACAATATATTTTGGCATAGTTTTTGGGTTCTTGACAGGTGTAGTTGGAGCTGTTTTACTTGCTAATAATATAAAGAAAACTATGTTTGGAATGGAGCCATCTGATATAGCTAAATTGTTGAGGGAAAGGAGTGCCATGCTTAAGTCTGTAAGAGAAGGAATACTTGCTGTAGACAAGCATGGAATAATAACACTTGTCAATGATGAGGCTGCAAGGATATTTGATAAAGCTGATATACGTAAGGTTGTGGGTAAAAAAGTTGATGATTGTGTTGATAATACTAGACTTATTCAAGTATTAAAATCGGGGCAATCAGAACTTGATAGGGAACAAGAACTTAAAGGTATAACTTTGATTACAAATCGTATTCCCATTGTTGTAAATAATAAAATTGATGGTGCTATTGCCACCTTTCGTGATAAGACAGAGGTGAAGATACTGGCAGAACAACTTACAGGGGTAAAGTCATATGCTAGTTCACTTAGGGCACAAACCCATGAATTTATGAATAAACTCCATGTAATACTAGGTATGCTGAGCATGAAATCTTATGATGAATTATCCGAATATATACAAACTATTGCTAATAAATATCAAAAAGAAATTGGTTTTGTTATAAGGCATTTTAAAGATCCTGTACTATCAGGATTTATACTTGGGAAAATGAGTTACGCAAGAGAAAAAAATGTTAGCTTAGTATTGTCAGAAGATTCATATGTTCCAGAGCCTTCTAATAAAGGAATTACTCATGAGTTGATAACAGTTGTAGGTAATTTGATAGATAATGCAATAGATGCAGTTTCTATAAGTGAAGATAAGATAATTTATGTAAGCTTGGTTCCGGATGATGATCGCTTGCATATTACTGTTTCAGATACTGGAAATGGGTTTGATGATAAAAATAAAAATGAAATATTTAAAAAAGGTTTTTCGACAAAAAAAGGTAGTAGAGGTTTTGGACTTTACTTAGTTAAGAGAAGTATAGAAAAGTTAGCTGGGCGTATAGATGTATACTCTAAAATAAATGAAGGTACTACTTTTGATGTTGAACTAAACTATGAAAGAAAAGGTGATATAATTTGATAAAAGTCCTAATTGTCGAAGATGATCCCATGGTGTGTGAATTAAATAAAAGATACCTAAGCCAGGTAAATGAATTTAAATTAGTAGATACTGCTTCTTCATTTGAAGAGGCAGTTAAAGTACTGAAAAAAAATCAAATTGATTTAATACTACTTGATATTTTTATGCCAGGGAAAAATGGACTTGATTTATTTAAATATATTAGAAAATTAAATGGGGAAGTTGATGTTATAATTGTTTCAGCAGCTTGCGATATAAATGTGATAAAAAAGTCACTTCACTTAGGTGTGGTTGATTATTTAATTAAACCATTTCAATTTGAAAGATTTAATTCTGCACTTTCAAGTTATAGGGATGCTCAAAATTTCATAAAGGGGAGTAATGTTATAAATCAAAAAGACTTAGACAATTATATTTTTAATAAAGATCAACAAACGATAAATAACCTTCCAAAAGGATTAGATAAAAATACATTACAAAATGTTTGGACAAGCATTTTGAAGATAGGTATAGATGATTTTTCAACAGTAGAATTGGCTGAAATGATGGGAATGTCAAGAGTTTCTATGAGAAAATACTTGGAGTTTTTGCATAGAATAGGAGTATTAACTATGAATATAGAATATGGTTTGGTTGGAAGACCTGAATATAAATATAAATGTATTAATTTTAGTGGAAATTTTTTGAGACACTATTAACTGAAAGTATTTTTCTGGTACGAGGATTATTGATAATATTTATGTCAGAGTTTAAATATTTGTATTGAATGTTTTTTGAAATTTAACAAATACTATCCTTAAGATTATATAGGCTTGAGGTGGTATATTAATGAAAAGTAATCATAAAGGACTTTCAGCAGGTCAGCTTACAATGATGGCTTTAGGAACTGTAATAGGTGGTTCATTTTTCCTAGGTTCTGCTGTGGCTATTCATGCAGCAGGGCCTTCTATTATTATTGCTTATGTACTAGGAGGAATTTTAGTATATTTTATTCTTTCTGCACTTTCTGAGATGACTGTATCTGACCCAGCTCCAGGATCTTTTGCTACCTATGCAGGTAAAGCTTTTGGACGTGGAACTGAATTTGTGGTGGGATGGGTTTATTGGACAGGAATGGTTCTAGCTATGTCCAGTGAAGCAGTAGCAATATCAATTTTAATTCGCAGGTGGTTTCCTAAAGTATCCATATCTTTAATTGGAATTAGTATTATTATTTGTATTACACTGCTCAATTTATTAGGTGCAAGTAAATTAAGTAAGCTTGAGAGTGCTCTTGCTTCTTTTAAGATAGCTGCCATACTATGCTTTGTTATTATTGGCATACTCCTAATTACAGGGTTAATAGGTGGAATCTCACAAGTTAAATTAGGTCAATTAGGTAGAGAACCTTTTTTTGCTGGGGGAATAAAAAGCATTGCAGGAAGTATGCTTACAGTTATGTTTGCTTATGCTGGTTTTGAGATAATTGGTTTAGCTGCTTCAGAGACTAAATATCCTGAAAAAGTAATTCCAAAAGCCATTAGATATACTGTGTTAAGCCTTGTTGGCCTTTATATAGTTTCTGCAGCTGTAATTATATTTTTAATTCCTACAGCTGGCATTAGTGAAAATGTGAGTCCTATGGTAGCGGCCCTTAATAATTGGGGAATGGGTTGGGCAGGTAATGTTATGAATATAATAATGATTACGGCTATACTTTCTACAATGTTAGCAGCCATGTTTGGACTTGGAAGGATGATTCGCTCTCTTGCAGATGGAGGTCATGCACCTGAATTATTAAGAGATAGGAGAGATGTTCCTTATAAAGGAATGATGTTTTCGGGATTTTCTATGCTTTTAGGGCTTATAATTGGACTTTTATTTCCAAAGGTTTATTTGTTTTTAGTAAGTTCAGGAGGTTTTGCGATACTTTTTACCTATGCAATTATTGTAGCTTCCCATATTCGTTATCGCAAGAAAAACTTACAAGAGTTAAAGAAAAAAGGATATCCCTATGGTTCATTGATTACTTTAATAAGTCTTGTTGTTATTATTGCAAGTATGCCTTTTATTTCAGGGCAAACACCAGGTCTTATAACTGGAATTATAATTATAGCTGTATACTTATTTATATATTTAAGTGTAGAAGTCTATAAAAGAACTAGAGAAAATATTAGTGTAGATAATAGGTTAAGTGTAAAAAAGCAAATAATTGATCTACTTACAGAGTTTTCTGAGGAAATTACTGATCATGGGAAAGATAAAAAATGATTTCAAATTGAAATCCTGTAGTAGGGGAATCCCTCGTTGAGTAAAATATTCTATTTTTTATTATCTTGATTCCTCATGAATATTTTTAAATTAAAAATAGGACATAATAAATATTTTGTTTAATTTATTATAACATAATATAGTGTTAAATCCAATTTTTATTAAAATAAATACATAAAAATACCATAAATGATAACATTTATTTACTTATAGTGTAATTTTATGTAAATTTATAAATAAAATTTGTTATTAATAATAAAAAAATTTATTTAATTTCACAATAATATGACAAAATATTTATTATGTACTAATAATATAGTTTATTTCTCATAATACTAAGTTTTAATTAAAGTGTTTAATATAGAGTAGAAAGGAATAGTGAGGATATGATCAAGGTAAATCAAATAGACAGTGTGAAAGAATTTGCTAAAGTTCAAGCAAATTTAGTATCTGGTGGAGTTGTATACGGAATTATAGAAGGTGATACCATGAAATGGGTACAGTCTTCAGATTCATTTAGTATGGATGTATTTCACGTTGGTAAAAAATTTGATAGTAATAGTACATCTCTTACTGCAATTCATGAAAAAAGAGTATTGTCTAAGAAAGTTCCTCGTTCTGTTTATGGAACGAGACTTTTGATAACTTCAATTCCTATAGTGGATGAACAGGATAAGGCTGTTGGTGCTTTTTCTATGGCTTTTCCAAGATTACATCCTGTAGCAAAAGCTTTTGAAAATTTTGCACCGATGTTAGCTGAAATGTTTTCAGAAGGTGTTTTTTTGTGTTTAACTGATCTTCAGAAGTTTATATGTGTACAATCTTCAAAACAATTTGATATTAATTCTATAAAAGTTGGAGATGAGTTTGGATCAGATTTTATCAGTAAAGAAGTGATAGGTACAGGAAAAGCCAAAGTTGAAAAAATAAATGCTTCAAAGTATGGAACTCCTGTTAAAATGCTAGGATATCCACTAATTGATGAAGATTCAAATGAAGTTGTTGGTAGTTTTGTTATAGCTATGCCAAAGGAGACTGAAGCAGAACTGCGTAATATGTCGGGTAATCTTACAGAAAGTATAACAGGAATATCTTCTGCTATTGAAGAATTGGCAGCATCAGCATCACAAATACATACCAATGAACAGGAACTTAATAATGATATAAGTCAGATAACAGAATTATCAGAAGAAATAAATAAGATATCTTCTTTTATAGAGGATATTGCAAATGAAACAAAGATGTTGGGGCTAAATGCTGCTATTGAAGCTGCCAGAGCAGGACAAGCTGGTAGTGGTTTTGGTGTAGTGGCAAATCAGATAAGAAAACTTTCTGAACAAGCTAAGAGTACGGTGCCTAAGATTAAAAAATTAACAGATAATATTGAAGAAAAAGTAGATGGATCTAGCAAGAAAAGCAAGGGATCTCTAGCTTCAAGTCAGGAACAGGCTGCTGCAACTGAAGAAATTACAGCAAGTATAGAAGAGATAACTACTATGTCAGAAAAATTGAGTGAGATTGCACTTAAACTTTAATCATATAGAGTCTCTAAACGAAAAATCAACTTATACTCTGGATATTTTTTACAACTTTCAGCTCCTTAAATATTTTGATAAGGCTAAGGAAAAAATTTAAAAAAATACTGAGAACTTTTGAAAACTCGTACCTCAAACAATTCAAAAGTTCTAGATTTTTTAAGAATTTTTTCCTAAGACTTATATACAAAATATTTAAAAGAGCTTCATTGTTGTAAAAATATACCTGCGTATAAGTTGATTTTTAAGTTAGAGATTTATTCGATAATTATCCTCGTATGGTTGGTTATTCTAAGTAAAATTTGAATTTACAAATAGAGATATGCTGACAAAATGGAAAGCACATTTTAAAAAATTTTTAAATTTAATGAAGTGTTTTTTGTTTTTGAATCGTTATATTAAGTGTAAGGATAAACAGAGTTCTTGGTTTCAGGTGGAGGTTTTTTTCCATCTGAAACTTAGAAATCGTTATCCAGGGGCGTAGCAGCCGTTATCCCCCCACTTTATAAGAAAAGCAGATATCCCAAATCTTTGATTTGGTGATAGTCGCTTTCACAGAGTGAGATGGAGGTATTACGGCTGGTAGCCATCGGATAAAAAGGGCGGTGATGATTATTCAAAGAGATGAGTTTGCAAACTATATAAAACAATATGAGCGTTTAATCATTACTATATGTTTATCTTTTACAAAAAATTATTTTGATGCAGAGGATTTGGCACAACAAACTTTTCTGGTTGCTTATAAAGATTATGAGAAATTTCAAGGAGAAAATTTTAAAGCCTGGCTCACTAAAATTGCTGTAAACAAGTGTAAAGACTATATGAAAAGTCCTGCACGAAAAATAAATAGTTTAACTGATGAAGAATATGAATGTCTGGAAGACAAGAAAAGCTGTATTGAAGATACTGTGATAGAAAATGATACTTTGCAGAAAATACATGATTTGTGTAATAAATTAAAGGAGCCTTACAGGACTGTAGCCATAAATTATTTTTGTAAAGATATTAAACTTTCCCATATGGCTGAATCTACGGGTCAAAAACTAAAAACTCTGCAGACACATTTGTATAGATCAAAAAAATTATTGAAAGTTTTATGGAAGGAGGAGTTTATGTGAGTGAAGTTCTGTTTGATGAAAATGGACATTTAACTGAAAAATCCATAAAGTGCCTTAAGGATGGTTCCTTAAAAAGTGAGGATACCATTATGATTTTAGATCATGTTTCTGAATGTGAAAGGTGTAGTGCCTATCTTGCTGATGGTTTTGATGATACTGAACTTGTAAAAGCTCCTTTTGGATTTTGTGATGAGGTAGAGAATAAAATAAAAAGCAGAAAAAGCAATGAATTTATTTTTTACTCGGTTAGAGTTTCAATTGCAGCCTGTATGGCACTTATGATTGTTTTCTCAAATACATTAAATTTTATAGTAAATACAAAAAAAGTAGTAGGTATTGCACCGCCAAATTTAAGTATTGTAAACTCAATAAATACAAATATAAGTAATTTTTCTCAGAAGATAATTAACATGGAGGGTTTTAATAATGAGAATGAAAAAAGGTAAGATTTCAACATTTATTTTTTCACTTTTACCTGGCGCAGGACATATGTATATGGGATTTATGAAAATGGGAATATCTTTTATGTCAGCTTTCTTTTTTGTCATATTTATAGCTGGCTGGCTTGATATAGGTCCTCTCTTATTTGTTTTACCTCTTATTTGGTTTTATTCCTTTTTTGATTGTATAAACAAACGGTATTCTTCAGATGAAGAATTTTTAAATTTAGAAGATAATTATTTGTTTTCACTTGATAAGCTATTGAAAGTTGATCAAAAAGTATTTACAAAGCAGAGATTATTTGTAGGTATAGTATGTTTATTCCTTGGATTATATTTAATATGGAATAATGTAATGAATACTTTATGGGGGCATATTCCAAATGAGGTGTATGAGATGCTATCTGATGTAACGAGAACTGCACCTAGAATAATTATAGGTATTGCAATAATTGTTGCAGGTATAAAACTGATCAAAGGTAAAAAAAGGGAGATGGATAAAGATGTTTAAGGGTCGTAGAGTTGGCACCCTTACGGCAGGGATAGTGCTGGTTATGTTTGGAACAATGTTTTTGCTAAATATGATGCTTCCAAATATAAATTATTATCTAATAGTGTCATTGTGGCCTATTATTCTAGTACTTTTAGGCATCGAAATTATTGCAGGATATATAGTAAACAATGAGGAAAAGATGAAATATGATGCAGGTGCCATTATTTTAGTAATATTGTTATCCATTTTTTCAATGGGTATGGCAGGTGCCCAGTTTATAATTCTTCATTTTCCCCAATGTAAAATCATTTTTTAAATAGGGAAGATCCTATTAAATTAATTTTAAATAGTAATTGACAGAAGCAGGTTTGATGTTTAGCATTAAACCTGAAATTTTTGTGTATATTTTAATAGAAATATAGATTGGAGTGAGATATATGTTAATGACTGATGTTAAAAGGTATAAAGCTGAAACTTTTGATATAATGCAATTTATGTTTGAAAAGTTCAATGATCATCAACTTCATTGTGTAATTGAATTGGATAGCCATATTGATGAAAATTGTTTAAAAAAAGCAGTGTATATGTCAACTTGGGAATTTCCGTTAATAATATGTAAGTTTGTAGAAAAGAAATCCTCACCTTATTGGCAAAGTTGTAAATTTACAACAGATGATATTGTAAGAATAATTGAAACTGAAAAGGTTCATGAGGAGATAGAAAAATGTATTGTACTAAAAACAGATACATTTAAAGGACCACAGCTTAAAATAAATATTATAAGAAGTAGTACTTGTGATTGTCTTTGTATAATAATTAACCATATGCTTTGTGATGCTGCAGGCTTTAAGGATTATCTTTATATGTTAAGCTCTATATATTCCAATCTAAAAGATAATCCGGGCTATACTCCTAATTTTCAGATGAGTTCTAGAAGTGCAAAACAGGTACTGGACAACTTTAGTGATTTGGATAAGGTTAAAATATTTTTTTCTTCATCACAGGTATCCAAATACAATGAGGGTGTCTATTTCCCTTTGGAAGGAGATAATAATAGTCCTTTTGTTGTTGTTCATAAGATTACCAAGGATAGAGTTAAATTTATAAAAGAATATGCTAAGGAAAGTAAAACAACTATAAATGATATTGTTCTTGCATCATATATAAGGGCTCTTAGCAAGGAATTACATTGCAGTCATATAGTGCTTCCTTGTCCTGTGGATCTTAGAAGGTATATTCCAGAAAAGAAGGCACAGGGAACATGTAACTTAACATCAAATATGGTATGTGATATAGGAAAAGATATAGGTGAAAGTTATAAAGAAACTCTTTTAAGGGTAAAAAAGACCATGGAACATGAAAAGAAAAGTTTTTCATGTCTTAATGGTCCAATGATGCTTGAAATTATATTTTCTCTATTACCTTATAAATTTGCAAAATCACTTGTAGCCAAGTTATTCCATAACCCTCCTATAGCTATGACTAATATTGGAATTATAGATAAAAAGAAGCTCTCGTTTTATGGAACTGTAATTAAAGATGCTTATATGAATGGATCTATTAAATATAATCCTTATTTTCAAGTTGCACTTACTACCTTTGATGATGAATTTACCTTTAGTGTGAATTTTTATGGTACACAGAAAGATAGACAGAAGATCCAGAGTTTTTTGCAAACCCTTGATGATGAACTCCCCAAACTGATATAATCTAAATCAATAGAGAATATACATTCACTATTAATTCGTCATTATTAATTTTTAACTATATTAAGGTGTTTGGGGGAATATAAAATGAAATATAAATATATATTATTTGATTTGGATGGAACAATTACAGAATCTAAGGCAGGAATAACTAAATCAGTACAGTATGCATTGAAGAAATTTGGTATTATAGTGGAAAGTCTTGATTTGCTTGAAAAATTTATAGGACCACCATTAAAATATTCATTTAGTGAGTATTATGGTTTTGATGAAAATAAGTCTCTTGAAGCAGTGAAGTATTACAGAGAATATTTTGAGAAAAAAGGAATAATGGAAAACAAAGTGTATGACCATATTGAAGATTTACTAAAACAATTGAAAGAGCTCAAATTAAAATTAATTATAGCGACATCAAAGCCTACTAAATTTTCAGATATAATATTAAATAACTTTAATCTAGCCTCCTATTTTGATGCCATTGTTGGCAGCAATATGAATGGGACAAGATGTACAAAAGGAGAAGTAATAAAGCATGTAGTAGAAAAGTATAGGATTAATCCTAATGAAGCTGTAATGGTAGGAGACAGGAAATATGACATGATAGGGGCTAGACAAAACAATATGGATTCTATAGGAGTAACCTATGGATATGGGTCTCTAGAAGAATTAAAAAATGAAAAACCGACCTATATTGCAGATAGTGTAATGGATATATTGGATAAAATTACACAGTAATAAAGAAAGGTTCTAAGCAAAAATATATCTACGTAATTGTAAAGAAACACTAAAAAAGTGTTTACCAAAATGTGATATAAGATATTAATATCATTTAGACATTAAATAATCCTAGAAAACAATATAGCCTGTTTGTCCTTGAGACTTAAGCTCTCTTTAAATTACATGTAACTAGGCTTCTATCTCTAGGACAACAGGATCTTCTTTAGGTACTACTGACTTATGACATCTGGATTTTTCATTAGATTGTCTACTCTATTTCATCCTGGAGCTGCTTTATCTTTTTTAGGTCCAGAATAGCCAGAATTTCCTTTAGCTTCTTTATCTCTATTTCATCTAATCCAGGGCAGCATGGATCTCCTTTTGGACCTCTAGGGCCAGGACAGCCGCGGTCTCCTTTTGGACCTCTAGGGCCGGGACAGCCAGGATCTCCATCATGTCCTCTAGGACCAGGACAACCAGGGTCTCCTTTTGGACCTCTATCTCCAGGGCAGCCAGGCTCACCTTTATCACCTTTAGGACCAGGGCAGCCAGGATTTCCTTTGTCGCCTTTAGGACCAGGGCAACCGGGATCACCTTTATCGCCTTTAGGACCAGAACAACCAGGATCGCCCTTATCACCTTTAGATCCAGGATCGCCAGGATCACCTTTATCACCTTTAGATCCAGGACGACCAGGATCTCCCTTATCGCCTTTAGATCCAGGATCGCCAGGATCGCCCTTATCGCCTTTAGATCCAGGACGACCAGGATCGCCTTTATCACCTTTAGGACCAGGACAACCGGGATCGCCTTTATCACCTTTAGATCCAGAGCAACCGGGATCGCCTTTATCGCCTTTAGGACCAGGACATCCAGGCTCGCCTTTATGTCCTTTAGGACCAGGACAACCGGGATCACCTTTATCGCCTTTAGATCCAGTGCAACCGGGATCACCTCTATCACCTTTAGGACCAGGATCGCCAGGGTCTCCTTTTGGACCTTTCTTACCGCAAACTGTTATACACTTATGATAACAATCATCTTTCGATTCATCATGATATTCAGAACCATCCATATTGTGCTTACTTGTCTCATCAAGTTCCATTTCCTGTGTCTCAATATTTTCACTTTCATTTTTATCAACAAATTCATGGCTACTTTTTGAGTGGCCCGATTTTCTATGCTTTGCCATATATTTATTTCCTCCTTTTTATAATGATTTAGATAACATATCTAAAGTTGTGTCAAATTAAAAACCAATAGAAATAAGGCTTACTTAACTTAAGGACTTCATCCTTAATACATAGTATGTTGATTTATTAATATTGAAACCTACTCATGGCTTAAAATTATCATTAATTAATGTCTGTATAAAGGGAGGAGTCCCTCGGCTTTCAGCCGAAATCATTAGGTCAATCAGGGACATAGATTTATAAGGACTAGTAATGAAAAAATAATGCTAGGGATGAAAGTGTAAAATTATAAGCAGTCAACTTACCCTATTTTGGATTTGAAATATCATTTAGTATGCATGATAAAATAGGGGAAAGAACACGGAATTTGATAAGACAGATATGTAAAAATAGTGAGATAGAAATGATAGTAGACTATATATCAAATGATCGTGTATGCTTACTTGTATTAGTTCTGCCACATATGCCAGTAAGTAAAACTATACAATATATAAAAGAATGTGTTATTAAAAGTTTTTAATGTGGTGGGATTTATCAGCATATTCCGTATAATACTTTTTAGGAGAAAGTCCAAACATCTTTTTAAAGGCTCGTACAAAGTTGGAGTAATCTCCAAAGCCAGATTTTATACACGCATCTGATGCATTTTCACCATTCGTTATCAACAAATTAGCCATAATCAATCTTTTTTGAAGTATATAATTATGGAGTGTATACCCTGTTTGTTCTTTAAATTTATGCATTAAATAGTATTTACTTACATAAAATTTAGAAGATAGAGCATCTACAGAAAGACTCTTGTTTAAATTCTTATTTATATAATCTAGAATATTATCCATGCTCTTGTCATATTTTATGTCATTGGACTCTGGAATATTTTTTTGTTTTAAAAACAATCTATTTATATAGACTATAAACTGTAAAAAATAGGAAATTCTCAGTACGCTGTAACCTAATTCTTTGTTCTTAAAGGTATCTTCAATTTGAAAAAGTATTTTTTTTACATCTGCAAGCCATGTACCTTCAAGTCTCAATAAATTAAATCTTTGTTTCGATGCCAGTTCAAAGCAGCTTAATAAATTACAGTTATGATTATATCTTACTAGGAAATCCGAATTTAGCCACATAATTATACGTTCATAAGTTTCGTTTGAGTCTATTACAGCTTTGTGTATATCATTGCTGTTTACAAGAAGTATATCCCAGGGCTTCAATTTGTAGGATTTACCCTCTATTAGATAGGTTACATTGCCTGATATAAATATCACTATTTTATTAAAATTATGATAGTGGAATTGGAACTTAATATCTTTTTTATCTTTTAAGTGGAATATTTGAAAGTCACTTTTCAAATAACCCCTCTTTATTTTTTGAGTTGTATTTTCAATCATTTAACCATCCCTCAATTATACTATACTCATATCCTAAAGCATTTTTCGCAATATTTCAAGCACTTTTAGCAATAAAACAAGTAAAAAATCAGTATATAATAAGTATAAGGCATTTGAAAGAAAATAAACTAGCATACTGACTAGTTATCTCTTTGAAAATGCCTAAAGATTAAATGAAAAAATGAGGTGTTTTTATGAGTTTATTTACTGGTTCTGCGGTTGCAATTGTAACCCCATTTAAAGATGGTGCTGTAAACTTTGATAAATTAAAGGAACTTTTAGAATGGCATATAAAATCAGGTACAAAAGCTATAGTTATTTGTGGAACTTCAGGTGAAGCCACTACAATGACGGAAAAAGAGAAGAAAGATACTATAAAGGTTACTGTAGATACGGTAAATGGAAGAATACCTGTAATAGCTGGTACAGGTAGTAATTGTACTGCTCAGGCTGTAGATATGAGCGTATGGGCTGAAAGCATAGGGGTAGATGGGCTCCTCGTAATTACTCCTTATTACAATAAAACTACACAAAAAGGAATTGTAGAACATTTTAAAGTAATAAACGATAGAGTAAAAACTCCTATAATAGTTTATAATGTTCCAGGAAGAACGGGGTTAAATATACTTCCAAAAACTCTGAAAAAATTATGTCAATTTGAAAATATAAGTGGTATAAAAGAAGCCAGCGGCAATATAAGTCAAATTGCTGAAATGAAAGCACTTTGTGGTGACAAAATTGACATATATTCTGGAAATGATGACCAGGTAATTCCGATATTGTCTTTAGGGGGACGCGGGGTAATATCTGTAATGGCCAATATAGTACCCTGTGATATGGAAAAAATGTGTGAATTATTCTTTAAAGGTGATATAAAGGCTGCACTTAAATTACAGTTGAATTTATATTCGCTTATAAAGGCGATGTTTATAGAGACGAATCCTATTCCAGTAAAAACTGCTATGAATATTTTAGGCAAAAATGTTGGAAACTTGAGACTTCCTCTTACTACTATGACGGATGAAAACTTAAAAATATTAAAAAATGAATTAAAAAATTATGGACTTTTAAGATAGAAATTGACAGTTTGTAGAAAGGGGTGATAGAAAGTGAAAAGCTTTTTTAAAAACTACAAATTTTCCATTATATTATTAGGATCAATAATTTTAGGGGCAATTATAGGCGTATTGTTAGGATCTAAGGCATTAGTATTAAAGCCTTTTGGAGATTTATTTTTAAATTTAATGTTTATGGTAATAATACCTTTGGTATTTTTTAGTGTTACTTCTGCTATAGCAAACATGAAAGGTATGAAAAGATTAGGTAAAATTATGGCAAGTACTTTTGTAGTATTTCTATGTACTGCGCTTGCAGCTTCTGTAATTGGTTTTATAGGTGCTTTAATAGTAAATCCTGCAAGAGGCATAGATTATTCAGCTCTTAAAAAGATTGTAACAGCTGGAGGAGGTGCTGCTGATAAAGTGAAGCAAGTAGGATTTTTACAGCAGATTGTAAATACTCTTACTGTTTCAGATTTTGTTTCTCTGTTTTCTAAAAGTAATATGCTGCAGCTCATTGTATTTTCAGTGCTTTTTGGTATTTCGACTTCAGCTCTTGGGGAAAAGGCTGAACCTGTTGCAAAATTTTTAGAGGCGGCATCTAATGTAATGATGAAAATGGTTAAAATAATAATGTACTATGCGCCAATAGGGCTTGGATGTTATTTCGCTGCAGTAATAGGATCTCTTGGACCACAAATACTTCAGGGATATTTAAGGGTATTTCTTCTATATATAGTTATATCAGTTATTTACTATTTTGGGTTCTTTACTTTCTATGCATTTTTAGCTGGTGGCAAGATTGGAATTAAAACATTCTGGAGAAATGCTGTAGCTCCAACAATAACAGCACTGGCAACTTGCTCAAGTGCAGCAAGTATTCCTGTTAATTTAGAATGTACAAAAAAAATGGGGGTACCAGAGGATATAGTTGAAACGGTAATCCCATTAGGGGCAAATGTTCATAAAGATGGTTCTGTAATTGGTGGTGTTATGAAAATTACCTTCTTGTTTGGGCTATTTGGAAGAAATATGACCAGTGCTTCAGCCATACTTTCCATAATTTTTGTATCCTTTTTAGTTGGAGCTGTAATGGCAGCTATACCTAGTGGAGGTATGATTGGTGAGATGCTTATATTAAGCGTGTACGGACTTCCAACGGAGCTGCTTCCTATAATTGCCGTTATAAGTGTAATAATAGATGCACCGGCTACTGTGCTTAACTCTACAGGAAATACAGTAGCTAGTATGGTAATATCCAGGCTTGTAGAGGGAAAGTTAACATTTGAAAAAAAGTATGGCATAATGGAAGATAAGTAAGATGGTATAACTTATCTTTTGCACATAAGAAATTTTGACTTAATATAAAAATATTGCATCACAATATTTTTGAGAGGACAGAGGACAATTGACAGAGGACAGTGAAGGAGGATTTTTCTCCGCTGCACTACGAAAAATCTTTAATTAAATTTTTAATGACTCATTTCGCTAAAGTGAAATATTGCTGACTTATATAAATTTGAAGCTTGTTTTGCATTAGCAAAACAAGCCTAAAAAAATAAATAAGTTTTCTGACATAAGGAAGAAAACTTACCTTCACTGTCCTATGTCCTATGTCAATTGTCCTCTAAAAAATGTTTCGCAAAGTTTTTAAACTATGAAAGTTGACTTAATTATAGAGATAATAAGGGGGAGGCATTTTATGAAGTATAAAATTGGACACGAAATTCAATTTACTCAGAGCTTTTGGCTGCCAGTAGAAGGTGGTAAAAAGCTGAAGGTATTAAAAGGAGATAAAGCTGTAGTAGTTAAAAAAATAGATGATAATTCAGGAGAAATACTGTATATGACAGGGGAGGCTTCTGGAAAAAGTCAGATTATAAATATTCAAGTGGATGATCAAATAGATGGGGATTATATAGCAAAACAGATAATGGAAGGGCTTTAATTGTGAGAAATAAAAAACTACTTCAAAATAGAATGTTGAAGTAGTTTTTTTGTAGAAGCTAGTGTAAAATCATGTTGACTTTGGTAAATATATAACTTATACTTAACATAAAAGTAACAAAAATGGTAGTTAAAAGGAAAAGTGTAAGAAGCGCTGCAGCCCACCGTTACTGTATGGAGGATAAAACCCTAGCTATGTCACTGGAATTATATCTGGCAAGACAGGGGAGTAAAATGAATCTGAGCCAGGAAGCCTTTCTGATATGATGTTAATTCTTTCGGAGGGGAAGATATTGATATTTTAAGCTGTTTATAATTAAAAGTAAACGGTTATATTGATATGAGAGAACCCTAGCGGTTCTTTTTTAGTTTATTAGTCATATATAAATTATGCTATATAGGAGGCCTTTGAAAGAAGGCCATTTTTATTATATTAGATAGGATTTTATCTCATAAACGTAGAAAAAAGTATCAAAATGAAATAAAATTTGTATCAATTTGATATTTATTTCAAGGAAATATTTAAAAAAGTATGGAATAAAAATTGCTTTATATAAATACACAGAAAAAATTCAATAATTAACTATGTTAAAAAGGGGACAGATGACAATGAATATTTTTAAAGATATGAAAGTAAAAACTAAGTTAGTGGGTACATTTTTATGTATTATTATATTAATAGGCATAATAGCAGGCGTAGGACTAAAAAATTTAAGCAATACGACTTTAAGCTGTGATAATATGTATAATAGTAATTTGATATCTGTTGATCTAATACATAGTGTAAAAGAAAATTTATTAAATATAGGTTTGGATATGTCTGAATTAATAAATGAAAAAGATAAAGGTAAAGCATCTCGTCTTATAGATAGTATTCATAAATATCAAGAAAATGACAATAAGTTACTATATGAATATAACAATACGGACGGCGGTTCAGATGACTGGCTTGAGGGAGAAGAGCAAGTATATAACAAATTTATAAATCAATTAAATGGATATAGAAAAAGTAGGGAAAAAGTAATAAGTTTAATCCAAGATGGAAGAAAAGAAGAGGCATTGTCACTATACTCAAACACTTTAGAAGAATTGAATTCGGTGTTTGTATCTTTAAATAAAATTATACAGCTTAACTCAAATGGTGCAAAACAGGATAATATAATAAATCAGCAAATTTATAGAAAAAACTTTGCTTTAATTATGGGTTTAAGTATAGTAGCATTAATATTTGCAGGTATTTTAAGTAGTATAATTACAAGACAAATAGAGAGTTCTTTAACAGAAATAAATAATTTTGCTAAAAGATTATCAAATTGTGATTTTACTAGCAATATTGACAGTAACAGTAAGGATGAATTTGGACAAACTCTAGCATCTTTAAATAAAGCCCAATTTCATATGAAGCAGGTTATACAGGCTATTATGGAAAATTGTTCAGATGTAAGCAGTTTAAGTGAGGAAGTTTATTCTTCAGTTGAAGAAATAGACGCTAAAATGCAAAATATAAATGCTTCAGTTGATGAAATTTCTAGTGGAATAGAAGAGACAAGTTCTATAAGTCAGCAAATATATTCTTCAGAAGAAGAAATTGATGTAGGTATAAAGGAGCTTACGAAAAAAACATATGAAGAAAATGAAAATTCTTCAAAAATTAGAAATAGGGCTGTTGAGGCACAGGTGAAAGTTGAAGATTCTATAGAAACAATACAAAAATTATTTATGGAAAAACAGAAAAAATATTGATAGCTATTGAAAATGGAAAAGTAGTAGAAGAAATTAATCAAATGACAAATGTTATAGCAAGTATAGCAGATCAAACAAATTTATTGGCTTTAAATGCTGCCATAGAAGCAGCTAGAGCAGGCGAAAATGGTAAGGGGTTTGCAGTTGTGGCTGAGGAAGTTAGAAAGCTTGCTAGCCAATCATCTGAAACAGTTAAAAGTATACATAGCAGTGTTACAAAAGTACAGGAAGCTTTTATAAATATATCAAGCAGTGGTAAAGAAATATTAAACTTTATAAATGATAATGTAAATGGGCAGTTAAATACTTTTTCTAAAATATTGGGCCAATTTAGGAATGATTCCGAGTATATTAATGTTATGTCTAATGATATTGCAGCTATGGCAGGACCAATTAATACTGCTGCTAATGAAGTAAATAAAGCAACACAAAATATGGCAGTGTTATCACAAAAATCTAATAAATATTCTAGCGAAATTCAAATTAGTGTAGAGGATTCTACAAAAGCTGTAGATGAAATAACAAAAATAACACAAAATCAAGCACACTCATCACAGAAACTTAATGAAGTAATTCAAAAGTTTAAGATATCTTAAGTAAAGGAATATCTCATACTGAGAAAAGAAAGTCGAGCCTTTAACCAATTCTATCAGTAATTATTGTAAAATATTCCTACGCCTAAGTTTATTTTTTAGTTATAAACTCTAAGTTTTCGGACTTTCTATATTGAAATTTTAAATTATACATAAAATGTAATGACAAAATTGAAAGCACTTTTAAAAACTTTAGGCTTGTCAAAAGTTTTATGGTGATGAAATTTGTCATTACATGATACTGTATAAGTAAACTTTCTACTTAGAAACCCTATATTAATCACATCTTAAAGTTTTATAAGTAATAGTAGTAGGCTCACTGCAGCATACTTCTATATCTTCTTTGCTTATTTTGGTGTTTAATTTCACGGGATATCCCCATAATTCATAAATGCATTTTAAAG
This sequence comes from Clostridium ljungdahlii, assembly GCF_001636845.1. GTDB lineage: Bacteria > Bacillota > Clostridia > Clostridiales > Clostridiaceae > Clostridium_B > Clostridium_B ljungdahlii_A. The sequence goes on from NZ_LITT01000023.1 coordinate 251,724, forward strand.
TAGCTTCCATATAATTTGAATTTAATTCTCTCCCATCGTAAATATGTTTTAATACGAGGGTATTGTCTTTTTTTAAAATATCATCAACAACAATATTGGGAATGGAACCCATACCACAATTATTGCATATGGTATTTCTGATTTCAATCCAGCCCTTTTCATCAGGAATTTCTTTTATTACATAGTCACTGCGTCGTTTTGCATATTCAAATAAATTTAGTTCATAACACAGCTCTTTTGTTAAATATCTTCGAATAAAAGATGCATCTCTTTCCAGTGCTCTTACTTCAAATATTTTATTTTGTCCGTACATTTTATCTAAGTTTTCAAATATTTTAAAACCCATATAATAGGGGTTAATTCCTCCCATAATAGGTGTAATTATATCATTATGTCTTTTAATGAATTCAATGTGAAGTGAAGGCGAAAGGTCGAGCCTATTTAAGGTTTTATAGTGCCAGTAACTTGCCCAACCTTCATTCATAATCTTTGTTTCAACCTGAGGTATAAAATATGCAGTTTCTTTTTTTACTACATATAAAACATTCTTTTGCCATTCTTCTAGTTGACTGTGATTTATAATAAAACCTATTAAGTCTTCTTTTGATTCTTCCTCTGTTTTTTTGCACCTATGGTTCTGGTTGTTTGAAATCTTATGGAATGAGCGGCATTTAAAATTTTTTCTACTCCTTCATACCCGATGCTTGGGTCATTTATATATTCTCTTATCATATCTGCGTCATTTTTAAACATTTCAAGAGTATAGGATGCTTTAGTACCCTCTTTAAACAACCTGTTATTTTTAAAGAAATCATTATGCCCGTATACATGAGCCATTGTTAGAATTTGCAGTAGCAGTGTATTGTCCTTCATCAAATAAGCAAGACAGGGATTTGAGTTTATTACCATTTCATAAGGAAGTCCTGTAAGATTATATTTGTAAAGTGATTTTGTCCTGTCATAGGATTTGCCAAAACTCCAGTGAGGGTATCTAGCAGGCATTCCCAGATAGGCTTCGTATCCTATCATGTCTGTATAACTTACAATTTCAAATTCTTGAGGATAAAAATCAAGTCCTGATTTTTTAGATGTATCTTCTATAATGTCACACCATTTTTCTAAATCTGTACCTGTATATTCCAGAAAAATCACCTTCCTTCTAGTTCTTTTTTCAATATTTTTTTAAGGGATATCCATAAGTCTTGCTTCTCATTAATAGTTACAGTGGAAAAGTTATTTTTATCTATTCCTCGACGGAAAATATTTTTTATATTACTTCCAAAATAACTGGGTATGATTTCTGCATAGCTAAAAAGATTGCAGACTTCACATAAATCTTTGGCAGCTTTTAAAGCACGCTCGTTATCTTCATCCCAATTGTCACCGTCACTTACATAAAATGTATATACATTCCAGTAAGCAGGATTATAATTTTCTTCAATTACCTCAAGAGCTTTATTTAATCCGCTGGATATATAGGTTCCACCAGATTCTACCTTATGGAAAAATTCATTTTCAGTAACAACTTTTGCTTTAGTGGAGTGAGAAATAAACTTAATTTCAACATTATTGTATTTAGCCTTTACAAATTGATACAAAATAAAGAAGAAGGATCTAGCTAAGAATTTTCTAGTGCTATCCATGGAACCTGATGTATCCATTACGCATATGACAGCAGCATTTAATTCACGCTTTTTTTTCTCTTTTATCCTGAAGTATCTTAAATCTTCCTGTCTGAAAGGAAATCTTGAGTCTATATCTTTAGAAATAATTTTATTTTGAAATAGTGGGTCTTGGCTGGCTTCCCTAAGGGCTCTTTTAGAGTTTTGCTGTCTTTTTAGCTTTTCTATAACAGTTCTTTTCTTAGCAAGCCTTGGGTTTATTCCATTTCTTTGATATCCTGCTTTTTTTAAGAATTTTTTAGACAGTAGTTCTGAAAATTTTTTTTTGTCCATCAAAGGTAGCTCCATATCTTCAAGAAGGTAATTCATAAGTTCCTCTAGGGTAATTTCCGTTTCGTACATATCTTCCCCTTCTTCGTTACCTGCACCACCTTTGCCTTTGCCTCCATTTTTCTCTAGGACTCTTCCAATTTTATCTCCTCTTTTTTGAGATCCATCTCCACTTCCAACTTGGGGACTGTTGTCTCCATATATAAAGTGGTATTCTTTAATGCCCTTTATGGGAATTTTAATTTTCTTATCTTTACTCTGACCTATAATACTTTCTTCTGATATTATATCTGCAAGATTATCCTTTATGGATTTCTCTACTAATTGTTTGTGGCGACTTCTATCTTCTAAGGATCTATCATGGTGATCCCTTGGATCAAATTCTCTAAAAATAGCCATAATATCAATCCTTCCATAGGTTGTTGGCAGCATATTTTAAAATAACGTCACAGCAGTGGTCACAATATCCATCTGCCTTCATTTCCTCAACCATGGAATTATATTTTTCGTTTTGTTCCTTGCCCCTTACTTTTGATTTAGTTATAACTCTGGATAGTTCTTTTACAGATGCAGTGAGTTTTTTCTCAATAGCTTCTTTAAGAGGTTCGTAGGAAGTATAGCTGATTTTTCCTCCATTTCTTATAACGTAGAACATATATGAAGTTACATCTGTTCTAAATCCTTTTGCAGAATTTTCAGAGATGCCAATATGTTCTTCTATAGATCTCATGAAAGTCTCATCTGGTTCTAATTCTTCTCCAGTAGATTGATCTTTAATTTTATTTTTATTTACATAAGCTTCTGCATGATCTAGGTAATTGTCAAAAAGACTTTCGGCCTGTTCTTTAAAACTGTGAATAAAAGCTCTGGTTATTTCTTTTTCCAATACTTTGTTGTATTCTTTTCTAATGGTATCTTTTATAAAAGTTAAATATCTTTGTTTATCATCTTCAGCTATATCCAAATCTTTAACTGCTTTTGTTAAACTTTCTATTACGCTAAGAGGATTTATACAGTTGTACTCTGAGTTTGAAAGAGCACTATCTAAGGCTTTTACTATAAACCTAGTGGAAATGCCTGTCATTCCTTCTCTAGAACCTGCTTCCTCTTTTAATTCTGAAAAGTCAATTTTTTTAGTTGTGCCTTTTTCAACTATATCTTCTCCATTATAAATTTTTAATTTTGTCATAGGGTCTACCTTGTTGGAAGGTGAAAGTCTGGATAGAATTGCGAACATTGCTGCTATTTCTATGGTGTGGGGTGCTATATGTGCATTAAATTGGCTCTTGCCAAGTATTTTTTTATATATCTTAATTTCCTCATTTAATTCCATGCAGTAAGGAACTTCAATTTTTACTATTCTATCTAGTATTGCTTCGTTAGTATGGTCAGATTTAAACTTGTTCCATTCAGATTCATTGGAATGTGCTAGAATAATTCCATCAAAATAGATCATTGAACCCTTACCTGGAGACGGAACTGATTTTTCCTGGGTAGCTGTAATTATTGTGTGAAGATATTCCACATCATTTTTAAAAACTTCAATAAATTCTACAAGCCCTCTATTACCTACATTGAAAGCACCATTTAGCGAGAATATTCTAGGATCATCTTCAGGGTACATATCCATCTTTGATATATCGATAGAACCTGTGAGTACGGATGTATCTTGGTTATTAGGATCAACTGGAGGTACTACTCCAATGCCTTTTCTTGATCGTATGGAAAAGTCAGTAGTAGTTACAGGAAATTTTTCATATTCGCCGCCGTAATCATGTTTTAACCTATATTTACAAACAGGGCATAAATCGCCTTCAATTTCTACACCGAGTGCCTTTTCAAAACTTCCTTTTAAATGTTTTGGTATAAGGTGCAGAGGCTCTTCTCTCATAGGGCATCCTTCAAGAGCATAAATAGGTTCTGAGGTTTCAAGGGCTTTTTTAATTGATTCTACTAGAGATGATTTACCAGCTCCTACAGGACCTACTAGATAAAGTACCTGTCTTGATTCTTCTCCCATCATTGCTGCAGAGTGGAAATAGTTTACTAATTTCATTATGACTTTGTCAATTCCAAAAAAGTCATCTTTGAAAAAGTTATATCTTCTAATTGGTTCATTTCCATATAATTTTTTTATTCTTGGATTTTCTTCAGGTTTTAACACTTCATAACCTTTATTCATTATAATATCATACATTCTTCTATGAGATAATTTTACGATTTTAGGGTTCTTTTTTACAATTTCTAAGTACTCTAGAAAAGTCCCTTTAAATTCATGCTTTTTTCTTATTTCCCTGTCTTTTTCAATTATATCCTTAAAGTTCATATTCTCCTCTCCTTTTTATTATATCTATTAAATACTACGCAGCATGGGTATTTATTATGTATAATAATTGATAGCACTTGTGATTTCAATCAAGTGATTCTTGGACTCAGGTGGAATTTGTCTAAGAGGATAGAAGCCTGTTTCTAAGGATTAAGAGAAAGGTAAAGGGAAAACACGACAGCAGTAACAGGTTCTGCTGAAGTATTTTCCCTATTATTTAATATCTTCTAATAGTGATTTATAATGTTCTAATGCATGAATAAATTGATCTACTGATTTGCTATCCATATTTCTTATAGTATCGGATATACAGTTGGAAATTAAAGTTTGCCGTATGTCTAATATATTATTGCTTTTCTTAAATTCTTCAGATATAGATAGTTTTACAATTCTCCTGTTGTTTTCAGGTATCTCTCGGGTTACAACGCCTTGATTTACCAGACGGTCTATTATACCAGATACAGTGCTCTTTGCAAGCATTAAATGATGGCTTAATTCATTTAATGTCATGCCAGGTCTTTTATACAGATGAACTACAACTGCCAGTTGAGGTGCCGTAAACCCGTATTGTGCTGCAATCTTTCTGAATTTATGACCAATAATTTTATGGATACTTTTAAAAAGATTAATTATTTTATCAGATTGCTCTAATATTAAGTCATCATTTTGTGGCGGCAAGTTCTTTTGTGTTGGTATTGTGCTCATCTCCTTTCTCTGTTTTTTTACTTTTCATCATTAAAGTTAGGACTATAGTGACAATTACTATAATAGAAGTAATAGCAACTGCATAAGCCATAGCATCTATGGTAGCCTGTCCTTGAAGCAATTTACTTAACGTAGATAATGCAGAGGCTTTAGCTGTGCCCTTGGGTAGGCCTTCTTGCATATATGATTTCGTAAGTATATTTATTGTGTCGTTAGCGGGTTTATTGTAAACATTTATTTGTTCAGATAGTTTTAAATAATTGTAGTTAGTTTTGCTTTGTATTATAGCGGACATTATTGTTACGCTGAGGGAACTTGCTATTTGTCGTATAGTACTGGAGAGAGCAGATGCTTTTCCAATTAAGTTTTGTGGTACTACATTCATTCCTGCAGTATTAATTGGCATCATGGTAAATCCTAGCCCAATTGACCTTATACATAGAATAAAAGTTATCATTTCTCTACTGGAATTCATATTTATTAAAACTGAAAGATGATAGGAACTTAAGGCTAGTATTATAAGTCCGGGTATAACTAAGGGCTTGGCACCAACTTTATCAAACAAGTTACCGCTTACAGGCATTAGTATTCCAACTACAAGTGCAGCAGGCAGCATGATTAAACCTGTTTCCATTGCTGTATATCCTCTTATATTTTGAAGGAATAAGGGTAGCACGTATACTCCACCCATAAGTGCCATGGTTAAGACGCAAATTATTATTTGACATACACTAAAATCAAATAATTTAAATACAGTGAGGTCTAAAAGTGGCTCCGGGTGGGTAAGTTCATTTACTACAAATAGTATAAGACTTAGGCATCCTAAAGTCAAAAGCAGCGGGTATTGTACTTTACTCCAGTCAATTGAAGTCCATTCTCCAAGTACATATAAAATGCTTACTACTCCAATTGTAGAGGATAAAAACCCTATTACATCAAAGGACTTAAGTGTAATTTTTTTAGAATCCTTTAGTAAAATTCCAGCTAAAATTACACCTAGTATACCTATGGGAACATTGATATTGAAAATAAGTCTCCAGTTCATATTTTCAATAATATATCCACCTAAAGTAGGTCCTATGGAAGGTGCTGCCATTGAAGCTATACCCCAAATTCCAAGGGCTAGGCCTATTTTATCTCTAGGAAATATTTCATATATTATGGACATACCTACGGGCATTATCATGCCACCGCCTAAAGCTTGTATAATACGAAATACTATCATAGATGTATTGTTCCAGGCAAATCCACACAGCATGGAACCCAAGGTGAACATGGTAAGTGCAAACATATATATTTTTTTAGATCCGAAAACTTCCTGAAGATATCCCGTAAGAGGTATAATTGCACCAAGAGCTAGGGTATATGATGTCAGTATCCATTTTGAATCATCCATTGATACCCCAAAGACTGCCATCATTTTTGGAATAGCGATATTAACTATACTACTGTCAAGTATGGACATAAAAGTTCCTATTACTACAACAATTAATGCTAGCCAGCTGTATATAGATTCATTGTTGTTTTCTTCCATTATATCACCCCACTACTTTATGTGAATTTTAACAACGGCATTGGTACCTGGAAGTATTTTGCTGTTAAATTTGTCTAGAGAAATTTTTATAGGTATTCTCTGAACTACTTTTGTAAATGTACCACTGGTAGTAGTTGGTATAATAGATAGTGCAGATTGGGCTGCTTCTCCTACAGATTTTACTTTACCTGTAAACTTTTGAGACCCGTACTCATCTATAGTAATGTTAACTGGCTGTCCAACTCTTATTTTCCCAAGTTTTGTTTCTTCTATGTCAGCAGTTATATAAAGTTTATTTGGATCTATTAAAGTAGCTAAAGTTTGACCAGGAGACCAAATTTCACCGATGGTTCCCTGTTTTTTAATAATTATGCCATTTATAGGCGATCTTATTAAAGATTGATCTACTTTTGAATCAGGTAGGTCTGACATTTCTTGACGGGCTAATATTTGATTTTTAATAACAGAATCTCCTTCATCTACATTGAGTTCTAGCAATTTACCACTGATTTGTGGAGTTACATTGACCAGGTCTGCATCTACTTTTGCATCGTCTGTTGAAACATAGTAGGTGTTTTCATACCAATAATAAAATCCTATACTACTGAGTGCGGCTGCAATTACTACTAATATTCCTATAATCAATATTTTTCGTTTTTGTTTCATATTTGAAATACCTTCTTTCTCTATTTTTCAAGTCCAATCTCAGCAAACATACCGGGTTTTAGCTGTGAATCTTTATCTGTTAGGCTTACCTTAACTAAAATATCTCTGCTTTCAGAATTTAAATTAGAATTTATAACGGCTATTCTACCCTTAAATTGTTTGTCTGGTATTTCAGATACTTTTACAGCTACTTCTTGTCCCTCTTTAATTTGACTTACGATATCTAAAGGTGCATAGGCATTTACATAAAGGTTGTTGGAATTTATTATAGAGAGAAGTGTTGTACCAGGTGATACTGTATCTCCTACATTGACACTTCTGGTATTTACTATTCCAGAAATAGGTGCGGTAATAGTGGCATTGCTTAGGGATGTCTGTGCAGTTTTTAAAGCTGCTTGAGCTTGGCTTACCTGTGCTTTGAAAACATCTATAGATGATTTTGTGGGGCCGTTTTGTAGCATAGCGAGTTGCTCTTGGGCAGTTTTATACTGTGAATCTGCCATAGCAAGCTGCTGATTGGCTGAATCCAGTTCCTGTTGAGTTGCTGCTCCTGCACTTACTAAAGCCTGTACACGGTCATAGTTCTTTTTTACTGTTTCATAACTTTGAGAAGCGCTGCTTACAGAGGACTGAGCTTCAGCGACTTGTTCAGGACGAGTACTGTTTTGGGCATTAGTTAAATTTGCATTTGCTGTATTTAAAGCTGCCTGGGCTTGATCAACTTGTCCTTGAAGATCTTTTGTATCTAGTTTAATAAGTACGTCGCCTTCATTTGTTTTTGAGCCCAAGTCAACTGATATCTCAGAAACTTTTGCTGAGACTTTTGAAGTTATATTTGCTTGTTCATTTGTTGAAATTTTTCCTCCCATTAAAAATTGATCACTGGTATTTTGATTGATGTTTTTAATATTTTTACTCGTAGTGTTTGTAGAACCGCAGCCTGTCAAAAATATTGCTGCAGCCAGGCTAAATAAAATAGCTTTTTTCATGTACAACCTCCTTTAATGATTTAACTAAGTATTATTTGTATAAAAACTGTTCGTATATTAACAGTTTTTATTATATACCTGTTTATTTTCATTTTCAAGAATATTATTCCATGTATTAAGTACAACTTTATTGAATGAATATCAATACCAAGTATCAAAAAATACATTTTTTGATACTTGACATAAGGTCATATTTTAATTAAAATAAAGCTTAGAATTTAAGTGAAAAATACACTTTAAATTGGTCCTGTGAGGCCAGAAAGAGGTATGTTATGGGTAAGCTTTTTTATATCCTAAAAAAAATGAATAGTTTTGTATTTGAATATAGAAACTTTGGCAATGGAAAAATTATTTTTTAAAATTATTTTTCTATTGCTTTTTTGTTTTTTAAGATGGATAAGTGTATTTTTACTTGTAAAAATGCAGGAGGTATATTATGAAAGCAAAACTTATATTGGAAAATGGAAGTATCTTTGAAGGGGAAGCCTTTGGGTATCTAAAAGATACTATGGGCGAAGTGGTATTTAATACTGGGATGACAGGGTACCAGGAGATACTCACAGATCCTTCTTATTATGGACAGATAGTGACTATGACTTATCCCCTTATAGGAAATTATGGAATTAACTTAGAAGATATGGAATCATCCAGTCCAAAAGTAAAAGGGTTTATTGTAAGAGAAGTATGTGGTTATTCAAGCAATTTTAGGTCTGAATTAGAACTGTCTGATTATCTTAGAACAAATAAAATTTTGGGACTTTCAGGGATTGATACTAGAGCACTTACAAAAATGCTTAGAACAAGTGGTACTATGAAGGGAATTATAACTATAGAAAACTTGGATTTTGCAGCTGTAAAAGATAAAATTAAGTCTTTTTCCAATAAAAATGCAGTACCTGAGGTAAGTACAAAGGAAAAATATGCTATAGGTGAAGGCAAAAGAAATATCGCTATTATGGATTTCGGAATAAAAAAAACTATGGTAAAAGCATTTGTAGATAGAGGATGCAAGGTAACTGTATTTCCTTCAAATACTAAAGCAGAAGAGGTACTTCAAATTGATCCAGATTTGATATTCTTATCAAATGGACCGGGAGATCCAGATGATCTTACCTGTGAAATTGAAAATATAAAAAAGCTTATAGGCAAAAAACCTATTACAGGAATATGTCTTGGACATCAGCTTTTGGCATTAGCCCTCGGGGGGAGCACAGCTAAACTCAAATTTGGTCACAGAGGATGCAACCATCCTGTAAAAGATCTTGTAAGCGGTAAAGTGCATATAACTTCTCAAAATCATGGCTATTATGTGAATAGACTGCCTGAAGATATGGAAATAACTCATGTAAGTTTAAACGATGGAACTATAGAAGGAATGAAGCATAAAAGTCTTCCTATATTCTCAATACAATTTCATCCAGAAGCATGTCCGGGACCGGAAGACAACAACTATATATTTGATGAATTTATGAAATACGCACTTTAAAATAGTTGAGAATTGTGAATTGAATAGAAAGGAGATAGGTTTTTATGCCTTTAAATAAAAATATTAAAAAAGTATTGGTAATAGGATCTGGCCCTATAATTATAGGTCAGGCAGCAGAGTTTGATTATTCTGGAACTCAAGCTTGTGAATCTCTTAGAGAAGAAGGGTTAGAAGTTGTACTTATAAATAGTAATCCAGCAACCATAATGACGGATAGGGAAGTTGCTGATAAAGTTTATATTGAACCTCTTACAGTCGAATTTGTAGAAAAAGTTATAAAAAAAGAAAGACCTGACAGTCTTTTAGCAGGTATGGGTGGACAGACTGCATTAAATTTGACAGTGGAACTGTATGAAAAGAAAATACTTGAAAAATATAATGTGAATATAATAGGTACCTCTATAGAAGCTATAAAAAAAGGTGAAGATAGAGAACTTTTTAGAGATACTATGAATAAAATAAATCAGCCTGTTGTAGAAAGTGAAATAATAACGGATATGGAAAGTGGCAAAAAGTTTGCAAACAGAATAGGCTATCCTGTTATAGTAAGGCCTGCTTATACATTAGGGGGAACAGGCGGCGGAATAGCTGAAAATGAAGAACAGCTGGAAACCATACTGGAATCAGGACTAGAACTTAGTTCCATAGGTCAAGTACTTCTTGAAAGAAGTATAAAAGGTTGGAAGGAAATCGAATATGAGGTTATGAGAGACAGCTTTGGAAACTGTATAACTGTATGCAATATGGAAAATGTAGATCCTGTTGGAATTCATACAGGAGACAGTATAGTAGTAGCTCCTAGCCAGACATTATCTGATAAGGAATATCAAATGCTTAGAACTGCTTCTATCGATATAATAAATGAAGTTGGAATAGAAGGCGGATGTAATGTTCAGCTGGCACTTAATCCAAAATCCTTTGAATATGCAGTTATAGAAATAAACCCAAGGGTAAGCCGTTCTTCGGCTTTGGCATCAAAGGCTACAGGATACCCTATTGCAAAGGTTGCAGCTAAAATAGCTCTAGGATATAGACTAGATGAAATAAAAAATGCAGTTACTAAAAAAACTTATGCTTGTTTTGAACCATCTCTTGACTATGTAGTAGTAAAAATACCTAAGTGGCCTTTTGACAAATTTCACAATGCGGATAGGGAACTTGGTACAAAAATGATGGCTACAGGTGAAATAATGGCAATAGGCAGTAACTTTGAAGCTGCATTTTTAAAAGGTGTGAGATCTCTTGAGATAGGGACCTATTCTTTAGAATATAAAAAATTTAAAGACTTCAACATGAAAGAACTTAAAGAAAGAATAGCATATCCTGATGATGAAAGAATATTTGCAATGTCAGAAATGATTAGAAGAAAATATAGAATTGAAAAATTAGCAGAAATTACAGGAATAGATATATTCTTTATAAAGAAATTTCAGTGGATAATAGATGAAGAAGAAAAACTAAAGTCCAGTGACATTTCCAATATGGATAAAGAGTGGCTAACCCTGCTTAAGAAAAAGGGATTTTCAGATAAGGGCATAGCAGATATGCTTCGAGTATCTCCGGAAGAAGTATATAAGCTTAGAAATATATGGAGTATAACCCCGGCTTATAAAATGGTAGATACTTGTGGGGGAGAATTTGAAGCCTTATCACCTTATTATTATTCTACCTATGAGCAGTATGATGAAGTTGAGGTTTCAGATAATAAGAAAGTTATTGTAATAGGCTCGGGACCTATTAGGATAGGTCAGGGAATAGAATTTGACTATGCTTCTGTTCATTGTATAAAGACTCTTAGAAAGTTGAATATAGAAACTATTATAGTAAACAACAACCCTGAAACTGTAAGTACAGATTTTGATATTTCAGACAAATTGTATTTTGAACCTATAACGGAAGAAGATGTGCTAAGCATAATAGACAAGGAAAAACCTTATGGAGTAATACTTCAATTTGGTGGAGAAACTGCCATAAAGTTAGCAGAATTTTTAAAGGAAAAAAATATAGTTACTTTAGGCACAACGGCAGATCAGATAGATGAGGCAGAAGACAGAGAAAAATTTGATGACCTTTTGGAAAGACTAAATATAAGTAGGCCTAAGGGAAAAGGTGTTTGGTCTGTAGAAGAAGGATTGGAAGAAGCGAGAAGATTAGAATTCCCTGTACTTGTAAGACCATCCTATGTACTTGGTGGTCAAGGCATGGAAATAACTTATGATGAAAAAGAACTTACTTACTATTTATCCATGGCTTTTAAGAAAGATAGGAAAAATCCTATATTAATAGATAAATATTTGATGGGAAGAGAAATAGAAGTAGACGCAATTTGTGATGGACAGGATGTACTCATACCTGGAATTATGGAGCATCTCGAAAGGGCTGGTATACACTCTGGTGACAGTATAACTATGTATCCAAGCCAGAATATAAGCGATGAAATGAAGAAAAAAATATTAGATTATACAGTAAAGCTTGCAACTGGAATAGGAATAAAAGGTATGATTAACATTCAGTTTATAGAGTATAAGGGAAATCTGTATGTAATAGAAGTAAACCCAAGGGCTTCAAGGACAGTCCCTTATATAAGCAAAGTGAGCGGTGTACCTATAGTTGATATTGCAACTAGGGTAACTCTAGGTGAAAAGCTAAAGGATATTGGGTATGGAGTTGGAATTTCAAAAGAGCCAAATATAGTGGCAGTTAAGGTACCTGTATTTTCTACACAGAAGCTTCCAAATGTGGAAGTGTCACTTGGACCTGAAATGAGGTCAACTGGAGAAGTGCTGGGTGTTTCAAATACTCTTACGGGAGCACTTTATAAAGGATTTTTAGCTGCAGGAATGTTTTCTAATATGAAAAATGGAGTAATGCTTGCTACTATAGGAGATCATGACAAACAAGAATTTTTACCTATAGCTAAAGAGATTTACAAGATGGGAATAAAATTTATGGCTACTCGAAATACGGCAAAACTTTTAAGAGATAACGGAATTGATGTTAAAGAAGTTAGAAAAATGAACGAAGAAAATCCTAATATAATAGATGTTATAAAAAATGAAGAGGTGGATTTAGTCATAAATACACCAACTAAAGGAAATGATTCTAGAAGAGATGGATTTCATATAAGAAGGACAGCTGTAGAGAGAAACATTCAAGTAATAACCTCTTTAGATACATTTAGGGCTATGGCCTATGTTAAATCAGAAGATGTAGATAGCGATGAATTAGATGTATTTTCAGAATATAAGTAAAAATATAGTAATGAAAGGTTTGTAATTATGAATGATATAAAGGAACTTACAGAAAAGTATTACCCTGAAATAGTTGAACTGAGAAGACATTTTCATAAATATCCAGAATTAAGCAAAAAAGAATTTGAAACTCAAAAGAAAATCATTGAAGTGCTTAGTAAATTGGACTTGGATATTAGAAAAGCTGCTGGTACAGGAGTTATTGCTGAATTAAAAGGTGAAAAACCAGGTAAAATTATAGCAATTCGAGCAGATATGGATGCACTCGCTATAGAAGACGAATGTGGAAAGCCTTATCAATCACAAAATAAGGGTGCATGTCATGCTTGTGGCCATGATGGACATATTGCTATGCTTTTGGGAGTTATAAAAGTACTTAGTAATCTTCGTCATAAGATAAAGGGAACTGTAAGATTTATATTTCAACCTAGTGAAGAAGAAGTAGCTGATGGATCAGGGGCAGCGGCGATTATAGCAGATGGCGGACTAAAAGGTGTAGATGCCATTATAGGAGCACATTTATGGCAGCCTGTCAGCTTTGGAACAGTAGGAATATCTGCTGGTCCGATGATGGCAGCAAGCGATGAATTTTCAATAATCATTCAAGGAAAAGCAGGGCATGCTTCTATGCCTCATCAGACTATAGATTCCATATTAACTGCGTCACAAATAGTAGTAGCATTAAACACAATTGTTGGAAGAGATGTAGATCCAATGAAACAAGCTGTTGTGTCGGTTGGAGTGTTTAATTCAGGACATGTTTACAATTCTGTAGCAGGAAGAGCTGAACTAAAGGGAACAATAAGGACTCTTGATGAAAATGTACGAGAGAAAGTATTTGGACATATAAAAAAGATTGTAGAAGATGTGTGTGATATGGCAGGTGCGAAATGTGAAATTGAGAGAGATAGGTGTACTTATGTGCTGGCAAATGATCCTAAGGTTACTAGTATTGTTCTAGAAGCTGGTAGGGAAATGGTAGGACATAGAGCTCATGCCATAAAGCCTTTTATGAGCAGTGAAGATTTTTCTTACTATTTGCAAAAGATTCCCGGATGCTTTATCTTTGTAGGTGTAGGTAATCCTGAAAAAGGTATTATATACCCTCAACATCATCCTAAGTATGATATAGACGAGAGAGCCATGGCATATGGAGTAGAAGTCATGAGCAATGCTGCATTGAAATTACTAAATTAGGTGCCAGGCACCATGATGGAACATAAATGTCCCACTATGGTGCCTGGCACCTATAGTATTTATAGAGTTTCTAAGTAGAAAGTTTACTTATAACAGCCATATACTAACAAATTTTATTACACTAAAAACTTTTAATAAGTCTAAAGCTTGGTATTTTGAAAACCTAAAGGTACTTAGATAAACTCGTACCTCAAACACATCAAAGTACCTAAGGTTTTCTAAAATACCAAGCTAAGACTTATTTATAAAAGTTTTTAAATGTAATTTCAATTTTGTTAGTATATTTTATGTATAAGGTAAAATTTCAATTAGAATATCTTATATAATATTATTTGCAAAAATAAACATATGTGTAAAATCTCTATGGAGTTTATATATGAAAAGTTCATTTATACTAATTTATATACTGACAAATTTAACTTAGAAAACCTATCTAGATTCTATAACTTAAAAATCAACTTATACGCAGGCATATTTTTACAATAATGAAGCTCTTTTAAATATTTTGCATATAAGTCTTAGAAAAAAATTTTTAAAAAATCTAGAACTTTTGAATTGTTTGAGGTACGAGTTTTCAAAAGTTCTCAGTATTTTTTTGAAATTTTTTCTTAGTCTTATCAAAATATTTAACGAGCTGAAGGTTGTAAAAAATATCCGGAGTATAAGTGATTTTTCGTTTATAAATCCTATAGGGATCTTTAACTCACCGGAAATATAACTTTAAAAGTAGATCCTTTACCTACAGTACTTGATACATCTATAGTTCCATTATGTTCCTCCACTATGCATTTTGCAATGGAAAGTCCAAGCCCAAAATTACCCTGCCTATTTGATCTAGATTTATCAACTTTGTAAAATCTCTCAAAGATTTTATTTAGATGTTCTGGAGCTATGCCTTCCCCTGTGTCAGACACTATTATTTCAACTTTATTTTTTACCTTTTCTAAAGTTACTTTGATGGAGCCACCTTCAGGGGTATGTTTTATTGCATTGTCAATTAAGATAGTTATAAGTTGGTTGATCCTTCCCTCATTCCCTAAAAAAATTACATCCGGATGAATATCTGATAAAATGGATATTTTATGTTTTGTGGCAACTGGTTCAAGAGGAACTACGGATTTAGTTACAGCGCTGCTTATGTCAAAAGAAGAAGTATCAAATCCGTTTTTATGAGAATCTGATCTAGCAAGAAATAAGAGGTCTCCTATGAGTTTAGTCATTCGTGTAGTTTCAACCTTAATATTTTTAAGCCATTTATCCTGGCTTTCTACAGTTTCATCTTTATTGTCTAGTACTATATCCAAATTAGTGGTTATAACTGCAAGGGGAGTTCGAAGTTCATGTGATGCATCTGCAGTAAAAGCTTTTTGTTTTTTCCAAGCATTTATAATAGGTTTTAAAGATATATTGGCAAGGAATAAGCTTATTATAAATACAAAAACGAGGCTTATTATATAAATTGTTACAGATATAGTAATTAACCGACGCAGTACTTCATCATCGAAGGACTTATCTTGAAAAACCACAATAAATCCGTAGCTTTTAGGAACTTTAATATATCTTAAAATATAATTTTCATATGTTGCAGTACCATTTGGCTTATTTTTTTTCAATATTTGTTCTAGTAGTTCTTTATAGTTTTTTTCAGACAATGGGGAATTAGGAGATATCTCTTCAATTTGATTTTTAAAATTTATTTTTATAAAAAAACTTTCAGAAGCAGTCATGTTTTTGTCGTGAGGCCTGGAGGGGGGGATATTTTCCATTTCAGCTGTTTTACTCATACGTATATAGGCAGAATGTTTAAAACTTGTGCTCATAAGTATATATATGCCTGAAAATATCGTTATTAATACCAAACTTGTAAGTATTAAATTGATTAAAATAAGTTGCATTTTTAATTTACGAAACATAATTTAAACCTCTTTTAAGCAGTAGCCTATGCCTCTTATAGTTTCAATGACTACATTACATTTTAATTCCCTTAATTTCTTCCTCAAATAGGAAAAATAAACTTCAATATTGTTATTCATCTCTATGTCGGAATCAAGTCCCCATACTCTATCTAGTATCTGATCTTTAGTTAGAACTTGATTTTTATTACGCGCTAAAAGTTCTAGAAGTTGGGACTCTTTTGTAGTAAGTTTAGTTTTGTTACCATTGCATTGAATTTCTCCCCTCAGTGGATCGAAAATTAGAGAGGACAGCTTGATGCTTCCATGTTGGATAAAATCTGTATGCCTTCTGCTGAGAGCCCTTATTCTAGCTAGCAGCTCCTCTTTAGAGAATGGCTTCACAAGATAGTCATCTGCTCCATTGTCAAGTCCTTCTACTCTATTTTCAATGGAATCCATGGCTGTAAGCATAAGTACAGGGGTTTCAATACCCTTTTTTCTTATAAATTTTAAAATATCAAGTCCATTCTTTTCGGGAAGCATTCTGTCAAGTATTATCAAATCATATATTTCTGATTCTGCCATTTCTTCGCCGGTGATTCCGTCGTAAGCTGCATCTACAACATAATTGTTTTTCTTTAAGATATAGACTAAGGCATCCGAAAGCATGACTTCGTCTTCCACTAAAAGTAATCTCATAATAAAAATTCCCTCCTTATATCTAATTATTATACTATAAATTATATGATTTTAAATTTAATTTACATTTATTATTATTCTTTTAAGTTTCTTTTAAGGTTGAAACCTCAAAATAATAACTAAGCTAGATCGATAAAGTTTCTAAGGTATTTGAAAGAAAATAACAAGTCAAAGATGCGGCGGATATTTTTTATCAGACAAGGGGGTAGGTTCCGCAGATAGTGAATCCTATTTAAGGGTTCTACCGACGCAGTATGATAAAAAATAGGCTAGCATACTGACTGGTTATTTCTTTGAAAATGCCTAACATTAAATTGAGGTGAATAACATGAATGAAAATCTAATGTATTCTATAGTAGTACCACTGTATAATGAGGAGCTAGTGATAGATGAAAGCTATAGAAGACTTAAAAAAGTTATGGACTCTACTTTAGAGAGTTATGAAATTATATTTATAAATGATGGAAGTAGTGATAAGACTAGGGAAAAGACGGAAAAGATATGTAATGAGGATAAGAACATAAGACTTATTAATTTTTCGAGAAATTTTGGTCATCAATGTGCTATAACTGCGGGAATGGAAAACTCCATAGGGCAGGCTGTAGTTGTAATAGATGCAGATCTTCAAGACCCTCCAGAAGTTATTTTAGATATGATTAAGAAGTGGAAGGAAGGCTATGATGTCGTCTATGGAAAAAGAGCTAAGAGGGAAGGAGAATCATTTTTCAAGAGATTTACAGCAAGGTCATTTTATAGACTATTAAAGAGTATGACTAGCATTGATATTCCTGTAGACACTGGAGATTTTAGACTTATAGATAGGAAAGTGTGCAATGCATTGAATTCACTACCGGAAAAAAACAGATATGTGAGAGGGCTTGTAAGTTGGGTTGGGTACAAACAGACCTTTGTGGAATTTGTAAGGCATGAAAGATTTGCAGGGGATAGTAAATATCCACTTAAAAAAATGCTGAAACTAGCCTTTGATGGTATAACTTCATTTTCTTATAAGCCGCTTATGCTTGCTGGGTATTTAGGAGGACTGTCACTTTTTATTGGATTTGTTTCAATCATAGTTGAGTTTACAAAATGTATATTACAGAAAACAAGTATGGTAAATTTTGGGCTTGTAATATCAATTAATTTGATAATGTTTGGGACAATATTAAGCTGCATGGGTATAATAGGCCAGTATATTGGGAGAATTTTCGACGAAAGTAAGGGAAGACCTAATTATGTTATTGAAAATATAGTAAATAAGGCATTTGAAAGAAAATAACAAGTCAAGGATGCGGCGGATATTTCTTTGAAAATGCCTAATAGAAAGGAATGAATATAAATATGGATCAATTAATTAAAACTATGAATTTTATTTTCAATGGTAAACTAAAACTACTAAGTCGTTTTTCTGCCACTGGTGTCATAAATACAATAATAGATTTTGCTGTATTTACTCTTTGTCAAAGTGTATTTGGACTGCATTATACAATAAGTCAGGTTATAGGTTATAGTTTTGGAGTTGTAAATAGCTTCATATTTAATAAAAAGTGGACTTTTGAATACAAAAGTTCTGGGAAAAAGGTGGTTCGAGAGTTATCTCAATTTGCAATGGTAAATTTGATTTCACTTGTTGCAACACTTGTATGTATGAAATTTTTAGTAAGTGATTTTAATTTAAACGTATATTTATCAAAAATAATTGTAACACTTATAGCTCAGGTAATAAATTTTTTATTATATAAAATATGGGTATTCAATTAAGGGGGAAATTTATGAGGAAATTCAAATTTACAAAAGAAAGATTTGCACTATGTATAATTTTGGCCATATCTGTAATATTGAATTTTGCAAATTTAACTATAGAGGGATACGGAAATGGATATTATGCTGCAGGTGTAAAGAGTATGCTCATGAATTTTAAAAATTTCTTTTTCGTATCATTTGACCCAGCAGGATTTGTATCTATTGATAAGCCACCTTTAGGTTTCTGGATACAGACTATATCAGCCAAAATATTTGGATTTAGTGGATGGAGTATATTATTTCCCGAGGCTCTTGCCGGAGTAATTTCAGTTGGAGTTTTATATTATATAGTAAAAAGATCTTTTGGAGAGATAGCAGGACTTATATCAGCTCTATGCCTTGCAATAACACCAGTTTTTGTAGCAACCAGCAGAAATAATACTATAGACAATCTATTAATTGTGATATTACTTTTTGCCTGCTTATTTTTATCCAGAGCTGCTGAAGAAGGCAAGCTTAAATATCTAATAATAAGTTTGGCTCTTGTAGGATTAGGGTTTAATATAAAAATGCTTCAGGCATATATGATAGCTCCTGCTCTATATATAACTTATTTGATTTCTTCAGCTGTACCTGTAAAACAGAGGATAAAACATTTAATTATAAGTACACTTATTCTTGGAGTAATATCTTTATCCTGGGCAGCAGCAGTGGACTTGGTTCCATCGCAAAACAGACCTTTTGTAGGGAGTAGTACAAATAACACCGTTACTGAACTTATATTTGGACATAATGGATTGGAAAGACTAAGTAGTACTAATGGTGGTATGGGTGGAGGACCATCAGGAAGGGTAGGAAAATCTCAATCTAAAGAATTTAAAAATAGTTTAGGCAAAAACCAGTCAAATTCACAAAGTGGAAACAGTAATGCTCCTAGTGGAATGACACATCTACAAAATTCAGGAAATTCCAATGGCTGGAGATTTGGAAGTTCTACTCAAGGTCCACAAGGAGGTCCGGGAGGTCAGAACGAAGGCAATTCCAAAAATCAAGTAGGAGGACCTAGTGGAAATGGACTTTCAGGAAGCTTTGGAGGACAAACAACAGCAGGTATTACCAGATTATTTTCTAAAAATGTTCTGTCAGATCAGATAGTTTGGTTTTTACCTCTAGCTATATTTGGATTTATTGCAGCTGCAATAATAGAAAAACTTAAATTCCCATTTAATAATAGGAAAAAGCTAGATTTGGTATTATGGATATTATGACTGGTACCTGAATTCATATATTTCAGCTACACAAAAGGATTGTTCCATCCATATTATTTAACAATGCTAGCACCTCCCATTGCAGCTTTATGTGGAATAGGACTTACTTCCGCGTGGAAGCTATATAAGGAAGGCAGCATAAGATCATTGATAATGCCTGCAGCATTTATTGCAGAAGGATTAGTACATCTTTTGATGTTATCTTATTTTACTACTACTATATCCACTACTATAAAATCTATAATTATAGCAGCTATCATATTGTGTTTTGGATCTGCTGCACTGCTTATAATATATAGAATATGTAAGAAAGGAAATTTGGATCAGGGTAATAATGAAAGGTTTGCTAAGATATTTACAACACTTGCCCTTGTAGGAATTTTGGTAACACCTGCTATCGGTTCTGCTGCTGCTATAACCCACAGCTTAAGTTCTTTGCCTGCTGCAGGATTGGAGCTCCTGTCAAATAGTAAATCAGGAAATTCCATGATGATGGGTGGGCAAAACAACAGTAAGAATTCACAGCTTATAAAATTCCTTGAAAGTCATACTTCAAATGAAAAATATGCTCTTGTAGTTTCCAGTTCTGCTTCTGCTGAAGACATAATAATTGAAAGCGGCAAAAGCATAATGGCCCTTGGAGGTTTCTCAGGATCTGATAAGATACTTTCCTTAAGTGAATTTAAACAAATGGTTAAAAAGGGTGAGGTAAGATATGTACTTACGGGAGGTATGGGAGCAAGAGATTCCCAGGATATAATGAATTGGATCCAGAAAAATGGAAAAGCTGTTTCAACTACTGAATGGAAAGATACTGCTAATTCTCAAGCTCAAAAAAGTGTAAATTCTAATAATAAAAAAGACAATAGTAGTTTCCAGCATCAGGGAATGGGTGGCATGAACAATGAAACGCTGTATGATTTAAAAGGCACTGTAAAATAGATGTAGAGTTTCTTGATTGAAAGTAACCTTATACAAAGCATGTAATGACAAATTTTAGCACTATAAAAACTTTTGACAAGTCTAAAGCGAGGTATTTTGAAAATCTAAGAATCTTAGATAAACTCGTACCTCAAACAATATCTAAGCTCCTAAGATTTTCTAAAATACCTCGCTAAGACTTATGGAAAAGTTTTTAAAAGTGCTTTCAATTTTGTCATTACATTTTATGTATAAGTTTAAATTTCAATTGGAAATTATACATAAGTTTTCTAATTTAAAAATTATCTTATGCGTAGAAATATTTTTACAATAATGAAGCACTTTTAGATATTTTGTGTATAAGTCTTAGCAAAAAAATTTTAAAAAATCTAGAACTTTTGAATTGTTTGAGGCACGAGTTTTCAAAAGTTCTCAGTATTTTTTTAATTTTTTTGCTTAGTCTTATCAAAATATCTAACGTGCTGAATGTTGTAAAAATATTCGAAGCATAAAGCAATTTTTTACTTAGAAACTCTATAGTTGATTCTTTTTATGATAATGTTATAATTAAGGTGAAAATTAATGTTGTAAAATAAAATTTAATAAATAATAGTATAGGTTTAATTGCATTTAATTAAAAGGGAATCAGGTGGAAATCCTGAACTATCTTGTAGCTGTATTAGGTGAATTTAAGTAAGACAAGCCACTTGTAAATAGGGAAGGCATACTTAAATGATGAAGCTTAAGTCAGAAGACCTGCCTATATAATAGGCCATTAACTCTACAAGTGATAGGGGGCATTGTAATAAATAAAGTATTTATTACTTATGTTTTATGTGTAAAGACCTTTTAACACTTAGTTAAAAGGTTTTTTAGGTATATAGTGAAGTTATATTAATATAGTTGTAATATTGGAGTTGATAAAATGATACAACTTATAGGGGTAAAAAGTGAATGTGATATTGAAGTAAGGCAGAAGTTCTCTATTGTATCGTCAAAATTAGAAAATAAATTGAAAAATGTTTATAAAATTACAGCAAACGTTTTAATTTTGAGTACTTGTAACAGAACAGAAATATATGTGGATTCTGATACACAAGGGGAAGAACTAATAAATGCTGTATTTGATGCTTTAGATTGGAGCAGGAAACTTATTACATATACCTTCTATGCAAAGAATGAAGATGCTATCAAGCATTTAATGGAAGTAAGTTGTGGTTTCCATTCTAAAATTTTGGGAGAAGATCAAATTTTAGGACAAATTAAGACTGCATATAATATGGCATTGAAAGTTAAAACTATAAAAGGACAGCTTCAGAGGCTATTTCAGAATGCAATAACCTGTGGTAAGAAGTTTAAGCATGACTGTGAAATATATAAAATACCTGTATCGGTACCATCAATAGCTGTTAAAGAGGCAGAAAAGAGAAAAATAAAAAAGTATATGATAATTGGATTTGGAGAAATAGGAAGACTTGTCCTCAAATATTTAGCTGCCTTGAATACCGAAATAGTATATATTGTAGTACGTGATTTGAACAAAGTTAAAGATTTATATGAAAATTGTAACTGGATTAAGTTCATAACTTTTAAAGAAAGAAAAGCTTATTATAGTAATGTGGATTGTATTATAAGTTGTACTTCTGCACCTCATGCTGTAATTTATAAAGAAGAACTTCCTAAAAGGGAATTTCTCATATTTGATCTTGCAGTACCTAAAGATATAGATGCAGGTGTATTAACTCTTCCGGGTGTAAAAGTATATGACATAGATAATATAAGCAGTATTGATGAAAATAATAAGATTATGCGAAAAGAAAAGATGGAAAAGTACAGGTATATTATCCAAGAGTATATAGATGAATTTATAAAATGGCAGTCTTTAGATGAGCTTTCACCGGAAATACAGAAGATGAAAAGTTTCGGAAGTGAAATATGTGAAAAGAGGATAGAGACTTTTAAAAATAAAAGGTATACCAAGGATAATGAAGTACTCGTACAAACTATGATACAGAGTACAGCCAAAGTGTATATAAACAGGGCTATAGATGTATTAAAAGAAGCAAAACTTCAAGGAAAAGAAGATGAATATTTAAAGCTTATAAATAAAATATTCTGTTAATGATGAAGAAATGGAGATGTAAAACTTAATGAGAAATGATGATATATTTAATGAATCCAAATCATACATGCCAGGAGGAGTAAATAGTCCTGTTAGAGCATTTAAAGATGTGCCTTTGAATCCACCTGTTATAAAGAAGGGAAAAGGAGCTTATATCTATGATGAGGATGGTAACAAATACATAGATTTTGTATGCTCCTGGGGGCCTATGATTTTAGGACACTGTGATGATGATGTGGTAAAGGCTATAAAGGATACAAGCGAGAATGCTATATCTTTTGGTGCTACTACAGAGCTTGAATTGGAGCTTGCAAAATATGTATGTACCACTTTAGATAATGTAGAAATGCTTAGAATGGTAAATTCAGGAACAGAAGCAACTATGAGTGCAGTAAAGCTTGCTAGAGGATATACTGGAAGAAATAAAATAATAAAATTTGCAGGCTGCTATCATGGCCATTTTGATGATTTTTTAGTAGAAGCAGGTTCTGGAGTCATGACAGAAGGAATTCCAGGAAGTGCTGGAGTTCCTGGGGACAGTGTAAAAAATACTTTAATAGCTAGGTATAATGATCTCTCTAACGTGGAGAAGATTTTTGAGAAGCATGGTAAAGACATTGCAGCAATTATAGTAGAACCAGTAGCAGGAAACATGGGCGTAATTCCTGGAGATGCCAATTTCTTAAAAGGACTTCGCAGTATTTGTGATAAAAATGGAAGCTTGCTTATTTTTGATGAAGTAATGAGTGGATTTAGGGTAGCCTATAAAGGAGCCCAGAGCATTTATGGAATAAAACCGGATATAACTACTTTTGCAAAAATTATAGGTGGAGGTCTTCCTTGTGGGGCTTATGGGGGAAGAAAAGAAATAATGGAAAAACTTTCACCAATGGGACCTGTCTATCAGGCAGGAACAATGTCCGGAAATCCTCTTGTAATGGCTGCAGGAATTGCAACTTTAAAGAAAATGCACGACAATCCTGAATACTATGCACATCTTGAAAAATTGGGTGCAAAATTGGAACAGGGTATAAAGGACATAGCAAAAAAGAAAGGCATAAATGTTGTAGTAAATAGGTGCGGAGCAATGTTTGCTATATTCTTTACTAAAGATTCAAAAGTTAGAAATTATGAAGATGCTAAAAAATGTGATACTGCTCTTTTTGCAAAATATTTTCAGCATATGATAAGTAAAGGCATATATATTGCACCTTCTCAATTTGAAGCTATATTTTTAAATGTGAAGCATACTGAAGAAGATATTGATAAATTCTTAGAGGCATTCAGCACATTTGAAGCCTAGAGTGTAGAGTTTCTAAGCAAAAAATAAACTTATGCTCCGAATATTTTTACAAACACAAATACGTTAAATATTTTGATAAGTCTAACCAAAAAATTTTGAAAACCTAAAACCTTTTGAAAACTCGTACCTCAGACAATTCAAAAGGTCTAAGTTTTTCTAAAATTTTTTACTAAGACTTATATGCGAAATATTTAAATGTGTTTGTTTATTGTAAAATATTTCTACGCATAAGTTTATTTTTAAGTTAGAAACTAAACTTTACAGCTTGAAAATTAAGACAAATTTGCACATATCAATAGATTATTAGTAACTCAATTTTTGTTTTTACCTCATTGCCACTTTTGAAAGGACCAATTCTTAGGTATAATGTTTTTATCAATTTTAGTGTCATGAAATTTGTCAGCATATTTTGGTATGACTTGAAATTTCTACTTAGAACTTTCCTACAGAGCAGTTTTAATTGTGGATAAGTATTCTAAAAGCTCACCTTTTAAGGCATTATTTTTCAGTGCATAGTGTATATTTGCCTGAAGAAAACCAAATTTATCTCCTGCATCATATCTTTGACCTTCAAAACAATATCCATATATTGCTTCAGTTTTTACAAGCTCTTTTAGGGCATCTGTTAGCTGTATTTCTCCTTTTTTATCTGGCTTGGTCTTTTCAAGCATTTCAAATATTTTTGGGGTTATAATATATCTTCCTAGAATAGCAATGTTTGAAGGAGTTTTCTGGGCTGTTGGTTTTTCTACCATATCTTTGACTTTAAAAATTCCCTTTTCAACTTCAATGCCACTTATAATACCGTATTTTGATATAGCTTCTTCCTTTACAGGTTGAACACCTAAAATAGAAGTATTATAGTTATTATAGCAATCTATAAGTTGCTTGAGACAGGGTGTTTTGCTGTCAACTATATCATCACCTAACATAACTGCAAAAGGTTCATCTTCTACAAAATTTTTAGCAAGACTTATAGCATGACCTAATCCCTTAGGTTCCTTTTGTCTTGTATAATATATATTTACCATGTTGGATATATTTTGAACTAACTTTAATAAAGTGGTTTTATTATCCTTTTTAAGTTGATCTTCAAGCTCTACGGACCTGTCAAAATGATCCTCAATAGATTTCTTGTTTTTGCCAGTTATTATTAATATTTCTTCAATTCCAGAAGATACAGCTTCTTCAACTATATATTGAATTGTTGGTTTATCTACTATAGGCAGCATTTCTTTAGGTTGAGCTTTTGTAGCAGGAAGAAATCTTGTACCTAGTCCTGCAGCAGGAATTATTGCTTTTTTAATTTTCATGATTTACACGTCCTTCCATCTTCAACATTAAATCTATTAATATTTTCATAAGATATATAAACAAAATTATATTCAGAAAAGAAATACCGCCTGTTATTAAACTGTGAGAATCTGAACTCATTCCTCTTGAACCACTAAACAAAATATAATAAATATTAGTGTAAACTGTTATAGTATATCCTACTGCTAGGGTTAATAGTCTTTTATCTTTTAGGTATATAAAGCTTATAACTGATAAGGCAGCAGCTGGAAACAAGTATCTTTCATGCATTCCTGTGGAAAATGTGAAAACACCTGAAATTTGAACGAGTGCTGCAGCAAAGACAAACATCCTGTTTTTATTCTTTGCATATAAGTACCAGCAAGATAAAGTAATTGCAGTAATTGCAATCATTCCCCAAATCTGATAGTTAAATATAAAAAACACTTCTGAATTCTTTTTGTAATTTGCTCCAATTAAATTAAAAAAGTTAAATCCATTTACAGAAGCATAAGGGTACTCTGATATGGTTTTTGAATATAATTTAAATATCCACAGGGCATTTTGGTTGTAGGAAAAAGGTAGTATTATAACTAAAGCTGTGATGATACCAGAAACTATTGACTTTACAAATGTTTTTGGATTTCGTTCCCGTACTAGTTCAAATAATAGTACCGGCAAAAATATAATTCCCTGAGGTTTCATAAGCACTGCGCAGGTAAAAGCTATAGATGACAGGATTGTCTTTCCTTCCGATAACAAAAACAGTGACAGTACTATTATTAGTGTAAAGAAAGAATCTACTTGTCCCCAAAGCGCAGAGTCTATAAAAGTAACTGGGTTAAAGATGTAAAATGCACTAAGGAGAATACTAAACTCTAGTGATAAATACTTTTTGGCTATTTTATATATAAAGTAAGCTGTAACTACATCAGCTATAATTGATGGAAGCTTTAAAAGTAAGGTGTAATATGGATTAATTGAACTTATACTTGCAATCTTACCAATTAAAAATAGTACATACATATATAAAGGTGGATAGTCACCAGATCTTGCATTTGTATAAAATTGAGAAAAGTTATTTGCTGCAGTTGATGCCCAATCTCTAAATAAATTTATATCGCCGCCATAGCCTTCCATAACTGTAGATAATGAAATTCTTAAAAATAATCCTATACACAATAATGAAAAAATCAGTATTTTTGTATTGTTTTTATTTATTTTTAAATTTTTACGAGTTATAAAGTAGAAAGCTCCAGCACATAAAATTAAAAATGCTATTAAATATAAGGTTAAAAAAGGAGCATATTTGCTTTTTGTAGATGAAAAGCCTCCTCTCATATCTCCACCAGGCATTTGATGCGTATCATTTTCAGACCTCTTATTGCTAGCTCTGCCAAAATTCATATTACTATTTGGACGTTTTTGAATGTCCTTTTTTTGACCGTATCTGCTTCCATTTGAAAATTTAGCATCATTTTCTGGACCAGTCATATTTCTGTAAGTTTTATTATCACTAAATTTCTGTACGTTGGTTTTGGATGTAATATTATTTGATTTGTAATTTTTTATACTGTAAATACAAAGAAATACGGATAGTAATATTAGAAAAATAAGACCTATCTTAAATAAATTCTTTTTTAGAAACATTGCCATTATTTTACTCCCCTCTCTTAGAAGTTAAATATATTCTGGCTCATGAAACTTAAAATAGGCTTAAAAAAATATAAATTTTGTGAATAAAATTCTCAAAGTAATGTAGAATATAAGGATTTATTGGAAGGGTGCGAGTCCCCTTACATCAGATTTAAATTAAGAAATTTTCCACTTTATAATGATACTTAGTTTGTTGTCTTTAAAATTAGCAGTAATGCTGTGTCCCATCTGTTCAACTAAAGCTTTTGTTATGGCAAGACCCAATCCAGTGTTTTTGCCTGTTCTCGTCCGATCTCCTGTAAAAAATCTTTCAAATAGGTGATCTATATCGTCTGGTTTTAAGTTATTAGCGTTATTTGCAAATGTAGTTACAATGCAATTTCCATCTTTTTTTAGAGATACGGAAATAAACTTGTCACCGTGTTTTAAAGCATTTTGGATGAGATTTGAAAATACACGTCTTATTGCATTTTCATCTCCTATAATTCCAGGTGCGCTTTCATCAATTTCAATTAAAGGTTCAACTCCCTTGCTTGTAAAATCGTTGTAAAAAGATGCTATTAGTTCACAGAGTATATTTGAAAGTGAGATAGATTCTAATTCAAAAGCATATTCATTAGCTTCAAGTCTTGATAGGTCAAAAAAACCTGCTATAAGCATTTTTAAAGATTTTGCACGGTTTAGTATGATGTCCATATATTCATTTTTTTCATCCTTTGATAGGTTATCACTTTTTATAAGTTGAATATATCCTATAATGGAGGTAAGAGGAGTACGCAGGTCATGGGAAATATTTGCTATAGCTTGCCTGAGTTCCATATCCATATGTTTGTACTTTACTTCTGTCTGCTGCTTTTTGTCTATATTTCTATTTATTTCCCGGGCTAAATTTCGAAGACTGCGGTTTTGAAAGGACAATGTAACTTTTTGATTTGTATCTATGTCGTTTATTTTTTTCAAGTTTCCAGTTATATGTTTGATTTCACTTCTTGTAAGAAAAAGCAGGGTGATACTTATACCTGCTAAAATTCCTAATAAAATTATGATAAACAAGTACATAAATATCACCCTTTCAACTTATTTTATACGATAGTTCTCATCCTCTTAAGCAAATTCCACCTGAGTCTAAGGATCACTTTATTTCCATCTTTCTAAATATTATAATACCTATTATAGTAAAAATAATAGTATATGCAAATCCCAGTCCTGCAGAGTGGAGCATTTGCAGTGAAGTTAAGTTTGGATTTTTTATTGGAGTTAGTGCACTTATGTTAGTAGTAATTAAAAGGTTGTAAATTCCATAAAATTTATTGGATACAAGTGCACAAAGCAATTTTATAAAATTGCCCATTAAAGCAAATATAGCTGCATAAGTATAGGCAAATGCATATTGATTTTTTAAAATAAAGCTGAGGAATACACCAAAACTAATTGCAGCTATATAAAGCGGTATGGCGCATAAAATCCTTAATGATAAGTTTATTAAAATTGCAGGGCTTAAATTTCCGGGTTTAAGAAATAAAAAGGTGCTTCCTACAAAAAAAATTAATACCAATAAGCAGGTTATAAAAGACATAATTATAGGAATAATTACTTTTGAAATATATAGTTTTTTTCTTGATAAGCCTGAAACCATTACATTTCTTAAGGTTTTATCCTTTAATTCTTCTGTGACATCAATATACATCATAACTAGAAAAACTACTGCAGGAAGGCAGCTCATAGCCATATACATAGATTCCAAAGCTGTGACCCTAGGGCCTGCAAATAGTGCATTTGCGATCATTGATAGTAAAGCTAAGACTAATATGGTAATTTTATAAAAAGGTCTATTTAAACCTTTGTAAAGTTCAGCTTTTATATAATTAAGCATTGATGCCACCTCCAATTAAATCCATGAAATAATTTTCTAGATTTGCAGATGTCTTACTTATGGAATATACTTTAATGCCATTTTTTATAAAAGCTTCACTTACCATTTCAGGCTTATCCAGGTATTTAAAAATCTTAATTTCGTTCTCAGGAAGCACTTGATAGGAAGTACAGTTTAAATTCTTTTCAAGTATAAGAGAAGCATGAGCTGCATCGTCTACTTTTACCGACAAATATTCTCTGCATTTTTCCTCTAAGTCATTTGCGGAAATTTGTTCTATGAGTTTCCCATTATCTATAAAGCCATAAGTGGTGGCAAGCTGAGAAAGTTCCCCTAAAATGTGGCTCGAAATTAATATAGTTGTATTTTTTTCTCTATTTAATTTTTTTAATATATCTCTGAACATCACTATACCAACAGGATCAAGACCATTTATAGGTTCGTCTAAAATTAAAAAATCTGGACTTGCAATTAAAGCTAGGGCCAGGCCAAGACGCTGCTTCATGCCAAGAGAATAATGTTTGAATTTTTTATTACCTGCATCTGAAAGGCCTACTGTATTAAGCATTTTATCCACACAGTCTTTTTCAGGAATTCCTTTTTGGATTCTATAGTATTCAAGATTTTTTTTGCCTGAGAGATAAGGAAAAAAGCTGGGTGTTTCTATTATGCACCCTGTTCTCATTCGCTCTTTGTTTAATTCGTCTTTACTGGTTTTTGAAAATAATTCTATTTCACCGTTATCTTGCAAAGAAAGACCTGTTATTATTCTCATAAGGGTTGTCTTGCCAGCGCCATTTCTGCCTACAAGACCGTATATGTCACCTTTACTTATTTTAATATTTACATTATCAAGTGCCTTGTGGTTTTTGTATTTTTTAGTAAGATTTTTTGTATGAAGCACTAAATTATTCATGATATCAACCTCCGTTTTCTTGTTGATTTTATATTAAAACAAAATCAGCAAGATACACTAAAGAAAAACTTAAGAAATCATTAAGTTTAATCTTTCATCTTAAAACCTATTCCCCAAACGGTATGTATGTATTCTGTGTCCGGATCAATATTGGCCATTTTAGAGCGAAGGTTGCTCATATGCACATTTATGGTGTTATCATCGCTTATAAATTTATCTTTCCATACATGTTCAAATAAATTAGTTTTTGTAAATACTTTTTTAGGGTAAGACATTAGAAGTTCTAATATACAAAATTCCCTTATAGTTAATATCACCTCCTGAGAATTTATAAAAACTTTGTGATTTTCCCGATCTAAGGTCATATTCTTATAGGTTAATATGTTTTGTTTTTCATTTGAGTTTGAAAATATCATATATCTTCTAAGTTGGGAACAAACTCTTGCCAGCACTTCTTCTACATCGAAAGGTTTTGATATGAAATCATCTGCGCCTAGTTTTAAGACTTCAATTTTTGTTTCTTGAGCTGTTTTTGCAGATATTACAATGACAGGCATAGTTTTAACCTTTCGTATTTTTTCTATAAGCTTTTCGCCTGTAATGCCAGGAAGCATCAAGTCAAGTAAAACTAGCTGAAAGTCATATTTTTCAATGCACATTTCAGCTTCAGTACCTGAAAATGCCCCACGTACATTATAATTGTTTTTTTCTAGTATTCTGCATAATAACTTATTTATATCTGTATCATCTTCTACTACTAAAATGTCTATATTTTTGTTCATAGTTATTCCTCCAGAGTTTTTGAGTTAAGACAATTATAACATTTTTAGATAGGATGTATTGACATAATAAATGGTCACGGCTATAATTAAAAGCATAAATTAAATATAAATCTTGAACTTATCAAGAGTGATTGAGGGAACGGGCCCTATGAAATCCAGCAACCAGTACATTATGTGTATAATGGTGCTAAATCCTGCAGCGAAAGCTGAAAGATGAGAGAAATTTTGAGTTAACCAAGTCTGAGATTTTTCTCGGGCTTTTATTTTTTCTTAAAATTGATATGGGAGGTTAAAGAATATTGATAGATATTAATAATGTAGGCAAAAGTTTTAACAATAAAAGTGTGCTGAAAAGTATAAATCTTCATATACAAGAAGGTGAAATATTTGGAATAGTTGGTCACAGCGGTGCTGGAAAATCTACACTTTTAAGATGTTTGAATGGTCTTGAAAGCTATGACACAGGAAGCATAAAGGTAATGGGTAAAGAAGTAAAGGACTTAAAAGGTAAAGAAATAAGGACTTTTAGAAAAAACTTGGGAATGATATTTCAAAATTTTAATTTATTAAACAGAAAAAATGTATATGATAATATCTCACTTCCACTTGAAGTCTGGGGATTAGAAAAAAGTAAAATAAAAACAAGGGTAAAGGAATTGTTAAATTTAGTAGGCCTTAGCGATAAAGCAAAGAGCATGCCATCTGAATTAAGTGGTGGGCAAAAACAAAGAGTAGCTATTGCAAGAGCCTTGGCACTAAATCCAAGTATACTCCTTTGTGACGAAGCTACATCTGCCCTTGACCCAAATACTACCAAGTCAATACTTGAGCTTTTGAGAAAAATAAACAATGAATTTAAAATAACAATAGTAGTGGTAACCCATCAAATGGAAGTTATAAAAGAAATATGCAGTAAAATCGCCATTATTGATGAAGGTGAAATCAAAACTTCTGGAAATGTAGAAGAAATATTTTTAAAACCAGGGAAAAATCTAAAGAAGCTGCTTGGAAATGATAGTTTACTTCCAGATGAAGGTATAAACATAAGAATATTCTTTCCTAAGGAAATAAGCCAGGACAATTTAATAACCTCTATGGCTATAGATTTGAATATAAAATTTTCTATAGTATGGGGAAAACTTGAAAGATTCCGCAGTGATGTTTTAGGAAGCTTGGTTATAAATGTAAATGATAAAGACAAGGAAGGTATATGCAATTATCTTTCTTCAAAAAATGTTAACTGGGAGGTAGAGTAAACATGGGATTTAGTGAAACATTTCAGGAAATACTACTTCCTGCTATTGGACAAACGTTTTATATGGTTATAGTTTCTACAATACTTGCAGTAATTATAGGATTCATACCTGCTATTTTGCTAGTTGTAACTGAACCTGGTGGATTAAAGCCTAATAAAGTAGTCTACAAGATATTGGATGCAGTAGTAAATTTATTGAGATCATTTCCTTTTATAATACTTATGATAGCAATCTTTCCTTTTACAAAGCTTATTGTCGGAAAAACCATAGGTACTACAGCAGCAATAGTTCCTATTACAATAGCAGCTGCACCTTTTGCATCGAGAGTAATTGAATCTTCACTTAAAGAGATAGATCCGGGAATAATAGAAGCTGCAAAATCTTTTGGCGCAAGTAATATGCAGATAATATTTAAAGTTATGATTAAAGAAGCACTTCCATCTATAGTGCTTGGTATAACACTTACTGTAATAAGTGTAGTTGGATGCTCAGCTATGGCAGGTACAGTAGGCGGAGGTGGACTTGGAGATGTGGCAGTAAAGTATGGATATTACAGATTTCAGACTGACATAATGGTATACACTGTAATAATACTAATAATTTTTGTACAGGCACTTCAAACTATAGGAAATCTTATATATAAAAAGCTTAACAAATGATTATTTGTTTGGTAAAGTAATTATTGTAACGGACTAGGAGTAATTGTAGACTAAAATGTTTTTAAAAAGTTCAAAGTTTAAATATCAAAGTTCAAATAATGATGATTTCTTTCGTACCTCAGAAAATCTATAATTTTAATATTTCCGACGTTAGGAGGAAAAGTATCATTATCTGTTATTTATTCTTTGTTATTTGTTCTTTAGTAATAAATTAAAAAGGTTATTGTGTAATGAACAAGAATGTATTATACAATAGCTTTTATTTTTTTGTATATGATTTGTTTAGTTGAGCTTTGCTTCAATGGTGCTGCATTTTAGATTTTCTATAGTGTTAGCATAGGAAAATCATCTATAACTTTCAACTCTTAATTCTCCACAAAAAAATGTAAAAAAACTATTGCACATGTTTTCTATTTGTTATATATTATATATAACAAATAGAAAAGGAGGGACGCCATGTTAGTACAAATAGATTTTGAATCGGAAATGCCTATATATGAACAGCTTAGGAGGCAGATAATAGAAGGAATAGCTTCTGGTAATCTGAAATTAGGAGAGAGCCTTCCTTCTGTAAGACAACTGGCAGAAGATATTGGAATAAATCTTCATACAGTAAACAAAGCATATAATGCGTTAAAAGCAGATGGTTACTTGAATGTAGATAGGAGGACAGGGGCTGTAGTAAGTGGAACATTTCCTGAAAGTACGGAGGAGTTCGACAAAAAACTCAAGGAAGAATTTACTTACTTGATATGTGAAGCTCATTTAAGGGGAAAAAAAATAGAGGATATTTTGAATCTGTGTTCTGATATATTTAAAAAATGTATTAAAATAGATGAATGAGTTATTATAAGGTGGGTGAAGTTAAATGAAAGATAATTTGTTTATGTGTATATATTTATTTTTTATTTTTGTAATAATACTTGTAATTAATATGTTAACTCCTAAATTTACGAGAAAGGAGATTGTCTTTGGGGTGAGAATTCCTGAAGATAAGATTGATTCAGATGAAATTAAGTATATAGAAGCAAAATTTGTAAAGAATAATTTAATTATAGGAATTCCCTTTATTATTTTATTTAGTGTGTTAAATTATAGTTTTTTAAATGTAGGTATGATTTTGTTTACTACTTTTGCATTTACATTTATAATTTTTCTAATATATCTTATATCAAACAGGGCTATGAAAAATCTTAAATTACAAAAGTCATGGTTTCAAGGCAAAAAACAGGTTGTAACTGTAGACACTAGTTTTTCTAGAAGCAAAAGCAATATGCTTGTGTCAGCTTGGTTTTTCTTAATACCTGCAGCTATTATTATAGTAAATATAATTTTAGGCTATATGAATTATGACTCTCTACCTTATAAAGTCCCTACACACTGGGATTTTTCCGGTAATGTAACAGGATATCAATTTAAATCCAGGTTTCTAATTTGGGAAATGCCAATTACTCAGATTTTTACTACTTTTATGTTTTTTATAATCTACAAGGGAATAGGATGGTCAAAACAGCAGATTAGTTCTATAGATCCAGAAGCATCCATAAAGAAAAATAGTATATTTAGAAGAAGTTGGTCCATGTATATGGTTATCTTTGCTGTAATGACCAATCTTTTACTAACCGTTGCTACTGTTCAGAGATTTAGAGTATTTAATGTGAGTAATACTTTTTCGAATATTATAATATTAGCTTTTGCATTAGTTACAATTTTAAGCAGTATAGTTTTAGCTTTTAAGATTGGACAGGGAGGAAGTAATATAAAGTTTAAAAATGATGGTGAAGAAAAAGGCAAACCTGATTTTGGAGATAAAGACGATGATAAATGCTGGGTACTGGGCAATACTATATATTATAATAAGAATGATCCATCCTTATTTGTGGAAAAAAGGTTTGGCATAGGCTGGACGATAAATGCAGGCAGACCACTTGGAATGGCCGTGTATATAGGAATTATTGTGATTATAATTGTAACTATAGCTTTTGCCGTATCTAGTGGAAAGTAACAATTAGCTTTATAGGAATTCTAAGTAAAAAGCCTTATACTTCGGATATTTTTTACAACCACAAGCTCGGTTAAATATTTTGATAAGTCTAAGTAAAAAATTTAAAAAAAATACTGAGAACTTTTGAAAACTCGTACCTCATACAATTCAAAAGTTCTAAGTTTTTTATAGATTTTCCACTAAGACTTATATACAAAGTTTTTAAATGTACTTGTTTATTGTAAAAATATGCCTGCGTATAAGTTGTTTTTTAAGTTAGATAATCTATAGAGGAGAGATTTTAATTGAAAATTATTATTATATACTTTGGAATAAGTTGACTTTAAAACTAGAAATTACTTAAAGTTTCACATTTACAAGTTGATGTGTTAAAATATTTTATATAAGTGTATTATAAATGAATTTCAGTATGGTAGGCTAATTGAAGCTCTATACAAGCATTTTAAATGTGAAACTGAAATTTGTCACTACATACTTTGTATAAGTTAACTTTCAATTTGGGGAATCTATAATTACCAATTGAAGAAAAGGGGGCAATTTCTATGATATCCAATAAAATGAAAGAGCATGTATCTAAAAGTTCTATAATAAGAGCTATGTTTGAAGAAGGAAAGAGACTAGCTTCAATTTATGGGGAAGAAAATGTATTTGACTTTAGTTTGGGAAATCCAAATGTAGAACCACCTGAGGCTATAAAAAAGGCTGTAAATGAAATAATGTCTGAGGAATCTCCAAATATGGTTCATGGT
This sequence comes from Clostridium ljungdahlii, assembly GCF_001636845.1. Classification (GTDB taxonomy): domain Bacteria; phylum Bacillota; class Clostridia; order Clostridiales; family Clostridiaceae; genus Clostridium_B; species Clostridium_B ljungdahlii_A. Next base: position 286,970 of record NZ_LITT01000023.1, read on the forward strand.
TATATGAGCAATTCAGGTTATGAGGATGTAAGGGCTAAAATTGCAGAAAACATAAATAAAAAATACAATTTGAAGCTTACTGAAAATAATTTGGTAATGACCTGTGGTGCAGCAGGGGGACTTAATATAATTTTCAAAACTCTTTTGAATCCAGGAGATGAAGTTATTACATTTTCACCCTTCTTTGGGGAGTATGAGAATTATGTAGATAATTTTGGAGGGAAGCTTGTAATAGTACCTTCAAATACAGAAACTTTTGAGCCAGATTTAAATGCATTGGAGCAATCTATAAATGCTAAAACAAAGGCAATAATCATAAATTCACCAAATAATCCTACAGGAATAATTTATTCGGAAAAGCTTATTAAAGATTTATCACAGCTTTTGGACAAGAAACAGGAACAACTTAGTACCAGTATATACTTAATTTCAGATGAACCCTACAGAGAAATAGCTTATGATGGAGTAAAGGTTCCATACATATTGAATTATTATAGAAATTCTATTGTAGGCTATTCTTATAGCAAATCCCTTTCGCTTCCGGGTGAAAGAATAGGATATGTAGTTTGCAGTAGTGATATGGATGATTTTGAAGATGTGATGCCTGCCCTTAATGTGGCAAATAGAATTTTAGGTTTTGTAAATGCACCGTCATTATTTCAAAGAGTAATTGCAAAATGTTTGGATTCAAGCGTAGATATGAATATATATAAGAAGAATAGGGATTTACTATACAATCATCTTGTTAAAATAGGATTTTCTTGTGTTAAGCCTGAAGGTGCCTTTTATTTATTCCCTAAGTCATTAATTGCTGATGACGTTGAATTTGCAAAGGAAGCAAAGAAATTTAACCTACTAATAGTTCCAGGTTCATCCTTTAAATGTCCTGGTTACTTTAGACTTTCTTATTGTATTTCTTATGATAAAATAGAGAAATCTTTAGACAGTTTTGATAAACTTGCAAAGAAGTACCTTTAAATATAGCTCCTAAATAAAAATAAACTTATGCTGTGAATAATACTCCTACGCATAAGCTTATTTTTTAGTTAAAAGCTATATGTAAATCGTTAATTCTAGAACTTAGTCCTTCTAAATTGCTAATTGGGTTTTAAATTTTACCATTTATATTATAGATCATAAAGTTTAAAGTTAAATCTATAATTACTTAAAATTGCTTATTATAAATCTCGGATGGATTTATAACTTTAGCATTTAAATCAAGTTGGCAATTTGGATAAGTTTAATTGTAGAGTTAACTATCTATAAGGTATCCTAGTTTGAAATTTGAACTTATACCCGAAAATAATGCTGACAAAATTGAAGCACACTTAAAAACTTTTTTTATAAGTCTTAGTGAGGTATTTTAGAAAATCTTAGAAGCTTATATATGTCTGAGGTACGAGTTTATATAAGCTTCTTTAGATTTTCAAAATACCGAACTTTAGACTTATAAAAAGTTTTTAGTATGATGAAATTTGTCAGCATATGAACTGGTATATGTCAACTTTCAATCTAGAAATTCTAATATGTGAATACCAGTTTCCCAACTCTTAAAGCAATAGGCTTTGACCAGAGCCAACTATTTGTAGTGGAATCATCAAAATAATAAATAGCCCCTTTTGTTGGATCAGAACCATATAATGCTTCTAAAGTAGCCTTTCTAGAACTATCAGAAGCAGGTTTGTTTATCCATCCATTTAATACTGGAGTAAATTGATAATATCCATTGGATACTTGGTATATTACACCTTTTAGTGTAGATGGAAACTGAGGACTTTGAACTCTATTTATAACTGAAGCAGCTACGGCTACTTTAGCTGTATAAGGTTCGCTTTCTGCTTCAGCAGTTACAAGTCTTGCGAGCAAGTCTACCTCACTATCTGTACAGGAAATTATATATTTTGGAGATGTTGTCCCATTAAAAACATAACCTGCAGGAATATTTAGTACTTGTCCAGGGTAGATATAACTGCTTACATTACTATTGGCAGCAATTAAAGTGTTAACAGATATGCCAAATTTTTTTGCTATCAAGTAAAGTGTGTCGGAGGCTTGTACAGTATAGGTCTTTGAATTAACATATAGAGCCTGACCTGGATATATGCTATTTCCACTCAAACCATTATCATTAGTAATTGTAGTTGCATTTGTTTTAAATAATACCCCTATTTTAAATAGGGAGTCACCAGGTTTTACAGTGTAACTAGCTGCATGTACTTGGGTAAAAGATAATGCACACAGAAATGCGGCAAATAACATTGTCCTGATTTTTTTAAAATTCATAAATATAGATCCCCCTTAATTTTGCCTGCGAGGTTAGTTGACGGGTTCGGGATTGGGATACCCCTACTTTTTAGTAAAAAAGATTCACCCCAAAAAAATAATTATCCCCCACATCTCATTCCTGAGATTTAGGCTTGTCTATGTTTGCTATTCTAACAGTATTTCCAGAGTATATCCATATTAAATAGATGGGAATATTGACATAAATTTTCAATTTTCCACTATCAATTGTCAACTTCTTTGAAACATAACTCAACTTTCGCAGTTTAAAAATATTACGTCGCAATATTTTTGAGAGGACAGAGGACAATTGACAGAGGACAGTGAAGGATGATTTTTCTCCGCTGCACTACGAAAAATCTTTAATTAAATTTTTAATGACTTATTTCGCTAAAGCGAAATATTGTTGGCTTATATAAATTTGAAGCTTTTTTGCATTATTAAAACAAGTCTAAAAAATAAATTAGTTTTCTGACATAAGGAAGAAAACTTACCTTCACTGTCCTCTGTCCTCTAAAGAATGCTTCGCAAAATTTTTATATTAAGTCAAAATTTTATATGTGCCAAAGTTGATAATATAACTTCTCGTTGATAAAATTGATAATATAGTTATATAATAAAAATTCAAATATGATTAAATAGGAGAATATTATGGAAAATTGTATAACCTATTTTCTTAGAGATAAATCTAAAAATTCAAATGAATACTACAAGCGTATATCAAATTTCTCAAATGAAGTCATGGAAAAAATTGAAATCGAAGCAAATAACATAATCGAAGATTTTATAAATTTTATTAAGAATAATAGCATAGAAGAACTTAGGAGTAGAGAAGAATATGAACTTGAATTCTTAATCATTGGAGTTTTATGGAGAACCTATATAGCACAAGCTTTAAAGGCTGATAGACTGTCCTTGAATGTTTTAAAATTTCTATTTAATTTGAGAACAAAATCAAAATTTTTAAGGAGAAGTGCCGACAATTTAAGGGGAAGGCTTGCCTGTAAATATCTTTTAAAGAAAGAAGCAGAGCCTTCTTCTGTGTCTTATGATGAAAGTAACTTTGAAAAATTACTACTTTGGCTGACTGCTTCAGGGGAATTCAAGTATGAATGCAGGAGAATGAACACATGGCTGCTGTTTTTAAAAAATAGCAGTGAAGAATATATTATAAAAGTAAACAAGTGTGCCTTTAAAATATCACTGTGGTTTGAAAAAAGATCTATGGAGGTACTTGGAGTATATACTCCAAATGTACAGAAATTTTTAAACACCAACTATAGGTACTATGGAATAAGAGAGGATAATGTTTTATGTGGTAGGAAGGAAGTTGAGTACCATCTAAATATGGTGGGAGCAGAGATATTAAGCAAGGCATTTAGAAAGTTATTTGTTAAGACAAAGGAAAGAAAAGTACTTCTTCCTGCTTGCATTTGCTTAAAACCGGAAGGGGTATGCAAGAGAAAAAAGGCCAAAGATGGTTTCTTGTGTGGAAATTGTTCTAAAAGCTGCAGGGTAAATGGGTTTACGAAACTGGGCAAATCCCATAACTTTCAGGTTCTAATTGTTCCCCACGAAACTGATGCCTTTTCAAATGCAAAAAATATTAAATATGGAGATGTGGGTGTTGTAGGCGTGGCTTGCGTACTCAACCTAATAGAAGGTGGGCTAAAGGCTAGAAACTTAAACCTTGTCCCACAATGTGTTATCCTTGATTATTGCGGATGCAAAAGTCATTGGGATAGCAATGGAATACAGACGGATGTCAACTGCAAAAAGTTATTTGAAATTTTGCAAATTGCCGAAAACATGTGATGTTCCTTATATAAAGCTATCAGGCTCTGCTGCTTTTAGATTTTTTATTAATAGCATTATTTGCTATAAATAAAGATAAAATTAGGGCAATAACAAGAACGAAAGTTTCAATTGTAAAAGCGTGCTTTACTCCGAATACTAAACTTAAAGCTTGACTCCTTGCATCAGATGGATTGCCTGCAGCAAATAAGTTAATTTCTAAGTTAGAAAGCTTATAATTTAATTTTACAAATATAAAACTTAATAATATTAATATATAAATAAATCAATATTAATATATTTAATATTAATATTGATTTATTTAATCTATGGTAGTATATTATAGACATGGAAAAGGAGAGTGGTAATTTGACATATAAAATTATTAGCAAATGTCCTGTTTGTTCTTCTAAACTTTTAATTTCAAAGATAAAATGTCCTAAATGTAATACCGTAATTGAAAATGATTTTGAAATGTCAAAGTTTGAATATCTTACAGACAGCCAACTGAAATTTATAGAAGTTTTCTTAAAAAACAGAGGGAACATAAAGGATGTGGAAAAAGAACTTGGAATATCCTACCCTACTGTGAGGGCAAAACTAGATGAGGTCATAACAGCACTTGGATATAATGTTACAAAAACCAACACTGTGGATAAAAAGAAAGTAGTAGATATGCTTGATAAAGGTGAAATAACTGCAGATCAGGCTATTAAAATGTTGAATGAATAAATATATTGAAAAGGAGAAATAAAAAATGAATGAGGAAATATCAAAGATTTTGAAGATGGTGGAAGAAGGAAAAATTACCTCTGACAAAGCTCAGGAACTTATTGAAGCGCTAAACGATAAAAATACTTCTCTGGACGTTTGCAGCAATGCTTCAAGTGATGCTGATATTATAAATAAAATGCTTAAAATAAAAGTTATTTCTCATGATGGAGATAATGTAAATGTGAATTTACCTATTAGATTTGTAAAAACCATGCTTAAAACTATAGGAAAAATTCCTATACCAGAAAGTGCAAAATGTATGGAAAATTTGGATTTGAGTGTTATTGCAGATGCAATAAACAATGGACTTTCAGGAAAGATAGTAGATGTAAAAAGTGCAAATGGTGACATAGTGGAAGTTAGCATAGAGTAAAGGAGAAAACTTATGAGAGTTCACATCAAGTCAGGTAAAATTAGATTTGTAATACCATGTCCTATAGCACTTGTAAAGTTTGGACTTTCTATTGCAGGATCTTCCTTTATACAAAAGTATATTCCTGAGAAAGATAAAAGATATGTAAATATGATTGATTTTAAGAAACTTTCAAAATGTATGGATATTTTAAAAGAATACAGAGGATTAAAACTTGTTGAGGTAAAATCCAAAGATGGCAGCTATGTTGCCATAATTGTATAAAGAAAATTCATAATATTTTAAATATTATATTAATTAAGTAGGCGATAGAAATGAAAAATAATAAAAATTTACTATTTTATATGTTAGGAAGGTTTATGTCTTATATTGGTACAGGAATACAACAAGTAGCAATACCGCTGTATATATTGGACATAACTCATTCTGGAATTATGATGGGTATATTCCTTACATCCAGCTTCAGTAAAATATTTTGGAGGACACGACTTGAAATTATTTGTAATTTTGGGCATTGTAACATTTTTAATAGGGTTATCTAATTCAGGAATCAATACTCCTATGAGTGTAAATTTACAAAAGATGGTTCCAAATGAAATGCGTTCAAGGTTTTTTGCAATATTAGGTATATTCTGTCAGGGGGCTATCCCTTTAGGGGCAATTATATATGGCTTTGTTTTAGATAAATTTCCTTACTATTATATACTTTTTACCATAGTACTAACATTTTCTCTTGTAACTGCAATTTTTATGATAAAGGCAGTTCCAGAAGCTTATGAACCTGAGACACCAAAAAATCTTGAGAAAGCATGATAGAAATGATGTAGCAGAATTGAATATTTTTAATACTATATAGTATACAAACTTTTAATTCGTAGTTGAAGCCCTTTGTTTTTATGCTACATAAAAACAAAGGAGGTGTTATTTTGAAAAAAGAATATTCTCATTCTAAATTCCATGATATTGAATTAAAAGATTGTAAATATTTAGGACAAGGCCACAGCGGCAGAGTTTATCTTATGCCAAATGGAAAAGTCCTTAAAATATTTAAAAGCTCAACTAGCTGCAAAGCTGAATTTGATATATTAAAATCCGTAGAAGGAAGTCCACATTTTCCCAAGGCTTATAAATTGGGAGATCATTATATGATAAGAGAATATGTAGGTGGAATAAATGTGTATGATTATATAAAGAAATATGGATTGAACAGATCCTTTGTACTAAAGGTAGTAGATTTAGTTGATCATATGAAAAAACTAGGATTTACAAAATTAGAAGTTAGATTTCCACACCTATTTGTTCAAGAAGATGGTACGCTCATGATGATAGACCCGAGAAAAAGTTATGAAGAATATATACCCTATCCTAAGTCCTTTTCTAGGAAACTAAAAAAGATGGGACTTCTAGGCAAGTTTATACAGATATTGGAAGAAGAAGGAAAAGGTTTGAAATGGATAAAATATATTAAAGATAAGTAGAAAATGAGAGAGATTGCAGTTAAAATTGATTAACTGCAATCCTTTATATTTAAAATGATTTTTTATAATGTATTTTAAATAAATATGAATAAAATTTTGTATTAATTTAAAATAAATTGTTTTTAAAATGAATGATTTATTGTAATAATATGCATTTTATATTGAAAGTAGGAATTTTATAAGGTATAATGAATAATGTATAAATTATGCAAGGGCATGTAGGTTTGAGTAATTACACCAACTGCATGCCCTTTTGCAATATGGCATATTTTTATGTATTTCATAAAAATAAATGAAATTTATACTTTAAACATTAATAAGGGGGGCATTTTATGAACATTTTTAAGAAAAAGTCGCTTGAACAACTTAAAGATAGTGTAAGAAAAACAGGGTTAAAGAAGAATCTTAAAGCAACAGATATAGCGGCTTTGGGAATTGGGGCTGTTGTTGGAGTAGGAATTTTTGTAGCAACTGGTGAGGGAGCTCATGCAGCTGGTCCAGGAATCATACTTTCATTTTTCTTATGTGGAATAGTAGCTTGTCTTTGTGGCTTATGTTATTGTGAGCTTGCTACCATGTTTCCGGTAGCAGGAAGTACCTATTCTTATGCTTATATAGCATTTGGAGAATTTGTGGCAATGGTTATTGGATGGTGTTTAACTGCTGAATATTTAGTTGCAGTTAGTGCAGTTGCGTCTGGGTGGTCTGGAACTTTTAGAGGTATTTTGCAAAATGCAGGGGTTACACTGCCTCATGCCATTAGTGCATCTCCAGCTAAGGGCGGAATAATAGATTTGCCAGCTGTTTTTATAATACTAGTATTAGCTTGTCTTTTGTACTATGGAATGCAGGAAAGTGCAAAAGTTAATAATATTATCGTTGGTGTGAAAGTATTTGTAATACTCTTATTTATTTTCCTTGGAGTATCTCATATAAAGCCATCTAATTATGTACCTTTTATGCCTTTTGGATGGAAAGGGGTTTTTACGGGGGCAAGTACAGTGTTTTTCTCATATATAGGATTTGATTCTATTTCAACTGCAGCAGAGGAAGCTAGAAACCCTAAAAAAGATGTATCACGCGGAATTATAATGTGTCTTATAGTAGTTAGTATACTTTATATTTCCGTTGCAGTTGTACTTACTGGAATGGTTCCATTTAATAAAATAGTTTCAGAAAATGCTGTACCTGCTGCACTTGCAAGGGTTGGCATTAACTGGGGATCGGCACTTGTAGGCGTTGGAGCTATTCTTGGAATGATTTCCACTATGATAGCTATGCTTTATGGTCAGATTAGAATATTTATGGTTATGTCTAGAGATGGATTACTTCCTAAAGCATTTTCAAAAATTCACAGCGTACATAAAACTCCGTATATTTCTACCATATTGACAGGTATTATAGCTGCTATAATAGCTGGACTATTACCTCTTGATATTATTGTAGAGTTTTTGAGTATAGGTACATTGCTGAGTTTTGTAGTGGTATCAATAGGCGTTATTTATTTGAGAAAGGCAATGCCTGATATAGAAAGAAAGTTTAAATGTCCAGGAGTGCCTTTTACACCTGTAATAACTGTATTGTGCTGTCTTGTACTTTTGGCATCAATGCGTGCAATAACCTGGATAGGATTTTGTGTATGGCTTGCTATAGGTATAGTATTTTACTTTACTTATGGAAGAACTCATAGTGTTGTTCAAAATGAAAATTTGGACGAGAGTTCCCACAGCGCATAATTAAAAATTAATACCTATTTACATTGCATTTTAAATGCACAAGGATGTGGAAATTTATGAATATCTTAAAAAAGAAACCTATTGATCAATTGATGGATAGTGTAAAAAAAACAGATTTAAAGAGAAATCTTAAGGCGAGAGATATAGCAGCACTTGGAATTGGGGCTGTTGTAGGAGTTGGAATTTTTGTAGCAACCGGAGAGGGAGCCCATGCAGCCGGACCTGCGATTATAGTCTCATTTATTTTAGCTGGTATAGTGGCTTGCCTATGCGGTCTGTGCTACTGTGAACTTGTAACTATGTTTCCAGTAGCAGGAAGTACCTATTCTTATGCTTATATAGCATTCGGAGAATTTGTTGCAATGATTATTGGATGGTGTTTAACTGCTGAATATTCAGTTGCAGCTAGTGCAGTTGCATCTGGATGGTCTGGAACTTTTAGGGGTATTTTGCAATCTGTGGGAATTACACTTCCCCAGGCAATTAGTGCATCTCCATCTAAAGGTGGGATAATAGATTTGCCGGCTGTTCTTATAATATTAATTTTAACAGCGCTTCTATGTTATGGAATGAGTGAAAGCGCAAAAGTAAATGATATTATTGTTGGTGTGAAAATATTTATAATACTTCTTTTTATTATTTTAGGAGTATCACATATACATATAGCTAATTATAAACCTTTTATGCCTTATAGTTGGAAAGGCGTTTTTACAGGAGCAAGTACAGTGTTTTTCTCTTTTTTAGGATTTGATGCAATTGCTACATCTGCAGAAGAAGCAGAAGATCCTAAAAAAGGTGTATCAAGAGGAATTATACTATGTCTTATGGTTGTTTGTTTCCTTTACGTTTCAGTAGCAGCGGTGCTTACGGGAATTGTACCTTATAAAGATATAATTTCAGAAAATGCTCTGCCTGCTGCACTTCAAAGAATCCGAATAAACTGGGGATCAGCTCTTGTAGGAGTTGGGGCCATTCTTGGAATGATTTCCACCATGATTGCTGTTTTATATGGACAAGTTAGGGTATTTATGGCTATGTCTAGAGATGGATTAATTCCTGAGGCTTTTTGCAAGATACATAGAACCCATAAAACTCCATACATTGCTACAATAATAGCAGGTAGTATAGCTGCTGCTATAGCAGGCTTTTTACCTCTTGATATTATTATGGAATTTGTAAGTATAGGTACCTTATTAAGCTTTATGCTTGTGTCTGCTGGAGTTATATATCTTAGAAAAGCTATGCCAGAAATTGAAAGAAGATTTAAATGTCCGGGAGTACCCTTTACGCCTATAGTAACTATATTGTGTTGTCTGGCTCTTTTAGTATCAATGCGTGCAGTAACCTGGATAGGATTTTGCGTATGGCTTGTTATAGGTATAGTAGTGTACTTTACTTATGGAAGATTCCACAGCGTTGTTCAAAAAGAGGAACCAAAAGTCTTTCGTCAATTAAATAGTAAGTAATTAACAAATTAGAAAAGCCTGCGGCTGCTGTCAAAAGTACCGTAGGCTCTTTTATTTGTAAGTTAAATGGTTAAAATTAAGAAGTGTACAATTAACATGAAATAAAGGAAACAAAACAATTACAACTCCATTATATTAATATAAACTTAATGCAAAAATTTCGATATATTTCGATATATTATGATATAATTAGATAAATAATATCAGTATTCATCATATAAATGGGAGGATTATTACATGAAATGGTTTTCAAATATAAAAATTTTGAGAAAATTGCTGACATCATTTATCATCGTATCAGTATTTACAGGAATAGTTGGAATGATCGCTATTGTCAAGATGGGAAAAGTAAACGGAAACTTAAACAATATATATAATGTAGATTTAAAGGGGACAAACATTCTTCAAGAATTAAAAACAAATTTAATGGCCATTAGGGGAGATATGCTTATTATTATTGACCCTAAAAGCAAGAATGACTTAAAAAGCGTAACAAGTGAAATTAGTAGTTTGAAAAATCAAAATAATCAGCTTGAATCAAGTTATAAGGCTACTATTGTAAATGCACAAGATAGACAGTTGTTTAGTCAATTTGAGCAATACTTAGTAGATTGGAGAACTTCTCGTGAAAATGTTATTAATTTGGCTCAAGAAGGAAATTATGAAGCTGCAAAGGAGCAATTCACTGAGTCTGAAACTTATAGAGTGAAAATGATTACAATACTTAATAAAGATATGGATTTAAATACGAAAACCGCTGAAACTGATTATGAAGACAGTATTAGTCAGTATAAGTCTTCCTTTAGTATGATGGTTATTGGAATCATTATAAGTATGATTTGTTCTATTTTACTTGGATTTATTGTTGCAAAAGATATTAATAAACCAATTTTAAAAATTAAGAAATTTGCAAATGAATTTGCTGAATTTGATTTTTCTTCACCTATAGAAATGTCCAGAAAAGATGAATTAGGAGAAGCTGCCTTGGAACTTAACAAAGGTCAAAAGAATATAACTGATTTAATTAGAACAATTATGTCAAGTTCTGATGAAATGAGCAGTTCTAGTGAAGAATTGTCTGCAACTGCAGAGCAGCTTTCAGCAAAGTCTGAAGATATGGATAACTCAGTAAAAGTTGTAGTAGGAAATATACAGGAAACAAGTGCGGCATTTGAGGAGATAACTGCATCTGTAGAAGAAGTAGATTCAAGTGTAAATGAATTGTCTGCAAAAGCTGTAGATGGAAGTGGTAAAGCAAATGAATCCAAAAAAAATGCTGTTGCTGTACAAAGTAAAGGAAAAACAGCTATAGAAACAACACAGGAATTATATAAGCAAAAGAGAGAGAATATGATAAAAGCCATTGAAGATGGGAAAGTAGTAGAACAAATAATAGAAATGGCAGATGCTATTGCAGGAATAGCGGATCAAACCAATTTACTTGCACTTAATGCAGCCATAGAGGCAGCCAGTGCAGGTGAGCATGGAAAAGGTTTTGCAGTAGTGGCAGAAGAAGTAAGGGAACTTGCGGAACAATCTGCGGAATCAGTTGCAGGCATTCAAGAGACTATTGTAAAAGTACAGGATGCATTTAAAAATCTTTCTGCAAGTGGCCAGCAGGTATTGGCATTTATCAATGAAAAGGTAAATCCAGAATTTAAAGCATTTGGTAATATGGGAAAGCAATATTATGATGATTCTGAATTTGTAAGTAAGATGTCGGAAGAAATAGCTGCTATGTCTGAGCAACTTACTGCTATTATAGGACAGGTAAATGAAACAGCACAAAGTGTAGCATCTAGTGCACAAAGATCTTCAGAAAGTTCAAATTCAATACAGCAGAGCATTGAGGAAAATGTAAAAGCTGTAAACCAGATAGCTATTACAGCACAAAATCAAGCAGAAATAGCTCAGAGCCTAAACGAATTAGTTCAGAAATTTAAAATTTAAATGAAAAAGGAAGTCAGTTCCACTTGGCGGAAGATGGAACTGACTTCTTTAATTGTGAGTTAATTTCGTATGTAGGAAGATATTATTATTCTTTGTAAAAATAATACATAAAAATTAAAAAATTACATAAATTTTCTGCTTAGGCTGTTTCTTTTTAATTTTATAGGTGATATAATTAGCATAAATGGTATTTTTTCTACTATAATTAAGAATAGTTTCTCATAAAAGTTCATATAGTACAATAATTGTTAATATAATTTATATATACATTTAACAAAGTTAATGTAATAAAATGTAATTATTAATTATATGGAAACGGGTGGAGATTTATGAAGAATTTTAATGAAGACGATGAAATTAATGAAAATGAGCTAAAAAATTTAATTATGATGAATTATACTCTAAGCTTGGAAAGAGAAATAGAGAAACTTAAAAATGATGCGAAAAAAAATAATGAGAAATTAAATGAAGGTCAGGAACTCAATAAAAAAATTTTGCAGTTCATATATGGCTTATTTCATGAACTTAAGACACCTTTGAATGTTATTTTTTCTGCATCACAGGTAATGTCATTGTGTACGGAATATAAAAACGGAGGTACTTTAGAGAAACAGAGTCAGTATCTTAAAATAATCAAGCAAAATTGTTATAGACTTATGCGTCTTATAAATAACTTACAGGATTTAAGCAAATTGGATTCAGGATTTGCCAAATTGGAGCTGCACAACAGAAATATTGTAAGTTTTGTTGAAGATATTACTTTATCTTTAATTCCTTATGCTAAAGGGAAAGGCATAAATTTGATTTTTGATACCAATGAAGAAGAGAAGATTATGGCTTTAGATTACAATAAAATAGAGAGAATTATTCTAAATTTACTTTCAAATGCAATTAAATTTACACCTGAAAAAGGTACTATATGTATAGGGGTTGAAGACAAAGACGATAATGTATATATAAGTGTCAAAGATACGGGTATAGGAATACCTGAGGACAAGTTTAAATTTATATTTGAGAAATTCAAGCAGTGTGATAAATCACCCATAAATGGCAAAGCGGGAAGCGGCATAGGACTTTATCTTGTAAAATGTTTTGCTGAGATGCATGGAGGTAAAGTTAGTGTAAAGAGTGCTGTAGGACAGGGAAGTACATTTACTGTAAAGCTTCCTGTTAAAGTCATAGAAGAAAAATTCAATAAGATGATTTACAGCGAAAATATGGATGAACAGCTCAGCATAGAGTTTTCAGATATATGTCCTAAAATTTAACAAGGCAGCTTTTGATTCCACACTATAGAAATGTTTATTTTACAAATTATAAATGTTATAATTGTTGTGGTAAAAAAGGCGGTGATAGTATGGATGAAATTGCAGGAACTGGATGTGACATATTAGTTCCTTTTAATGAAAGAAAGCCCTTAAAAGAGATAGAACATAGTATTACAAAAAGATATAGAAAGCATATATGGTCTAAATTTGTAAGGGCAATAAGTGAGTTTAAACTGGTAGAAGAAGGAGATAAAGTTGCAGTAGCAGTGTCTGGTGGAAAAGACAGCTTGACTATGGCTAAATTGTTTCAGGAGCTTCAAAAACATTGGAAAGTAAATTTTGAATTAGAATTTATTGCTATGGACCCAGGATATCATAAAGATATAAAAAAGCTTTTAGTCAGTAATTGTGAGTATCTAAATATTCCAGTGCACATTTTTGAGTCCGGTATATTTAATGTAGTAGATAATATTGCAAAAGATTATCCTTGTTATATGTGTGCAAAAATGCGCAGGGGTGCACTGTATTCTAAAGCAAAAGAACTTGGCTGCAATAAGCTTGCACTTGGGCATCACTTTAATGATGTTATAGAAACAACTCTTTTAAATATATTCTATTCGGGAAGCTTTAAAACCATGATGCCAAAGCTAAGATCTCAAAATTATGAAGGAATAGAACTTATAAGACCTCTTTATTATGTAGAAGAATCTTACATTGAACGTTTCATACAATCAAGTGGTATATGGCCTCTCAATTGTGCCTGTATGGTTGCAGCAAAAAGAATAGGAAATAAGCGTTATGAAATTAAGGATATGATAAAGAAGTTGAAAAAGGATTTTAATAAGGACATAGATAAATTAATTTTCCATGCCACTGAAAATGTAAATATAGATTCTATATTAGGCTGGGAAAAAGATGGAGAAAAACATTCATTTATAGAATCTTATGAAAGAAATAGTTAATAACTGAAAGACGAAAATTAAAAAAATTGTCAATTGTGAACTGTGCATTGTAAATTGTGAATTGATAAAGGGTGTGTCAAATGCTGAAAATATGGGGAAAGTTAGTTAAGCACAATAAAATAGTAAAAGATGGAGTAGTTGTATTAGAGGGCGGAGAAAATTATCAGGAAAATTTAAAAAGTTGTATTCTGAAATTGTGCAGGAAATTTGACATTGAAAAGCCTTATTGGCTTCCTGCTAACTTGGAAGAATATAATAGGAGAAGTAAGACATCTTTCAATTCCGATAATTTTATAGATGAATTTGAATTTGATAAATTTGAAATAGAAGAAATTGACGATGAAAAATAAAGAGATCCTATGAAAAGGAACTCTTTATTTTTTACATTAAAAATTGCCAATTATGAACTGTGCATCGTGAATTGTGTATTGATTAAGCTAGTCGAAAATGACAACAAATTTTATAGAATATATATCTGACAGCTCTTTTGTATTTGTCTCTTCATTTCTTATTATTATATAGCTAATTCCTACATTTTCCAATACACCAGTACGATCCTGGAGTGTGGATGTACCTAAAAGGTAAGTTACCCTAACTCTTTTACCTATTTGGGTTCTTAAGTAACCTTGAGTGTAGTTTATATCCTGCTGCACTGGAGAACCTGGAGCCATTTCAAAAGGACTAGGGGATGGCATTGGTGTAGGAGATGGCATTGGCGTTTGACGGATTTCATCATTAGAGTCAAATTCAGGCATTTCTGGTTCAGGTCCAGGAGTCATGGGCATAGTCCTAAAGTAATTGGGATAATTTGAAATCATTAAAATACCTCCATATTTATTAATAATCAAGTTTTAGCATATAGTTCCGTTGGATCGTAAAAGCAGTGATTTCCTACTTTTACTTGAAAACTTCCTGTGCCAGTGTAAGGGAAAGTCCACGGACATGGGGCAAAGGGATTGAAGTACCAGAGAGAGTAGCCTGCAGTAAATAATCTGTTGCCTGCAAGTGCCCAGTCTGCTATGTCATAGTGTATTTCTTCGGGCACTGTTGACCAGATATTTTGAGGATTGGGAGCGCCCCCTAGTTCAGTACGCATGCAGTCAAATTGTCCTTTTTGATAAAGTACCTTCCTAAGGTCACCTTGACCCATTCTCTGATATTCCCCATAGGGAACTCTAACTCTATTCATAATGGTAGTTGCTACTGCTTTCATACCATTTTCTCCTTCACCGCCTGCTTCACATTTTATAATCCTAGCAAGCAGTTCTCTATATGAAAATGCCATGATTTCACCTCGTATATTTTGCTTACAATATTAGTGTATTTAAAAAGGTACTAAAAAGTTACCAGTATTTCGGAATAGTAATATATTTACCAAAAAATTTTATATTGTCTATAAAAAAAGCTGCTATTGTTATATAATTAATTTATATATGTTAATAATTAATTGAAGGAGAGGTAAACTAATGTTGAAAAAGAGAAGGTTTTTAAGCCCTATATTGACTGCCCTTGTACTATCAGTCACTTTAGGCGCTGCAAATGTACAAGCTGCTACAGTAAAAAGAACAGATGGTGGGGCTGGAGGAAGAATAGGCACAGCTAATCAAGTAGCTTTAGATTTGTTTAGTAAATCTCAAAATGTAATATTGGTAAATGGATACGGATATGCGGATGCAGTAAGTGCTACGCCTTTGGCAAAACAGCTTAATGCCCCAATACTTTTAACTCATGGAGATGCTTTGGAATCTGAAGTTGCTTCAACTATAAGTAGTTTGGGAGCAACAAAAGTATATATAGTTGGTGGTACGGGAGTTGTATCTACAGATGTAGAGAATACTTTAAAAGATAAATATGATGTAGAACGTATAGCTGGTGTTACAGACAGTACTAGAATGGGAACTAATGCAGAAGTTGCCAAAAAAGTTCTTAGCATGAGCAATCAGAAAAATGCAGTACTCGTAAATGGACAGGATGGATATGCAGATTCACTTTCAGTAGCTTCAATTGCAGCTCAAAAGGGATATCCTGTATTATTTGCATCTAAAACTCAAGTAGCACCTGTAGTTAAAGATGTAATAACTTCCAAAGGATTAACTATACAAGCAGTAGGCGGAAGTGGAGTTTTACCACAAGATGTAGTAGCTTCCGTAAGTGGAACTAAAGTTACAAGTGATGCAGATTGTGCCAATAGATTTGCTACAAACTTAGCCGTTTTAAATTACTTTGAAAACAATGGTGGTTTGGATTTTAGCAATATATATGTAGCAGCAGGTGGAGCGGCAGAAGATCAATTTGCAGATGCACTTGTAGCATCAGCTGCAGCAGCAAAAACTGGTTCACCGGTTGTTTTAACAGGTTTAGGAGCAGGACAGGCACAGGTAATAGATGCTAACAGTTACATATTTGCAAATGCTAAGGATAACTCAAATGTAGTAATAGTTGGTGGAACAGATGTTGTTTCCCAGGACATACAAAATACCCTTCAAAGTACTGATGATTTGCAAATCATAGGAATAGAGTAAAAAAGAGCCTTTGGGCTCTTTTTTTAGTTAAGAATTAATAGTTAATTCTTTATTTGGTCACTTTAAACTTTTTAAGCTGCTACTTCAGAATAGTTTACAACGAATATTTCAACTTTATTTTTCATAACTTCTTCAACTATTTTTTCTAATTTCAATGCTATATCATTTTCAATAAAATATTCTCCACATTGTTTACAAATGTTTGCTGGGACTCCTTTAATTATAATAATATGTCCATCCAAGTCTACAATATGATTAACTTTGCCTTGAACTAAATTTGACTTACATAAAACACAATTCATATATATTACATCCTTTATTTTTATTTTTCTTTGATGCATTCGCATAAGTATATGTCCACGCCATTGTATTTTAGAATTTTTTATAAGTTCTCTTACAATATATATATCAAAATTCATTATAATATTCTCCCTTTTAATCTATTAATAATCATATCTTTAATATAGTCATTTTCTCATAAATATAGTCATTTGTATAGTAAATGACTATATTTAGTTATATTTGAGTATAATCTGAAGTTTGAACTTTTTAGAAATTTTTACCCAAAAAAGTTGTGAACTGTGAATTGTAAGTTATGAATTGAAAAAAAGGATTTTTATAGATTGTGTAGAATAATATATAAGTGCTAGAAGTATAATTAAACGAGATTATTAATTTCCAGACATATAATAGGTATATATTTCCCATATAACCGTAAATTACTACGGCATAAAGTATGGAAAAACTAGAAATGATGTTGTATAATTGAATCATATCTTATTAATAGTAATTTATAAATCCTTTATCATAAGGTGTAAACCGTAGAAATTATGGATTTATTATGATATAATAGAGGATGAATTTGTTACTATTGTTATATAAATATTAAAATTTTATGAAAAATCGCGTAAGATTGCACAAAATTAGTAGAATGTGTAGTTTATATGTGGTATAATAAGGTCTGTTTCATAAATGTTGACCAAGCAGTATAAGTGTAAAGGAATGGGATTGTAAAAGAATACATACATAATTGTAAAAATTACTTAAATAACACTTAATGGCATGGGAAGACATTTTAAGAAAGTATATATTTAAAATATATATATATATATAAAGAATTTTAATTAAAATTCACTTAATCGAGGAGGGTATTACAATATGAGTAAGAAAAGTACAAAGGCACTTGCAAGTGCTACACTTATGTCCTTAGTATTAACTACAGCTTTATCAGCAGGTCCTGTTAAAGCAGCACAAGGACAAGTAACAAGAGTAAGTGGCGGTGACAGATATGCAACAGCTGCAAAGGTTGCTACAACAAACTGGACAACTTCAGACAATGTTGTATTAGTATCAGGTGAAGGATATGCAGATGCAGTAAGTGCATCAGCATTAGCTAAAAAATTAGGAGCACCTATACTGTTAACTGCAGGAAATACACTTAGCCAAGATGCACAAACTGCATTAGACACATTAAAGCCAAAGAATGTATATGTTGTTGGAGGAACTGCTTCAATTTCACAGAGCATAAGAGCTGGACTTAAATCCAAGTACACTTTAACAGAGTTAGGTGGATCAAACAGATACGAAACTAACGTAGCAGTAGCTAAACAATTAGTTAAATTAGGAGTTAGTGCTAGTGATGTTATGGTAGTTGGTGGACAAGGATTTGCAGATGCACTTTCCGTAGCACCAGTAGCAGCAGCAAAAGGACAAATCTTATTATTGGCAAACAATGATAAAGCTTCAACTCAAGGAGCAATTGATTTTGTAAATGACAACAAATCCAAGGTTACAATTGTTGGAACTACAAATGTTATAAGTGATGCAATAAAGGATGCTTTTGGATCAACAGCTACTAGAGTAAATGGTGGATCAAGCAGATTTGATACTAACTTAGCTGTATTAAAGGCATTCAGCAAAGACTTAAAGGCTGACAAGTTATATGTAGCAAATGCAAGCGCAGCAGATCCAGATAATCTTTATGCAGATGCATTAGTTGCTTCCGCATTAGCTGGAAAGAACGCTGCACCATTAGTATTAGTTGACAAAGATGGTACAGATGCAACTAATAATGCTGTAGCTTATATTAAAGGTGAAGCTACAAAGACTACTGATTTACAGCTAGTAGGAGGAACAGGAGTTGTTCCAGATAGTATAGTTAGTCAAATCAATGACGCTGTTAAGGGTATACAGCCTGTATTTAGTGGTACAGTTACTTCAGTTGAAACAGTTAAAGATCAGTATGTAAACTCAAAAGCTGATGATGAACAATTACAGTTTACTGTAAATGGTGGAACTAAAGTATCAGTTTCAGATTTAATTAATGCAGGATATTCAGTGGAATTTACAGCAAATAAAGATGTATTTGATTCAACAGAATCAGGTACTACTTATTCAAGTAAAGACGGAGTATTGAATAAGAGTAAACTAAATAGCTTGTTAACTGCTTCTCCTAGTGTAGATACTTTCAAATATTCAGTTAAAGTTACTAAGGACGATCAAGTAATAGCACAAAGTGGAAATGAAACAATAAATATTATAAATGGTGATCAGACTGCAGATACATTAACTGACATAACTATTAAAGAAGGTGTGACAGGTAGCACGACAAGCAAAATAACAAGTGGTAAATTTATTAAAGGTGAAACAGCAACTGTTACTAAAGTAAAAGGTGATATAGCAGATGCTTCTGATGTAACAATTACAGGAGACAACCTAAAATATTATTCTTCAAATCCATTTGTAGCTTCTGTTGATGAAACTAAAGGTGAAATTACTACACATAACGCAGGAACATTTACATTGACAGTTAAATCAGGAAGTACATCAAAGGATTATAGTTATACTGTAACTAGTGATACTAAGAGAACAGTTACAACTGTTAGTGCAGATAACACATCTATTAAAGTGGGAAAAGCTGCAACAACTTCTTTTTACTTAACTACAAAAGATCAATTGGGTGATCCTATAGATATTACTCCTATGAATGGTGCTACTACTCCTTCAAATGATAATGAGCTTCAAGTTGGAACATATGACAGTGGATCAACTAAAGATGTAGTTAAAGATGGAGATACTATTATAGCTAATGTAACTACTGCAGCACCATCTACAACTGACGATAAGTCTGATGGAAAAGCTTATGTAACAATTACAGGAGCTTCAAATGCAGGAAGTGGAAGCCTTAAAATTTATAATAAAAATGGTATAATAACAACTTTCTCTTTGACAACTACAGGAGATACATCCATTAACAATATTAAAGTTGAGGCAGCTGCTACTGATTCAAATTCTAAGGATTTAACTTTAGATTTAGATCCAAAATCAGCAGATAATAATAATGATAAATATGTTAAACTTAACGTAAATAAATATTCTTCAAATGGAACTTATTTGGGAAAAGATACAACAGCTACAATAACTATTACAACATCTAGCAATAAAAACATATTAGTTCCTGGTACTAATGCATATACTACTACTGTTACACCAGATTCTGATGGCGATTTTGTAGTAGCAATTCCTTCAGCAACAACATCTGATTATGGTAGTGCTTTGGCATCAGCTAATGTTGCTACATTGCTTGGTAATGATACCGATCCTGATATAGGAACAATAACAGTTAGTGCAGTAGATGGAGACAATGCAGCTTCTACAACGTTAACTGTCAAAGATTCAACTCCTTCTATTTCAAGTGCTGCTTTAAATAGTGGAGTAGAAATTGATAGTGGAAGTAGCTTAGCAATAAAAGATATGATCAAAGCTTCTGATATAAGTGCTAATGTATCAGAGGGTGATGGAAAAATTAGAATAGCTCAAAATGGTATTATATTTGTTAAGAGCGATGCTAATGCTAACAATGGCGGAAGTATTAAGGATATAGATGATAATGATATAGCTTATGATGCTGTTAATGATATTACTTTAGGTAAAATAGTAATTGTAAATAAGAATGGAACAACAGCTTCAACTTATTCTATATCTAATGGATCTACTGGTACTATAACTAAAACTACTAGTGGAAGCGGAGATAAATATGTAACAGTTGGTATACAAAGAGCACATGATGATACTCCATTTACTACTGTTGATGTTAAAGTAAACTAATAAATTAATTTAATTTTAGAAAGGGGCTGTTGCACTAGAAATTAGTGCACGGCTCCTTTTTGTTAACAAAAAATAAGTATAATATGCGTATAGCAAAAATGGATTGATATAGAAAATTATCCATACTAATGGTATAATATTTTCATTGGTAATATAAAATATTTAAGGATGTGGTGGAGTGAAAAAGGTAAGTAGTACCATTATAATATTGTTTTTAGCAGTAGTATTTAATAGTGGTGCAGTATTTGCTAAAAACAATTCTCTAGACATTGATGCTGCATTAGATTCTACTATTAAGAATTCTTATGATTTGAAAATGGAGGATTATTCAGTACAATCTGATCAAAATGTATGTGATCAAGCAAAGGATGCTGCAAACGATGCTAATACTAAATTAGTAATGAATCAAAATATGTTGGACCTTAGATCAAAACCAAATAAAACCCCCGAAGAAGAAGCAATGCTTGCAAATTTTGTGCCATTGACAGATGACCAGATATATCAACTTATAAAGATAAGAGATGTACAACCTTTAGAGGCTCAGTATGAGCTAACTACAGCACAAAATAACAAGGAGTCTATTGAAAATTCTGTTAAACTAAATTTGTATACACAGTATATAAAACTGTTATCCGATCAAGATAGCATAGATACGGAGCAAAAAAATATTAAAAAACTATACGA
The DNA here is from genome assembly GCF_001636845.1 of Clostridium ljungdahlii. GTDB lineage: Bacteria > Bacillota > Clostridia > Clostridiales > Clostridiaceae > Clostridium_B > Clostridium_B ljungdahlii_A. The sequence continues at coordinate 308,367 of NZ_LITT01000023.1, forward strand.
TGTATATACTACTTCAAAACTTAAATTGAATCTTGGTACGATAACACAATTAGAATGTAAGAAAAATGCTGCATCATATAACAACGAAAATTTAACACTTTCAAAAATTCAGAGATCCATGAATATAGATGAGATGAATATAAATAAGACTATGGGACAAGATATAAAAGCAGAATATGTAAGCTTTTCAACTAAATTACCTGATTATACTACTGATAATAGATCAGTAAGTGATTATTTGGATTTAGCTTTGAAGAATAGATCAGAAATCTTGAATTGCAGCGAATATGTAAAACTAAAACAAAAATCTTATGACATAGCAAGTGAGAGATATCCAGATGAAAGTAATATAAACAATAAACAAGCAAAATATGATTTGGATGCAGCTGAAAATAATCTTGAAATTGAAAAGATTACTATACAAAAAGATGTAACTAATGAATATAATACTTTAATAAACAAAAAAAGCAAGATAGATAGTGCTATGCAAAATTATAATATGGCGAAGAAAAATTATGATATAGCAAGTAAAAAATATGAAGTTGGTGTTATTAGTAGAATTGATTTTGAAGATAGTGAATTAACTTATAGGAAAGCAGTAGATAATGTTTCATCTCTTAAGAGAGATTATTGGCTTGAGCAGTTTAAGATGAATTGTGAAGTAAATAAGGGATTTTCAACTTCTACAGGTTTATCATCCTATTAGTTTAATGCACAACAATAGAAAATTTATAAAGGAGAGTTTGTTTATGAAAAAACTAGTTTCATTTGTAATAGGTATAGCAGTTATACTATCTGCATCGAGTGTTACATTTGCAGAAAATGCGGGCACTACAACTAATCAACAAAGTGAAGTTTCTGATCCAAATCCAATATCTGTTTCAAGAAATATTAATTTGGAGGATGCATTAAATAACATAGATCAGGTAAATCCTGATTTACAATTGTTAGATAAAAAAATAGAAGTACTTAATAAGCAATATGAAAATGATAAATCAAAGTCAATTGCACCAGATGATAGTATGGATGATGTTGACTATCATTTACAAAAAGATTATAACTATAAAGAAAGTCTAAGTAACTTGAACAATACTAAAATGGATAGAGATGAAAAGTTAAAATCCATAAAAAATGATTTAAAAAAGCAATACCTCAATGCATTATGTGATCAAGAAGATATTGAAAATACAAAAAAGCTAATTGAAAATTTGGATGATAAAATAAAAAATCAGAATTTAAAAATACAATTAGGACAAGCAACTGATAGTAGTCTTGAAACTCTAAAAACTCAAAAGTCAAGTTTGCAGACCTCATTAAATAATTTACAAGTTCAACTGCAGTCTGAGCTTTTAAATATAAAACAATATTTAAATTTGGATATGTCTCAAGAAATTATACTTACACCAATTGAAGAAAAGTATGTAAAGTTTGACGATACTGGTATAGATACGAGAATTGAAAATGCAATAGATAAAAATCCAGATGTAATAAAGCAGCAAAGCAGTCTAGATTTGTTAAAATCTAAAACTGGTACATATATGTCATATGGTGGAAAATATGCAAACCAAATTAGAGGATTTCAGATAAATATAGAAGAACAGTCTTCTGCGTTAGACCAATTAAAATTAGCAACTCAAATAAAGTTGGTTCAAGCTTATTATGATTTAAAGAATGCCAATGATTTAGTTAGTCAGGAACAAGTAAATCTTCAAAATGCTGAAGATGATTTTAAAGCAGCTCAAGCTAAATATAGTGTAGGGGTCATTGATAAGCCTACTGAAGTAGATTCTAGCATTGCACTGAATCAAGAAAAAACTAAACTTAAAAGAGCTATAGATAATTGTACAGTAAGTTCGGAAAACCTTAAAAATTTACTGGAAGAATAGCATAATAGGTGCCTGTCACTGAGCGGGACACAAATGTTCCAATACGGTGCCTGTCACCAAGTGGGATATTTATATCCCACTTGGTGACAGGCACCTATGTTTAAAACACAATAATTTGGTTATAATCACAGAAAAATAATTTATCTGTGAGGTATAGAAATGCCAAGAAAAAATAGATTATGGCGTGAAGGTTCAATTTTGCATATTACAGTTAGAGGAAACAGAAAGGAAGATATATTTAAAAGCCAAGAAGATTATTGTGTCTATCTTAGGAATTTACAGCATTCTATAAAATTTTATAACAACGAATTTGAAATATTAAGTTACTGTCTGATGACTAATCACATTCATCTTCAAATTGAAACAAAAAAGGTTCATATAAAAAAATTAATGGGCAAAATAAATACTTTTTACGCTAAGTATTTTAATAATAAATATGATTATCATGGACACCTTTTTCAGGGACGGTATGGTTCTCAGATAATAGACAGTGACAGCTATATTTTAGAAGCAAGTAGATACATAAGTTTAAATCCAGTGAGGGCTAACATAGTTAAAAAACCAGAAGATTATGAATGGAGCAGTTATCCTATGTTAATAGGTAAAAGAAAAGAAAAACTAATTAATTCGGATAGAATACTTTCTTATTTCATTCAGAGCAGAAAGAGAGAACTATATAGAATGTACGTGGAAAGTGCAATAAGGTGACAGGCACTTCGGTGGACTATAAATATCCCGTTAGGGTGACAGGCACCAGTCAGATAGCTGCATAGACTGCCATATTTTAGAGATTGAAATATAAAATTATAGATGATATAATATAAAAACAGTATCTTTATTGGTGGTGAAAAATTTGGATAAGGAAACAAATCAGATATTTCAACTTGCTTTGCAAAAATTAGATAACATTGAAAAAAGATTTGACAACGTGGAAAAAAGACTTGACAACATGGAAAAAAGACAAGATGAGATATATAATGTAGTAAAAGCAATAGAACACAGCAATAATGTAAGAAAAGCTGAGATAGATAATTTGACTCATAAAGTAGCACACATAGAAGGGACAGTTAATGGAGTTGGAGAACTAATCCAAAATAGAAGATCAATTAAATAATTATGTGAATTTAGGAGGGTGTAACCTCCTTTTTTGCTTTGGTGCCTGTCACCGAGTGGAATATAAATGTTCCAATGCGGTGACAGTCACCTTGTTGCTTAATAGGACTTTATAAATTGCTGGGTCCAATAGCACGTTCCGTTAGAACTTTTAGCGAGACCAACTCCTATTTGATTGAAACTTGGATTTAGAATATTGGCTCTATGTCCTGGAGAGTTCATCCAGGAATTCATTACATCCTGAGCGGTTCTTTGCCCCATGGCAATATTTTCACCAGCAGCAGTAAATTTTATACCGAAGTTTTGCATCATAGTAAAAGGTGAACCATAGGTAGGAGATGTATGATCAAAATATCCTTTGTTAGCCATATCTTGAGATTTGTATCTGGCCACTCTTGATAATTCCCAATTTGCTGTGAATGGTTGCAATCCTGAATTTACTCTTGCTTGGTTTACCAGCTGTACAACTTGATTTTCCATTGTTTTTACATCTATATTTGGAATAGATATCTTCTGTCCTGGTATTATCATAGCAGGATTTGCAATCTGTGGATTGGCAGATATGAGTTCACTTATTCCCACTTGGTTTTTTACTGCAATTTTCCACATGGTATCTCCGGATACTACGGTATAAGTTGACGATTGTGCGTGAACCACACCTGTAGACAGCACAAAACATAATATTAAACTTGATAAAAAACTCTTTTTCAATGAAATCACCTCAGTATATTTTGTGATAGATATAAAAATTTATCCCACCAGGTGCCTGTCACCGGGCGGGACATTTATCACCCCATTCGGTGCCAGGCACCAAAGAGAAAGGAACGATAAACTATGAAGATAGCAGTTATTTCCGATATACACGGAAACCTGGAAGCACTTAAATCAGCACTTTGTGATATAGAAAAGAAAAATATTGATACTATAATATGCCTTGGAGACTTAGTAGGATATGGACCTTATCCTAATGAAGTAATTCAGCTTGTAAGAGAAAAGCATATATTGAATATACTTGGCAACTACGATGCAGCAGTGCTTGAAAAAAAATTTAATTACATAAGAGACAATGAAGTCAATAAATTCTGTATGCCCTGGGCAGCAGAAGAGCTATTAGAGGAAAACAGGGATTACTTAAAGTCCCTTCCTGGAGAAATAGTACTTAATTTTAAAAATAAGAAATTCCATTTTGTACATGGAAGCAATAGATCCATAAATGAATATTTAAAGGAAAATTCCAAAGAAGCGGAAGAGGCAATGGGAGTGCTAAAAGAAGATGTTCTAATATGTGCTCACACTCATATTCCTTATAGAAAGAAATATGGTGATAAAATTCTCTTAAATGATGGAAGCATTGGAAAACCTAAAATAGGCAGACCTAATGGAACTTATCTCATAATGGAACCGGACGAGGATGTAAAAAGTACTATTGTAGAATTTACTTATGACTATGAAAAAACAGTAAAGGCCATGGAGGAAAGAGGCATACACAAAGCCTGCATAGAAAATATAAAAACTGGAATAGAATAAAATTGGTGCCTGGCACCGGGCGGGACATTTACAACCCCATTCGGTGCCAGGCACCTTTGTTTATTTCTGCATATCTATAATCTCATTAAATAATTGTTTGTTTTGTTCAATCTTATCTGCGGAACCTTCTGCAAAGTATATATTTTGTTTTAGAATTTGATCCAGCATATTTCCATAACTTCTTATATCATCTGGTGTAGTTGAAAGTGCCTCTTTCTCATAGTTCAAAAGATCATTTACAGAAGAGTTTGTAAGATACATTGAATCACAAAGAGAACTTTCCTCGAGAGGTCCACTAGATTTTAAATTTGCAAAACTTTTAATGGCTCCTATGATGTAATTTGTCATTTCGCTGTCTGTTGCCTGAAAGTTTTTAAGGTAGTTTACCGTACCTTGAAAGGCATCTAAAGTTTCTTTAAGGTTTGGATCTCTCATTGATGCAAGTATAACTTCACCATTAGGTGATAATGCAGATTGGACTCCATAGGCACCGCCGGTTGTCCTTACCTTATTCCAAAGATATCCGTTGTCTAATACGTTCTGCAGTACCATCATCTTTCCACTATAGGTATAGCCAGCTTTTTTAAAATCTCCAACCTGTATTATTGTTTGAACTTTTGCAGTGGAAGAAAAAGCTGTATTTTTATCAGGTTGTGCAAAAGTATATTTTTGCTTTGGAAGTACCTGAGAGTTAATTTTAGGACTTATACGGTTTAACTCATTTTTAAATGTTTTAGAAGTATTTTCATTTCCGCTGTAAGTTGCTATAAGGTCATTTCTGTTAAATGCAAGTTTGCGTATATCATTTAAGTTTTTAGAAATCTCATCCCATTTTGAATCAAAGTTGCTGTCCAGGTCCTGTAAGAATTTATAATAGGAAAGTCCAGTAAGCTCTTCACTGTATCTCCCGCTTTCACTCATGTAGGAACTCATTCGCATAATTGCAGCCGCGCCTGATCCTGAAGTTAAAGTTGCCTGTAGGGCTGACTTATTTTGCTCAATAATTTGTTTTATTCTCTGCTTATTTGTAAACTGGCTGTCATTTATAATTTCTTCAGTTATATCAAGAGACTTTGAAATATTCTCGTCAGGTGCTAATAGAGATACTGTTAGTTTAGGACTATAGTTATTAGGATTTTTATTGCTTGATACTGCTGAAGGTGTAAAACCAATAGTACTTCCTACATACTGCAGCATTTCATTTGAAAGCTGATCATAACTATGTTCCTTAGTATCTACATTTCCAAGCAAAGATGAAAGTAGGCTCAAATAATGTAATTTATCCTGTGGAACCTTTGACGTATCAAAGTAAAGACTTATGTTTGAAAGCCCATTTAAATCTGCATTATGGGTAAGAACTTTCATACCTGATTGACTTTCAACCTTATAGTTTAAATTTGGCAATTCAGGTTTAATATCCTTAAGTGAAAGCTTTGGTAAAGTTTCCAGTGATTCCTTTGAATCTCCACTTTTTTGCCATGCATTAAAATCCTCAGTATCTTTTAAAAGTGAATTAACACCTGCTTCTCCTATTTGATTTTTATAATCTGCAAGTTTTTTAGCTGTAGCTTCAGTATTCTTACTTTCAAGACCGGCTTCAGGCTTTAATACAACCATTGAGTGATAGTTGTTTGAAATCAGGTATTTGTCAATTAAACTTGTAAAATATTTATTGGAATCCGATTTCTTTATCTTTTCCATTATGTCACTTGTATCAAAATACATGGTAGGATCTTTATCATATACCCATGTGGACAATGCAGTCTGGGATAATACAAGGCCGTTTCCACCAAGCATAGGTGTTACAAGTTTTTCAGATCGATCGCTTATGTCATAGGATTCCAGGGCAGATTTAAGAAAATCTTTATCAAATCCGTTTTTCGAAATATTCTTTAGAGTATCAAAAATAGTTTTTTCAAAAACTTCTTTTGAAGATTCATCAGAATTAGTTGCATTAATTGAAAATACTGGCTGAATACCATTCATACTAAATGAAGAACTTACATTTTCTGCAATACCCTTTTCTGTAAGTGCTTTTTTAAGAGGAGCATTGTCTGTTCCCATAAGTAAATAATTCAAAAATGTTAATGCTGTATTTGTTTCCTTATCGCCTATATTGCCTGTAACAAAATTTAAAGAGAGATAAGTCTTCTTTTTTGTGTCTCCATCTTTAGGAATAGGATAAGAAGCTATTTTATCAGGTATATTAGACAGTGATTTTTCGGCCTTAACGGAAGTATCTACATTAACTTTGTCAAATTTGCTTAAGTAATTTTGATCAATATATTGAAGATATTGTCCTATATCTAATTTACCATATAAATATATGTAGCTGTTTGATGGTGTATAGTTTTTCTTGTAAGTTGAAATTAACTGATCTCTTGTAAGAGAAGGAATATTCTCTGGATTTCCACCTGAATCCCACTTATAAGAAGTATCAGGAAACAGTGATTGATTTACTTCATTACGTAAAAGCCACTGAGGATTCGAATAGTCACCCTTCATTTCACTGTACACAACGCCATTAATTGAAAGAGCAGAATCCTTAGATGGAAGTTCATATCTCCAACCTTCCTGCTTAAATATATTAGGATCAGTAGTAACATTTGGAAAAAATACTGCATCCAAATATACTCCCATAAGGTTTTTAAGATCCTGCTCATTTGTACTTGCTGCAGGAAATGTAGTATAATCAGCACCTGTCATGGCATTGATGAAAGAACCCAAGGAGCTCTTAAGCATTTGCTGAAATGGAGATTTTACAGGATAATTTTTGGAGCCATCAAGAACTGAGTGTTCAATAATATGATTTACACCACTGTTGTCTGAAGTAGGGGTGCGAAAACTGATATCAAAAACTCTCTGGGTATCATCGTTTTTAAGATACATTAGTTTTGCACCTGTTTTTACATGAGTAAACTGCATAACAGTAGAATTAACTTTTGGTATATCCTTCACTGAAGTAAGTTGAAATCCATAATAGGTCTTTCCAATCTCATTACAGCTTGTAACATTTGTATCTGCTGCATAGGCAGTTTCACTAGAAAATGCCATATTACAAGAAGAAAACAGCATGAAAAATGCTACAATAACAGTCGTTGCTTTTTTCAAAGATATTTTCATTATATATGTCCCCCCATTATTATATTTTTATGTCTACACTATAGACTTTTAACCAGTTATTTCCTATAGTGTTAATGCTATTATATATTTTTTTAAAGAAAATTTATTAATTTTATAAACAGAGTTCTTGGCATCAGATGAAATCTGATGCTTAGAAATTGTTATCCAGGGACGTAACCGCTCTTTACTACCACTTTGAGAAAAGCAGATATCCCAAATCTTTGATTTGGTGATAGTCGCTTTTCTCAAAGTAGGGGTATTAGAGCGGGTAGTCATCGGATAAATTATTTATAATTTGTTCACAATTATAATGAATAAATGAAGCAGTGCCGTTTTAAAATTAAGGGGAACAAGCATAATTTGCAGCCGGTAAACCTTAAAGTTCTGCTATTATATTTCCCATTTCAGTAAGATCATATCCGCCTATTCCTAGGAGTTCTGATTTAAATTGATTTGAACGGAGTATTTCAAGTATTGAGTTAAAGGGAGCTTTATTTATGTCCTCCTTCTTCATTACCAATTCATATCTTTCTTTTTGAACAGGTATAAAATCCACATTATTAACTTGAAGACTTGTTTTTTCATTTCCAAGTCCTACATCAGCCTCACCTCTAGCCACAGTACTAGCTATTTCTAGGTGAGAAAAATGTTCTTTTGTATAACCTTTGATATCACTACCATTTATGTTTAATAATCTAAGATGTTCATCTAAGAGGATTCTTGTACCACAGCCTTTTTCCCTATTTACCATGGTAATATCAGGTCTTTTTAAATCCTCAAAACCTTTAATTTTTTTAGGATTACCTTTGGCTACATAAAAGCCTTGCATCCTACAGGCAAGATGAATTATTACAGTTGGAATTCCGGGAATTAATCTTCTTACAAATGGTATATTATATTGATCTGAATCACCATCCCAGAGATGAGCGGTAGCTACCTGTATTTTCCCCATGTAAAGTGATAAAAGTCCACTGTAACTTCCCACGTAGGAGCGGAAAGTTCTAGTACCAGGGCAGCGAACTTCTATGTATCTGGATAAAATATCGAGAAGTACATCCTGTCCGCATATTATAAAGCCTCCATGTGTATTATCTCTTGTAGGATAAAAAATATCAGGAGAAGATAGATCATTTTCTTTAACATCACTGGATTCATTTTGTGTAGTGTGCTTTGTCTTATTTTTATAATTTTCTACATCATTTAAATCAACTCTAATTTTTTGCCAACTTTATAGCCGTTCAATTCTCCTCTTTTAATCAATTCATATACTGTATTTTTAGCTATTTTTAGCATATCGGCAACTTCCTGTGGGGTTAATGTTGTATTTTCTAACATAAATTATCCTTCCTTTCAATGGTGCCTGTCACCATATTGGGATACTTTTATACCCATTCGGTGCCTGTCACCTTATACAAACATTATATAATATAACTACATATTAAAGAAGTAAAATTAATTGGTAAGAGTTATATAAGATAGTATAAACAAATATAGCATAAATGATAAGTTATTAACAATAGTCAGTGAATAATTATTAAAATGATAATTTTTACACTTGAATTTTAAAAATGTTATCGATTTCAGCATACGTATATTAATAAATCAATAATTTACGTATTGATTTTTCTAAAAAGGTATGATATATTTTTTATAAATTATTAAACAATAATTGTCATAAAAAAATTATAGGTGAGGAGTGAGTGTAAAATGAGACAGGTAGCTATTTATGGAAAAGGTGGTATTGGAAAATCTACTACTACACAAAACTTAACTGCAGGATTAGCAGAAATGGGGAAAAAAATAATGGTAGTAGGATGTGACCCTAAAGCAGATTCAACCAGATTACTTCTAGGAGGGCTTGCACAAAAGACAGTTCTTGATACTTTGAGAGAAGAAGGAGAAGACGTAGACTTAGATGAAATATTAAAAAAAGGATATGGTGGAATAAAATGTGTTGAATCAGGTGGACCTGAACCTGGAGTTGGATGTGCTGGAAGAGGTATTATAACTTCAATTAACATGCTTGAACAACTCGGTGCTTATGATGATGATTTGGATTATGTTTTTTATGATGTACTAGGTGATGTTGTATGTGGTGGTTTTGCAATGCCAATACGTGAAGGCAAGGCACAGGAAATATATATAGTAGCTAGTGGTGAAATGATGGCCATGTATGCGGCAAATAACATATCAAAAGGTATAAGTAAATTTGCAAACAGCGGTGGAGTGAGATTAGGAGGCATTATATGCAACAGTAGAAAAGTTGAAAATGAGAGGGAATTACTTGAAGCTTTTGCAAAAAAACTTGGAACTCAACTTATCTATTTTGTACCAAGAAGCCACGATGTTCAAAAAGCAGAAATAAATAAGAAGACTGTTATAGAGTTTAGTCCTGAAGTTGAACAAGCAGATGAATATAGGGCACTTGCAAAAGCTATAGATGGAAATGATATGTTTGTAATACCAAAGCCAATGGCACAAGACGATTTGGAAGCTATACTTATGGAACATGGGTTGATGGATTAAAATGAATATCAAAAATAAAACAAAAAACACTAGAGTATACCTCTTAGTTTGTGAATGGAAACGCCAAGAGATATACCCAAAAAATAAGTCAGAATCGGTCAAATTCTAACTTTTTATAGTGTAACACAAAAGGGGAGGGTATTCAATATGTTATTGATAAAAGCTATTATTAGACCTGAAAAAGCATCAGAAGTTCTATCAGAATTATGCGATGCTGGGTTTCCGGCAGTTACTAAATTTGATGTAGTAGGTAGAGGTAAACAAAGAGGCGTGAAAGTAGGAGAAATATTTTATGATGAAATACCAAAACAAATGCTGCTCATAGTAGTAAAAGATGAAGATAAGGATGACATTATAAAAATCATTACTAAAAGTGCAAAAACCGGTAATAAAGGAGCTTTTGGAGACGGAAAAATATTTGTAACTCCTGTGGAGGAAGTATATACAATAAGTTCAGGCACAAATGAATTATAAGGAGGCATGTAAGATGAAAGAAGTTATGGCTATTATTAGAATGGATATGGTGGGCAAGACAAAAGATGCCCTTGCTGCAGCTGGATTTCCATCTATTACATGCAAAAAGGTTGTTGGGCGTGGTAAGAAAAAGGTGGATTTTTCTATAATTGAAGATTATATATCTGGAAGCGATATAGTGGATTTTTCAGATAAAAAAGTTGCAGAGCAGATATCTGAAGTACACAGGTTAATTTCAAAGAGGTTAATCATTGTATTGGCTAAGGATGAAGAAGTAAAAAAGGTTGTTGATACTTTAATAGAGACAAATAGGACAGGAAACCCTGGAGATGGGAAAATATTTGTAATAAATGTAACTGATGTTGTGAGAATAAGGACAGAAGAAACTGGAGATGAAGCTGTTTAATCTTTATGGAAGGATGTGATTTTTATGAGAAAAGAACTAAATAAAATAGTAGATGAAGTTTTGGAGCCGTATCCAGCTAAAACCTATAAGAATCGAAAAAAACATATAGTTGTAAAGACAAAGGAAGATCCAAGCCCCGTCATTGAAGCAAATATAAGGACAGTGCCTGGAGTAATTACATCTAGAGGATGCTGTTATGCAGGCTGCAAGGGTGTTGTCATGGGACCTATCAAAGATATGGTTCATATAACCCATGGACCAGTAGGATGTTCTTTTTATAGTTGGGGCGGAAGAAGAAACAAAGCTAAGAATGAAGAAGGTAGCCAAAATTTTATGGAATATGTTTTTGGAACAGATATGGAAGAAAAAGATATAGTTTTTGGCGGAGTTGGAAAACTTAGGCAGGCAATAAAGGAAGCAGTTGAAATTTTTCATCCTAAAGCTATAGGTATATATGCTACATGTCCCGTTGGACTTATAGGTGATGATATAAATGCAGTGGCACAGGAAGCTAAAAAACTTTATGGAATCAATGTTCTTGCCTTTAGCTGTGAAGGATATAAGGGAGTAACCCAATCTGCAGGACATCATATAGCAAACAATACCGTTATGAGTGAGATCATTGGCACTGGAAAGGGTGAGCATAAAAAGTATTCCATAAATATATTAGGCGAATACAACATTGGCGGAGATGCCTGGGAGATTGAAAGAATTTTAAATAAAATAGGTTATAACGTAGTGGCAACTCTTACTGGTGATGGGAGTTACGAACGTATTCAAAATGCCCACACTGCCGATGTAAATTTAGTGCAGTGTTATAGATCCATAAACTATATAGCAGAGATGATGGAAACCAAGTATGGGATACCCTGGGTTAAGTGTAACTTTATAGGACTCCAGGCTACTATTGACACTTTAAGAGATCTGGCTAAAGTTTTTGATGATCCATACTTGTATAAAAAAACTGAAGAAGTCATTGAAGAAGAACTTGCAGATATTCAGGTAGATATGCAGTATTATAGGGAAAAACTTGAAGGCAGACTTGCTTGCTTATTTGTTGGTGGATCAAGGTCACATACTTATCAAATGCTTTTAAGAGACTTTGGTGTAAAAACCATTCTTGCAGGGTATGAATTTGCCCACCGTGATGATTATGAAGGCAGGGAGGTTATTCCAACAATAAAGATTGACGCCGATAGCAAAAATATTCCTGAGCTTACTATGCATCCCGATAAAGAAAAATATCGTGTGGTCTTGCCTAAAGAAAGGGTGGAAGCTCTCAAGGCAGAAGGTGTACCTCTTGCTTACTACGGTGGAATGGAAAAAGAAATGGATGAAAATACGGTAATAATAGATGACATGAACGCACATGAAATGGAAAAATTCATAAAGGAACTGCACCCTGATATGTTCCTTACAGGAATAAAAGAGAAATATGCTATTGAAAAAATGGGAGTTTTGTCAAGACAGCTTCATTCTTATGATTATACGGGTCCTTATGCAGGATTTAAAGGTGCAATAATATTTGCAAGGGAACTTGCAGGGGGTATATATACTCCGGCATGGAAGTATTTAACTCCACCTTGGAAAAAGGAATCTTTATTGGAGGGAAAAGTTGTAGGAGGTGAACAGTAATGTTAGATGCAACACCAAAAGAATTAGTAGAAAGAAAACAACTGCGAATAAATCCGGCTAAAACCTGTCAGCCTGTTGGCGCCATGTATGCGGCTCTTGGAATTCATAATTGTCTTCCACACAGCCATGGTTCACAAGGATGTTGTTCTTATCACAGAACTGTACTTTCAAGACATTTCAAAGAACCTGCTGCGGCTTCTACAAGCTCATTCACTGAAGGAGCCAGTGTATTTGGGGGAGGGGCTAATGTAAAAAAAGCCGTTAAAAATGTATTTGCCATGTATAATCCAGATATTATAGCTATTCATACGACCTGTTTATCAGAAACTATAGGAGATGATTTACCTACTTATATAAGAGACATGGAGATACCTGAAGGTAAACTTGTTATTCATGCCAATACACCAAGTTATGTTGGTTCCCATGTTACTGGATTTTCCAATATGGTAAATGGTATGGTTCAATATCTTTCTAAAAGCAGTGGAGAGAAAAATGGAAAATTTAATATAATACCGGGATTTGTAGGTCCCGCAGATATGAAAGAGATGAAGAGGATTTTTAAACTTATGGACATTCCATATATAATTTTCCCAGATACAAATGGAGTGTTTGATACTCCAAATACAGGAGATTATAAAATGTATCCTAAAGGTGGAACAAAAATTGAAGACATAGTTGATGCTGGAAATTCAGATTTTACTGTAGCCTTTGGAAATTATGCTTCAGAACTTGCTGCAAAGTCTCTTGAAAATAAGTGTAAAGTTCCATATAAAACTTTAAGGACGCCTATTGGAATAGATGCCATGGATGATTTACTTATGAATTTAGTTAGAATGACAGGTAAGGAAGTATCAACAGAACTTGAGGAGGAAAGAGGACAGCTTCTTGACATGATGATTGACAGTGCCCAGTACTTTAATGGTAAAAAAGTAGCTATAGTTGGTGATCCAGATGTTGTCATTTCCTTTACCCAATTTGTCATAACTTTGGGCATGATTCCTAGATATGTAATAACCGGTACTCCAGGATCATTATTTGAGAAGGAAATTAAAGCTATGATGGATGAAGCAGGTTTAGAAGGAATTGTGAAAGCCAACAGCGATTTCTTTGAAATGCACCAGCTTATAAAAAATGAAGGAGTAGATCTTCTTATTTCAAATACGTATGGTAAGTTTATTGCTAGGGCAGAAGATATCCCGTTTGTTAGATTTGGATTCCCTGTAATGGACAGATATGGGCATCAATATACTCCAAAGGTTGGATATTACGGCGCAATAAAATTAGTTGAGTCAATGTTAAATGCCATGCTTGATAAAGAAGAGAGAGAATGTGCGGAAGAAGATTTTGAAACAGTAAGATAAAGCTTCTAAGTGAAGAGTTGAAATATACTGCAGGATATGCTGACAAATTTCACCACTATTTAACTCAACTTTCGCACATATAAAATTTTGATTTAATATAAAAACTTTGCGAGACAATATTTTTGAGAGGACAGAGGACAATTCACAGAGGACAGTGAAGGAGGATTTTTCTCCGCTGCACTACGAAAAATCTTTAATTTAAAAGGAACTCACGTTTTTTGTTTCTAAGAAGTACTTTCTGAGCAAGTAATTATCTGAAAATCACAGATTTTAGGGTCCGCTTAAGCGATGTTTTGCATTAGCAAAACAAGCTAAAAAATAAATTAGTTTTCTGACGTAAGGAGGAAAACTTACCTTCATTGTCCTCTGTCCTCTGTCAATTGTCAATTAAAAAAAGGTGGGTTGTTTATGGAAAAAATAAAAGAAGATTTTTATCATGACCTTCACGAAAAAAATAGAGATAGATTTTTAAAATTGGAAGCTAGAAAGTCAGAAATCCTAGAAGATAGAAAAGAATTTGTCTGTTATAACTCCAAGGACAAAGATACAAAAATCAGATGTGAGGAAAACAGTGTTTCTGGAGCTGTGAGCCAGAGAGCATGCGTGTATTGTGGAGCTAGGGTAGTTTTAAATCCTATAACAGATGCTTTTCATTTAATACATGGGCCAATAGGTTGTGCTGCTTATACATGGGATCTTCGTGGAAGTTTGTCAAGTGGTTCTGAATTATTTAGAAATAGTTTTTCTACGGATTTAAGTGAAACTGACGTTATATTTGGAGGCGAAAAAAAGTTAAGAGCAGCTGTAGATGAAATAGTAAATAAATTTCACTCAAAAGTTATATTCATATATGCAACTTGTATTGTAGGAGTTATCGGAGATGATGTAGATGCAGTTTGCAAGATGGCCGAAGAAAAATACAAAATAAGAGTAATACCTGTAAAATCTCCTGGATTTTCAGGAAATAAATCTACTGGTTATAGAGCTGCTTGTAATGCCATATTGAAACTCATAGGAAATAAAAAAAGTGAAAAAAAGCTAAGTGGAATCAACTATCTTGGTGACTTTAATCTGGCAGGAGAAGTATGGGTAGTAGAAAACTACTTGAAGAGGGTAGGAATTGACATTGTTTCAAAACTTACAGGTGATGGAAAAGTTGATGAAATAGTAAAAGCACCTGGGGCAAAACTTAACATAGTTCAGTGTGCCGGTTCTATGGGATATTTAGCTAAAAAAATGGAAGAACTATATGATATTCCATTTATAAAGACAAGTTTTGTAGGCCTTGAGGATACTGAAAATTCACTTTTGCAGGTGGCACATCTTGTAGGAAATGAAGAAACTGTAAAAAAGGCAGAAAAGCTCATAAAAGAAGAGGAAGAAAAGATACAATCTGAACTTGAATATTATAGAGGAAGGCTTAAAGGTAAAAAGGCTGCAATATATGTAGGAGGCGGCTATAAAGCCATATCACTTATAAAACAATTTAGGGACCTTGGAATTGAAACTGTAATGGTTGGAACTCAAACTGGAAAACCAGAAGATTATGAAATAATAAGGCAAATTACAAATGAGGGTACTGTAATACTTGATGATGCAAATCCTTATGAACTTGAAAGATTCATGGTTGAAAAGGGAGCAGATGTCCTTGTGGGAGGAGTTAAGGAAAGACCTCTTGCATATAAACTTGGAGTTGCTTTTTGTGATCACAATCATGAGAGAAAACACATACTTGGAGGATTTCAGGGAGCTATAAATTTTGCCAAGGAAATAGATTTGACTGTAAATAGTCCTGTTTGGCAATATATATGAATTTTATGGAGGGATGATGGAGATGAGCAATAAAAAATTGGTAAATGTAGATATAAATCCATGTAAAATGTGCATGCCTATGGGAGGAGTAATGGCCTTTAAGGGAATAGAAAATAATATGGTAATTTTACATGGCTCTCAAGGCTGCAGCACTTATATCAGAAGACATATGGCCACCCACTATAATGAGCCTGTGGATATAGCATCATCTGCTCTTACAGAACAGGGCACTGTATATGGTGGAACTGAAAATTTAAAAAAAGGCCTTAGAAATATGATTAAAATGTATGAACCTACTACTATTGGTGTAATGACAACCTGTCTTGCAGAGACCATAGGAGAGGATACAAAGAGGATAGTAGAAGAATTCTATAATGAAGAAAAGGATAATGAGAAAATTAAAAATATAAAAATAATAACAGCATCCACGCCGGGATATGGTGCTGCCCAGGCAGAAGGTTACTTTCAAGTTCTAAGAAGTATTGTTGAACAAGCATGTGAAAAATCTGAGAGTACAGGAAAATTAAATATAATATGTGCTAATTTAAATCCGGGTGATGTGAGAAATATAAAACAAATACTAGATGATTTTAAAGTAGAATATACGATTTTACCAGATGTATCTAATACTCTTGATTCTGCTCATAATGAAAAATATAAGAGAATTCCATCTGGAGGAACTAAAATAGAAGATATTAAAAAGATGTCTGGAGCAGTAGGCACTATTGAAATGGGCATGACCATTTCAGATGATAAATCTCCTGGCAAATATTTAAAAGATAAATTCAAAGTGCCTCTTTACAAATGTCCCATACCAATAGGTTTTAGAAATACAAATAAATTTATTGAACTCATATCTAAAATAACGGGCACTTCCATACCTGATAAATATCTGGTTCAAAGGGGAAGATATCTTGATGCCATGGTTGACAACCATAAGTATACAGGTGAGGCAAGGATACTTTTATACGGAGAGCCGGAACTTGTATATGCAGTGTCAAGGCTTTGCGAAGAAAATGGAATATTAATAAAAATGATAGGTATGGGATCTAAAAATGAAATGCTTAGAGAAAAGTTGAAGGAAGAATTAAAGGTTCAAAAAGAGGACAGCATCGTTTTAGATGATACTGATTTTAAAACTATGGAAGATTATGCTGAAAAGCTTAAAATAAATTTGATTATAGGAAATTCAGATGGTAGAAGAATGGCACAAAAATTGAAGCTTGAAATAATAAGAATAGGGTTTCCTATCCATGATAGAGTTGGAGGACAGAGGCAGGTAATAACAGCATATAGTGGATCTGCCTTTTTAATAGATTCTGTGGCAAATGTTATGCTTTCTCATACCCAAAATACCTATAGGGAAAAAGCTTATAATGATTTTTATGCACCTTTTGCAAAAATAACAGAAAAAGAAATCATACAATCTCCTGGCGATAAAAGCTGTACACATCCTTGTTTTGGGGATAATGCACATAAATTCGCTAGAATGCATATACCAATAGCTCCAAAATGTAATGTAAGTTGTAATTACTGCAGCAGAAAATATGATTGTGCAAATGAAAGTAGGCCGGGAGTAACAAGTGAGGTTTTAAGTCCAAAAGAAGCTCTTGAAAAGTTCAAAATTGTTAAGAGTAAAATGAAAAATTTGACTGTAGTAGGTATAGCAGGTCCTGGAGATGCCCTTGCAAATTTTGATCAGGTTAGAGAGTCGCTGAAGCTTATAAGAGAGTATTCTCCTGAAACTACTTTTTGCTTATCTACTAATGGACTTATGCTCCCATTCTATGCAAACGAACTGGTACAGCTTGGTGTATCACATGTCACAGTTACAATAAATACAGTAGACAGCGAAATAGGATCAAGAATATATAAAGAGGTAAATTATTTAGGACACAAATATACTGGAGAAGAAGGAGCAAAAATACTTTTAGACAACCAACTTACAGGACTAAAATACCTGTGCTCCAAAGGTATAATATGCAAGGTGAATATAGTTATGCTCAAGGGTATAAATGATAATCATATAAAAGAAGTAGTGAAGAAAGTTAAGGAATGCGGAGCATATATGACAAATATAATGCAGATGATACCAGTTTCGGGAAGTGTATTTGAAGATCTGCCTCTTGTTTCCAATATAGAATTAAATGAAATGAGAAAAGAATGTGAAGTGAATATGAAACAAATGTACCACTGCAGACAGTGCAGGGCAGATGCCATAGGAACGCTCTCAGAAGATCGTTCTATAGATTTTAGAAATGTAGGCTGCGGAAGCTGTTTGGGCAAATATTGTGATGATAAAAAAATAGAAGAGAAGTTCTTTGAAAATGCAGCTAAAAATGAAAAATATAAGTTTGCAGTATCCTCTAAATCCGGTATTAATATAGATCAGCATTTTGGACACGCTACTGAATTTTATATTTATACCTATGAGGATGGAGCTACAAAGTTTTTGGAAAAGAGGAATGTGGATAAATACTGCACAGGAGTGTATGAATGTGATGAACATGAAGACAAAATGGAAAAAACCATGAAAGCCATAGGTGACTGTAATGCGGTCCTTGCACTTAGGGCAGGTGTTGATCCAACAGAAAAGTTAGAAAAAAGAGGAATTAAAGTTATTGAAATGTATGATTCTATAAACAAAGGTATAGTAAAAGCTGCAAAAATATTGGAAGAGGATAAAATTCATTCGGAAATGAATGTAATTCGTAATATATAGTTTGTTAAAAAACAAATAGCAGATAATGATAATTTTTTACCTAGCATCAGAAAATATTAAAATTATAGATTTCCTGAGATACGAAGGAAGTCATCATTATTTGAACTTTGATATTTGGACTTTTAAAAACCTAAAGTATAGCATAATTAAAAATTGTGAATTGTGAACTGCACATTGTCAATTGAAAGAGAGGGTGTATGTATGTCCATTATATTAGGGAAAGAAAAAAAATTTATTGTAGACAGAACTTTACCTGAAGTTGTAAAAAGGACTGAGATAGTTGACCAGGATTTAGTGGGTGAATTTATAACACTCGTTAAAAATATAGGTGTAGATTTTGTAGAAATTAATGGTGAAGTACTTCAAAAAATTAAAAAGCTTCCTGAAAATGTAGACTACATATACAGGATGGAGTATCCATTAGATGCGTATGAATTTGAACATTTAATTATAGATTACAAAAAAGCTGAAATATTACCAGAGGAATTTTTGAATAATCTAAAAAATAAAAAGATAATACTAGAAGTAGATATTAAAGTTTTAGAGCAGCTTAATGTAGAAGATAACTGTAAAATTTTTAGCAAACTAAATATAGTAAGCATCAGAATAAAGGGCATTGTAAAGTATAACATAGCTAGATGGAACGGACTTATAGAAAATATAAAAAATAGGTTTTCAGTATATGTGGATTTTTGTGCAGATGATAAATTTTATATGGCAACTTCCGTAAGCATTGAATCCTGTGTTGATGGTGCCGATGTTGTAACTGCAGCTTTTAATGGACAGGTTTATGGATTTGCATCTTTAGAAGAAGTTATTTTAGGCTTAAAGGTCATAAAGAATGGGAAAGTATGTGGAAATTTAGAATTTATGGGACAGCTAGCAGAAGTGTATACAAAACTTACTTGCGAAAAAGTGCATCCTATGAAAGCTGTAATAGGAGAAGATATTTTTAAATATGAATCCGGTATTCATGTAGATGGTATAGAAAAAAATCCAGATACTTATGAACCTTATAATCCTTATGATATTGGAAAGAGGAGAATCATGTATATAGGAAAACATTCCGGGAAAAAATCAGTGATGATAAAACTGAAGGAACTTAATATAAACTATCAGGATGTAGATATTGGAGAATTTTTGAAAAAAATAAGAAAAAACAGCATTAAACTTAAGAGAAATATTTTTGATAAGGAACTGATTGCAATGTTTAATGATTTTAAAAATATTAAAAATTGATAGCTGAGAAAAAGTTTTTAGCAACTATTCACTATTAATTATTAATTCTTAACTAAAAAAGGAGGTGCTTCATATGGATGTTAATATTGTAGATACTACTTTAAGAGATGGTGAACAGAAAGCAGGCATAGCCCTTGGAATAAATGAAAAAGTTAAAATTGCCCAAATTTTAAATGATATAGGTATTTATCAGATAGAAGTGGGTTCGGCAGCTATGGGTGGAGAGGAAAAAGCAAGTATTGAAAAAATTGCAGCGTTGGGTTTGAAAAGTAAAATATCATCCTGGAACAGGGCAAATATTAAAGATATAGACGCTTCTATAGACTGTGGTGTAGATATAGTTCATATATCTATTCCCACATCTGATTTACAGATTAAATATAAACTTGGAAAAGATAAAGTCTGGGTTTTAGAGCGTATAAAAAAATGTACAACCTATGCTTTACAAAAAGGGTATGAAGTAACCGTAGGTATGGAGGATGCGGCAAGGTCTGATATAAGTTTTTTAATTGAATTTTGCACAGCTGTTTCTGAAATTGGGATCAAAAGGATAAGATATTCTGATACTGTAGGAATATCTTATCCAAGAAAAATTTTTTATAGTATAAAAAAATTACTTCAGGAAGTACCTATAGAAATAGAAATTCACGCTCATAATGATTTCGGAATGGCACTAGCAAATTCCCTTGCAGCTGTAGAAGCAGGAGCTAAGTTTGCAAACTGTACAATTTCAGGCATAGGAGAAAGGGCAGGTAACTGTGACTTTATCAAGTTTGCCAAAACTCTAGATATGTTTGAAGGCGAAAAAATACTTAGGTGCCTGTCACCATAGTGGGATATTTTTGCTCCCATTCGGTGCCTGACACCAAATAATGTAATTGCAGTAAAATAACAAAAAGAGGGGAAACCCCTCTTTTTATTATTGCTGTTGATAATTTGTTAAAGCATTTCCAAGCCTTGTATCTAAATCGTCTATTCCCTTATTTCCATTTTCAATATTGGAGATACTATTTCCATCAGTACCCATATTTTGAAGTGCGTTAGTAGATTCTTCTAATTTGGCTATATCCATATTGTCCAGTGCATCCTTCATTTCAGTAAATATATTTAGACAACTAGTGGTATATTTCATAGTTGTATCTACATAATTAATTTGTGTATTTATACTACTTAGGTACTGGTTATTGTAAGTTTCTAATCCGCTAGGTACTGAAAGGCTTGAAACTTCACTTTTGAGTGTTGTAAGATCGCTTTTGTAAGAGGATAAATAGGAATTACCCTGGTTGAACAAAGTAATTAATTGTTCTATATCTGATGATAACTCCTGTGCTGTTGATGCAGAAGTAATAGCTGTTCTTATATCAGTTGTCTTGTTATATATATCTTCCATCTGTGTTGAAACAGTGCTTGTCTTATCTTCATAGGAATCACAGTAGCCTTTTAAAGCAGTTATATAGTCTATTTCAGTTTTAGGTATTAATGAAGTAGGTTTTAACAAATATTCTACAGATAAATCTATAGAGTTAAGTCCACCTAAAAGGAATATTCCCTTATATCCTTTTTCATCTATATAACTTTTTTGATTTGATATATCTTTGCCATCTGTCAGCATTATAGGTGCGCCTAATTTAGAAGCTAGTGCACTTCCTGACAGTGCATCTGGGAAATTTGCACCATTTGCTAATACGGTTGAATTTGAATTTAAATTAAAGTACTTGCATATATTTAATGATGTATCGTATCTAGTTTCTCCACCTATTCTTACTATGTTACTATCCGTTAAGGATGGCTGAAGACTTTTTACTTCATTTACTACACTGTCACTTACAGAATTTTCACCACCTATTACAAATATTTTGGATGGTTGTATACTGGAAATAATATCTTTATTGCTTTCAGAAAGCTTTCCATTGTCTGTCATAAATATAGGATATTTACGGCAGGCAGCTGCACTTGACACGCTGAGAGCATCCGCAAACCCCCATCCATTTGTAATTACCATAGGAGTACCTTTTGAACATTCATAGAATTGATTATTGATTTGTTGGTCTCAAACCTGTTGCCACCGCCGAATCGTGTTACATTTCCATAGCCAAGTCCTTTTATATAGCTTACAAAATCATCACTTACAGAAGAGGTACCTCCTAGTATGTAAATATTTCCGAGCTTATTTAAATGGTTTTGTATGTAATCCACTGCATTTGAAGAATTTTTAAAGTCATCATTTAATAAAAGTATTGGCGCGTTGTATATTTTTGACAGTACGCTTCCACCTAGAGCATCAGGAAAGTCCTTTCCACTGGCTACTATTACATTTTGAACTGTTTCGTTTTCAAAACTATTTGCAATTTTTTCAGAAGTTTCATATCTGTTGTTCCCTGCAAGTCGTGTTACATTATACGTAGTTTTAGCATAGGTAGTATTTGACATACCCAATACTATAGCCGCTGCTGCAGCTAGTCCTAGTATTTTCTTCACTATCCTTCCATCTCCCTTTAAAGTATATATACATTAATTCTAACATAAAGTTACAAAAAAACCTATAAGAAAAATTTGACTAAATTTGTAATGGAGGGAATTGGAAAGAAAATATTCATTTAATGGTAGGGCTGTCAACCATTTTCGAAAATGTCCCAAAATAAGTGAAACATTAGCACCAATAATCAATTGGTGCTCTACTTATTTTAAGTCCTAATTTTAGGTACACTAAACATACCTACTGCTTGATATCTTTTTTTAAGAAAATGCAGAGGTCGTTTTTGAATCTATTTATTTTAAATTAACGTTAGCAAGTCTTACTTGCCCTATGCGCTTGCTTTTCTAGATATGCTTGGAATGATGCTTGCTTCCAAGGGTGGCTCATTGGTGGCAGGTAGCGCTTATGTTTTTTAGGTGTATCTTCTACAAAATCAAAATTCTTTGACTTAGTTTCATGAACCTGTAATTCTTCTAAACCATATATTTTATTGCCTACACTGACGTATAAAGCATCATTAAAGGCTTTGATAACTAAGGCATCAGTGCCTTTCCTAAAGTAAATAGGGTTGTTATTAGCATCAACAAGTTTATAATACTTATTATTGAATTTTACACAATGACCGCAATCAATCTTACGATCTGCTAAAACAGCAAGTGTTAAATTAATTTTATCAACAGATGGTTGTTTTTCAAACACAGATTTGGTATGATTGATTTCAAGAGCAAATTTGGTATTGAATTCTTTTATGTAGTGGTTTAAGAATTCATTTGCCTGTTCCAGGCTTGTTACGCCTGCTAGCTCAAGTTCTAAGGGTAATCGTGACTGTAACGTTTGGAATAGACGCTCTACACGACCCTTTGCTTGAGGGACACTACTAGTTTTAATTTCAATACCTAATTGTTTGCAGGCATATCCAAATTGTGTAAAGGTATCATCCTCTGTAGTTGGAGCTTTCTTTTGTTTGTATTCAAATACAGTTCTTCGATCAGTGAATAACATATATGGGATACCGTATTGTACAAGAATCTGATTCAATACATTGTAATATCCTTTCAGAGTTTCCTGTTCATCAAAGTACCCGCCAACAATAGAACCAGTTGAATCATCAATAGCTATGTGGAGCTGGGATTTGGTGTTTCCAAACCAAAGATGTAAAGATGCATCCATCTGAATCATTTCACCAAAGTAAGCACAACGTGGCCGGCGCGGATGAGCGTCTTCAATAGCAATAATGGATCTATCAATTTCTAACTTATCGTCTGTGGATAAATTGGGACTTTTTTGTTTCTCTAGTAATTCCATTTTTACTCTCATTTTCGTAACACGACAGGCTTTGGGAGATAGGATATGTTCAGCCATAAGGATTGTGTTAATAGTGCTGGGAGCAATAGAAATGCCCTCATAAGCAGCTAAAAGCTCAGAGTAGTGTGTAAAGTTTGCTCCATGATATTTAGTTTGATATAAGTCAACAATTTTACGTCTAGTCTCTTCTGAAAAGCAATTGATAGGCTTGCGGCCTTTATTCCCATGAACAAAGAAATCCTTGCCCTTAGCACGATATCCATTTACCATTCTATTCACATGTCTAACAGAACAACCAAGACGAATAGCAGCAGCTTTCTTATTGCCATTGGTTTCTACTAATTTTTTAATAACTTGATATTTAAAATCTTCTTTCATACTTAATTCTACCCTTCTAATTATGTCCACCTCATTTCTTATTGTCATGAGGTTATTTTAACATTATTTTTTATTTATTTGGGACATAATCGCAAATGGTATACTAACGTGAGTTCGAAATTTTTAGTTTGTCTAATTAAGGATAAGATTTCCATATAAAAGTGCAAAAAAGTGATCCTATAGGTTTGTAGTATAGTATTCCATTTTATCCAATAGTATTATATTACAGCAGTACACTTATCCAGCTTTAAAGATGGCTTTTTAGGAAGAAAACTATAAGCAACTAATCCAGCAACTATATTTACCATAAAGTTGGTAAAGCTTCTATGCCTGCTGTGCTCTATTTGACATACATTCTTTAAGTGGTCATTTATAGTTTCAATTATTGCTCTCTTCCTAAGAAGAATTTTATCTTCCATTACCATAATTTTGTTTTTCATATTTTTCTTTAGTTTAGTTATTAGCTGTACACCTTTAAAATAGAGAATATCATAAAGTTTCTGTGAGATATAACCCCTATCTCCAAACAGTTTTCCAAATAATTCTTTTGTTAAATTTTCAAGAACAGTTTCATTCCTATCATCTACATTTCCTGGCGTTAAATAGAATGAAAGCACCTCGCCAATGTCACTAACAACAAGGTGAAGTTTAAAGCCATAGAACCATCCTTTTGAACTTTTGCCTCGTTTAGCAATTTCCTTAAATACTTTATGTGAATATATTCTTTTGTTATGACATACAACTAATTTTGTAGAATCAATAAAGGAAATTCCTGTGCACTTGCCAGTCCTAAATCTTTTCATGTATAATAGTAATGGAAGTAATGCTTCTTGCATCAATTCTACAAACCTATTATAGCTTACAAGCTTAGGAAAATAAGGCTTTAGAACTTTAGACACATGTTCTTTGTAATAAGTTTTAAATGTTCTATAACCTGATAAATGAAAATATATAGTTATTGACATTACCTCACTTAAGCAAAGAGTTCTACTTGATAAAAATGAAGGCTTACTTTCATCATTACTTAAAAAATAATTTTTGCAATATTCTTCAAAATGTATACAATAATTATCTACATCATAAAATATTTCTATTAATAAATCTTGCATAAAATCCCATCCTTTTGTTTTATTTTGTTTGTTTCATCACTTATAATAATAAAACATTTTGATGGGTTTTTTTATACCTTAAATATTTCGATTTTGCTCTTCGAACTCACGTTATACTAAGACATTATCACAAATCAATCATATCCATAGTTTTATTAGTAATTGAAAATTGACAATGGAAAACGGTAATGATATATTTAACTAAGATATTATTAAAATGAGTAAAAACTATTTAATGTAGGATTTATTATATGGATTTGGAGGTATAATATGGTTAAAAAAGCACATAAAGACAAGGCACAGGACGGTGAAAAATATGTTTCCACAGTTCTTTCGCTTTTAGATGAAGAAGAAAATGTAGTTTCAGATGTGCAAAAAGAGATTTTTGAAGATGAAATAAAAGAATTGCCACCTATAAAAGAGGGACAACTTAATGTATCAGGTATATATGCTTATGATGTAGGAGACAAGCTTGAAGTTAAAATATATGTAAGAAATGGTCTTTCAGATAAATTGAATTTAAAGATGATACCTTTTACAATCAAGAATTCTAAGGGAGATATTTTGGCATCACAGCAATTCAATTTATCCTGTCTTGGAGAAATGCCACCTCATTCTGCAAGACCTATAAAGCTTTATTTTGATAAGAAGAATGTTAATGTGGACAAGATACCGCAGGATGATTGGCAAGTTGCTTTAAGTGGACAATTTAATGTTACATCTACTATAAGGCCTATATATGAAGGACTTCCTGAAGGAATAAGTGATGAAGACAAGATGGTTTTCAATAAATTTTTAGCTGAACTTCCTGAAATGGAAGAAGGACAATTTAGCATATCCACTTTTAGTATTGGAATTCAAACAAGTGGTAATATTTTAGTAACTGCTGTTATGAGAAATGCTGCAAAACAGTTTATTACTATAGATAAAATTCCTATAACTATATTGGATGCTAAAAAGAGAGCTGTTAAATCTGAAAGTTTTGAATTGAAAGATTTTACAGTAAGTCCTTATAGAGCAAAGATATGTAATTTTGCATTTCCTACAGATGTACATCCAGAACAAAATCAAGCTCTAGATGGATGGTCTGTGGCATATAAGCTAGTTAAGATAAACGGTAAGGTCAATTTAGAAAGAAAATAATTTTTACAATTTCCTATAGAAAATTGTAAATTGTACGAATATAAATATGTGTATAATTTTTGCATAACATTTAAAAAAATATATATTTGAACTATAATGTATATGTAACAAATTGTAAAGTAATGATTTACTCAATGTTGTGTTAAATAATTTATGAAGAATTATATAATAATTGGAGGGATTATTTATGCAGAAAAAGAGCAAAAAAGTTCTATCAGCCTGCAGTATAGCATCTTTACTTGTGACTACTACGGCAGTTTCCACAGGGGTAAAGGCTGCAGATTCTGGTGTGAACAGAGTAGGTGGGGCTAACAGATATGAAACAGCTGCAAAAGTTGCTGATTCAGGTTGGACTTCATCAGATTATGCTATAGTGGCAAATGGAGAAGGTTATGCAGATGCACTTTGTGCTACACCTCTTGCAAAAGCCAACAATGCACCTATACTTTTAACTACAGGTGACAGCAGTAACAGTTTAGAGCAAAATGAATTAAATGAACTTAAAAAATTAAACGTAAAACATGTAATTGTAATTGGAGGAACAGGAGTAGTACCTGACAGCGTTTTAAATAGCATAAAAGCACAGGTAACTGATGTAGAAAGAATAGGTGGACAAGACAGATTTGAAACTTCTGAAAAGATAGCAGAAAAGCTTGGAACACCTACGAAAGCAGTTATTGCCAGCGGTGAAGGCTATGCAGATGCCCTTTCAGCAGGTCCTGCTGCAGCTATAAATGGAATGCCTATACTTTTAAGTAGAGCAGGTAGTTTACCAGATGTAATATCAAACTATCTTAAAGCACATTCACAAATAACTCAAACTTATGTAATAGGTGGTACAGCTTCTATAGCTGATTCTATTTTAAATTCACTTCCATCAGCAAAAAGATTGGGTGGACAAACTAGATATGACACAAATGTAGCTGTACTCAGAGAATTTGCTTCAAGTTTTAAATTCACCGGTATCTATGCAGCTCTTGGAGATGGACCTTTAGGTAATGAATTTGCAGATGCACTTACAGGTGGAGCACTTGCTGCTAAACTTGGGAATCCTCTTGTAATAACAGGAAAAACAATAAGTTCTGCTACTTCAAGTTTCCTTAAGGAAAAGGGACTTACAACTAGTACTCTTACGGTATTAGGAGGAACAGCTAGTATACCTGATTCAGTTGCCAGTGATATTAAAGGTAGTATTGGAAACCCATCAACACCACCAACACCAGGTGGAGGTGGATCAAGTGTACCTCTTAGTGGTGAATTGTTAAATGGTGCAATAGTTAATGATGTAAATTATCAACAATTTGTAAAAGATATAAATACAGGTAAGTATTGTAATGATTTTTTTGAAATAAAACCAAATGGAAGTTCTAACGATACATCTATAAATGTACAATTAAAGAAAAATGATAGAAGTGTGGAAGATATATTTACAGATGCACAAAAGAAATATTTAGATAGTAATGGACAACTTACTGATAGTGACAAGCAGGCAATAGAAGATGATGTAGCTAAAGTTAATGCTAAATTAGATTTGATATACAATAAACAATTATTAGGAAGTTTGACTATAGGAAATAGTAATAAGGACTTAAAAACAGTTTTATCAAGTCTAGGATCAAACTATATTGATGGTTCGGGACATTTAATTGCGACTAATATAGAGGACAAGATACCTAAATATAGTGGTACTAATGGTACTATTAGTGGATATGAAGCATTTAAAAATGATTTAACTACAAAAATAAGTAGCTATTTTAAGAATGATTCTTCTACAGATACAATTATTAAATATCACGGGTATACCATAGGTAATATATATAAGGATAGTACGGAAATGTTTGATTCTGGATGGTCACATGAAGCTAATGCAAATAAATTAGTGGATATAATTTTCCCAAGTAGTAGAGTTGGTGGAACATATACTATTAATTTTGCTAATAGTGCTGGACATTTTATAATAGACGTATCTAATATTAACTAAAACTGAAAAGTTCAATAAAACTCAGGCCTAAAACCTGAGTTTTATTAATAAGTATAAATATAATAGAAATTCTTAAAATTACCACAATATGTAAGACGATAGTGGTAGACAAAATAGAGTTTAAGACTTACTATTGAATTGTAAATTGAATAAGGGGGATACTTATGTTACGAAGAAATAAAATAATTTCAAAACTAATACTTAGCGTTTTTATTGCCTCCTCTACAGTATTTGCTGCAGGGCAAAATGTGTTTGCAGCATCTGGTAGATTATGGGGACAGGATAGATATGCAACTTCTACTGCTGTATCTGAAAATAGTTGGGCATCTTCTGACTACGTAGTACTTGCCAGCGGTGAAGGTTATGCAGATGCCCTCTGTGCAGCACCTGTTGCAAAAAAATACAATGCACCTATACTCTTGACTGGAAGCAAAGAGTTAAATGAAGGTGTTAAAAGTGAAATAACAAGGCTTAAGGCAACTCATGTAATAGAAATAGGTGGAGAAGCCTCCATTTCAAGTGATATAGAAAATGAGTTGAAGTCCATGAAACTTAATGTACAGCGTTTAGGAGGACAAAATAGATTTGAAACTTCTGTAGTTGTGGCAAATTCTCTGGAAAATGTTACTAAAGTAGTTGTAACTTCAGGATATGGATTTGCAGATGCTCTCTCCATTGCTCCTATAGCTTCAAATCAAGGTATGCCTATACTTTTGACGGGAAAGGACTCACTGTCTGATGCTGTACAAAATTATATAAATCAGAATAAAGACTCTATAAAGAACTCCTATGTGATAGGCGGACAAGGAGTTATAGGTGACAGTGCTATTTCAGGACTGCCTGCAGCTGTTAGAATAAGTGGTCAAAATAGATTTGATACAAATGTAAAGGTATTGTCTTATTTTAAAGGGAGTATTGACTTTGATAATTTATATGTAGTAGAAGGAGATGGTCCTACTGGAAATGAATTTGCGGATGCCCTTTCTGGATCTGCAGCTGCGGCAAAAAAATCTTCACCTATAATTTTGACTTACAATACACTTTATTCTGGAATGGAAGATTTTATAAAGTCAAATGTACCTAAAACTGCAAGTATTACGGCTATAGGTGGAGCTGGGGCAGTTCCTGACAGTTTGGTAAGTATTGTGGAGCAGACTGTATCAGGAATCATCATACAAAATCCTTCAACACCTGGGGGAGGATCATCTTCAGGTGGGTCATCTTCTTCAGATGATGCGAATTTGAGTTCGGTATTAAGTAAACTTAAATCTATGGATACTTCTAAATTGGATAATAATCAAAAAACCATAGTTTCAGATATTATAACTGCTTTAGACAAATATGAGGCAGATTCAAATTATAATTTGAATGCAGATGCTCAGAATGTAAAACAGCTTTATAATAACCTTACACATGATGAAAAGAGCAGCTTGAAGACTACTGTGGTAAATGCTGGAGTTAGTATTTCAGAAGGAATTACACTTGCCAGTAAGTTTGGATTATATTAGAAGTAAATTTGGATTATAAAGTTTTAATTTACATCAATTAAATAAAATTTTTTTGTAAATAAGTTATCTTTAAATATGTTATAATAAGTGATGTATTTAAGGATAACTTATTAAATCATTTTTAAATTTTAGGAGAAAATAGTATGGGTAAATTGAAAAGTAGAAAAAAACCAGTTATTTTAATTATAATTGCCTTATTGGTTGTGTCAGTAGCAGTCTTTGCTAAACTTGTTTTTTGGAATTCATCCTACAGTTCACCTAAATACAAGTTCCAAGCAGGACTTTTGGACAAAATGTTAAAAGCTCAGGAAAGTGGTGGAACTGCAGAACTTTCAAAAGATGAGGTGAATGGAGTTATATCCCTATATTTTAAGCAGTATAAAACTAGTGACCTTGTAATAAAGTCAGTGGAAGCAGATTTTAAAGATGATAAAATGGTATTTTTAGTACCTGTTACCTATAAAAACTTTAATCTGTTTTTGTCATCTCAGGGTGATGTTTCTTTTGAAAATGGGAAGATAATATATAATCCTGAATACTTTAAGCTGGGTAAGATTACTTTACCAAAGTCTTATGTATTAAAGAAATTGCAACCTAAGTTGAAAAGTGGAATGGCTCTTGAAGGGGATTCTATAACTATTAGTACTAGTGGACTTCCAATAAGCATTAAGAATATAAATGTAAAGGATCAGAAGCTTTTAGTTACTCTTGAAAAAAAGCAGCTTAATATAGAAGATATGCTTAAAGGGAAAATAAGTAGCTCATTACAAAACTTTATAAAAGATTTTTCTAATGTAAAGAATTTAGATTCCTCTACGAAAACTAATAATGGAAGTACAGGTACGAAAACAAAGGATAGCAGTGATCAATCGAACGGTAGTAATACAGGCAGTAAAAGTGCCGTATCACAAGAAAGACAACAGGCCTTAAATAGGTTATCGAGCGGTCTTAATGCAGCTTCAGGTGCTGTAAGTACTGGAGGCCAAAAAGCGGTTATATCACAGATGGCATCTATCGTAAATAATATGAAGGATTCTTCATACAATCCCTATTCTGAAGAAAGTAGTGTTAGGGCTGCCTATAGTAAATTGTCTCCTCAGGAAAAAGCTGAACTAAAAGCTGCTGTAGGTTCCAATGTAGACTCATCTGCTGTAAGTATATTAAGCAGTATGATAGGAAATTAATTTACGCCAAATTCAAGGAGGAATATCTTAATGGAAGAAGAAACAACACTAGATCTTAGAGACTTTTATTATATATTGAAAAAGAGATTCAGACTTATAGTAATAGTAACAGTAGCTTGTACTTTACTAGCTGGTATTTTAAGCTTTTTTGTAATAAAGCCAACTTACGAGGCAGGTACTACTATAATAGTTGGGAAACCTCAAAACAGCCAAAAATCCAATACTCAATATAATGATGTTATGATGTATCAGAATTTGGTAAAGACCTATGCACAAATTGCAGGATCAAATGCTGTTATGGAAAGTGCTTCTAATAAGATGAATGGCTCTGTAAGTGCAGGACAACTTCAAAAGATTATTACAGTTACACCACAGCAAGGTACACAAATTTTAGAAATAAAAGGACAGAGCAAAGATCCATCACAGGCTGTAAACATGGTAAATGCAGTATCAAATTCTTTTATAACTGAATCTAAAAGAGTATTTCCAACGGGTGGAGATATACAAATTATGGATAAGCCTCAATTTCCCGATAAACCGGTAAAGCCTAAAAAAATGCTTAATATGGCAATTGCATTCTTTGTTGGACTTATGGGATCTATTGGATTTTCCTTTATGCTGGAGTACATGGACAATACTATAAAGACAGAAGAAGATGTAAACAAGGCTCTAGGAATACCTGTAATAGGAATAATACCAAAAGGAAACATGTAAATAATTAATAGTTAAGAATTAATAGTTAATAGTTAGTTGAGAGTTGAAAAGAGGTATAGCATGATAGATATACACAGTCATATACTTCCTGGTATAGATGATGGATCAAAATCCATGGAAGATACAATGAATATGCTGAGGCTCACAGAAGAAGATGGAGTGGAAACTATAGCCGCAACCCCACATTTTTATAAAGGTTATTATGAGAAAAGCTATAAAGATGTGCTTGAATTGGTAGACAAGGTGAGGAATGAAGCTAAGCAGGAAAATATATGTGTAAATATTGTTTCAGCTCAGGAAGTGTTTTTGGACAGGCATACCGTTGAAAATTTTAAGTCAGGGGAAATAGGATGTATTGAAGGAACTAACTACATGCTGGTAGAGCTCCCAATGATGAATGTACCCAAAAATGCCCTGGATATTATATATGAACTTGAAATAAGAGGTGTGCATCCAATTTTGGCTCATCCTGAAAGGTATAAGTACATTATAGACACACCTTCTAAAATAAATGAATTTATGAATGAAAAATGTTTACTTCAAGTAAATACGGGAAGTGTTTTGGGCTTGTTTGGAAAAAAGGTAAAAAAAACTGCAGAACTTCTCATAGAAAGTGGGACATGCAGCTTTATAGCTTCAGATGCCCATTCCACAGGAGGAAGATGCCCAGGGATTAGTAAAGCTCTAGAAGAAGCTTCACGATTTAACAAGGATATAGAAGAACAAGTACTAGACAATTGCAAAAAAATGCTGAAAAATGAAATAATACAGCTCCCACAGGAAAGAATAAAAGAGAGAAAGGGTATTTTCAGTTTTTTGAGAAGATAGATAAAAGTATCATCTGAGAGATAAATGGAGTGAAGACAATGGAAAAACCAGATATAATCACTGTAAAAAATCCTAAAGATCCTATTGCCGAAGCTTATAGGACACTTAGAACCAATATTCAGTTTTCTTCTTTTGATAAGAAGATACAGACTATAATGCTCACAAGCTCTGGGCCTGGAGAAGGAAAGTCAACTACCTGCTCAAATTTGGCAGTTGTCATGGCAGAGTCAGGATCAAAGACAATCATAATAGATTGTAACCAGAGGAAGCCAAGGCTTCACAAGATATTCTTGACTTCAAATGAAGTTGGATTGTCGGATGTTTTGGTTGGTAAAGTTAAATTTGAAGAGGCTGTAAAGGAAACAGGTATAGAAAACCTTAACCTGTTAACTTCCGGTACCAGACCGCCTAACCCATCAGAACTTTTGGGATCAAAGAAGATGGAGAACTTTTTACAGGACTTAAAGGAAAAATATGAATACATAATAATAGATACGCCTCCTGTAGTTGCAGTAACAGATGCCCAGCTTTTGTCCCGTTATGCAGATGGGTGTCTGCTCGTTATAGCATCTTCCCAGGTAGAAAAGGAAGCAGCAGTAAAGGCTAAGGAACTTTTAACAAAGGTGAATGCCAATATAATAGGAGTAGTTTTAAATAAGCTGGAGATAAAGGAAAAAGGTTACTACGGCTATTATTATCATTACTATTACGGCAGTGATGGAACTAAAATTAAAAGGAAAAAGAAGAAGACAAAAAAATAACATATATTTAAAAAGTGGTTGGAATTGTAAGTTAGATATTCTAACCATTTTATTTTTTTGAAAAAATTTTGCCTCTTTTTTAAAAGGTGCATATATATTACTTGAAAGGGGTTGATAAACATGGCTGTAAAGTCAACAATATTACAAACTTCATTAATACTAAAGTATAAGGATGGGTTAGATGCCAAGGGCAAAGAGGTAATTAAACAACAGAGGTTTTCAAACATCAAGACAACTGCTGCAGACCAGGATATCTACGATGTCGCAAAGGAAATAGAAAAGCTTCTTGGAAAAACATTAAATGAACTTGTAAAACAAGATCAGAATTCCATAACAGTAACTGCTTAAACTTAAAATTGTAAACTGTGAATTGTGAATTGAAAAGAAGGGTGGGAAAAATATGAGTAAGTCATTAGTTATGAGTTTCTTAAATGAAGGAGGTAAAAAAACTTCCATAAAAGTTGAAAATGTAAAAGAGGGTATCACAGACCTGGAAGTAAAAAATGCTATGACTGCAATTATTGCAAAAAACGTATTTACTTCAAAAAGTGGAGATTTGAAATCCATAGATGCAGCACATATTCTAGATAGTTCAACTACGGAACTTCAGGTAAAATAGGCATAAGTAAGTAAAAAGCAGCGGATTTAGACTAGTATTGTCTAAATCCGCTAGTTTTTATAAGCAAAAAATCATATATTGAAAGCCCTTACTTAATTGCATTCTTAAAACTTTATTTGAAAAAATTAGATAAAAGGTGTTACTTTTATAGGAAAAATATGGTCTTATATAGTATAAGGCATATATTATCATATTTAGCTTAATTTACATAGTACGCATTTCAATTATAAATGGTATAGAGGTTACGTTGTAAAGATTACTTTAAAAATACTGTATTGGGGGAATGGCTATGGAAAATGACATCCACCTGAAGGAGCTTATAAAGGGAGTTAAAAATGAAGAACCTTACTGGATAGCTAGACTAGAAACACACTTTATAAAAATTATAAAAGAACTTTATGATGAAAAGATGTTTAAACATTATGGAAGTATTTATGAATCAGATGTAACAAATAAATGTCTTCACAAAATGATTGTATACTGTGAAAAATTCAGGGGAAGTACCTGGAGTGAATTTACAAGCTACAACATAAAGATAATAAGAAGTGTAATAGTAAATGCTATAAATAGTAATTGTAAGGTGAAAAATATTACACTAAATTTAGAAAACGATTTCAATGAAGAAAATGCAATGGATTATATTTATATTAAGCATAAAAACAGTATGACTATGGAAGATGAAATATTAAATAGAATTATTTTAAAGGAAATGCTTGAGTATCTTAATGGACAATTAAATGAAAAAGAAAGAAAAACTATGCATTTAATTATTCACTATGACAATTTAAAGGAATATTCTAGAAAAAACAATTGCAATTATAATGCACTTAAGCAGAGAGTGTATAGGCTCAGGAAAAAGTTGAACAAGCTTAGAAGAAACTATTACTTAAAAATCGGACTTGATGAAATCTGAAAATAGGGGGAGAAAAGTATGGAAAATCTACAGCTTGAAATTTTACTTGAAAGAGCCCAAAGTGGAGACAAAAATGCAGTAGAGAATATATGCAGTAAATTCAATGGTATGGTAATTAATATGGCAAAGTGTACCTACATAAAGGGATATGATATGGATGATTTGATACAGGAAGGGCGGTATTCTGTTATAAAGGCAATTGGAATGTATGATATAAATTCCAAATATCCATTTGCTGCCTATGTAAAAAGTTCTGTTAAAAAGAACTTCTATAACATGATAAGAACCAATATAAGGAAAGTAAGCTGCTGCAGCCTCTACAGCAAAAATGATGAAGGGTGCGAGTTCATAAATATGATAGCTTCAAGTGAAAATATTGAAGAGGACTTGATAAAAAGAAAGCTAATGATTAAATTAAAGAACTCTATGGACAAGCTTCCTGAGGATAAAAGAAATTTAATATATTGGTACTATATTGAAAATAAAAGCTTAAATGAGTATGCTGAAAAAGAGGGAATCTCTTATAGAACGGCGGTATACAGAAAGAGGAAAGCCCTGGAGAGTTTAAAGAGCTTTCTAGTTTGAAAGTTGACTTATACCAGCCATATACTAACAAATTTCATCACACTAAAAACTTTTAATAAGTCTAAAGTTCGGTATTTTGAAAATCTAAAGAAGCTTATATAAACTCGTACCTCAGACATATATAAGCTTCTAAGGTTTTCCAAAATACCTCACTAAGACTTATACAAAAAGTTTTTAAGTGTGATTTTAATTTTGTTAGTATATTTATGTATAAGCTCAAATTTCAATTAGAAAGCTTATATGTAAGTATGAAAAAATTTATAAAAATCTAAGGGCTTTTGAAAACTCGTACCTCAAACAATTCAAAAGCCCTAAGTTTTAAATAAATGTTCTACTTAGATTTATGTCAAAAATATTTAAATGCACTTGCTTATTGTAAAATATTTCTGCGCATAAGCTTATTTTTAGGTTTAGAAAGCTTTACGTGAAGTTTCTAAAATACCTCACTAAGACTTATACAAAAAGTTTTTAAGTGTGATTCTAATTTTGTTAGTATATTTATGTATAAGTTCAAATTTCAATTAGAAAGCCTAAATGAAAAGTTGAAGCGTCTGGCAAATCCAGACGCTATTTTTTAAAATGAAAATTGTATTAAAAAAGGTAATAATGTATTAAAAATTATCTATTTTTAATTGCAATAAAGTTAAGATTAAAGATGGATATTTTCCTCATTTTTTTATTAAAATTTACAAATAAGTTATATTTAAAGGTTGTCTATATTTAAGCAGGGTATTATAATTAAATAGTAAGGTGCTATATTAATGTAATTAGTGAAAAGCATGGATAAGTTAGTTAAGATATATGATTTTTGAAATTAAATTTAATAAATTGCAAAAGAAAATGTCAGTGTAAAGTCAATAGGTCTCAGATGAGATGAAGAATTTTATGAGAAGTTTAACTGGGGAAAAGGATTGAATTAAATTTCTCGTAAAGGTTTTTATTGGCAGGCCTACTTTTGGTTATGTTAATGTGATGGCTAAAATTCATAGGTTGAATATAATAAATAAAGCTATTTTTAGATTTGAAGGAAGCAGCATATAAAGATTTTGTCTAAAAGAGCATATGTATTGGGGGGATTATATGACAGAACTGCAAAGCAGATCTATAGAAGTAACAGTAGAAAATGTGGAGAAGTATGAAAAAAGTGCTGCTTATTATTTTATTAAAAGATGTATAGATTTAATTTTGTCTTTTATGGGCATTATTGTCTTTTCTCCTATGATGCTGATGGTGTCTATTGCAATCAAGCTGGATTCTAAGGGACCTGCTATATTTTTTCAAATGAGAGTTGGAAAAAACGGAAAACTATTTAAAATGTATAAATTTCGCTCTATGGTGGATGATGCAGAAGAACTTTTGGACAAGCTTCAAAGTAAAAATGAAATGACAGGACCTATGTTTAAGATAAAAAAAGATCCGAGAATTACAAGGGTAGGTAAATTTATAAGAAAAACTAGCATTGATGAACTTCCCCAATTGTTTAATGTAATTAAAGGTGATATGTCACTGGTTGGCCCAAGACCTAATCTTCCACATGAGGTAGAAAAGTTTACCGAGTATCAAAAGAAGAAGCTTCTTGTAAAGCCTGGACTTACGTGCTACTGGCAGGTAATGGGTAGAAGCAGTATTGATTTTGATGATTGGATGAGATTGGATTTAGAATACATAAAGGACAGAAGTACGATGCTAGATATAAAACTTATATTTAGGACTTTAGGT
The DNA here is from genome assembly GCF_001636845.1 of Clostridium ljungdahlii. Taxonomy (GTDB): domain Bacteria; phylum Bacillota; class Clostridia; order Clostridiales; family Clostridiaceae; genus Clostridium_B; species Clostridium_B ljungdahlii_A. The sequence goes on from NZ_LITT01000023.1 coordinate 345,414, forward strand.
GTATTCTTTGGAGATAAAAATGCGAGCTAAGAAGCCTGCATTATAATACAAATTTTAGATACTTAAAATCGTCTCGCTGCCGCGTTTTGATTATCTAAATGCCATAAATATATGAAATTCACAGTTAAAAAATTGTATTTTAGCTGTGGAGGGGCGAAGCCTGCCCCAAAGGAGGACAATTATGTGGTATGCAGTTCAAGTTAGAACAGGAGAGGAAGAAAAGATAAAATTTATTTGTAATAAGCTGATATCTAAGAGTGTTCTAGAGGAATGTTTTATCCCTTATTATGAGAAGAAGATTAAATATATGGGTAAATGGCATATAACAAATGAAATATTGTTCCCTGGATATATATTTATGATTAGTGACTACATAGATGATTTGCTATTAAGTGTGAAAAGGATTCCTAAATTAATTAAAATTCTTGGAGATGGAAATGAGATAATACCTCTATACGATAGAGAAATAGAATTTTTAACGAGGTTTGGAAAAAAGGAGCATTTTATTAAAATGTCCTATGGATATATAGAAAATGACAAGACTATAATAACAGATGGCCCAATGAAGGATTATGAAGGAACTATAAAAAGAATTGATAGGCATAAAAGAAAAGCAGTAATAGAAATAGAGTTTTTTGGAAGGGTTATGGATGTTAGTGTTGGTGTAGAAATTGTAAGGAAGATATAGATATACTATGAAGTTTTATGTTCTTCAAAGGGCAGTAAAGCTGATAATTTTTAGAAAGTGTATAGTAATAGAAGTTTATGAAAAAGAAAAAAATATCTAAAAAAAAATTAAACATAGCTATGATTGGGCATAAACGAATACCATCGCGTGAAGGTGGTATAGAAATAGTAGTTGAAGAGTTATCCAAAAGAATGGTTAAAAAAGGATATTCTGTAACTGCTTATAGTAGAAAAGGACATCATGTAAGTGGTAAAAAATTTGATGGTGTTAGTAATAATGTAGATTTCAAAGAATATGAGGGAATACACATTGTTACAGTTCCTACTATAGAACGTAAAGGATTAGCAGCTGTTACTTCATCATTTTTTGCGACTATGAAAGCAATATTTGGTCATTACGATTGCATACATTACCACGCGGAAGGCCCATGTGTTATGTTATTTATACCACATCTTTTTAGAATTCGAACAGTTGCTACAATTCATGGATTGGATTGGGCAAGAAATAAATGGGGTAGATTTGCAACTTGGTACTTAAAATTAGGTGAGAAAATAGCTGCTAAATATGCTGATGAAATTATAGTTTTAAGCAAAAATGTTCAACAATATTTTAAAGATACATATAACCGCGAAACGGTATATATTCCAAATGGTATCAATAAGCCAGAAATTCATACGGATGAATTAATAAGACAAAAATGGAATTTGGAAAAAAATAGTTATTTATTGTTTCTTGGCAGAATTGTACCAGAGAAAGGATTACAGTATTTAGTTGAGGCATTTCTGAAAGTAAAGACAGATAAAAAGTTGGTGATTGCAGGTGGTTCATCTGATACAGATGAGTTCATCAGCAATATAAAAGAGATTGCTAAAAAAGACAAACAAATTTTATTTACTGGATTTGTCCAAGGGCAAGTGTTGAAGGAATTATATTCAAATGCATATATGTACATACTTCCTTCAGACCTTGAAGGAATGCCAATCAGTTTATTAGAAGCTATGAGCTATGGAAATTGCTGTTTAGTTTCTGATATTTCAGAATGTACTGAGGTAATACAAGATAAAGCAGTAAGTTTTCAAAAGAGTAATGTAGGAGATTTAAAAGATAAATTGCAAAAATTATGTGATAACCCGGAATTAGTTCAGTATTATAAAAAAAATGCAAGTGCATATATTTGTGATAAGTATAGTTGGGATGATGTAGTTAACCAGACTGTGCTTTTATATAAATCATAGAGGTAAAATTGATGAAGATATTAATGGTAAATAAGTTTCTGCATCGAAATGGTGGGTCAGAAACATATATATTTAAATTAGGGGAATGTCTTGTTTCACAAGGTCATGAAGTACAATATTTCGGTATGGAACATGAGGGCCGTTGCGTCGGTAATCATGTTGAATCATATACGTCAAATATGGATTTTCACGGAGGAAGTAAACTTTCTAAATTGTTTTATCCAATTAAAACAATTTATTCGTCCGAGTCAAGAAAGAAGATTAGATTGGTATTAGAAGATTTTCAGCCAGATGTAGTACATTTGAATAATTTCAATTATCAATTAACCCCTTCCATTATACTAGAAATAAAGAAATATGAGAAAGAATCAAATAGAAAAGTAAAAATTGTATTTACCGCACATGATTACCAGTTATTATGTCCAAATCATATGATGAATAATCCAAATACACATGAAAATTGTGAGAAGTGTATTGGAGGAAAATTTATGAATTGTACCAAAGGAAAATGCATTCATGGGTCTACTGCTAAGAGTGCTATTGGTACGATGGAAGCCGTATATTGGAATAATAGAAAAATATATCGATATATAGATACAATTATTTGTTGTAGTGAATTTATGAAATCAAAGATGGATACAAATCCATTATTTGTTCCAAAAACTGTAGCATTACATAATTTTATAGACAAAGTTGAATGGAAAGATGTTACTAAGAAAGATTACGTTTTGTATTTTGGTCGTTTTTCAGAGGAAAAAGGCATTAAAACGTTAATTCAAGTATGTAAGATGTTGCCAGATATTCATTTCATATTTGCGGGAATGGGGCCTTTGAAAGAAGAAATTGAAAAAGTTGAAAATATCGAAAATGTAGGATTTAAAAAAGGAAAAGAATTAGAAACACTGATACGTGAAGCAAGGTTTTCTATTTATCCATCTGAATGGTATGAAAATTGTCCGTTTTCAGTTATGGAAAGTCAAATGTATGGAACTCCTGTATTAGGGGCTAATATTGGTGGTATACCAGAATTAATTCAAGTTGGACAAACCGGTGAGTTATTTAAGAGTGGTAATATTATAGAGTTAAAAACAAAAGTAAGTAAGCTTTGGTCCAATAATGAATTAATGAATACGTATAGTAACAATTGTAAGAATATAAAATTTGATATAATTGAAAAATATTACAAGAAAATAATAGACATTTATCAAAGATAAAGGACTGAAGAATTGTATGAAAAAGTTAAATGGTACAGTCATAGTTACATATCGTTGTAATGCACGGTGTAATATGTGCAATCGATATAAAAAACCGTCTAAGCCGGAAGAAGAAATTAAATTAGAGACAATAAGAAAACTTCCACAAATGTACTTTACAAATATTACAGGTGGGGAACCATTTATTCGAACTGATTTGAAAGATATAGTAAGAGAGTTATATAAGAAATCTGATAGAATAGTAATATCAACTAATGGCTTTTTTACAGAGCGTATTGTAGATCTATGCAAAGAATTTCCCAATATTGGTATTCGTATTTCTATAGAAGGATTAGAGGAAACTAATAATAAAATCCGTGGTTTAGATGATGGATTTAACCGTGGTTATACAACTCTCAAAAAGTTAGTTGAAATGGGAATGAAAGATGTTGGATTTGGTATGACAGTTCAGGATGCTAATGCAAAAGACCTTGTTGAGTTGTATAAGCTTTCTGATAAGATGAATATGGAATTTGCTACGGCATCATTACATAATAGTTTCTATTTTGTTGAAGCGAAAAATATTATTCACGATCGACCTATTGTTGCTAAAGAATTTGAAAATCTCATTAATGAATTATTGAAATCAAATAGCCCGAAAAAGTGGTTTAGAGCGTATTTTAATCATGGACTTATAAATTATATATATGGACAGAAACGGTTACTTCCTTGTGATATGGCATTTGATACTTTCTTTATTGATCCTTATGGAGATGTAATGCCATGTAATGGTACTAAAGATAAAGAAGTCATGGGAAATTTAAATGAATGTACTACATGGGAAGAACTTTGGAAGAGCAAACAGGCTGATGAAGTACGTAGGAAAGTACGTTGTTGTGACCGTCAATGTTGGATGATTGGTTCGGTATCTCCTGCAATGCATAAGTATATTTGGAAACCAGCATGGTGGGTAGTATGTCATAAATTAAAATTTTGGACTTCTAAGAAGTACAGTATGTATGAAAATAAGGTTGTTTGCGATTACCGTAACGGTAAGGTGACAAATGAAGAATTAGATGCTTGTTCAACATGTGATATGTACGCAACTATTAATGATGGTTTATCAGTAGCTTCTAAAAAAATGCTTAAAGAAAAAACTGGTAAAGAAATAGTTGATGCAGATATCGATGCACAGATGAAGAAATAAATATAGAAATGGATAGTATAATATGGCAGATATAGAGAAAGTCCGATATGCACAACTTGATTTACTGAGTGAGTTAAAGAGAATATGTGAAAAGTATAATATTAGCTATTTTCTTGTTGGTGGTACATTAATAGGTGCTGTTCGACATAATGGTTTTATTCCATGGGATGATGATATTGATGTTGGAATGTTTAGAAAAGATTATCAGCGGTTTATAAAGGCTTGTTATATTGAATTAGATTCAGAGTATAAAATATATGATTGGAAAATAGATCCTGCATCACCGCTTCCATTTCTAAAATTGAAAATCAAGGGAACACATTATAGAGAAGAACTGTCAAAAGATATATTGATGGACGATAGCATATTTATTGACGTTTTCCCTTTTGATAATGCACCAGACAGTAATATTTTACGAAAAATACAGGAAATTAGAATTTATGTTATAAGAAAAATCTTATTATTACGCTGCGGATTTTCAATTGGTGATGTTGGCAGAATAAAGAAATTGCTATATAGAATATTGCTTCTAATATCAAAAATTAGAACAGTCAATGCATGGAAAGATAGCTGTATGAAAATTATGACCGCTTATAATGATGTAGTAACAAAATGCGTCGTAGATATGTGTGGGGCATATTCATATAAAAAAGAATTAAAAGATAGAAAATTTTTACAAGAAATGAAATATCATAAATTCGAAAATTTAGATGTGTGTATTCCTAAAAATTATGATCAGGTATTGAGAGAAATTTATGGCGACTATATGAAATTACCGCCAGTTGAACAACAAGTAAGCCGTCACGGAATTTCATTTATAGATCTTGGAAATTACTCTATACACAATAAAAAATAATTATTTTGGGGGAATCAAAATTATGAACATTGCTTTAATTATTGCCGGTGGAGTCGGTGCACGTATGAATCAGGATATCCCTAAGCAGTTTATTAACGTTTATGATAAACCAGTAATTGTTTATACTTTAGAAGCTTTTCAGAAGCATCCTAATATTGATGCAATTGAAGTAGTTTGTCTTGATGGATGGAATGATATTTTGAGAGCTTATAGTAAACAATTTGGTATTACTAAACTTGAAAACATAGTACCTGGAGGTGTGAAGGGACAAGATTCTATTCGCAATGGTCTCTATGATATAGTGAAAAGGCATAGTGAGGCAGATGATATTGTTCTTATTCACGATGCCATTCGACCTATGGTTTCAACAGATATTATTTCTGACAATATTCGTGTGTGTCGTATGCATGGAAACGCTATTACAGTGGTTCCATGTACAGCTGCTATGCTTAAGACAATGGACGGTATAGAATCGGAAAGTCAAATACCGAGAGATAACTTGAAGATTACACAGACACCACAGTCCTTTTTTATTAATGATATTGTTGCAGCACATAAAGAAGCTTTGAATAAAGGTATTACTAATTCTGTAGCTTCTTGCACAATGTATATTGAATTGGGCAGAAAGTTGTATATGTCAGCTGGGTCTGAAAAAAATTTGAAACTGACAACAACTGAAGATATAGAAATTTTTAAAGCATTATTACAGTCAAAAAAAGATTCATGGATGCATTAATTGGTGATGAGTAAGATGAATATTTTTGAAAATCATAATTATCAGAAAGATTTAAAGTATGCGGCAGGCGTATTGTCTATAGATAGAGGAACTATTTTAATCACTGGAGCAACAGGATTAATTGGTTCTTTCATAATAGATACTCTTGTGTACGCAAATAAATATTTAAATAAAAGTTTTAAAATTATAGCACTAAGTCGATCACTTGAAAAAATGCAGAAGCGTTTTCCATATTATAAGTCTATGAGTATTGCCTTATGGGTGCAGGATGTTTGTGAACCATTAGCTGTGCATGATGATATTGATTACATTATAAATGCAGCAAGCAGTGCAGATCCAGGTACCTATGCAAAATTTCCTGCTGAAACGATAGTAACCAATATCATAGGTACAAAAAATATATTGGACTATGCAAAAAAACATAAGCATACAAAAGTCTTATTAACATCTACTATGGAAGTTTATGGCAAAACCACTGAAAGTCCATTAGCTGAATCTAATTTAGGAATTGTGGATTTTAATGAGGTTCGTTCTTCTTATCCTGAGAGTAAAAGAACTGCTGAATTATTATGCAGAAGTTATTGTGATGAGTATGGCATATATGCAATAATTGCCCGATTAGGGTATATTTATGGCCCAACAATGACAAACACAGATAATAAAGTAGTGGCACAGTTTATAAGAAATTGTTTAAATGGTCAAGATATCGTATTAAAAAGTAACGGTGAACAAAGTAGATCCTATTGCTATGTGGCTGATACTGTAGCTGGAATCTTTATAACTTTGTTACACGGAAAAAATGGTGAAGCGTATAACGTGGCGAACACAGAATCTACAACAACTATAGCAGAGATGGCAAGAGTAGTAGCCGAAATTGCATCAGCAAAAATAGTTTTTGATTTACCAAATGAAATTGAAAAGAAGGGATTTTCTAAGCCAATGGATGCAATTTTAGATGAAAGTAAATTGAAATTACTTGGTTATGTCCCAAGATATACTTTACGTGATGGTTTAGAACAGACAATCAGAATTTTAAAAGTACTTTAAAAAGAGGAAAGACAATCATGTTTGAAAAGCTAAAAGAAGAAGTTTATAAGGCTAATATGGATTTAGTTGCTAAAGGTGTAGTGATTTGTATTTGGAGTAATGTTAGTGGTATTAATTATGAAAGTGGTCTATTAGTTATTAAGCCATCAGGAGTAGATTATGATAGTATGACACCTGAAAATATGGTTGTAGTTGATTTAAATGGAAATGTAGTAGAAGGTAAATGGAGGCTTTCCTCTGATACGGTTACACATATTGAATTATATAAGAAGTATCCGACTATTGGTGGAGTTGTTCATGCTCATTCAGTAAATGCTGTGGCATTTGCACAAGCAGGAATGTCTATTTCTGCACTGGGTACCACTCATGCTGATTATTTTTATGGTGATATTCCTTGTATTAGAGAATTAACAAGAGAAGAAGCAATGGAAGTATATGAGGTTAACACAGGAATGAGCTTCTGAAATCCAAGAACTCAAAGAAGTTATGGGCAATCTGGACGATCTGTAGAACAGCCAGTAGGAAGAAGAAATTTGCAACAAGGTCTGCCATTGTAACCGTCAGTATTGGAGATCGGTTCGGTTTCTCCGGTTATGTATAAGTATATCTAGGTACTGACATGGTGGGTCATTCATCACAAGTTGAAGTTTCAGATCAAGAAAAAGTATAGTATGTACGAAAGTAAGATTGTGCACGATCACCGTGACGGTAAGGCACGACCTGGTGAAGCAATTGTAGTGAATGTAGTTGCCACAGACTAATCAATAAGGTATGCCAATATTGGCACAATATCATCATAAGGAATAAAGGAGTAAAGGAGTAAAGGAATAATATGGTTATGACATATAATATTGCAATTATCGTATGCTACTTTGGTCAATTCCCTGAACATTTTCCATTATTTATATTGTCTTGCAATGCAAACCCGACAGTTGATTTCTATATTATTACCGATCAATTTGTCAAGGACGTAAAGAATGTTTACTTTATCACAATGCCTTTTTTAAAATTTAAAGAAAATGTCCAAAAATGCTTTGATTTTGAAATTACACTGGATAAGGCATATAAAATATGTGATTATAGGCCAGCTTTTGGTGTAATTTTTAGTGATTTACTTCAAAGATACGATTTTTGGGGGCATTGTGACATTGATGAAATCTTTGGGGATATTCGTGGCTATATTGACTATAATATTCTCAACACGAATGACAAAATCTATCAAAATGGACACTTGACTTTATATCGTAATGTTGATCGAATAAATCGGGCATATTGTTTGCAAGGCGGACCAGATTATCACCGCATTTTTACAACAAGAGTAAATTGTGTCTTTGATGAAGGTGAAGGCATCCAAAAAATATTTGATGCAAACAATATATCAACATATAAGGATTTCCATTGTGCAGATATATCAAGAAAATATCATCAATTTCGGTTATGTGCTTATCTGCCGAAAAGTAAAGACCAAGAAAAATTTCAGGGCCAAATCTATTATTATGAAAATAATAAAATATATCGTGCATATGCAGTTGATTCTCATATAGAAACAGAAGAATACATTTATATTCATTTTTCAGGAAGAACCCCAAGGCTTTTTATTGATAAAAATGCGAATATATTTTTTATTACTAATACAGGACTTTATCCTAAAATCGCTGGGACTGTGACTTTAAATGATATGCAAAGATATAACAGCTATAATTTTTCAAAAGAGATGCATGCACTGGGATTGTATTATTGGAAAAAGTGGAACAGACGCTTTAATAAATATGTCCTGCATAAATAAGTGTCATTCTCTTTTGTTATCTATATAAGAAAGGATAATTTCAAAATAAGAAAGGATAATTTCAAATGGGAAAAGCTAAAATTTCTGTTTTAATGGCAACATATAATGGTGAAAAATATATCGAAGAACAACTTAACTCATTATTAGTACAAAGCCGTGAAATTGATGAACTTGTAATTGTAGATGACTATTCAACAGATGCAACGGTTTGTATTATTCGAGATTTTATTGATAAACACAAAAAGAATGATTCTTGGGTTATTTATGAAAATGAAAAAAATAAGGGATGGAAAAAGAATTTCCATGAAGGTATATCGTTAATAACAGGATCTGTTCTTTTCTTTTGTGATCAGGATGATATATGGCTTACTGATAAAATAGAATGCCAAATGAAAATTTTGGAGCAACATCCTGAAATAATGGTACTTGCATCAGAGGAAACAGTATGGTATGGAGGAAACAAACCAGAAGTTACCAAGCTGTCAGACCATGCGACTTTGGAAAAGATAGAACTTGGATGTAATGCTGAAAATTATATGATACAATGTTCTGGTTGTACAATGGCAATTCGTAGAGAATATATTAATAGAGTTTTACCATACTATATCGATCGATGTGCTCATGATGACATATTCTGGAAAATTGGATCTTTAGATGGAAAATGTTATTTTTTACATGAGTCTACAATTCTTCATCGCATTCATGGCAATAATGAATCTAGGAAAAGGGGAAGGACACTTAAAAAATCAATACAGAATTGTCGAAATGAAATTGACACTGGTAACCAAATGATAAATTATATGCAGACATATTCTGTACCGAATTATTCAGTAAAAAAAGGTACAGTTGAGAATGTGATAAATGCTTATCGTTACAGACTAGGGCTTTTGGAAAAGAAAAAAGTATCTTCAATTTTGCCGTTGGCTACAAGGTATTCTATGATTTTTCGTAGAAAGAGGCAATTGGTCGGAGATATTTTGTTGGCATTTGGATTAAAAGAGCAGTTATGATTTGGATGTTATAGTTAAGTAGTTATACTCAACGTGATTTTTGAGCAGTAACCACAAATATGTGAAACAGTTATTATAAAATTTTATTATTTAGGCCCTTAAAGAATCAGAGGAAAAGTTATCACTGTCATACATTTAGAATAATGATAAACTTTTATAGACTTCCTAAACCAAAATTATATGTAAGTATATTTGAACTAAAACCATCAATTAGCTATATTCTATAAATGATAATATAAAGAGCTTCTGCCTTAATTGAGGATGTACAGTTCTATGAAGGTTGCACATTGGAAAGACGATAAAATTCTTACTGCTTGAAATAGCAGTCAACATAAAGCTTAGCCAACAGTGTTGTACCGAGTCTTGTGTTGTTTATAGTAATATAAGCTGTGAAGCATAGACAGGAAAATTGTAGGTCAGAATAAAGTGAAAGGAAAAATTAAGTCCCGATATTGAACCAAATATGTGGAATAGCCGACTTTTTCTCTATGAGGAAGGCAGAAATCAAAATTCGTTTTCGCGGGAATGTTTAATTGTTCCCGTGATTCGTACCCACGGCATGTAATTAAATGAAATTTATAGCAACAAGGAATAGGATAGGATCTAACAAGCTGTATTGGACCTTACCCACTTTGATAGATATGGGGGAACTTTGTTATTAAAAAGAGGTTTGATATAGAAGAAATGTCTAGAGATCTAAAGTCCAGTGGATTTAATATGGAAGGTACCTGGACAAACAATTTTGTATATTTTGAAAATCTGTATCTATGCTTATGTATAGCATATACGTGGATGATAGTATGAGGTGGTGATTGTTATAAAAATAAGAAGAGCAAAATAATAGGAGTAACTAAGAAAATAAAAAATAAGGCAGTTAGAATATACAGTTTATTTAGAAGTGGATTAGCATGGTTTAATAGATGTTACGATTCTGATAGAAAAAAATGCAGATTAAAATTTAGTTTTATACTTTACGATATTTAACATGGTAAAAAAGTAAAAAACTTACTTAAAAATACGGGACAAGTATACTTATACTAATGGATATAAACTTCATTTATATCCATCATTTACCCAAATAACTGTCCGTAAGTCAGGGTTTGAAGGACACATTTCAATATTTAATTGATTTTGCATATGGGAATATTATAAGCTACAAATTAAAGCTGTATGCTAGATGTGATTATTGTGGAAGGAGCATATGGTTATACACGAAATAAACGTGTGAGTCATAGTAGGAAATTATGATAAAGAATAAGAAAATTGGAATATTTTTGTTTTTGTTTTTTGTGTGCTATATTGTTTTGCCTAGTTATTTTGCAATAGAAATTTCTGCTAGTTTTCCGTTAATTACTATGAGTAGAGTTCTTTTAGTGATACTGTGTTTAAGTTATATATATAAATGCCGTGGTAGAATAAAACTGTCTATTGCTAATAAGAATGCAGGTATTAATAGAAAGCTGATTATTTACTTTGCAATTGTTATTGGAATCAGTATATACTTTTTGACAACAATTTTTAACGCAGCGTTAGATCAGCTGATGAGTATTTTTATTGAAGAAGTATTAGTGATTTGGATTATATCTTGTACAGTAACTACCAAGGAGAAATTGATTAGATGCTTGGAAGTTATGGTGTACGCTTCAGGTGTAGTTGCTATCGTTTCAATCACAGGATTATTAGTAGGCGAAAATCCTTTTTATTATTTGAATACCGTTAGCAGAGAAATGCTGATGGCCAATTTCAGCAGAATGGGATTGATGCGATTGGAAGCTGGATTTGGACATGCAGTATATTATGGTTTATATTGCACTGTGATGATACCAATTGCTATGTATTTTTATGAAAATAGTGGGCGAAATAGATTCAGATACATGGTTTGTATAATACTGAACATAATTGCGTTGGTATTGTCTAACTCCCGAGGAACACTTGTGGCGTTTATTTTAGTTGTGTGCATAATGTTGTTTCAAAAGAAAAGAAATCAGTTGAAAAAATATCAGATTTTTATTATTTCTGCCGCTATGGTATTTGCTATTGCTGTAATATTTGTACCGGAATTATCGAACTATATTTCTGATGTTTTTAAATCTTTAGTATATATCATTTCCCCATCAACAGGAACAATTGATAATTATGGAACAAATGCTGATGGTTTGACATCTAGAATGGCACAGCTGTCAGGTATTACTTGGACTTTTAAACAGAGTCCAATTGTCGGCCTTGGACCAGACGCCATGAAGAGAGGGGTATTAAGCTATTATTGGCTAGGCAATTGGCAAGTTACCAACACATATGATATAGGCTATGTCAAGATTTTTTGCGAATATGGAATTTTGGGTAGTATTGGCTTTTTAGTACTTTACTCAATGATTTTAAAGCTTTGTATTGGGAAAAAGTATAAGAATAATGATGGTATAGCTGAGATGTTCAAATTTTGCTTTTTGGCATATTTTATCAGTATGTTGTCGGTAACGGGAGTCGATAAGTTATTTTGGGTTTTAGTTGGGCTTCTTATTAGTTATGTGAATATTTGCTTATCGGAAAAAGCCTAAGTGACAATAAAACGTGATGAGTGTAAGAAAGTGAGGTAGGTAGATATATGATAAATAAGTTAATAGTTAGAGTGAAGAAATTCTTTCGCTTTTTAATATTAAAATATCATTGGAGAAAAAGAAATAAAAATAACTTTACTTATCCAGGACACAATTGTAATATTAATGAGATTGATATAGGTGATTATACATATGGATGTATAAATGTTCAGACGTATGGTTGTGAAAATGCTCATTTAACTATTGGTCGGTTATGTTCAATTGCACAAAATGTGAAATTTATTTTAGGAGGAGAGCATAATCTGAATACTATGTCTACTTATCCATTTAAAGAAAAATTATTTGGAAAAAAAGGAGATACATTATGTAAAGGAAAGATAATTGTAAGTGATGATGTTTGGTTTGGCGAAAATGCAGTTATTTTATCGGGTGTGACAATCGGACAAGGAGCAGTTATAGCTGCCGGTGCAGTTGTAACAAATAGTATTCCACCTTATGCAGTGGTGGGTGGTGTGCCGGCAAAAATAATAAAATACCGTTTTGCAGATGATATCATTAAAGAATTGTTGAAAGTTGATTATTCTAAATTGGACAAGGAGTATTTGAGATTGCACATAGAGGACTTATATGAACCATTGAAAAAATCTGAACAGTTGACTTGGATGTTGAAAAAGAACAATTAAAAAGCAGCTAGAAATTATGTATAAAAAGCATGGATAGGTAATAATTAAATTTATCGTGTTCAAAGCGAGTAGTAAAAGATACATTATAATACAATAGGATTTAACAGAGGAGATTATATATGAAAAACAACCAGGGGGAAAATAGTCCAAGTATAAAGAAAAATACATTATTTAACGTTATTAAGACAATATCTTCTATCATTTTTCCTATAATTACTTTCCCCTACATATCCCGTGTGTTGCGAGCTGAGAATGTAGGTAAAATAAATTTTGGAAATTCAATTGTGAGTTATTTTTCTCTTATTGCAACACTAGGTGTTACAACATATGCTGTTCGTGAATGCAGCCGTGTAAAAAATGATAAAAATCTCCTAGGCAAGATAGCCAGTCAGATTATTTCTATTAATATATGTACGATGGCTTTTTCTTATTTCATTTTAATATTGTGCTTGATGTTTATACCTGTAATAAAAGATTATGAATTATTAATCCTGATTCAAAGTGTTTCAATTATTTTTACTACGTTAGGAGCAGATTGGCTTAATACAGCCATGGAAGATTTTAAATATATTACTTTAAGAACATTTATATTTCAATTTTTAGCACTTATTTCAATGTTTTTATTTGTCCATAAACCAGATCATTATTTAATATATGCTATTATTAGTGTACTCTCATCAAGTGGAGCAAATATTACGAATATTTTTTATAGACGTAGGTATTGTAAAGTTCGGTTTACTATGAATATGAATTGGAAGCGACATTTTCCGCCAATCATATTGTTGTTTGCTATGTTACTTTCACAAAATTTATTAAATAATCTTGATACAACGATGCTGGGTATAATGAAAGGTGATTATCAAGTTGGGTTATATACTACTGCGGTGAAAATAATTAATATTGTCAGTCAAGTCGTGGCATCGATAGCATGGGTTGTCATGCCGCAATTGAGTTACCAATTTGCTCAAAAAAATTATAATAAAATTAATAAATTGCTACATGATGCAAGTGCATTTACTGTCGCATTGGGGTTACCATGTATTGTTGGAATAAACGTTTCTGCACCTGAAATTATTGAGATTATTGGAGGACAAGAATATCTTAGTGCAGTTCCTTGCCTTCATATTTTAACGATTTCTATGGCAATAGGTTTTTTGAATGGTATTTACGGTAATATGATATTGCTTCCTTCTAAACGAGAAAAACGATTTATGATAGCTTGCTTAGTGAGTGCAGGTGTGAATATGGTTACAAACTATATCTTTATTCCGTACTTTGGAATCAATGCAGCATCGGCTATGACTGTACTTTCCAGCATGGTTATTACGATAATTGTGACATCTGGAATTGAGAAAGATATTAAATTTGGGAATATTATGGAAATGTTTAAAGCTCCACTTATGGGAAGTTTAGGCATTATAGTTATTGCTATTATTTCAAAAAGTCTTATTAGCAATTTTTGGATTAAAATATTTGTGGTGGTAGCATGTAGCATCACTTTTTATGTAGCAGTGCTTATAGGAATGAAAAATGAATTTGCAATGAGTATGCTTATTCCAATTATTCAGCGATTGAGTAAAACAAGGAGAAGAAAATCTACACTTTAATATACTAATTAACGATTGTTAATGCTGATCATGATTGAAAAGCTTTAATAAAAATATAAATAGACATTCTTATTAAAGTAAGATTGAAAGGAAATAAAACATAGATGTATAGAAAAGAGAAAGATAAAAAAGTTGGTGACATAATTTCTAAATTAAAGAATACTAGTATTACCGCAATTAAAAAAAATAATTATGAAAAAGCACTTGCTGCTATTTCTGCATGTGCCAATATTCTATACGAGTATAATCAGGTATACGAAGATGATGAACTGGAGCAAATGCTGTTGCAAATTGGAAAACAGATTATAAAATGTGATTCACAAATCTATAATCAATTAAAAAACAGTAATACAGTTTTATTTTATGATTCATTTGGAATGGATTTAAGAGGTCATGTTATTGTCTACACTAAAGCAATAGTTAAAAATGGATATCATTTGGTGTATGTCACAAATGAAAAGGCCAGAGATAATCAGCCTAATCTTAAACGAGAACTTGAAGGATATGATGTTGACTGGATTTATATAAATATGAATAAAAGTTACTTAGAATGGATTACTAGTTTGTTCTATATTTTCGAAAAAAATAAACCACAAAATGCTTTTTTTTATACAACTCCATTTGATGTTGCGGGTACGGTTGTGTTCGATAGACTAGAGAATTATGTTTATAGATATTTGATTGACCTTACAGATCATGCGTTCTGGTTGGGTAAATATGCTGCAGACTTATTTATCGGTAGCCGAGATTTGGCAGCGAGCATATCATTTTTTCACAGAAACATAGAAAAAGACAAATTGGCTATGTTAGATGTTAATCTATATGTTAATTGTAATATGAAATTAGGACCGATGCCATTTGATGTTGATAAAAATAAATTTATATTCAGTGGAGGGTCGTTATATAAAACATTAGGAGACCCAGATAATAAATTTTATGCAATTGTAGAGCACGTGTTGGTAAACAATCCAGATATATTTTACGTGTATGCTGGATTCGGTGATGATAGCCAGCTAAAGAATTTACAATACAAGTTTAAAGGAAGAGTTTATCATCTTCCAGAAAGAACTGATTTTTATCAAATCATGGAGAGATGTATAATATATCTTAATACCTATCCTATGTTTGGTGGGTTGATGATGAGATATGCGGCAAATGCTGGAAAAATTCCAATTACCTTGAGGCATAATAATGATGCAGATGGTTTATTATTTGATCAGAATGACCGTGAAATACAGTATGATGATTTTGATACACTGGTAAAAGATTTAGATCATTTATTAAACGATAAAGAATATTTGAATACAAGAGAAAAGAAACTGAATGGTGCTATTATGACAGAAGAATGTTTTGTCAGAAACATAGGTTTATTAATTAAAGAAAAAAGAACAGAATATTGTTATCATATTCAAGAAGTAGATACTGCAGATTTTAGAGACGAGTATAGGCGGCGTTATGACTGCAAATATGGATTTGAACATGCAATTGCAAAATCAATTAATCGATCGCTTATAATATCTTTTCCAAAGTTTTTTTTGAAAAAGTTTGTATCTAAGTTAAAAATTAAATTTACAGAGAGGAAAATAAAAGATGATTAATTTTAATGTGCCACCTTATACAGGTGATGAGATGACATATGTGAGGAACGCAATTGAATCACATAAAATTTGTGGTGATGGTAATTTTACAAAGAAATGTCATGTTTGGATGGAGGAAAAATTTAATGCCCAAAAAGTACTTCTGACTACTAGTGGTACAACGGCACTAGATATGGCATTGATTCTTTGTGATATTAGACCAGGAGATGAAGTTATTCTACCTAGTTATACTTTTTCTAGTACAGCAACAGCTGCTGTATTAGTTGGCGCAAAACTTGTTTTTGTAGATATTCGACCTGATACAATGAATATTGATGAAACTAAAATTGAAGAGGCTATAACTGATAAAACCAAAGCTATTATTGTTGTGCATTATGCGGGTGTTGCTTGTGAGATGGATGCTATAATGAGTATATCAAAGAAACATAATCTAAAAGTTGTAGAAGATGCAGCTCAAGGCGTAATGAGTATGTATAAGGGGCGGTATCTAGGAACAATTGGAGATTTTGGATGCTATTCATTCCATGAAACTAAAAACTATTCAATGGGTGAAGGTGGTGCACTTGTTATCAATGATTCTAAATACAACGATCGTGCTGAGATTTTAAGAGAAAAAGGTACAAATCGATCTAAGTTTTTTCGAGGACAAGTTGATAAGTATACATGGGTAGATTTTGGGGACAGCTATTTGCCGAGTGAATTAAATGCCGCCTATCTCTGGGCACAGTTGTTGAGAGCAGAAGAAATTAATGATAATAGAATGAATACTTGGAATCATTATTATGATGCTTTACAGAAACTTGAAAATGAAGGAAAATTATTACTTCCAATTATACCTGATGGCTGTACACATAATGCACATATGTTTTATATAAAATGCAAGAATATTAAGGAGAGAACTGACTTTATTTCATATATGATGGAACAGCAGATTTGTTGCGTATTCCATTATATTCCACTGCATTCTTCACCAGCGGGGATGAAGTATGGAATTTTTTCAGGTGATGATTTGTATACTACTAGTGAAAGTGAAAGGCTTGTTCGTCTTCCTATGTACTATGGACTTACAGAAGACGATTGTAGGAAGGTTATATCATCGGTTTATAAATTTTTTGAGGTGTAGGTTGAAATTTAAAGTATGAACTGATACTAGAATAAACGGCCGTAGCAAACAAGCCACCTTTTGATGACTTCAAAAAATTGAATAGAAGTTCTTAAAGATCATAGGGAGAAACAGCATTGACTGACAGCCTAGCATTTAAACAAGATAGTTTAAATAAGGGTAAGGTTGTGTACTCAAAGGTACACTTATTTGTGATTGAAAAGGATGTATGCACATATAAAAGTACGGTTATCTGACAAGTCAGACAGCCCACTCACCTTCCCGTGATTTGTAGTTTATTGATATCTCTATGCATTGATTATAAAATAAAATTCGATCAAAGTGACATATTTCATCACGTTTTGTGCCTTGAGCAAAGCGAAAGGAATGGATATAAAAATGAATGAAAAAAAACTGCTACTATACGGAAATGGAGATTTCGCTCATTTAATGAAATGGTATATTGAAAATGACTTAAAACGAGAAATCGCAGCCGTTACAGTAGAAAGTAAATTCATAAAATCGAAAGACTTCGAAGGGCTTGAGGTAATACCTTTTGAGAACTTTCGAGAAGGACATTATTTAAGTAAAGATTATGAAATATTGATATGTATTGGATACAATCAGATGAATGAAGTACGTCAGAGCATATTTTGGCAATGCAAAAAATTAGGCTTTGAAATCGCACAGTATATTCATAGTTCTGCTAATATTGCCAGTAATGTTCAGATGGGAGAAGGAAACATTATCTTAGAAGATAGCCTTATTCAACCATTTGTATCACTGGGATTTGGAAATTTAATATGGTATAAAACTGCTATAGCACACGACTGTTTGATTGGAAGTTTTAATACTTTAACAGGAATGTCATCTATTAGTGGTTTTGTACAAATAGGTAATAATTGTTTTATAGGTAATAATGCAACGATTAAAGATAAAATTTCAATTGCTGACTATACATTGATTGGAGCGGGTGCGTATATTAGCAAGAGTACACAGCCACATAGTGTATATGTACCGCAAAGATCCGTTAAATTATTTAAAGATAGTATGGATATTGAACTTTAATGAGTTAATAGATAAGTACTTATACAAATTATCTAAAAGGGCAAGTGCCATAGAATAGCTAATACCTTTGTCAGAAATGATTTTCAATAGTTTAAAAATAGGATTTAGTGTTGGAGTGGTTTGCTCTCAATCCTTGTTGAATGTTCTGAATAGTGATGCCCATAATGCTACAAATCACTTACGTCAATTAAAACTATGTATAAATAGGAAGAGAGGAAGTGATATATGATGAATAAACAAAGAAAAAATATTGCAATTATAGGTGCTAGCTACTTTCAATTACCATTGATAGAAAAAGCAAAAAAAATGGGATATATTACACATGTATTTGCATGGGCGGCTAACGATGTAGGCGAAAGTGTCGCAGACTTCTTTTATCCTATTAGCATAGTGGAAAAGGAACAAATACTTGATAAATGCAAAGAAATAGGGATTTGTGGTATTTGTAGTATAGCGTCAGATTTGGCGGCAATCACAGTAAACTATGTGGCTGAATCATTGGGATTAACAGGCAATACTATGGAAGCTGCTAAAATTAGTACAAATAAGAATATGATGAGAACTGCATTCAAACAGAATGGTGATCCTAGTCCCAAGAGTGTGATGGTAGATGAAAAAACAGATTTATCTACTGTATCACTTGCGTATCCAATTATTATTAAACCAACAGATCGAAGCGGAAGTCGTGGTATTTTCAAGCTGGAACAGCCCGATTTTGCTTCACTAAAAAAAGCAGTATTCGAGTCGATAACTGATAGTTTTGAAAAAAAGGCATTGATTGAAGAGTTTGCTGAAGGAAAAGAATACAGTGTTGAGTACATTTCATTTAAAGGTGAACATCATTTTTTAGCTATGACAGAAAAGTATACAACAGGTGCACCTCATTTTATTGAAACGGGTCATTTAGAACCAGCGCCTGTAAGCAATGATGTTTTAGAGAAGGTTAAAGCTGTTGTTGTTCATGCATTAAATACGTTAGGTATAAAAAATAGTGCATCTCACTCAGAATTAAAAATTGCAGATGATGGATCAATCCGTATAATAGAAATTGGAGGCCGAATGGGTGGAGATTGCATAGGTAGCGATTTAGTTCGTTACTCTACAGGAGTAGATTTCGTACGGGCAGTAATACAAGTGGCTTGTGGCGAAATGCCCGATCTTTCACCGGTATGTACTCCACAACCTGTCAAAATTAATTTCATATTTAATTATAAAGATTTGTATGAGTATAACCGTATAAAGAAAGAAGAACCAGAACGCCTATTAAAAGAAGTGTATCTTGACGAAAAACTATTAGATAAAGCCACAAATAGTTCTGATAGAGCTGGTTGTTATATTGTAAAGGCATAGGATAATTGCAAAATGGAAATAATGAGATTTTAGCAAGCTCGTCCTTCGGACTTCGCAAAAACTTCTGGGGCATGTGAACAGAATGTGAACGGAAGCCTAAAAGGCTGCGAAGATGGGACATGTGATGGGAATGGTTAGCAATAGAGCTTGTCAACAAAGTTTCCAATCTCTGTAAGGGGTCAGACCCTTGTAAAAAAGTGAAAGTAAAATAAAAGGAAAAACAGAGTAGATGGATATTCTGTTTTCCTTTTTTTGCTGATAAATGTGCATTTAGTTAAGTTAAAAGAATAGTAGCGTTGAAGTAGCAAGATCATCATGTTCAAGATTACAGGCTTTGGGGGAATTAGCAATCTCAGTCAATCAAAGCTTTTCTTCGCAACGCCTCCCGGGGGTCGTGAACAAAATTTATCAAATAATTATATAGGAGGCTTAGCATTATGAAAATAGGGACGCTCTGCTCATTTTCAAAAAAGACCAGTCACAAAAGTTAAAGAAAATTATACAAACCTTAAAAAAGAGAAATGATAGTAGAGTAGAATATCAGGTTCAAGATTATAGACCTTAAGGCAGTTATAAGGTTCTGGAGGAAGAGAAGAATTCCTTTAAAATCAAGAGAATCCACGAAAGATACCTCTTGAGATTATTGAAGTTCAGATAGGCAACTATTTAGAGGAAAATAATTATGGAAGAAAATAAGAATAAATTAATTATATAACTTATATGAAAAAAAAGGGGAATGACAATATGAAAACATATTTAGTAACGGGAGGAGCAGGCTTTATTGGCTCTAATTTTATTCACTATATGCTTAAAAAATATTCAGATATAAAAATAATAAACTATGATAAGCTAACCTATGCAGGTAACCTTGAAAACTTAAAGTCTATATCTAAAAATCCTAACTATATCTTCATTCAGGGAGACATATGCAACAGGAAAAAACTTCAACAGCTGTTTCAAAAGTATGATATAGACTATGTGATAAACTTTGCAGCAGAATCCCACGTAGACAGGAGCATAAGAGATCCTGAGGTATTTGTAAAGACAAATGTATTGGGAACTGTGGCACTTTTAGACACTGCAAAAAATGCATGGATTGTACAAAATGGATTTAAGCAGGGCAAAAAATATCTTCAGGTTTCTACAGATGAAGTCTATGGTTCTCTTGGAAGTGAAGGATACTTTACGGAAAAAACCCCTCTTGATTCTCACAGTCCTTACTCTTCTAGCAAAGCTTCTGCTGACTTGATGGTAAAGGCATATTTCGACACCTATAAAATGCCTGTAAATATAACAAGATGTTCCAATAACTATGGGCCCTATCAATTTCTAGAAAAGCTCATTCCACTTGTTATAAACAACTGCTTAAATAAAATGCATATTCCCGTATACGGTGATGGACTTAACATAAGAGATTGGCTTTATGTAGAGGATCACTGTAAGGCTATAGACATGGTTATACATAGTGGCCCGTGCGGCGAAGTGTATAATATAGGTGGGCACAATGAGAGGACAAACATTCAAATAGTTAAAACAATAATTTCATATATACATGACAATGTAGATTCTTCTGTAGGTGAAAGACTTATAAAGTATGTAGAAGATAGAAAAGGACATGACAGGAGATACGGCATTGATCCTACAAAGATTAAGGATAAACTTGGATGGTATCCTGAAACTAAATTTGAAGATGGTATAGTGAAAACTATAAAGTGGTATTTGGGTAATAAAGATTGGATGAATAATGTGACTTCTGGGGATTATAAAAAGTACTATGAGAAAATGTACAAAGATAAATAGCAAGGAGTGTTAATTATGAGAAAGGGCATAATACTAGCTGGAGGTTCTGGAACCAGGCTTTATCCAATGACTAAGGCAATATCAAAGCAGATTGTTCCCATATATGATAAACCTATGATTTATTATCCACTTTCTGTGCTTATGTTAGCTGGAATACGCGATATTCTTATTATATCAACACCAAGAGATATAAGTGTTTTTAAGGAACTTTTTGGTGATGGAAGTCAGCTTGGACTTAATTTTAAGTATGAAGTACAGTATGAACCAAAGGGGCTTGCGGAAGCATTTATAGTTGGAGAAAAATTTATTGGAAATGACGATGTAGTCCTTGTTTTAGGGGATAATATATTTCATGGATATAGTTTTACTGAAAGGTTGAAAGCTGTCTCAGAGAGGCATAATTTTTCAACTATTTTTGGATATCATGTAAGCAATCCTAAAGATTTTGGTGTAGTAGAATTTGATAATGATTTTAATGTTATTTCCATAGAGGAAAAACCCTCAAAGCCAAAATCCGATTATGCAGTGCCAGGACTTTACTTTTACACTAATGATGTGGTGAATATAGCAAAGAATATAGAACCTTCTTCAAGGGGAGAGCTTGAAATTACAGATGTAAATAATGAGTATTTAAAAACGGGCAAGCTTAAGGTAGAGCTCTTTGGAAGAGGAATGGCCTGGCTTGATACTGGAACTCCCCAGGGTCTTTTAAATGCCGCTAATTTTGTGGAAGCTGTGCAAACAAGACAGGGACTTTACATAGCTTGCATAGAGGAAATTGCCTATAGACAAGGATACATAGATGATAATCAACTGATAAAGCTGGCAGAGCCCCTTAAAAAAGTTGCTTATGGAAAATATATTTTAAGTTTACTTGATAGAAAACATTATTAATATTTTAGGAGTGAATATGATTGAAAGTATTGATTACAGGAGGAAAAGGTCAGCTTGCTGGGCAGCTTGAAGAAATTTTGCTTATGGGAAAATCTGAAATAGGAGCACTTGATAAAATTTACTCTGATGCTGAAGTGCGATTTCCAAGTAGAGAGGAACTTGATATAACCAAATTAAATGATGTTAGAAATTTTATAACTGGTTATGCTCCAGATGTAATTATAAATTGTGCTGCTTATACTAATGTGGATAAGTGTGAAACTGATTTTGAAAGTGCTTTTAAGGTGAATTCTTTAGGAGCTAGAAATTTAGCATTAGCTTCGCAAGATATAAAAATAAAACTTGTACATATTTCTACTGACTATGTTTTTAACGGCAGAGGTACTGTTCCTTTTAGGGAATACGATTTACCTGATCCTGTAAGTGTTTACGGAAAAACTAAACTTTTAGGGGAGCAGTATATTAGAGAAAATTGCAGCAGATATTTCATAGTAAGGACATCCTGGCTTTATGGCTTATATGGTAAAAATTTTGTATACACTATATTAAAAGCTGCAAAGGAAAAAGGACATTTGGATGTGGTAAATGACCAGAGAGGTAATCCTACTAATGCTGAAGATTTAGCTTACCACATTTTAAAGCTTGCTCTTACTTGTGAATATGGTATATACCATTGTACTGGTAAGGGTGAGTGCAGTTGGTATGATTTTGCTTGCAAAATTGTGGATTATGCTGGCATAGAGTGCACTGTATCTCCTATGACTTCAGAGAAGCTCAATAGAGCAGCTAAAAGACCGGAATTTTCTTCTCTTGATAATATGATGCTCCGATGTACTGTTGGTGATAACATGAGGAACTGGGAAGATGCACTTAAATCATTCATACAAAAATTGTGAGCTGTGAATTGTGAATTGTGAATTGACTAAGAAGGGACATGATTAAAATAGGTAAATTTAATTTTATAAAAACAGAAATAGATGGAGTATACATAATAGAAACAGGTATTTTTGGAGATAACCGTGGTTATTTTATGGAAACTTATAATTATAATGAATTTAAGTCAGCAGGCCTTGATATGGTCTTTGTCCAGGACAATCAGTCCAAATCTAAAAGGGGAGTGCTCAGAGGACTTCACTTTCAAAAAAATTATTCTCAGGGAAAACTGGTGAGAGTAGTAAAAGGCAGAGTGTTTGATGTTGCTGCTGATTTAAGAGATGGATCTAGTACCTATGGAAAGTGGGTAGGAGTTACACTATCTGAGGAAAATAAGAAACAATTTTACATTCCAAAGGGATTTGCCCATGGATTTTTGGTACTTTCAGATGAAGCGGAGTTTTGCTATAAATGTACTGAGTTTTATCATCCTGAAGATGAGGGTGGCATCATATGGAATGATCCTGATATAAACATAAAATGGCCTCTTGAAGGTATTAATAATATTATTTTCTCTGAAAAGGATAAGTTATGGCCTACATTGAAAGAGTATAAGTAAGAAATTATATTCTATGGTTGCTGTAAATATTGAGGTATGATAAACTATCTACATACAATTCAATAGAGTTGCGTGTGGGCAACTGGTATTGCTATCCCTTTTAGGAGGGAGGTGATACATATGTACGAAATGTTTATAGTAGTTTTTGCTGCTCTATCATTTTTGGTAGCGTTGATAAATTTAGTTATCGTACTTATAGATAAAATAAAAAAGTAGCCCACCGACGCAATTGGTATGGCTGCTTTTTTAAATAATTAATTAGCTAAACTAGTTGCCTAAACAACTAGAATTGTATACTACAGGGTGTCCCAACACCCTGTTTTTATTATGTCAATTTCTTAACTTAATTATACAGTATGTATTTTTAAAGTCAATAAGCTGAATTTAAAAATGTATATATTGAGTTTGAAACAGTATGTTGGAAATGTGGAGCTGATTTGAGCAGGGACACTCTGTATATCAAAAGTTATGAATATGATAAAGCAATTGATATTAAATATGTGAAGAAAGTAGTAAGCAGGGTAGAGTGATTTACCCTGCTTTTTATATGGATGACAGTTACTGTATGACATATAAATAGAAAATGTAATTAATTTATAATAAATGAGCATTTTATAAATAAATACAGTATGATATAATGATATAAATGAAACTAAGGTAGAGTGATAAGATTGGCAAATGAAAAAATAAAATGGCATCCAGCCTTTGCAGCAGCAATACAGCTCGAACTAAAAGAATATAAGGAAGACTTGGAATTTGTAACAGAGTACCAGCTGACAGATGAACCTTTGAGAATAGATGTGTTAGTGATAAAGAAACTGAAAGATATAAGGATAACTAAATTGCTGGGGAAAATATTTAGAAAATACAATATATTTGAATATAAGTCACCCACAGATTATATATCAATAGATGACTACTACAAAGTAAAGGCCTATGCATATCTGTACAAAGCATTATCGGAAGGAACCAATAAGATAAATATAAAAGAAATGACGATAACATTAACATCAAATAAATATCCCAGAAAATTGGTAGAGTACTTGAAAAGTGAACAGGGAGCCATAGTGAAAGCTGTGAATAATGGTATATATTACATAAAGAATACAGACATAGAAACACAACTTTTGGTATCCAAATGAAATATTGGAGGGATATAAAAATATGGGAAGAGTTAAATTAAGCGAAGATAATAGAGAATTTCTACTTGATATGATGAAAAAGCTTGAATTAGATAAAAAACTTAAGCAAGAGGGAATAGAAGAAGGAATAGAAAGAGGAATAGAAAAAGGGATAGAAAAAGGAAAAGAAGAAGGAAAAGAAGAAGGAATAAGGCAACTAATATTAAGACAATATAAAAAAGGACTTAAAGTAGAATATATAGCAGATATAAATGACATTGACATTGAATATGTGAAGAAAGTAGTAAGCAGGGTAGAGTGATTTACCCTGTTTTTGATTTTTGATACATCCACTAGTTATGTTATGCATTTTATTAAAAAAGTGTATATGATATAATAGTATAAAGAAAGTTTATTTAATAGAGAATACAGTTTTAGTAAATAGATATATCAAGAAAGGGTTTTTGTTATGCCTACAATATGTATGTTTAGAGGAATAAAGGTTTACATTAATTATAGAGATCATCTTCCCCCACATTTTCATGCTGAATATGGTGAGTATAGTTGTTGTATTACTATTGATGATATAGAATTACTAAATGGATGTATGCCAAATAAGCAACTTAAAATGTTATATGGATGGGCTGCTTTGCACCAAGAAGAATTAAAAGAAGATTGGTATCTTGCTAAGTTACAGAAAGAGTTATTTTCAATAGAACCTTTGAAATAGGAGTTTGGAGGTGAGCATCTTGAAAACAAATTCGGTTCCTGATAAAGTTACAGAATATTTTGCTAAAGGACCTAGAAAAATTAAAAAGATTATTCCAAATGATGATTATACATTAACAATAGTATTTGATAATGAAGAAATAAGATTATATGATATGTCAAATAATTTATTCGGAGTATTTGAAGTGCTAAAGGATATAGATAAGTTTAAAGAAGTATTTATAGATGAATCTGGAAACATTGCTTGGGATATAGACAAAAACATTGATTCCAATATCGTATGGAATAATAGGATTGATATATGCAAAGATTCAGCATATATGAATTCTGTTTCACTGGAAAAGAAGCGTCCATTTTAATAACAACAGGGAATATATTAGAAGGTAGAATTGATAATATTGAGTTTGGAACAGTATGTTGGGAATGTGGAGCTGATTTGAGCAGGGATACTTTGTATATTAAAAGTTATGAATATGATAAGGCAATTGAAATGTAGCAATTGGTGTATAGTAGTAAGCATGGTAGCGATCGGATAAAAAGAATTAGTAAATTCATTTATATTGAAATATAATTAAACTGATGTTAAAATCTAAAATATAGGTGGTGAAAAAATGGATAATGAAATTTTAGATCTATTAAAAACTATCAACAATAAACTTGATGAACATACACAAATATTAAGATCTTTAGAGCATGCGAGTGAGATTCATAAAGCAGAAATAGATAAAGTTAATTATACTGCTGCAAAAATTGAAGGGGAAGTTAAAGGAATTAGAGAAGACCTCACAACAGTAGAAATGATAACATCAAAAAATTGGAATGATATATCAAAATTAAAAGCAGTAAAATAATAGAGAATCTAGATAAAGAGTTAAATGAAATACAAAAAGAGGTATTTGATAAGGATAGCAGGGTAGAGTTACCCTGTTTTAATTTTTGTTATATCCACCAGTTAGTGTGCATTTTCTAACTTAAAAATCAACTTATATATAAAATATACTAACAAAATTGAAAACACTTTTAAAAACTTTTCTATAAGTCTTAGCGAGGTATTTTAGAAAATCTTAGGAGCTTAGATATGTTTGAGGTACGAGTTTAGCTGAGCTTCTTAGATTTTCAAAATACCGAGCTTTAGACTTATTAAAGTTTTTAAGGTGATGAAATTTGTTAGTATATGGCTGATATAAGTTGATTTTTCGTTTAGAACTACTACTAAGTTGATGGTTATTTTTTTGCCTAAAATTACATACTTTTCTAGACAAATTGCAGTATATATCTACCCCAATTTGACAAAAAATCATAGTTTAGCATTTTTTCATTAAACTTGACAAAACTGCTTATATTTTAAACTTGTTTATACTCAAATACCACATTATTATTAGATATGAGGGGGTTATGTAGACCTAATTGAAAAAAAGGTGGGGATTTTCCATTGAATAGGCTGCAAATCGAATCTATTGAAATAGTGGTGAAAGGTATGGAAAAATATGAAAAAAGTTCTGGTTATCATTTCCTTAAGAGAATTATAGATGTGATTTTTTCTTTTATAGGAATTATTGCCTTTTTTCCTATTATGTTTGTAGTGGCAGTTGCAATTAAGCTTGATTCTAAAGGGCCTATTATATTTTCACAGGTTAGGGTGGGAAAAAACGGTAAAATTTTCAAAATGTACAAGCTTAGGTCTATGACCCATGATGCAGAACAGCTTTTGGACAACCTTCAACATAAGAATGAAATGACAGGGCCAATGTTTAAGATAAGGGAAGACCCAAGGATTACAAGGGTGGGAAGGTTTATAAGAAAAACTAGTCTTGATGAACTTCCTCAATTGTTTAACGTGATTAAAGGTGAAATGTCACTGGTAGGTCCGAGACCTAATCTTCCAAGAGAAGTTGAAAAATTTACTTGTCAGCAAAAAATTAAGCTTTTGGCAAAACCAGGACTTACATGCTACTGGCAGGTTATGGGCAGAAGCAATGTTGATTTTGAAGAATGGATGAGGCTTGATTTAAAGTACATAAAGGACAGAAGCATGCTGCTAGATATAAAATTAATATTTAAAACTTTAGGTGTATTCTTTGGAGATGAAAATGCAAAATAGAGGTAAGTTTGTTATAAATCAATACAAATTTTAGAGAATTAAAATCGTCGCATTGCCGCGTTTTGACTATCTAAATGCCATAAAGATATAGAATTCACAGTTAAAAAATTGTATTTTACTTGTGAAATGGCG
Source organism: Clostridium ljungdahlii (assembly GCF_001636845.1). Classification (GTDB taxonomy): domain Bacteria; phylum Bacillota; class Clostridia; order Clostridiales; family Clostridiaceae; genus Clostridium_B; species Clostridium_B ljungdahlii_A. Next base: position 373,404 of record NZ_LITT01000023.1, read on the forward strand.
AAGCCTGTCCAAAAGGAGGAAAATTATGTGGTATGCAGTTCAAGTTAGAACAGGAGATGAAGAAAAGATAAAGCTTATTTGTAATAAGTTGATATCCAATGATGTTCTACAAGAATGTTTTATACCTTATTATGAGAAGAAGATAAAATATATGACAAAATGGCATATAACAACTGAAATATTATTTCCCGGATATATCTTTATGGTTAGTAATCGTATAAATGATTTGATATTGGATGTAAAAAAGATCCCTGATTTAATTAAAATTCTTGGGGATGAAAATGAGATAATACCTCTATATGATAGGGAAATAGAATTTTTAATGAGATTTGGCAAAGAAGATCATCTTGTTAAAATATCATATGGATATATAGAAAATGACAAAATTGTAATAACAGATGGCCCGATGAAGGGTTATGAAGGAACTATAAAAAAGATTGATAGGCATAAGAGAAAAGCAATAATACAAGTGGAGTTTTTTGGAAGAACTATGGAAGTTAGTGTTGGTGTAGAGATTGTAAGGAAGGTACAAAGTGAAATTTGATGATTTTAGGGGGAAATGGAGATGTACAAAATTGCAGTAGCCGGTACTGGTTACGTAGGATTATCAAATGCAATTCTTTTGGCCCAGCACAATGAGGTAATAGCTGTGGATATTATTGAAGAAAAGGTTAGATTGATTTCTGAGAAAAAGTCCTCAATTGTAGACAAAGAGATTGAGGAATACTTAGCAAACAAAGAACTGAAATTATCTGCTACTACAGATGGAGTATCTGCTTATAAAGATGCCGATTTTGTTATTATTTCAACACCAACTAATTATGACCCAGTTAAAAATTATTTTGATACAAGTTCAGTTGAAGCTGTTATTGATTTGGTGAAAAAAGTAAATCCAAATGCAATAATGGTTATCAAATCTACAGTTCCTGTAGGGTATACAAAATATGTAAGAGAAAAATATCAGTGCAAAAATATCATATTTAGTCCAGAGTTTTTGCGTGAAGGTAGGGCATTATATGACAATCTTTATCCTTCACGTATTATTGTGGGGGTACCTCAAAATGATGAAAGACTGGTGGAGGCTGCAAAAATTTTTGCAAGTCTTTTGACAGAAGGAGCAATTAAAGAAGAGATACCAATTTTGTTCACGGATTTGACAGAGGCAGAAGCTGTGAAACTATTTGCAAATACATATTTAGCATTAAGAGTGTCTTATTTTAATGAACTTGATACTTATGCTGAGATGAGAGAATTGGATACACAGCAGATTATAGAAGGTATAGGATTGGATCCGCGAATTGGCAGCCATTATAATAATCCAAGCTTTGGGTATGGCGGTTATTGTCTTCCAAAGGATACTAAGCAATTACTGGCAAATTACAATGATGTACCTCAGAATATTATGGAAGCAATTGTTAAAGCTAATAGAACAAGAAAAGATTTTATTGCAGATCGTGTATTAAAAAAAGTTGGTTATTATAGCTCTAATAGCTGCTATGAAAGTAGTAAAGAAAAAGAAGTTATTGTTGGGGTTTATCGTTTGACTATGAAAACAAATTCGGATAACTTTCGTCAGTCATCAATACAAGGTGTTATAAAACGCATTAAGGCTAAAGGGGCTGCAATTGTTATATTTGAGCCAACATTAAGGAATGGCACTACATTTTTTGGCAGTAAGGTTGTGAATGACTTAAATAAATTTAAGCGCATTTCAGATGTAATTATTGCTAATCGCTATGATAGTTGTTTGGATGATGTAGAAGAAAAAGTTTATACGAGAGACTTATATAAAAGAGATTGATGAAATTCTATGAAAATAGAAGATAAATTAAAATTATTGGGGTAGGAGTTATGACAATGAAAGGTTATATAGATTTAACAGGCAAAACTATATTAATTACAGGTGCGGCTGGTTTTATAGGTTCTAACCTTGCAAAGCAGTTGTTGATAACTGTAGATGATATTAAAGTTGTTGGGATCGATAACATGAATGACTATTATGATGTTTCTTTAAAAGAATACCGTTTGAAGGAACTTAATGCATATTCTAATTTTAGATTTATAAAAGGAAACATTGCAGACAAAGAGGAAGTTAAAGCAATTTTTGATAATTATGAGCCAGATATTGTAGTAAACTTAGCAGCACAAGCAGGTGTCCGCTATTCTATCAAAAATCCGGAGGCTTATGTGGAAAGCAATCTGGTAGGATTCTTCAACATTCTGGAATGCTGCCGCCATTCCTATGATGAAGGCAAGAAAGGTGTCCAGCATTTTGTTTATGCTTCTAGTTCTTCTGTATATGGTTCTAATAAGAAGGTACCGTATTCTACAGAGGATAAGGTTGATAATCCAGTATCTCTTTATGCAGCTACTAAGAAGTCCAATGAATTGATAGCACATGCTTACAGTAATTTGTATGGTATTCCGTCCACAGGACTTCGATTTTTTACAGTTTATGGGCCTGCAGGAAGACCAGATATGGCATATTTTAGCTTTACAAATAAGATGGTCAAAGGGGAGAAGATCCAAATCTTCAATCAAGGTGATATGTATCGGGACTTTACTTATATTGATGACATTATCACAGGTGTAGTTAAAGTAATGCAGAAGACACCAGAACTAACTGAGGATGGTGTACCTTATCATGTATATAACATTGGAAATAATAAGCCAGAGAGTTTGATGTATTTTGTAGAGACTTTGGAAAAGTGTTTGATATCAGAAGGCATTATTGAGAAACAGGCAGAGAAAGAATTCTTGCCTATGCAGCCTGGTGATGTGTATCAGACTTATGCCGATGTAGATGAATTGGTTAGAGATTTTGGCTTTAAACCTGGTACAAGTTTGGAAAAAGGCTTGAGGCAGTATGCTAAGTGGTATCGGGAATTTTATTCGCTAATAAATATAAGGCAAGTTGATTAAAACATTAAATTTCGAGGTGTTTATTTAAATGAAAAAAGTTTTAGTAACAGGTGGAGCTGGCTTTATTGGCACAGAGATTGTAAAACAATTAGATAAAATCGGAGAATACGAGATTACTGTTTTAGATGCATTAACATCTCAAATTCATGGAGAATATGCTGAAGAATCATATCTCTTTAAAATGATTAAGAATAAGTGCAGATTTATAAAGGCAGATATAAGAGATTTAAGTTCTGTAAAATATGCAATTGCAGACAATGAATATATTATTCATTTGGCGTCAGAAACAGGAACAGGTCAGTCAATGTATATGGTTAATCAATATAATGATGTAAATGTTATGGGAACATCTAACTTACTTCAGGCAATTTTATCTTTAGGAAATAAAAGCAGTGTTAAGAAGATAGTACTTTCTTCCTCAAGGTCAATATATGGTGAGGGAAAATATGAATGTTGTAACTGCGGTATAGTATATCCTAGAAGTCGCAAAAAAGATAAAATGGAAAATGGTGACTTTAATATGTACTGTCCTAAGTGCGGTTCAAAATTGAAAGTTGTTTCTACAACGGAGGATAGTGAGGTTATTCCTCATTCCCTATATGCCTTTACTAAATATGCCCAGGAAAAAATGATTGAAACCATGTGTCCGGCAGCGGGACTAGAATACACTATTTTTAGATTCCAAAATGTATATGGAGTTGGTCAATCCTTAAAGAATCCATACACTGGAATTTTATCTATTTTTTCTTCTTTGCTGTTGGAAAATAAAAATATAAATATTTTTGAAGATGGACAAGAGAGCAGAGATTTTGTGAATGTTATAGATGTTGCTAGTGCAGTAATTTCATCATTAGATAACTTAAAAAGTAACAATGAAATTATTAATATTGGCAGTGGAAAGGCAATTAGTGTACTTGATATTGCAAACAAGTTGAAAAAATTTTACAAGAGCAATAGTAAAATAAATATTACTGGTGATTTTCGTATAGGAGATATAGCACATAACTTTGCGGATATTCAAAAAGCTGTATCAATATTGGATTACAAACAAACAGTTAATTTAGATAAAGGGTTAAATGATTTTTGCAATTGGGTTTTAAAGCAAAATACCGATACTAGTGGATATGAAAAGTCACTTGTTGAGATGGAAGCAACTGGAATGCTTATCAGAAAAAATTAAGATTCAGTAGAAGGTGAAACATATGAAGCTGCTTTTAATTATGCCAAACTTTTTTGATTACCCTCAAGTGATAAGTGAAGAATTGAATAATTTAGGATATGAGGTTGATTGTTTTGATGATAGACCAAGTACGAATGGCTTTATTAAAGCGATTATTCGAGTAAAAAAAGATTTAATTAATCATTATATAAAAGTATATTTTAATAAGATGATGGAAACAGTCAGGAAGAATAGGTATGATATTGTACTTTTGATTTCTGGTCAATCATTATCCTTTAGTGCAGATATGATAAAAGAGGTAAGGAAATCACAGCCAAATGCAAAATTTGTGTTATATCAGTGGGATTCATTAAGAAATTTTCCTTCAATTCAGAATGTTCATGAATATTTTGATAAATGTTATTCCTTTGATAAAGAAGATGTTAATGACAATTCTAATTTAAAATTTTTACCTTTATTTTATAGTAAAAGATATGAAGAGATTGCACAAAAAGCAGATATAGAAATTAAATATGATTTTTGTTTTGTAGGGACAGCACATCCTAAAAAGTATAAATATATTAATATGATGTCAGAGCAGCTAATGACAGTATATAATAATCAATTTATCTATTTTTTCTTTCCTTCTAGGCTTGTATTTCTTTTCCGCAAACTGAGAAATATGGAATTAAGAAAAGCACAGTATAATGAGTTCCATTATACTCCATTGAATGGTGAGGAGATGGATAAATTAATCTCTCAATCACGTTGTATTCTTGATTCGGCACAAGCTGGTCAGGTTGGACTGACAATTCGTGTATTAGAAGCATTGGGGGCAAAGAAAAAATTAATTACCACAAATGAAGATATAAAAAATTATGATTTTTATCAAGAAGAGAACATATATGTCTATGATGGAAAGTTTGATTATAATTCTGTGTTTTTTTCACAAGATTACAAGTCTATTGCAAAAGAAATCTATGAAAAATATTCATTAAAAAATTGGTTGAAAATAATTTTGTCATGATATTGGTATAAAGGAGAAAAAATGCATCTAATAAAATATGTATGGGCTGTAAGAGCGTTAATTTATAAGGCTTTTTTAGGTCATGTAGGTAATTTATCTTATATAGGAAAACCAACATTTATCGAAGGCTGCAAAAATATTCAAATAGGTAATCGAGTGCGAATTTTTCCGGGAGTTAGGATGGAAGCTATTGGTGATGGAAAAATTATTATAGGAGATAATGTAGCAATTGAGCAAAATGTTCATATTACTTCTATGGGATCAGAGTTGAAAATTGGCAATAATACAACTATTTCTGGAAATGTTTTTATTACCAATTTGGATCATGAATATAGAAATCTAAATAAGAGCATTATGGAACAAGAGCATATATTATCTTATACAGAAATTGGCAACAATAGTTTTATAGGTTATGGTGCATCTATACAAGCAGGTACTATATTGGGAGAACAATGTATTGTTGGCACTAATTCGGTAGTAAGAGGAAAATTCTCTGATCATAGTGTAATTGTAGGAGCTCCAGGAAAAATTATAAAATATTATGACTACCAAAAAAAGAAATGGGTAAAGTCATTATAATTAAGGAGATTTTATGGGTGATATAACGGCAATTATTTTGACCAGAAATGAAGAAAGTAATATCAAATTGTGTATAGATTCTATTCGACATATTGTAAAACGAATAGTAGTTGTTGATAGTTATAGTGAGGATAATACAGTAGATATTGCTCAAAAATTAGGAGCTGAAGTTTATCAACACGAATTTTATAATTATGCAAAGCAGTACATGTATGCTGTAGATATAGCAAATGTTTGTACAAAGTGGATTTTGCGTATAGATGCAGATGAAAGATTAACGTTAGAGTCTGCACAAGAGTTAGAGAAACTGTGTAGAGAAAACTTAGAGACTGATGTTAATGGTATAATGTTAAGATTTTGTATAAACTTTTTAGGTAGAGAAATAAGACATGGTGGAATGTATCCATGGAAAAAACTTAGTGTTTACAAAACTGGTGTTGGAAATATTGAAAATCGAAATATGGATGAACATATAATTTTACAATATGGAAAGGTTATAGAAGCTGCTGAGGATTCAAAACATTTACCTTTTAAAGGTCTTACATTTTTTACTTCAAAGTCAAATTGGTACAGTACTAGAGAGGCAATGGATTTTTTCGATAGTAAGAAAGGTACTAACATGGATAAAAAAACTTGGGTAAAAATGAATATTTATTATAAACTTCCTATAGGTTTTCGTTCTTGGATATATTATATATATAGGTATTATTTTCGCTTAGGTTTTTTAGATGGAAAGGAAGGAAAGATATTTGTTTTTCTTACAGCATATTGGTATCGTTTTTTAGTGGATGCAAAAATTTTTGAACATGAAAAATTAGGAGAAGAGTTTAAGCCCACAGGGGCTTTGAGATTATAAGGAGAAATGGCATGGTAAAAGTTTTAATTATTTTGGGTGGACTAGGAGGCGAAGGAATTAGCAATTCTGTCCTTACATATCTGGAGACAATGGATAAAAAAGACATTGATATATATTTGGGAGTGGCGGGGCCAGCAAAGAAGAGTGCTTTAAAGAGAGCTCAAGCAATAGGAATTAATTTGAGTATTTTGCCAGGAAGAAATAGCAAACCTATTCTGTACTTTAAGGCATTAAAAGAATTTGTGCGTACACAACATTTTGATATTGTTCATGTTCATGGAAATAGTGCAACTTTAGCTTTAGATATGTTAGCAGCTAAAAGAGGCGGATGTAATATTAGAATTGCACATAGTAGGAATACTTCCTGTACTCATCCTATTATTGATAAAGTATTACGCCCATTATTTTATGCAAACTATACAGATGGTTTTGCTTGTGGTGAGAAAGCTGGAAAATGGCTATTTAAAAATCGGCCATTTACAGTAATTCCGAATGGAAAAAATATTAATAGATTTTTATTTAATGCAGATATCAGAAATACAATGCGGCGAGAACTTGGGATAGATGATAAGATAGTTCTTGGGCATGTAGGGGTGTTTAATATACAAAAAAATCATGCATTTTTAATAGAAATTTTTAGGGAGATTTGCACTCGAAGCAATCGGTATGTTTTGGTTTTAATTGGGGAAGATGGTGGACTGCAGTCAGATATTAAAAAGAAAGTTAATGATTATAATTTAAATGATAAAGTGAAATTTATAGGATTTAAAAGAGATATTGAAAAATATTTATGTGCAATGGATATTATGGTGTTCCCGTCAATATATGAGGGATTACCTAATGTAGTTTTAGAGTGGCAATTGTCGGGACTTCCAAGCCTTTTATCTGACTGTATAACTCGGGAATGTAAAGTAATGGATTATGCTGAGTATTTACCTTTGGATAAGGGAGAAAAATTTTGGACTGATAAAATATTGTCTACTTCAATACGAAAACGTAATGGAGAACAAAATTATATAAAATCTATATTTTTAAAGGCAGGCTATGATATTGAAAATAATGCAAAACTTTTGAAGCAAATTTATTTTAAATTAGTGGAAACGAGGTTATATTGATGAAAAAAGTTTTGTTTGTTGCAAATAAATTAGGCGGCGGAGGTGCAGAACGTGTTTTGACATTGGTTGCAAATGAAATGGAAACTATGGGTTATGATGTTTCAATAGTTGTATTTCACAAATGTTCTGAAAAATACGAAAATTCTTGCCCGGAGATATATTATTCTTTTAAGAATGATATAAGTCAGATTTTAGGCCTTCGAAAAATTATAAGAGCTCAAAAACCAGATGCCGTTATTGCTTTTGAATATTTTGTTAATATGAAAACTATATTAGCAGCCGTAGGAATGGGAGTCAAAGTAATCATATCAGAACGAAATAATCCATATATACTTCGCAGTCAACCGTTAAAATATGTTTTGAGAAATTACTTATACGGTTTTGCAGATACGCTTGTTTGTCAAACCAAAGATGCTAAAGCAGCCTTTCCACTGCGAGTGCAAAAAAAGTCAGTTGTAATATTAAATCCTATTAAAGATAATGTTCCTAGATGGAATTATGAAAATGCTAATCGTACCATTATTAATTTTTGTCGTTTGGAAAAGCAGAAAAATATTCCTATGTTAATAGCGGCTTTCGAGATTGTTTATAAGAAACATCCAGATTATACATTAGAGATATATGGCAGTGGCAGAGAAGAAGAATATATTAAAGAAATAGTAAGACAAAAAAGGTTAGAGCATTGTGTAAAATTATTACCATTTTGTCCCAATATACATGAAATAGCTGCAAAATGTGCAATGTTTGTTTCTTCTTCGGATTTTGAAGGTCTCTCTAATTCGATGTTAGAAGCTATGGCTATTGGTATGCCTGTTATTTGTACAGATTGTCCTATTGGTGGAGCAAGAATGGTAATTAATAATGGCAAAAATGGCCTGTTGATACCAGTAGGTAATGTTGAAAAATTAGCAGAGGCTATAAATAAAGTGATTGAAAATAATAGGTTTGCATGTGATCTTGCTAAAGAATCTGTTTTAATTTCTAAAAAATTATCTTTGCAAAATATAGTAAAAAAATGGACGGAATTAATATAACGTGGAGGACATTAAAAAAATGGAGATGCCTAATACTTTGCATATATCATTAAATAAAATTATGGTATTGCTTTTTTTATTTGGAATGATTGTTTTAGATAGTGGAACTGTGTTGATGAAATCCATTAAGCTTGTATTTGTGATATTTGTCTTTTTTTATCTAGCAGTATCTAAAAAAATTTATATTAATGGTCATATAAAATGGTTGACTATTTTTTGTGCTTATTCTATATGTTCTATTTTATGGTCCTATTCTCGCAGTGCAGCAATTTCAGGGGCCATTACTTTAGCAATAAATAGCCTTTGCATATATTCAATTTTGCAATTAATTTATCGGGATAAAGAATGGGAAAATTTGATATTCCCTGTATTATCTGTATTTCCAATAATTTATTCTATCAAAATAATGTTTCAATATGGAGCATTGAATTTTTTTAGTGGAGCTCGAAATATTACAGAGGCAGCATCATCTATGCATAATATAATGGGTATTTACTGTGCTTTTGGAGTTTGTTTTGCAGTTATTTGTATGAAAAAATCAAGAACTTTAAGAGGAATTTATTGGATAATTATTACTTTAAACTTGTGTATAATTGTTTTGTCAGGATCACGCAAAGCAATTATATATATTTTAGTATCCCTGGTAGTATATTTTGTACTAAAGAGAAAAAATCCATTTCGTATATTAAGAAACATTATAATTGGGATAATATTTCTACTTATTTTGTTATATATAGTATGGCATAATGAGTTTTTATATACCATGGTAGGTCAAGGTTTAGAATCTATGTTAATAGGCATATTAAATATTGGGCAGACAGATAGCAGCACGGCAATGAGAATGAGAATAATCCAGTGGGGACTGGATTGGTTTCATTATAAACCAGTTTTTGGCTATGGACTAGAGAATTTTGCACAACTTCATTTAGCTGTCGGTGGATCAATGGCAATAGCTGATAATAATTATATTGAATTGTTAGTTGATTTAGGGCTGACAGGTGTAGTGTTATACTATTTTATATTTTTAATAATTATTATTCGATTTGTTAAAAACTTTAAAGTAATTAATTCATCTTTGATTATGCTTTTTGGAATAACTATATCCATAATTGTTTGCGATTATGGTGCGTGTTCTTATAAGAGTTTATATTTTCAATTTTTAATTAGTATTATTTGGTTATCACAGAAACAATGGAATTTCAGACAGTATAAGAATTTAAAGAAAGTGTGATGCAAAAAGATGATAAAAAGAAATGTATTACAGCGAGCAACAGCATGTTTAGCGGCAAAAGGATACTTAAATTGGATATCTGACACTAATTATTTAAAAATGTTATTTTGGGCACGCATGGGTAAAAAATTGAACTTGTCAAATCCGAGAACATTTAATGAAAAATTACAATGGTTAAAAATTAATAATCGTAAGTTGGAATATACAACTATGGTGGATAAGCATGAAGTACGCCAATATGTAAAAGATAATATTGGTGAACAGTATTTAATTACTTTATTGGGCGGACCTTGGAACAATTTTGATGAGATTGATTTTGATGCTTTGCCTGATCAATTTGTACTTAAATGTACGCATGATAGTGGAGGAGTAATTATTTGCAAAGATAAACGGAATTTTAATAAGGGGGCAGCAAGATTAAGATTAAACAAGAGTTTGCAGCGAAATTATTATTATTCTGGTAGGGAATGGCCATATAAAAATGTAAAGCCAAGAATAATTGCTGAGAAATATATGGTTGATGATAGCTCTAAAGACTTAAAAGATTACAAATTAATGTGTTTTGGAGGGAAAGTTAAGTGTTCATTTGTGTGCACTAATCGTGATTTAAATGATTTAAGGGTAACTTTTTTTGATAGGCAGTGGCAAAAAATGCCATTTGAAAGACATTACCCAGTAGACTCTAAAAACATTCAAAAGCCAATTGGTTACGGTGAAATGATTTGCTTGGCTGAGAAGTTAGCAGATAATATTCCATTTGTACGTGTTGATTTTTATAATATTAACGGAAAGATATACTTTGGAGAATTAACATTTTATCCTGGTTGTGGTTTTGAAGAATTTACACCAGAAGAATGGGACCATAAATTAGGTAATTGGATAACACTACCATAGAAAGAAGGTTAGTAGTTGTGTTAAGAGATGAAGTATCATTTGTTATAGAAGAAAATGTGAACTATCCAGATTATAAGTCCTATTGTTCTCCTTCTGAAAAGTATCCTGAATATAGATATATGGATATTTCAAAGGAATCTAATAATGTATATAAAATGATACGAAAAGGTTTTATTTTATTGAGGTTGGATAAGGAGAATATTGGAACAAAAGAGTGGAATCCATTAGGCAGTTATATTAAAAAGGGAGATACGGTATTGATTAAGCCTAATTGGGTACTTCATGTAAACAATGAACCTGTATTTCATGATATGGAATGTATGGTAACACATCCATCGGTTATACGTTGTGTAATTGATTATGTACTTATTGCCTTGAAAGGTACAGGCAAGATTATTGTAGCTGATGCTCCTATTCAAAAATGTCATTTTGAAGAATTGCAGCAGCAAATGCATTATGCCGAGTTGTGGGAATATTATCATGAAAAAGGTATTGATATTTCAGTTATAGATTTACGTGATATTGTAGCTGCATTTAGTAAGAATGGTACAGTTTCTTTGGAAAATCATAAAAATCCAGGAATGCTTGTTAAATTAAATGAGTTATCGGAGTTTGAAAATGTTGATAATGATAAAATTTCAAAAATGAGAATTACTTGTTATCCTACAGATGCTTTGCAAAGTCACCATAATGCTGGAAAACATGAATATATGATAGCAGGGGAAGTATTAAGTGCCGATACAATTATTAATTTGCCCAAACCAAAGTCTCATAGAAAAGCAGGTATGACAGCTTGTGCCAAAAATTTTGTGGGCATTTGTACAAATAAAGAATATTTGCCGCATCATACGATAGGTGAAAAAGCTTCAGGAGGAGATGAATATCTAAATAAAAATATATTTTTAAAGTTAGCTTCAAAAGCATTGGATAATTATAATAATGCTGCTTATGCACAAAAGAAATCGGTATCTTATTACCACTATAAATCCTTTATTTTAAATATGTTAGGGCATAAGTTGTGTAATGAAAAATACTCAGAAGGAAGTTGGTGGGGAAATGACACAATTTGGAGAACGATTGTGGATTTGAATTATATTGTAAAATATGCAGATAAAAATGGAGTTATTCAAAATACTGAACAAAGAAAAATATTTAATATATGTGACATGATTGTTGTTGGAGAAAAAGAAGGCCCAATGGAGCCGTCTCCAATGAAATTAGGGGCTATTGTTATGGGTGATGAATGTGCTGTAGTGGATCGATTTATATGTGAGATATTTGGTTTTTCCAGTGAAAAAGTTCCATATATTTCTTATCTATTAAATAAACAAAATTTAACTGAAGAAGAAATAAAAATTAATTATAAGAATAAAATTTTTAAGTTTTCAGAATTTAAGTTCAATCCTAAATGGCATGTAATACCTACGAGTGGATGGCTTGGACATATAGAACAATAGTATTTATTGAAGGTATAAAAAAATTAGAGAATAAGGTGATGTTTGGTGATTTTTATTTCACAAGGAGGAAGATGTGGAAATCAGTTGTTTAATTATGCTTTTATGAGGAGATTGCAGAACTATTATCCAAATGAAAAAGTTGTATTTGATTTTAGTGATGTGGTTTTAAAATCTACAGAAAAATCATGTGGACAATATTGGGAAGATTCTCTTAAGTATTTTAATACTATACCGTATGAGACGATTACATATGGTGATAATATAATTTCTAAGTATGGATCATTTAAACAGAACATTTCATTTTTAGTTTGGAAATTTGCAAATAAATTTGTGAAAAATAATTTGTCCGCTAAATCAATAAAATTTCAAGAAAGACTGTACTATTATTTATCTAAATTTGGCATCTATTATTTGAATAATGGTTATTCAAAATTTCAGATTTCTGGAGCCAAAAACAAATTTATTTATGGAACATATGAAGATATTCGATGGTTTGATGATATAAGAGAAAAGTTGTTGATAGAGTTTACCCCCAAAGCACCTGTTTTAGATACAAATATTGAGCTATATAATAAAATTATTTCTTCTAATTCAATTTGTATTTCTTTGCGTAGATGGGACCTGGATGTGCAGAATAATACAGGATTAAAGGCTAGGAAAATTTGTGATGAAAATTATTATTCTCAAGCAATTAATTATATGAAGTCTAAGGTAGATAATCCGGTATTTGTTGTTTTTTCTGATGATGTTGAATGGGGAAAAAATATTGTGAAAAAAGCAGCTGGAAATGAAACTATTATATCTGAGTCTGGTCAAGATAATGTGGCTGAAAAATTGCGATTAATGTATTCTTGTAAGCATTTTATATTAGCTAATAGTACTTTTTGTTGGTGGGCTCAATATTTATGTAAGAACGATAGTAAAATTGTTGTGTCACCAAATTGTTGGTTGAAAATAAAAAATTATTCACATCCTCTTATTTCAAATGAATGGGTTTTGCTTAAAACTTAGGAGAAAATAATGAACAGAGAAAAGAAATTAACATACAATACAATATCTTCGCTAACTAAACAGTTTGTAGTTTTAATATGCGGTTTTATATTACCAAGACTTTTTTTAACAAATTATGGTTCCACCGTAAATGGACTAGTATCATCTATTACTCAATTTCTTAGTCTTGCAGCTATATTCGATGCTGGATTAGGGGTGGTTATTGAAGCATCCTTGTTCAAGCCGCTTGCTAAATCAGATACATTAGAAAGAGATAAAATACTAACTTCAGCTCAAAAATTATATAATCACTTTGTTCAAATTTTATTTGTATATGTAGTTGGTTTAGCAGTGTTGTACCCATTTAAAGTGCTTAATAGTTTTGAATATGTTTATACACTTACATTGATTATAGCAATTTCAATTAGTTCATTTGGACAATATTGTTTTGGAGTCACACGATCTGTGTTACTTTCTGCTGATCAAAGATCATATATTAATAATTTTTCGTATATAGGAACTACAATACTAAACACGATTGTTGCTGTAGTTTTAATAAAATTTGGATGTTCAATTCAAGTTGTAAAACTGGCATCTTCTCTTGTATTTACTCTAAGACCTATTTTATTGATATGGTATGTTAAAAGAAAATATAACATTAATTGGCATACAGAATATAGTAAAGAACCAATTAAACAAAAATGGAATGGACTAGCACAGCATATTTCTGCACTTATTCTTGCGAATACGGATATTGTGGTTTTGACATTGTTTTCAACATTGCAAAATGTATCAATTTATTCAGTTTATTTTCTTGTGATAAATGGAATAAAGGAAGTAATTTCGGCTGCTTCTATTGGTATTCGTTCATTAATGGGTGATATGCTTGCAAAGAATGAAATTTATCTTCTTGCTAAAAAATTTAATAGTATTGAATGGATATTTCATACTATTACAACATTATTGTTTACAATTACTGCCATACTAATTTGTCCTTTTATAAAAGTATATACATTAGGGGTTAACGATGCTAATTATTATGTTCCTGTATTTGCTGTTTTATTATGCATGGCGTATGCAGTAAATTGTTTAAGAACACCTTATCAGTCTTTAATTATGGCTGCAGGACATTTTAAACAAACTCAGGCAAGTTCAATTATAGAAGCAGTAATTAATATTGTTGTTTCTATTATAGTAGTATCTAAATTTGGAATTGTAGGAGTAGCATGTGGTACATTAGTTGCAATGCTATATCGTACAGTTTATTTAAGTTGGTATTTGTCACATAATATTCTAATGCGTCCATTAGAATATTTTTTTAAAAATTTAATATTAGATTTAGTATCTATGATTGTAATGATGGTATCAACCAATTGGATTATTATGGCACAAACAAACTATCTGTTATGGATTGTTATGGCTTTGAAGGTAGGAATTATATGTTTGATTGAATGTATTATTATTAACATGATTTTTTATCCTAAAGAAATTTGTAATATATTAAAAAAATAACAAATTCTTAGTTTAACACATTGTGCTAGATTTTGTAATTTGAAATAAGATATATAATGGGCATTTTCTTATAGATAAGCACAATGCAGGAAGGAGTTTTATTATGAAGACTTATTTGGTAACAGGTGGAGCAGGATTTATTGGCTCTAACTTTATTCACTACATGTTAAAAAAATACTTAAATGTAAAAATAATAAACTATGACAAGCTAACCTATGCAGGTAACCTTGAAAACTTAAGGTCTATATCTAAAAACCCTAACTACATCTTTATTCAAGGAGACATATGTGACAGAGAAAAACTTCAGCAGTTGTTTCAAAAATATGATATAGACTATGTAATAAATTTTGCAGCAGAATCTCATGTAGACAGGAGCATAAGAGATCCTGAAATATTTGTAAAGACGAATATTCTGGGAACTGTCGCACTTTTAGATGCTGCTAAAAATGCGTGGATTGTAGAAGATGGCTTTAAACAGGGTAAAAAATATCTTCAAGTTTCCACAGATGAAGTTTATGGTTCTCTTGGAAGCGAAGGATATTTTACGGAAAAAACTCCCCTTGATTCTCACAGCCCTTACTCCTCAAGCAAAGCTTCTGCTGATTTGATGGTAAAGGCTTATTTTGATACCTATAAAATGCCTGTAAATATAACCAGGTGTTCCAATAACTATGGTCTCTATCAATTTCCTGAAAAGCTCATTCCACTTGTTATAAACAATTGTCTAAATAAAAGGGATATTCCCGTATACGGTGATGGACTTAACGTAAGAGATTGGCTTTATGTAGAAGATCACGGTAAGGCTATAGATATAGTTATACATAGGGGCCAGTGTGGTGAAGTTTACAATATAGGTGGACACAATGAAAGGACAAACATTCATATAGTTAAAACAATAATTTCATATATACATGACAATGTAGATTTTTCTGTAGATGAAAGTCTTATAAAATATGTGGAAGATAGAAAAGGGCATGACAGGAGATATGGAATTGATCCTTCAAAAATTAAAGATGAACTTGGCTGGTATCCTGAAACGAAATTTGAAGATGGCATAATAAAAACTATAAAGTGGTACTTAGATAATAAAGATTGGATGAATAATGTAACTTCTGGGGATTATAAGAAATACTATGAGAAAATGTATAAAAGTAAATAACAAAGCTCAAATAGCAAAGAATAAATAATGAAATTTTGCCATAGATAAAATAAATATAATTATTTTCTGACGCAGGAAGAAAATATTCCTAATTTGATATTTGTTATCTGAACTTTGAACTTTCAATTGTCACTTGAAACTCATGCATAACTATTAATTCTTAATTATTAATTCTCAATTAAAAAAGGGGGTGTTAAATTTTGAGAAAGGGCATAATACTGGCTGGAGGATCTGGAACCAGGCTTTATCCTATGACTAAGGCAATATCAAAACAGATTGTTCCAATATATGATAAACCTATGATTTATTATCCACTTTCTGTACTTATGTTAGCTGGAATACGCGATATTCTCATTATATCAACACCAAGGGATATAGGTGCTTTTAAAGAACTTTTTGGTGATGGAAGTCAGCTGGGGCTTTCTTTTCATTATGAAGTACAGTATGAACCAAAGGGGCTTGCGGAAGCATTTATAGTTGGAGAAAGATTTATTGGAAATGACGATGTAGTCCTTGTTTTAGGGGATAATGTATTTCATGGATATGGTTTTACCGAAAGATTAAAGGCTGCTTCAGAGAGACATGATTGTTCAACAATTTTTGGATATCATGTGAGCAATCCTAAAGATTTTGGTGTAGTGGAATTTGATAAAGACTTTAATGTTATTTCCATAGAGGAAAAGCCTTCAAAGCTAAAATCCGATTATGCAGTGCCAGGGCTTTATTTTTACACTAATGATGTGGTGAATATAGCAAAACATATCAAGCCTTCTCCAAGAGGAGAGCTTGAAATTACAGATGTAAATAATGAGTATTTGAGAATGGGCAAACTTAAAGTAGAACTTTTCGGAAGGGGAATGGCCTGGCTTGATACTGGAACTCCACAGGGGCTTTTAAATGCTGCTAATTTTGTGGAAGCTGTTCAGACGAGGCAGGGACTTTACATAGCTTGTATAGAGGAAATTGCCTATAGGCAAGGATACATAGATGATAACCAACTGATAAAGTTAGCAGAGCCCTTGAAAAAAGTTGCTTATGGAAAATATATTTTAAGTTTGCTGAATAAAAAATATTACTGATATTTTAGGAGTGAATATGATTGAAAGTATTGATTACAGGAGGAAAAGGTCAGCTTGCTGGGCAGCTCCGAGAAATCTTAATCAGAGGAAAATCTGAAATAGGAGTAATTGATAAAATTTACTCTGATGCTGAAGTGAGATTCCCAAGTAGAGAGGAACTTGACATAACAAGATTAAA
Organism: Clostridium ljungdahlii; assembly: GCF_001636845.1. Taxonomy (GTDB): domain Bacteria; phylum Bacillota; class Clostridia; order Clostridiales; family Clostridiaceae; genus Clostridium_B; species Clostridium_B ljungdahlii_A. The sequence goes on from NZ_LITT01000023.1 coordinate 390,596, forward strand.
TGATGTCAGAGACTTTGTAACTGATTATGCTCCAGATATAATTATAAATTGTGCTGCCTATACCAATGTGGATAAGTGTGAAACTGATTTTGAAAATGCTTTTAAGGTAAATTCCTTAGGAGCTAGAAATTTGGCATTAGCTTCACAAGATACAAAAATAAAACTTGCACATATTTCTACTGACTATGTTTTTAACGGCAGGGGTACGATACCTTTTAGGGAATACGACTTACCTGATCCCATTAGCGTTTACGGAAAAACTAAACTTTTGGGGGAGCAGTATATTAGAGAAAATTGCAGTAGGTATTTCATAGTAAGGACATCCTGGCTTTATGGTTTATATGGTAAAAATTTTGTATACACTATACTGAAAGCTGCAAAAGAAAAAGGTCATTTAGATGTGGTAAATGACCAGAGGGGTAATCCTACTAACGCAGAGGATTTAGCCTACCACATTTTAAAGCTTGCTCTTACTTGTGAATATGGTATATATCACTGCAGCGGTAAGGGTGAATGCAGTTGGTATGACTTCGCTTGCAAAATTGTGGATTATGCTGGCATAGACTGCACTGTATCTCCTATGACTTCAGAGAAGCTCAATAGAGCAGCTAAAAGACCGAAATTTTCTTCCCTTGATAATATGATGCTCCGATGTACTATTGATGATAACATGAGACAGTGGGAAGATGCACTTAAATCCTTTATACAAAAATTGTGAATTGAATAAGAAGGGACATGATTAAAATAGGTAAATTTAATTTTGTAAAAACAGAAGTAGAGGGAGTATACATAATAGAAACAGGTATTTTTGGAGATAACAGAGGCTATTTTATGGAAACTTATAATTATAATGAATTTGAGTCAGCAGGCCTTGATATGGTCTTTGTCCAGGATAATCAGTCTAAATCTAAAAGGGGAGTCTTAAGAGGTCTCCATTTCCAGAAGAATTATTCCCAGGGCAAATTGGTGAGAGTCATAAAAGGCAAGGTATTTGATGCTGCTGTGGATTTAAGAGATGGATCTAGTACCTATGGAAAGTGGGTAGGAGTTACGCTGTCTGAGGAAAATAAGAAACAATTTTACATTCCAAAGGGATTTGCCCATGGATTTTTGGTACTTTCAGATGAAGCAGAATTTTGCTATAAATGCACTGAATTTTATCATCCAGAAGATGAGTGTGGTATTATATGGAATGATCCTGACATAAACATAAAGTGGCCTCTTAAAGGTATAGATAATATTATCTTTTCTGAAAAGGATAAATTATGGCCTACACTAAAGGAATATATGATAAAATATAATTAATTATAGAAATGTTCATTAAACTGTAGAGGAGTCTAGGCTATGGCTGAAAAAATTAAAAATATTGAAGATGCTATAATGAAAAGTGTAATGGATGTTTTCAAAGAAGATGCACTTCAATTCTTTGGTATAAAATCTAAAATAGTTACTACTGCCAGAACCGAACTAAAAAGTTTACAAATAGATACTTCTTTTATGGACTATACTTTTTTATTAGAAGATAATTCTATATTACATTTTGAATTCCAGACTACAAATAAAAAAAGTGATCTTTCAAGATTCCTTGCTTATGACGCGGTTTTACATTACAAAGAAAACAAACAGGTAAATACAATTGTAGTGTATTCTTCTAATATTAAAAAGGCTGAAACGAATTTAAATATTGGCTCTATTAAATATTCAGTTAAAGCTTTTTACATGAATAGTATAAATGGCGATAAAAAATATGAATACTTGAAGAATAAAATACAAAGTAATGATACTTTAAATAATAGTGATTTATTATCCCTTGTATTTCTGCCTTTAATGCACAGCATTAAAGATAAAGATGAAAGTATAATGAAATCTATAGAGTTAGCTAAAGAAATAAAAAACAAAAAGAGTCAAATGAATTCTTTAGCTCTATTGTATGCTTTTGCTGAAAAATTTGTGGATAGTGAAAATATAGATAAAATCAAGGAGGTGTTTGGAATGACTGAACTTGGTAGACTATTAAGAGAAGAAGGTAAAGAAGAAGGTAAAGAGGAAGGTAAAAGAGAAGGCAAAAGAGAAGAACTTATAAGAACATCTATTAAGTTGTTAACCAAAAAATTTGGTATTTTACCTGATAACGTGAAAGCTAAAATAGAAAATTCCGACATTACTGTACTTGAGATAATAGTGGATGAAATACTTGATTTAAAAAAACTTGAAGATATATATAAATATTTGAAGTAGTATAAGAATTTATCTGATGGCTACCTACTGTAACACTCCCACGCACACAGCGAAAGCGACTATCACCAAATCAAAGATTTGGGATATCTGCTTTTCTCACTAAGTAAGATTCATTGATAAACGGGGACTAATTCCTATATAAAAAAGTAAATTAATGCAGAGTATTTAGATGAACCACCAATTAGTGTAAAAGCTAGTTGGTGGTTTTAATTTATCATAAAAATTGCTTGAACAATATAATAAAAAAATATTGACTTATTTAAACGTTTACTATATAATGAAATCAAGAAGAAAGATATAACTTCTTCTAGCAATCCTAACTCCAAAAGAGTATTAAGGAAATTGTTTTAAAGAAGTAAGAAGTTTAAAGAATCAGATATTAATACACTTATTTAGAACGAAAGTAAATATGATTAAATATTCACTGGAGTAAGTTATAAGGAATATCTGAAAAATACTTGTGAATATTTAATTTGTAAGAATGTTCAACAAGAATGTATGAAATTTGGTAAGTTTAGATTAAAGTGTTATGTAATAAAAAAGTATAGTTTTAAAGGTAAGTATTTTGTTAGAAAGTTAATTGAAGTTTTTTAGAAGTGTGTTTGAAGAAAAATAATAAATTAAATTTTTATAGTGTATTAATACATTGTAATGGTAATTGAAAAAGGGTGATGAATATTCAGGTAAGATCAGAGTACTCAAAAGAGTTAGGATTTGCTTAACCACCAGTTAGTTATATGATAGCTAATTGGTGGTTTTAGTTTTATTTAGAAAATTAGTATAAATAATCAGTTTGAAACTGCAAGCTAATTATAGGCACTTATCCTATTAATTTGAATTTAAGTTAAATTTATAATATAATGAATTATTAGAATATGGGAATAATTATATTTTGTAGCATTTATCAAAATATAAGGGCGGTGATATATTGTCCATGAAAAAAGATTTCTTACCTTACAATTATGACTTGAATTATTCTATCTACAATTTTGATGAATTTATGCATAAATATGTACAGGAAAAAGATAGCTTTTTAATATGTCTTCTTAATATATCTAATTTAGGTTTATGCAATTATATATTGGAATACAAATAATGACTTAAATTTGGAGGTAGTGGCAGAAGGAATGGAAACAGTAGAACAGTTGAAATACTTAGAGAAAGCTAATTGCAGCAATGTACAGGGATTCTTCTTTGGAAAGCCACTTAATCCAAATGAACTTATAAATTTTATGAAAACAGCAAAGTTTGAAACAAGCAGAGTAATAACTTTACCTTAAAAATGAAGTGGTTTAATTTTACCCTAAAAATGGAGTTTATATGTATATTTATTATGACATTATTATTTTTATTTTTGGAACTATAATAGGAAGTTTTTTAAATGTATGCATATATAGAATCCCAATGCAGGAATCTATTGTGTATCCACCTTCCCATTGTACAAATTGTGGTAATAGGATTAAATGGTATGATTTAATTCCTATAGTGAGTTATGCTATTCTAAGGGGAAAATGTAGGAATTGTAGAGAAAAGATATCTAAAAAATATCCTATTGTGGAATCTATTACGGGTTTATTGTATCTTATGCTTTATATGAGGTTTGGAATTAGTATAGATACTGTGAAGTATGTTGTATTTATAAGTATTTTGATTGTCATAGGGGTAATAGATTTTAATACAACAGACATTTATTTTAAGATTACAATAATAGGTGTGATTTCAGCATTTGTATTTTTAGGAATATATTATTATAATGGACTGCCTGTAAAGACATATATTTACGGAGGTATAGCAGGCGGTGGACTTTTAGTCCTTATTATTCTCATAACAAAAGGTGGCATGGGCTGGGGAGATGCAGAAATTTGTCTTGTATGTGGCTTGTTTCTTGGACTTAAGTTTACTTTTGTAATGCTGTTTTTATCTTTTATTATAGGGGCAATTGTAGGATTAATACTTATTCTGTCGGGAAAGAAATCAAGAAAAGATTACATACCTTTTGGACCATTTATTGTACTGGCATCTATTATTACAGTATTTTGTGGGCAAAATATTGTAAATTGGTATTTATAACAAGTATACGTCTTATACAATAGATTCCACAAAGGTAGAAGACTTATATACAAAATATTTAAAAGAGCTTCATTATTGTAAAAATATGCCTGCATATAAGTTGATTTTTAAGTTAGAAAGCTCTAATTGAAATTTTAACTTATACATAAAATATACTAACAAAATGGAAATCACACTTAAAAACTTTTTCTATAAGTCTTAGTGAGGTATTTTAGAAAATCTTAGAAGCTTATATATGTCTGAGGTACGAGTTTATATAAGCTTCTTTAGATTTTCAAAATACCGAGTTTTAAACTTATAAAAAGTTTTTAGTGTGATGAAATTTGTTAGTATATGATTGGTATAAGTTAACTTTCTATTTAGAAGCTCTATAAAAGTTTTATAAAGATATGTATTTTATTTGCCATATATATTATAATTAGATCTATAATGTTAAAATCGGAGGGATACTATGGGAGAATGGGAAATGATACTCAGGCTAGTACTCTCGGGAGTACTTGGGGCTTTAATAGGATTTGAAAGAAGAAGCCACTCTAAGCAAGCAGGACTTAGAACTCATTTTGTCGTAGCAGTTGGAAGTGCCCTTATTATGCTTGTGTCTAAATATGGATTTTGGGATTTAGTTGGTATGAATTCGGTGTCATTAGATCCAAGTAGGGTAGCTGCTCAGGTTGTAAGCGGTGTTGGTTTCTTGGGAGCAGGAACTATTATTGTGGAGCACCAGTTTGTAAGAGGACTAACTACTGCAGCTGGACTGTGGGCTACAGCAGGTATTGGTATAGCAATCGGAGCAGGTATGTATATACCTGGCGTGGGAGCTACAGTGCTTATAGTTATAGGACTTGAAATATTCAACAAATTTCAAAAAAACGAGGTATATTCTATAGGAAAAGCAAATTTATCAGAAGAAGGTATTAATTCTACACTCGATATATTAAAAAATTCAAAAATGAAAATATCTAATATTCAGGTTAATAGGCATCATAATAAAACCAATAAGGATTTAGAAGTAAGGATTACCTTTAAAATTTATAGCAGAAATCAAAATGAAATGAAGGATATGATGGTAAGTCTTCTGAGGATTCCTTACGTAAGAGACGTAAACATAGAATAAAATTTTTTTAGGGACAAGAAGAGATATAATTTGTTTTTTTAATTAACAAACTATAATACTGGAGGAAAACATATGAAAAAAATATTTAAATTAGCTTTAGGGCAAGCAATAATTTTAGGACTTGCTTTTCCTGGAACTGTATCTGCTGCTGCTAGCTATAATGTGAGCAGAATTTACGGATCAAGTAGATACCAAACCTCAATAAATATTTGTAACAACTTTAGCAGTGGGAAAGTACAAAATGTTATTGTAACCAGTGGAAACAATTTTCCCGACGCCTTAGCTGGTAGTGTGCTTTCAAAACAATTAAATGCCCCTATTCTTTTGGTAGACAAGTCTTTAAGTGAAAGTCAGGACTCTATTAATTATATAAAGGATCATTTGGATTCAAGTGGAACTGTATACGTTCTAGGTGGATATGCTTCTGTAAGTGATGAATATATAAATTACATTAAATCTTTAGGATTTAATAATATTAAAAGGCTTGGTGGAAAAAATAGATTTGACACTAATAAAGTAATAGTAGAAAATATGAATGTAAGTAAGGGAACGCCTCTAGTTGTAGTTAATGGCAGCAATTTTCCTGATGCACTGAGTATATCAAGTATAGCAGGTATGAAAGGTTATCCAATAATTTTAAGTAATACAGATACACTGCCGGATGAAGTAAAAGAAAAGATAAGTGGGATAAGTCCTTCTTCTGTTTATATAATAGGAGGACAAGGTGCATTAAGTGATAATATTATTTCTGAGATAAAGAAATTGGATACAACTATAGAGGATGGAAATATTATAAGAATATGGGGAAAGAATAGATATGAAACTTCATTAAACATATGTAAATATTTTAATTTGGACACCAGTACTGTAGTTATTGCAAATGGAGAAAATTTCCCGGATGCTTTGTCTGGAAGTGCTTTAGCAGCAAAACTTCAGGCACCTATTTTACTTACTGATGGAAAGAATATATCAACTCAAAAAGAGTATATAGATACCACAAAGTATACAGATGAAATTATACTTGGGGGAAGTGGTGCTGTAAGCGAAGATGCGGAAAATGAATTAAAAGGAATAGAAAAGAAGCTGTTTGAAGTAACCAATGAATATGTAGGCGAAGATGGAAAGTATTATATAGAAGGTAATTATTTAAAATACGTTACAGATATAAATGAAGCTTTAGATTATGTAAAGAGAACAGGAGATAGCAGTGTAGTTGAAGAAGATAATGGACAGTGGTTTATATTAGATGACGGCTTTGACATGACCATAAGTGATAAGGTAAAATTAGAGGTAGATAGTGATGTGAGTATAAAACTAATTCATTTTGATAGTGATGGCAATATATCCTATAACCAACCTAATTTCACTGATATGGTCAATGGTCAATATGAAGATAAGCCTGTATTTAATTTATTCATTAAAGATGGTAAAGTAATGAAAATGGATCAGCAGTTTAGACCATAAACAGAGTTCTTGGCATCAGATGGAGTTTTGACTCCACCTGATACTTAGAAATCGTTATCCAGGGACGTAGCTGCTCTTTACTCCAACTTGGAAAAGTTGGAGTATTAGAGCAGGTAGTCATCGGATAAAAGAAGAATAAGGCTATGTGCAATTATTAATTTGCAAATAGAACCTTCTTAATGTATGAAATTGGTTTTATATGTTAGGAAGGTTCTTTATATCAAGTGATTCTTAGGTTCAGATGGAGTTTGCTTATAAGGATGACTTTCTCCAGCTGAACCTTATTAACAGTATTCTTAGTGTCTTTAGCACTTAGAATACGTTATCCTTTAGGGGAAGAACTTATCCAGGCGCGTAGCAGTGCTTATCCCCCCACTTTGCCAGAATATAGGGGGTGCTAGCAATGGTAGCGATCGGATAAAATTTTGAGTGAAAAATATCATAAAGAAGGGAAGCGAACATTTAGCAGTCTCATGTTAAATAATTTTGCTGCTAAAATAGCATATGGAAATAAAAAATATAAAGGGAAATACATTTTGTATTGATACTAAAATGGCATGCATACCTTTTTATAAGATCAATTATAGAGAAATAATTATGATGGATTCTGGATGGCCAAAAGGAGGAGAAAGAGAAGGTATAGCTGAAGTTTTAAAAACGAATAATTTAAAAGTAGCTGCTATAATATGTACTCATGCTCATATGGATCATATAGGCAATGCTGAATATTTGAAAGAAAAGTATAATTGTATTATTGCTATGCCGGAATGTGAAGCTGTTACTTGCAGTTCAATTATTAACTTGAAGTTTTATCATAATAATTATAATAGGGTTGAAATTGCAGAAAATTTTGGACAGATGGTTTGTAAAACAGATATTATGATTACACCTGATCAAGAAAATATATATGTTTGTGGTGTCAAATTTAGAATTATTCATACACCAGGACATAGTGCTGCCCATATATGTGTCATTACTCCTGATGATGTGGCATATTTAGGAGATGCCCTTGTTGGATATGAATTAATGGAGCAAGCTAAAATGCCTTATTCCTATTCTCTGACGGATGATTTGAAAAGCAAAGAGAAACTTTATGACTTAAAATGTAGTAAATATGTTGTGGCACATAAAGACATATATGATGATATTACAAAGCTCATAAAGGATAATATAAAATTTTATAAAGATACGGCAAATAGCATATATGACGTAATAGATAGAAATAGAAGCATGACAATGGAAGAAATTTTTAGATCAGTAACTAAAGATTTTAATATTAGCCTGGATAACAGAGTAAAATATGGATTAACAGAAACAATTTTAGCATCCTATGTGAGATATCTTAATGAAAAAGGTATGCTGGATTTAAATATGGAGGATGGACTTTATAAATATTTGAAAAAGGCACCTATCTGTACTAATGTTTATTAATTATGTATAGGAAGCAATAATTATCTTGTCTTTAATAAAAATTAGTAATAATATAAAATTTGTGGATAATATGTTCTAAGGAGGAGATATTTATTGTTTATATCATCAAAAGTAGCTCTTCAGTTTTTAAAACACAGTAAATTGCAGACCTTTGTCATAATACTGGGAATTGCAGTAGGAGTTTCTGTGCAAATATTTATAGGGCTTTTAAGCAGTGGACTTGAAGATACTATTCTAAATAAAATTGCAGGAAATTCAGCTCAAGTTACGGTTTATTCTAATAACGGAAGCATAGAAAATTGGAGTGATATAAAAAATAAGATTGTAAAAGAAGATAAAAATGTGAAGGCTGCGGCACCTGTAGTTGATTCCCAGGTTTTTATTAAATTAAAAGATACTAACCAACCTGTTCAGATTAGAGGATTTATGCCTGAAGATGTTAATTCACTTTATAATATAAAAGGCAGTATATATGAAGGAAAAATGTATGAAAATAGTGGACAAGTTATTATAGGAAAAGACTTGAAGAAGAAGCTTGACTTAAAGCTTGGAGATAATATAGATTTATTTACCATGGGTGGAAAAAAGTTGACTTTGAACATAGTTGGTTTCTTTGATCTTGGAGCTGCTAAAATAAATGGAGCCTGGATTATTACAGATTTAAGTGATGTTCAAAATTTAATTGATTTTGGAAATAAGGCTACTTCTATAGAAATTGCAGTTAAGGATATATATAATGCAGACTTGGAAGGAAAGAAAATAATTAAAATACTTTCTGATAACAGCGTTAATGTGCAGAATTGGAAAGATCAGAATAAATTTTTAGCCAGCGGGATGGTTGGAGAAAAAATTTGTACAATAATAATTCAATTCTTTGTACTTCTTGCAGCAGTTCTCAGTATTATAAGTATACTGGGTATAAGTGTAGTTCAAAAATATAAACAGATAGGCATATTAAAGGCCATGGGTATAAAAGATGGGAGTGCAGCTTTTATATTTTTCGTACAAGCTTTTATACTTGGAGTATTAGGAACAGCTTTGGGACTACTTTTTACATGGTTGTATATAAAAGGGTTTAACAGGTACATAGTTAATTCTGAAGGATTGCCTCTAGTTAATATAGTTGTTAACCATAAATTTATTTTGGCATCATCTATTATTGATATAGCTGCGTCAACTTTTGCGGCACTCTTTCCGGCATTTAAGTCATTTAGACTTAATCCTGTGGAGGTAATAAAAAATGGATAACATCATTCAACTTGAAAATGTAAATAAGATATATGGAAGAAGAGTTAAAAATAAGGTTTTGTCAGAAGTAAATATATCTGTAGAAAAGGGATCTTTTAATTCCATTATAGGGGCATCGGGAAGTGGGAAGACCACTCTTTTAAATATAATGGGTATGCTGGATAAGCCAACAACAGGAGAAGTGTACATACAGGGTAAAAGTATAAAAAGTATAGGGAGAAATTCAAGAGCTGCAGTGAGAAATAAAAGTATAGGTTTTGTTTTTCAATTTCATTATCTTCTCCCCGAGTTTAATGCAATACAAAATGTACTTATGCCTTACAGAATAAAGCATTTTTTTTGTGGTAGAAATGCTAAGAGAAAGGCACAAGAACTTCTTGAACTAGTTGGACTTTCTGGATGCGAGAAAAAGAAGGTATATGATTTATCCGGGGGACAGCAGCAAAGAATTGCTATAGCTAGGGCACTTATGAATGATCCCAGCATAGTTCTTGCAGATGAGCCTACTGGAAATCTTGATTCTACAAATGCAGAGAGTATATATAAACTTTTTCGACAAATAAATGATAAGTTTGGTACTACCTTTATTATTGTAACTCACGATGTAAATATAGCTAATAAAACTGATAGGATAATACAGATAAAAGATGGACAAGTGCAGGACTAACCTTCACTTGTTTTTTATATTTACAAAATTTTAATTTTGAACTCCTAATACAATGGTATATACTAATATTGAAGGGAGTATGAGTAAAATGGACGAAAAAAAAGAGAGAGAAATGGAAGAATTAGCTGAGGAAATTGACATAATATTTTCAGTTAAAGATAATATTTCTCAGGGTGAAATAAATAACTTCCTAAATAAATTTACTGAGTTATCGGAAGATGATATACGAAAAAAGATATCAGAAATTACTGGAGATAATTCCTATATAGAAAATTCGTCTTCAGGTCAAAAAGATGAGAGCTCCACAGAGAATATAGATTCTGAAAGCCGCAGTGAAGTAAAGGCTGAAGATTTTCCAGAAGAACTGGATGAAGATAAAATTGAAAATGTAAATGATGATTTACAATTACATATAGATGAGTTACCTGAGAAATCAGAGAATAATAAAGTTAAATCCATTTTTGATGATGGAAACATTCCAGATGTACCCTTTGTAAAAGCAGAAATAAAATATGGACAACTGTCTCTGGAATGGGGATGGCCAGAAGGTATAGACAAAGTACTTTTATGCTGCAGGATGGATAGATTTCCCGAGTCACCTTCAGATTCCAGTGCTTCTCATGTAATCAGAGAGAGAGAGGAAGATTTTGAAACAGGAGATTACACCATAAGTAAAATAGAAGAAGGAAATTATTATTTCTGTATTTATGCTGTGGTGGAATATGAAAATAAGACATTATATTCTGAAGGTCAGAGAAGGCTTGTAGTAAATAAAGTACCTCAGGAAATATTTTATGAAATAGACTTAAAAAGAAGTCTCTTGGGTAAATTAAAATCTGCTAAGATAAGCTTGTCTGCTCCATCTCCTAAATCTTTTCCAAAGGCTGAAATAGAATTGCCACAGCTTGTTTTAGTCAGTAAGATAGGGAATATGCCTATTCAAAAATCTGACGGAGAAACTTTGTTTAATGTAGATTATGAAACTTTAAAAAATGATGAAATCATAGACTTTGATTTGCCTACTGAAAATATAAGAAAAAATATGTATGTGAAATTATTCTTTGTAGATGACTCTAACAGTAAACTCTATAGGATAGTTTCGCCAGCTAAGGAAAAGCTATACTTTAAGTAGAAATTATATTTTAGTTAAGAATTAATAATTAAGAATTAATAGTTATGGATAATTTTCTTCCGTTAACACTACAGAAAATCTAGATCATAACATAACGCAATTGAAGCTTTGCTTCAATAAGCTCTAATTTAAGATTTTTCGTAACATAGTGGAGAAAAATTATCATTCACTCTTCACTATTAATTATTAATTTTTAATTACGTAAGGGGAGGAATGTAACAGTTAATAAAACTTTATATAAGTTTATATAATATTCTTGGATTTATACAATGTTTGTACTATAGTAAATTCAAGAGGTGATTATATGAAATATTATTCTATTGGTAAGTTTTCAAAATTAATAGGTAAAAACCCACAAACATTAAGAGAATGGGATAAAAAAGATATATTAAAACCATATTATGTTGCTCCAACAGGGTATAGATATTATTCACAAGAACAACTTAATCATTTTTTAGGTATAAAAGGTATTGAAACTAAAACTAAAAAAGTAAGATGATTAAGGAGTTGTTAGAGAATGATTCTAGGGAAGAAAGTTAGAATATTTCCAACTAAAGAGCAAGAACAAAAATTATGGCAATCTGTTGGTACTGCAAGATTTATTTATAATTGGACACTTGCAAGGCAAGAAGATAATTATAAAAATGGTGGGAAATTTATATCAGATAATGATTTGAGAAAAGAAATAACAATACTCAAACAAGATAGTCTAAGTTGGCTAAATGAAGTATCTAACAATGTGGCTAAACAAGCTGTTAAAGATGGTTGCGATGCTTATAAGAAGCTTTTCAAAAAGTTAGCTGATAATCCAAGGTTTAAAAGTAGAAAAAAGTCTAAGCCATCTTTTTATAATGATACATCAAAGCTTAAAGTTAAAGAAAATTCGGTGTTAATTGAAAAGGTTGGTTGGATAGATATAAAGAAAAATACAATACCTATGAACTGTAAATATACTAATCCGAGAATAAGTTTTGACGGAAAGTATTGGTTCATATCAGTAGGTATAGAAAAAGAAAATCCAATAGTAGAATTAACAAATGAAAGTATTGGTATTGATGTTGGGGTAAAGGATTTAGCTATATGTTCTAACGGAATGACTTTTAAAAATATCAATAAGACAAAAGTTGTAAAGCAACTTGAAAAAAGGCTACGTAGATTACAACGTAGGGTATCTCGCAAATACCTAAAAAATAAAGAAGGGAGTAAGTTTGTCAAAACAGGTAATATTATAAAAATCGAAAAGCAGATTAAATTACTTCATAGAAAATTAGCAAATATAAGAAGTAATCATATTCACCAAGCAACGAATAAGATAGTGAAAACCAAGCCATCGAGAGTTGTTATGGAAACACTTAATATTAAAGGAATGATGAAGAACCGATATTTAGCAAAAGCAATAGCAAAACAATGTTTGTATGAGTTTAAAAGACAAATGCAATATAAATGTGAGTTCAATGGTATTGAATTTATAGAAGCAGACAAATGGTATCCTTCATCAAAGACTTGCAGTGAGTGTGGACATATAAAATCAAAGCTTTTACTATCTGAAAGGACATATATATGTGAGAAATGTGGTTGTGTTATAGATAGAGATTATAATGCAAGTATCAATCTATCAAGATATGAATTAGTAGGCTAATCACTTAAAAGATACTACTAATATGTACCATGCGTTGTATGGGAATTTAAGCCCTCGGACTATTATATCAAACCAAAGTAGCTTTATAGTAAAATGGGATAGGCTGAACAGGGAATTAAACAAGCTTTATAGAGTTCTATAATGTTTTGGCAACGGATTAACTGTGAAACTTAACTTTAGAAAAAAAGATGATTATATATGTCCCTATTGTTTTTCTAAACATGCTTTAAATGAAGTGAATTTTATATGCAAAAATGATCCTGATTTATGTGAAAATGCAAGAAATCTAACGCCTATAAAGCCAAAGAACGTTGAGGACAAAAATGAAATGCCGGATTATGTGTTTTGCAATGAGTGTGGACAGAAAACCAATATAAAAGTATGTCCAACCTGTAATCAAGAACTTCCATATTCAATTGGAGAATATGATAATTTAATATTTGCAGTAATTGGTGCAAAAGAGGCAGGGAAAAGCCATTATATTGCAGTTTTGATTCAAAAGATAATGAATGAGATAGCTTCGGCCTTCAATTATAGCCTTTCAGCAGTTAATGATGCTACTATGAATAGATATAGAAATGATTTTTATAATCCTATTTTTAAGAGAAATGAAATTATAGGAGTAACTCATTCTGCTAAAACGGATGCCTCTGTAAAACAGCCTCTTATATATAATCTTGTTTTTAAGGATAATGGAATCTTTGGAAGCCTTCTGAAAAGTAAGAGGATAAGCAATGCAGTTACTATTGCTTTCTTTGATACTGCAGGTGAGGATCTAGATTCTGAGAATACTATGAAAACTGTAAATAAGTACATATATAACTCTTCAGGTATAATATTTTTACTTGATCCTCTTCAACTGGAGGAAGTTAGGAGGAAGCTGCCTAAAAATATTAAATTGCCACAGCAAAATACAGAGATAGAAGACTTGCTTTCTAGAACGGCAAACCTCATTAGAAAGGCGAATGATATAGGAATGGATAAGCTTATAGACATACCTGTGGCTGTGGCTTTTTCAAAAATTGATGCAGTGGAATCACTGATTGATCCATCAAGCTGCATAAATTATCCAAGCAGCCATGTAAGCAAGGGATATTTTGATTTGGCAGATTTTGAGGATGTAAATGGAACAATGGAATCTTTAGTCAGGAGCTGGGGCGGAGAAAATTTTGCAAATCAGCTTAGTTCAAATTTTAAAGAGTACGCTTATTTTGGATTGACAGCTCTTGGATGTAATCCTGAAAGTAACAGGATAGCTAAGCTTAGACCGCATAGGGTGGAAGATCCTTTTTTGTGGCTTCTCTATAAATACAAGTTTATTAAGGGAGAAAAGAGGAAGTGATGGATAATGGCAGTTCAGCAGCTTTTTTATACGTCCTGTAAAAAGGGATTGTCCTCTGGAATGGGATTTCAAACTTATTCCATGTCAAAGGATATTACAGACAACGAGAGAATGGAAATAGAAAGCCACTGCATATACATACCGCCTTCTAATCTTCCGACACAACCTACCAAAGAAGAGATAGACAGGTTGTTTCCTATATCTTTTTCTTCTTTTAGACTTGAAAATGGAAAGTACTGTATTTCACAAATTAAATATGTGGGAAAAGATTATTCAGAGAGATATGGAAATTATTTTTGCCATGTAATTATATCGAATAATCCTTGGGAATTTTATCCTATAGAGCTTTATAAATCGCCTGTTTTTAGAGATTGTTTGAGTGAAGAAGAAAAAAATGCTGTTGAAATAGACTATCTTCCTGAAATTACAGAGATTCCCCTTGAAAATGTAATTGACTTTGATGAAATAAGTAATTTTTTAAAAGGCAGTGGAGGAGATAGGGGTAAGAAATTTACAAGTCTTTTAGAACGTATTGTGATGTATAATAGTTCCCAAAAAAGAATTATACTTGCAGATGTAAAAGAAAACACTCCTTTATGGATTGGGGCAGTTTGTATGTCACTACCTAAAAAGCTGGCGCAGCAATTTAGTTTTACTACTTACTGCTATAACCCAGACAATATAGATTATATACTCTGCGGTATAAGTAAAATGGGAAGCAAATTTAATTTTGCAGACAATCGAAAGCTGTATGAATACAGTATTTTAAATTTTTCAGAAGATTATCCCAGGGGTAAAAGCAGTTTTTCAAAGAGGGCTGAAGTAGGATACACTGTTTCAAAAGAAGTATTTCTGCCCTTTTTAAAATTTTTAGATCAGTTTGAGTACAATAAACTGGATGAAGAAGTGGATAATTGTGTAACTCTTTATAATATAGTAAAAAAGGGACTCGAAAAATGCAGCGTAGAAGATGTGAAAAAGGCTCTTAGTTTTGCAATTAAGTATAAATCGGAAGAGGCCTATGAAGAATTATTTCATCAGATTAATGCAAGACTTGAAAAGATAAGCACACAGGTAGACGTACAGCTTTGCTATATGATAACTACATTTTTACTTAAAGTGTCCAGATACATAGGTGATGATAATTATATAGTAAAGGCTTATAAATTTTTCTTTGACTCTCTTGATTATATTGCAGTTTACAGCAAAGACACTGATATTTGTGAAATGTTGAATTTGCGTAAAAGAATGGCACAGGATGAAATGGATAATATGGGACAATTTCTAGAAGTCTCACTGAGTCCAGATAGAATAAAAAATATTCAAAAGTATATTAAAGAAAACCCAGTTTATTATTCAATTTCTACAATAGCAGATATAATTTACTCCGGCTACACTTTTAAAGATAAAAATGTGACTTTGCTTTTAAATAACTGTATAAAATTTTTAATAGCATCTGAAGACAGCACCTTATATGTGCTTAATTATTTTAAAAATGATTGTGAGTGCATTTCAAAAATTATTATTAGAATTTACTGCATAAACTATTATTTAGGTAAAAACCAGGCTATTTTGAATTTACTTGCGAAATTTGTTGTAGATGAGGGAAATAAGGATGGCAATTGGAAGAAAAAAGTCTATTTAAATATGTACAACCTTCCAAACTCTTATAATTTTTTATTTTCTCTATATGTTTTTGAACTAAAGGGAAATATTCAAAATCAGGACTTTTTTATAAATTACTGCAGTGAAATATTCAATTCTTTTGAAGAATACAGAAATGAAAAATTTTCAGATGCTTTTAAATTATATTTGGAGTTTTATAATGGAGATAAAGCAGCCCTTGAAAGTTACAAAGGCATACTGAATTATATAATTGAGAACTTAAATATGCACATTGTGGATAAAAAAGTAATGGAAAAGTTTATAACGGATGTGGAAGAAAAGTTAACTATAGATAATGTAGAAGAAGAAGAAGAAAATGCAATTATTGAAGCAATTTTAAAATTAAAAAGAAAGTATAATATTACAACTACCTATAATACATCAGAACTTTTGTATATTGGTAAGAGAATTGAAAATCCAGATATGGACTATGATGAAAAACTTCTTAAGAAGGTCAAATATAACTTTTCATGTATGAGTGAAGAAAAGTATAGAGAATACTTAAGCTGGCTTTTACCTAATATATTAGTGCAGTCTTCTGGATTTACAGGCCATATAAAGGTAAAAAAGACTTTTTTTTGTTCCAAATATGAAGATACCTTTTACAATGTATATGTTAATGGTATAGAGGATATACTTTTTACAAAAAAATATAAAAATTTAATGGGTTCCCAATATAATGAGAGGTATAAAATATTTTTAGATTTTTTCATAACCTTATATAAAAATAAGAAAAATTTAAGTGAAGAAAGGGAAAATATTATATATAATAGAGTAATAGAAATACTTATAAAAATTTCTCAAAAAAAGTTAAAAGAGTATACTGCCTATATTGTTGATAAGACGAGTAAATTAAAAAATCAAGTTTATATTAGAGAAAAGTGGCTTGAAATTGAAAAAGAAGCAGAGGAAAAAGGCAAGAAAAAGGGTATACTTGATCTTTTTAAAAAATGATTTAAAGAGGTGTTATTTACTGTGAAAATTAGAGCTAAGATGGTTCTCATTGCAGTTTTTGTGTATGTTCTCCAATTGGGTTTTATACCTTCACAAAAGGTATACGCCAGTACATCATCTCCAAATGTAGATGTAGTTTTTGTGCTTGATTCAAGTGGTTCCATGAAACAAAGTGATCCAGAGGAGATAAGGACAGAAGCTATAAAGATGTTTTTGGATATGGGACAGGTACAAGGAAACAAGGCAGGACTTGTGGCTTATTCGGATACCATAATAAAAGAACATAACCTGGATGAAATAAATTCTGAATCGGATAAAGAGAGAATAGAGGAAATGGCTTCTAATATACCTCTTGGGCAGAAAACCGATATTGGAAGAGGTCTTTTGGAAGGTGCAAAGGTATTAGATAGTGGACATAACAGCAATAATAGACCCCTTATAATACTGCTGTCCGATGGAAAAAATGATTCTCAAAGAAGTGCCAGTGAATCTTTAAAGGATCTAAATAGCGCAATAAGCATATGCAAAAGCAAAGGATATCCTGTGTACACTATAGGACTCAACTATGATGGAACTGTAGATAAAGCACAGTTAACTCAAATAGCCAGCGAAACAAAAGGGAAAAATTACATAACCAATAAGGCATCAGACCTTACAGATATACTAAAGGATATATATGGAGACAGTGCAAATGTAAAAGTTCAGGATCAGGGAAATATTGTGGCAGATGGAACCTTTCAGGATTTTAAAATAAATGTACCAGGGTCAAATGTTTTGGAAGCCAATATATCCATGGTTACAGACAAACCTTTAGAATTAAAGCTTATAAATCCTTCAGGTAAGGAAGTACAGATACCTTCAAGTGATGTGGTTTTTACAAAGTCAAAGAAGTATTCAGTACTTAAGATTGTAAAACCTGCAGGCGGTCAGTGGAATCTAAAGGTGAAAGGTGTAAGCGGAAGCAATATAAAGATAAGTTATGTATTTAATTATAAAAATCAGGGAAAACAAAATTCTGTAGATAAAAATATTCAAAGCAATAACTCTGCACTTAAAAGTCCAAAGGTCATAGGAGCAGCTGCAGCTGCAGCACTAATTATTATAGGACTTGCAGCCTTTGTACTGATGAAGAAAAGACGTGTACAGGGATTTGGAAGACTGGAAATTCATATTAAAGATGAAAATACCAGTGAAGTTCTTTCACCTCAATTTAGAAATTTGGACAATTATAACGGAAGCTTTACACTTTTTGAAGTATTAGGATTAAAAGAAGAGTATGCAGAAACAGAAAATATAAAATTTATATTTAAAGAAGATGACAGCATAGAACTTGTAAATAAGTCAGGCTGTGTACTGCAAAAGTCTGGTAGAAAGCTTGAGGAAAGTTCCAAGCTAGTTCTTTATAACAGAGATAAAGTAACAGTGTTTTTAAATAAAGTAACAAAGAGTATAACATTAGAATTTCACTCAAAATAGTGTCAAAGGGAGGTAGAATATGAATACTAGAGTTAGGGAACACCTGGAAGACCTTGAAGTTAGCAAAGGTGGAGGAATAATAAGTGACAAGATACGTATAGAAACCATACCTAATCCAGTTCTTGTAATAGGACTTGGAGGAACAGGTATAGATGCTATGCTGAGATTAAAATATCAAATAAATAAAAGATTTGTGCTGGAGCAGGACAGTATTTCAAATACAAGAAAAGATAAACCTAAGAAAGTTGAGTTCTTAGGTTTTGAAACAAATCAGGGAGAGAAAAATAAGAGATATCCCATGAATGGTGGGGTAGGACTTGATCCTCAAAGTGAACTTGTCATGCTTTCAAATGCAGAAGTCAGGTCCATATTGAATGATCGTAAGATACTGGATGATTGTATAAAAGAGTGGCTGGCACCAGAGTTGTCTTCTGAAAGCGGTACTGATGGTGCAGGTGGAGTTAGACAGGTTGGCAGACTGCTGCTTTTTACAAAAATTAATGAGATTGTGGATTGTCTAGAAAAGAAAATAAGACTTCTTCAGGAAGACACAGAGGAAATTTTACATGTGTTTGTACTTTCTGGACTTTCAGGGGGAACTGGAAGTGGAACTTTCATAGATATTGCCTATATAGTAAGGGGAATAATGAATAATATTTACGGAGCAAAAGGCGATGACAAGGTAAATATTATGAGCTATTTATTTATGCCTGATGTGAACTTATCCAAAACTTCCGACAATCAGTCCGCACAATCCTATATTATAAAAAATGGATTTGCAGCACTTAAGGAACTGGATTATCTCATGGGTATTGGAGACAGACATGAGAGGTTTACTCAAAAGTATAGAAACAGGCTTACAGTGGATTCACCTATGCCTCCTTTTAATCTGTGCCATCTTATTTCTGCTACAAATGTAGATGGAAGACCTATGAGCAATGCATATGACTACTGTATGAATGTGACTGCAGAAAATATTGTAAATTTCATGTCAAATGAGGTTAGAGAATCTGGAGGAGTATTTGCAATACAGGATTATATAAGCAACTTGAAGCAGAACACGGATAATATGGCAAAACCATATATGGCAAATTACAAATATGTAATGATAGGTGCCTCCTCTGCAGTACTTCCTCTCGAAGAGATAACTACTTACATGGCATATAAACTTTTTGAAAAAATACAGTATATGTTTGAGAACGTACCTAAAGAACAGGAAATAGATCAGTTTATAAGAAAGGCAAGATTGGATGAGGATGCTGTAATAGATAGATTTGAGGAGCATCTTCAAAATAGAAAGCCACTAACAGGCTATAAAAACAGGGAAAAGTTTAATTATGACAATGTAATAAAAAAGCAGTCCGTGAATATAGATGAAGAGATGAAAGAGTACTTGAGGGACTGCACAAATGAATATGATAAAGTGAAAGTACAATATCCGGGTGAAATTTTAAAACTAGTTAAGGATATGGTTAATCAAATTTTTAAAGACCCTAAAAAAGGACCTTTTTATGCATCTAGAGTATTGTTTTCAGATGGATTTTGTGTTGTAAGAACTCTAGAGACACAAGTAACTTCTTTAAATGAAAGACTTATGAATATTTCTACGGAAATAAAGTCTGCAGAAGAACTAGCTGAGGATAAGTTTGTAGAAGCTAGAAAAGCCCTATTGTTTACTAAAGAAGGTAAAAAAAATGATTACATAGAGGCCAAAAGTGAAGAGTATTTATTAAAATCTGAAGAACAGAGAATAATGAGGATGGCTGATTTTTACAGCAGTGTAATTGAAGAGCTTAGCAAACTGAATAACAGTATTTATAGGGTATACACTGAAATATTAAATGAATTGAACAGGATATTTAAAGAAGATGGAGATGTACTTGTAAAGGGAGAAGAAATAGAAGGGGCCCTTGGAAGAACTTATTCCTGGACAGTAGTAAAAGTGCCGGATTTAGTAGATTATATTGAAAAAGTTGTGAATAAAGAAGAAGCAGATGACATTGTAAGGAGATTTTCTGAGAGACTTTTAGAGGAATCCCAAAAATGGATTGACGAAATGCATATTGATGTGGTTGGATCAATTTCAAATTTTGTATCAGAAGAATATGGAGATGTAATAACAAAGTCCATGGAAGATTTCCTTGCCTTAGAATACGGAGAGGATAAATCTATAATAAATATAGTTAAGGATCAAATTGCACCAAAGCTTGATAGGGATGCAGTGCCTATTTTTCATTTAAGTAATACGGAGGCATTGAATTTCCCGGCATGGAGTATGGTTTCAGTGCCTAGAAATGCAAAGAAAATTCTTGAAGGAATTAAGGAATATAAGAAAAACTCCAATAAAGGCAATGCCATTAACATCAAGGAAAGTATGGTTACAAATAGGATATTCTGGCTTAACACTAAAAATGGAGTTCCATTGTATTCTTATGCTCCTATAAAACATTACGAAGAGATTTATGAAAAAACTATGTTTGAAAGGGATGGAATAGGAAGGCATTTATATCAAAACGGAGAGAAAAATTGGGTATACCTTCCGTCACCTATTCCAGAAGAAGCCTGGGGTACAACTTATGTAAATGATAGAGTAAAAGGATATAATGAAAAAGTAAGGAATCTCTTTGATAGAGCCTTAGAACTTGGATGTATAGTAGATACCCAAAAGGGGAGCAATGAAAGATACAAGTGTGTTATTACTGAAGAATTTGATATAGATAATTTTATGAAAAATTATAATATGGATATGAAAAGTGACAAGATAAATATAGGAGAGGTAAAAAGGGCCATAGGGGATATGAACAAACTTATTCAGGATAAGTTGACCCCTGTGCAAGATAGTGACAGCCAGAAATATTATATTTATGAAAGCAGCAGCATCGAAAAGGCTAAAATTGATCTGATAAGAACTCCAGAGCTTACAGAGCTTGTAAAAAAAGAAGTGGAAAAGTATGAAAAAATAATAGATAAGAAAAAGGAACTTGAAAATGTAATATCAGATTTGAGCAAAGCTGAAGCTAATGTAGATAGTTTTTTAAGGGCACTTTATACGGAAACTATAATAAAAAAGGGTTTGCTTTATGTTTATAATGGAAGTGAAGACAGCAAAGTAGATATAGAACCCTTTATAAATGTATTAAAGCAAAAGGAATATCAGTATAAAGCTATATTTGATAAATATGAGACTTTAGACAAGGGAGAAAAGACTATTGTAGATAAAACTTCAGATAGAAAGTTAGAACAGCTTTCCACAGGAGATGGAGTTGAGATCCTAAAATCAAAAGTAAGTTCTATTATAGAAGAAGTGAAATCATCTGCTGGGGAATTGGACACTAGAAAGTATCAGATGGTAGATGGTGACGAACTGTATGCTTTTTATACTGACATACTTTCAAGACTTCAAGAGGTACAAAAATTGCTGGCTTAGATAATATGGATCTGTAATTGGGAGGAATTTTCATGGAAGAAGTTTTAAAAAATTTTGTGGAAAAGTATGATTTAAAGGTGGAAAGAACAATATACGATGGTGACACTAAAAGAAATGTAAATAATCCCATACTTTTCCTCTTTATAGGGGATAGTACTGAAGATGCCTATGAATATATTAGAAATAGTATAGATAAAAAATGGGATAATGGCAGAGGTGCAGTTTTTATAAATGTTTCCACAAAATCTGTTAAAGACACGGATAATTCTTTTAACATCCAGCTTCATGAAGATTTTAGAAATAAAAAGACATTGAGAAAAGATATAAGAGATAGATTTTATAGTGATAAGGAAGATCTTAAAAACTTAAATCGAAAAATTACAGAAGCCAGGGATAAACTGTTGTCAGAGGGGGACATGTTTAACTCCTTTGACAGCATAAATATTTCTGTAATTACTACGTCTAAAGATCCATTGAATGTAATACTTACAGAAGTAACTGTACTTTTAAAAAAGAGGATGCTGGAGGTATTTAAACTCAGCTCTGCAGATCTCTATGTTTTAATTAAAAGTCAAAATTTAGAGGATGAGGTCTATGAAGGGGCAGTTACAGTAGGATTTTTTAGGGAAGTGGAATATTTTCAAAAGGATAGCTTTAGATTTAAAGAAGACATAGCTGTTTATGGAGATGAGACACAGCTTAATGTTATCTGGGAAGGACCTTTATTTTATCTTACCTATGTTCTGGAAGAAAAAAATGAGAAGGGCATAATTCCCAAAGGTTCCATGGATAACAACTATGAAATAATTTTCTATATAAATCTTATAAAAAATAGGGAGGCATCATCGAACGCCTATTCGGATACAGAAAATCAGTACTATGACAACAATATATTTAAATCAAATATAAGCTGTGATAATTCTATGAACAGGTATATTTCAGCAGGGCTTTCACAGGTGAAAAGACCTAATAGTGCCATTGCTATTTCTGTGCTTGGAGCATTTTATGAAAGAATGTTAAAGGAAATGGATACACTTTCTAAGAAGCAGCAGAAATTTATAAATGAAATTTTAAAAATTGATGAAGCGAGTATTGAACTGCAAGTTGAAGAAATACTTCCTGGTGGAGTAACAATAGAAGACATGCAGGGTATTATGGCAGATAATTTAAAGCAGGTAGAGAAAAAAATATCAAGTTTTAACTTAAAGGAGATAGAAGAAAAGTTATACGATGATAGATGCGAAACATTTTTCTTCGAAAACTTTGAAAAGGCTTCCGAGGCAGCTGTGAAAAGTTGTGATTTAGAAAATAATATGAGAACTTTGATTAGAAAAAATATACTTGAGGACAATAAGCTTAATTTATATTGTGCCTTTAACTGGACCTCGGAGGAAGGAGAAACTATAGATTATATAAGAAATAGAAAAGCTTCTATCTTGAAATTTGTAAGTAAGTTGAATGATGAAATTGAGGATATATACGAAACAAGATTTGCTCCTAGCTTTGGTATTAAAAGTTTTTTTTCAAAAGGTGCCCAGGTAAAAGAAGCTCAGGAGAAAATATTTTTAAATGTATATGGGAGAAAACTAGAAATACTAAAATTAAATATATCAAAGAAAATTCTTGATATTTACGAGGATGTCCTTTTAAAAGTTCACAGTGAAGTTTCAAGTTACATAAATAGGGTAAAGGATTTGGGGCGAACAATAAAAAATTGTGAAAATGAAGTTATAGAAAAACAGGATAAATATACAGCTCAAAATGTAAGGGCTTACTATAAAAATGTAGTAAATGATATAGTGGATAAACTTGAGAAAAATTTTGGAAAAGCTTTTTATTTAGAAGATAAATACATGGGAAATACAGTAGAGAATTTAAAGGAATCGGATGAAAAATTTCTGGGAAAGGTAATATATTTTTGCACTAAATATATTTTAAGTGAGGATCAGTTCAAAAAATCCTTTGAAGAAGAATTTAATGAAAGGGCCAATGTGAATGTTCCTGATTTAGAAAGCAAGGTGTTTTCAAAAGAAGAATTGTATCGAAAACTCTATGATATGCTGGATAAAAATTCAGCTTTGAAAATTTATATAATGAATTATGACGTAAAGCCCTACATGGAAAAATACTTTTTTGGAGATTACAGCAGTGATTTTATAAAGTATGCTTTTGATTTTGACAGGAAAACCAGAAATTATAAAATAGGATACATAGATGAAATAAAGAGCAGTGGTATTGAAAAATTGAATTTAATGGGCGGTTTTGGAGCAAAGGATATTATTTATGTGAGGAATTCAATGGAATTTTATAATTATTGTATTGAAAATGGATATTTGATCCATGGAGTAGATGAGAAACTGCTGCCAGAGATAAACTAGCATAGGGATTGCAGCTTAAAATTTGACTTATTCTCCGGATATTTTTACAACCTTCAGCCCGTTAAATATTTTGATAAGTCTAAGCAAAAAATTTAAAAAAATACTGAGAACTTTTGAAAACTCGTGCCTCAAACAATTCAAAAGTTCTAGATTTTTTAAAAATTTTTTACTAAGACTTATGTGCAAAATATTTAAATGTGCTTCATTATTGTAAAAATATCTCTACGAATAAGTTCAAATTTAGGCTAAAAATCCTATGTAGAAGTATTTCTGGAGAAGTTTCAACTTACTTAGAAGTTGACAGTTGATAGTTGAAAGTGGAGAGTGAATGAGAATTTTTCTCTACTACGTTACGAAAAATATTGAATTTCAAACTCATTGAAGCTTTGCTTCAATGGTGCTATAGTTTAGATTTTCTGCAGTGTTAACGGAAGAAAATCATCCATAACTGTCAATTCTCAACTGTCAATTTTCAATTATATTTTGCCATTGAAAGAGCATATAAAAAATTATTTAAACTTTGATATTTGAACTTTGAACTTTGTTATATGAGGAGGTATCCAGTTGGTAGAAAAAAGAGTAAATTTAACTATGACTGTTATGAGTTTAATAGGAGGCATTATAGGATCTATTATAGGGGAAATTTTTATAAATGCTTATAAGTACAAGATGAGTGGAAGTTTACTTATGGGGTTTTATTTTGGAATTATAGCACTTTGTATAGGTACTTTTTGTCTTGTAGGGGAGATGATAAATCCAAGATTAAATGGCATTACGTGGAAAAACAATTACTTAAAGACTTCTTTTAAATTTTTGATTCCCTGTACTTTTATTGCAATTTTTGTATTTGGCATGCTTTTTCAATTTATATATGAAAGCAGCGGATTGAAGTTTCAGAAGGTGAACGATATAGTTTTTGTAATAGATACGTCAGGAAGTATGGCAAATACTGATCCTCAAAATGAGAGATTTTCTTCGGTTTTAAATCTTATGGATAATATGAACACACAAAATAGGGTTTCAATTTATAAATTTGATGATACTTCAAAGAGAATAATACCTATGACAGAGGTTTCAGATTCCCTTAAGAAAAATGCTGAGGAAGAGTTGAAACAATATGAAACTCCAGCAGGAAATACCAATATGGGAGAAGCCATTGACAGTGCTTATGATGAAATAAATTCAACTAAAAGACCTGGAAGAAAGGCTGCGGTAATTTTACTTTCAGATGGTGAAGATAATTTTGGATTAAATAAAAAGTTTGATGAGACCCTTAGCCCTTTTAAAAATTCAAACATTTCTATTTACACAATAGGTATGTCTAATGAAAATAACTTTACTACACTTAAGAAAATTGCAAAAGATACTCATGGAGAATATTATAATGTAAAAAATGCCAGTGATTTAAAGGGAACCTTTAGTAAGATATATTATGCAACTCAGCAGAGGTTACTGGTAGACAGAAGAGATGGATTAACCGAATCTTCTACTTTATATATGATACTTAGAGTGCTTTTAATTACAATTATATCTGGACTTATAACAATGTCTATAAGTTTTGTATTCGATAATAAAAATTTACTTAAGAGATTTTTAATAGGTGGAATTGCAGCTGGATTTTTAGGAGGACTTATCATGGAAGTAGGATTTTTACATTTCCCAGATCATGGTTCTCTTTATAGGGCAGTTTTAGTTATTATGATTGCACTTATATTTACACTTATTCCAGTTATAGTTGATATAAAAGATTATTCTAAAAGCAGTTATTTAAGAGGAAATCAAAGGGCTAGTTTTGACAAAACTAAAGGTAATACTTTTAGGTAATTACTCAACTTTTGCAAATAATATAAAAACTTTGCGAAACAAAGTTTTTGAGAGGACAGAGGACAATTGACAGTGGACAGTGAATGAGGATTTTTCTCCGCTGCACTACGAAAAATCTTTAATTTAAAAGAAACTCATGCTTTTTTGTTTCTAAGAAGTACTTTCTGAGCAAGCAATTATCTGAAACTCATAGATTTTAGAGCATGCTTAAGCGATGTTTTGCATTAGCAAAACAAGCTTAAAAATAAATTAGTTTTCTGACGTAAGGAGGAAAACTCACCTTCATTGTCCTCTGTCCTCTGTCAATTGTCCTCTTGAAAAAGTTGCTTTGCAATTTATGCTTAAACTGTGAAAGTTAAGATAATTATATTTAGAATTGGGTGGTAGGGTAATGAAGGTAATTGAATTTGAAGATGGTTCTAGTGAAATATGTGAAATTAGCTGCGAAGTTGAGAAAGACAGGCTTTATATAAGATGGAAATGGCCTAAAGATACAGATATAGTGTATGTAATGAAAACTGACAACTTGGATGATTTTTCTTTGAACGATGTAAATTTAGAAAGTGCAAAATTATATACTATGGAAGAATATAAAGAATTCAATGGGTATTGTGAGAGCATTAAAGAAATAAATCAGTATAGGTACTACGTTTTTCCGGCGGTTGAAAGTGATGATGATATAATTTTTGTAAAGCAGAATAATGGTAAGAACCAAATTGTAGTGAGTACAGGTAAACCTGACATATATTATGACATAAAAGAAGTAAAATCTTTAAAGGGTTTATTTTCCAAGAATAAAAAATTGCAGATAACTATAAAGTCAGAAATTCCTCTCCATAAAGATGTACTGTGCTATGTAAAAAAGAGAGATTCTTATCCTGTGAACAATAGGGATGGCATAAGTTTTGATTTTATCTGTGATATTCATGTTGGAGTAAATGAAATGCCAGAAATAACGGTAAAGAAAGATGAATACGTGAAAGTATTTATAAAGGATATTGATAAATATGGCAGCAGTTATAAGCTTTGTAGGTTGTAAGTAAAATTTGAAGTATACTACTAGATATTTTACAACCTTCAGCCCGTTAAATATTTTGATAAGTCTAAGTGAAAAATTCTAGAAAATCTAAGAGCTTTCGAAAACTCGTACCTCAAACAATTCAAAAGTTCTAAGATTTTCACAAATTTTTTACTAAGACTTATGTACAAAATATTTAAATGTGCTTCATTATTGTAAAATATCTCTGCGTATAAGTTGAAATTTTATTTAAAATCACATATATGAATAGCCAATATTAGATCCTCAACTACTCTAAGATATTTTTATTAGTGATTTATGAGGGAGTTCACATTTGTAAGATATTATTAATAATGGATGATAGGTGGTAAGATATGAAAAAGAATAAATTATTTGCATTAATAAATTTCTTAATTATTTTCTTAACATTTTTTATAGGATTTGAAGTTATCAAACTAAAAAGTAATCTAATTAGTTATATTATACTTGGAATAGTAGTTGGATGTCTATTGTACTTATACCCGAAACTATTTGATAATTAGCAATATTTGAATTTAAAATGAGTAATCTTTGTTAGAAAGGAAAAAAGAAATAAAATTTTCCGCTTTAAATTCTCAACTACTATAAGATATTTTTATTAGCGATTTATGAGAGAGTTCACATTTGTAAATAAGTGCAGACTGAAAATTATTTATATAATGCACAAACACTTACTATCGGGAGGGATTGTAGTGAAGCAAAATATTATCGGAACTACAACGGCAAATGGATATCCGTTTTTATCATTGAAGGAGCGTTTCGCAATATACCAAAAGTTAGGATATCGTTCAGTTATGCTTTGGTGGGGAGAAAACGATAAAAACACAAGAAATGAGCGGGTTTCTTTAGCGAATGAGTATAATTTACAAATTGAAAACGTACATTCGGACATAGATAATTGCAATTCTTTGTGGGAAACTGGACCTAATGGCGATGAAAAAACGCAAGAGTTTATTAAGGCAATAAAAGACTGTAATATCAACGATATACGATGCATGGTTATTCATTTGACAAACGGAAGCGCGCCGCCAGAGATATCAGATATAGGTTTACATAGGCTTGAGCATTTATTTGAATGTGCGATAAAACATGATGTTGTATTGGCAATTGAAAATGTTCGCACTGACCAGCATATAAGGTATGTCCTTGATCATTATCATGACAGACACATTGCCTTTTGTTATGATTCAGGCCATTCTAATGCGTGGTGTAAGGATGTTGATTGGTTGTCATTGTATGCGGATAGACTTGCCGCTGTTCATCTACACGATAATAACGGGATAGAAGATCAACATATTCCGCCTTTCATGGGAACAATAGACTGGGTTAAAGTTATGCAAAGAATAAAATACTCTTCATATAAGGGCTGTTTGACACTTGAAACAGAATATCGCGGAAAAGAAGATATTGTTCAGCTTGAAAATTTTCTTAGTAAATCATATCAAAAAGCCACCGATCTCGCTGCCTTATAACTGCGACAAATAAGCAGAACAAAACCCCTGGCTCGCTGGCAAAGAAAAGAGTAAAATAAGAGCATAATCAGTAGTCAAACTATTGCACATTGTTATTTTTATGTGACTTAAAAGTAAGTTATGATGAACTGAAATTGCTAATCTTATAGGGGGATAATATGTTTATAAGGAAATCAGCCCGAGCCATATTAATTAGTAGTGAAAAAATAGGATCTTGGATATGGACAAAAGAAGTAGTCTTTAATGGCAAAAAAGGAGATTTTGTTAGTTATGAGAGGTATTATCTTATTAAATCAGAGAATACAGACATATCCTTTAAAAACATGACACTTAATGAAGTAAGAACATTAAATGGATTCAAATGGTGGAGTATAGATGAATTATTATCATCAAGCGAAGAGTTTTTTACACCACATATTGGCAATCTTCTTTTGGAGATTATTGCTGGAAATATACCCAATAGTCCAATGAACATTTATTAAATAATATAAATGTGTAATATTCTTTTATTATTGAACAATGGTAAAATATCGTGAACTGAAGATTATTTGAATTTGGGGGAAAATGGTTTATGGAATATAACATAGAATTTTGGAATGTATTAGATAGTCTTGTGCAAGAATCGGAGGTTGTTATTGATAGGCCCAAGGGAACAGTTCATCCCAAATATCCAGATTTCTTTTATGAAATAGATTATGGTTATCTAAGAGGTACTTCATCAATGGATGGTAGTGGAATTGATATTTGGAAAGGAACAGACAAGGAACAAAAAATAGATGCGATAATGTGTACTATAGATTTAATAAAAAAGGATTCAGAAATCAAAATATTAATTGGATGTACTGAGGAAGAAAAAGAAAAGATTTATCATATTCATAATGATTCAGCAAATATGAAAGGTGTCTTAATTAGAAGGTTTTAAATTCAATACAAAGTAAGATATGAATTAAAATTTATTTTTTTTACTGGTGAAGAAATAGGAGGATTAGGTTGCAGATATCATTATAAATTCTTTTTAGAAATTGTATATCTGTTCTTTGCTATTTTCAAAAGCTTTGTAGGCTGTAAGTAAAATTTGAAGTATACTGCGAGATATTTTTACAACCTTCAGCTCGTTAAATATTTTGATAAGTCTAAGCTAAAAGAATCAATGGAATAGAGGTATTAAGGTGATGGATGAAAAAACTATGGAAATGCCCCAAAAACCAGATATGAAGAGTGTACGTCAGGCTGTATTATATAATTATATACAGGGGCAAAAGAGAAACAAATTAAAAAGTTATAAGATACTTAATCAATCTGTTAAGAAAGGACAAATTTTATTTGTTGGTTCTTCATTAATGGAATTTTTCCCAATTAATGAGATGCAGCAAACTTTAGAGAAAGACTGTATTATCTATAATCGAGGAATTGCGGGTTTTGTAACAACAGAATTATTAGCTTCTATGAATGAATGCATTTTTGAGTTGGAACCATCAAAAATATTTATTAATATAGGAACAAATGATATGAATACACCAGATTATAAGAAGGAAAATTTAATTGATAACTATGGTAAAATTTTAACTCAAATAAGTGAAAAGCTTCCCCATTGCGAAGTGTATTTAATGGCTTATTATCCATTGAATGCAAAAGCTGATTTCCTTGGAGTAGATGAAGAATTTAAAAAGAGTAGATTTAAGACACGTACAAATACTGTTATTCTAGAAGCAAATAAGGATGTTGAAAAATTAGCTAAAAAACATAATTATAAATTTATTAATGTAAATGATGGATTAATGGATGAAGAAGGAAACTTGAAAGAAGAATTTTCAATAGAAGGTATACATATGTGGCCAAATGCATATTCAGTTATTCTTGAAAATATGAAGAAATATTTATAGCAAGTACTATGTGTTTATTTTCAACTTAGAAGATTTAATATGGAGGAGTGAGATTATGGGAATCTTTAAATTTTTCAAGAGCAGTGATAGTGAACCTAGAAATACTTATGAGAAGGCAACTTATGAAAGAGGTCCTTTTATGATAACATGTCCTTTTTGCTTTAAAAAGTTTAAATCAGATCATGTGGTATTCAGAGCTTCTCACTCGGAAAAGGGTGATCCTGAATATGAAAAATCAGAGGATGAGATTCTTAATAGATACTATAAAAAGATAGGAAAAGGAACATTAGGACCAATGAATCCCATTGTTAAGGCCCAAGTGCTTCCTGAAAGAAATAAGACTAGAGTGGACAAGGTACTGATTGAAATTAAGGATAAATATGATGTAAGTACAGATGAAAGATTATGTCCTTACTGTCATAATGATTTGCCTATAACTTCAGGAAGAGGACCTTCTAAGATTATATCTGTTATAGGGGCTTCCCAAGTAGGAAAGTCTGTGTATATGACAACTCTCCTTTATGTTCTTGAAAAGTATACTTGTGAAAGAATAGGGGCCTCTCTTATTGCAGGAAACTCTGGATACAATGATGAGATAAGAGAGAACCAAGAAAGAATTTTTGAAAAAAATTTAATGCTGGACCCTACTCCAAAACAGCATGTAGAACCTTTAATAGAAAATTTGAAATTCAAAGAAGATAAAATTCCACCTGTAACTCTTATTTTTTATGATATACCAGGTGAGGGCATGACAGATAAGACCTATATGGAAAATCATGCAGAACATATAAAAAATTCAGATGGAATAATATTTCTTGTAGATCCACTTCAAATGAGAACTTTGAGGAAAAAGTTAAGTATTGTAAACAGGGAAAAAGGTGACTTTACAGAAAAGTATCAGGAACCGAAGGATATAATAGTGTATTTGTTTGAAAATTTTATATCCAAGGAATCTAAAGAAAAAACACATATACCTACGGCAGTAGTAGTTACTAAAAGCGATATGCTTAAGAACTTAAAGGATGAAGAATATATAGGAGAGAACAGTAATATATTTAAAGATTACAATCATGAAGGATTTTTTAATTTAAATGAATTTGAGAATATTGATGGTGAAGTTAGAAAGTTTTTATTGAAAGCTGATGCCCCATTTAAAGGTGCCGTGGATGCTTGCTTTAAAACTGTAGGTTATTTTGCAGTATCTTCTTTGGGTTCTAATTCCAATCATCTTGAAATAGATAGAAGGAGCAGTATAAATCCTATTAGAGTGGATGAGCCTTTTTTGTGGCTGCTTTATAAAATGAATTATCTGGATGGGGGCAGGGAATAGATATGATAGAGCAGCAGTATTATACTAGAGAAAAAAAAGGAATATTTAGCAGTACTCCAGGTTATGATACTATTGCAAAAAGCAGCGGACTTGAGGATGAATTCATAAAAGACACTATTCACAGTTTATGCTTTTATGCTGCTCCTGCATTTTTAGCTGGAGAAAAAGATTTAAGTAAATATCCTAAGGTTCTTTTTTATGCAAATGCTGGAGATGGAAAAATTATAATAGGACAGTCAGTTTTTGCAGGGAAGGACTATACATTAAAAAGGAATAGGTATTTTACTCACTGCTATGTAGTACCTGAGAACGAAAGAAAGTTATACATAGAAAATCCTGAAAAAGTAATATACGCTTCAGGATTCGTAGAAAATTATGATATGGAGAAGGGAACTTCCATAGAAAGTTTGAGAGAAATAAAAGTTGAGAGAACTTATGATGTTTTTAATTCTATAGAAGACTTGTTTTTGGCTGCTTCCATAGATAAAAATACATTTATAAATATGATAAAAGCTTGTTTTGATGCAGCTGCTTTTAATAAAAAGATATATATTGTAGTTTCTTATAATAAAAATATGGATAAAGTTATAAAAGGAATACTAAAATACCTGTATAGATCACTTCCTTTTGCAGTAAGGGGAAAGGTTGGTTTTACAACTTATGTGAAGCAGCCTGAGATAAAGGAGTTTATAAATATTGAATTCCTCCTTGAAGGAAGTATAAAAAGGCTTACTCAAGATGTAAAAGCAGGATATGTTTTTGATATGGCAGATAATAATTTCTATCTTGAAGGAATTGATGAAGGACATCATGTTTTTATAGACTTTGTTATGAATAATATAGAAAATGAACGGGCTTTAAATGAATTTTTTATTCAGGCAGATAATGATTGTTCTAGAGAAAAATTTACGATTGATATGTATGATAATATTTTGTGCCCATCTTCTCAAAGTGAAGAAGTTAAAAAAAGTCCTATATGTATGAAGGAAAATGAACAAGTTGAACATAAACATAATCTAGTGTATTTTTTAAAGAAGTTATTTTCAAATAAAGATTAGAGGTGACAAGTAGATGGCTAAATGTAGAGAATGTGGTACAGAGCTCAATGAAAATGATAAGTTTTGTGTATACTGTGGTGCAAAACAGGAAAAGGGACATGAAAAAGAAGAGGATAAAAATGATGATACAAAATACTATGGGAAAGAAAATAATGACTATAAAAAAGAAGATAAAAAGCATGAGGATAGTTTAAAGAACAGCGATACTTTTGATTTTAGTTCATCTCATGAACAAAAGAGGGCAGATAGAAAAGATAAGGAGGAATTTACCCAGGAGTTAGATGAAGATGATACCCCACTTAAGGATAAGCGGCCATTTAATTTCAAAATGATAGGTATAACTGTTTTAACTATAATTGTATTTGTTGTTGCCTTTAAGATGATATCCTCACTTATAAATAAAGGTCCCGGCAAAAATGTTTCAAATGTGGAATCCAAGCAAAACGTTTCTTCTGATCTAAAAGACAGCAGTGAAAATGATTCAGATAATAATTCAGGAGAATACGTGATACCTTACAGCAATACGAGGGCACTTACTAGTAATGACCTGAAAGGTATGAGTAAAAAGCAGCTGGCACTTGCTAGAAATGAAATATTTGCAAGGCATGGCTATACATTTCCTACAGAACCATATAAGAGTTATTTTGCAAGTAAGTCCTGGTATAAGCCTAATCCTAAGTATACCAATGATGGCAAGGAACTTTCTGCTCTTGAGAGACATAATGTAAAGGTCATATTAATAGCAGAAGGCCGTGGGAAATATGTATCACCTGGATATGATGCAGATTATTATCAATGAATCTTACTTAGTGGGAAAAGCAGAGAACTTAAATCTTTGATTTAAAGTGAATCGCTTTCTCTTTAGAGTTTTGGTTTCTCCCACTAAGTTTAGATGAATTATCTAGGGGCGTAGCTACTGTTAGCTCCCACTTTGATAGAAGTGGGAGTGTTACAGTAGGTAGCCATCAGATAAGAAATAGGATAATATACTCACTAGTTATTTCTTTGAAAATGTACGGCGTATAAAAAGTAGAATTTGATATAAAATAGGAGAAATGATATACTTATCTTAAAATTTAATATTGAATCTTAGGTACTTGATTTTTAAGTTTAAAAGGGAAATAAGTGAAGAGCTTATGCGGTCCCGCCACTGTAATGAGGAGTATATTTATGAATTTGCCACTTGGAAACAGGGAAGGCGTAAATATACAATGAATCAGAGCCAGGAGACCTGCCTAAAATTTACGAATAGCTTACGTGGATAGGCTTTAGAGTAAAATAATTTACTTAAAAACTGTTATCTATGGGTAATAGTTTTTTTAGTTTATTAAATTAATTGGAGGAAGTAACTAATGTTTAAGAGTAGAAAAAAATTTGTTTTACTAATTATGATTACGATTACGGTATTTTTGGCGGGATGTGGAGCATCTAATACAAGCAATTCTACTACAGACAGCAGTAGTAAAAGCGAATCTGTTAAAAATACCACTTATCCTTTAAAGTTAAAAGATTCAACTAATACGGAAATTACAATTCAAAGTGAGCCTAAAAAGGTGATATCTTTATCGCCTAATGTTACAGAAACAATCTATGCATTAAACAAACAAAATCTTTTGGTAGGTAGAACTGACTTTTGCACTTACCCTACAGAAGCTTCTAAAATACCATCTGTGGGCACTATAACTGACCCAAGCCTTGAAAAAATTGTTCAGCTTAAACCGGATGTAGTAATAGCTTCCAATTTAACTAAACCGGATATTTTAAAAAAGCTGCAGCAGCTTAATATAAAGGTTTTAACTATTTCAAAAAATGAAAGCTTTGAAAATACTTATAACAATATAGAAAATATAGGAAAAATATTGAATGCTAATAAGAAGGCATATAGTATAGTCTCAAATATGAAAGCAAAGGTTAAACTTGTACAGGAAAAAGTAAAAGGAAAGAGCACCCCTACAGTATATTATGTGGTAAGTTATGGTGCAGATGGTGATTTTACTGCGGGAAAAGACACTTTTATAGGCAAGATGATTGAAATGGCAGGAGGCAAGAATGCTGCCTCTGATGTTACAGGTTGGAATTACAGCCTAGAAAAACTTGTTGAAAAAAATCCTGATATACTTATATGTTCCAACAAATTTAATGCAAAAAATGGAATTAAATCTACGAAAGGCTATAAAGATTTGGATGCTGTAAAGAAAAATAAAC
The DNA here is from genome assembly GCF_001636845.1 of Clostridium ljungdahlii. Classification (GTDB taxonomy): domain Bacteria; phylum Bacillota; class Clostridia; order Clostridiales; family Clostridiaceae; genus Clostridium_B; species Clostridium_B ljungdahlii_A. Next base: position 425,670 of record NZ_LITT01000023.1, read on the forward strand.
TTTTTGAAATTGATGAAGATATTATAAGCAGACAGGGACCTAGACTTGCAGATGGATTAGAAGCTTTGGCAAAGATAATTCATCCTGAAGCATTTTAAGTATATATAAGAGAGGAATGTGCTCATGAAATTTTCCAGGAAAAAGCATTTTAAGTTATTTTTTTGCATTTGCATAGTAATATTATTTTTTTCGGCAGTAATATCAGCTATGCTTGGCTCTGCAAACATATCCTTCAAGGAAACACTATATGTGATACTAAGTAAAATACCTATTGTGGGAAGGTTAGTTTCTACAGCAGGTATATCACAGAATCACATGCTCATAATATTACAGATACGTTTACCAAGGATAATAACTTCAGCATTAGTTGGAATGGGATTATCAGTAGTAGGTGCATCCTTTCAGGCAATATTCAAAAATCCAATGGCAGACCCTTACGTACTTGGAGTATCTTCAGGAGCTGCTCTTGGAGCTGCAATTGGATTTATGCTTCAGCTGGATACTTTGCTTTTAGGGTCTACAGCTATTACTATTATGGCTTTTGTAGGGTCTATTGCAACTACTGTTTTGGTTTATAATATAGCGAGAGTAAAAAACAAGATACCGCCAACTACACTGCTTCTGGCAGGTGTTTCTGTGAGCTTCCTTTTATCTTCAATAATATCTATAATAATGGTATTTAACAGGCAGCAGGTTGAAAAAATTGTTTTTTGGACAATGGGAAGTGTTTCTGCAGCAACTTATAACCAAATATTGAAGTTGATACCTTTCATATTCCTAGGCGTAATTATAATACTTTTATTTTCAAGAGATTTAAACATAATGCTTACAGGGGACGATACCGCTAAAAGTTTGGGCATAGAAGTTGAAAATGTAAAAAAAATAGTACTTGCTGTTTCTTCAATAATTGTTGCAGCCTGTGTGTCTATAAGTGGTGTAATAGGATTTGTAGGACTGATAATTCCCCATGCAGTGCGTATGGTATTTGGACCTGACCATAGGGTACTCCTGCCTTTCTCATTGATAATTGGAGCTGTGTTTATGATTATTTCCGATACGGTGGCAAGAACTATAGCTGCTCCTTCTGAAATACCTGTGGGTGCTGTAACTGCTTTATTTGGGTCTCCATATTTTATTTATCTTTTAATAAAATCTAAAAAGAGAGTGATATAATGAATAATTCAAATTTGTGTGCAGTTGAAGTTAAAAATTTAAATTACAGTTTTGATGAAGTTGATATACTTCATGATATAAATATAGATTTTAAAAAAAATAAATTTTATTCCATTATAGGACCTAATGGTTCCGGTAAAACTACTTTACTCAAAAATATTGCTAAAACTTTAAAGCCTTATAAGAGCACAGTTTTTATAAAAGACAAGGATATACTTGATTTGAAAAATAAGGCACTTGCAAGAAAACTTGCGGTAGTTCCACAAAACAGTGATTTGGATATGGATTTTTCCGTACAAGATATAGTTTTAATGGGAAGAGCTCCCTATTTTTCGAAGCTTCAAAGTGAATCAGAGAGTGATTATAATATTGCTAAAGAGGCCATGGAGGTCACTAATACCTGGAAATTCCATGACAAGTTTATAAATCAGCTAAGCGGTGGTGAAAAACAAAGGGTTCTTATAGCACGGGCACTTACCCAGGATACGGATATAATATTGTTAGATGAGCCCATATCTCATCTTGACATACACCACCAGATCGAGATTTTGGATACTATCAAATCCTTGAGTAAGAAAATAACTGTTATAGTGGTACTTCATGATTTAAATTTTGCAGCCCAATACAGTGACCATGTAATACTTGTAAATAGCGGAAGAGTTGTAATGCAGGGCACTCCCCTTGAAGTACTCACAGAGGAAAATATAAAAAAGGTGTATAAAATAAATGTATGCATGATAAAAAATCCAGTTACTGGGAAACCCTATATAATACCCATAGGACAGGAAAGGGACTGATCCCAATAAGCAAAATGGAAATTTAGATAATTAGTTCATAGATACCTAAAATTATAATACTAATGCCAGACACAAAAGGAGCATATTTCCCAAAAAATTTAGACAAACAGCTGCTGCCTATAGCACATCCTGCAACTAGACCTGTTGCACTGAGAATGAAGGTAAATATAGTGGCAAGTAATATGTTGATACCGGTTATACTTGCACCTATACCTACTCCAACATTATTTATTGTGAGAGCGAAAGCTAGAAAGATAGATTCTTTAACATCTATATAACCTGAATTGTCAGCGTCAGCTATTTCTGGATTGTCTAAAAGATTTTTATAGGGTAAAAGATTATTTTCAGCATTACACAGTTTTTCGTTTTCCTTACAGTGTTCTTTTATAATAGCATCAATTATAAACCATATGCCCATTAATATCAAAAAACCGCTGCCAATGACATTGGCTATATTTTCAGACATAAACTTAATCAGAAATTTACCTAGAACCATAGATAGAAATGTTCCTGTAGTAGCAATTAAGGCTATTAAAATAGTGCTTAATGGACTAATTTTCATTTTTTTAATACCATAGGATATTCCTACAGTGAAACTGTCTATATTTGCGGATAAGGCAAATAAAAATGAAGGCAATAAGTGCATTATGTTCCTCCTATAGTATGGTTACTCCTATAGTATATTCATAATAAAATACAATGCTACCACTATTTACTTTTCCTTTGAGGATATGTTTAATTATGTATTTATAAAGATAATATGGAATAAGTGGTGTAATATACATTGTCCACCTATTGTTGATTTTCAGGAGATAATATGGTAATATACTGGTATATTAAAAGTCAATAGAAATTTGCAAAAAATAGAAGATATTTTTTTGCTTATGTGAAAGGAGAAAAAAATTGATTAGAAATTTAAAGAATCTTTTAATGTTTGCATCAATTGCTGTAATGTATCAGCTAAATCCGTGTAACGTTGTACTAGCCAGTGATATTTCTAATACAACTCAATCCCAAACTCAAGTAGTATCGACTCAAGACAATTCAAAGTTCCAAACATTACAAGACACGTCTAAAACTTTAGCATCACAAGAGGAATCTAAATACATATCAGAAAGTAATTCTAGTTCTCCAGTAAGTGAAAGTAGTGGTAATCTTTTGCCAGCAAATGCGGATAATGTGGACAACGTTCCTGTGAATAAAAGCTGGATAATTCACTTTAACCAACCTGTAGATTTGTCTTCAGCTAAAGAAAATGTAAAAATTATAAACAAAAAAACTAATGCAGAAGTGCCTATAAATATATCTTTAAGCAATTACGATAGTTATATGACTGTATCTACAGTTTCAGCCTATGATCCTGAAAGTTATTATATATTGAAAATTGATAATAACTTAATGGGTAGATATAATAAAGTTTTAAAAACTGCTCTTACCATGAATTTTAAAACTGGGGCAAAAATAGAGAATATAGACAATATCAGTGTGTCAATAGATCAAGGTGATAGTTATAAGTTGCCTGATGAGGTGACTGCAGTTATGTCTGATGGAGGAAAAGTGCAGGTAGGAGTTGAGTGGAATAAGAAAGTAAATACTTTAGCTTCACCGGGAAAGTATGTTTATGAAGGACAGGTAAAAGGATATAGTAAAGGGGTTGATTTGTCCTTAACTATAAACCCTTCCACTAAAAATGTGGATAGTATAGCTTCTACTTCCATGTGGATATGGGAACTTCAAAATCAAGTGGATGCTTATGGAGGCATAGATAATTTAATAGCAAAATTAAAATCTATGGGGATAAACAACGTGTGTATTAAATACAACGAAGGTTCCAGTCCTTCAGGCGGAGGAACCAATTTTAGAGATGATTTTTTAAAGTATGTTGGATATTTCAAAGAGGCAGGATTTAAAGTAGGAACATGGGGTTACAACCATTTTGATGATGTTCAAGGTGAGGGTAATTTAATTATAGAGGCATTAAATAACAGTGATTACTATGTATTTGATGCAGAGGATGCTGTAGAAAATAAAACTGAGCAGACAGAGGAAATATGTGAGCTTATAAGAAGTCAATGTCCTAATGCAATAATTGGGTATACATCTTTTCCAATAGCCAGTTATCACCAGAACATAGCTTATTCAGTTTTTAACAAATACTGTGATTTTTCAGCACCTCAGTGTTATTGGGGAGAAATGCAGTGGTCTGTAAATAAATGTTTGGATCAAATGGCTGCAGATTATAAAGCATATGGATTGGACAAGCCAATATATCCTATAATACAAACTTACAGTATAAATTATGAAGATTATACGGCGTATAGTAAGTATGGTTATAAAGCTACGGGTCTTTGGTCCTTGGATGATATAGGACAAACTTTTGTCCAATATATAAATGATATGGGAAGCAAATTTAATAATTAACTTATAGAGTTTCTGAGTAGAAAGTTTACTTATACCAGTCATATACTAACAAAATTCATCACACTAAAAACTTTTTATAAGTCTAAAGCTTGGTATTTTGAAAATCTAAAGAGGCTTAGAAATCGTTACCCAGGGACGTAGCTGTTCTTTACCCCCACTTGGAGAAGTGGAAGTATTAGAACAGGTAGTCATCGGATAAACTCGTACCTCAGATATATATAAGTCTCTAAGATTTTCTAACTAAAAAATATCCGGAGTATAAGCAATGTCATTAAGTTAAGAAATAAATAATTATAGTTATGGAACAGAGTGTGTTTAAAAATACATACCTGTTCTTTTTTTACATAATAATTTTATCAAAATCTTCAAAACTTCAATTACCTTTGCAAATTCAATTTCTATTAACATTTGGATTTAGGAACTATAACATCTCCAACTCCTATGTCTATATGAAAAGGTGTTTTTGTATTTTTAATTTTTCCTATAATATTAGCTCTAATTCCATGGTAGTCCCTTTCTTCTGTTATCTCTTCAATGTTTTTCATTTCAAATGTTATAAAGTCATTACCAGTATTAATTGCTAAGCTTAGGATTAGTAAGTGTTTGTTGTATATATGGAAATAATTGAGATCAAGTTGTAACTTTCTGTTCCATTACTACAGATACCCCAACCCTTCATATGTAGAAAATACAAATTACAAAATTGTATTATTATGTCGTGTTATGTCACGTTATGTGATATAATATAATTGCAAAATTGTGCTGTCATGTGATGTTATACTATGTAATATAATTTAACACAAAAATATCCTTGTATGTTTATTTTTGTACTAAATTATATCTTTTAGGGAGGGATACAAATTGAAACAAAAGTAAAAAAGAGAGCATATTTGTCTTTTCAAATTTTTTATATTTTTGAAACGTGATGCTTTATTTTCAAACCAATTTTTATGTACAAGCTTGTATAGCTGTGATTTGTTGAGAGTTTATAAATATATCAACGATGGTAGTAATTACAAGATTTTTGNACAAAAATATCCTTGTATGTTTATTTTTGTACTAAATTATATCTTTTAGGGAGGGATACAAATTGAAACAAAAGTAAAAAAGAGAGCATATTTGTCTTTTCAAATTTTTTATATTTTTGAAACGTGATGCTTTATTTTCAAACCAATTTTTATGTACAAGCTTGTATAGCTGTGATTTGTTGAGAGTTTATAAATATATCAACGATGGTAGTAATTACAAGATTTTTGTGGCCTAATCAAAATATAATCAATATGCATTTAATATTATTAACTTATGGTAAATTATAAGAAAAATGGGGGGAGTTTTATGTGTAAAAGTATTATTCCCAATGTGGGAAGAAAAATTAGACGATATAGTGCTCGATTTTTTACATTTCTACTTATATTTGTAATGCTTTTCAGTAATACCGCACAGGTTTCGGCGGTTACAGCATCGCTTTATTCATACCCGAATGATACGTCGATTGTGGGAGGTAGCACTATTAATAATGCATCATTAATAGGTGTTTATTTAAGTGATGCGTCTAATTCTGACTATAGTTCTTCCAGTGGTAATTATACTGCTAGTAGGGAATTGAAAGCAGGAATACCTAATAATGCTTCATATCCTGCTAGTCAATTCAATGGTGCAGACGGAAATGGAGTAGACCTCTTACCTAATTTTCAAATTGCATTCAATGAAAATATCCTTGGTAAGTCAGATACATATAGCAACTATACTAACAACAAAGGTCTAGTAACACTGGTAAAAGTAAATGCCGATGCGACAGAAAGTAGTGTAGCTACTAATGTTACTATGAATAAGAGTCTTAATGGAAGCCTTTTTGTTTCTCCAACAACAAAATTGGAACCTAGCACTTCTTATAAAGTAAAAGTAAGTTCAGGTATCACGGCGGACCAAACACCTGTTACATTAACAACCAATGCGTATGAAATCTTGTTCAAGACTAAAGCATTGACACCTTCATTAGATACGACCAGCGGTTCTAATGTGGCACCTTCATTAGATACGACCAGCGGTTCTAATGTGGCACCTTCATCAGATATTACAGGCGTCACATTAGATAGGACCAGCGCTTCTATTGATGTCGGCGGCACCAGCCAGCTTACAGCTACGGTAGCTCCGGCGGATACCGCGAATAAAGGTGTCACATGGGCTTCGGACAATA
>NZ_LITT01000012.1 GCF_001636845.1 Clostridium ljungdahlii
GGTTCAACCACTACTTTTGTGAATAATTAAAAATACCATTAATTGCATTACCAATGTACTGGCAAAAAAATTGAAAAGCATCCGATATCTCCTTTATGATTATCTTGCAGAAAAAATCAAAATAAGGGGTGATTATCGAATGCCTTTAGACTTTAATTTTATAGAAAATCTAATAGGATTGCAAGATATTAAGGTAACATTTGTAGATGTAAATAATGGAGCAGTTGAAATATATGCAGAATCAAAAGCTGATTCAGCTATTTGTCCTAAATGTAATAAAACAACTTATAAAGTTCATGATCACAGAGAACAATCATATAAGCATTTACCAATCTGGGATAAAGTAACTATCATACACTTAAAGATTTGTAGATATGTGTGTAAATGTGATTTAAACCATCCATTTGATGAAGCATTTTGTTTCATCAGAAAATATCAGACTCATACTATACCATTTGAAGAGTTTATCTTTAAAATTACCTGCAAAAATACTATAAAGAATGTGGCTGAGTTACTTGGATTTAGCGATAATAAAGTACAGCGCATATTCAATTATTATGCAAAAGTTAAGATAGATACAAAGGAAATGGGACCTTTTATTTTCCTCGGAATTGATGATATAGCAAAATCTAAAGGACACGTATATTACACAGTGATATACAATCATGAAACTGGTGATGTAGCAGCACTAATTGACGGTAGAACAAAAGAAACTGTTGTTAAATACATTACAGAGAATTTTACTAAAGAACAGCGTGAAAGTGTTTTAGCTGTATCCTTGGATATGAGTAAAACTTATGCGGCAGCAGTATTAGAGTGCTTTCCTAATGCTGCCCCAGTTACTGATAGGTTCCATATATCTCAGGCCTTTCATGCAGCAGTAGATAAAGCAAGGAAGCACATCCAAAATAAAATCCGTAAGGAAGATGGTGATAAAAAGAAAGTATTTGGTATACGCTGGGCCTTCTTAAAGAATCATGAATATTTAAAAGCAGAAGAAGAACAGTTATTAGAACAAGTTTGTAGTGAATACCCAATGCTTCGCACTTGTTATGAGTTAAAAGAAGAGTTTAGAAAATTTTTTGAAATAACAAATATAGATGAAGCAAGTGTTTATATTGACTATTTCACAGCTCTTGTGGCTGAAAGCGAAATACCAGAATTACAATCTTTCTGCAAAACTCTGAATAATTGGCGAGAATATATACTCAACTATTATTATTTTTTTATAAGCAATGGTCCAACTGAAGGCAGAAATCATAAACTTAAAAACATTAAACGTAGAGGATATGGCTATCGTAACATTGATAACTTTAGATTAAGAATATGTTCTGAATGTGCCTAAATTTGGATATATAGTAACTCATAGCTCTTAACTCAAGGATACTATAATTATTTCATTTGGAAATAACGACCTTCAAATACTCATCCTTGAATATTATAAAAATAAATACTGTTTTACAAAAAACATGATTCCATATCATTGG
>NZ_LITT01000013.1 GCF_001636845.1 Clostridium ljungdahlii
ATGTTGGCGGCGGTCTTGTAACAGTAATGGTAAGAGGAGATGTAGGAGCAGTAAAGGCAGCTACTGATGCTGGTGCTGCTGCAGCACAACGTGTTGGAGAATTAGTTTCTGTTCATGTTATTCCTCGTCCACACGTTGAAGTCGAAACTATCCTTCCTAAAACTAATTTGAAGGAAGATGAAAAGTAGATTACAGTTTGCCATTTATTTAGTAAGGTATAAATGAATATGCAGAGATGACTTTGAAATAAGTCAGATATGATGTGATATGGTAGATAGTTAAAAGTAATAGTTTGTTTAGGGAACGTATCGAGATTGTGTAAATTAAATCGAGGTACGTTCCTTATTTTCTCTTTAGAAAATTGTAATATTATTATGTTTATAGGAAATGTTATCGGAAAATATAATTAAAGCGCCAATTGTACAATTGGCGCTTTAATTATATATAACTGCCCATTTAGCAGGTAACAGTTCAAATATCAATCTTTCCTATGAAATCAACTACACACAATTTAGTCATCTTCCATTGACATAAGCGTACGTTTTCTATAGGCTTGAGGAGTCATATCCATCTCCGCACAAAATACCCTGTTAAAATAAGATGGATCTGAAAAGCCACATTCTGATGAAATTCGATAAGCACGATAATTAGTTGTTTTTAATAATCTACAGGCATATTGAATTCTCAGATTAATTACATACTTTGAAAATGAGACACCCAGTTCCTTTTTAAAGACACGGCTAAAATATTTTGGATTCAGAAACACTGTAGAGGCAACTATTTGTAAAGTTATTTTTTCCCTAAAATGTTCTTTAATATATTTTATAGACTTTTCAATAAAGTATTGCTGAGATTCTTTAGATTCGGGGTTCTTTTCGTCAGTACTTTTATCTACTACTATATTACAATCAGCTGCGGAGTCTAACATTTTCCGAAAAACTTGTTTGATAATGTTAGGCTTTACGGGTTTTAATAGGTATTCAAAAACTCGGAGACTAATTGCTTTCTGTGCATAGGAAAAGTCCGAGTGAGCAGATAAAATTGTAATAAGCACGTTGGGTAGAAATTTTCTGATCTGTTCAATGGTATTAAGACCATCCAATTCAGGAATCATTATATCCATCATGATAATATTCGGCTGGTATTGCTTAGCTAGTTTAATAGCCTGAACTCCACTTTCGCAGGTTAGCAATACATCTTCTGGAAAAAGTTCTTCAAGTACAATTGATTTAAGAAATTCTTGTTCAAGTATTTCATCTTCTACAATCAATACTATGCTCATTGTTATCACCTCACAATAGGTTCTGCAGGAATTGTGATGGTAACGGTACTTCCACTGTAATCAGATTTTACAATTTTCAATCCATATTGCTTTCCATAATATTGTTTTAAACGTTTGTCTGTACTTTGAAAACCTAGGCCAGATTTATTTTCACATTGCTGTATGTTAAGCAAAACATCCTTTGGGAAACCATTTCCGTTATCCATAATGGAGATAACAATTTCCTCTTTATATTTTTCTGCATAAATACTTATTTTGCCTCCATCTCGCCTTGGGGTTATTCCATGAATTACAGAGTTTTCAACAATAGGTTGGATGATCATATTGAGAATTCTATAAGACTTAAGATTTTCTGAAATGTTGATATCATATTCCAGACGAGTTTTAAATCTTACTTTTTGAATATATAAATACTTTTCAATATTGTTAATTTCAGCACCGATGGTGTGAAGCTGGTTACCCTGCTTTAAATTATATCTAAGCAAATCAGAAAGACAATAAATAAGCTCTTCTGTTTCGTGGGAATGCTCAAAATAAGCCACACGGGCAATACAATTTAAAGTGTTAAACAAAAAATGAGGATTAACAACTAGAGACATATTTTTTGATTCTAGATCAATGATCTTTTTCTCTAATATTTCCTTTTCAATTGACAACCTTTTCACATCTTGATGGGATAGCTTAGTGCTTTCTGATAAATCAAGAGAAATATTTTTAGCAATTTCGCAACATAATCGCTCGTATACTTTAATTTTATTTGATTCTACGGATTTTAGTGAGAAAATCGACTTGGCGATAAACTCTAGCTCTTCAGTCTTAGTCTCTTTGGGAGACTGGACATTAATCATATACTTTTTATATTCGTTATCCTTCAAATATACTTGTATACCAGCCATATAACCTACAGTTTTATTGTCTACTATGATCGGAAAAATCATATTTTCAAGACCATATCGGCATACAAATCTACCTTCCTTGCCAGATTGTAATCGACATTGATATTCAGGACATACATGAGACTCCCTTTCCTGACATACATGAGTACAAAAATCTGGGGATGGAATAAATTCAAGTAAAATATCCCCATTTGTATCTACCAAAAACAAAGGTACATCTGATAGGGATAAAATACCACTATAGCGGCTATATAACTTTGAGGTTATAAATTTTTTAAGTGGATTATCAGTTTTATTCATCCTTATAACACCCATCTCCTGACCTATAGTTTATACTCAAAAAAAGAAATTAATTAGATTTTAGTACATTCTTTTTTTATATTATATTATATAAAAATATAAAAGTAAACAATATTTTATACTTTTCCACAGTTCTTTGTCAGATATTGTCAAAAAAACAAAACAAATATAAAACCTTTAGACTCTAATTTTTTCTAATTTTAAGTAATAAATTAAATTTATACTATAAGCACTAAGACATAATTTAAAAATAATGCGAAGCAAAGCTTCGCAAGTTAAAAATTAATAATGAAGAATTAATAGTGAAAGATGATTTTTAGCTGTCGCAAAAAATCTTTAAATTTATATAAATCAGCAATGTTTCGCTTTAGCGAAACGAGTGATGAAAAGCTTAGTTAAAGATTTTTTGTAGTGTAACGGAAAAAAATCCACATTAACTATTAATTCTTCATTCTTAACTATTAACTAAAAAAGTTGAGGTACTTATTAATAACATTTTTGATAAATATGTATAAGTTCTTCTTTAGAAGGTTTTCTAGGATTAGTTGGAGTGCATCTATCTTGCATTGCTGTTTCTGCCATATGATTTAAAGCACTTTGAAACTCAACTTCTTTAATTCCAAGAGCTCGAATATTATCTTCAACACCTAGAGATTTTATTAATTTATCTACAGCTTCGATAAAACTTACAGCGCCTTCACGAGTTGTTCGAGCTGGAAGGTGTAGAACTGATGCTAGTTTTGCGTATTTTTCCATAGCATGCTCGCTTGCACTTCCCACTAAGCTAGCGTTGTATTCCATTACTGCATTAAGTAAAAGCGCATTGGATCGGCCGTGAGGAATGTGAAAAGCTCCACCCATAGCATGAGCCAAGCTGTGATTAATTCCAAGACCAGCATTTGTAAATGCTATTCCTGCTATGCAGGAAGCGTTTTGAACATGATCTCGAGCTTCAGAATCTTTACTATCGTTATAAATTTTTGGAAGATTCTCAAAAATTAATTTAACTGCTTTTTCAGCAAGAGCGTCTGTAAAGTCAGTTGCCTTTTTTGAAACATAGGCCTCAATAGAATGAACTAGAACATCTATACCGGTATCTGCTACAATACGTTGAGGCAGACCATCAATACAACTAGAGTCAAGTATTGCAACGTCTGGTGCAATAAAATCATCTACAATGCATACCTTTTCTTTCTGAGAAGTAATAACAGTAAAGTTTGTTACTTCAGAGCCTGTTCCACTTGCTGATGGAATTGCAATAAACAGGGGCTTTTTAATTTCCTGGCCCATTGCTTTTCCTAAATTACATGCAAAATACATTATTCCCTTGGCGGTATCAATGCTAGAGCCTCCACCTAGTGCAACAAGAATATCTGCGTCGCTTTTCTTGTACAATTTCATTGCATCTGCAATTACATTGACATCTGGATCAGGGTGTACTCCCGTAAAAACAACGGAACTTATTCCAGCTTTACTTAGGTAATCTATCACTTTCTGAAGATATCCAAGTTTACCCATAATAGCATCTGCAACGATAAATGCTCGAGAGCCAGTGACCTGCTCTAAAAGTTGTATAGATTCCCTATTAAAATAAATCTTGGATTTCAAATTAAAATTTTCAAACTTGTCTTCCATGATTTTTCCCTCCTATTCTTACTACAGTTACTTTTTACAGATTTTTAATAAACTTTGTTATTTTTTTGATAAATGCCTTCGCAATTATCACTTTACATGGTAGCATACAAAGCGGCTAGTTTATTGTAAATAGAATATATAGTTTTAGCACTATTGTATCCAGTTAGAAATTGATATGGTACAATGTTGCTTTTATAGAACAATATCTACCTCAAAACATGATTTGCTATTGCACTTTTTTAAAGTTACAATTAATACTACTATTAGAATATATATAATCTATGAAAAAGGTATGAAATATTTAATAAACGTTCTAATAGAAAGCGATATGTTGATTTTTGGGAGTATTATTGTTATAATTAAATTCAGAATGGGTATCGTTAGAAAGCTACAAACTGGTGTTAGTTGGTTACTTGTGTTTTTTATTGACAGAACAAAAGATTGAAATATGTGTGGTGGATTATTTATGAAAATGGAAGAATTAGTACAAAAAAAGCTGTGTCTTGTTTTTAATGATGACAGTATAATATTTGATAAATCTCGTTTTGCAGGTGGACTTACCAATTATAACTATATTATGAATATCAATGGAAAACAGTATGTTGTCCGACAACCGGGTGGCATGACCAACCTAATGATTGATCGTAAAATTGAAAGTTTTAATGATAAAATAGCAGCAGAGCTTGGTTTGAACTCTGAGTGTATTTATTTTGATCAAGATAGTGGAATTAAAATTAGTGTATATATTCAAAACAGCAAAAATATTGCTCAACTTGATCCATGTTCTCCTACAACTCTGAGATCTGTTTCTGCTCTCATGAAAAAAACTCACTCTAGCAAAAAGTGGTTCCCTAATTCATTTAATTGGCAGATGGAGTTAAATAAATATGAACATATAGTTCAAAAGCTTAATGGTGATTTTTTCTTTGACTATGCTACATTAAAAAAACGATTGCTTGATTTTATGGAAAAGAATATTAAAAAAACAATTTCTGTTCCATGTCATAATGACACAGTCCCTGAAAATTTTATTGTTGATAGTAATGGAAAGACCTACCTTATAGATTGGGAATATTCTGGAATGAATGATCCAAGTTGGGATGTAGCTTCATATATTCTTGAATCTAGATTAACCGAAGAAGCAATTCAATATCTTCTTGTTGACTACTATGGACAATTTCCGACACCTGAAGAAATAGTAAAGATAAAAAGTTATATGGTAGCACAAGATTTACTTTGGATGGTATGGGCTATGATTAGACATTACAGCGGAGATGATTTTCTTGATTACTGCTGTTTTAGGTATGAACGATTTCAAAGAAATGTGAAGGCAATCACAAGCTCACCAGATTACTCCATTGCTGATATGGTAAAGAATTGTGAGTAAATAACAGATTGTTGAAAATTCTGTATATACAAGAAGTGTTTAAAGATAATTAAAAGTTTGTACTAGCAGTATTACTAATAGTACAAACTTTAATAAGTTATAATGTATTAAAGTGGTTATTAATTACTATTATTTTGCATAATCTTTAAGAATTCCATAAGTATAATCTATTATCTCATCACAAGATACACCTTTTTGTTTTAATTTAGAGCATTCAAAAGTTCCATACTTTTCTGTTACTTTGTTCATTATTTCTTTTGCAATTTTTCTAGATTCATTTTGTACAGAAGACTCGTTTCTTCCTTTTACGGAGCCCATAGCCATAAGTGCTCCAGTAACAGCACCACAAGTACTTTGTACGGCCATACCAAGACCAAATGGACTTGCAATTGAGACAGGAATGTTTAAATTGTTGTCTCTGTTAAAAGCTTTAATTATAGATTCTGCACAATTAAATCCCTCTTTATGAAATTGTGACGCATCATTCATAATTTTCACCCCTTGTTTTATATAAATTCTAAATATTCGTAAATTACATTAATAATTATAATATAACGCATTTTTCGTTGATGTCAAATGATATAATCTATCTTATAGAATATACTTAGTACAGTATTATAAGAAGATTCTTTTCAACTATCAATGATAAATGTTGGAAACAAGTGAAAATAAAGAATATACTACTTATTAGGTACCGTTTTCCAGTCATCTAGAAATCTTTGTATTCCTATATCTGTTAGTGGGTGTTTAGTCATTTGTACTAATACTTTATATGGAACTGTAGCGATATCTGATCCTGCTTTTGCAGCATTTATAACGTGAAGAGGACCTCTAATGCTGGCTGATATAATTTCTGTTTTTATATCATGAATTTTAAAAATAGCAGATATTTGTTCAACCAATTCAATTCCGTTCATTCCAATATCATCTAGTCTTCCTAAAAAAGGACTTACATAAGTTGCACCAGCTCTTGCAGCTAAAAGTGCTTGTCCTGGGGAAAATATCAATGTTACATTAGTTTTTATATTTTCTTTTGAAAGAATTTTTACAGCTTTTAATCCTTCTACAGTCATAGGAATTTTTATTACTATATTTTTGTGTATTTTTACAAGCTCTCTTGCTTCTTCTACCATTTTTTTGGATTCTAAGCTTATTACTTCAGCACTTATTGGTCCGTCTACAATAGTAGTTATTTCTTTTACTACTTCCTTAAAGTCTCTACCTTCTTTTGCGATCAAAGAAGGATTAGTAGTAACTCCACAAATTACTCCCATTTCATTAGCTTTTCTTATTTCTTCTACATTAGCGGTATCTATAAATAATTTCATAATTATTACCTCCTATTATATTTATATAAAATTATGATTTACACAACTATTCTACCACAAATTGATCATATTTTCTTTCTAAAATTCTCATCCATTTTAATGATTAATTCAACTTTTTGAGTTGATCTTCTATGTTTGCAATTCCTGGATTATTCATGGCTGCTATATGGTATTTTGTAGTAAGAACAGTTCAGCTCTAGCATAATAAGTAATAGTTTAAAAATTATTTTTCTATATATTGACGAAAAAGCTAAAAAAGAATATCATAAAGTCATGTAAATGTATCCACTCTTTATAAAAGGGGGAGGATACCAATTGGCTGAGTATATGAAAATAAGGTCAATCTTTATTAAATTAAATAAAGCTTGGCCTTATTTTCATATTAAATAAAGGTTATAATCTATATTTTTAAGGGTATGGAAAATATAGAAATTAAATAAATAGTGTAAAAAACTTTACACTAACAATTAAAATAGGGGGAAAGTATTATGAGGAAAATAAGAAAGGTCAGCTTAATTTTATTATGTGCTATTTTTGTACTATCTACCATGATAGTAGGATGTCAGAGTAACAAAAAAGCAACTTCTGACAACAAAAAGATTAAAGTAGCTTTTGTTTATGAAGGGCCTATAGGGGATACAGGATGGAATTATGCTCAGGATCAAGGAAGAAAGTATCTAGCTGCTAATATGCCAAACGCAGAAGTAACATATGTGGACAATGTACCTGAAACAGCAGACTCAGAGAAAGTATTTACACAGCTTGCCCAAAAAGGTAACAAGGTTATATTTGGAACAACTTATGGATACATGGATTATATGGTTAATGTAGCAAAAAAATTTCCAAATGTAGTTTTCATGCATTGTACTGGATACAAAACGTCAAACAATCTAGGAACATATGCTGGACGTGATTATGAGGGAAGATATCTTTCAGGTATTCTGGCAGGTAAGAATACGAAGAGTAATGTAATTGGATTTGTGGCTCCGTTTTCAATACCTGAAATTGTAAGAAATATTGATGCCTTTACTTTGGGAGCACAATCAGTAAATCCAAATGTAAAAGTTAAAGTAGTTTATACTAATTCATGGAGTGATCCTGCTACTGAAAAAACTGCAACTAATAGTCTGATAGATGCGGGGGCCGATGTACTTGCAATGCATCTTGATTCTACTACTGTAATGCAGGCTGCCCAGGAAAGAGGGGTATATGGAATTGGTTTTAGTTCTGATATGAGGTCAAAAGCTCCAAAGGCAGTGCTTGGAGGATCAATATGGAATTGGGGACCTTATTATGTCAAGACTGTTAAAGCTGTAGCTAATGGTACCTGGAAATCTGGACAATACTGGGGTGGAATTAAAGATGATTCAATAGTTGATATAGGTCCTTTTGGTCCAATGGTAAAAGATGACGTAAAGTCACTTATTTCAAAACAGAGGCAGAACATTATAGATAATAAGTTAAATGTATTTGAAGGACCAATATATGATCAAGCTGGTAACTTAAAGATTGCTAAAGGACAAAAACTTACTGATGAACAAATGCTTTCTATTAACTGGTTTGTAAAAGGCATTGAAGGAACAATTTCTAAATAGAATAGATTATTTTTACATACCGGCTTTTAAATGAGTCGGTATGTAAACTTTAAAGGTTGGGAGTGATAATATGGAGAAACAACCTATAGTTGAAATGACTGGTATTTCAAAAGAGTTTTCAGGAATAGCAGTTAATGATAAAATCTCATTCTCATTAAACGCTGGAGAAATTCATGCTCTTTTAGGTGAGAATGGAGCAGGTAAAAGTACACTTATGAATATATTAACGGGTCTTTATAAACCAGATAGCGGTGAAATAAAGATAAATGGGAAAAATGTTGAATTCAACTCTCCTAAAGATGCCATAACTTGTGGCATAGGTATGGTACATCAACATTTTAAGTTAGTAAGAGCTTTTACTGTGGCAGAAAACATAATGCTAGGACTTAGAAATTTAAAAGAAATTTACAACAAAAAACATATTGAAGATGAAATTGAAAAAAGTGCTCAAGAATATGGACTTTATGTAAATCCTAAAGCTAAAATATGGCAGCTTACAGTAGGAGAACAACAAAAGGTTGAGATTGTAAAAGTACTTATGTATGGCGCAAAAATACTTATAATGGATGAACCTACAGCAGTACTTACCCCTAAGGAAGGGGAAGCACTTTATAAAACACTGGGTATTTTAGCTAAAAAGGGAAAATCCATTATAGTGATATCACATAAAATGAGAGAAGTAATGGAAAATACCAATAGAATTACAGTGCTGCGTGATGGAAAATCCATGGGTACTTTTAACACAAAAGATGTTAAAGAAAAAGATATTGCGAAAATGATGGTGGGTGGAAATATAGTACATGTTTCCAGTAAAAAAGCAGTGTCAAATGGAAAGAAAATTTTAGAACTGAAAGATGTGTGTTCAGAGGATAAAAGCGGATGTGTAAAACTGAGAAATATATCATTTAGCGTACATGAAGGAGAAATATTTGGAGTTGCAGGTATTGATGACAATGGTCAGAAGGAACTGGCAGAAGTTATTTCAGGTTTGACACCAATAAAAAAAGGAAATATATTCTTAAATGAAGCAAATTGTATAAATGAAAGTAGAAGAAAATTTATAGATAAGGGAATAAGTTACGTACCAGAAGATAGGATGACTGTAGGTCTTGTAGCTGACATGAATGCTTGCGAAAACATGATACTTGAAAATTATCGAAGGATGCCGGGATATCATATTAATTGGAGAAAAGTATATGATAACACAGTTAATATAATAGAAAAGTTTCATATCAAGATAGCCTCTTTGAATACCCCTGTGAAAACTATGTCAGGGGGAAATATGCAAAAGCTTCTTTTAGCCAGAGAAATACAGTCAGATCCAAATCTTATTGTTTTGGCATATCCTTTTAGAGGACTTGATATAGGTGCCTCAGAATATATAAAAAAACTTTTAATAGATGAAAGAAATGAAGGTAGAGCAATTCTTCTCATTTCTGAAGAACTGGAAGATTTAATACAGCTGTCAGATAGAATATGTGTCTTGCATGAAGGCTCTATTATGGGAATAGTAGATTCATCCGAGGTTACTATGGAATCTATTGGACTAATGATGTCTGGAAGTAGAAAGGAGAATTACAGTGATTGACATATTTAAAGGGTGGAAACTAAAAAAGACGAGCTCCTGTTCTATGATGAAAAAAGTAATGGTTTCTATTGCATCTGTAATTGGTGGAATTGTATTTTCAGCTATTATTATTGCTATTACTGGAAATGATCCTATAGATGTATGTTCCCAAATATTTTCTGGTGCTTTTGGTTCAACCTATGGACTTTCAGAAACTGTAGCGAAATCTATACCACTTATGCTTACTTCTCTTGGAGTATCACTGGCTTTTCGTATGCAGCTTTGGAATATAGGCGCTGAAGGTCAGTTTTTCATGGGAGCTTTTGGAGCTTCTTGGGCCGCACTATCTTTTCCAAACATGCCCGCCTATGAATTGCTGCCACTTATGATGGCAGCAGGATTTATAGCAGGTGGACTATGGTCAATGGTTGCAGCAATTCCAAAGGCATTTTTAAACATAAATGAAACTATAACTACATTACTTCTCAATTATATAGCTATTCTATGGGTTCAATATCTGGTGTTTGGACCATGGAAAGATCCAAATGGAAAGAATTTTCCTGTAAGTGCTACATTTTCTAAAAGTGCAACTCTAACTCCATTTGGTAATACAGACATAAATATAGGTCTATTTATTGGAATAGGAATAGCAGTGCTGATGTTTATTGTCTTGAAATATTCTAGATGGGGATATGAGATACGGGTAAGCGGCGGCAATAAAAGCACCGCAATCTATGCAGGTATGAATTATGTATGTAATATTTTAATTGTTATGTTTATAAGTGGAGGAATTGCAGGGATTGCAGGAATGGTAGAGGTATCAGGAGCTATCCATAAACTTCAACAGAATATATCACCTGGATATGGATATACAGCAGTTATAATTGCACTTCTGGCAAGGCTTAGTCCTTTTGGAATAGTTATTGTTTCTTTCTTTATGGGAGGTCTTTTTGTAGGCGGATATAATTTGCAAACATCAGGTTTTTCATTAAGTATGGTTTTAATGTTTCAAGGTGCCATATTACTTTTCGTACTGGGGAGCGAAATATTACTCAAGTATAAATTAGTGAGAAAGGAAGCTTGACAATATGAATAGTACTTTTATAATTTCAGTGTTTGCGGCGGGAGTTGTTGCAGGAACGCCTTTATTATATGCTTGTCTTGGAGAACTTTTGACAGAGAGAGCAGGAGTAATGAATTTAGGTGTAGAAGGCATGATGCTTGTAGGTGCTGTAACAGGATTTATAGTTAGTATTCATACCAAAAATCAATGGTTGGGATTTATAGCAGGGATTGCAGCTGGTGCGGCTTTAGCATTTTTTCATGCTGTCCTCACTATAAAGTTAAAAGCCAATCAGGTGGCGAGTGGTGTGGCACTTACTATATTTGGAACGGGACTTAGTGCCTACCTTGGAAAATCATACATAGGGGCTCTTCCAGCTGCTTCATTTAAAGCTATAGGTATTCCGATTTTAAGTAAAATACCAGTGATAGGGACAATACTTTTCAAAAATGATCTTTTGGTGTATTTGAGTTTTATACTGGTTTTTGTAATCTGGTTTGAGCTTTATAAAACTAAATCTGGACTTATACTGAGAGCTGTTGGAGAAAATCCTGCTGCTGCAGATGCTGCAGGAATAAATATTTTTTTAGTAAGGTATGCATGTGTAATTTTAGGCGGCATGCTGTCTGGGGCAGGGGGTGCCTATATATCCCTTGCCTATTCTCCTTCATGGAGTGAAAATATGACAGCAGGGCGAGGATGGATTGCTATAGCTCTTGTGATATTTGCATTGTGGGATCCAATTCGTGCTGTAGTAGGAGCTTATATTTTCGGAATTATAAGTTCACTGGGTCTTCACCTTCAGGCGTTTGGTTTTGTTATTCCTACATATATACTACAAATGCTTCCTTATATTTTTACTTTTGTAGTTCTAATTTTTACAACTAGAGAAACTAAAAATAGACCTTCAGCTATGCCTAAAGCTTTAGGTATTTCATATTCAAGGGAAGAAAGATAATTTTCTAAATAAAAAACTTAGGATTTTAATTGAAATCCTAAGCTTTTATTTTATCTGCACATGGATAAAAAATATTTGTGGAAGTTTAAGTCTTCTGTAAGCTCGGGGTGAAATGAGGTTGTCAAAATGTTTTTATATTTTGCTGCCACTACATGCTTATCTATACTACATAAGTTTTTAACATTACTTCCTATGGCAGTAATAAAAGGAGCTCTTATAAAAACTAAAGGTATTTTAGAAGAAGATACTTGGGGAATTAAAGCTTCTGTACTAAAACTATTGATTTGACTTCCATAGGCATTTCTTTTCACCTTAATATCCATAACTTTTAGATAGCCTTCATTTGAATCTTCTATAGAATTTGCAAGCAATATCATCCCTGCACAGGTTCCCCAAGTAGGCAATCCATTTAATATTTTTTCTCGCAGGGGTTCCATCATATTTGTGTCTATTAAAAGTTTTCCTATTGTGGTACTTTCTCCACCAGGAAGTATGATACCATCGATGTCATCCAGCTGATAAGAATTTTTTATTTCTACAGCATCAGATTTAAGCATTTTAATATGGTGAATATGCTCTGCTACTCCACCTTGAAATGATAATACTCCGATTTTCATGATTTACCATCCTCGCTGTGCATATTTTTGATCTAAATTATCAATTTCAAGTCCGGGCATTGCTTCTCCAAGGTCTTCTGAAACTTCTTCAATTTTTTTAGGATCATTGTAATAAGTTGTAGCAAGTACTATAGCATTTGCTCTTTTTTGTGGATTTTGAGATTTAAATATTCCAGAACCTACAAATACCCCCTCAGCTCCAAGCTGCATCATAAGTGCAGCATCTGCTGGAGTTGCGATGCCACCTGCTGCAAAGTTTACTACTGGTAGCTTTCCTTTTTCCCATATATATTTTATTAAATCATAAGGTGCTTCAAATTCTTTTGCAAGTGTCATAAGCTCTTCTTTTTTTGCACTTTTAACTTTTGAGATATCATCTACCATAGTTCTCATATGAGTTACAGCTTCAACAACATTTCCAGTTCCAGCTTCACCTTTTGTTCTTATCATTGCAGCTCCTTCACCGATTCTTCTCAGGGCTTCACCTAAATTTCTAGCGCCGCATACAAAAGGTACTTTGAAGTCCCATTTATTTATATGGTAAGAGTTATCTGCAGGAGTTAAAACTTCACTTTCATCTATAAAATCTATATTCAACTGCTGAAGCACCTGGGCTTCAACAAAATGACCTATTCTAACTTTTGCCATAACAGGTATGGATACAGATTCCTGTATTTCTTTTATCATTTTAGGATCAGACATTCTAGCTACCCCTCCCTCTTTTCTTATATCAGAGGGAACTCTTTCTAAAGCCATAACCGCACAGGCTCCAGCTTTTTCAGCAATAATGGCTTGTTCTTTATTTACTACGTCCATTATTACTCCACCTTTTAACATCTGGGCTAAGTTTTTATTTATTTCATATTGTCCCATATTATTATCCTCCTATATTATCTAAAGATTTATCGATTAAGTTATAAAATCTCCATGAACTAGTATTAATGGAGTCTATAATAAATGAATGAAATAAAGCTTTATTATTTATATATTATATTCATAATTAAGTATTTGCAAAATGTAACGGTACACTTTTAAATAGAATCTTTATAGAATCTTTATACAGGCAAGTACAATCTTAACTCAAAATTTATGTTCAAGGTGGTAATATAGTAAAATCAAAATTAGGAAATCAACTTAGCATGGGGCTTAATATAGCAATAATAACACTGAGGGAAATACCGTATTTTGGAAATGACTATGAAATTACTTTTAGAGGTGTTAAAAATGAATCTTAATTTAGGAAATGTCTCAAATGCTCTTATAGGTAAAAGCTTAAAAACTGAAGAATTAAAAGGAGAAAAGTTCAATGTATTTTGGGGACTGCCAATAATGTCAAGTGATGCTATCTCCTCTGTGGCTTATGCTGGAGAAGAAATATTATTGATACTTATGCCGGTTATGGGCCTTTTGTCTTATAGATATATGCTCTATGCTTCACTATGCATTATATTTTTGCTGTTTATGCTTATATTTTCATATAGACAAACTATAGATGCTTATCCAGGTGGTGGAGGTTCTTATATTGTAGCAACGGATAATTTGGGGACAACCGCTGGTCTTGTAGCAGGTGCTTCTTTAATTATTGATTATATATTGACAGTAGCAGTAAGTGCTTCAGCAGGAACTGCCGCTATAACTTCAGCAATACCATCCCTGCTTCCACACACAGTTACTATTACTTTAGCACTTATAACAATTTTAGTAATTGGAAATTTAAAAGGTATAAGAGAATCTTCAAAGGTATTTGGAGTTCCAACCTATATATTTATATTTTTAGTATTAGTTATGCTTATATGGGGAATAATAAAAATAAATTTTATGGGATATATACCTAAATCCAGTTACAAAATACCTGATGTTTCTGGAACTATAACCATATTTCTATTTTTAAAGGCTTTTGCAGCAGGGTGTACAGCTTTAACAGGTGTGGAAGCTGTAAGTAATGGAGTTCCAAACTTTAGGGAACCATCACAGAAAAATGCTAAGATTGTGTTAATGCTTCTAGCTTTTATAGTACTTTTAATGTTTGGTGGAATTTCCTATTTAGCTACACTTTATCATGCTGTTCCAAATTCTAATGTAACTGTAGTTGCTCAGATTTCATGGCAGGTATTTAATGGAGGAATTTTATTTTATATAATTCAGGCAGCTACAGCCATCATACTTGTTATGGCATGTAATACTGCTTTTGCAGGACTGCCGCTGTTACTTGCCCTTATGGCTAAAGATGGATATGCACCAAGACAGTTTGCAAAACGTGGTAAAAGACTTAATTATTCCAATGGTATAATAATGCTTGGTTTGCTAGCTGCTATATTAGTTATAATATTTAGAGGAGATACCCACTATTTGCTAGGGCTTTATGCTGTAGGAGTCTTTATATCATTTACTTTATCTCAGTGTGGTATGTTCAAAAGATGGACTAAAATTAAAGTAAAAGGATGGAGACACAAGGCATTTATAAATGGATTAGGAGGAATATTAACTTTTGTTACAACTATTATTATAGGAGTTACTAGGTTTACTCGTGGTGCGTGGGTAGTTTTCATACTTATACCTATAATTGTATATACCATGGAAAAGATAAAAAAACATTACTTAAAAGTTGCACAGCAGCTGCGGCTTTCCATGGATGAACTGAGAAAATATGAGAAGATAAGTTTTGAGGGTCAAAAGAGATACGTAATAGTACCTATAGATACCTTAAATAAATCTTTCCTGAAAGCTTTAAATTATGCTAGAACTATATCCGAGAATATAATAATATTTCATGTTTCTGTAGATGATGAGGTCACTAATAAACTTTTAAAGAAATGGAATGAATATAATATAGGTATACCTATAATAGTGAAGAAATCTCCTTATAGAAGCATTATAAAGCCTCTTGCAAAGTTTATAGATTCTGAAGAGTATGCTGCAGGACCTAAGGATACAATAACTGTTGTACTTCCACAATTTGTAGTCACTAAATGGTGGGGAAATATTTTGCACAATCAAACTGCATTATTGATTAAAACTATTCTTCTTAAAAGAAGAAATATAGCAATAGTTACAGTACCTTATATAATTGATGAAAATTAAATATGTATAGAGATTCTAAACCCAAAATAAACTTATGCTCCGAATATTTTTACGCATAAGTTTATTTTTTAGTTAGAAAACCTATAATTATTTTTTTTCAGAGAAAAGTATTTTAGCTTTGAGAATTATAATAGCAAAAGAAATAGAAAATAAAGAAAGAGATTCACATTTTGTGGGTTTCTTTTTTTTGGGAAATAAACATTTATGCAATTTTTACATAGGCAAGGTTTATCTTAACTCTAATTTTATACATTAGGTGATAGTATTATGGCTAAGAAATATGGGGGAGGGATAGAAATGCTGGATATTATATTTGTAGCTTTGCTTTTAATAGGATTTTTGTCATTAAAACATTTTACATCCTGGTGTGAAAACCAAATAAGTAAAAAACAATAAATTGGAGGGATATTTATGATCTTTTTAGGAATTGTAATTATATTATTGTTTGTATATCTGTGCTATGCACTGTTTAATCCGGAAAAGTTTTAACTATAGGATGTGGAGGTTAATGATATGGAGATAATTGAAATAGGTATTGTGCTTCTTATTTTTGTTTTACTTTGTATTCCGACAGGTAAATACATCTATAAAGTTGCAGAACATGAAAAAACATTTTTAGATCCTGTACTAGATAAAGTAGATAATTTTATTTATAAAGTTTCAGGGATAACAAAAGAAGAAATGACATGGAAACAATATATTGGAGCTTTACTTTTATGTAATCTTGTTCCAGCTATTTTAACTTATATAATTTTAAGAATTCAATTTGTGCCTGTTTTCAATCCAAACCATATAGGAAGTATGGAACAAGGGCTTACATTTAACACTGTAATAAGTTTTCTAACTAATACGAATTTACAAGATTACAGTGGGGAATCAGGGCTTTCCTATTTTAGCCAGATGATAGTAATTACATTTTTTATGTTTCTTGCAGCATCAACAGGTCTTTCTATAGCACTGGCATTTATGAGAGGACTTGCAGGAAAGAAAAAAACACTGGGGAATTTTTATGTAGATTATGTAAGAATTATAACAAGAATACTTCTTCCTGTGTGTATTGTAATATCTATATTTTATATTCAACAGGGTGTCCCACAGACATTATCAGCTAATAAAACAATTACTACTATAGAGGGAAAGCTCCAGGACATTCCAATGGGACCTGTAGCAAGCTTGGAATCAGTAAAACTATTTGGAACTAATGGAGGAGGATTCTTTGGTGCTAATTCAGCTCATCCATTTGAAAATCCAACACCACTTACAAATGCTTTTGAGATAATTTCATTTCTTCTCTTTGCAGGAGCAACTGTGGTATGTTTTGGACATATGATTAAAAAGAAGAAACAGGCTATATCTATATTTTCAGCTATGAGTATGTTATTTGTAATTGGCATTGTAATATGTTATGCAGCTGAAAAAGCAGGTAATCCTATACTTGGACATTTAGGACTTAATCAAATTATGGGTAATATGGAAGGCAAGGAAGTTAGATTTGGAATACCTATGTCTGCACTTTTTACTACAGCTACTACGGCTACATCCTGTGGTGCTGTTAATAATATGCATGATTCACTGACACCTATAGGTGGACTTGTGGCACTTGTAAATATGATGCTCAATGTAATATTTGGTGGAAAAGGTGTAGGGTTTATGAATATGATCATGTATGCCATACTTACTGTTTTCCTGTGTGGACTTATGGTAGGAAGAACTCCTGAATTTCTTTCAAAAAAAATTGAGGGAAAAGAAATCAAATTAATAGCACTTGCTATAATTATACACCCATTTTTGATACTCATGTTTTCAGCTTTAGCTTTAGTTATGCCTCAGGGTGTTTCTAGTATATCAAATCCTGGATTTCATGGACTTAGTCAAATAATATATCAATTTGCTAGTTCTGCAGCAAACAATGGATCTGGTTTCGAAGGACTTGGCGATAACACCATGTTTTGGAATACAACTGCAGGCATAGTAATGTTTTTCGGAAGATATTTGTCTATGGTAATACTGCTTGCAGTATCGGTATCTTTAGCTTCAAAGAAGGCAATACCTGTAACTGCAGGTACATTTAAAACAGACAATGCGGTATTTACTATAACTTTAGTATTTATTGTCTTGATAATTGGTGCACTTACGTTTTTTCCAGCATTGTCTCTTGGACCTATTGCAGAGCAGCTTACATTATGAATATAAAAAGGGAATGGTGTGATTATGAAAAATAAAATTAAAAAATCTAAGTTTATTACAAATAGCATAATGAAAGATGCAATTGTAGAAGCTTTAAAGAAATTAAATCCTAAATATATGATTAAAAATCCTGTTATGTTTGTAGTTGAAATTGGATTTTTAATATCTTTGATAAGTACAATTTTCCCTAGTATATTCGGAGATAAAGGGAATAATCTGAGAATTTATGATTTTGTAGTAGCTTTAATTTTGTTTATAACAATATTGTTTGCAAACTTTGCAGAAGCAATAGCTGAAGGAAGAGGAAAAGCTCAAGCAGAAACTCTTAAAAAAACGCGAAAAGACACTTCTGCAAGATTACTTGAATCAGATGGCAATATAACTGTTATAAGTGCAAATGAATTAAAAAAAGGTGACATAGTTTTAGTGGAAAATGGAGATATAATTCCAAATGATGGGGAAGTTATTTCTGGTATAGCATCTGTAGATGAATCTGCAATAACTGGAGAATCAGCACCTGTTGTCAAAGAATCAGGAGGAGATTTTGCTTCAGTTACAGGCGGAACTAAAGTTGTAAGTGATTGGTTAAAAGTGAAAATTACAGCAACCCCAGGAGAATCTTTTTTAGATAAAATGATAAGTTTGGTAGAAGGAGCATCAAGACAGAAAACGCCTAATGAAATTGCCCTTAATACTGTGCTTGTAAGTCTAACACTTATTTTTCTTATAGTACTTGTAGCACTTTATCCAATGGCTTCTTATACAGGGGTAAAGCTTTCAATATCTACTCTTACAGCTCTTTTAGTTTGCCTTATACCAACTACAATAGGAGGACTGTTATCTGCGATTGGTATAGCTGGAATGGACAGAGTCACAAGATTTAATGTTATAGCTATGTCTGGAAAAGCAGTAGAATCCTGTGGTGATGTAGATACTATGATACTTGACAAGACTGGTACCATAACTTTTGGGAACAGGCTAGCTGCAGATTTTATTCCTGTAGAAGATGTATCTAAAGAAGAGCTTATAGACTGTGCTGTTTTATGTTCTTTAAAGGATGATACGCCAGAGGGCAAATCTACAGTAGAACTTGGATATAAATTGGGTTCAAAAGTGGAAAAATCCAAATATGAGGATATGGAATTTGAAGAATTTACAGCACAGACTAGAATGAGTGGGGTTAATTTAAAGGATGATACTTCTATAAGAAAAGGGGCCTATGATGCTATAAAAGATAGAGTGGGAAGATTAAAAGGAACTATTCCGAATGGACTAGATGATATTGTAAACAAAGTAGCAAGCTTGGGAGGAACACCACTTGTAGTATGTGTCGATAATAAAATTTATGGAGTTATATATCTTAAAGATACCGTAAAGCCAGGTCTTGTGGAAAGATTTCAAAGGCTTCGTGAAATTGGAATCAAAACTATAATGTGTACCGGAGATAACCCACTTACGGCAGCAACTATTGCTAAAGAGGCAGGAGTGGATAGTTTTATTGCTGAATGCAAGCCAGAGGATAAAATAGAAGCTATAAAAAAAGAACAATCAGAAGGTAAAATTGTAGCAATGACAGGAGATGGTACGAATGATGCCCCGGCACTGGCACAGGCAGATGTAGGGCTTGCCATGAACAGTGGTACCACTGCAGCTAAAGAGGCTGCCAACATGGTGGACTTAGATTCAGATCCAACCAAGATACTAGAAGTAGTTGAAATAGGAAAGCAGCTTTTAATAACAAGGGGAGCACTTACTACTTTTAGCATAGCTAATGATGTAGCTAAATATTTTGCTGTAATACCTGCTATGTTTGCAGTAGCTATACCTCAAATGCAGATAATGAATGTTATGAAATTGGCAACACCTTATAGTGCTATACTATCTGCGTTAATATTTAATGCCATAATAATACCTCTTTTAATACCTATTGCTATGAGAGGCGTAAAATATAGACCTATGAAATCAGAGACAATGCTTTTGAGGAATATGCTTATCTTTGGATTTGGAGGAATTATTGCTCCATTTATAGGAATAAAAATTATAGATTTACTAATAACTCCATTAGTTAGAATCTTTAATTTAGGTTAGATATTTTGAGAAAGGAAGGTTTTAATATGAAAATGCTCCAAAAATCTATTCGATTAACTGTTGTTTTTATGATAATTTGCGGTATTATATATCCGCTTTTTATAACAGGTGTAGGTCAGGTATTTTTTCATAAACAGGCAAATGGAAGTATTATAACAGTAAATGGCAAAGAGGTAGGTTCTGAACTAATAGGACAGAATTTTACAGATCCAAGGTTTTTTAGAGGAAGGGTTTCGTCTGTGAACTATAACACTTATACAAAGGCAGATTTGAAGCCAGATAAGAGTGGAAAAGTGGCTTACTCTGGAGTAGCATCTGGATCTCAAAATTTGGCACCATCAAATAAAGCACTTCAGGATAGAGTTAAAAAGGATATGAATGATTTCTTAAAAACTCATCCAGGGGTAAAGAAAGAGGATATACCTATAGATCTTCTTACAAGTTCAGGATCCGGTCTTGATCCGGATATAAGTCCTAAAGCTGCAGAAATACAGATACCTGCAGTATCGAAAGCAACAGGTATAAGTGAAGAAAATATTCGTAAGATAGTACGTAAATATACGGAAGGCAAAACTTTTGGAATTTTAGGTGAGCCTAGAGTAAATGTACTAAAAGTTAATCTTCAAATAGCCTCAATTTTAAATAAATAAATTTTATTTTAATTGGAGAAGTAGGTGATAGTATCATGAAAAGGATGGGTGTTATAATATTATGTATAATTATTGTTGTATTTATAGTAGTTCTTGTAGAGAAAGATAATAATAAATATCCCTATATAGGTAAATATGAATGTCCCCAGAATAATACAATTCTAATACTTGATAAAAATAATAATTATACAATAATAAATAATTTATATAGAGAAGCTGTTTACACTAAAGGCAAGTATAGCATAGAAAATAACAATATGAAATTAATGTTAAAGAAAGGCGAGACAGTTTCCTATCCAAAAGAATATATCGAAGGAAAAATTAAGGGGGATAGAATTGAATTCAATAAATTTTATGAAAAACATGTTACATTTTATCTAGAAAAATGAGAAAATAAAAATGTGATACAAGTTCTATATGGAGGTGATTATTATAGATTATAATGAAAGGCCTAATCCATATCGTATTTTAAACAAAGTGGAAAAAGAAGAGAGTGGAAGGGGAAAATTAAAAATATTTTTTGGATATGCTGCGGGAGTTGGAAAAACCTATTCCATGCTTAGAGAAGCCCATGACATTAAAAATTTGGGAAAAGATATAGTGATAGGTTATATTGAATCCCATGAAAGATTAGAAACTATGGATTTGACTAAAGGGATTGAGAGTATAAATACTAAAATTATCGACTACAGGGGGGTAATTTTAAAAGAATTTGATCTGGATGCAGCACTTTCAAGAAAGCCCGAGATAATACTTGTAGATGAACTTGCTCACACCAATGCCAAGGGAAAAAGGCATAGAAAAAGATGGCAGGATATAGAGGAGCTTCTTGAAGCTGGAATTGATGTATATACTACGTTAAATGTTCAGCACATTGAAAGTTTAAATGATGTAGTTGAAAGTATAACGCATATTTCTGTAAGAGAAACTATTCCAGACAAAGTATTTGATAATGCGGATAAAGTTGAAATTATAGATATAGAACCAGATGAACTTTTAAAGCGTTTTAGCGATGGTAAAGTATATGCAAGAGATCAGGTAAAGAGTGCCTTTCATAATTTCTTTACTAAAAGCAATTTATATGCTTTGAGGGAAATTGCCCTTAGAAAAACAGCTGATAGAGTAAACTATGAAATTGAAACTGCAAGGCTTTCAAAAGGTCAGATTACTGTAATACCTGCTTCCGATCAAATACTTGCATGTATAAGTTCATCACCTTCATCTCTTCGGGTTATACGAACAGCTGCAAGAATGGCAGAAGTTTATCATTCAAAATGGATAGTAGTATATGTAGAAACTACAAAATCTCAGAAATTAAGTAAAGAAGATAAAAAAAGACTTAATTCATATTTTAATTTAGGAGAGCAATTAGGTGGAGAAGTAGTTACAATATATGGGGATGACATAGCAGATCAGGTTATACAATATGCAAAATTTAGAAATATAACTAAGATAATAATAGGCAAGAACAACAAAAAAGCAAGTAAGGTATTTCATTTTTATGCAAAAGATGTAGTAGATAAACTTATGGATTCTAATTCTTATATTGATGTTTATGTAATACCAAATTCACTATACGATAGGAAAAGCGACAATATTACTAAGAAATTTAGTAAAGAATTTAATTTGTCCTTAAAGGAAGCTATTAAAGCTGCCATAATTTTATCGATAGTAACTTGTGCTGCTATGATTTTTGACTATGTGGGTTTTTCAGAAGCCAATGTTATTATGATTTTTATTTTAGGTGTTATAATTGTATATATGCAAACTACGGGTTATTTAATGGGTATAATATCTTCCTTAGTGGGTGTATCTATATTTAATTATTTATTTGTTCCGCCCAAGAGGTCTTTTCATTTTTATGATAAAAATTACTTGATTACATTTATAATGATACTTATTGAGGCATTTGTAATAGGAAATTTGACAAATAAGATCCAGCGGGATGCGGATGAGTCCTATACTAGGGAAAAAAGAACACAGACATTGTATAGGGTGACAAGTAAACTTTTAAGTGCAGTTGGAAATTCTGATGTAATTTCCATAGCTATAAAATATCTATCAAGACTTGTGGACAGGACTGTGGTATGTTACCTATCTATAGATAACAAGCTTTCAACTCCTTTTGTATATTATTTGGATGAATTAAAAAAAGATGATTTAATTTTGAATAAAGATGAGGCTGCTGTAGCTTACTGGAGTTTTTTGAAAGGCAAGGAAGCTGGTTCTGGTACAGATACATTCTATAGGGCAAGGGGATATTACATTCCAATAAAGGTGCAAAATAAGATACTAGGAGTTATCGGAGTTTCCTGTGAAAAAGACTTTTTAAGCTATGATCAAAAATTTATTGTAGAAACTGTAACGGGTCAAATGGCTATTGCACTTGACAGAGAAATACTTGTAGGACAGCAGGAGGAATCCAAAGTGGAAATTGAACGTGAAAGGCTTAGAAGCAATCTTTTAAGATCTATTTCTCATGATTTAAGAAGTCCACTTGCAGGAATTAAGGGAGCAGTAAGTACTATTATAGAAAACGGTAAATTTATACCAGAAAAGACTAAGGAAGACTTGCTAAATGGAATTTACGATGATACAGAATGGCTTATAAGCCTTGTAGAGAATCTCCTTAGTATGACTAAATTTGATGAGGGGAATATGAAAATCAATAAAAACTTAGAATTGGTGGAGGAAGTAGTATCAGAGGCAGTTCAAAGAAGTTCTAAATATTTTAAAGACCATAGAATAAAGGTAGATGTTCCAAAGAAACTTATAATGGTTCCTATGGATGGAAATTTAATTGAGCAAGTACTTATAAATTTAATTCAGAATGCTGCAAAATTTTCTAAAAAACAATCGTTTATACAAATAAAAGTTTATGAAAGTGTAGATGATGTATTTTTTGAAGTCATAGATGATGGAATAGGAATATCAGATAAAATATTGCCCCATATATTTGATAGGTTTTTTACTAATGGCAGCAGTATAGCGGATTCAAGACGTGGTGTGGGACTTGGACTTACCATTTGTAAGTCCATAGTTGAGGCCCATTGTGGTACAATTGAAGCTGAAAACAAAAAAGAAGGAGGGGCTATTTTTAGGTTTAACATTCCTAAAGGGGAAAGTGGTAATGAGTTAATGTAAGGAGGAAGAGTGATGGATAGTAAGCCTTATATTCTTGTAATTGAAGACGATAGACCAATAAGAAATTTTATTACAGCAGCTTTATCTTCCCAGGGATATAAATATATTGAAACAGATAAGGGAAATGAGGGAATTTCTCTTGTAATGTCACACAATCCTGATCTTATAATATTAGATTTGGGTCTTCCAGATATTGATGGAATTGAAGTTATAGAAAAAGTAAGAGGATGGTCCAATATTCCGATTATAGTTGTATCTGCAAGGGGAAATGAAAGACAGAAAGTTGAAGCACTTGATAAGGGAGCAGATGATTATTTAACTAAACCTTTTAGTATAAGTGAATTGCTTGCTAGAATTCGTGTGTCTTTAAGGCATCTTATTGTAAACAAGGATCAACATGAGATATTGAATAATTTTAAGGTAAAAAAGCTATTTATAGATTTCGATAAAAGACGTGTAACTGTAGAAGGTAAAGAGATACATTTAACTCCTATAGAGTATAAAATAATGGCACTTTTATGTAGGTATTCAGGAAAAGTGCTGACTCATAATTTTATTATTCGTGAAATATGGGGTTCATCCTTGGGAAGTGAGACCAAATCATTAAGGGTGTTCATGGCAAATTTAAGACGAAAGATAGAAAAAGATCCTGCACAGCCAGAATATATATACACAGAAGTTGGAGTAGGCTACAGGCTTGCAGATGAGTAGTATAAATGAATTACGTATAAATTCTTAACAAACATTTGGAGGAAAATGAGATGAAATTCAATGTAGCACTAATACCAGGAGACGGAATTGGACCTGAAGCTATTGAACAAGCTGTTAAAGTATTAGATAAAGTTGGAGAAATATTTTCACATGAGTTTAAATACACAAAAGTTTGCGCAGGAGGAGCAGCTGTTGATAAATATGACAAGCCCCTTCCAGAAGAAACTTTAGATATTTGTAAAAAAAGTGATGCAGTTTTGCTTGGAGCAATAGGAGGAGATAAGTGGAGCAATCTCCCTTTAAATAAGAAACCGGAAAAGGCACTTTTGACTTTGAGAAAAGAATTAGGACTTTATGCAAACTTGCGTCCTGCAGTACTGCAAAGATCATTAAAAAATGATTGCCCTTTAAAGTCTGAACTTGTAAAAAATGGTATTGATATGATTATAATAAGAGAATTAACCGGAGGAATGTATTCTGGTGAAAAAGGAGTAAGACAGGGCAAAGATGGAAAAGAAGCTTATGATGTTGAGTGCTATAGTGAAAATACAGTTAGAAGAATAGCTTCAAAGGCTTTTGAAATTGCACTTAAAAGAAGAAAAAAGGTAACCAGTATTGATAAAGCTAATGTTTTAGAAAGCTCCATGCTTTGGAGAAATACTGTAAATGAAGTAGCAAAAAATTACTCTGAAGTTGAGTTAGAACACATATATGTAGATAGTGCTTCAATGAAAATCTTAAAAAATCCTGGTGCATTTGATGTAGTATTGGCATCAAATGCATTTGGAGATATTATAGCAGATGAAGCCAGTCAAATAGTTGGATCTATTGGAACTTTGCCAGCTGCAAGCCTTGGAGAGAAAAGTCTGGGAATGTTTGAGCCAAATCAAATACATTCTTCCGTGCAGGATATTGCTGGGAAAAACACGGCTAATCCTATAGCTGTAATAATGTCTTCTGCGATGATGCTTAGATACTCATTTAATCTAAATGAAGAAGCTTCTGCTATTGAGAGAGCTGTATCAGAGACACTTGAAAATGGTTATAGAACTAGAGATATGATGACTGATGGAATGAAACTTGTTGGAACTAGAGAAATGGGAGATGCTATAGTTAAATTGTTAAGTAAGTAATTAGAGGCAAGTTAGAATTGAATTTCAGATACTAGAATTAATAATTACAGCTTATACATAAATATTTTATGTATAAGCTGTATATTGCTAAATTGCAGTTTAACTAAGAGAATTTGACCTAGAAAATTATGAGTGGATGTATCTACTTTAGGCCATTAAGTTCCTTTTTTAAGTCATGAATTTGATCTTTTTTATCTTGAATTGATTTTAGGGCTTCTTTTTGAGCTGCGATAGAAAGCATGGTAGCTCCAATTGATGCAATTAAGTTTCCAAGAACATTTATTTCTTCGGGACTTTTATCCTTAGATATAACAATGGCTATAGAAGTACTAAGTACTGCAAGCTGTGTAGGGGATATTGTGTTTAAACAAGACATTTTATTCACACCTCTAATATATATTATATGAAATTAACATAAATGACACACTAAATTATTTAGGCATTTTAAAGAAAATAGGCTAGCATGCTGACTAGTTATTTCTTTGAAAATACATTATAGTTGGGAGGGTAAGATTATGAAGGAACTTGGGAAATTTTTAGGATGGGTTGGATTTTGGGCGTATTTTATACTATTCCTTAATTTCTTTATAAAGTATATAAATAGGAAGTATATAAAAAAGTTACCAAAAGATAAAAAACAGTATGAGCGTGTATATAAAGTTTTTATGAAGTACATTGTAAAATACCACAAGTTGGTTGGAATTATAGGAGTTATAGCCGTAGTGTGCCATGGTTATCTTATGTATAAATATAAGGAGCTTTCTATACCGGGCCTTGCTGCAGCTGTAGTTATGGTTGCAACAGCATGTTTAGGAATATATGGACTTAAAAGCAGGAATATGAAGGGCAAATGGCTTGTGAATCATAGGCTATTAGCGTTTTTCCTTATATTCCTAATATTATTTCACATAATGTTTAAAAAATTTCTTATGGTATAGGATTTCTAAACTTAAAAATAAACTTATACGTAGAAATATCCTGAGTATAAGTTTATTTTTTAATTGGTGACTATGTCAGTTATATTTTTAGGATAAATGTTAGCGGCACATAAAACTTCTTATTTGACGTAAATCCATTCCAAAGTAAACCCATCTATTTCTGTGCCATCTATAACCTGAAATAGATCTTCTTCCTACATGAGTTAACCATGCCCAGAATCCATTACCTCTCCTCGGCCAAATATAAACGAATTTGAATAAGCATCGTCTTATAGAGCCTGGATCTACAAATTGTGTACTTGAACTAGGTGCTAAGTTTGCAGGTGCTTGAGGAATATTGGATGGAGGAGGCCCTGGTGGAAAATTATCTCGCTGTCTGCTCATACACATAGGGGTATGGTTTGAGGAAAATCGTAGGTAAGGACATACAAAATCATCATCAAGATAATCTAATTCTTCGGGTTCATCATCTTCTCTAGCTTCATCATCAAATCTGAAGTAATCATAATCGTACATGTATACAACTCCTATTTTTTACTCTTAATTAAATAGTATGTTATAGTGAGTTATATAGTTACAAATCAATGAAAAAAATTTACATATACATAGTAGTTAAGCTAGAATTGTTCCTTAGAGCAGTTAGATGTATATATAAAGTTATATAAACTAGCATGTCTTAATTCATCTGTTATTATTTCAATAAGCATGTTTATGTGTTTTCTGTTATTAAGTGCAAATAATATTTTCCTATATTTTATAACTGCATTTAGTTCTCCATTTAAGGCACGTTTAATGCCGTTACAAAAAGAATTGGGAATATTAAACTCTACATTTTCAGGAGAAGGAATCATATTTCCTGCTAATTCATAGTAAATAAATCTAAACATTTTGTTATGCTTTTTTTCATT
This sequence comes from Clostridium ljungdahlii, assembly GCF_001636845.1. Lineage (GTDB taxonomy): Bacteria > Bacillota > Clostridia > Clostridiales > Clostridiaceae > Clostridium_B > Clostridium_B ljungdahlii_A. The sequence goes on from NZ_LITT01000013.1 coordinate 27,469, forward strand.
GTCTCTGATACCAGATATAATTTTTTTAGATTCATTTTCAGGAGCATTTTTTATTAAATAGTCGTAAAAAAGTTCATCTTCTCTTTCTCCAGAGATAGCTTCTTCTATTAACTTTAGTGCAGAATTGAAGTTGTCTGGATAAGTGTATTCATCTAAATTCAAGTTCATCTGAGAAACATTGTTAGAAAAGTTCATACCACAGCGAGTAAAGGGACATATATAATGTTTCATTTTCAACTCTCCAAAATATAAATTATAGTAGTATTTTATGATAAAAGCTATAAAAAGTGAAGGAGGATAAATAAGTTACTTTAATGCAATATACTGATATATTAAACTATCATATTGTGAAAAAGTAATTTATTAATTTGCAATTAAACTTTTTGTATTTATGTAAAATTTGTCTAAGGTTGATTTATAATATAAGTATAAGTTTGGAATATAAGGAGATGTTTGGCGTGTATCCAATAAAATTTGAAAACTTATACTATGATAAAATTTGGGGAGGTAGAGATTTAGAACTTTTCAGGAGTAACCTTCCAGAAGGTAAGATAGGAGAAAGCTGGGATATAGCCTGCCATAAAAATGGTATGGGCATAGTAAAGAACGGAAAATTTAAAGGAATTAGATTTGATGATCTTATTAAGACTCAAGGAAATAAGCTATTGGGAACAAAAATTAAAGGTAATAGATTTCCACTTCTTGTAAAGCTAATAAACGCCAGGGAGAAACTTTCAATACAAGTTCATCCAGATGATATCTATGCGGAAAAAGTAGAAAATGATTCAGGCAAGACAGAGGTATGGTATGTTATTGAAGCATTTGAGGGGGCAAGTTTGATAGTTGGAACTAAAGATGGATGCAACATAGACGAATTTAAAAAGGCTATAAACAATGGAAGTTTGGAAAAGTATATGAACAGAATTCCCGTTAAAAAAGGTGATGTGTATTTTATAAAAAGCGGTCTTGTGCATGCCATATGTGAAGGAGTTATATTGGCAGAAATCCAACAAAATAGTGATATAACTTACAGAGTGTATGATTATGGAAGGGGAAGGGAGTTACATATTAATAAAGCCTTAGATGTAGTAAATCTAAAATTAAAGGGAAATAAGAGCAGAGGTATTAGTGTAAAAAAGGATGGTTATAAAAAAACCTATCTTTGTTTATCAAGAGAAATTTCTCTGGAGTTATATGATATTCAAATTGAAGCAGCAGAAAAAAGTGATAGAGAAAGGTTTTATATATTTACCTGCGTTGATGGTAATGGCAAGATAGTTTACAGCGGAGGGTCTGAAGATATATTTAAAGGAGACAGCGTGCTTGTTCCAGCTTCTCTTGGAGAATATAGCTTAAAAGGTAACATGAAATTGCTTAAAAGCTATGTTCCAGATTGTAATAAAGTAGAAAATAGTATATTAGATGAAATAAGAAAATTTTAAAAATTTTCATGAAGCTATTGTTAAAAAAATCTTTTTATTAACAATAGCTTCATACTTTTTCATACATAAAAATTGAAAATATCTTATTTTCAAAAAATTTAAAATTTCTAGCCGAATATTTTAGTAAAGCATTTCATTCAAATTCTTATTATTGTATCCCAACCCTTTGTGTAAGACAATTCCCTTAAATTTTATCCATGGGATTACTGTATTATATATAGGCAATAACTATAAAAGATAACGATAACATTGGTGGTAACTATTGGTAATATATTTTAGATTTAAGTATAATAAAAGCATAAAGATTGTTATAAAATACACAAGGGGGAAATAAAATGTCAAAATTAAATGAAAAAGAATTTCAGGATTATCTGAAACAAATTAGAGCTTTAGCTGAAGGACCTTTCGAAGAAATACAAAAAGAAGTTGAGGTTACTAATAAATTTCCTCAGAAGTTTTTTGATCTATCAATTGAAAACAATTTATACAGATGCGCATTACCAGAACAATATGGTGGATGGGGATTAAGTGAAACACAAATTTTACAGGTACAAGAAGAGTTCAGTAGAGGACCAGGTGGAATGCGTATGCATCTTCATTATGCAATGGATTTAAACTGGAGAATTCTTGATGACTTTGGAAGTAAAGAATTAAAAGATGAATATATGGACAAATTTCAAGATAAAACAATCTTCACATGCTTTGCATTAACTGAAGAAACAGGTGGTACAGGAGCAGATTTGCATACAAGAGCTGTAAAAGATGGAGATTACTACATCATGAATGGCGAAAAAACATTAATTTCACATACTGACTGTTGTGAGTTTGCATATGTAATTGCTGTAACTGACCCAGATGCTCCAAAGGATAAGAGATTATCTGCATTCTTCGTACCAGTTAATACACCTGGTTATGAAATCGTTCCAATGCCTCACATGATGGGATGCCGTGGAGCTGGACATGCAGGATTAAAATTCACTAACATGAAACTTGACAAGAAATACTTACTTGGTAAAGAAGGTGAGGGCCTTAAGATTGCAATGCATTCCTTATCCGTATCTAGAGCTCATATTGCAGTAAGTAATCTTGGTATGTCTCAGAGAATGTTAGAGATGACAATTAAGAGAGCAAAAGACAGAGTAACATTTGGAAAACCACTTGTTAAGAGACAAGCAATTCAACAGACAATTGCTGATATGGGAACTGAAATACATGCACTTAGATTAATGGTTTACGATTTTGCAAAAGATTATGAAGCTGGTAAGGAAATTGAGATGAAAGCAGCTATGTGTAAACTTCACAGTATCAATACTGTTAAGTTAGTATCTGATTATATGTTAGAGATATTTGGAGGAATTGGATACTTTGAAGAATGTGAATATGGTCCAGTTGAAAGATTATATCGTGATTGTCGTGCAATGTGGTTAGAGGAAGGTCCTAGAACTGTTCAAAGATTAACAGCTTCAAGAAAACTTATTGCTAATGGAGGCAATACTGAAGAAGAGTAATTTTTTACTTGAAATATTTATTATTTTATATTATAGCCTTTTGAAGTTTTCAAAAGGCTATAAATAAAATATAAGGAAGGGGAATGAAAATGGAACCTTTAAAAGGGATTAAGGTGGTAGATTTAACCACATATTTAGCAGCTCCTACTACTGCTAGGATTATGGGAGAATGGGGTGCTGATCTAATTAAAATCGAAGCCCCCAAAGGAGATCCAGCAAGAGGACAGGGTTCAGTATTTAACATGCCTTTTAGTGATGAAGAAAATTTGCCATTTGATGTGGCAAATATGGATAAGAGATTTATCACTATAAATTTAAAAACAGAACGTGGACGAGAAGTTGCTTATAAATTGTTAGAAAAGGCAGATGTATTTATTACAAATACAAGAACAAAATCACTTGTGAAGCTAGGTATGGATTATGATACCTTGAAAGAAAAATTCCCAAAACTTATTTTTGCACAGGTTTTAGGATATGGAGAAAAGGGACCTGCAAAAGATAGGCCGGGTTTTGATGCTACTTGCTATATGGCAAGAGGAGGTGTCCTAGGTACAACAGTAGATAAAGGTGGCTCTCCAATGAATCCACCTAATGGTTATGGAGATTTTCAGGTTTCAATATGTCTTTTATCTGGTATATGCGGAGCTTTGTTTAACAGAGAAAGGACAGGAAAAGGAGATAAGATAACTGTAAGTCTTCAGCATGCTGCATCATTTATGTTAAGTGTTGCTATGATTTCAGCACAATATGGAAATAAGTATCCAAAAAGCCGAAAAGAAGTTCCAAATCCATTTAATAACTGTTATCGTACTAAGGATAATAAGTGGGTTGTAATGTGCTGTCCTGAATATGATAGAGATTACGATAAAATTATGAATTTATTAGACGTTAAAGATATGGTAGGAAACAAAAAATACAATAACTGTGCAAGGATAAATTCAGATAAGCTAAATCATGAAGTAGTAGATATACTTGATGAGGCTATTTCCAAGATTAATAGGGATGATTTGCTGAAAATACTTGAAGACAATGAGTTGCCATGTGAAGCAGCAAATGAGCCTTTGGATGTTTATAAAGATGAGCAGGTTTGGGCAAACAATATCTTAACTAAGGTAGATTACCCTTCAGGAAAAAGAATGGTTCCTACTAATCCAATTTTATTTGGTTCTATGTCAGAACCTATAATAAAAACTTGTAAACCTCAAGGTGCACATACAGAGCAGATCATGAAAGAATTGGGTTACAGTAGTAGTGAGGTTGAAGAATACATAAACGAAGGAGCTGTAGCTGGATTGAAACTGCTTAAAAAATAATGGGGAGGGTTAAAATTAATGAGCTTATTATATACAAAGGAACAAAAAGAATTAATTGCTCTTGTAAAAGAAATGGCAGAAAATGAAATCAAACCACATGTTCAGGAGCTGGATCAAAAGGGCGAATGTCCAAGAGAGTTGTTTAAGTATGCCTTTGATATGGGACTTCATATGCTTGAGATTCCAGAAGAATATGGTGGAACAGGACTGAGTTATGAAACTACAGCTATGATTTTTGAAGAGCTTGCAAAGATAGATGCAGGATATGCAATTACACTTGTTACTACATTTGTTGCTTTGAGAAATGTAATTCTTTCTGGTACCAAAGAGCAGGGTAAATATTTTGCAGATATAATTGGAAAAGGAAATTTTGCGGGTTTCGCCCTTACAGAGCCAAATGCAGGTTCTGATCCTGCAGGAATGAGAGGAACAGCTGTAAAAGATGGTGATGAATATGTATTGAATGCAACAAAAACGTTTATCACTAATGGTGCACTGGCTTCTGTGTTTGTAGGAATATTTAAAACAAACCCTGAAGCAGGCAATAAAGGTATTTCAGCTTTTATAGTAGATGCAAATACACCAGGAATTACTATTGGAAAACATGAAGACAAAATGGGTCTTCGTTTATCAAATACTACAGATGTTACTTTTGAAAATGTAAGAGTTCCAGCTTCTAATATGCTTGGAGAAGAAGGATCAGGGTTTAAACTTGCATTAAATTCTCTTAACTTATCTAGAGCTTTTGTTGCTACATTAGCAGTAGGTATTATGCAGAGGGCTTTGGATGAATCCGTAAAGTATGCAAAAGAAAGAAAGCAGTTTGGCAAGCCTATAATTAAATTTCAAATGGTACAACAGATGCTTGCAGATATGGCAATAAAAGTAGAAGCTTCCAGAGCACTTGTAAACAATACTATGAAGTTAATGGATAATGGAAATCTTGTTCGTAAAGAAGGTGCTATTACTAAAGCATTCGTATCTGATTGTGCACAGGAAGTTACGTCAAATGCAGTTCAAATTTTCGGTGGATATGGATATAGCAAGGAATATCCAGTTGAGAAGCTTATGAGAGACTGCAAAGTGTTCCAGATTTTTGAAGGAGCTAATCAGATTCAAAGAATGACAATAGCCGGTGCATTAGAGAAGGAATATAAGTAGGGGGGAAGAGAAATGAACATCGTTGTTTGTATAAAACAGGTTCCTGATACAACAGAAATTAAAATTGATCCAGTTAAAAATACATTAATTCGAAAAGGCGTTCCAAGCATTCTAAATCCATTTGATAAAAATGCACTAGAACAGGCACTTCGTTTAAAAGATCAATATGGAGGTACTGTAACTGCAATTTCCATGGGACCCGATAACGCAAAAGAAGTTTTAAGAGAAGCTCTTTCCATGGGTGCAGATAAAGCATACTTAGTTACAGACAGAGCTTTTGGAGGATCTGATACCTATGCAACTAGCTATATTTTATCAAAAGCAATTGAAAAAGTAGGGCCATTTGATTTTGTACTTGTAGGTAAACAGGCAATTGATGGAGATACAGGACAGACAGGTTCAAGTATTGCAGAACATTTGAAAATTTCCAGATTAAGCTATGTGCTTGACATTAAAATGGAAGGCCAAAAGTGTGTAGTAAAGCGTCAAGTAGAAGAAGGGGCCGAAATAGTTGAAACAAAACTTCCTGTTTTATGTACTTTGACAAAAGAAAGTAATAAACCAAGATATGCAACTATTAAGGGAAAAATTGACTCTTTAAAAGCAGAAATAGGAGAAATTCACTTAGATGATATTAAGGATATAGATACTACCAAAATAGGTCTTAAAGGTTCACCAACAAGAGTAAAAGCAACTTTCACACCAAAACGTCAGGCAAGTGGTGAGGTAATGAAAGTTGTAAATCCTGAAAAAACAGCAAAAGAGTTAGTTGGCAAGTTATTAGAAGCAAAATTAGTTTAAGGGGAGGCTTTGGTTATGAATTTCGATGAGTATAAAGACGTATGGGTATTTATAGAATGCTTCCAGGGACAACCAAAGAATGTTGGTTTTGAACTGCTGGGACAAGGTAGAATTTTAGCAGATGGTCTAAAGCAGAAATTATGTGCCGTAGTAATAGGCAGTGATGTAGAAGATGCGGTTAAGGGTGCAAGCAGTCATGGCGCAGATAAAGTTTATGTTGTGCAGGGAGAAGAATATAAAAATTATTCTTCAGATGTATATGGAGATGCATTTTTAAAACTATGTCACAAGTATAATCCAAATACCATTTTAATAGGTGCAACTATAAGAGGCAGAGAACTTGGTTCTAAAATTGCAGTTAGCCTAAGAACAGGTCTTACTGCAGATTGTACTGCTTTAAGTGTAGAAGAGGGTACTGGAAATGTTGTATGGGAAAGACCTGCTTTTGGAGGAAATCTTTATGCACAGATACTTTGCAGCGAGACCAGACCACAAATGGGAACTGTAAGACCTGGTGCATTTAAGAAACCACAGGAAAATGAAAATAATCGTCCAGAAATTATTAAAGAGACTATTAGCATAGACAAAGATTCTATTTTAACAAAAGTAGTTGATTTTATTAAATCCAAGGAAGATTCTGGTGTCAAACTTGAAGAGGCAGAATATATAGTATCCGGCGGTAGAGGAATGAAAAACGGAGAAAACTTTAAGATGTTACAAGAGCTTGCAGATTTACTTGGTGGAACAATTGGAGCATCAAGAGCTGCTGTAGATTCTGGATGGATTCCACAAACAAAGCAGGTAGGACAGACAGGTAAAACAGTTTCTCCAAAAGTATATATTGCATGTGGAATTTCCGGTGCTGTACAGCATTTAGCTGGAATGAGTTCTTCAGATACAATTATTGCAATCAATAAAGATGAAACTGCACCAATATTTGAAGTAGCAGATTATTGTATAGTAGGGGACCTATTTGAAGTCGTTCCAGCACTTATAAAGGAAATTAGTTCAGTAAAAAATCTTTAATTGTGTTCTTTTTATAAGGAGATATGACGTGATGGATGAAGTTAAAATAAATGATAGCCAAAAAAAATTGTATGAAAAAATGGGCTATTGGGGTAAAAAAACACTCTTAGATTACTGGCATACGTCGGTAAAAAAGTATAGAGATAAGGAATTTGTAGTAGATGATAGAGGATACCGTTACACCTATGGACAATTGGATGAAAAAGCAGGTATTGTTGCTTCCTATTTTCTCAGTATTGGAGTAAAGCCTCTAGATGTTATTTCTTTTCAAATACCAATATGGAGTGAATTTGTAATTGTTAGTATTGCATGCATGAAAGTGGGAGCTGTTGTTAACCCAATTGGCATGTGCTATAGTGGTCGGGAAGTTTCATATCTTTTAAATTTATGTAAAAGTAAAGTTTTTCTCTGCCCTACATGGTACAATAAGACAAATTATGAAAAATTGATTCTATCAGTCACAAAGGATGTAAAAAGTTTAAAACACATTGTATTACTTGACAATCTTAAAGAAAAAGAAAGTAACATTATTACTTTAAAACATATATTATCATCATACTTTTCCTTGAACATAAAAGATGAGGTAGTGGTTGACAGTAATGATGTAGCAGCTGTTCTTTGCACATCTGGTACTACTGGATGTGCAAAGGGAGCTATGCTGACTCATAACAACATAATATTTAGTGAGAAATACTTTAATAAGGAGCTTGGTATTACAAAAGATGATATCATGTTTATGCCGGCACCTTTAAATCATGCAACTGGCTTTCACCATGGAATTATTGCACCTATGCTCATTGGATCAAAAGTGGTTTTACAGCAAAAGTTTAAAAGTAAAAAGGCAATAGAACTTATGAATAAAGAAAAATGCACCTGGTCAATGGGAGCTACACCATTTATATATGATATTTTGAAAAACATTAGAGAGGATGAACTTTACCTTAGTTCGTTAAAATTTTATCTTTGTGGTGGAGCTGTGGTGCCGGAAGAAATGGTAAGGCAAGCCTATGAATATGGAATAAAATTATGTGAAGTTTATGGATCTACGGAAAGTGTTCCCCATGTATTTGTAAGGCCGGATGAAAATATTGAATTAATATTTGGCACTGCAGGAAGGCCCATGGAAGGGGTAGAAGTTAAAATTGTAGATGAAAATAGAAAAGAAGTACTACCTAGAAATCTAGGGGAAGAAGCATCGAGAGGTCCAAATGTATTTGTAGGATATATAGGTGATAAATCAGCTACAAATAAGGTATTGGATGATGAAGGATGGTTTTATAGTGGAGATCTATGTGTAAGTGATACAAGTGGGAATATTAATATTATTGGGAGAAAAAAAGACATAATTGTTAGAGGCGGTGAAAATCTCAACTCGAATCATATAAGTCAGTATATTTCAAAATTTCCACTAATTAAAGATGAGGCAGTTATTGGAATGCCTGATAAGCGTCTTGGTGAACGAATTTGTGCTTATGTCGTATTGAAAAAAGAAATTAATACTCTGAAATTAGAAGAACTTTTGGAGTATATGGAAAAGGAGAAAATTCCTAAAAGGTATTGGCCAGAGCACCTGGAGATTATAGATAAAATCCCTAGAACTGACAGTGGAAAGGTGAAAAAAAATTTATTGGCAAAGGATTTGAGAGTTCGAATGAGTAGACAGGAGGAGTCAAGTTGGAAGGGCAAGAATTCGGTCCAAGAAGATCAAGAGAAACCACAAAACCAAGGGTTGTGTGCCCCGAGTTAATATTTTATCATTGTAAACATTGTGGAAATGTATTTCAGTTAACAAGTATGGGAAAGGGAATATCTCCAATGTGCTGCCATGAAAAAATGGAGATGCTTTCTACAGAGGATCCTTCAAAAGTTTCAGATGATATAATTATTGATTACAAAATTACAGGTGGGTACAATGAAAATGTGGTAGAGGTTTTTTGGAAAATAAAGAATGAAGCTATTTCTGTTGAATGGATTTACCTTAGGACATTTACAGGTGGACAGTTAAAGTATGTGACAAATCCTAAAAAGACATCTTTTGTATTTGCTTTGGCGGATGAAGACGCCTATGTTTACTGCGACGAAGATCCATGCCTTGAATGTACTTTTAGATGTAAAAGGGGATTTGAAATTTATGCATATATAAAAAATAAGGTAATTGTTAAAATTCCTTTAGATAGAATGCATGCTAATTGGCAGTCCTAGTTTTATGGCTTTTATTTTTTTTAATCATATAGTCTGCAAACATTTTTACAGCTATGGTATGGTAATTATTCTTATTATATGCCATACATACCGTATGTTTATTGTTTGGTGCATTTAATTTTATAATTTTTAACTTATGAAATTGAAGTAAAAAAGAAGTACGTGCAGTAATAGCAGCCACATTTGTTGAACATACCATTCCACCAATAGTTATTTCATCGTCAAAATCATAACTCACATGAAGGTCATAAGGTTTTAAGAGTTCCATTATAGTTTTACCAATGGGTAAGCTTTGTCGATATGTGATTAATGGATAGTCGCCAATATCTTGCAAATTAATGATTTTTTCTTTTGCCAATGGATGTTGATCGTTTACAACAAGAACAAGTTCTTGAGAAAGAATTGGAACAAATTCAATGCCAGATTCATTTTTCAAAATAGAGCAGAAGCCGATATCATATTTTTCGGACTTTATACCATTTATAACATCTAAAGTCATACCAGTAAAAATATTAAATTTGGTTTTTGAATTTACAGTATGTAAATATTTATTTATTGCATTTGGCAAAAAATTTCCGCATAAGGTAGGAATACATCCTATATCAATAATTCCTCCAACAATACCAGATGATTCTTTTAAACATTCAATCCCTTTTTCTAATTCACTTAAGGAATTGCACACGTATTGGTAAAAAACTTTTCCATATTTCGTAAGCTTAATTTTTCGACCTTGTCTATGAAATAATTCTATACCAATTTCTTCTTCTAAAGATGAAATGGCTTCGCTTAGGCTCGGTTGTGTTATATATAATTCTTTAGCAGCTTGAGTAAAATGCTGTATCTCAGATAATTTTTTAAAATAATATAATTGGTTTAAGTTCATAGTGTACCTCCCTGCAAATTTATACTCATATTTGTTAATATTTTAGCATATTTCGATAAAATATTCCACAATTATGGTATAGTTTAACAGGAAAAGATAAAATTAGTTAATAAATTAAACGGAAGGGAGAAATAAATATGATTTCAGAGGTTAAAAGCGTTGGTAAAAGCGTTGGTAAAAAGAGGTGGGAAATTGTTTTACTTTTGACTCTATGCTACTTGATTTTATATATGGACAGATCATGTATGTCAATGGCAGGCCCCTCTATGATGAATTATTTTCACTGGAATGCAAGTCAGTTTGGATTGGTCTCTACGGCTTTCTTTATTGGTTATGCTTGTACTCAAATTTTAGGTGGATGGTTAGCTGATAAATTTGGTGGAGGCAAGGTTGTAATGTTTGGCGCACTATGGTGGTCAGTATTTGTTTTCCTAACTCCATTTGGAGCAACCTTAGGTCTTATGATAGTAATTCGTATTGTTATGGGAATGGGAGAAGGAGTTTCTTTACCAGCCATGTCTACAATTATTGCAAAATGGGTACCAAAGAAAGAATCAGGATTAGCATGGGGAATAAGTATTATGGGTGTTTCTATGGGAATTGCTCTTGCTATGCCTATTTCTGCATGGATTATAAAAACTTGGAGTTGGCAGATGGTATTTCATTCCTTTGCTTTTCTTGCACCTATTTGGGTAATTATTTGGTGGAAGTTTGGAAAAGATAAACCAGAAGATCACCCTAGTGTAAGTAAAGAGGAATTACAATATATAAGAGTAGATGATAATATATCAGAAAATTCAGGTAAAAGAACTATTTTAAGTTCAAAAGATATATTTTCTACTCCATCTGTATGGACGGGTGCACTTTCATTTTTCTGTACTAACTATTTATTTTACTTATTTATGACATGGCTTCCTACGTATTTTGTTAAGGGTAGAGGGTTTGCAATGGGTACAAGTGCTATTTATACAATGATGCCTTATATTGTTGCAACTTTTACATATCCGTTTGGTGGATGGTTAGCTGATAAAGCAGCTAAAAAGTTTGGAGATAATATGGGACGAAAATTATTTCCTCTTCTTGGTATGGTCGGAGCAGGTGTTCTGCTTATACTAGGATCTAAGGCTTCTAGCGCTATTTCGGCAGTAGCATTGATATCTATATCAAATGGAGTATTATGTCTTACTATGGGTGGATATTATTCAATGCCAATGATTTTCTCTTCAACTAATGCAGGTAAAATTACTGGACTTTATGCAACTTTTGCAACAATTGGAGGTATATTAGCTCCACTTCTTACTGGAATTATGGTTGACGCTCACGGATATACAAGTGCACTTTACTTAGGTGCAGGAATATCTATACTTGGTGCTATTATATTACTTACAAGTACAGTTCGTCCTATTGTACCTATAGCTGAAAGAGGAAATAATTAAAGTAAGTTTATTCTAGAAATATTTATTTTGATAATGATTTTATCTAAGGGATAGAAAAGTATTAAGAAATTTGTTAATAAGCATCGGATGAAGTTTGAGACTTTGTCCGATGCTTAAAGCTATTTACTTTAAGCAAAATAAGTAGCAATCTAAAGATAGCAGTAAGTGGTAAAATTTTTACATAAGGAGTTGTTGATCAAATGGATTTTAGCAAGCTATTTAAAATTGGAAGCACATATGTTAGTGAGTATATAGTAAAGCTTGAAGATACAGCTAATTTTATTGGAAATAAAGGTGTTGTTATGTTATCTACGCCTGCTATGATAAAGTATATGGAATATACAACTTTACATATAGTGGACAATGTTATACCTGAAAATTATAGACCTGTTGGAACTAAAATTGATGTTGAACATATAAAACCAATACCTGTAAATATGAAAGTTATTATAAAAGTAACATTAATATCAATTGAAGGTAAAAAACTGCGTTATAATGTAGAAGCTTTCAATGAAAAAAATTGTAAAGTAGGTTTTGGAATATACGAACAACAAATAGTTAATTTAGAACAATTCTTAAATAAATAGTAAAAATTAATAAAACAGATAAATTTTTTGAATTATTTAGGATAAAAATATATATGAAGCATTTGTCTAAAGGTTTTAAAATTGAACCTTCCAATCAAGTAAGAATAAATAGATTATAGTGTACCTATGATGTATTTATTTCATATAAAATAAAATTATTTTATAAAAACTATTGCAAAACAATAATTAATATTATATAATAACTTATGTCAAGGGAAATGAAAATTATATGAAATAACCTAAGGAGGAATTTTAAATGAAAAAATTTGTTTGTGCTGTTTGTGGATATGTTTATGAAGGTGAAAATCCACCAGAAAAATGTCCTGTATGTGGTGCACCATCAGATAAATTTGTTGAAAAGGCAGAAGGCGAAATTAGTTGGGCAGATGAACATAAAGTGGGCGTTGCTAAAGGTGTAGATGAAAAAGTATTAGAAGAATTAAGAGCAAACTTTACTGGAGAATGTTCTGAAGTAGGGATGTACCTTGCTATGAGTCGTCAAGCTGATAGAGAAGGTTATCCTGAAGTTGCAGAAGCATATAAGAGAATAGCATTTGAAGAAGCAGAGCATGCATCTAAATTCGCAGAATTATTGGGAGAAGTAGTATTACCTGATACAAAGAAAAATCTACAGATGAGAGTAGATGCAGAGACAGGTGCTTGTAAAGGTAAAAAGGATTTAGCTACTTTAGCTAAAAAATTAAACTATGATGCAATTCATGATACAGTACATGAAATGTGTAAAGATGAAGCAAGACATGGAGCTGCTTTCCAGGGATTGTTGAATAGATACTTTAAATAAACAGTAGTCATCGGATAAATGAAAATGACTGGCATACTAATTAATTAGTGTGCCAGTCATTTTTTATATTTTATGCTAAATACATAAAATAAGACATAGCATCTTTTGTTTCAGTTGCAAAATCTATGTTTCTCTTATGGTATGCATCACCGGTGTAGTCATAACCTTGATTATCGCAAATATAAGCATAATCAAAACTTTTTGGATCTGCCCACTTCATGAATGTATATGTATGAGTAGGGCCATTTCCATAAGAAGTAGTAAAACATATGTCTCCTGGCAAAAGTTTAGATAAATCTGTACAAATCTGCCATCCTCTGCTTTGAAGTTGAGATGTAAGTTGATTAGTATTTGCTACAGATTCTGGAAGATCAGTCATTCCAGCTCTTCTAAGAGCTTCACTTGCATAAAACACACAGTTATTGCTTGTGTCTCCACCGTGAAGTTCGATAGCTCTGTCTAGTACAGATTGTCTATTATCATAATTCATAAGATAATTATAAAGGTTTGTCCCAATTTGAGATTGAACTCTATAGTCATTCATAATAGATGGTACAGGTTCAAATGCTTTTATAGTTAAATTTAATGTTACTGGTTTACTATATCCATCAACAGTACCTGTATAAGCATATACACCTGGTATGCTTGTCATGTCTACGGACTTGTCCCAAGATACATTTACAGAAGTAGTAGTATTATTTGACATTTTAGCAGTTACCTGTGTAGGTAAAGTGTATTCATCTTCCTGATTTATAGTTACACTTATGTCATCTATGGAAGATATAACTGGTGCTGTTTTAAATTCTACTATAGTAGGATTTCTAAGTGTTCTGTTGTATCTAGATACTATATTTCCACTTATAGTTAAGGTATAGTCTGTGTCTGGATTACAAACATTCGTAGGTGATACAATAACCGACATTCCGTAATCTGTTGAAGAAAAAGTTAGTGGAACATCAGTATTATTGTTATCAACTAGTCTTATCTTACCGCTTAGGGAATTTATATCTACCGGCTGATTAAAGCTTATTTTCCATTTTTTACTTACAGGAATGCTGACTTTTACAATAGTATCATAATTCGTGCTTTGGTTGACGTTTGAATTAGCTTTTTCTGGAGTATTGTTCTCGCTAGTGCTTTTATCATAGCTGCTATTAGTGTTACCATCAATAGTTTTTGAATTAGAAATATCTTTATTAGTATCTAAACTAGTTGAAGCGGTAACAGTTGATACTTCAGAAGACTTGTCCATATTATTTGCAGCTAATGCAATTGTGCAGTGAGAGCCTTGAGCAATTGCATAAATTCCGCAAAATAATACGAAGTTTTTAATAAGTTTCTTCACTTTTTAATCGCTTCTTTCTATTTTGATTTTAATTTATGTAAAAAATATGCCATATCTATTAAGTTAAATTTTATCTCATTACTCCACCGAACTTTGTAAAAGTAATTTGCACAAAATCATAGACTTTAGTTCTCTGCTTTTTTTCAAGGCGGGGTAAAGAATAGAGGTATCTCTAGATAAGTTCAATAGACTTAGGCATATTTGCTTATAATTTTTCATGTAAAAGGGCAAAATTATAATAACAAATAAGAGTATAGCATAATATTAATATATAGTCTATATAGCTGATAATATACAATATTCTGAAGGCGTATAGACGATTAAATTAAGGCATTTTCAAAGAAATAGCCATCCAGCGAGTATGATAGTCTTTTTTCTTTCAAATGCCTAAAAGAGGAGAATTTTCTTTGAAGGAAAGAGCATTTAGTAAATTAAAGGAATTTATTTTTAGATTTATACAAGACGATGTATTAGCATTGGCTTCACAACTTGCATATAGCTTATTATTTTCTGTTTTTCCTTTTTTAGTATTTTTTATAAGCCTTATAGGGTATAGTGATATAAGTAGTAATGATATACTCCTAGTTTTAAGTAATGTATTACCTAAAAATGCACTGGAATTAATGGAAAATACAGTAATTAAAACTGCTAATAGCAAAAATATTGAACTTTTATGTTTAAGCTTAATTCTTACACTATGGGCGCTATCAGGTGGATTTCATGCCGTTATAAAAGGATTGAATAAAGCGTATGATCAAAGAGAAACTAGATCTATATTTAAGACATATACTATATCTATACTATGTACCCTAGGAGTAACGTTAATAATATTATGTACTTTATTGTTTTTAGTATTTGGGCAAATGCTTGGAAGTTTTTTAGCTCTTAAGTTAGGACTTTCCGAGGGATTTGGATTTTTATGGAATATATTACGATATGTTATTATATTTTTTGGAACCATATTTATATTTGCAGCAGTCTATATTTCTACCCCAAATGTAAGGCTTACGTGGAGAAAGGTACTACCAGGTGCAGTATTTTCCACTATAGGCATCGTAATAGCTTCTATGGGTTTTGCTTTTTATGTAAATAATTTTGGGAATTATTCTAAAATTTATGGAAGTATAGGAGCCGTAATAGTGCTTTTAACTTGGCTTTTTATTTTGTCTACAATAACTATTTTAGGAGGAGAGTTTAATTCAGTATTATTTAAAAAAGAAAAAAATAGATTTTAGCTGTGTTTTCCGTGTATCAGCACATCTACTTGTATAAGTTTCTCAAAGTTATATCAAGTGATTCTTAGGTTCATATGGAGTTTGCTTATAATTATGGCTTTCTCCAGTTGAACCTTATAGAAGATAGGGGTGTTAATAATTGTAGCGGTGGGATAAAAAGGTTTTTATATAAAATTAAAAATATATTGACAAAACTTTAAGTAGTTGTATAATATAAATATAAATCATAGTAAAACACTCAAGAATACTTTGAAAAAGAAAAGTAACTTAAATTAAATTTTGCAGAGAAGAAACGGTTGGTGAAAGTTTCCAAATTAAGTTTAAGTGAAGTGCCCTTTGGAGTTATGTGGTCGAATTAATAGTAGATTACATCGGGTTCACCCGTTATAGTGGTAGAACATAGCGCTGTGTTCGATCAAGAGCTGGATTTTTTAAAAATCTAATTAGAGTGGAACCACGGAGTATAAACTTCGTCTCTATATAACATATAGAGATGGAGTTTTTTTGATTTCAAAGTAAATTTCATTCTTAAAATATTAATTTTTATATAAAATTTTGGGAGGTATTAAAATGATATTTACTAATGCTATAGACATGATAGGTAATACACCTTTGTTTAAACTTGATAATTTTAAAAATGAGGATGCAGCTGATATATATGTTAAACTTGAAAAATTCAATCCTGGTGGAAGTATTAAAGACAGAGCTGCCCTTGGTATGGTTGAAAGAGCTGAAAGAGAAGGACTTTTAAAAAAAGGTGACACAATAGTGGAGCCAACTAGTGGTAATATGGGAATAGCTCTTGCAATGATAGGAAAATTAAAAGGATATAAAGTTACAATTGTAATGCCAGAAACTATGAGTGTAGAGAGAAGAAATATGATAAAGGCTTATGGGGCAGAATTAGTTTTGACAGATGGAGCTAAAGGCATGAAAGGAGCTATAGAGAAATCCTATGAAATTGGTAAAGATAAAGAGGGTTACTATATACCACAACAGTTTATAAATACTGCTAATCCTAAAAAGCATTATGAAACTACAGCAGAGGAAATTTTAAAGGATTTAAAGGATGTAGATGCTTTTGTAGCTGGTGTTGGTACAGGAGGAACAGCAATAGGAGTAGGGGAAAACTTGAAAAAGCACAATAAAGATGTAAAGGTAGTTGCAGTAGAGCCAGCAGGTTCGCCAGTTTTATCAGGAGGTAAAACTGGAGCTCATAAAATACAAGGCATAGGAGCAGGGTTTGTACCTGATATTTACAAATCAGAAATTGTAGATGAGATTATAACTATAACAGATGAAGAAGCTTTTAAATATGCTAGACTTATGGGAAAAGAAGAGGGAATACTAGTTGGTATATCTTCAGGAGCTAATATAGCTGCAGCAATTCAAGTGGCAAAAAAACTTGGAAAAGGTAAAAAAGTAGTAACTGTAGCACCAGATGGAGGAGAAAAGTATCTATCCATGGGATTATATGATTAGTTAGTATGTAATTCAATAAATTCACAGTTCACAATTTTGGTGGATTTTTCTATGATAATGTTAGGAAGAACTTAAAAGCTAAGTAAAATGTGCGTTAAATTTTTAGAATTTCTATGATAACATAAAAATCATCCTTAATTGTGGATTGTGCATTATGAATTGATTACTTAGTATTATTTCTATATTAAGTCAAAATTTGAGCAATAAATTTGAAGGGAGAAAACAATGAGAAACCCATTTAGGCTATTAGCTTATGATATTAAAAATGCTATGAAAAATGATCCAGCGGCTAGAAATCCGTTAGAGGTTTTTATATTATATCCTTTTATTCATGCCTTGATACAGTATAGGATATCACATTTTTTCTATAAGAAGAAATGTTTCTTTATTGCTAGGTTAATATCACAAATTGCTAGGGGTTTAACTGGAATAGAAATACACCCAGGGGCTAAAATAGGAAAGGGATTATTTATAGATCATGGCATGGGTGTTGTTATAGGTGAAACTGCAGAGGTTGGAGATAATGTAACGCTTTATCATGGAGTGACTTTGGGAGGAACAGGAAAGGATACAGGAAAAAGGCATCCTACAGTAGGAAATAACGTATTTATAGGAAGTGGAGCAAAGCTTTTAGGCCCAATAGTTGTAGGCGATAATGTAAAAGTGGGTGCAAATTCAGTAGTTTTGAAAGATATACCAGCAAATTGTACTGTAGTAGGTATACCAGCTAAAGTAGTTAAGGCTGAAAGTAATACTGTTATAGAAATAAAAGACTATGCAGGAAGAAGAAAAAAGATATATAATGAAATGATAATATAATTTCTATATAAGCAGGTGGAAGGTTTGAACTATAAAGAAGATATACTGAGTTACTGTAATAAAATTGGATTGGATACTGTAGGATTTACAAAATGCAGAATATTCACCGAATTAAAAGATTATTTTAAATATAGAAAAGAAAATTTGCTTGAAAATGAATTCGAAGAAAAGAATATTGAAAATAGAGTTAATCCATATGTATATATGGATGGGGGAAAGACAATAATATCAATTGCCTTTCCCTATTTATTTGAAAAACAAGATGAGGGAAATATAAGCTTTTCTCTATATACTAGAGGAAAAGATTACCATGTAGTAGCACGTTATTATTTACAAAAAGTGTGTAATTTTATAAAAGGTTTAGGGGGAAAAGCTGTATACTTTGTAGATAGCAATTCTCTTCCTGAGAGATATATAGCTTTTCAGTGTGGAATAGGATTTATAGGAAAAAATAATATGATTATTACAGATAAATATGGATCTTATGTTTTTTTAGGAGAAATAATAACTGATATAAAAGTAGAAACTGATATCCCACTAGAAAGTAAGTGCGGCCACTGTAATCTATGCCAAACATCATGCCCTACAGGTGCTTTGCTTGGAGATAAAAATTCTAATATATGTATGTCATATATAACTCAAAAAAAACATATAGATAATAAATGGTTTTCGCAATTTCAAGGAAGATTATTTGGATGCGACACTTGCCAAAAAGTATGTCCATATAATAGTAAGGTTGCTTTCTCTAATATACAGGATTTTAAGCCTTTTGATTTTATGAGTAGAGTTGATTTAAATGAAATTGTAGATATGGATAAAAAAATATTTACAGAGAAATACAAAAACACATCCTGTGGATGGAGAGGTAAAAATATTATTCAGAGAAATGCAATTATAAATATGCTTACATTAAATAAAAGTATTAATTTGGAAGATAAAAGCATAAGGTCTACCTATGTAAAAGATTATTATGATAGACTTTTACAGGTTTTAAAATTATAATTTATATGAGAGAGGTACATTTAAAAAAGTATACCATATATAAAAGAAAGGGTGGATTTATTTATGATTTCTCCATGGATGGTCAAGCTAATGGGACATCTCCCTAAAGGACTTTTAACTTATATTTCAAAAAAGGTATTAAGTGGTTACTTAAATAGATGTGCAGATATAAAAGTAAAAGGCATTGAAAATCTAAATGAAGTGGAAAGACCTGTAATATTTATCTGCAATCATTTAAGTAATTCTGATGCTCTCGTATTGAGTAGAGTACTTAAATCAGAAAACCTGACTTTTGTAGCAGGTAAAAAACTGAATCAAAATTCTTTAACTCAGCTTGGTATGTGCATTACAAAGACCATCAATATAAAACCAAATAGTGCGGACAAGGATGCTATATCTAAAGTTATAAATACCGTGAAAAACGGTAATAATATACTCATGTTTCCTGAGGGAACGAGAAGTAGAACAGCAAGCTTAGCAAAAGGAAAAAGAGGGGTAGTTTTAATACAGAAGCTAACTAAGGCTGCAATTCTTCCTATCGGTATCTCTGGTACTGAAAAGCTTTTACCTATAAGTGACAAGGATATGGCTCTAGAAAGTTTTCATAATGCAGAGGTAAATGTAAACATAGGAAAGCAGATAGATATACCGCCCCAAAATAAAGGCGAAAACAAACATGTATATGAAGACAGAATATCTGATTTATTTATGAAAAAAATAGCAGAACTTTTGCCTGAACAATATAGAGGAGTATACAAATCTTAATGAAGGTGATAAAAGTTGAATAAACAAAATATAGATAATATATTGAAAGTATTGAAAAAAACCTATCCAGAAGCCACATGTGCATTGAATTTTGGATCTCCTTATGAATTGCTAGTGTCCACTATGCTTTCAGCTCAATGCACTGATGTAAGAGTAAATAAAGTTACATCAGAATTGTATAAGCAATATAATACTCCTGAAAAAATGATATCTTTAACAGAGGAAGAATTAGGAGGAAAGATAAAAAGCTGTGGCTTTTTTAGAAATAAAAGCAAGAATATACTTTCAACTAGCAGAGAACTTGTTGAAAAGTACGGTGGAGAGGTACCACATACTATGGAACAATTGATAGAACTTCCAGGAGTGGGTAGAAAAACTGCGGATGTTGTTTTGTCAAACGCCTTTGGAGTTCCAGCAATTGCAGTGGATACTCATGTATTTAGGGTATCAAATAGACTTGGAATTGCAAAAGGAACTACTCCTCACAAAGTAGAAATGGAACTTATGAAAAATATACCCAAAAGTATGTGGAGTGATTCACATCATTATTTAATATGGCACGGCAGACGTATATGTAAGTCAAGAAAACCTGATTGTGAACACTGCCCTTTAGCACCTTACTGTGAATACTTCAATCATCCAGAGGAAATTAAGTCTTGAAGTTTAGAACTTATGTAGAGTTTATAAGTAAAAGTTACTCTATGCTCTGAATATTTTTACAACATTCAGCACGTTAAATATTTTGATAAGACTAAGCAAAAAAATTAAAAAAATACTGAGAACTTTTGAAAACTTGTACCTCAAACAATTCAAAAGTTCTAGATTTTTTAAAATTTTTTTTACTAAGACTTATATACAAAATATTTAAAAGTGTTTCATTATTGTAAAAATATTTCTGCACATAAAGTGATTTTTAAGTTAGAAAACTTATGTACAGTTTCTAAATAAAAATTTTTATTTTTCAGATACTTTATATAAACTTGTAATAACTACATATCCAAATAGTAGCTGAAATATAGATATCAAATTTGTATTGACTCTTAAAAAGAATTCAATTGGTTGTATTAATACATTTCTTATAAATGAAACAGGACAATAAAATATAAAAACATAAGATGAAAAATATAAACTTGGTAAGCCTATTAGTATCAATTTGGGAAGATTTACTTTCCATGTTCCATTTTTATCCTTTTCATTTAGAAAGTATTCTAAGCCAATGAGAAAGCCAATTACTGCATAAAGAATAAATGTTATTAATCCATATTGATAAATATTTGTTCTAAATGCTTCCTGCAATTTTTTTAGGTAAATTGAAGCATATCCTGCTAAATACATAAATGCAATGATAATAAATGCATATACAAAATATTTTAACCAAGTTTTAATTTTCATAAATATACCACCTCCATTTTTAAAATTGTCCTAAACTTTAGTGACATTTATGCTGTATTATTCAATTTTTAAATAATTTGTATAATTTTTAAACTGTGAAATTTGAGTATTCAACTTTTATTATAAACTCTATGAGTTTATAAGGTGCCTTCTTATCAAATCGAGGGCAGTCATAGTAGCTCTTTGTCTTACAACATCTCTGCTGCCAAAGAATTGGCACTTCTTAACATAAGTTTCTCCGTTTATATAAAGTCCTATATATACTAGGCCTACAGGTTTTTCGTAAGTACCGCCGCCAGGACCTGCAACTCCTGTAGTAGCTATGCCTATATCAGTATTTGCTGTTTTAGCTATACCTTCTGCCATTTCTTTTGCAGTCTCAGAACTAACAGCAGTAAATTTGTCTAGGGTATCCTTTTTTACTCCTAGTCTTTTCATTTTGGCCTCGTTGCTATAAGTCACAGCACCTTCTTTAAATACAGCAGATATGCCAGGATAATTTACAAGTCTTGCGGCTATTAGTCCACCAGTACATGATTCTGCAGAGGATATAGTTAAACCTTTATTTATCAATAATTTTCCTATAACCTCTTCCATAGTGTCATCATCTTCACCATATATATTTATCCCTAGTTTTTCTCTAATTTTAGATTCTACAGGTTTTATAAGCTCTACAGCTTCTTCTTCTGTATTTGTCCGTGCAGTAATTCTAAGTATTGTATCATTTTCCTTTGCATAAGGAGCTACAGTGGGATTTACACTATTATTTATAAGATCTGAGACACTCTCAGCCATAGAACTTTCTCCCATACCGCAAACTCTAAGTGTTTTAGATTTTATTACTCCAGTACTATATTTTTTTAAAAATGGTACTACATAATTTTGAAACATAGGCTTTGCCTCTTTTGGAGGACCAGGAAGTATTATTAAAATTTTTCCGCTTTGCTCCATACAACATCCAGGAGCCGTACCATGTGGATTAGGAAATATAGAAGCACCTTCAGGAAAGTAAGCTTGCTTTATATTATTGCCTTCTAAATTTGATTTTCCCATTTTCTTAAAATAAGCTTCTAAATGGCTAAGTGAATTTTTATCTAAAATCATCTTCTTGTTAAAGTATTCAGCACCAGTTTCTTTAGTTAGATCATCTTGTGTAGGTCCAAGCCCTCCAGTTGTAATTATGATGTCAGTTCTTTCAAAAGATTTTCTAAACTCATCTAAAAGTCTTTGAGGATTATCTCCCACAACAGATTGGTGATACACTTCTATACCAAGATCAGCTAATCCTTTGGAAATAAATTGTGCATTTGTATTTACTATATCTCCAAGTAAAATCTCTGTACCAACGCATAATATCTCAGCTTTCATTTATGTATTACCTCCATATTTAATTATATTTGTAGAATAAACATATTTCTATGATAGCATAAAAATTATGCTTATTTGTTACAAATTAATAATAATTAAATTAATAATTTTTATATATAAAAGCTATTACTCTATAGTATAATAACTATGTGAAAGTAAAGAGGTGATAATGATGAGTGGAAAAAGAAAGACTAGAAAAAGAAAGACTAGAAAATCAAAGAGGATGTTAGGCATAAGATTAAAAATAGTGGGTTTAGCTGCCTTAACTATTTTTTTGAGTATAAGCTGTGGATTTATAGTATATCATTATAATGATATAAAATACTGGGATAACTTAATTTATCCTAGGGTTTCTATAAATAATACGGATCTTTCTGCAAAAACTAAAGATCAGGCTAAGAGTATAATGAGCAGCGGATATTTAAATAAATTTCAACAGAGACAGATTACTATAATTGCAGGAAATAAAAGTTATGAATTACCTTATTCGAGTTTAAGTTTTACGTACAATTTGGATGAAACTCTAAAGTTGGCCTATTCTTATGGAAAAAGCAGCAATATATTTAAAAAATATGAATTATTAAAGAATCCTAAAAATGTAAACTATAATTTGAAATTTTCTTATGACACTAAAGCTATATATAATATGGTAGATAAAATTGCAAGTGAAGCTGATAAGGAACCTGTGAATGCATCTCTTGAAATGGGAGGAGTGAAGTTTTCAGTAATACCACAGAAAGATGGGCTTAAGGTAGATAAAGAAGCTTTGAAAAAAGATATTGAATCTAAAATAGATAAAAATTCAGATCAGGATTTAACTGTAAAAGCAGTGCTCAAAACTACCAAAGCTAAAATAAAGGAAGATGATCTTAAACCTGTGGACACATTAATATCTAGTTTTAGTACAGCCTATGGTGGCATATCTTCTGGTGAAAGGGCAAATAACATATCACTTGCTACTAACAGCATAAATGGACATGTAGTAATGCCAGGAGATACTTTTAGCTTCAATGATGTTGTAGGGCAGAGAACTGCAGCAAAAGGATATGAGGCAGCTCCTGTTATTATTGGAGATAAAGTGGAGTCAGGGCTTGGTGGGGGAATATGTCAGGTATCTACGACGCTTTACAATGCAGTTGCTAAAGCAGGGCTTACAACTACGGAAAGGACTCACCATACTATGCCTGTTCATTATGTTCCTCAAGGAATGGATGCTACAGTAGATTATGGAAATATAGATTATAAATTTAGAAATGATTTTAAATATCCTATATACATACAAGGTTATACTTCAGGTGGTAACATAGTATTTAATTTATATTCCAATTCTTCAGTATCAAAATAAAAATTACATATTAACTTAATTAAAAAAGTATGCTATAATAGGAAAGTAGTTTATGCGGATATGGCGGAACTGGCAGACGCGCTAGATTCAGGTTCTAGTGAGGGAAACTTCATGCAGGTTCAAGTCCTGTTATCCGCACCATGTCGAGTGTTCATAACGATACTGAACATTCCGTGAATAGGAGTAACCGAAAGGTTGCTCCTATTTTCGTTACCCGGCTTTCCGTGTGATATACTCCACCGCCACACCCTGCCGGTGCCTTGCGCCTGAGAAACGACGATCTTTTCAATCAGCTCGTTCACAATGGTTGGGGTGAGTTCCTTGATTTCCTGCTGTGCTTCCCGCAAAGATTTGTCCATCAGCAGCTTTACGAAATCTTCTTCTTCGTCCTGTAAAAATTGCGTCATACGCCGAAGCTCCAAAAGAACCACTTCTTCCAGTGCGTCGGCCCGTATGTAATCTATACATTGCACATAGCTTTGGTAACTAATTGGTAAGTTGTTCAAGCCTTATGGGATATGGGTTTTTGAGTATTCGGCAAGAAATTAATACCAATTAGTTGCAGATTAACTATAAAGTTTTGAGATGTAAAAAGAGCTTTAAAGCATCAATTTACACCAGCATGTTCCAATTAAGCTATGTAAAATGCTCAATTTATCTATGAGTTTGTTTTTTAAACATTAATGGCAATTAATTACCATTAATGTGTGCAATGTATAGACCTTTCAGGAACGGCTGAAAGCGCAGATAGATGTTTGCCTTGCCGAAAAGCCGCTGGATATGGACTCCTTTTTGCAGGCTATGGCGAAAGCCGGCTACGAGGTAAAGCGTGGGTGTGGCGGCACGATCAACTTCCGGGCCAAAGGGCAGGAACGGTTTACGCGCCTGCGTTCCTCTACGCTCGGAAAAGGCTATGGCCCGGAGGACATACGGGCAGTTGGAAAAACGGGCGGCGGAAGCAGCAGATCGTCTTCACGTTCTTTCCGAACAGATCAAGTCCATTGAGGGCGCTATGAGCGCCAATGCGGAGCTAAAGGGCGCGGTGGTGGATTACGCCAAAACCCGGCCCGTGTTTAGCGGTTACAAGGCTGCGAAATACAGTAAAAAATATCTCGTGGAGCATAAGGCCGAGATCGCGCTTTACCGGGCGGCGCAGGAAACATTCCGGCGCGTCCTGTCCGGGGCGAAGCTCCCAAAGATGGATGCTCTCAAAGCTGAATATCAAAAGTTGGCGGCGGAAAAACGGGCCACATACAAGGAGTATCGCGCGGTACGGAAGGACACGCATGAGGTTGTCACGGCGAAGGAAAATATCGACCGCCTGTTCGGGTTGACGGACACGCAGAAAAATAAGGAACAGGAGCGGTAGCGACGGTGACGCAACAACAGGCGCAGAACGCCGACTTTGGGGCGGATGGCCCCAACAAGCAATTTTATGTTTATATCTTTTTGTGCTCCTCGTGCAGGACTTAATGTTCAGAATACGTCAAATAACGATGCAAACACTTAGATACGACTCTAAGTGTTTGCTTACTTATCTGTTTTTGATGTCAAGATGATTATGCTCCGACATGTATTTTATCGGGTCATAACCGGCTTGTGGATCAGCGATGTAGGAATCATAAAAGGCAATTTTTAAATCAACAATGTTCAAATTCTTTTTAAGATCATCTATCTGTCTCAGGATTGCCTTGCGATGCTCAATCATCAACTGTCTCCGTGCTGGAGCGGTTTCTTCTCCCTGCATACACAAATCGATATATTGCCTAATTTCCTTGACTTGCATCCCGGTATTTTTAAGGCAGCAGATTAGTTTTATCACGTCAAGGTCGGCTTCACTAAACTGCCGGTTTCCGGTGCTGTTTCGGGTGACAAAGGGAAGAAGCCCTTCTTTATCATAAAAGCGGATTGTATAAACGGATATGTTACAGATTTGCGCGACTTCATTGATAGTATACACAGTCAAAATCTCCTTAAAAAATTACGCTTGACATAGATAGAACTCTAAGTGATATCATCAGTATAAAGCACAAGTCAAAAAACTTCAAGACTTTTTGTCTTTATGGAAAGGAAGATGATAAATGTACTTTCAATTGCACAATGATCGCAAGGGATGCCAAAGCGAAATATATGGATTTAGCAAGGGAAAATTTATTAAACAAGGAGAATTTAATTATGGCAGAAAATATGAAGCGTGACTGGACAGCAGCGGATATCCCCTCACAAAAAGGCCGCTCGGTAGTGATTACCGGAACCGGTGGAATCGGCTATGAAACAGCGCTGGAAATGACTCGCGCAGGGGCCGAAGTTATCATAGCGGGTCGAAACAAGGGCAAAGGAGAAGAAGCAATAAGACAAATTAAGGAACTGACTTCTGGTGGAAATATTAGGTTTGAAAAACTTGACTTGGCGGATCTTGCGTCCATCAAAGCATTTGGCGAACGGATAAAGGCACAGCACAAAAGCTTGGATATATTAATTAACAATGCGGCGGTAATGAATCCACCGCAGCGCAAGGTTACCAAAGATGGATTTGAACTGCAAATAGGCACAAACTATCTTGGGCATTTCGCGTTAACGGCGCACTTGTTTCCTCTGCTGCAAAAATGTAACAAGCCCCGGGTGGTCACAATGAGCAGTATTGCGCATCGTCAAGGCATTATAAATTTTGCTGACCTCCAATCAGAGGTGAACTACAAGCCCATGGTAGCCTATTCTCAATCAAAGCTCGCATGCCTAATGTTTGCACTTGAGCTACAACGGCGAAGTGATGCGGCTGGCTGGGGGATTAGCAGCATGGCGGCACATCCAGGAATCTCAAGGACAGAATTGATCCCGAATGGAGCCGGAAAGAATAGCCCTGCGGGTATCGCTCGGCGTTTATTTGGGCCGATATTCTTTCAGCCCGCAGCCCATGGGGCATGGCCGTCACTTTATGCCGCGACAGCGAAAGAAGCCACGGGAGGCATATATTACGGACCTTCCAGAATGAACGAAATGAGAGGATATCCTGCACTCGCTCAAATTGCGCCGCAAGCAAAGGATATCGAAGTTGCTTCAAAGCTTTGGGAGGAATCTGAAAGGCTGACAAACGTAAAGTTTTAATGCTATTATCACTAAATAGCTAAGCTAAGGCACCTACGCTAAACTTCGTAGAGTGCCTTGTTTTTTTGTCGTTGTTTTTTCTAGCTACCTTTACGCAGAAATACGGATTATACAATTAGTCATGCGTTTTAAAACGAAGACCATCGAAAACGATAGCCAGCAAATGATGGAATCTGCTTGTATCAGAGACATCTTCAAGCTCATCTACAATCATAAGAAGACCGGACATCAGGGCGAACAAATCCATGATGTTAATATCTTCCCGTACCGCCTTTGCCTGTTGCGCTCGGGTGAGGAGATCATCACATGCCGACTGAAGATCCAACATTGCGCCGGAGACTTCCGTCCGTGCGCGAAAAGTTCCGATTCTGAAAGCGTCCCTCGCTGCCCTATTCGTAAAGCCATCTTCCATAATGCCGGAAAGAAAATCAAAAAACGTTTTGCCGGGATCGGTATGGCTGATAAGGGCTTTTGCCTCCTCGGTAAGCTTTTGTTTATAACTGATACTGACTGCGTCAAATAATGCTTCTTTGGTTGGAAAATGACGATATATCGTACCGATGCCAATCCCGGCCATGCGGGCGATTTCACTGATTTGAACCGAAAGCCCTTTCTCTGAAAAAATTTTACGGGCCGCTTGCAGTATCAGCTCCCTATTCTGTTTTGCATCAGCCCGCAGCGTCTTTTCGGAATCATTAGAAAAGCAGGAATGATCGGATTGCATATTTACCATTTCGTCAGTAGTATTTGCGGCAGCCAAAGATTTTTTCCCCTTTGCCATCATAAGTCCCCTCTTTCCTCTTTATTTTACCTGAAAAAATGAATGTTGACAACGGAATCATGATTCCGTATAATATAGTCTATAAACGGAACGCCATTCCGTTTATAGATTGTAAAGGTGTTTTGAAAATCAAAAGCTATTTGGGAGGGAAAGATAGGATGTCAAAAGGGAAAAAAGAGAAGCTCGACCCATTAGTTACCAGAGCAGCTATTATACTGGTAATCGGATCAATTACGCCGCTGCTTGATTCCACGATGGTCAATGTAGCGATCCAGTCCATTTCGCTCGACTTCAAATGTACGATGTCAGTGATCCAATGGGTGATCACAGGGTATATGCTGGCGATGGGAATTGCCACGCCCATTTCCGGTTGGGCCAACAAACGCTTTGGTGGAAAGCAAGTTTATATATTTTCTTTAATCACATTTTTTGCAGGTTCCGTGCTGACAGCCCTGTCATGGGATATTGGAAGCCTGATTGTATTCCGGCTCATTCAGGGGCTTGGCGCCGGACTGATGGTTCCTATCACATTAAACCTGCTCGTACAGATATCAGGAGGGAAACAATTAGGTCAGATAATGTCCTATATGAGTATTCCTTCTGCGTTGGGACCGATTTTAGGACCGGTGTTGGGCGGGGTGATTGTAAACGGCCTAGGTTGGCGCTGGATTTTTTACGTAAATGTTCCCGTTATTCTGGTTGCAATTCTTTTGGCCGTGAAAGGGTTGCCGAAAGATAAAATATCCGATCACAAAGGGACCCTTGATTGGATCGGTATCTCCATGCTTTCTCCCGCGTTTGCCATTCTCATTTACGGAATCTCCCAGATCAGCTCTTATGGAGGAATCATAAACAGCGCGGTATTTGTGCCGCTTATGATCGGTGTTGTCCTGATGGCTGCATTCGTTGTTTATGCTCTGCATAGTAAAGGCACTCCGGTGGTAGATTTACGCCTTTTCCGATTGAAAAATTTTTCCGTATGCAGTATCCTGCTTTTTCTTTCCGGACTAATCATCAATGGGTCGATGCTGCTCTTCCCGTTATACTATCAGCAGGTACGCAGTGAAAGCGCTTTTTATGCCGGATTGTTACTGATTCCGCAAAGCATCGGCATGCTAGCGACACAGAACTGGTTTGGGAAGCTTACTGACCGAATCGGCTCGCGCTGGATTGTTCTCACAAGCCTTATGATAACCGTCCTGGGCACAATTCCCTTTGCTTTTGCGGATGGAAGTACCAATCAAGTGTTGCTGGCAATCGCGCTGCTGATCCGTGGCGCCGGTCTTGGTGGATTGTATATCCCGATTATGGCTTCTGCATACATAGGAATTGAGGAGAAGCATGTTCCGGACGCCAGCACAGTGACAAGAATACTGCAAACCATCGGGGGCGCGTTCGGACCGGCGATTCTGGCAACAGTGATTCAATCCCAACTTACCGTTCATCAAACAATGAAGGTAGCCCAAGCGGAAGCAGGAGCATACAATATGGCCTTTTGGTGGTCGATTGCTTTCGCCGTGATTGCTTTTATTCCAACTTTCTTTTTGCCGTTGCGTAAAAACACGTCAGAAATAAAGCCAGCGTCACAAGCTGATGGAGGCAAGCAATAAAAGCGTATCGAAATTGGAGAAAGGAATATATTACAACATAATTAAGAAAAATACTATATAACATTTTACCCATATGATCCAACAAACTAAAAAATTTGGTATATATTGTAGTAGGAATAGTACTATCAAAATCAGTTGTACTATCAGAAATATCAGAGAAACTGAAAAATGATTATACAGAAGCTGGTGAAGCCAGCAAGATAAAAAGAATATTTAGATTTTTAACAAGTCCTATAATAAAATCAGATTACCTATATTATAACTTTATTGCTGAGGTAATGAAAAAATACATTAAGAGAAGTAACAATAATAAGCTAATCATAATATTTGACCATACAACTATAGAGGATAAATTCTTAATACTGCAGTTTTCATTGAAAGTAGGTAAAAGGGTTGTTCCCCTATGGTACAAAATATTCAAGTATAAGGAAAAAGGCAGCAAAAGTTTTAAACATATAAAGCAGGGAATAAAAGAACTCAATGATATTTTTGCTTCATACAATTATGAAGTTATACTGCTTGTAGATAGAGGCTTTAAAAGTATAGATTTATTCAGATTTATAGATGAGCTTGGATGGAAATATTGTATAAGATGCACTAATGATATGCTTGTAAAAATAGAGAAAAATGAAAAAATAAAATACCTTAGAGATATAAAACCTCTAAAGAAAAGTGTTAAAAAGTTCAATAAAATCTTACTGAGTGCAGAGGAATATGTATGTAATTTAGCAGTATGTAAGGCTGAAGAAGCAGAGGATACATGGTATCTAGTAACTAATATGTCTAGTAAGAGGGCTGTTAATGAATATAAAAAGAGATTTGATATAGAAGAAATGTTTAGAGATCTAAAGTCCAGTGGATTTAATATGGAATAGTCTCACTTGGGTGGCGCTTGAAGACCTATAAATTTGACTTGTAGTGTATAGTGCTAAGCATTCAAGGAGCAATATAAATGGATAACGAAAAACTTAAGAGAGATAAAAAAATCTTTATATGGATAATAAATATAATTTTATTTGTATCATGGTTTCTGTCTCAAGAACCGTGCATACAATTTATTAGGTTGCTATTAGGCCCAAAAGCAAAAGAAACTTTATTTGGTTTTCCTCTTGCATTACAAATATTTTCATCAGTTAATTTTTATATTATGTCTGTTTTTTATACTGACGAATACAATCAAATAACTGTGTCGATGAAGAAAAGTTCTTTGAGGCGTAAAGCCACGGTTATATTGTTTTTCCTTGGTGATTGGTTATATAGAATCCTAGTGTTCCTGTTAATGCTCTTATACAAACTAATATTTGCTTTTAGTGATGACCAAGATGGTATTAAAACTGTTGACGACACACACAAATCGATTATGCAAAGGTATGAAAAATATCCTATAAAACTGAAAATACTGTGCATTGCGTTGGCATTATCAGGTTTGCTTTTCTTAATAGCGTATATACTGGAACTTGCCGCCCCAGAAATATTACAATATTATTCCAAGGCTATTGGTCTTGCCGTTTCACTTATTGGTTTTTTTAGTATTGCTCGCTCATCAACAACTTATTTCCTGAGCCGAGGTAATGTAGTTAAGGAAAATGAAGATTAATAAGTACATTCCCCCAAAATTCAAATTTTCTGCGTGATTGGATAGACAATGTGGTGTAATATTCGTTTGCCTGATACCGAAAACCTTTATTTTATGTGGGTTCCCAAGTTTGTCGTTATGAACACTCGCACCAAATGAATACTTAATGGCATTCATCAAGTTTTAATATAAAATTTTGTACACTAGGGCTTAAAGAATTATTTGAGTGACTGGTGTATTTTTATTTTATAATAGAAGGTTGAAGTAGCTGAAAATATTGATATGTGAAAGCTACAGAGTACAAAAATAACTAATTTTCTACAAAATATTTACTACTTGTCCGAAAAGTTATAAGATTATAGGAGAGGATGTTTTGTAGAGGAGATGGGAAAGTGGAAGGTACCAATGATAAATTAATTCAAGTTGGAAGATTTTATCAAAAATTAAATGATATAATTGGTTCAAATTTACCATTACAAAAAATATATCGTTCTAAAGGACTCCCAGCCCATTTAATAAAGGAAAAACATTTTAATTGTTTAAAACATATAGATGATATATCAAATATCATAAAAAATCCTGATTATGTCGGGATAAATCCAAATGAAAAAGGGGATACTGTAGAATTAATTAAAGTACTTGATAAAAATATCCTAGTTGGAATAAAGTTAGATGTTGATGAAAATTATTTATATGTCTCTACAATGTATGATGTTCAAGAATCGAAGCTTCGGCGAAGGTTACATAGTGGAAGAGTTAAGAAATTTATTATTGACAAAAATGAGTAAAGAATGTATTATAGTTATAGCAAGTGAATATGATAATTATAGGATTATTGAGGTCGGAAATGGTTCCCGACACACTCGAAAGAGTACCTGAGATGATGGATACACCGCCCATCCAGTAATCCAAACGTATATAAGGCCTCTGATTGATTTTAGAGGTCTTTTGCTATGTTCAAATTTTTAAAAAATAAATATATAACTTTAGCTAAAAATTTTAAGGAGCTTATAGAAATATAGAGCAGGATTAAATAGAATAGTATAGTACATTTTGCTGTGATATACTAAAATATATATGTATTTTTCAGATTTATTTGAAAACGATCAACCAGTTGTATCTCAATAATCTAAGATGAAGGTTAATTGTTTGATTAAAATACCTCCTCTTAGATGTCAACTTATATAAACAGAGTTCTTGTCATCAGATAAATATAAGAAGATGGAGGTAAGATAACAGCTAATAAAACTTTATATAATGTTTGTAATATAGTAAATTCAAGAGGTAATTATATGAAATACTATTTTATTAGAGAATTTTCAAAACTAATATGTAAAAATTCTCAAACATTAAGGGAGTGGGATAAAAAAGATATATTAAAACACACCATGTTGCTCCAACAGGATACTGATACTATTCACAAGAACAACTTAATTATTTTTTAGGAATTAAAGGCATTGAAACTAAAACTAAAAAAGTAGTTGGATATTGTAGAGTTAGTTCTCACAAACAAAAGGATGACCTTGAAAGACAATCGATGCGGAATTAGCTGAAAATTTAATCCAAATTGTAACTGCTTTTAGTTGTGGATTACAAGGTAAAAGGGCTCATAGAGCTAAAAAAATGATTAAGGAGTTGCTTAAGAATGATACTGGCGAAGAAAGTTAGAATTATACCTAATATAGAGCAGGAACAACAACTTTGGAAGTCTGTTGGAACAGCAAGATTTATTTATAACTGGACACTTGCAAGGCAACAAGAAAATTATAAAAATGGTTGTAAATTCATTAATGATGGTGATTTAAGAAAAGAAATTACTTTAATGAAGCAAACGGAAGAATATTGCTGGCTAAATGAAGTATCTAATAATGTAGCAAAACAGGCTGTAAAAGATGCTTGTAATGCTTATAAAAGATTCTTTAAAGGATTAGCAGATAAACCAAGATTTAAAAGTAGAAGAAAAAGCAAACCATCATTTTATAATGACAATATAAAATTAAAAGTTAAGGCTAATATGGTTTTAATTGAAAAGGTAGGTTGGGTTAAAACAGCAGAACAAATATCAATGAAAGTTAAGCATACCAACCCAAGAGTGAGTTTTGATGGGAAGTATTGGTACTTATCTGCAGGTATTGAGAAAGAAAATCCAATATTAGAATTAACTGATGAAAGCATAGGTATAGATGTTGGAATTAAAGACCTTGCCATATGCTCAAATGGAATGACTTTTAAAAATATTAATAAAACAAGATTAGTTAAAAAATTAGAAAAAAGATTACGTAGGTTGCAACGTAGAGTTTCAAGAAAATATGAGTTAAATAAGGAAGGGAAGAAGTTCGTCAAAACAAGCAACATTATAAAACTTGAAAAACAGATAAAATTGCTTTATAGAAGGTTAGCTAATATTAGGAACAACTATTTACATCAAGCAACTATCAAGATAGTGAAAGCCAAGCCGTCAAGAGTTGTTATGGAAACACTTAATATTAAAGGTATGATGAAAAATCGTCATTTATCAAAATCAATAGCTAAGCAAGGATTATATGAATTTAAAAGACAGCTTCAATATAAATGTCAATTTTATAGAATTGAATTTGTCGAAGCTGATAAATGGTATCCTTCATCAAAGACATGTAGTAAGTGTGGTCATGTAAAATCTAAATTATTACTATCAAAAAGAACTTATATCTGTGAAGAATGTGGAGCTATAATTGATAGAGATTTTAATGCTTCAATCAATTTAAGCAGATATTCAGCATAACTACCTAAACAGTTGTGTCTGAGGTGTAGGATTCGTTGTATCCGAAGTTAAGCCCTTGGAGTGTTATATCAAACGAAAGTAGCTTTATAGCAAAATCGGACATATTGAAGAGGGAATTAAACAAGCTTTATAGAGTTTTATAAGGTTTTGGCAACGGTATTAACGATGAAAAAAAGATTGATTGGATCAATATGTTTATTCTTAGCAGCTTGTATATGGGGTGGAATGTATGTAGTTAGTAAATATATACTGGAGTTTATTTCTCCAATTACACTTGTGTGGATTAGATATGTAATTGCATTTGTGGTTTTATTTTTAATACTTATGTTTTTTAATTATAAAAAAGGATATAAGGTAGTTATAAAAAAGAAGGACTGGCTTCTCATTGCATGGATAGGTTTTATAGGATATTTTATTTCTATATGCCTCCAGTTTATAGGTACAAAATTATCAGATGCCCATATGGGATCATTAATTACAGCGTCTACACCTGTATTTGTGATTATATTTGCCAGATTCATACTTAAGGAATTATTTACAAAGAAAAAAATAATTTCTTTAATACTTGCTACCTTTGGTGTCGTCATAGTTATTGGATTGGATTCCATGTTTATGAAACATCTTTTAGGGAATATAATTCT
This sequence comes from Clostridium ljungdahlii, assembly GCF_001636845.1. Classification (GTDB taxonomy): domain Bacteria; phylum Bacillota; class Clostridia; order Clostridiales; family Clostridiaceae; genus Clostridium_B; species Clostridium_B ljungdahlii_A. The sequence goes on from NZ_LITT01000013.1 coordinate 61,857, forward strand.
TGTTGGAGCTGCTGTGACCTGGGCGTTATTGTCTGTTTATGTAAAAATAGCATCTAAGCGATTTGATTCACTAATTATAACTACATATGCAATGCTATTTGCTTTAATATTTACCACTCCACTTATGCTCATGCAGCATAATGATTTTACATTAATACTAAATGATAGAAGTCTAATACTTGGGATGATTTATCTTGGAGTTGTATCTACAGCAGGAGCATTTTTTTTGTGGAATAAAGGTATTGAACTTATGGATGCAGGAATTGGATCACTATTTTTATTTTTTCAGCCTGTTACGGGTTCAATTTTTGGATGGCTCTACCTCCACGAGCAGCTTACATTTGGTTTTTTTATAGGTGGGATACTTATAGTAATTGCAGTGGTTATAGCTACTACAAGTGCGGATAATTGATGAAGTAAAAAATGCTATTACATGGCTTTTTCTTGTAACAGCATTTTTTCTATAATATTATATATTTCATTCCAATTTAATACTCTGGTGATATTTTGATTTAAGGGCATACGGTTGTAGTTTGTGTCTACTAGTAGTACTTTAAAGTTACTTTTAGATAATTCAATGGCATTTTCATAACTATCTTCTATAAATATATCACAGTTTAAGTTTTTAGCTGTACCTACCTTATGAGCGGAACCAAGGACGTAAATACTATCGTAAGGTATTTCGTATTTATTCAAGTATTTGTGTGTTACAATTTCCAGACATTTTTCACGAGCAGTTACAAAATAAATGCTATTTAATTCTGCGAGTTTTTGTATAACTTCTACAGCGTCTTTTCTTATTGTCTCTTTACTATGAAGTTTAAATTTAATTTTATTGTAAAAATCAGTATACTCATCTCTTGTTATTCCAATAATTTTATGAAGTTCATATTGTGTTACTTTATCGGCAGTTATATTCTTATTAAAGTATTTATTGGCACTTTCTATCCAGTAATATGGGTCTGTAATTGTTCCGTCAATGTCTATACATATATTCATATTTTTTATACCTCCTATATAGATATACTAATGTATAATTATTAATAGGATATTAAAACAAAATTAAATCTGTGTAAAAATATAATATAGTAGAAGAATAATATTAACTGGAATATTAAGGAAATAAATGGTATAATGTACATATCATAAAAAATGAAAAAGGGACAGTGATATTATGAGGATTGACAGCAGAAAAAAGTTAATGTTTTCCTGCATTTTTTTAATTTTATTAATGTTTATTTTTGGAAAAAATATTAAAATATTGAATCAAGTTAACTCTATGAAGATAGCTGCATCTCCTATAGTTAAAATGTCAAATAATCATAGTTCATCTAAAAAGTATCGTATAGTACTTGACCCTGGTCACGGAGGAATAGATAGAGGGACAAGCTATGGAAATATGAGTGAAAAGGACTTAACTTTAAAGATAGCAAAGTATGCTGAGTCTTACTTAAGGAGTCAAGGAGATGTAGTATTTTTGACTCGTGATAAGGACAAGCTATTACCGCTTAAAGAAATAGGAAACAAAACAAATTCTTCTCATGCAGATGTTTTTGTTTCAATTCACGTAAATTCCTTAAATGATAAAGATTTTAAAGGAATAACTGCATTATATTATGATGTGAATGGATATCAAAAATCTGAAAGGATAAGATTAGCAAAAACAATAGAAAGCCAGGCAGTAAAAAATGATGGTTGGGAAAGTAAGGGCATAAAAAGACAAAATCTAGCAGTACTAAGATATAGCAAAATACCTGGGGTACTTATGGAATGTGGATTTATAACTAATGATGATGATAGAAAAAGGTTGTCAAATGATGATGTGTTAAAAAGACTTGCGAAAAATATTTCAGATGGCATAATAAAGTATTTAAATGAAAATCCTCAATGACCGTCAATGTAGGTATTACTAAGCAAAAAATCAATTTATACTACGGATATTTTTTACAACCTTCAGTTCATTAAATATTTTGATAAGTCTAAGTAAAAAATTCTAAAAAGCTAGGAACTTTTGAAAACTCGTACCTCAAACAATTCAAAAGTTCTAAGTTTTTACGAATTTTTTTCTAAGACTTATGTGCAAAATATTTAAAAGAACTTCATTATTGTAAAAATATGCCTGCGTATAAATTGATTTTTAAGTTAGAATACCCATATAAACCTACATATAGATTATAAAGTTTAAAGTTAAATCTATAATTACTCAAAATTGCTAGTTATAAATCTTGGGTGGATTTATCCGATTAGCTACCATTGCTAACACCCCCATCGCACACAGCGAAAGCGATCATCACCAAATCAAAGATGTGATATCTGCTTTTCTATCAAAGTGGGGGACAAGTACTGCTATGCGCATGGATAAGTTTAATTGTAGAGTTAACTATATATACTATGAAATATCTCTACTATATGAGCTCATTTTTGAAGGTAACACTCTGTATAAGTTGATTTTTGTTTAAAAACTCTATAGTGCTTCTAATATAACTGGGTTTGGAATAAAATACTATTGAAAAGTTACTCTCAAATAATCCACAACTGTGGATAGATTTCACAGAGATTGTAGAGTTAAAAGTATGCTCTTTACTGAAACATCAATATGGAGTAATATATTTAATAGGACTTTTGAACTAATGAGTTTAGAAGCTTAAAGAAATTATTATTTATTTATATTTTATATGTTGTAATAGAGGAGGAAATAAAATTGAGTTTAAATATAGTGTTATTTCAGCCTGAAATACCACAAAATACTGGGAACATTGCTAGAACATGTGTACTTACAGGATCCAAGCTCCACTTGATAAAGCCTTTAGGTTTTAGTTTAGATGAAAAACATTTGAGAAGGGCAGGTCTTGACTATTGGAAGTATCTCGATTTAACTTTATATGATTCTTATGAAGAACTTAGAGAAAAATATAAAGATGGTACCTTTTATTTTTCTACTACTCATGGGAAAAACTTTTATCATGAAGCTAAATTTAAAGATGGGGATTTTATAGTATTTGGAAGAGAGACTTGTGGTTTGCCAGATGAAATAAGAGATAGTGCTCCTGAAAAATGTATAAGAGTTCCTATGATAAAAACAAGTACTCGTTCCTTAAATTTATCTAATACTGTAGCAATAGTGGCTTATGAGGCTTTAAGGCAGATAGACTTTCCCGATATGAAATAAGGAGTAATTTATGGAAAAAATAAAGATAATAACAGATAGTACAGCAGATTTACCCGAATATATATTAAAAAAGTACGATATAGAGGTACTTCCTCTTATTATTAATTTTGGTGAAGAATCTTATAGAGACGGAATTGATATAGATATTTATACACTTTTTAATAAAATGGAAAATAGCAGTATTTTCCCTGCAACGGCTCAAGTAAATCCACAGGTATTTTTGGATTGCTATAGTTCTTATATAAAAAAAGGGTACAAAATAATTTCTATTCATCTTTCATCAAAAATGAGTGGTACTTACCAATCTGCATGTATTGCCAAAGAAACCCTTAAAGTAGATGATATAGTTGTAATAGATAGTATGAATGTAACTTCTGGACTTGGAATTCAAGTTATTAAGGCCGCAAAATTAAAGGAAGCAGGACTTGGAATAAAAGAAATAGAAAGGGAAGTTAAGAAGATTTCTCCCCATATAAAAAGTACTCTTGCTTTTAATAGCTTAGATAACCTTGTAAGGGGAGGACGTCTTTCTAAAACAGCTGGAGTTATAGGAAACATTTTGGGTATAAAGATAATAGTCGAAGTGAAAAATGGAGAAATGTCAGTAGTTGACAAGGTAAGGGGAAGCAAGAAAGTTCTTAGAAGTATGTTAGCTTACCTTGATCAAAAAGGAATAAAAAGTGCTGAAGATTTGATATTACTTCATGTAGGAGAAGTGGATATATTGGATTCTCTGAGAGAAAATTTAAATGAGAAAAAATTAGATTTTATAGAATGTGAGGTAGGATGTACAGTTGGGGTGCATTCGGGATCAGGAGCTTGTGGAGTATTTTTTGTAGAGGATTATTAATATATATAAAGTCTGCAATTTGTAATTTAAGCATTGTAAAGTATTTCATTTATATTATGAATTGCAGAAAAAATAAACAAAATAAAATTTTTTACAGCTTCATGATATAATAAAATAAAGAAGCTGTTTTTTTAATAAAATGTGAGAATGGGAGGTATATAAAAATGAACATGGATTTTGGACTTAATTTAACTCAAGAACAAAAATTAGTTATGACTCAGCAAATGCAATTGTCCATAAAAATGCTTCAGATGTCAAGTTTTGAACTTCAGGAATATATAGAAAAAGAATTTCAACAAAATCCTATCCTTGATGTTAAGGAACCGGAGTCTACTGAGATAGAAAAAGATAAATTGGATTATAAGGAAATTATAAAGAGTCTTAATTCAAATAATTTTAGTCATCAAAGCTATCAAAAAAGTGAAGAAGAAGAAGTGTCTCCTTTTAACTTTATTTCTCACAAAAAGTCCTTAAAGGAATATTTGAAAGAGGAAATAATGGACTTAAATGAAAAGGATTACGTTAAATCTATATGTTCGTATATTATAGAAAACATAGATCATAGAGGATATTTAGTTATAGAAGAAGGAGAAATAGAAAGGGATCTTAAGATTTCAACAAAGCTTGTAGAGTATTGTATAGATATAATTCAAACTCTAGAACCTTATGGAATAGGTGCTAGAAATTTATCCGAATGTCTAAGGATACAGGCAATGCAAAGGAAAGTAGAGGATGAGAATATATTTATAATAATAGACAAATATTTAGAGCTAATTGCAGAAAATAAATATAATGTTATAGCAAAAAACATGGGCATAAATGTAAAACAAGCTCAGGAATATGGTGATATTATAAAAACTTTCGATCCAAAACCTTCTAGAGGATTTTATACAGGAGAAGATGTAAAATATATAATTCCAGATGCTTATATAGAAAAAATTGGAGACAAATATTATATAATTATGAATGACGATTTGACACCGAAACTGATTATAAATTCAGTATATAAAGATATAGTTGAAAACCAGGAGGACAAAGAAGCTGCGGATTATGTAAAAGAAAAATTAAACAGTGCAGTATTTCTTATAAAAAGCATACAACACAGAAAAAGTACTATATATAAGGTGTTACAAAAGATATTGGATTTGCAAAGGGATTATTTTGATTATGGAGAAAGGTATTTAAAACCAATGACTCTAAAGGATATAGCAAATAGCATGGACATGCATGAATCTACTATAAGTAGGGCTATAAGAGACAAATATATATATACAAGTAGGGGAACAATAAAAATAAAGAACTTATTTACTACAGGAATATCAAAAGGGTTTGATGGAGAAGATGTGTCTGTATTAATTATTAAAAAGAGTATTGAAAAAATAATAAATGAAGAAGATAAGAAAAAACCTTTATCTGACCAGCAAATATGTGATTTAATTAATCAACAAGATATGAATATTTCTAGAAGAACTGTAGCAAAATATAGGGAGGAGATGGGTATAAAATCATCAAAAGGGAGAAGAAGATTTTAATATTCTCCCTAATATTTATAATTGTTGTTAAATTTTTTTCATATTTCTATTTAAAAAATCATTCATATGTTTTATAATGTAGGTGGGACAATTAGCAATGTAGTGGGACTGATTTTGACCAGGGAGGCACAGCAGTGGAAGATGTACTTAAATTTGAGCAGAGAATAGTACCTGAATTGGTAAAACTATTAGAAAAAAGATATAACATTTTAAGGACTATATACTATAACCAACCTGTGGGAAGGAGAGTATTAGCTAATAACCTAGGCACAGGTGAGAGAATTGTTAGAACCGAAATAAATTTCCTTAAAGCTCAAGGCTTTATTGAAATAAACACTCCTGGTATGACTATAACGTCAGATGGAGAAGAAATTATAAACAAACTTAAGGATTTTATACACGAACTAAGGGGATTGTCTAAGATTGAGAAATTTATAAAGGATAATTTGAATTTAGAAAATATCATAATTGTTCCTGGAAATTGTGATGAAGATATAACTGTATTAAATGAAATAGGAAGAGCTGCTGCAAATTATCTTAAGAATGTGTTAAAAAGTAATGATGTCATTGCAATTACTGGTGGATCCACTATAAAAGAAGTAATTGATAATATGCCTAAAGTTTCTAACATAAAGGATATATTAGTTGTACCAGCTAGAGGCGGCATGGGTAAAAATGTTGAAACTCAAGCCAATACCCTATCTGCCAGATTAGCAGAAAAATTAGAAGGTACTTATAAATTACTTCATGTTCCTGACAACTTAAGTGACAATGCGTTAAAGGCAATTATTGAGGAAAAAGATATACAGGATATATTAAAAAGTATATCAAATGCAAACATACTTATGTATGGTGTAGGAATGGCTTGTAAAATGGCGAAAAGAAGAGGATTACCAGAAGAAAAGATAAATAAAATCCAGGCAGATGGAGCAGTAGGAGAAGCTTTTGGATGTTACTTTGATAGAAATGGAAATGTAGTATATTCTACTCCAAGCATAGGAATAGTAAATGAAAAAATAGGTAAAATAGAGATATTGATGGCTGTAGCTGGAGGAGGCAGTAAGGCTGAGGCTATTCTTGCTACAGTAAGAAATAATCATAATGGTATCCTTATTACAGATGAAGGTGCCGCTAGGGAAATTGTTAAATTTATAAAGTAAACATAATATATTATTTTAAAATAAATATTTAATTTTTTAGGAGGAATTATAAATGGTTAAGGTTGGAATTAATGGTTTTGGAAGAATAGGAAGGAATGTATTTAAAGCATTAGTAAAAAGATATGCTAATGAATTACAGGTTGTAGGTATCAATGATTTAACTGATGCAAAAACATTAGCTCACTTATTAAAATATGATTCTTTATATGGTAGATTTGATGGAACTGTAGAAGCAAAAGAAAATTCTATAGTTGTAAATGGAAATGAAATAAAAATATTTGCAGAAAGAGATCCTAAAAATATAGATTGGAATTCATTAGGTGCTGAAATAGTTATAGAATCCACTGGACTTTTCACAGATGCTACAAAAGCCAATGCACATTTGGGAGGATCAGTTAAAAAGGTTCTTATATCTGCTCCAGCTAAAAACGAAGATGCAACAATAGTTATGGGAGTTAATGAAGAAACTTATGATGCTTCTAAACACAATATAATTTCAAATGCATCTTGTACTACAAACTGTCTTGCACCATTTGCTAAAATATTAGATAGAGAGTTTAAGATAGTAAAGGGACTTATGACTACAGTACATTCATATACTGGAGACCAAAGACTTTTAGATGCTCCTCATAGAGATATGAGAAGAGCTAGAGCAGCTTGTGAATCTATGATTCCAACTACTACAGGGGCAGCAAAGGCAGTTGCACTTGTACTTCCTCAGTTAAAGGGAAAATTAAATGGATTTTCTCTTAGAGTACCTACACCTACAGTATCATGTACTGACTTAGTTGCAGAACTTTCAAGAGATGTAACAGTAGAAGAAGTAAATGCTGCATTCAAAAAGGCTGCTGAAACTGATATGAAGGGAATATTAGGATATAGTGACGAACCTTTGGTATCTGTAGATTATAGAGGAGATGAAAGATCTTCTATAGTAGATGGACTTTCAACTATGGCTATAGGTGGAAACATGGTTAAAGTTGTTGCTTGGTATGATAACGAATTTGGATATTCAAATAGATTAGCAGATTTAACTAAATACGTTGCCGACAGACTATAATATTATAGGGCCTGGTTTTGTAGTTTTGGCTATGAGGCCGGGCTTTTTTACTACAATAATTTTAAAATCAGTTGTATAATGTTACCGTGAAATAAATTTATAAAGGAGTTGGGAACAGATATGGCTTTTAATAAAAAGACAATTGAGGATGTAGATGTAAGTGGAAAAAGAGTACTTGTTAGATGTGATTTTAATGTTCCACTAAAAGATGGAAAGATAACGGATGAGAACAGGATTATCGGTGCACTTCCAACTATACAATATTTACTGGAGAAAAATGCAAAGATTATACTTTGCTCACATCTTGGAAAACCAAAGGGAGAGCCAAAACCAGAAATGTCACTGCTTCCAGTTTCAAAAAGGCTTTCAGAACTTTTAAAGAAAGAAGTTGTATTTGCAGCAGATGATGTGGTAGTAGGAGAAAATGCTAGGGCTGCAGTTAAGAATATGAAAGATGGAGATGTAGTACTCCTTGAAAACACAAGATATAGAAAAGAAGAAACTAAAAATGAAGACAATTTTTCAAAAGAACTTGCATCCCTTGCTGAAATATTTGTAAATGATGCTTTTGGTACAGCTCATAGAGCACACTGCTCTACTGTAGGAGTCACTAAATTTTTGGATACCGCCGTATGTGGATACTTAATTCAAAAGGAACTTAAATTTTTAGGAAATGCAGTAGAAGATCCAACAAGACCATTTATTGCTATATTAGGTGGTGCTAAAGTTTCTGATAAAATTAATGTAATAAATAATTTGCTTGAAAAGGTAGATACCCTTATAATTGGAGGAGGAATGAGTTATACTTTTTCAAAAGCTGAAGGTCATTCCATAGGAACTTCTCTTCTAGAAGAGGATAAATTAGAATATGCCAGACAGATGATAGATAAGGCAAAAGCCAAAGGAGTAAAGTTACTTCTACCTATAGATACTGTAATAGCAGATAAATTTGATGCAAATGCAAAGCCTGTAGTTACGGATGGAGTAGATATAAAAGATGGTTATATGGGGCTTGATATTGGACCTAAAACCTCTAAGTTATATGAAGAAGCTATAAAAGATGCAAAAACTATAGTATGGAATGGACCTATGGGAGTATTTGAGTTTGAAAACTTTGCCAAGGGTACTTTTGCTGTAGCTAAAGCAATGGCTGAATCTGAAGCGACTACAATCATAGGTGGTGGAGATAGTGCTGCAGCTGTAAATCAACTTGGTTTTGGAGATAAGATGACCCATATATCTACAGGTGGAGGAGCTTCTCTTGAGTTTTTAGAGGGAAAAGAGCTGCCAGGAATAGCAGCTTTAAATGATAAATAGAAATAAAGGGAGGTAATTTATATGAGAAAGGCAATAATAGCTGGAAATTGGAAAATGAATAAAACTGTAACTGAAGCACTGAAGTTAGTTGAAGAGTTAAAACCTCTAGTAAGTGATGCGAAATGCGATGTAGTTGTATGTCCTCCTTATGTTTGTTTAGATGCAGTTGTCAAAGCAGTAAAGGGAAGTAACATAAAAGTAGGAGCACAAAATATGCACTATGAAGAAAGTGGTGTGTACACTGGAGAAGTAGCTCCTAATATGCTTAAGGATATTGGAATAGATTTTGTAATAATTGGGCACAGTGAAAGAAGACAATATTTTAATGAGACAGACGAGTCAATTAATAAAAAAGTGAAAAAAGCTTTTGAATATGATATAAATCCTATAGTTTGTTGTGGAGAAACTTTAGAAGAAAGAGAATCAGATGTAACAGAGGAAGTTTTAGGGAAACAGATAAAGATTGATCTTGCAGGACTTGAAAAAAGTCAGGTCGAAAAATTAGTTGTAGCATACGAACCAATATGGGCTATAGGTACGGGAAAAACTGCTACAGACAAACAGGCAAATGATACTATAGCTTATATTAGAAGTGTAATTGCGAAAATGTACGGCAGTGAAACAGCGGAGAAAACAAGAATTCAATATGGTGGTTCTGTGAAACCAGCTACAATTAAAGCTCAGATGGCACAATCGGATATAGATGGAGCGTTAGTTGGAGGAGCTAGCTTAAAGTCAGAAGACTTTGCAAAAATAGTTAATTACTAAATTTTATTGTATTTTGGAGGAAAAGATGAAAAAGAAACCAGTAATGCTTATGATATTAGATGGTTTTGGAATATCTGAAAAAACAGAGGGAAATGCAATTAAAGCAGCCCATAAACCTAATTTTGATAAATACTATAAAAATTATCCTCATACTGAGTTAGGAGCTAGTGGACTAAGTGTAGGTCTTCCAGAAGGACAGATGGGCAATTCTGAAGTTGGACATCTAAATATAGGTGCAGGAAGAATTGTGTATCAAGCACTGACTAGAATTACAAAGTCCATAGAAGAAAGGGATTTTTTCAAAAATGAAGCTCTAAATAAAGCTATGGATAATTGTCTTAAAAATAATTCATCCCTCCATCTTTTGGGACTTTTATCACCGGGGGGTGTACATTCTCATACGGACCATTTGAAAGGACTTCTCAAATTAGCCAAGGAAAAAGGCCTAGAGGACGTATATATTCATGCTTTTACTGATGGAAGGGATGTACCTCCTTCTTCTGCTGGATCCTATATAAAAGATATGGAAAGTTACATAAAGCAAATAGGACTTGGAGAGATAGCAACAGTATCGGGAAGGTACTATGCTATGGACAGAGACAATAGATGGGAAAGGGTGGAGCTTGCATATAATGCACTTGTATATGGCCAAGGTAAAAAAGCAAAGAGTGCCTTGGAAGCAGTTCAAAATTCTTATGAAGATGGCAAGACAGATGAATTTATAATTCCAACAGTAATTGAAGAACGTGGAAATCCAATTGCCACTATAAAAGATGAAGATTCCGTAATATTTTTTAACTTTAGACCTGATAGGGCAAGGCAGCTTACACGAGCTATAAATGATAAGGTATTTAAAGGATTTAAAAGAAATAATTTAAATATTGAATTTGTAACTATGACAGAATATGATTCTACTCTGGAAAATGTGGATGTAGCCTTTAAAAATGAATTACATAAAAATACGTTGGGGGAATATCTCAGCAGTAAAGGAAAGAGACAACTTAGAATAGCAGAAACTGAGAAATATGCCCATGTAACTTTTTTCTTCAATGGTGGAGTTGAAAAACCAAATGAAAATGAAGATAGAGATCTCATTCCTTCACCTAAAGTTGCCACTTATGATTTAAAGCCTGAAATGAGTGCTAGAGAGGTAACAAGTGAAGTGTTAAATGAATTAAATCAAGATAAATATGATACTATAATATTAAATTTTGCAAATCCTGATATGGTAGGCCATACAGGAAAATTTGAGGCTGCAAAAAAAGCAGTAGAGGTAGTAGATGAATGTTTGGGGAAAATTGTAGATAAAGTTTTGGAAAAAGATGGAACAGTATTTATAACAGCAGATCATGGAAATTGTGAGCAAATGACGAATTACTCTACAGGTGATCCTATGACAGCACACACTACAAATGAAGTCCCATTTTTATTTGTATCAAATAACTCAAAAGCTTTGAGACAAGATGGGATATTAGCAGATATTTCTCCTACAATACTTGATGTTATGGGACTAGAAAAGCCTTCAGAAATGACAGGTAAAAGTCTCATATTAAAAGATTAAACTTAACTAGCTGATTTTTTAAATATGTATATAAAATTAAAATAAGAAATGAAGGGAGTGAAAAAACCGTTGTTTTACATAGCGGTTAGAATTTATGAAAAATTATATAGAAATAGTAGATGTAATGGCAAGACAAATCCTTGATTCAAGATCAAATCCAACTGTAGAGGTAGAAGTTGTATTAGAAGATGGAACTGTAGGCAGATCAGCAGTACCTTCTGGTGCATCTACAGGAGCATTTGAAGCTGTAGAACTTAGAGATGGAGATGCTGAAAAATATAAGGGAAAAGGTGTTTTGAAGGCTATTGACAATATAAATAATTACGTAGCAGAAGAACTTATAGGAATGAATGTATTTGACCAGGTGCTTATAGACAAGACAATGATAGAACTTGATGGTACAAAAAATAAGGCTAAGTTAGGTGCTAATGCTACATTAGGTGTATCACTTGCTTGTGCAAGAGCAGCTGCTGAATATTTGGGACTAAGCTTATATCAATATATAGGTGGAGTAAACGCAAAAGTTCTTCCAGTTCCAATGATGAACATACTAAATGGTGGAAAACATGCTGATAATAATGTAGATCTTCAGGAATTTATGATAATGCCTGCAGGCGCTCCAAGTTTTAGTGAAGCTCTTAGAATGAGCTCTGAAGTTTACCACACATTAAAATCACTTTTAAAATCCAAGGGTTATGACACTGGTGTAGGTGATGAAGGTGGATTTGCTCCAAATCTAAAATCAAATGAAGAGGCTATACAGGTAATAGTTGAAGCTATAGAAAAGGCTGGATATACTCCAGGAAAAGATATATTTATAGCATTAGATCCTGCTTCATCAGAATTTTATGAAGATGGAAAATACAATTTAAAGGGAGAAGGCAAAGTTTTAACTCCTGCAGAAATGGTAGATTTCTATGTAGATATTGCAAATAAATATCCTATAATCTCCTTAGAAGATGGCATGGCAGAAGAAGATTGGGAAGGATGGGCATTATTAACTGAAAAATTAGGAGATAAAATTCAGTTAGTAGGTGATGACCTCTTTGTAACTAATACGGAAAGATTAAAAAAAGGTATAGATAAAAAAGTTGCCAATTCTATACTTATAAAATTAAATCAAATAGGAACTCTTACAGAGACATTAAATGCTATAGAGATGGCAGAGAGAGCAGGTTATACTCCAGTTGTATCACATAGGTCAGGTGAGACAGAAGATACTACAATAGCTGATTTAGTAGTAGCAGTAAATGCAGGACAGATTAAAACTGGTGCACCAGCAAGAAGTGAAAGAGTTGCAAAGTATAATCAACTTTTAAGAATAGAGGAAGAATTAGGCGAAGTAGCTGAGTACAGAGGACTAGATGCATTTTACAATCTAAACAGAAAGTAAAAAAGGGCCCGGTGTAAAAACACCGGGTTTTTTAAAAAATAGTAAATTGAAATTATTAGATACATATGTTAATATAGTATATGTGTTAATTTAAAATGCAATATGTAGGAGGAAATTACCTATGCACATTTTTTTAGTAATTTTACAACTGATAATTGGAGCTATGCTTATAGCAGTTGTACTGATACAGCCAGGTAAAACTAACGGGTTGAGTGGACTTATATCTGGTGGAGCAGGTGAAAGCTTTTATTCAAGAAATAAATCAAGGACTTCAGAAGCAATGTTAGTAAGAGCAACTGTTATACTAGCTATATTATTTGCAATTATATGTGTAGTGCAAAATTTCATAAAGTAATTTAGATAGCAGTTTGTATAAATAGGGTATATGTTGCTCTATTTATTTTTTTGTGTAGAGTTTCTAAACGAAAAATCAACTTATACTCCGGATATTTTTTACAACCTTCAGTTCGTTAAATATTTTGAATTGTAAAAGCAGGCCTACGTGTAAGTTGATTTTTAAGTTATAAAATAAATTGTATAGGTTATTGACTTATAGTGTAGGTATAATATATTATTATTTTAAATAAAAAAATTGGGTAATATTGAATATTTTTACCATATTTAAGTCAAGATAATAGTAGGTGGTGAAAAAATGAATATAAAAGAAGCAATTATAAATTTTATGGAAGAGCAGGCTTATAAGCCTATGAATATAAGGGAATTAGAGGGTATATTTTCTGTAACAAAGGCTGAAGCAAAAGATTTTAAAAAGGTATTGGATGACTTGGAAAAGGAAGGATTGGTAGTTAAAACACGCAGAAAAAGATATGGAATACCGGATAGAATGGGACTTGTAACAGGTAAGTTTCAAGGACATCAAAAAGGATATGGTTTTGTTATACCAGAGAATGAAGGAGCAGATGTATTTGTCCCATCTTCCTATTTAAATGGTGCCATGAATGGTGATAAAGTGGTAGTAAAAATAACGAAAATGGAAGATAAAGGTAAGAAATGTGAAGGGGAAATTATAAGGGTATTGGAAAGAGCCAATAAAGTAGTTATAGGCACGTTTGAGGACAGCACAAATTTTGGATTTGTGGTACCAGAAGAAAAGCGTATATATCAAGATATATTTATACCTAAGGAATGTAGAAAAAATGCCCAAACAGGTGATGTGGTGGTTGCAGAAATAACTGAGTGGCCTGAAAAAAGAAGAAATCCAGAGGGGAAGATAATAAACATATTAGGCAAAAAAGGAGAAAAGGGCATAGATATATTGACTATAATAAAAAAGAATAACTTACCTGAAGAGTTTCCTATAAAGGTTCAGCAATATGTTGAAAATATACCTGAAGAAATTCCAAAGGATGAGTATGATAGGAGAACTGACTTAAGAGATTTACTTACGGTTACAATAGATGGAGAAGATGCTAAGGATCTAGATGATGCCGTATCCTTAAGTAAATTGCCTAATGGAAATTACTCCCTAGGTGTCCATATAGCTGATGTATCCAACTATGTAAGGGAGAAAAATCCATTAGATAAAGAGGCATTAAAGAGAGGGACTTCTGTTTACCTTATAGATAGGGTTATACCTATGCTTCCTAAGAAACTTTCAAATGGTATTTGTAGTTTAAACCCTAATACGGATAGATTAACATTGAGTTGTCTCATGGAAATAGATAAAACTGGGAAAGTAGTACAGCATAATGTTGTGGAAAGTGTAATTAGAAGCAATGAGAGGATGACCTATACTGACGTAACAAAAATACTAAGAGATAAAGATGCTGAGACTATGGAAAAGTACAGTTATTTAGTGGATACATTTAATTTGATGGAAGAGCTGTGTAAAATTTTAAATAAAAGGAGAATGACAAGAGGAGCTATAGATTTTGACTTTCAAGAATGCAAGATAATTTTAGATGACTTAGGTGTGCCTGTAAAGATTGAGCCTTATGAAAGGGGAATATCTAACAGGATAATAGAAGAGTTTATGTTGGTGTGTAATGAAACTATAGCCGAGCATATGTTTTGGACCAATTTACCTTTTGTATATAGGATACATGAAGACCCTGATGAAGAAAAATTAATGCATTTTAATGAGTTTGTACATAATTTGGGATATGTGATAAAATGGGGGCAGGAAGTCCATCCTAAAGCACTACAGGATATTATAGAAAAAGTAAAGGGTAAAAAAGAAGAAATTGTGGTGAGTACTTTGTTGCTCCGTTCTATGAAACAGGCCAGATATTCATCGGAGTGTGTGGGCCATTTTGGACTGGCAGCTAGATACTACTGTCATTTTACATCGCCTATAAGAAGATACCCTGACTTAATTATTCATAGAATTATTAAAGAATTTATAAACGGCAGGTTAACTGATAATAGAATAAAAACATTGGTAAAAGAAGTAGACTATGCTGCAAAACAATCTTCTGAAATGGAAAGAGTTGCTCAAGACGCTGAAAGAGAAGTAGATGATCTTAAAAAGGCGGAATATATGAGTAAAAGAATTGGGGAAGAATTTGAAGGAATAATATCTTCAGTTACTAATTTCGGAATGTTTGTAGAACTTCCAAATACTATAGAAGGATTAGTTCACATGAGTACTTTGGAAGATGACTATTATGTATATGATGAAAAACATTTAAGCCTTGTAGGGGAGAGAAACAGAAACATTTATAAATTAGGTGATGAGATAAAAATTCGAGTATTAAAAGTTGATATGTTCGCTCATGAGATATATTTTGAAGTTGTAAAGGAAATAGATGATGAAGAAAATGGGGACTAGGTAAACAGACGTTATGAAAGGGGATGGGATGCTTTGGCTAATAAAAAGTCTAGTAATAAGACTCTTGCAGAAAATAGAAAGGCAAGGCATGATTATTTTATTGAAGAATCTATGGAAGCAGGAATAGAACTGGTTGGAACAGAGGTTAAATCTATAAGAGCAGGTAAATGTAACTTAAAAGATAGCTATGCTGAAATAAGAAATGGTGAAATATTTATATGTAATATGCATATTAGTCCTTATGAACAAGGAAATATTTTTAATAAGGATCCCTTAAGAAATAGAAAATTACTTCTTCATAAAAATGAGATAATTAAATTGCAGCAATATACAGCCCAACAGGGATATACTCTTGTGCCAATGTCTCTTTACCTTAAATATGGTAGGGTAAAAGTAAACTTAGCAGTAGCAAAGGGAAAGAAAAATTATGATAAAAGAAATACAATGCTGGAGAGAGCGGCTAAAAGAGATATAGATAGACAAATGAAAGAGAGATCTAAATACTAAACAAGGAGCTATTTCATTATGAAATAGCTCCCATTTATTATAAGTATAATTTTGTTTGAATTCTTCTATCAAATTCTGACCAATTATCAGGTTCAGTTTCATCCTTTATCTGACAGATCTTATTCATAGTAGCATCTATGGAATCAGCATAGTTAACTATAAATGATTCTTCAGTTTTCATTTCTCTTGGAGAACCAAATTCAAGTTTCCCATGATGCTGAACAACACATCCTTTTATTCTCATTATAAAATCCTCTGAATACAGTGTAGGATTTTCTCTAATAGCTTTATCTAGTAACTCTACCCCAATAACAATATGACCTTCCATTTCTCCTCTAAGAGTATATTTAAAAGGGCCATCATAATACAATTCATAAACCTTTCCAATGTCGTGGAGTTTTGCTGCTAGCATTGCCATTTCTTTTCTCCGGCATTGATACCTTTCACAAAGCACAGCAGTTAAATACATAACGTTCAAGGTGTGTTCCGCAAGGCCTCCTATATAATTATGATGCATGGAAACACCACCTATTCCTCTCTTAAATTTATCTAGAAATAGTTCATCTTTAAAGAAATAGTCATTTAAAGTTCTAGCTTCTTTTGAAATAATATATTTATTTGTATACAGTTCAATTTCCTCCATAATATCTTCGATAGGTCTTTTTACTGTTGGAAGATAATCTGAAACATTATAATCGGAAACTAATTTATAGTTCTTTATATCTAGAATATTATCTTTAATTCCTTCAGCCTCGAGTACTGTTCCCTGTGTAATATTTTCATTTATATTTGGCATATTAGCTTTTATTTCTCCACTTTTATCAGCTAATATACATACAATCTTAGAAGCATCTTTAAATATTATTTTCATTACCATTAATGATAGTTTTACATTATGTCCATTTTCTATATTACTTAAAAAAAGTTCTTTTTTATTCATATGTTCCTCCAAATCAAATCTATTTTCTAAATGTAGTATATGTAAAAAATTTATTTATATCAAGTAATTCCTAGCTGAAATATGAGATTTTACTTATTTAATATTTTTTCATAGCAGTAAAATGATTTTTCTTTTCCATTAAAGTGCATTTCACCAACAAGGTTATAGCTAAATTTTTTTAATAGTGTCCTCATTTTTGAATTTACCGAATAAGTATCTGTTTTTAAATATCTTATATTATTTTTTAGAGCAAGGTCTTCTGTAAATTTCATTAATTCAGTGGCAATGCCACATCTTCTATGATTAGGATTAACTGACATTCTATGAAGAACCAAACAATCTTCATTTAATGACCAATTTAATCCACTATATTCAGTTGGTTCTATTTTATTTATGCACAGGAAGCCAACTAATTTTTCATTTCTTTCTATTACAAATAAATTGTTATTTTCAATATCATCAATAAAATCTTTTTTTTGAGGGTAATTTTCATCCCATTGAGTATTGTTGTAAGTACGCATTTCTGCGATAGTTTGTCTTATAATTTCCATAATATCTTTTATATCTTCCATAATTGCTTTTCTTATCATAATCAATCACTCCTAAGAATTTTTTATTTCTTTCCAATGATTTTCAATATTCTCTCTCATTTTTTTAACTAATTTATAGGCAAATTCTTTTTCTTCCTTGCTGAAGTTATGGAAACAAATTTGTATATGCTTGTTTTCTTCCTCAATGATAAGTTGGTATATATCTAATGCCTTTTCCTTTGGATAAAGTCTCCACATTCTTTTATCAATATCATCTTTTCTTTTATTTATATATCCAGCCTCGATAAGTTTCTGTACGGCTTTTGTTGTTGTAGTTTTATCTACTTTTAAGAGATTCGATAAGTCAATTTGATTAATTCCAGCATTTTCACATATTCTTGTTAAAAATGTAAATTGACCTTTTTGAAGATTTATTTCTTTAAATTTCAAGTCACTTATAGACTGGACACAGCGGGATACCCCCCCTATTTCTCTTAGTATCTGACTATGTAAGCTTTCCATAACCTTTCACCTCCTTAAACACTAGTTGAACTTTCAACTACATTATATAATAATAGCACATAAAAGTTGAACTTTCAACTGTATTTATTTGCTTTTTATCATATGTAATCTTTTTTTTATGACTAGGACAAAGAAAAGTAATAAAGGTATTCCGAAGTCAACTGGAATGGAAAAATACTGCCATACATGCTCTCTTAAATTTAAAAATAACACTCTGTCATGACCTAGATAAAATGTAACAATTATCATTGTTAAGGCAAAAACAATAACAATAAATGGATTTCTCTTTTTTATTCCAGTAGTTTGCATAAAGGCAGTTAAAGAACAGCTTGCTAGAATTCCTGCCTGAGTCATTATACTCCAATACCACAGGGCAACCATAAAGGATTCAAAACGGTGGAGATATTGGGTTATTTGAATGGATCTTACAAAATCCATACTGGCAACACGCATTAAGGCTACTACATGAGGGCCCATAACCATCAATTCTACAATAAAATAAAAGATAAAAAAAGAACCTCCAATGAGCAAACCAGAAGCCGCAGACCCAAAAGCTTTTTTTTGGTCATGAACTATTGGAAGAATCATTGCTATAAGTGTTTGGGATATGCCTATAAATGTATCAGTTCTTAAAGTGGATTTAAATACATTAGCAACTCCTGAATCAAAAAAAGGTGCAATTCTGTTAATATCTATTTCACCTAGAGAAGCCATGAGAACGAGAAAATAAAAAATTATGCCTGCTCCAAAAGCAATAACAGCTGTTCTCCCAATGACTTCAGGGCCTTTCCATACTAAATAGAATATTACCAAAACATGCATTGTAGTTACTACTAAAAAAGGCGTTTGTGGCAGTAGAAAGTCAGTGAGATGATGGACGTACATTGATATTGAACTAGAAGACATGATAAAAAAGTACAGTGTAAGTATTATTCCTAGAACTTTTCCTAATACACGACCTAACAAGTTTTGAGCATATTGTACAATTGTTTTGTCTGGAAAACTTTGCCCTATATAAACAATGAGAAGAGCAAAGGGTATTATAGTAAGTACACCTATAATACCACTTATCCACATATCCCGGCCTACTTCTCTAGCTAAAATGCCACTTGCGTAGTTGATTGTTGCAGGCCACATAATGCAAATTAGAATATCTCTAAACTGGTTGTTGCTAATGGTTTCTTTTTTTTGCATCATAGTACTCCTTTATTCTATATATTACTTCTGTATTTTTATTGGCTCTAGGGGCTTTGCCAATGATACATGATGAATAGTTACTTTGGCAGCTATGTTAACTTTGCTATCTTTAAAAATTTGATCCCATTTCGGAGATATTTGATTCCACTCCTTTTTATGCTGTCTGTGTAGTGTAGAACTTAAACCGGGAAAATCTATTTGTATATCTTTTGCTGTTAGTATTGTAGATTGGATGTCTTTGCAAATAGATTTTTCCAGTGAGTTTTTCAGTTTGCTTAGTTTTTCCATATCGTTAAAGTTGGTGAGACATGATTGTTCGGTAATGGTGGCGTCTACTTTAAGATTAATTGAAAAATGGGGTACTTCACCATCCAAATAACTTTTGATAGAGGACTTAGATTTTTTAATTTCAAGGGTAATAGGTATACCATCATAAGGACAATTTATAACCATTATTGATGAATTCATTTTATTTTTTATCCACAAAAGCCCTCTTGTCTGTTCTTCACTAAGTACAGTGGACACTTTATTGTGGTCAAAAACGTATGCACCACTTGTTTTTATAATAGGTTCTGATTTTGATTTGTCAAAAATGATCCTTGAGGTTACTGGACCTACATATGGGTCAAGATAGTCTTCAATAAAATCCTTTAACATTATGTCATAAGATTTGCCTGTCAAATTCCTATTTTTAATTATTTTTTCAAGGTATACAGCTGGATCTTTCTCCGTTACAGGAACAATATCAAGAATTTTTCCTGCATTTCCCGGGGTAACTGCAACTAGGGTTCTTAAACGAAGCTCAGGATTCCGAGTAAAAAAATCAAATATTTCAAGGGTATTGCTCCGCGCCAGTTGCTCACTTATAACTATTATTTTAATATGAGACCAAAAGATACGACGGGAAGATATGGAAGCCATATTACGTATTGCCTCAAAAATTGTTTTGCCAGTGCTTGTGATTATCCAGAAGGGTTTATTCTTTTGAGCAATCCCAGAACCTGATGGTGTTTTACTATAAGTTTCCGGACTTGCAATTTGTGCTGTTACTTTAAATCCGTAGTCTGTTTTATCCAAACCAATGCTTAATACAAAGGCAAGTTCGTCTATTTCTCTGGCATCCCAACAGCCAGTTTGTAGAAACGAAAGTATAAGAATTAATCCCAAAGCTATCTTCCTCATCTGCACCTCTCCTTTTTTGAAAACAGAATTAGCTATTATTATCTTCATCCGTAGAATCTGCTTTTCGCCCTGGTTTCATGTTCGGGGCTTGCTTTATAATGCTTTTACGAGCAATATAACTTGGGAGTCGGTTCATTTTCCACCAATGTTTTCTAAATACAGTGTCTTCAACTATACTTTTGTCTGCAGATATAAAAGGTTCCATATAATTTATACCAAAAGAACGCAGGCTGTTTAAGTGAGTAAGGATTATACTTGCTACTGCCAGGATACCGGGTAAACCGAGTACAGAAGCCACTATCATTAGGGGAAATCGAAGTAAACGGCTTGAAGACGATGCATTGAAAGCTGGAATGGCAAAAGAGCTGATACCTGTTAGGGCAACCACGATTACCATAGCTTGTGAAACAATTCCTGCTTGAACTGCAGCCTGACCTATAACAATACCGCCAACTATACTTACGGCTTGACCTGCCTGCTTTGGCAGGCGAAGGCCTGCCTCTATTAGAACTTCAAAAGTAATTTCCATTATAAAGGCTTCTCCTATGCTGGGAAAAGGGACACCCTCACGGGAAGCTGCAATTGATAAGGCCAGTGTAGTGGGTATCATTTCTTGGTGAAAGCTTGTTAAAGCAATGTATAGTGAAGGAAGAAAAATTGAAACAAAATAAGCAATAATTCGAATGAATCTTGCAAAAGACCCTATAGGAAAACGCTGGTAATAGTCATCTACCGACTGAATAAACTGAACAAAAATTGTAGGAACCATGAGCACATAAGGAGTTGTATCTACAAGAATAGCCACCCTACCTTCTAAGATTGCCGCAGAAATTTTATCAGGCCTTTCACTGTGTTCTATCTGAGGAAACATAGATGAAGGGGTATCTTCTATTAATTCTTCAATATAACCACTCTCAAGTATGCCGTCAATTTTAATTCGTCCTAGTCGTTCTCTAACTTCATCTATTATACCTTCCCTTGCTATTCCTTCAAGATAGGCTATCAATACTGTTGTTTTAGTTTTTGTACCTATTTTAAATGATTCTATCCTTAAGTCAGGACTTTTGATATGACGCCTTATTAGAGCAGTATTATTTTCAATGTTTTCTGTAAAACAATCCTTTGGCCCTCTTACCGAGGTTTCACTGGTTGACTCAGAAATTGCCCTGTCCTTCCAGCCTGTGCTTCCTACTATAAGAACTTTGTCTATTTTGTCTAACAAAAGAATTGTATTGCCATCAATCAATTCAGTTACTATGTTATTAATATTAGATTCTTCATTTACGTAGGTACTAGGTAAACCATATTCTTTTATCATTTGAAAAAACTCATTAGTATTTTTTACACTGCCAAATCTGTCATTTAACATCAATGCTCCAATAACCTGTTCGTTGATGAGTTCTCTTTCAGCCAGGCCTTTAATAAAAATGACTGCTGCTCTTATTTCAGCATCTGGAGTAATAGTAAAATTTCTTACTGTTATGTCACTGGAAAAACCGAGCATTTTTTTTATTATTTCAATATTAGAAGTTAAATCTAAGGAAAGTTTTATTTGTGGAGGTAAGTTTTTTTCAATTTTTTTATCTTGTTTTTCAATTTTGGATTTTTTAGAATTATGGAAATATTTTAAAATTGACGTAATAAAACCTCCTTTAGAACAATTAATTACAGATTTAGTATGTTTAATATGATTAAAATTATTCACATATGAGATGATTCTTCTTGCATGACAGGTTCATCTGTTATTGCAGATGGTGGTATTACGGCGGGAGTTTAATAATATTATCTAAAATCAGACTTTAAAAATAAGAAGATATTATAAAAAACTACCGCATACCTGAATTCAACAGGTATGCGGTTATTTGTTTTATTATTATGGTGTAGGCAAAGATAATGATTAAAATCCACGCCTGTCATTGAATCAAATTTTCATATTTTTCTCTTGCTAGCTTGATAAACTCCTTTACTGCTTGAGATATATAGCGATTTTTCTGATAGCCGATGGCCAGCGTCCTATGAGTTTTATTATATCTCATATGGTATATGTTAGTACTTGCAAAGGAGTCTTTATCAAATACTAAATTCTTGTTACTCATTAGAGTTTTAGGATAAAAAGTAATTCCCATCCCTTTTACTGAAAGTGCTAATGCTGTTTCAATACTATCTGTTTCTAAAATAATATTAGGTTTTATTTGTTTTTCACTAAACATTTCATCTGCAATAAGCCTAACCATATGTCTTGTGTTAAACATTAAAAAAGGGCAATCTTTCAATAAAGCTAAATCTACATCTTTTTCAAGTTGTGCTTTAACTTTATCATAGTTGTTAGGAAAGTATTTTACTAATATACTATCTGGAACAATCATAAGAACTTCTTCATTACAAAGAGGTATTGTTTCTACATTTTCTACATTGAAAGGTAACATTGCAACTATTAAATCTACATCACCGTTAAGCAATGCAAGGTCTAACTCTTTTGAATTACCTTCGAATAAATGCAAATGAATATTAGGAAATTTTTCGCTGTAGTCAGGCAGTATCTCTGGCAAAAATGACAGTCCTCTTGTAGGGGATATACCAATATATAAGTCACCTCGTTTAAAATCTTTGATATCAGACAGCTCTTTTAGAGACTGTTTTTTTAAGTTCAATATTTTTATAGTGTTTTTTGCCAGACTTTTTCCTTCTGATGTCAATGTTAAAGGTGAGGTGCGATTAAATAATGTCACATTTAAGTCAAGCTCTAACTTTGAAATATGAGAACTTAATGATTGTTGAGAGATAAACAGCCTTTTTGCTGCCTTAGTAAAATTTAATTCTTCTGATGCAACTAAAAAGTATTCTAAATTAAGAAAATTTATCATAATTTAAATCCACTCTACTTTAATATAATGATTTATATATTTCATATACAGTTTGTTCATTTAATTCTGTATAGTTATTTGCCATTAAACGACCTTGTTTAGTCATAACACTTTGTGTAAATTCCTTTAATTCTTCTTGTTTTACTCCATAATCACGTAATTGTTTTTTAGGAATCAATACGTTTAATAACTCTTCTATTTTAATGTAAACATCATTTTCTTTGCAGTTTAAAATGGATGCTAAGAATTTGTTTAGTTTTGTAATTTTACCTTGTGGTTTTAAACGATAATAGGTTTTAAATACTCCAATGAACATTTGGTAATTTGCTTCTCCATGAGGAACGTGGTAGTTAGCACCTAAAGGATAACTCATAGCATGTACTGCACCACACCCTGCATTACCAAATGCAATTCCAGCATAATTGCTTGCAAGTAAAAATTTATTTAACAAGGAAAATCTGGCGTCTGGGCCATTTTTTGAAATTTCCTGATATCCTTTTAAGATCATTTCCATTGCTTTATAGGAAAACATTTCTGTATAGCTTGTAGCCTTTGGTGAAACACTGGATTCAATGGAATGAATCAAGGCATCAATGGAGCTAGTTGCGAAAAATTTAAAAGGTAAATTTTCTAGAAGTTCTGGAATCATAACAGCAAAATCTGCATATAGTTCATCTATAGCAAGGCCTAATTTTGTATGTCTTGACTTCAATTCAAGAATAGAAATATTAGTTACTTCACTGCCTGTTCCACAAGTTGTTGGAATAAGGATCAATTCCTTATCTTTCACAAATTCTAATTTGTGATCAAATAAATCAAGTACTGGTGAAACTGCTTTTAATGCAAACAATTTTGAAACATCAAGAACACTTCCGCCGCCAATGGCAATTACTCTTTTATAAGTAATATCTTTTATATCCTTACAAATTGCTTCTACCATTACATCACTTGGCTCTCCAGTTCCGTATTTTCTAATAAAGATTACATTGGTATCAAGGTTATATTTAGAAAAATATGAAACATAGGTATGTTCACTTGTAATAACTAAGTCTTCTTTTCCTATTTTAAATTTGTCTATAAATTCTTTACATGTGTCAAAGGTATAGATTTCTGGTTTAATAGATAATGCCTTCATTTTATTCCTCCACTTTACATATTTTCATAAACTTCTTTTAAATGCTTTGTAAGCTTTATATTTTCACCATAGTCAACTTGACAATCAATAACTGCGGGTACATTTTGTTTAAAAGCTTCTTCCAAAGTTGGAATTAAATCTTCTGCTTTTTCTACTCGATATCCTTTTGCATACATACTTTCTGCAAACTTTACAAAATCTGGATTAGTAAAATCTACATAACAGCTTTTACCATAGTGTTCTTCTTGTTTCCATTTTATTAAACCGTAGTTACTGTCATTGAAGATTAAAACTACAATTGGAGTTTTAATACGCAGGGCTGTTTCTAATTCTTGATTATTCATCATGAAACCGCCATCACCAACAATAGCCAATACTTTTTTATCTGGGTTAATTAACTTGGCTGCAATTGCGCCTGGAACACCAATACCCATTGTAGCAAAACCATTTGAAATAATACATGTATTAGGCTCATAGCAGTTGTAATGTCTGGCAATCCACATTTTATGGGCACCTACGTCTGATATGACAATGTCATGTGGTCCCATGACCTTTCTAACATCATTTAAAATTCTTTGGGGTTTCATTGGAAAAGCATTGTCATTTGCATAGCTTTCATGTTCAGCTAGCATTTTTGCTTTAATCTCCAAAGCCTTTACTGGTTCATCTTTGCTAGAAGTTCTTCTCAATATATTGTATAGAGCATCTGAAATATCACCAACTACTTCTACTATCGGCTGATAAAGTTTATTGATGTGTGATGGTCTTGCATCGATATGCACAATTTTAATGTCTCCATTTATATTCCATTTGGATGGAGCATATTCTACAATATCATATCCAATTGTAATTACTAAATCAGCTTCTTCAATAATTTTATTTACATAATCTTTTTGTGGAATACCTATTGTCCACATTGAATATTTGTTATCCAATGGTATAATACCCTTTGCCATCATTGTATTAATTACTGGAATTTTCAATTTAGTTGCAAATTCTGTAACAGCTTTTGAAGAATTTCCCCTTATAGCACCGCTCCCAGCTAAGATAATAGGATTTTTTGCTTTGAAGATTTCACCTGCAGCTTCTTCAATTGTTGATAAATCCGCATGTTCCTTTGGCGGAATTTTCTTTTCCAAAGGCCTTTCTAAAGCACCTACTGGCATTTTTGAAATATTTACAGGTAAATCAATATGGCATGCTCCAGGTTTTTCACTTTCGGCATACTTAAACACAAGTCTTATAATTTCACTTACAGTATCAGGACGAACGATTTGTTTACTTCTCTTTGTGATTGGTTCGAACATTTTGCAAAGGTCTAAAAACTGGTGTGATGTTATATGCATTCTTTCAGTACCTACTTGACCTGTAATGGCAACAACCGGAGCACCATCACTATCAGCATCTGCTACACCAGTTACTAAGTTAGTGGCACCTGGTCCTAGTGTTGATAGGCAAACGCCTGCTTTTCCTGTTAAACGTCCATAAACATCTGCCATAAATGCAGCACCTTGCTCATGACGGGTTGTAATAAATTCAATAGTTGAATCTGAAATTGCATTCATTATTTCTAGATTTTCTTCACCAGGAATACCAAAAATGTACTTTACTCCTTCGGCTTCTAAACACTTTACTAGCATTTGAGCTGTATTTAGTTGGACTTCTTTTTTTATATCTCTATTCATATAAAACTTCCTCTGATCTTTATAGATTTTATTAAACAAATTAAAATTCATAATTTTAATTAAATAATTTCACATTTGTGATTGTATCAATCATCATACTTCAATTAGCAACACTTTTCAAACACTTTTTTATTATTTTATCACAATAAAATGGTTGTGACTAATCTTTAAAAAAATTTATTATTTGTAGGTTAGGTTTAATTCCTGAATTTGTGGAAATACTTTGGTTATATGGATATATTCTCTTTTTGGATAAGTCTCAGGAAAGGGGAGAGTTATTACTAAATATGAAAAAAAATAAGTGGTCTCTCAGAGAAAATTCAAGTTTATGTAGATATATACCAATTATTAGTATCCTAGGAGCTTTCATAGCAGCTTTATTTATACTTTTTTATCCTCCTATGCCAGGTATAGCAGATCAAGGAGATTTTCAAAGGGTAATGAAAGCTACTGGTTTAACAGATGCCAAAGGTCAAGATTCATCTCACTGGTTTAAGTATGTTGTAACTGAATATAAAACACTTCCAACCAGTTCTTTAAGGTTTTTAGGAATTATTCCAACCACAAGCATGATTTATCCTATTACATTTGGAAAATTATTATGTAATATAATTGGCTATAATTATTTTGACACTAGAATTTTAGCCTTTATTTACTTAATTTTGCATATGACAGGATTATATATATGCTTTAGCTGTATTGATTTTAAAAATATAGCTGCAGCAGTTTTTTTTAGCATATTATCTATAATAATACTAGTAGATGGAAACTATATTGTATGGTTTAACAGTCTTTATGGAGAACCAATGATGATTGTAGGCTTTCTTCTGTTTATTTCAAGTATTCTTTACTTTTCAAAACATAGAGAAGATAGATCTTATAAAAAACTTTTATTTATATTTATCTCGTCCATTTTGTTTCTCGGGTCTAAAGCCCAATGCTTTGTTGAATTGCCGCTTGTAGTTTTTATTATGTTAAGGATAGTGAAAATTGATAGAAAACAAATTTTTAGTAAAACTAATATATTTCTTGTTATTACTACTTTAACATTAATTTTTTATGTAAGAGGGACATATTGTAAAATTGATAGCTCTTGTGGTGTAGATACAAAGTTTAATTCAGTTTTTTATGGTATTTTGAAAAATTCACAAAGTCCAAAAAAAGATTTGACTATGCTTGGCTTATCTCCAGATTTATCTGTGGAAGCAGGGAAGCATGCTTATTTACCTAAAAGTGCATATGTAAAATATGTTCCTTGGTCAGATATAACTAATAGAGAATTTAATAAAAAAATTAGCAATGTAAATATAGTAAAATTTTATGTTTTCCACCCTGATAGGCTATTAAAGGGTATGGAATATACTGCATCTAAGAGCTTTCATACCGAAACCTCCTTGGGTAAATATGAAAGATCTAAGGTGTCAAAATATAATCCTGAATTTAATCGTTTTACATTTTGGTCAAACTTTAGAAATTTAAAACTGCCGAAGACTCTATCTTTCATAGCAGTTTTTTATACTTTAGTGTTCTTAGTTTCATTTATTGAGTATATTAAAAACAAAAAGAATGAGAAAATTACTTTACAAATAGAAATTTTATGGATGATCATGTTTGTTGGTATTGTACAATTTCCTATGCCTTATATAGGGAATGGGGAAGCTGATACTGCAAAGCAGCTTTTTTTATTTAACTATACTTTTGATATTACTTTTTTAGTGGGTTGTACCTGGATTTTTGATAAACTAATAGCTACTTACTATAAATACAAGCGTTTTTATTTTGAATTATTATCTTGAAATTAGAAATAGTATTTCCTAAAAGATTTATTTTATCTCTTGTAATAAAAAGCAGGCAGCTATTATCATTATCTTTTAAAAATCCATTTATACCACCAGAAGTTGGAACTAAGTCACCATATAATTCAGCACACAGCCAGTAACTCTGTTCGAAATGATTTATGTAGATTTTTCTGCCTTTGTATTCAGGATGTTTTTCTAGATCCTTGAAAAGAACCTGAATTGGGTCTGTTTTGATATGAGAAATTTTTTCCGTAATTAAGAATTGGTTTTTCCCTGCAGAAAATAATATCATTCCACTTAGCAAAATTGGCATAATAATATTTGATTTTTTTGATTTTAAAAGTATACTTGAAGTTATACCAATACTCATGGCCATTGCAGGATAGATGGGAAATATGTACCACCAAATTTTAGTTTTTGCCATTGTATAAAGTAAAAAGGGTACAGTTATCCACAAGGCTGTGCATAAGACATAGTTTTTATCATCACTAGTTAAAGTTTCTGGAAGGGTTATCATAAGGATTGCAAGCATAGTGCTTGTGAAAACAAGAAACCAATAAAAATATGACCACTGAAAATGTTCAATATAGTAACACATACCGCCAATATGGCCTTCCAGGGTTTTAGAGGTTCTAGCCATTAAATCATATGCTATCATATTTTTAAAAAAGGTAAAACCATCCTGACTATATCTTAGTAATGCCCAAATAATGATTGGTAATGAAGTAATTAAAGTAAATAGAGCTATTTGCTTTCTCATTATTTTTGATCTATTTATAGCTAGGTATATAGCGATAATAACTGCTATACTGCCTGCATGCCAGCTTTTAGTTAGAAATGCTAGTGCAAAAGTAAAACCAGAACAGTAAAGCCATAAGATATTTTTTTTAGCTAAGGTTAAACATATCATAGATAATGTGAAGAATAAAATAAATATGGAATCTGCATCTCCACTTCTAGAACAATGATCGAGAATGAATGACATTGTAGTGGTTAATACTGTTGAGGAAATTAGAGAGGCTATTTTTCCATAACTGTATAAAACAAATATAGTTAGTATAAGTATTGTTAACACACCTGCCACAGCAGAAAACAATCTTAGACCTAAGGCATTAAAGCCTGCTATCTTAAAGCCTAAAACTATTGATAAGTAGCTTACTGGTGGCTTCAAGTTCCAGTAATCATTACTATATGCATAAGTATTTACTATGTAATTATTCCTTTTAATCATTTCATAAGCATTAACTCCGTGTCTTGCCTCATCCCAGCTACTTATAGGTGTAGTACCTAAGTTATAAAATATATTAAACAATGATACGGATAAAATTACTATTAAAAAAAAGTAATATTTTTTCTCCATAAAATTAATTATTTTATCTGCTGATTTTGTATCAGATAAATTCATAGACCTTCTCCTTATGTTTTCATACTAATATTTATTTTATTTTTTTAGACCTGACGTAAAAATATTCATAAATAAACAAAAAATATTAATAAAGTTTATCAACATAGGAATAGAAAGCTGGGCTTATACGAAAAATAATCAATATAGATAAAGTCAAATAATTACTATTTATTAAGCATATTTTGGGGAGGTAAATTATGAACCATAAACTTATTTCAATAGTTGTTCCCATGTATTCTGAAGAAGAGGTTGCTAGTGAGTGCTATACTCGGTTAAGTAATGTAGCTTTAAAAAATAATTTAAACTATGAACTAATTTTTGTTAATGATGGAAGTAAGGATAAAACCTTCAATATTTTAAAGGAAATTGCAGGCAAGGATCTTCATGTGAAAGTTATAAGCTTTTCTAGAAATTTTGGCCATCAGATTGCAGTTACTGCTGGAATCAATAAGTCTAATGGGGATGCGGTAATTATAATGGATGCAGATCTTCAGGACCCCCCTGAACTTATACCTAAAATGATTAAGTTATGGGAAGAAGGAAATGATGTAGTATATGGAAAAAGAAAAAAGCGTGATGGTGAAAGTTTATTTAAACTTAGTACAGCAAAATTATTCTATAAGATTTTAAATAAAATGAGCAGTGTAACAATCCCTGTAGACACAGGAGACTTTAGGCTTATTGATAGAAAGGTAGTTGAAGCCATAAAGAAAATGCCTGAGCATAATAGGTTCTTGAGAGGAATGTGGAGTTGGATTGGATTCAAACAAGTACCTTTAGAGTATGAGAGAAAAGAACGTTTTGCAGGAGAAACAAAATATCCTATAAAAAAGATGATAAGGTTTGCGCTAGATGGAATAATTTCTTTTTCTTCAAAACCATTAAAGGTAGTTGAACATTTAGGCCTTGAAACTATTTTACTATCACTAATAATTTTTATATATCTTCTAGTAAAGATATTACGAGGAACTGCTGTAAATTCTATAGGATGGATAACAACATTGACTATAGCATGTTTTATTGGAGGTATACAGCTTTTATCTATAGGAATTGTGGGTGAGTATATTGCTAGAATTTATGATGAAAGTAAATGTAGACCGCTGTACATAATAGATAAAGAAATAAATTTAGATGACAAACTGGCAAACCCCGCTAATAGCTCTATAGAATTATATAAAAGTCATCAAAAAACCTTATATGTAGTTAATGACATTAGGGATGAAGGTAAGGATTGTCATGCTAAATAAAGAATATTTTATAATAGGAAAATTTTATGATTAAGCTAATAAAATTTTGTATAGTTGGGGCTGCTAATACTACCATAACATTGCTTTCTTTTTATCTTTTTAACAAGATTTTACTGCTTAATTACCTTTTTAGTACGGTAGTTTCGTATTCAATAGGTATGTTAAATAGTTATATTTTAAACAAAGAGTGGACTTTCTGCGATAAGGATAAAAGGGTAGTTATTCAACTTATAAAATTCACTATGGTAAATGGGGTATCCTTATCATTAAACTTAACTATTATGCATTTACTAGTGAGCAAACTATATGTTGATACTTTTCTTTCTCAAGTTTTTGCTACGGGCTTTTCTATTATTTCAAACTACATTGGAAGTAGGATTATTGTATTTCACAGTATCAATGAAAGTTCAAATTAAATATTTATAATAGCTCATTAGAATATATAACCGTGCTGGATTTGTCCAATACAGATACATATTCTAATGAGCTATTTTCAATTCAAATTTCAACTTTTTACATATATTTCTTCGACAAATAATATTTTAAGTATTATTCTATTGGATTTTTTATTATTTAATAATATAATGTACTTAATAGTTTATATCCAGGTGATAAAGTTATTTGAAGTATTTGTTATATGTAATTATTATTTTATTGGGGGGCTGTTCATATGTATAAATATAAAAATTGTATTTTTGAAGTTATTATTTTATTAATTGTGATAGCAGCTTTGTATATGACCAACCTATATAGCTATTTGTTGTTTCACAGTCTTGCAGAATTATTTAGTGTAATAATAGGATTTACTTTATTTATAGTAGCATGGAATTCAAAAAATTTTTCAAAAAAATACTTTGATTACCTTGTATTTATAGGTATTGCATATATGTTTGTAGCATTTTTAGATTTATTACATACGCTGTCATACAACGGTATGAACATTTTTAGAGGATATAATTTTTATGCTAATCAATTATGGATAGGAGCCCGTTATCTCGAAAGCATTTCTTTGTTGATACCATTTATATTCATACATTTTAAGAGAAAATTGAGGCCATATTTAACTTTTGCAATTTATACCGTAGTTACTTTAAGTATTATAGCTTCAATTTTTTATTTCAAGGTGTTTCCTATATGTTTTATTCAAGGAAAAGGACAAACTCCATTTAAGATAATTAGCGAATATATTATATGTGGAATATTAACAATTGATATCATATTGTTAAGGAAGAACAAAAATAAATTTGATAGTAAAGTTTATGGGTACTTGTTTGGATCTATTATTTTTACTATAATATCTGAATTTGAGTTTACTTTATATATAAATAACTATGCATTTTCAAATTTGTTAGGGCATTATTTTAAGATGATATCTTTTTATCTTATATATAAGGCAGTTATAATAACTTGTATTACTCAGCCTTACAATACTATATTCAAAGAATTAACAGACAAAGAAAATGAATTAGAAAAAACAGCTGCCACTGATGAAATGACGAAGTTATACAACAGAAGAGCAGGTATGGAGTTCTTGGATAAAGAAATGAAAAATGTATTGAGAAACAAAAATAATCTAACAATATGTTTTATAGATGTGGATAATTTAAAAAAGACAAATGATACTTATGGACATATTGAAGGGGACAACCTTATCTTAAATGTAGTCAAGTTGTTAGTCTCTAATGTAAGAAATTCTGATTATGTTTGTAGAATAGGGGGAGATGAATTCCTTATTATATTTCCTAATATTATTATAAAAGAGGCAGAATTAATTATTAATAGAATAAGAAGTGACATGGACAAGCTTAATGCGGGCAGCTCTTTTAATTACAAAGTTGATTTTAGCTATGGTTTTGCAGAATATAATAATGTAAAAAAGGTTGATATTGATACTTTAATAGAGACAGCAGATAATAATATGTATAAGAATAAGGTGCAAAAGCGAAAAATAACAGAATAAATCATTATAGGCTAAAACTCCCACCTGTAGAGTGGGAGTTAAATAAAGTTGAGATAAAGCTTTTTAATTATACAATATATTTTTTCTTACCCATTTTCTAAAGAATTTAAGATGTTCTTTTGTATGAAAGTAATGTTCTCCATGTTTCATTACTTGTAAGTTACAATTAAAGTGTTTTGCAAATGCAGATACCACACCAAACTCACACAAGTTATCTTCTGAGCCGTAGAGAATTGAAGTAGTACAATTCCAAGTGAGGATAGGATGTTCCTTTACATAGGAGTAGTAATCCCAATATAGTGTTTGTCCAATAGGCGTTGGGACCTCTTTTTCTAATTTTAATTTGTTTTCACTTATGTTAAACCATGTCATCATATTATTTATGATGCGTTCCATATCCACCACAGGAGAGAGAAACAAACACTGTTTCAATGGCTCACGACTGTAAGCAAGTAAGCTAAAATATGCTCCCATGCTGCAGGCAAATACACTTATATTATTTGATAGTAATTTTGCATAATCCATAATGACACTAAGGTCTTGAACACAGTTTTGAACCTTGCAGGCATAGGGCTCATTCTTGCGGTCACCATGCTCAGGTAAGTCAAAACTAAGAACTTGATAACCTTTTGCTAGAGCTTCTTCTGCAAATAGCACAATGTTATCATCTGCCTTATTTGACATATTACCGTGAATTGCTATAAATAGTTTATCTGATTTGAGGCCCCACAAGATTGCAGGTATGTTTTTTACTTTTAAATCTTGTCTAATCATTGAAAATTCTCCTTTATATTCTTTTATTAATGAAATTATACCCTTGTCTTTTCCAATTTATCTAGTTCATAAATAATTATGTAATAAACTTGTCTATCATAATTACTTATAGTTGAATATGATTACAGGTTTTAATATAATAAGCTATATAGCATATAAGAAATAATATTATAAAATGGCAATTAGTTAAATGGGAGATTGCCTGAAAGACTAAAGAGGCGAAGGATGAAAACAAAAAAATTTGTTAAAAAAAATAAATTTATATTTGCTGGAATACTATTGGTTATTGTATTTTTGGCGCTACTTGGAAGATTAGGATATTTAATGGTAGCAAAGGGTTCTGAATATAAATCAATGGCTATAGAGCAACAAACAACTACAATACCAATTAGTGCTAAAAGAGGAGAAATTTTAGATAGAAATTCTAATGAGTTAGCAGTAAATGAAAGTATTTATAGAGTTGACTTGGATTTAAAAACATTAAGGCAAACTTTAAATGAGAGAAAAATGTCTTTTTCTCAATTAGCCAATAAATTGTCTCCTATACTTAATATGAAATCTGAAGACATTTTAAAAGTATTAGGTACAACACTGCCGAATGGATTACCTGCTAATTCGGCTTTATTGAAAAGGCAGATTGAGAAACCTGTAATGACCCAGGTTAAAGCGTTAAATATTAAAGGAATTATTATTTCACCAGATACTAAAAGGTATTATGTAAATGGAAATTTTATGACAAGCATTTTAGGATTGGTAAATCCTGAGGGTAATGGAATTTCTGGGGCAGAACTAAGCTATGATAAAGAACTTTCAGGTATGCCTGGCAGTATGACTTATGAAAAAGATGCAAAAAATAATCAATTACCTTATGAATCTGAAAAATATACCCCGCCAGTAGATGGTAAAAATGTTATTTTAACAATAGATTCAGTTATTCAACAATATGCTGAACAAGCGGCTCAAAAAGCTTTAGAAGATAATAATGCAAAAGCAGTTAATATTATAGTTATGAACCCTCAAAATGGAGAAATATTAGCAATGGCAAATAAACCTAGTGTGGATCTTAACAATGCATCAAGTATAGCCAAAAATTCTAAAGATGCTGAAATGCTTTGGAAAAATCCTTCTATCCAAGACAATTTTGAGCCAGGGTCTATATTTAAAGTTATTACCGCAGCAAGTGCTCTAGAAAACAATATTGGATTAAATGACACATATATATGTGATGGCAGCATAACAATTGATAAAAGTCCTATTCACTGCTGGAATTTGAATGGGCATGGCAGCGAAAGCTTTGTGGATATAATAAAAAATTCATGTAATGTAGGGTTTGCAGAGTTAGGAAATAAACTAGGTAAAGACAAGCTTGTTGCTACTGCAAAAAAAATGGGGTTTGGTCAAAAAACAGGGATAGACTTGCCTGGAGAATCAGCAGGTACTTTGAGAAGTCCTGATCAAATTAATAGATTTGATTTATCTGAGCTTGCTTTTGGACAAGGCGTTGCAGTCAATCAAGTTCAATACATGGCTGCTTTTAATGCAATAGCAAATGGAGGAACATGGATAAGACCGCATGTCATGAAAAATATTACACATATTGATGATACAAATAATGAAGTTGTAGATAAAAAATATAATAATTATGGTAAAAAAACTGTGTATAATGCTGAACTAGCATCTGAGCTAAGAGTGGATTTAACTAAAGTAGTTACTTCAGGGGTAGGACAAAATGCCTTTTTACAGGGATTAGATATTGCAGGTAAAACTGGTACGGCTCAGATAGCTGATCCTAAAACAGGAGGTTATGCAGTTGGAAAATACATGTCTTCCTTTGCTGGTATGGCTCCTGAGGAGAATCCTAAAATAACCTTGCTTGTAAGTGTGGATGAACCTAGTGGTTCTAATTATTATGCTTCAGATGTTTCAGCACCTGTGGCAAAAACCTTGTTTCAGGAGATATTCAATTATATTGGTATTAAAGGTGAGAAAAGTGTGTTAAATTAATACCTCAACTTTCGCACATATAAAATCTTGACTTAATATAAAAACTTGCGAAGCAAAGCTTCGCAAGTTAATACATAATAAATATGTTATTTATTACATTTCTAAGTCTGCCTCTAAGTCATCAATTTTTTTTGAAATATAGGTTTGAAAATCCTGATCATGGACAAAGACAAGGTTTGATTTTATAAGAAAAATCGATGAACGGACTGCAGATTCTGCTAGAATATAAGCTTGCTTTACATCTGATGCTGATGTTTTACATCCATGTTTATTAACAAATCTTATAGCATAAATTAACTCTACAATATTATTGGCCATACTTAGAGGTATCTCTATAGCTGTTTTAAAACTATTTTGCAATTCTTTTTGTTGAATTTCTTTTTCAGCTTCTGTATTTAACTGCATTAAATATAAATCTATTACTTTTTTAAAGGCTTTTGTATCTTTATCAATATCATTAAGAAAAATCTCCCTATAGGAAGAACATTCCTCAGCTATTTCTTTCATTTTAGCTGAAATATCACGATATTTAGGTTTTTTTGAGGTAAGGTTAGCAGCCATTTCAGTTAATGCTGCAGCAGAAGCTGCGCTTAAGGCGGCTATGCTTCCTGCAGCTGGAGTTAATGGTTTAGAAGCTATATTTTCTAAGAAAGAATTGATTGGTTTATCACTTAGCATTTAATCACCTACCTATAAACTAATATTAAGAAGTAAAATATTGTATTTTATCCCAGAACTACCATCTGTAATACTTCCATCATCTTAAGCAAACTCTACCTGAGTCTAAGAATCACTTGATGAAATTAGTATGCCCATGGATATAAAGTCTAAACGAAATTAAAAATGTAATAGATAAACAGAGTTCTTGGCATCAGATGGAGTTCTGACTCCACCTGATGCTTATTAACAGGATTCTTAGTGCTTCAGCACTTAGAAGGCGTTATCCTTTAGGAAAAATCGTTATCCAGGGACGTAGCTGCTCTTTACTCCCGCTTGGAGAAAAGCAGATATCCCAAATCTTTGATTTGGTGATAGTCGCTTTCGCTGTGTGCGTGGGAGTATTAGAGCAGGTAGTCATCGGATAAATTTAATTTTACTAATTTTCTAAAATAGTCTGTTCTCTGAATAGGCTTAAAACTGCTGCATCATAGTCGTATAATCTTTCTGATTTCTTAATTTTTTTTGCATATTTTGCGTTATTAGAAAACATCTGAATCATATAGGACCATAATTCTTTCATTCTAAACAAGACATTCCTATCTCCAAAAAGTACTTTCTTATAATCTTCATAAATCTTGTCATGAAAATCTTTTAGTAATTTTTTATCTAGTTTAGTATTATTTTTAATATCATTAATCAATCCGGGATTGGCTAATAATCCACGGCCAATCATTAAAATTTCTACGCTGTTGAAATCAGTCGAAAAATTCTTGTAATCTTTGACTGTAAAAATGTCACCATTATAGCAAACAGGATTTTTACTTAAAGCTAGGGCGTCCTTAAAAATTTTTAGATTAGGCTTATTTTTATAAAAATCTTTTTGAATCCTAGGATGAATAATAAGTTCTTCTATAGGATATTTGTTAAATATTTCAATTAAATTATAAAATTCTTCTGGCTGGTCTTTTCCTATTCTAGTTTTTACTGAGATTTTTGTTGCAGCCTCTGAAAAAATTTCCTCTAAAAATGCATCAAGCTCTTTTGTTTTTGAAAGGAATCCAGATCCTCTATTTTTTGAAACTACAGTTCCAGAAGGGCATCCTAAATTCAAATTGACCTCAGTATATCCCATTTGCTTTATTTTCTTTGAAGTATGTATAAAGTCTTTTGCATTATTTGTTAGTAATTGTGGAATCAAAACTATACCTTGGTTGTTTTCAGGTAAAATATCATTTAATTCCTTTGTTTTAAACTTATCACTTTGATTTGCAACAATAAAAGGTGAAAAGTATTTATCTATTTTATTAAAGAAGGCATTATGGGCATTTCTATAAATGTACCCAGTCAAACCTTCCATAGGTGCGAAATAAAAATTCATATGTTTAAAAGCTCCTTTATTCAAGTAGTATTATTACCACATTCATATGCTCATAACAAATATTATACTTTATTGTCACTTATTATTTCAAATCTAGTTTCCTACATCTGCTGAAACAGCTATTAAGCTAAATCTCCAATAAGGAACTGGCTCAACTAAAATTGGGATACATAGATAGAATACTATGTGGATAATGTGGATAATCTGTGGATAACTTGTGAATTAATAAACTTATTTATTTGGTACATAATCGTAAATGGTATACTAAGACATTATCACAAATCAATCATATCAATCATACATAATTTGTATATATTGTTGACAGTATGAAAAAATATGATATACTTATAGTCAGTGCTGAGTATAAGGAGATTACAAATGAAAATACAATTATATATTCTAGGACTTCTGATGAGATATGGTCCTCAACATGGGTATAGTATAAAACAAATAGTATCAGATGACATAGCAGCCTTTGCTAAAATCAAACTTCCTATAATTTATTATCATTTGGATAAACTTGCTGAAAAAGGTTATATAAATTCTGTTATCAAAAAAGATGGCAATAGGCCTGAAAAAATAGTATATTCTATTACTGATTCAGGAGTTGCTTATTTTAATTCTCTGCTTAATAAAATTTTAGCTGAAAATTATAGTGTAGAATTTGATTTTGATGGAGTATTATATTTTTCTGATTTTGCTGATAAGGATGCTGTTATTAAAAATTTAAATAGACAAAAAGAATATATAGAAAATAAGCTGAAAGAATTAGCTAGAACTAAAGATAATACAGTAAGTAAATTGCTACCTGATTGCAGAATTTACTGTATTAGTATATTTAATCATCATATATATCATTTTGAAACTGAATTAAAATGGATAAATGAAACATTGAAGGAACTCTCTTAAGAGTTCCAAAAAAATGCCATTATAGTCAGTACTGAGTATAATTACGGAGGTATATTTATGGAAAAGAGTCTTTATTCAAGAAATTTTGAAGTTAACTATTATGAAGTGAAGGATAATATTTGGAGAGCTATCTCACATTTAACGGATCATCAACATGATATTCAAGTAATAGTAGATGTATCTGTACCAGATATGATTATATTAGATGCCAGGGTAGAATTACTGCGTTATCCAATTAAAGATTGTATTTTAATTAAAGATAAAATGAAAGAATTAATAGGTGTTAATGTTATTTCAGAATTTCGCTCTAAATGTGATGAATTGTTTTCTAGTGAAATGGGATGTGGTAATGTTAGAATCCTTCTTGGAACTTCTGTACCTGGGATAATCTATAACTATTTTCCACATCAAATTAAAATAGAAAATATGACAGAAAAGCAATGGTGGGATTTTTGCAAAGAAAAACTTCCTAGGGCATGTATAGCTCACACAATAATGAGTAATAATGCCTAAATACTAAGCAAGAAAATCTAATTCATACAAACAAGAGCAAAAATGATGGTATTAAATTATTAGATAATTATTTGTATAGGAGAGGAGTAAAACTATGGCTTATAAAGAGAGCTTTTACTGAAAATTATGAGAGCACCGTTCCAAGTGAATATACGAAAGATGGAAATGCACATTGTTATTTATATATTGCCATTCAGTAGGTTGATATTATGAAAAAACCGTACAGGATTTGTCCAGTACGGTTACGTGTTTATTGATTTTATGGGAGAGTGTGAAGTATAATAAATAATTTTTTATGAGTTAAATATTTTTAGATAGAGATTCGTCATTCATATAAAAAATACTATTCTTTCTTGTCTTTAGAGCCAAAGTAAGTTAGGACTAAAAAAAGAATATAACCAAATATAACTGATGCAACTGCTGCAATTTTTCCATTACCACTTGACATCCAATTTTTTGTTAATGGTATTCTTAACGTAATCCCAATAGAACAAAGAATAAATATAGGTGGTAGAAAGGGCCACCATATACGACGTTCCTGTTTGTCGCAGTTAAATATAAAGAAAGCGGCACCAATAAATAGTATAGATATAATAAAAATTCCCAACAAATTTGACAAATGTATAGTTATCAGAGGAGGAGTAAATAATCCAATCAATACAAACAAAGCAATTATCAAAAAAGCAAGGAACCATATAGACAAAAAAGTGGCAACCTTTCCTTTAATGATTTTTGTATAAATACTTTTGTGCAGTATAAAAACTACAATTTCTACAACTAAGAAGCTTAATAAACCATTTATGATTAGTATAAGGATATTTATTCCTTTGTCTGGAGCAGTTAATGCACTCAGCAGTTCAAAGAAAGAGCTGATGCCAAAGACAAGACCAGTTAATTTAAATATCTCTTTTTTGCTGGATTTACCAAGGTTGTGAATCAATTCGTCCGCTGCCAGCTGTTGGTCTTTCCCAAAGAATTTTTCGGCAGATTGATTATCTTCCTGGGCGGAAATTATATCCTGTAAAATCTGCATCAATAAGTTCTCTACCTCATGATCATCATAAAATAATCCAGCAGTACGAATGTATATCAACAGCTGTTCATAATACTCTCTATTTTCATCTGTTAATTTTTTGCGCAATTCATTATTTCTTTCAATAATTTCTTTTACAGAATTGTCTTTTCTATTCATATAATTTTTCTCCTTTCAAGCATATTAAATTGTCAACCTTGGACTCTAAATTCTTCCACTGTTCAACAAAATCCTTACAATGAGCTTTTCCCTCTGTAGTTATGCAATAGTATTTTCTATCAGGTCCTTCTGGTGAAGGCTTTATTGTACTTGAAAGACAGCCTTGCTTTTCTAATTTTTGAAGCAGGGGATATACAGTACCCGCAACAATTTCTTTAAACCCATATTTTTTTAACATTTGAATCATTTCATATCCATACACTTCGTTTTCTAAAACAACTAGAAGTACACATCCTTCCAGTACACCTTTCAAAAGTTGAGTCTGCTTCAAATTATCACTCCTTGCTTCGACTATTATGTATTACATATTAGTGTTGTTATTATTATATGATAGTTTAACTATTATGTAAAGCATAATAGCTGAAAAATATATTACTATAGTTATAATTAATATGTCGTCCTGTATATTAAAATTAAGAACTTCTCTTACGAAAACCATAATAATTAATAACGCCTTTAATATATTAAAGCAATCATACATACAACAGAAAAAGATCAGATAGGAATTTTTACAAATAGATATCTCTTATATAAATGAATCTTATTTAGTGGGAAAAGCAGATATCCCAAATCTTTGATTTGGTGATAGTCGCTTTCTCTTTAGAGTTTTGTTTCTCCCACTAAGTTTAGATGAATTATCTAGGGGCATAGCTACTGTAACACTCCCACTTTGATAGAAGTGGGAGTGTTACAGTAGGTAGCCATCAGATAAAAAATAATGGTTCAACCACTACTTTTGTGAATAATTAAAAATACCATTAATTGCATTACCAATGTACTGGCAAAAAAATTGAAAAGCATCCGATATCTCCTTTATGATTATCTTGCAGAAAAAATCAAAATAAGGGGTGATTATCGAATGCCTTTAGACTTTAATTTTATAGAAAATCTAATAGGATTGCAAGATATTAAGGTAACATTTGTAGATGTAAATAATGGAGCAGTTGAAATATATGCAGAATCAAAAGCTGATTC
>NZ_LITT01000014.1 GCF_001636845.1 Clostridium ljungdahlii
GAAGTACTTCTAATACTAATTTTGCTTTGAATTCAGAACTATAATTTTTTCTCATGTGATTCACCATCCTTAATAAAAATATTATGGAGAACCTAACTAAAAAGCAAGCATTTTTTTGTCTTAATTCTTGGGTCCATTATAATAATCCTTTGTTGAAAGTGAATCTTTCACATATACTGTTATATTATAATTTCCTGCACCATTAACTTTGTAAAGTAAATTTGCATTACTGCTATAGTCTATAGTTGTCAAAGTTGTTCCACCTAGTGAAATTACATATTTATAAAGGTAACTTCCAGAACCTGACGAAGCAGTTGTGTTTATGTTACCAGTTTGTCCAGTTAAATATTGTGGTTTATTAGTAGTTAAGTTGTTTATAACAGGACTTCCATAAACCGTAAAAGAAGATGTCTTTGTATCATCATAATCAGCTGTGGAATTTTGATCTTTCATATAAACTTGCACAGTATAATTTCCTTGAGTACTTGGCACATAATCTAGTGATGAAATATTATTATAATCTTTTGTGTATACAACATTAGTTCCATTCTCTACTACATACTTATATAAATAAGTTCCACTGCCAGATGTTGCCGCTGCATTAAAGGAAATAGTATTTCCAGTAAGCAAGCTATTTGTGCTTTGAGTAAAGTTATTTAAGATAGCACTTGTAATGAGATTCTGTAAATATACATTTTAATAATAGAATTTTAAAATCTGATCATAAGTTTGTCCTACACTGGCTCTGTTTTTAGCTCCGATCTGGCTCATTCCAAGACCATGTCCATTTCCCATTCCTGAAAAAGTGTATGCTCCATTTACTGCATCATAAGTTACAGTATAAAGATTACTTGGCAGTCCAAGGAAAGTTCTTGTACAATCATTTGTTACAGATTTTGTTTGCACCGTACCTGCTGCATCCTTATAAATAATATTAATGTTTGACACTCTACCACTTGTAAATTTAGTTATTGAACTTAAATCTAAACTTACAAAGGTATCTGTAGAAGCTATATATTTCCTATTCACTAAAATTGCTTGTATCTGTGCATTGGTCAATACTATGTTGCCATTAGGCCAAGGTAATTTTTCAAATGGATCTTGTACAGATCGTAGATATGGAACATAATTTCCCCATACATTTTCACTATCTTCTGAAACTCCCCCACGCCAGGCGGAATACAAAGTTTCCACTAATTTATCATTGTATAAAAGAACTTGTCCCTTAGTTTGATCCACAGCACTAATCACATTGGTAAGGCTTGCATCATAACCTTTATATGTCTGATAAGCTGGAGTGTCATCAAAATCATAGCCATTAGCTGTTGCATATCCTATTCGTGATATTGCATAATTTCTTGCTGCCACTGCTTGTGCCTTTAAGGCCTCAATTGGGCAACTATTATCCAATTCATATCCTACTACACCTTTTAGATAGCTTTCAATATCAATCATATTAATAGGCAAAACTTTTCCATTATAAAACTTGATTACAAAGGAACCTAAGTACTTATTTGATACTGAACCAGAAGTTAGAGTTACCAAGTTAGAGCTATTATTTGGAGTTAAAGTAAGCTGACTCTGTACTACTCCATTTAGTGTGATACTTGTTCCGCTTATCCCAAAATTTAAAACAGATCCAAATGGATATACTTGTCCATTTAAAGTATAATCTCCATTTAATGCAGCAGTAATAGTGGTAGAGGACATGCTTAAAAGTCCTACCTTTACATTATTAAAGTAACCACTGTTTTGATAAGTATAAGCTTTTTGCGCAAAGGCAATTAAAAGCATAGCAATAAAGAGACTACATGTTATAAAACTTGTAAAATATCGTTTAAACATAAACCATCCCCCCCTCCAGATAATTTAGCCTTTAGTAAAGTATCGATAGAATACTTATTAAATGGACTGGGATCTGGAGGAAAAAAAACGAAATCACACGATAGTACTTGTGATTTCGTATAATATTTGTTTTAAATTGTTACTTTAAACTAATTTTTTGCAATTTTTAATACTATTCTCCATAACCTTTTCCATTAATTTTTGAAAAACGTCACATTCTATATCACTTAAATTTTCAGTCAATCTATGATGCCACTCATCCTTTATTTCCAATATTTTTGGGTAGATAGTCATAGCTTTATCTGTAGGAAAAATATTGAATGCACGTCTATCATTTGAATTTATTATTTTAGTAATAAATCCTTTTGTTTCAAGCTGTGATAAAACCTTTGCTACAGTGCTCTTATCTATAATTAATCGTTGGGATAATTCATCCTGTGTCTGTCCAGCATTTTCACAAATACAGACTATATACATAAATTGTCCACTAGTAATTTCTAACTTTTCAAGATGCTCTGTATAAAACATTTGTGTACGGCGATGTGCCACAGAAACATATTTTGATAAATCCTTCATAATAATCCTCCTAATTAAAGTTTTATATGCAACTTTAATTTTAAAATAAGCAAACTATTATGTCAATAAATCTCCTAATAATAGAAATAAATCAGCCTAAATATTGACACTCTATTAGTGAAACATTATAATAATAGTTGCATACGAAACTATTATTATCAATAAAACTTTTTTATTAGGAGGCATTATTAATGTCAAAACTTAAAATAGTTATAAGATATTTTATATTTATAGCTGGCTTATTTTTTATGGGTTTAGGAATAAGTCTAACCACAAAATCAAATATGGGAACTTCACCCATTAACAGTG
Source organism: Clostridium ljungdahlii (assembly GCF_001636845.1). Taxonomy (GTDB): domain Bacteria; phylum Bacillota; class Clostridia; order Clostridiales; family Clostridiaceae; genus Clostridium_B; species Clostridium_B ljungdahlii_A. Next base: position 2,731 of record NZ_LITT01000014.1, read on the forward strand.
TACCATATGTACTTTCCATGATATTTCGTCTTACACTTGGACAATTTACCTTTTTGTTGAGTATTTTATTTTTACTTACAGAAATAATTATTTTAAGAAAAGATTTTCCAAAAGAACAATTTCTTCAAGTGTTTGTAGGCCCATTTTTTGGTTTGTTCGTTGATTTAGGAATGAACATATTTAGTTTTTTAAATCCCAATATTTATATAGAAAAAATAATTGTTTTACTTTTTGGCTGTTTTGCTCTTGCTTTAGGAGTATATTTACAGGTTATTGCCAATGTAATTATAAATCCTGGAGAAGGTGTTGTAAAAGCTATTGCTAATAAAACAGGGAAAAAATTTGGAAACATAAAAATTATGTTTGACTCCACCTTATGTATAATTGCAATAGTGATTTCACTTTTTACTTTTGGAACAATAAGAGGAGTACGAGAAGGGACAATAATTTGTGCTGTACTTGTAGGAAACATTACAAAAATATATAGTTTTATTTTTGAACATTTTAAATATAAAAAGACTAAATATGAAACTGAGAACTATGAAAGTAGTCAGAGTATATAATATTCTAACTACTTTTAGTTTATCGTAAATTTAGCTCTCCTTCAAAATCATTTTTTTAACAATATAAGTTAGAAATTTATTTTTATCTACAAATTTCTAACTTGTATATGATATACTATAAAAAATATTACATATTTAGGGGAGGTTCATAATGAAAAATAAAACAAAATTATTTGCAATTGGATTACTTTCAGCTGGAGCTTTAATTCATGTTATTCATAAGGTAAGAAAAAAATCTAACTCAGAAAATATGATTATAATATCAGATGACGATTCTGATATTGATGATAAGTTAAGGCTACTTCTATCTCAGGGCAAAAAAATTAGGGCAATTAAAGAAGCTAAACATGATTTGCACCTTAATTTAAGAGATGCCAAAAAATATGTAGAACAATTATAATCTATACATTAATGTAGAAATTGAAAAAGCTCCGGATTTCCGGAGCTCCCTTTTTAACGTCATCAATACATTTAATATTTCAAAATCACTAAAATAATTAGGAGATATTCATGTGGTAAATTTAAATAGTAAAAATGTAACACAAATTTTAATTATATAGTGTATTTTTCACCTAGTTTGTAATATAATAGTAAATATGTAGAGTGAGTGGATTACAGGAAGCTGTATACATTCACAAAACTATGTCATGCATGAAAAAACTTATATGGGCAAGTAGCTTTTAGCCGAAGTTACTTGCTACTTTCTTTTTTAGGTTTGTCTACATCGACCTCCTTGAGAACAGGTATAAGAGATTTAGAATCAGCAAGAGATTTATCTTCGTCCAGTGAATGAGATTTTTTCTCAATAACAATATCAGGATGTGCTTTCTTAAAAGTTTTAAGCTGTTTTATGATGCGGTTAGCATACTTAGGGTTGTTTTCAGTAACAAAAGCTTCAATACCAGAAGTATCAAAAATAGTCATAGAAGCAAGTTTGGGGTCAATTTGCTGGCATATTGGTTCAGTAATATCAATTCAATTTTAACATAAATCAGTGAGGAGTTATTTTATTTTGTTACAAAAAATATACCGCATTTATGCGGGTTGTAGCGTTTCGCAAACGCCTACTAATTGATTTGCATAAGAAAGGAGTTTGTTTATGGAACAGAATAAAAAGGCAAATAAAAAAAGTTATTCTTATTTGGCTCTTGGAATAACTTTAGGAATTCTATTTGGAACATCATTCCATAATCTTGCTTTGGGAATAGCACTTGGCTCTGCTTTAGGTATAGCTTTAAGTGACAATAAAACAGCTTAGTATTACAACTTTATAGTGTTAATAAACTTTGGTATATTAACAGGAAGGAAGAAAATGATGTTATTAGCAAAAAATACTTATAAAAAATACAACCACTTTTTATCGTTAACTATATTTATATTTTTAACCTTATGGTTTGCATATCTAAAAAAAGCTATAGTTTCTCAACATATTATGTATTCTTATCTTGATTCTAAAATACCTTTTGTGAAAGAATTCGTTTTAGCATATTATTTCTGGTTTGCTTATATGTCTATTGGTTTTGTATACCTTGGTTCTGTATCAAAAATAGATTTCTATAAAATGGAGTTATTTCTTTCATTAAGCATGACTATTTCCTTTATAATATTTATACTATATCCAAATTCTCAATTTCCCAGACCAAGTGTATCAGGTAAAGATATTTTTTCTCGGCTAGTTAACTTTATTTATGACCATGATGGTACAAACAATGTATTTCCGAGCATTCATGTTTGTAATTCCATTGGAATTCATATAGGGTTAATTAACTGTTATAAATTAAAAGATAAAACTTTAATTAAAAATTTATCACTTATAGCTACACTATTGATATGTGCTTCTACAGTATTTATAAAACAACATTCAATTATAGATGTTGTTGGAGGAATCATTCTTGCTGCAATAATTTACATATGTATTTATCAAATACCAAAATTATTTATATCCTCACTAAAAATAGGAAACTTAAAAATTGAAAACAGGAAATACTAATTCGATACCTATAATTCTCAGAGATAATGAATAGATCTATCTTAGGTTATAGTTCCATTATTTATCCTTCTATCTTAAATTTCACTAAGAACTTAGTGATTTCAGGACTACTTTCCACATATATTTTCCCATTATTTTCTTCGACCAATTGTTTAATAATATACAATCCAAATCCATGGTCACTTTTCTTAGTGGTTTTTGTGGAAAACCCTCTATCAAAAATCTTTTTTCTCATGTTCTCTGGAATTACATCCCCATTATCAGCTACTTCAATACAAAAATCTTCATGTTCTGTAAAAGTACTGACGGCTACCTCCTTATAATCTGTATATGTCTTAGATTGAAATGCTTCAAAAGCATTGTCTACCAAGTTGCTTATTATACTTATCAATTCATCCTGCCTAATTTTTATCAAATCAAAGGGTTCATCAATCATTACTTCAAAGTTTATGTTATTTTTCACAGCATAGCTGTTTTTGATGGATAATAATCCGTCTATGTAATCATTTCCCGTATCCAAGTATTTAAAATTTGATTTTACAGTATCTGAAATTTTCAACACATAGTCATTTATTCTTTCAACGGTATTAGGCTTGTTTAACAAACATAACCCCTGTATAACATTAATATGATTTCCAAAATCATGTTTTTCCTGCCTTATTATGCTAATTATTTCCTCCATGTTTTTAATTTGACTTTCCTTAACTTTATACTTAGCATTTATATTTACAAGTGTTTGTTTTTCTTTTAAGTTTTTGAATTTAAAAATTAAAAATATGAAATATACGGTAAAAACTAAGATGTTATAGGTTTGTATATTTTTTATATTAAGAATGCTAAAGTTAATACAAAATGCAAAGAGAGTAACTACTCCTGATTCAATTATTAAGTTAGAAAAAACGACTCCTTCTTTTTCAAATATTTTGAGTTTAACAAAATAGGAATTAAATTTAAAAATCATAGCTACAATAAAAACTTGTAATACTTTAGAAATTATTATTGTAAGCCAAAAATATATAGGCTTTAAAATAGTTTGATTTAAAACTATGTTATATGCAAACATTTCAATAACTTGAATAAAAAATTCTGTACTAAGAATTATTGTAAAAAATAAAGAAACTATAACCATGGAATCAAAAATTCTTATTTTTGTAATCCATGCTAGTAATACGATATCAAATATTACAAGAATCAGTGAATGATAAGCTATCATTGTATGAAATGTAATCAGATAGGTTATAAAAACATACAATATGCAAAATAACCCTGCTCTAACTTTTTTCTGTAATATAAATTTTTTTTCATTATGTAATGATTCAAAAATAACTAAAAGAAGCAAAGCTTCTATGATATCCATAACTATTTCTCTTATAACATCAAGCATAATAACTTTCATTCCTTTCACTGTGCTCAAGGCACAAAATTTAATTAAAGTGATTAGTCTTCAAAACATTGTCAATAATTATAGACAAGTATACAGGTGTACTACAGAGCACGGCGGAGGAAGTGTGATTTTAATCCGCATAATAACATGTGCCGAATACTTTTTTAAGTACAAATAATTGTGCCAATGAGCACGTAAGTTAATCTTTGTTTAAACAAAGACCGTTTAAGATTATGGGTATTCAGTCAACACCTGTGTACTCTATTTTTTTATTTGTAGGTGATATATATGCTAAAAATTGTTTACAAAGTTTGCTGTGGTATGGATGTTCACAAGAAATTTGTAGTTGCAACAGTAGCATCCACAAATGAAAGTAACATCACTACTTACAAAACTAAACAATTCAATACTTACTCCCAAAACCTTTATCAATTAAAAGAGTGGTTGGCTAAACAAAATTGTAAAGATGTTTGTATGGAGAGTACCGTAAAATATTGGATTCCTATTTACAATATCCTTGAAGACTCTTGCAACATTACCTTGGCTAATCCAAGGTATGTTAGAAACATTCCTGGCAAAAAAACTGACAAACGTGATGCACTTTGGCTTGCAGATTTGCACAAACATGGTCTTGTCCCTGGGAGCTTTATCCCTCCTAAAAATATTAGAGAACTACGAGATCTTATGTGCTATCGTTTTAAACTTACCAACATTCGTTCAGGTGAGAAAAACAGATTGCAAAATTCTCTTACAGTATCAAATATAATGCTTTCAAGTGTTGTATTAGATACCTTTGGAAAATCCTCATCAGCTATAATTAAATATGCTATGGATCATCCTGATAAATTAGATATTGATTACTCTCAATTTTTACACAAAAGTATGATATCTAAAGCTGATGAAATTAAACTTGCTATGCAGGGTAATATTTCTAAAGAACAAAAATCTAAAATGTCTATATGTTTAAATCATTATGACTATATTAATTATTGTATTTCTCAACTTAATAATGCTATAGCATTAGTTTCCAGTGATTTTACTCCACAAATTAAAATTGCGGCATCTGCACCTGGGGTAACGATTCAATCTGCTACATCAATTATCTCTGAAATCGGCATAAATATGTCTGTTTTCAAAGATGCAAAGCATCTTTGTTCTTGGGCTGGTGTTGTTCCTCAAAGTAATGAAAGTGCTGGTAAAAAGAAAAATGTCCACATAAGTCGTGCTGGTGTTTATCTAAAACCTATTCTTATTCAATGCGCAAACGCAGCAATAAAAGATAAATCTTGCCCTTATTTTAGACACCGTTATGAGTGTATAAAGAAAAGACGTGGACACAAACGTGCAATTATTGCCATTGCCAGAATGCTTTTAACTTGCATTTATAATATGTTCTTAAAAAATGAACCTTTTGATAATTCTATTTATGAAGAATATTTAAAAAGAGAAAATTCCAGTAAACACATTAATCCTAATATAGATAGAATTATTTTATTTCTTAAATCTCAAGGCTTTGAAATAAATAAGATCAATAAGGACATATCACCTCAACCAATTTAATATTGAGTCGACATTAATTATTTTTTATAACTTCTATTTTTTTGACCTTTTCGCTAGGTTTTTTTGTTATGCTTAAAATTCTGATTAACCTCAAACTTTTCTTTCAAGTTAAGCCTCCTTTAATTCTAGATTTTCTTATAACTCATATTCCACTGAATGCATAAAAATAGAAGTTATTTTATAGCTTTATACAATTTTTCCCTTTATGTGGCATGAACTTGCGAATATTTATCTATATTTTTAGATTAATACATTGATAACTAACGAATTTTTAAGCCTAAAATTAAAATATCGTAAATATGAAAATCATTGTGCGGAATATGAGTTATAATTGCTTTAAGTTAAAAATTAAAAATTTTATATTCTTCATTAAAATTTTTAACCTAAGCATTTATAAGAAACTAAACAATTACTTTAAGAGTTCATCAGGACATTTGGGTTGATAACAAGAACCCGCTGATGCTGGAGTTATAACTAATGCTGCTAGAAACAAAGACAAAAATCCTACCATTTTCATACTTTTTTTTAAAACATTCTCTTTTAAATTTTTCATTTTTCATATACCTCCTATAATGTTTTAATTTATAAGTTCTACAATAATTTAGATTTTCCTGCTATATATTACAAAAAAAATAAAAATAAGAAAATTAATTTTTATTTTGTAAATATTTTACATATAGGATTTATAAAAAAATGGAACTATATTAGACTATAGCTCCATTTTTTTGATACGATAAGGCTTATTAGTACAGCAAGGCCTATTCTATAATTTAACTCTTTTTAACAGAATTATATTTTGATTTAGTTTTATCTTCAGGATTTATATATTCAAATTCTCCTTGTGAATTTTTTCTTATTCCCATCTTTTCATATTGCTTATCTTTAACTTTGCGCTTATTAACCATTAATATCACCTCTAGCTTATTATCTATAATAATAAGCCATTATATTCAAATCAACCTTTATATTCTTTTTACTCCATTTTTATCAAATAATTTTCTTAAATGAATTTCCGTAAGAGGAATCGAAGCTAAAAGTAAAATTACAGATATCCTAGATGAAACTGATAAAGCAGTATAAATATTATTTTTATACACAAAACTACATATTGCCCCTATTATTAAAGATGCAATGCCAGCATATATCATTATAATACTTGAAAATCTATTTCCTTCATCCCAGGTATCATTATTTTTCATAGAAAAAGGTGTTCTGTATCCCATGATCCCATTTATATGTTCCGGAGGCCACAATTTAAATATAATTCCTATAATAAGTACACTCATTCCTACTAAATAATTTTGGATTGACATAATAAACTCCCCCTATTCACATTAATATAAGAAATTATACCATCAAATATAGAAAAGTAAAGTTTATTTTTTATATCAGTGTGACATAACTATTCCATAAATCTCTCATATCCTTAAAATACTTGTCTTTGGTAATATAATATATTGTGTCAAGCTGCTTTACATGTACAGAATGATAGTATCCTGCACTATTAGGTTTGGATTTGTTTGTTATATAATACAAATCATAGCTCGTAAAACCTCCAATATCGTAGTAAGGCAAAATACATTTGAGGCTGTCAATTCCCTTATTGAAATACTCATAGGCAATATTGGAATAGTACTTGTTTTGAGCTTCTTTAACGTGCCACCAATCATATAATCCCATTAAAGTGAAAATGTATCCATTTAATGTATAGGAACTAGTAGTATTTACATATTCCTGAAAAAATATCTTGTTTCTCAAATTTGTGTCCAGCGTCTCCAGCGTATCCATTACACCTCCTTCTGAAACAGGTGTAATGAGATATTTTAAAGCTTTATTTCCAGCTTCTATATATTTTTCGTCTCCTGTTATTTTAAACGCCCTTTCAAATACACTTAAAGCCTGACCTTGAGCCATACTCGATGTCCATCCCGGTTTCAAGTCCTCATAGTGATTGTATACAAAGTCATATTTTAAAGCACCTCTTTTATCCATGTAATTAATTAAAAAATCAGCACAGTTTAAAAAACTTTTTTTTGTATCATTTCCATTTATATATTTGCCATACATAGACAATGCATATAATTCTACTGATACAGGATTATAATAAAACTTACCACTATATTTACGCATAGGTATATTATTTGAATCAAACTTAAAATCATCACAGTTTTCATCATTACTCTTTTCACAATCAAAATAGCACTTATAGGGACTATAATAATGGCTTAATTCAACTGAATATCCCTTTAACTTATACTCCTCTTTTGATCTAGACACTACTTGAATAAAGTTTGGATAATATCTATATTTTGTGGAAACTGGTTTTTTTACCTCAGCTAGCTTTTTATAGACAAGTACTTCATTTTTAATATGACTTGGTGCCTCACTCTTTAGTATTAAATTATATGCTTTAATGGCAGAATCAAATTTTCCTAAAGTGTGATACTTCTTGCTTGTACAGAGCATTTCATTAAATGTAGCCTTTTTATTTTTACTATTTAAACGTACTGAGGCATACCCTATATTGCTGCTAAAAATAATTATAATACTAAAAATTAGTAATGTCTCTTTTACAAATTTCATCAGTTTTCTCCTTTTTCAATCAAAATTCTAACTATTAGTATTATTTTTCAAATGTGTAGTTTTTATTAAAAATTTACATATAGAATAAACCTCACTTCGTATAAATTCATATAATTAAGAATTTACAAAAGTGAGGTTTTTATATAGAAACTCCATGCTAATAAGTTCTATGTTGTAATCCTATACTTTGTGTCAATAAATAATTTGGATTAGAAACAATTAGTATATACGTTTATATCCATATCCTTTTCTTGAATTTTTGCAAGTTCTGCCATTATTCTTACAAAATGAGGTGACTTCATGTGTCTAGTCAAACCATCTTCATCCTTCCATTCTTCTATAAAAGTTAGAATTTGTTTATCACTAATATCTTCATATAAATTATAAGCTATATTAGCTTCTTCTTTTAAACTTTCTGTAATCAACTCAGAAGAAAGTTTCTTGAATTTTTCTATTTCACCTGCTTTAACACAGGCTTTTGCTACAACTTTAAGCATACTATGTCACACCCTTCCTTAAATTATAAACATTATATCATATAAATGTCAAAATAAGAACATTCATGTCACACTCTTTTCTTAAAATATATAATTCATATTCTAATGTTTTTTATTTAAGATTGTTTCAATCCAGTTAAAAATACGTTCACCTGCAATTAACTTAGCTCCAACCTGACAGTGTTCTTCAGCTCCTTCTTCTTTAGTAAAAAGCATAAAATCCTTTTTACATTTGAGATCATCATAGAGAAGTTTAGCTTGTCCTTTAAAGTATCCTTCATTTTCAGTATCAATAACAAGTGTAGGGCACTCAATTTTTTCTACTATTCCTTTAAGGTAATAATTTTCTGTTTTTAGGAAGCACTCAGCAGGCGTCTTTGCATCAAATACATACATTGCATTTGAAATTGACCACTTAATCGCTGAACTTTTTTTCATCTCTTCATACATACTGTTATTAACTTCTTCTGGATTATTACGCACATATTCGAAAAAACCTTCCCTTGAAAAATTAGAAGGTCTCCTGAACCCCATGAAATCATATACCCCTCCATTAGCAATGCAAGCTGCTATACGTTTTTCATATGCTGCCGCTCTTGGGGCAAGATATCCTCCAAAACTTTCTCCCATAAGCACAATACGATTTGGATCTATCTCTTTTCTTGAAATTAGATAATCTATTACAGGTGTTACAACTTTCTCATAATCATATCTAAAGAATAAATGCTGCTTTCTCACAGCTTCTCCCTGTCCAGGACCTTCAAAGGTAAAAAAGTTCATACCCCTTGCTAAGGCTGACATTGCCATTCCATAAAATTCTTCTTTAGTTCCATCAAATCCATTCACAAGAACTAAAACAGGTCTTTTTTCATCTCCTTCATGATAAAAATGTCCTGGAAGTGTTGTATTTTCGTATGGTATTTTAACAGCTTCTATAACAGGTTTATTTAATTTCATAACCTTGGAAAAACATTTAACACCTGCATCATAGAGTTCATTTATTCTTGAATCATTTGGATTCTCATGCAAATAAAATTCAGCTGTCCTATAATAATTAGAAGCTCTGAGATATGCCCCTTTTGCACTAACCAAATGGCCTTCCAAATAACATTTGTCTGCAAATGCATGAATTCTCTTTGCAAGTTTAGTCCATTCTGTGCACCAGCTTTCAAAATTTCCTTCTAATATCTTGTTTGCAGTTGAAATTACTTCTCCTATATCAGAAGCTCCAGAAGCAGCTCCTCCAAGAAGCCTCAATACCTGAAATGAAAATTGCTCATCTTTAAAAATTACCTTCATAATTAATTTTCTCCCTTCACTAATTGGTCAATATTGGGTATATTTAAAATTCCTTTATGTACTCCTAATATTCTTTCAGCTATATCTTCAGCAGCTTTAGCCTTTATTTTTAAATCTTCAAGATTTGTATGGAAAATTCCAGGATCAAACATAAATCCAGTAGCTACCAACATATACTCTGCAGCTTCTTTTGGATACTTAGTATTAAATGCTCCCTCAATTACTCCCTGTTCTATAATTGAAGCATAAACAGGTATTAGTTTATTTATAGAATTTATAATAAATTTTTGGTGAACCCCAGCATTTTTTTCAGTATGAAGCTCTAAAAACAAATCATCTTGTCTTCTATTTAAGTCAAATTCAATTTTTGCAATTAAATTGAACTTTTGAATTGCATTTAGATCTTCTCGTTTTTGAATATCAATAATTTTTTCAACTCTTTCTTCTGATAAATTTTCAAGTACTGCAAGAAAAACATCCTCTTTGGATTTATAGTAAATATAAAATGTACCTTGAGCTATACCTGCTAATTTTACAATGTCGCTTATTACTGTCTTTTCATAGCCTTTTTCTCTAAACAGCCTTTGCGCTGCTTTTAATATATCTTTTTTCCTCTCTTCTGGTTCTTTAACTGTCCTACTCATTTTTTCCTCCTCATTTTGAATGACATCATTCATTAAATATATAATATCATAATGAATGATGTCATTCAACAAAAAGTTATATTTAACTACCCTATGTTAAATATAGAGCAGTTAAATATAACTTTAATTTAAAATGTGCCTCCCTTTAAAACATTCATTAATTGTAATAAGTCTGTTTCATTAGCACCTTGTTTTTTTAACTTATGGTCGATAGACATATGAATTTTACCTGATAAAGCGGATAAGCAATATTGTGTTGCATCATCCCCTGTTAAATTTTTCGACAATTTTTGCTTTTCCATTTTATCAATAGGAATTTTACTTATTAAATGCTTATTATTACTTTCATCTACTACATATGTACAATAATACTTTCCTACTTTTTCTGATATAACTTGTTTACTTTTTTTTGATTTCTTTGTATCATTGCTGCCCTCTTTACTATCTGTTACTACAGGATAAGCATAAGAATTACCACTAGAAATACTATTTACAGATAAACTCATTTTGATACCTCCATAATGGAATTTTTATTATATATTGTATATTATAGCATATTATTTTTCTAACCTTGAAGAACAATGCCTTTCAGAAATCCTATGCTTATCTTATTTACATAATAATTTCTTTTCATCTTCTTTTAATAGATATACAAACTTTAACCTCAGCTCCACCTTCATCATTATTTTTAACTTCAACAGCACCACCTAATTTATCTACCAAAGTTTTAACAATATAGAGTCCTAACCCTGAATGTCCTTTTCCCTTTGACCTGGATTCATCCCCTTCATAAAACTTTTTAAATACATTTTCTAAATCTTTTCTTGAAAATCCACATCCAGTATCGCAAACAGAAAGAATCACTTTATCTGAATTTAATTTTAAATTTAAAGTTATTCTTCCATCTTCTTTAGTAAACCTTAAACTATTTGAAACTAAATTATCAAGTATTTCTGACAATACATAAGTATCTATTTTTATTAGGGCATCAGAGCTTCTCAAATCTTGAATATTGCATACAAACTTTACTTTTTTACCCTGTGCTAGTACATCATAATCCATACCTTTTTCGTTTATATAAGCTATTAAATCACATTCACTATCACTTAGTTTAAAAGTTTCACCTTCAATCTTAGTTAGTAAATTTATTCTTTGAACTTGATTAGACATTCTATCTATATTTCTGTCTATTAAATTTAAATACCTATATAGCTTATCCTTATCCAATTTCTTACTTTCTAAAAGTCCCTCTACATGCCCTTTTATAATTGTAATGGGTGTTTTTAAATCGTGTGCAACATCACTTACTATTTCTCTTCTCTCTTCTTCCATTTTCCACTGGTTTTCTAATGACTTCTTTAAATCTACTCTCATATCCTCAAATGACTTGCAGAGTTTCCCAAGTTCATTATCATTTTCATAACTTATCTTAAACTCCAAATCCCTAACTCTTATTCTTTCTGCAGCCTCCATTAACTGTTTTAAAGGTACATTTAATTTCTTGTTAAATCTACGACCAAAGAATATACTAAATAATATGATATAAACAAATGGGGAAAATATTACAAAAGTATCTGAATACCTAGCAATAAAGTTAAAGTTAGGATTTTTAGCACTACTTCTTATATAATATTTTAATATAACCATTCCTTTTAAGTCTTTGTTATCTATAATAGGGATAGACATTATAATTTCTGGATTTATCCGTCCATTAATTTTGGTTGTTTGATCTTTACTTATAGGCACTTCTGATGCAATAGGCTTTTTAAAATGGCCATAAGAAAGTCTGCCAACTGAATCTACTACCTCATATTCAATACCAACTGTAGGTATTACTTTTTCAAGTTCATTTTTAAAATCTTTATTTAATATTTTATCCTTATTCTTATTTATATATTGTTTTATTCCAGGTGCTAAATCACTATAATAACCTGCTCTTAATATTACTCCTTTATCAATAAGATAAATATCCAATATTAAACCTACTATGGCAAAAAAAATACTTAATATAATCACCAAAATCACTGAAATCATAAATTGTCTCTTAAAAGTTATATTTTTTATTATATTTAATTTCCCCATATGTAATCTGCTCCTATTATAATTAGTTAGGCTCTGCACTACTTGTGGTATCTACAAATATCAATCCGTCATATCGAAGGTCTAAAATTTCAGATTCAAAACTTTCATTTTCTCCAGGAAAAACCGCACCTATATTATGACAATATTGAGGTTTTGATAAAATATTTTTTGCATATTCATTTTCCTTACAAGTGTTGAAATCAATGAAAAAAATAGGATTTACCTTAGAGAAGATGTATGCTGCTGAATTTTCTTTTGCTGCTTTTAAGGTACATTTTCCATTAACTGCTTGTCCATTTTCCTTATTTGTATAGTTGGCTCTTAAATCACCTTTATTAAACTCAAAGCCAATAACATACATTTTGCTGCCATACATATCATATAAATTTGAGCCCATTCTCTTTACATTTCCTTCTGGATATTCTGAATTTGAACCACCAAACTTGTCTATTCCTTTTGACACATGTAGATTATGTGCCCACAGCATTATCTTGCTGCCTTCTCCTTCATGGTCTAAAATCCATTTTACATTTTCCGCCATATATTTATCTCTTTTAGTTTCTTTTTGAAAATCACTGCCTCCTGTGCCGAACATATCATAAAACTCACATATGACATTTAAATTTTGCATATAAAGCTCATATTGTTCTTTTGAAGACTTTTTTATATATTCATCTTTGTTTTTTTCAAAAATATTTTTTATTTCCTTAATGCCATCAATTGGAAGCTGCTTTTTTACTCCATAATCCAACGTTCTGTCATTAAACTTTGAAAGCACTTCATGTACACTCACTTCATAGGATGGATCAACTTTATTTAAATAATTTATAACATTTTGAGCTGCTGTATGGCTGGACTGCATGTCAAAACCATAGAATTTAATTTTCTTTTCATGTGTTTTATTGTATTCCTTCATCCATTCTACCATATCTAAAACTTCCTTAGTATCCCAAGTCCAAAATCCTAAATTTTCTATAAGCTTAATTGGATCGCCATTTCCATTTAGAATGTAGTCATTTACTGCCATACAGTCAGGCTGTGAAGCTTCCATGGCAAAAACATTATAACCCATTTCTTCCACAAGGAACTGAAACATTCTATGTTTCATCTGAAAAAATTCTTTAGTTCCATGGGTAGCTTCTCCCATGGTAACAATTCTTTTATCCTTTAATATAGGTTTTAAAGGCATTAAATCTTGAAAACCACTATTATACTTTACTGTTTTTAAATTCACCGCTTTAGTTTTAAAAGCCTGTACAGCTTTATTTGATTTATATTTACTATATTGGTTATTAAATTCAATACCTATTAGGATAAATATAAACGCAGAAATCACTATAATTATAATTTTTTTCAATAAAATCAGCTCCTAATAAAGATAATCTTTCTTTTGCCATAAAAATATACTTACAAGTAATCCCCCAAGCAAGGTGCTTATTAAAGTAATGTAAAAACTCATAGGAGCTGTATTTGATAAAACATGAAAACCATATTCTGTAGTTTTATCCAAAAACTCAAAAAGTTTTATATATAAGCTCAAACCTACAAGTGCAGCTATAACAGCTAAAATTGAAATTATAGAATTATTTATTACTAATCCAATAATGCTTGATATTGATAAGACACATAAAGCTATTATAAATTGTATGATGAAAAATTTAGTAGTGTATAAAAGTGCTCCAGACATTGAAAATTTCTGTTGTATTTTATAAAACTTTACACTTGATACATTAGGCATAAACAGATATCCGAAAATTGTACTTATTATAAATGCTATGAACATTAGTATAAAGGTAGTTATAGTTAAGGCTGCCCATTTGCTTACTATGAATTCATATTTTTTATAAGGTCTTGTTACATACATTCTAAAAGCACCTATAGATTGCTCATAATTAATTGAAGATATAAATAAAATAGGTAAAATTAAATATACTAGTTCTACTCTTATATCATAAAATGCAAAAGGTGAAAAATTAAGTCTGTTCAAATCTACATTATAATTTACGCCGTCATAGGACCCCTGCGGACTTATATACCTAAATATACACATTAGTATTATCATACCTAAATAAAATACTAATAGTAATTGGTTTCTTCTATTCTCAAAAATTCTTTGAAATTCTGAAGCTATTAATCTTTTCATATTCGTGTTACCTCCTAACAATAACAATCTTGATCACTAAATAAACTATGTGCAATTAAATAAAAAACAATTATGTGAAAAGCAATGGATGTAAATATTATCCCCACTTGCTGAGGCGTTTGTGCCAAAAGTGTTTCTATCCCTATATATTGAATTCTTGTAATAAAAGAAAAGTATAAAATGTTATATATTTGAGAAGTATTATCCATAAGAAAGGAAAATATCTCTGGTAAAATTATAGATACAAGTATAAATGCTAAACTAGCTGAAAGTGTACCTATAGTAGTTTTGCACATCATTGATATACACATAATAACTGATATAACAGCAGCTAAAACTAAAAAGGCAATAACATAGTATTTTATATTGTAGATCATACTTTCATTTATTGTAAATTTATTTGAATAATAAGGAAACTTAACCTCCTGTTTTGATAAAGCTAAATATCCTAAAAAGCTGCTCAAAATAAAATTCGTAATTAAAAGTAAAAATACTGTACTCAACGTAACTAGATACTTTACTTTGAAAATTTCACTAAATGAAAAACTTCTTAGCATTACCATTCTCATTTGCCCTTCTCTATACTCACTGGTCACAGCCATAATAATAAGAAGGATTACTATAACATCAAAAAACAATATGCTTTCGTTTCTTAAGATTGCACTTGGGAAATTCAAACAAGAAACATATTTAGGGCTATTTGTAGTAATTAAAGCATCTATTTTAATATAGTGTTTTATAGCCGCTATAATTACTAGTGGTATTAGCATAAATGAAATCCATGTAGATTTTCTATTCCACAATCTTTGCCATTCACTAATAAACAATTGTTTCATAATCACATCTTCCTCCTAACATCCACTTACTAATTTTATAAAGGCATCCTCTAATCTTCCACTTTTGCCCATAGATTCTAGTTCATCCTTACTTCCCTGCCATATAAGTTTCCCTTTGTTTATTACTACAAATCTATTGCAAAGTTGTTGAAGTTCATCTAGCAAATGACTTGATATAAAGAAGGTTATTTTCTTTTCTTTTTGAAGCTTAAATATAAGTTCTCTTAAATCTCTCATGCCCATTGGATCAAGTCCATTTGCAGGTTCATCTAAAATAATTACTTCTGGATTGTTTAAAAGTGCTTGTGCAATTCCAAGTCTCTGCTTCATTCCTAAGGAATAAGTTTTAACTTTATCTGAGCCTCTATCTTGAAGGTCTACTATTTTTAAAACCTCCTCCACTTTTTCTTTTTGTTCAGACTTAGACATACCTGGATTTAACATAGCTAAGTTTTGAAGATTTTTTCTTCCTGACATATATGGAAAGAATATAGGTTCTTCAACTATTGCTCCAAGTTTTAATAATGCAGTTTTTCTTTCTTTGACTACATTAGCTCCATCTATAGTTACTTCTCCTTCCGTAGGTGAAATTAGATTTGTTATTACTCTGATCATAGTAGTTTTTCCCGCACCGTTAGGTCCAATAAAGCCACAGATATCACCTTCATGAACATTGAAGGAAATGTTTTCTAATATAGTTTTTTTCCCTATTTTTTTGCTCACATTTTTAACTGTGATTTTTTCACTTGACATAAATTAATGCCTCCTAATTACTAATACTTTTTAAACACAAGGTAATTATAAGAGACAATTTTAAAGTTTTCTTAAAGTTTTATATTTATCCGATGACTATTTGCTCTAATACTCCCACTTCTTCAAGTAGGAGTAAAGAGCAATTACGTCCCTGGATAACGATTTTCCCTAAAGGATAACGCCTTCTAAGTGCTGAAGCACTAAGAAGCCTGTTAATAAGCATCAGGTGAAGTTAAAACTCAATCTGATGCCAAGAACTCTGTTTATTGCATAAAAAATAGACTAAACCAGATTTTTGGCTTAGTCATATTTGCCCATAGAAATTTTAATAGTCTTACTTTTCCCACTTATACCCTACTCCCCAGACAGTAGAAATATATTCTTCTTCAGGATCAAATTTTTGAATCTTATGTCTTATCTTTTTAACATGCTCTGCTACCGATGCTGAATCTCCTTCAGCATCATACCCCCATACTTTCTCGTATATCTGTTCCTTTGAAAAAACTTGTCCACAATTTACCGACAAAAATTCAATTATATCAAATTCCTTCTTAGTTAAAATTACTAACTGGCCATTACAGTAAATTTCTCTATTTCTTAAGTTTATACTCACATTTTTAAAGTATAAATTGGCCTTTTCAGAATTATTTGTGTTTCTTTTTTCTCTTCTCAAATGAGCATGTATTCTCGCTTTTAATTGTCTTAAACTAAATGGCTTTTGAATATAATCATCTCCACCAGAAGCAAGTCCCTTAACTATGTCTCTTTCTTCTCCTTTAGCAGTTAAAAAAATAATTGGACAACTTACTATATCTCTTATATCATTACATACCTCATATCCATTTTTACCTGGCATCATAATATCAAGTAATATTAAATCTGGATAAAGCTTTATTTTTTCCATGGCTTCTTCACCACTAGAGGCAGTAAAAACTTCATAATCATCTTCCTCCAATGAATCTTTTAAAAAAGATATTATATCCTCTTCATCATCTACTACTAATATTTTTTCTCTCAATTTTTATCACTCCAATAATAATTCTTATATCTGCTTTATTTTGTCCGATCGCTACCATTGCTAACACCCCATCGCACACAGCGAAAGCGACTATCACCAAATCAAAGATTTGGGATATCTGCTTTTCTATCAAAGTTGGGGATAAGCACTGCTACGCGCCTGGATAAGTTCTTCCCCTAAAGGATAACGTATTCTAAGTGCTAAAGACACTAAGAATACTGTTAATAAGGTTCAGCTGGATGAAAGTCATCCTTATAAAGCAAACTCCATCTGAACCTAAGAATCACTTGATAAATAAACTTTTTCTATTTATTTGTAATTCACTTGAAAACAAATTAATCAATAATTCCTCAATAGCAGAAATGCTTGCAATAGTACAAACTATATACATAATCATATTTGATTGCACAAAGGCAAGTGATATTATAAATGCAAACAGTATAACTCCTGTAAATTTATTTCCATAAGTATGGAGCATCTCAAAAGTTTTATACTTTATAAATATTATTATCATTGATATTATTTTAATCATTGCTATAATGAAAACCCAGATGATAATTCTAATTGTCAGTTTAATAACTGGATACAGTACAATTATTAATACCAATATCATTATAAAATCCCCAATAGAATCAAGGTTATCGCCTAGTTTACTAACGGTATGCGTTTTTCTTGCTATATATCCATCAAGAACATCAGTAATTTGACAAGCAAGAAAAATTATAAAAAATGGTCCACTCAAAGGCTTTACAAATAACATCATAATTTCAAGAAATACTCTTAAAAGCGATATGCAATTTGCTACTGAATTAATTATCATAAAATTATCCTTCCTCGTATAATCATATTTATCCTTACTTTTATGATGAACGAAATACTACTAAAAACCAAATAGCATTTACAATTAACGATGCAATACAAATAACTCCTATTAGTGTATATAATGAATTTTTAGCAAATAAACTAGACATAAAGACGACTGTCATTAATGAAAAATCTGATAATACTCCAATGGCAAGAACAAATGCCATTACAAATCTCACTGCTCTTATTCCTAATATATAAATGATTAAAGGTAATATATACAATAATAAAACAATACCCACAGATAACCACATACCAAAAGAATTGAATTTATTAGCATGTGGCCCAGAATTAGCAAGCGGCGAAAGAGAACTTATAACTATTAGCGAGCAAAAAAGTACTGCAGAAACTAATGTTATAAAAATAACCTTATACTTATTTTTTTGTTCTATCATTATTTAAGCATCCTTTCTTAATTCTTCTATTTTGTTTCAGTAAAAAATGAATTATTAATTATATTATATTATGATAAAATGGAAATAAGCAACATTACTTTTAAGAGGTGTATTGAATGTACAATATAATGTTAATTGAAGATGATAAAAAATTAAATAGTCTTATAAGAAATCATCTTAAAAAGTATGGATATCAAACTTGCTGTGTAAATGATTTTTGTGATATAAAAACTGAATTTATTAAAAATAACCCCCATCTTGTTCTCATGGACATTAACTTACCCTTATATGATGGCTTTTACTGGTGCAGAGATATAAGAACAATATCTAATGTTCCTATAATATTTCTTTCAGCTAGAAATTCTGATATGGATCAAGTTATGGCCATTGAAAATGGAGGAGATGATTATATAACCAAGCCTTTTTCCTATGATGTACTCATGGCAAAAATAAAGGGAGTTATAAGAAGAGTTTATGGAAGTTACTCAGAAAACAGCAGCAGTGAAGTATTTGAATCAAATGGACTTTTTTTGTATTTAAATCAAAACGTAGTAGAATACCAAAGTAAAAAAATAGAACTTAGCAAAAAAGAATTTCAACTTTTATACTCTCTAATTAAAAATGCAAATAAAATTGTCTCAAGAGAAACATTACTGGAAGTTTTATGGAATGATATTGACTTTGTTGATGACAATACATTATCCGTTAATATGACCCGAGTGAGGAAAAGACTTGAAGAACTTGGAATTACTAAAGTTATTGAAACCAAGCGTGGGCAAGGTTATAAAATAGTCCCTAATTGGTAAAACAAAGCAGGTGGAATAAATGAATTTCAAAGACTTTCTTAAAGATAAGATACCTTTTGCAGTAATTTATTTTTTAGCTACTGCTGCAGTTATACTTGTAATGTATCTTACTTTAATCATAAACAAAATTGAACTTATGAATAATAACATACTTTACGCCTGGTTAATTTCAATAATCTTTTTTATACTATTTTTAATATATGATTACTTAAAAAATAGACATTTTTATAATCAGCTAAATGTAATGTTAAATGCAAAGGAAGATTTAGATAACATACTTAATATAGGTAATTGCAGCACTCATGAGCAGGAAATGTTTAAAAAGCTCCTGCTTAAAACTTATAAAATCTACAATAACAAAACTATAAAATTTGAAGAAACACATAAAGAATACATAAATTTCATAAATAAGTGGGTACATCAAATGAAAACTCCTGTATCTGTTATGAATCTGATACTTCAAGATGAAATAAATGAAGAAAATAGAGCTGTATTTGACAGTATATTAGAAGAAAATGAAAAGTTATCTCATGGTCTTGATATGATCCTTTACAATGCAAGACTCAATGAATTCAATTTCGATTTTAATGTTGAAAGTTTAAATATAGTATCTATTGTTAGAAAAGTTATTAATGACAATAAAAAGTCTCTCATAAGAAATCACATATTTCCTAAGCTTACAGACAATACATCTATAACAGTAGAAACAGATAAAAAATGGATTTACTTTGTTATAAATCAAATAGCTGTAAATGCTATAAAATATTCAAAGCTGAAAATTCAAGACAACAAGTACATTACCTTTAAAATGAAAGCTGAAAATTCAAAAATTATATTATCCATAAGTGATGAAGGAATAGGTATACCAAAAGAAGATCTAAGTAGAGTATTTAATGCTTTCTTTACAGGTAAAAATGGAAGAAAAAGTGATGAATCCACAGGTATGGGAATGTACCTTGCAAAGAAAATATGTGATAAACTTGGTCATGAAATTCTTGTAGAATCAGAAGAAGGCAAAGGTTCCACCTTTTCTATTGTATTTTTCAAGGGTAAAAACTTGTTTAAATTTTAATCTTTCAATATTGTAAGATTAAAATTGTATTTGAAAGAGAAATCGATACATTGATTTCTCTAATTTTTTTATAATATATACATAAAGTTCAAGATATTTCTCATCTAAAAGAATGAGAATATTATGAGATGAAAGGAATGATAACATGTCAGTATTAAAGGCTGAAAATATAAGTAAAATTTATAGTGATAAAAGAGGAAGCTTACAGGTAAAAGCCCTTGATAAATTTAATATTAGCATAGATGAAGGAGAATTTGTAGGTGTTATGGGTCCTTCTGGAAGTGGTAAGAGTACCCTTTTAAATATTCTTGCAACAATAGATACTCCAACTTCAGGAGAGCTTTTTATAAATGGAGTTAATCCAGAAAAACTTGACGAAAAGAAAGCTGCACTATTTAGAAGAAAGGAGCTTGGATTCATATTTCAAGATTTCAATTTACTAGATTCCTTATCAATAAAGGAAAATATAATACTTCCATTAGTACTCAATAAAACAAGTACTCATGAAATAGAAAAAAAAGTAGATGATATTGCTTCACTTTTAAATATAAAAAAGATTTTAGATAAAAGACCCTATGAAACTTCAGGTGGTCAGCAGCAAAGAGCCGCTTGTGCTAGAGCACTAATTCACAATCCATCTATAATACTTGCAGATGAACCTACTGGAAATCTTGATTCTAAAGCTTCTCAAGACGTTATGGAATCTTTGACTAACTTAAACAATGAAAGAAAAGCAACTATAATGATGGTTACTCATGATCCTTTTGCAGCTAGCTTTTGTAAAAGAATAATAATGATTAAGGATGGAAGGTTCTTTTTAGAAATTGTAAAAGGAGGTAATCGTCAAGCTTTCTTCAAGGAAATCATGGATTCACTTACTTTAATAGGAGGTCATTACAATGACATTGCATAACATTGCTATTAAAAATATAAAAGGAAATTTAAATAAATTTATAATGTACTATTTAAGTAATACCTTTGTAGTAATGGTATTTTTCATATTTGCAAACTTTCTTTTAAGTCCTAAAGCTTCCAGTTTAAAAAACATGGGGCAAGCTGGATCAATTATGACAGAAACAGTTTATCTTTGTGAGTTTGTAATACTCATATTCACAGTTGTATTTACTAACTATTCCATATCAAGTTTTTTAAAATCAAGAGAAAAAGAATTTGGACTTTTATCAATGTTTGGACTGACAAGAAGCCAGGTAAGAAATTATGTTATGTTTGAAAACATTATTGTTTCTTTATTTTCAATAACAACAGGAGTCGTCTTTGGTATCCTTTTTTCTAAATTATTTTTTATGGCAATTTCAGCTATTTTGATTTTGAATGCTGAAATACCCTTTACTATATCAATTAAAGCTGTAGTATTAACCTCAATTTGCTTTTTAGCATTGTTTCAAATAACCTGTTTTAGATCAAGCTATAAGATAAAAAGCAACAATATAATAGAGCTTTTAAAAGGCTCACGGGTTGCAAAGCCAGTGCCTAAATTTTCTAGTAAAAAAGCAATTTTATCTATAATATTGATTGGCTTTGGATATATTTTAGCAGTTTTTTCAGGTCAGGCTATTGTACTCACTATGTTTCCTATTTTAATTGTAGTAGTAACTGGTACCTATATGTTATACTCTCAATTCAGCATATATGTTACAAGTAAACTTAAAAATAATAATAAAATCTTTTATAAAGGCATCAACATGATAACACTGTCTCAAATAATATATAAACTTAGTGACAATACAAAAATACTATTTGCTGTTTCAATACTTTCAGCTGTAACTTTGACAGCTTCTGCAAGTGTATACTCATTTCAAAAAACTGTACAAAAACAAACTGTAATAGACTACCCACAAGACATAAGTTTTATTGAAAATGGATTAAATACACACAATGTAATATCACCTAAAGAAGTAGAAAAAGTTTTTAAATCCTATGGAAATGAAATAAAATATAAAAATAAAATTATCCTTATAAAAGCAACTAACAATGATTTATCTTCAAATAAGCACTCAAATTTTGAAGAACTCATCAATAAAAAAGATTTCTATATTATGTCCAATACTGATTATAACACTTTATCAAGTGAGCAAAAGAAACCACCTATTAAATTAAATAATAGTGAAGTAATTGTTCACTATCATAATGTAATTGCAACTAAGGATAAGGAATTATTTGCTGATAAAAATTATTTAAAATTAAATACCCAAAGCACTTCCATAAACTTAAAGCTTAAAAATGAAATAAATGGTGGAATAATTAATAAGGATAGCAAGAACTCTAATACTGCAGTAGTAAGCGATGATGAGTTTAACAAACTTAAAGCTGATATTAAGGATGATAATCTTCAAGTTTATTATGGTTATACTATAAAAAATGGATTTAGAGCAGTAAACTCAGTATCAAAGATAAAAAGCGAAGTTCCAAAAGAAATGAAAATCAGTCTTTCTGAAAGAGTATTAAGCTTTTCTAATATGATGGAAGTTATGTCCACATTTTTCTTCATAGGAACCTTTATTTCAGTATTGTTCTTTATAGCAACCTGCAGCATAATATATTTTAAGCTATTTAATGAAATTCAAAATGATAAGCATGAATTTACAGCTCTTAAAAAAATGGGAATGTCTCTAGATGAAATAAAAAAAATAGTAAGTACACAATGCTTTATAATGTTCTTTCTCCCTTTTGCAGTATCCTTTATTCATACTAGTTTTGCAATAAATGCCTTAAGCAACATATTACAAACAAGCCTTAGCCTTTATTTAATGATTATAGTAGGAATTTATTTTCTACTTCAGACAATTTACTTTTGCTTTTCAAGATCAATGTATATAAAGCAAATAAATAGCTGGCGATAGTTAAATTACTACGTTTAAAAAGTAAGAAAATACGATCACTTTCTTAAAGAATTTAGAGGCAGTACTTTCTCAATGTGCCTCTAATTTTCTTTTAAATGCATATCAGCTCTACGTGATACTTTATATTTAACTGCTATTTTTAAACTCATAGTGTGGAGATCTATAGGAGCAACTTTAATAAATCATATTCCTTTTGTTTATCAGTATTTTTGCTATTTACCTTGCTGAAATCTACATCTATTATTTTGTTATCCTTAATTCCAACAGCCCTTCCTGTAAAACCTTTCATCAATAGTTCTACAGCTTTAACTCCCATTTTACTCGCTAATACTCTATCAAAAGCAGACGGATTTCCCCCTCTTTGTATAAACCCTAAAACAGTGTTTCTTATACTAATTTTTAGTCTTTTTTCTATATAATTTTGAAGTTCTTCTATATCATACATTCTTTCAGTTATTATTATCACGTTATCATTTTTACCTTTGCTTATGTTTTTACTCAATTTATTACATATAGTATTAAAATCTAATTTTTTTTCAGGAGTAGATATTATTTCTCCTCCTCCAGCTAAAGCTGAATATAACGCTAAATCACCACAATACCTTCCCATTACCTCTACAATAGTAGTTTTTTCATGGGAAGAATCTGTATCTCTTATTTTACCTATACATTCTAAGACTGTATTTAAAGTTGTATCAAACCCTATACAATAGTCTGTATAAGCCAAATCATTATCTATAGTTCCTGGTAATGCTATAACCTTTATTCCTAGTTTGCTAAGTTCTTCTGCCCCTTGAAAAGATCCATCTCCTCCAACTACAACCACACTATCTATTTCAAATTTTTTTAATGTCTTTAGAGCTTTTTTTCTTCCACCCTCATCCATAAATTCTAGGCATCTAGCCGTTTTTAGTATAGTTCCTCCTTTTTCTGCAATACCATCTATATCTAAATTATCTAATTTTATTATATCTTCTTCTATCAAGCCCTTATATCCGTATTTTATGCCAAAAACTTCTATGCTATTATAATTTGCAGATTTTACTACTGCTCTAATAGCAGCATTCATTCCTGGAGCATCTCCTCCACTTGTTAAAATTCCTATTTTCATATATTTCACCTGCTTAATATAACTTTTAATAGCCTTGTGTATAATTCACATGTCCTTATTTTGATGAGCCTATAGAGCATGTTCTTACAGCCTTTATACATTGTTCTGTATCTGCAGAAACATCATTATATCTCTTTATTTTAATGTATATTATTGTGCCTTGTTTATTTCTTCAATCATGTGTAGGTGTGTTTTCTTATCTATAGTATAGAAATACAATATGATACCTGCTCCTAGTAACGCAATGCCACAAACTAAATTCATACTAACATTTATTGCTGTCATAACCTTTATGCTCTGAACCTGATTCGCTGCATACCCCAAAGCTCCTAGCACCCAGCCGATAACTGCCGTACAGATTGCCATACCTAATTTAAATGCAAAGTTAATGTATGCAGATAAAAAACCAGCTGCATGTTGATGATACTTGTATTGGGTATATTCTGTTGTATCTGGTACCATACCAAACAGAGAAGCCACACCAAGACCTCCTCCAATACCTGTCAAAAAAGTAAGTCCATGATATAGATTAAGTCCCACAGCAGTGTGTACTGGCAAGTAGTTCATGATAATCATAAGAATACCAGAAAAAGTAAAGCTAATCATTGGAAGTGTTCTCTTATTATTTACTTTAGCTACTAGATATGCTAATGAAAATGTTCCTATAACACGTCCTAAGAACATTAATCCAGAATTGAGCATAAATAATTTATCGTTGCCTACATAATATTTAAAATAATACATTCTTACTGCGCCACCTGCTGCCTCATAAAAGCCCCAACAGACAAATGAAACCACTAAAATCATTACAGGGGTATTGCCCTTTAACATCTTAATTTCGTCTTTCCAACTTACCTTTTCTACCTTTACCTCTACAACCTCTTTAGTTGTTTTAAAACAGAAAATATATAATGGTAATGCTATACATGAGAAAATGACTGCCGCCCAAAAAAACCCTTTTCCTTCATTTCCTCCGCCAACCCATTGAACCACGCGTAGTACAAGCTGTGAGAGAAGCAATGTTGCAATAAATGCACCAGTCATACGATAACTAGAAAGACTAGATCGTGTATCTCCATCTCGGGTTAAAGTTGCTGGCATTGCAGAATAAGGAACATTTACACATGAATAAACAAGTACTAACAGTAAGTAACACGCAAAACAATAAAATGCTCTTGTGTATGCAGATTGCGAAGGTAATACGGTAAAGCATATAATATTTAACAATAACATAGGAACACATGCGAATAGAATCCATGGTCTGTAGCAGCCCCATTTTGATTTAGTTCTATCAGCTATTGCACCTAAAATAGGATCAAACACTGCATCACATAACTTTGAAACCAGCATAAAAGTACCACAAAGTATAGCAGGTATAAGTGCAACATCTGTCCAAAAATACATCAAATAGGTAGAAACCAATGACCAACTAAAATTATTTGCAACGTCGCCAGAAGCATAACCTATTTTTTGGAACTTAGAAAGCTTAATGTTTTCAGAATTCATCTTATCAGTAACAGACATTTTGAAAATCTCTCCTTTTTTTATAGAACTTTAGGCTTGATCATAACTGCTGCCCTTTTTATTTTAGTTTCTGGCATAGCTCAAAATCATTTTATATACCTTTATTAACTGTAGCTGCAAATGCATACCCATGTTCTATTGAAATACTTTTCTTCACATATTTCTGTATTATTTAGAGCAATCAAATAAAATCTTAGGGTAAATTGATTTATTAAACAGTTCAAACCCTTTCACTGCATCACTCAGTGGCATTACCTTGCCAATAACCTTATCAAGCTGTAATCTTGGAATAAGATTGATGGTACGAGGCATAATTGAAGTTGTAGTAAATACTGTTTGAATCCTACCTTCCTTCATATATAGTTCATAGAGATTCAGTGGCATTTCATATTTAGGGGGAAATACTGCAAAGTAAACTACTGTACCACATTTGCCCATAATTTTTAGCGCTGGTTCTGCCGCTTTAGGAGAACCTGATGCCTCAAATACGTAATCGAAGCCATTACCATCTGTAATTTCCATTGCACGCTTTTCCATATCTTCATTAAATGGGTCAATCACATACTGTGCTCCCATGTTAAGTGCAATTTGACGTTTGGATTCTACAGGATCAATAGCAGTTACCTTTGCACCGCCTGTAAGTAAAATCATGTTTAAAAGAATAGAACCAATACCTCCTACGCCTGAGATTGCAACTGTATCACCATGCTTTATTTGCGCTAAATCCATAGCACGGACAGTACAATTTGCTGGTTCTACTAAACTATACCATTGTAAATCAGCATCATCCGGAATCTTAAAAACAGCACTGACATCAGTCACCACATATTCTGCAAAAGCACCTGTGTCTTGAGAATTATAACAATACTGTGGCTGTCCTTTTTTGCAGGCTGGACAATTTCCACAACTTGTTACTGGAAAAAGAGAAACCTTATCACCAATTTTAAATCCAAACTTATCAGCTCCCTCACCTAACTCTTCAATGATACCAGATGCTTCATGACCAAGATGCATTGGCGGCTTTGCGCCTAATACTCCCATGGTTACCATATGCACATCTGTTGCACAAAGAGCAGCATATGCAATTTTCACCTTTACCTGATTCTCAGCTACTTTTGGGATTTCCACATTACGAACTTCTACCTTATTTTTATCTGTAAACCATACCTGTTTCATTTTTTCCAATTTTCTTCACCCCTTCTATTAACATTAAACTTTTAAAAAATTATTTAGTTTACTTTTCCATTTATACAAACCCTTTAAATTTGACTAATTTAGTCTCTATGCTGTATATATTTCAATGAAGACTATTTCTTAAAAGGCATAGTTCAAATTAGTAGTATAAATTTTACACTAACCTTAATTTGAACTACGCTTCATATATTGTTTCTTACTTACCAGTAGCAGCAGCAAGCATCTTTTTTACTGTTTCAGCAATACTATGTGAATCCAGTCCATAATATTTGTAGATCTCAGTATCAGGGCCAATAACACTGAACTCATCAGGTAGCCCAATTCTCTTAAACTTGCAATGTATACCCGCTTCTGCTATAACCTCAGCTACTGCACCACCAAGGCCACCATTAATACTCTGATCTTCAACGGTTACAACAAAACCTGTTTCCCTTGCAGATTCTAAAACTATATCAACATCAAATGGTTTAATAGTATGCATATCTATAACTCTAGCATTTACACCTGTTTCTGCAAGCTCCTTTGCTGCCATAAGAGACCAATACACGCTGTTGCCCGTCCCAATTAAAGTCAAATCATTACCTTCCTTTACAGTAATAGCTTTACCAATTTTAAATTCATAATTATTATCTTTATATACATCTGGCTCAGCACCTCTTGCAATACGGATAATCATAGGTCCTTTATAAGTCATTGATTCTCTTACCACTTTCCTACACTGCCCTGCATCTGCTGGAACACAAATTGTTAAGTTTGGTATTGCTCTATAAAATGACAAATCAGCAATAACATTGTGGGTAGGACCTCCTCCAGATGTAACTCCAGAGTGAGTTCCAATCAATCTTACAGGCACATCATTATAAGCAATATCTGTGTGTATCTGATCTGCTGCCCTCAGAGGAAGAAATGGTCCAAATACTTGTGAAAATACAATTTTGCCAGAAAGAGCTAATCCCGCAGATATACCAACTTGGTTGGCTTCTGCAATGCCAATATTAAAACAACGTTCAGGATATTTTTTTATAAACTTTCCAGTAGATGTTGACGGTGCAACATTATCAGAATAAGTAAATGCAAATTCTAATCCTTCATCTGCCATTTTCATTAATTCGACCCCATAAGCTTCTCTTGCGGATGATAACATCTGATCAAAATCGAAAGTTGTTTCAACTGCCATAATTTATCTCACCTTTCTATTATTTTCTATTGATTTTAGTGCCTCGTCCAACTGCTCTTTAGCAATTCCGCCGCCATGCCATACTGCATTATTTTCCATAAATGAAACACCACAGCCCTTAGTGGTATTTGAAATAATACATATTGGCTTTCTTCTAGTTTCTGGATCTGCTGGTGGAAGAGATTGCAGGGCACTACAAACTTCATACATGTCATTACCTTGAATCTCCATAACATCCCATCCAAAAGCTTTTATTTTATCTCCTAAAGGATCAATATTCATTACATTTCTTGTGAAACCTGTCATCTGTAGACGATTTTTATCAACAATTGCTACAAGATTGCCAAGCTTATAGTGTCCTGCTGCCATAAAGGCTTCCCAATTTGAGCCTTCTTCAATTTCACCATCTCCTATGATACAGAAGGTTCTCCAGTAGGCCTTTGACATTCTAGCACCTAATGCTAAACCAGTAGCTATGGATAATCCATGCCCCAAAGAGCCTGTTGATGCTTCAATAGCAGGAACATATTTTCTATTAGGATGCATACCAAATTTAGCAGTATCTAAGGTTTCAAAATGTTCTATCATATATTCCATTGTATACATACCCAAATCTGAAAATATAGTATACAATGTCTCTCCACAATGGCCTTTACTTAAAATCAATCTGTCTCTTTTTTCCCATTTAGGATTTTTAGGATCATAGTTCATGTACTTGTAATAGAGGGCAACAGCCATATCAACAATAGACAATTCCCCTCCAAGGTGACCCATACCTATTTCATAGATAAATGAGCATAACTTTTTTCGAATCTCTACTGCCTTATCTTCTAATTGTTTAACTTGTTCCATATCAACATTACAATACATAATAGGCATCTCCTTTTTTCATTTATAAAAATTGTTAAAAATCATTACATTTAATAAGTATTTTAGGATATTTTCCACTAATTTGAGCAGCAAAAGCTTCTTCTGCCTGATCAATAGTGAAGATTTTCTGTATAAAAGGTTTCAAATTCATTCTAGGCATAATTTGCGCAGCACGTGGAAATGCATATGGAGCTACATTTATACTAGAAATAGTCAATTCCTTGCTATACAATTTGTCATATAGATTTAGCGGCATATCATAGTTTTTTGGAAACATTGCAATATAAAGAACAGTTCCTCCTTTTGCAGCTATTTCGGTGGCTGCCGGTGCAGCATTAGGTGATCCCGAAGCCTCTATTACCAGGTCAAAACCCAATCCATTAGTTATTTTATTAGATTCTACACATACATCCTGTTGCAAAGGATTGATAACATAATCAGCACCAAATTCTTTGGCAAGTTCCTGTCTTTCCTTGATAGGTTCTATAAGTGTCAATGATGTAGCTCCAAACATTTTCATTGCTTGAAGTGATAATAATCCTATAGGTCCTCCTCCTGAAATGGCAACTCTTTGGCCAATCTTCATATTTGTTTTGTCCACAATTCTAACTGCAATTGACACAGGCTCTAACAGGCATGCTTCTTCTAAACTCACATCATCTGGAACTTTAAAGACCTGAGATTCATGCCATACTACATATTCAGACATACCAGGCTTATTATCCTGATATTCACAGAACTGCTCCTGACCATTTCGGCAATAATAACATGTACCACAAAATTTTAAAAAGTTTCCTGCGACCCTGTCTCCTACTTTTAGTCCCTTTTTAGTAGCTTTTTTACCAATTTCCACAATAGTACCTGAAATCTCATGTCCTATTCCAAAGGGAGGCTCAAGACCAAAAATTCCTTCTATTAAATGCGGATCAGAACCACATATTGAACAATAAGCAACCTTTATTTTGACATCCTCATCTCCCATTTCCTGTTCAGGCATATCTATAACCTGAACACGTCCCCTCTTATTAACATCAGGATCTTTTAAACTTCCCACCTTAACACAAGCAATAGTCTTCATAAATTAACGCCTCCTTATTTTATAATGTTGTCTGGAATCCACCATCAACACTTATATACCATCCATTAATATAATCCGATGCACTACTTGCTAAAAATACGGCAGTTCCCATTAAATCATTGAGTTCACCCCAGCGGCCACTTGGAATTCTATTTGTAATTTTATTGTAAAAATTTTTATCAGCACGTAAATCCTTGTTAACATCAGTTGCCAGGAAGCCAGGGCAAATAGCATTGGTTTGAATATTATACTGGCCAACCTCGTTTGCAAATACCTTTGTCAAACCAAGAATAGCATGTTTACTTGCTGTATATGGCGGACATTTTTTATCCGCAGTAAAGGATAATGCTGAACCAATATTTATAATCTTACCGGAATTTTGTTTAACCATTTCTTTAACTACCCTGTGGCTGAGATAGTACACAGAGTTTAAATCAATATCGATAAGCTTCTGCCATGCTGAATCTGGATACTCTAAAAATTCCGCAAACGTACTTCCACCTGCATTATTCACCAGGATGTCAATTTTCCCATATTCTTTCAAGCAAGTATTGACAACCTGCTCAATATAATCCTTTTTCGTTAAATCTCCTTGCAAGAACTTAACCTTCTGACCAGTTTCCTCTATAAGACTCTTAATTTCAGATACATCATCAGTAAAGTGAGGTATAAAAAGATCAGCACCTGCTTTTGCAAAAGCAACAGCATAAGCCATACCAAGGCCTTGATTTGCACCTGTAACCACAGCTACCTTACCTTTAAGTGAAAATGCATTCATTGAAAAATCACTAAGCTTTTTTTCCATAATAACGCCTTCCTATATTTATAATTTTGTTGATTGGTCAGGGATTTCCTCTACTAACTCAACCAAACAATTTTCTTTATCATTTTTATGTCTTATATTTAATTCAGCCATTATATCAGCTACTCTTTCTTCTGTTAAATTATAGAATACCATGAATATGATCAATGTAACTACACAGACAACAGCTGGCAAAATAGATGTCATAACTAAAATTCCATTCAAAGATTTTGCAGTTTGAGGTACATTAGGAATATATCCAACATTAGCTAATATCAATGTAGGTATAACTCCCCCTACTGCTAATGAAACCTTTAATCCAAGAGTAATAAGTGAGTACACAACTGCGGCATGTCTTTTGCCAGTATTGTACTCAGCATACTCAACTGCATCTGGAATAATTGACCACAAACTGCCCATAAGTATACCATAGCCAAATGCAGCTACTGATTTGGCTATCATCATTACTGTAATTTGTGAAACCGGAATGATATATAAAGCTGCTGATCCAAGGGCACCTAAACTCAAACCAAGTGCAACAGTTTTTTTCTTTTTGATATGTCTAAAAAGCGTAGGCACAAAAGGAACTGCCACAACTGAAGGTAAAACATTTAACATAGAAAATAAAGCAACTAGATCTTTTCTATTTACGTTATAAGTCATATAATAAATTCCTGAAGCTGATTGTATAGACGAGAATGCATAAACGCCTACAAACAGTAAAAATAATATGATACCTGGTTCATTATGTGTAATCTGATTAATAAATCCTTTAAAAGTAACTGGATCTAAATGAGATTTTACTCTGATACGCTCATGCAAAGTAGTATAACTATAAAGCAATATGGACGCACAAATAATAGAAAGTAAAATAATAGTCATCTGGTAACCTTTTGCTGCATTACCTCTACCGAAAACCTGTGATAAAATAGGAATAAACAGAGCAACTATTACACCACCTGACTGAGCAAACATCATCCTTATGGAATTTAGCCTAGTTCTCTCCATAGGATCTGCTGTCATAACAGTTGTACAAGATACATACGGATTGATGATGAAAGTATATAACGTCAGCAGCAAATTGTATGTAACATATGCCCATATCAATTTGCCTGTATGTCCCAAATTAGGTACTGTAAAAGTCAAAATACCTGCAAGTGCAAAGGGAATAGCTCCATAAATAAGATAACTTTTGTACTTACCATGCTTTGGATTCATTCTTTCTGCAATAATACCCATGGTAGGATCCCATATCATATCCCATCCTCTAGAAATAAGAAACATAACAGAAACTTCTGCAGCAGTTAATCCATAAACATCGGTATAGTAGAATGTGAGAAACATTAAAATTGACTGAAAAACTAAATTCATTCCACCATCTACAAGGGAATATCCCACTACTTCTTTGGTTGGAAGTTTATAAAAACCAGGATTATCACCGCTTTTTTCATACAAATTTATTGTTTTTGCCACTATTTGATCAACTCCTTTTCAAATTTATACTTGTATTATCAGATTAAACAATATAAAAGCAGATATACAGCATAGCTTACAAGTTTTAAAACTCCTTAATAATAGTAAACGATTGCAAAATGTACCTCCCAAATAAAATGGCATATTTCAAAAACTTAACTCCTCCTTTTTATTTTATTCACCACTTCTTAGTTATTAATTTTATATTATTTAGTCTTAACTTAAGTGTGTTTTTTTTATGAAAACGTGTACTTTTCTATATTAATGTCATTATCCGTTATTTTTAAATATATTTTTTTAACATATAACTTTTTATATATTTTGGAAATAATATTTACAAATTGCTAATATATATATACAATAAAATCATAGTTTAAAATTTATATACGAGTAATTGGGGTATCTTGGAGGTACTATGTAAATGTTTTCTAAAATTGTCTTATATGCAGAAGATAAAATTTCTAATATGATATATAACTTCTACAGGACAACTAAAAGTGATTTTTCTATTTCTTATATTGCTAATTCTTATAAAAACAGTATTGAAAAAGCAATAGAACTTAATGCTCAAGTTATAATTCTTCAACTTAAACATCCTGTATATAAAATTCATAATTTTTTCTACGATTTAGCAATGTCAAATATATATCCAATGATCCTAATTTTTAATGTCATTTCAGAAAATCAAATTATATACTCTATTACAAGTCACAAAGACATTACTTATATTAATAAAATAAAATCCTTTTTTACTCAGTCTTTAAGTGAAAAATATACTTGTCATTTTAACTATATTGGTGAAGAAAAAAATTCAAACTTGGTAATGGACTTCAGAATCAGTCAACTAGAAAAAACAGAATATCTAAAAGATATTCTACGCGGAGTAATTAAAAGTGAATTTTTATATTATAAAAAAAAAGTACATTTAAATCTAAATAATTACGGTTACTACGTATATATTTGTAACCTTATGGAAATTGAATATTCAGACCACTACTTAAATAAAAACATTTACTACTTAACTGGAGAAGAATTTATTAAAGAATGTCAAACCGTTCTTGACGAGTACAGTGGAGGTGAGGTCTTTTATATTAATCCCGATATTTTGTGCATAATTATCAATGATTTTAATTGTACAAGTATTGCTAGCAAACAGAATAAACTTTTTGAAATTACTAGCAAATTGAATAGCGTAACAAACTCTAAAACAGCATTCAGATATATGAGCAGCTATATCAAAGACATTGAAAATATGAGAGATGCTTATGAATCTTTCCATTGTTTAAAAGAATATAACTTTTTCTGTTCTGATGCTAAATTACTCACTCAAGAATATATCAATTCAATAAAAAAAGAAATAGATTACACTTTGATAGATGACACTCTAAAACAAATAAAAGAGCTTATAAATTATGATATTTTTAATTTAAAATTGAATGAATTAATATATAAACTATTTTTAGATATTGTAAAACCAAGTCTTGACTACAATCTTTATTATTATTGCCATACTTCATTATCATCGGCCTTGGTTGACAGGTATAGCAATCTATATAAAAAAATATTACCGGAAAGCTTACCATACAAAAAAGTATTCTTTACCTCTATAGAGGATAAATGCAGTGAGTTTATAGATTCTGTAAATCAGCTCAAGTCTGAGCTTTCCAACAAATATATGATAAAGAATTCTATAGTTATTCAAGTATTAAACTTTATTCATATTCACTATATGGAGGATATCACTGTAAACCTTATTGCATCCAGCTTAAATATTAGCAACTCATATTTAAGTCAGATATTTAAAAAGGAGATTGGTACAAGCATTATAAAATATATTATTAACTACAGAGTAGAAAAAGCCAAAGAACTTTTTTCTTCAAGTGACGAACTAATTTACAATATTGCTGAAAAAGTGGGCTTTTCTGATGAAAAACACTTTTCAAAAACATTCAAAAAAATTACTGGTCTAACTCCTATGCAGTATAAAAAGCAAAATGGGAAGGCCAAATATATCTAAAAGCCAAAGATTAATTATTCATCTAGCGCCTTTTAAGTTAAATATACGTAAGACAAATAACATACATGGCAGTAATTAAATTACTACCATGTATGTTTATCCGATGACTACCTGCCCTAATACTCCCACTTCTCCAAGTTGGAGTAAAGATCAGCTACGTCCCTGGATAACGATTTCTAAGCATCAGGTGGAGTTAAAACTCCATCTGATGCCAAGAACTCTGTTTATCCGATATCCTTTTTAGCAAATCCTTTAATACTCATAAATATGAAAAATACTAAATATACACATACATAGACCATCATCCATGCACTTGGTGTAGTAGACTTCCCTGATATACCAAAACCAAAACCTGACATAGGATTAAATGTCCCTAAAGAAGTAAAAATAGTAGAAATCATTTTTCTATAAATTACTTCAAAAGGGGAAATTAAACTTGAAATTATTCCAATTGTAGAAAGGGAATCATTTTTAATATATGCTCCTGCTTGTTCCATCACTCCACCAATTAATCCAAGTACATATAAAGCCACTACTACTATCCCATTATTTAAGGTTTTAAATTTAGTACTTCCATAAAGAGATATTGATAATATAGTCAACGGCTGCAAAATAAAAAACAAAAATCCCTTAGCAAGTGCTGCTATCCCAAAGGTTTCTATAATAGATATTTTACTTACAGTGGAAATAATAATTACTGCTATATAAAGAAAAGTACTATATAAAATAATAAGAACAGCTGTACCCAGATATTTTCCAAGTATATATTCTTCCCTCTTAATTGGCTTTGTTAAAATGGTTAAAATAGTTCCATTTTCTATTTCAGAAGAAACCATACCTATAGACAACATTATAGTCAAAAATGCTACAAGCATGCTGGAAAAATAAAACCCTATTATAGAAACAGTTGAAGAAAGATTAACAATCATGTCTATCATTCCATTATTACCAGTTGTATTATTACTTATAAATTTAAAAATAATAGTTAAAAGGATAAGATATATTATGGTCAATATACCTATAAAATGAAAGATTTTCTTTCTATAAATTTCCTTAAAAGTAGAAAGTGCTATGATAAACATTATTCTTCACCTCTTTCAATAAGTTTTATAAATATGTCCTCCAAACTATTTCTGTGCGGAGTAAGCCCATACAACTTTCCTCCTCCTGATATAATTAACGAAGCAACTTCGTGTATTTCATAGTTTTCCTTAACATGCATTTTAATGTTTTTCCCATCAAAAGTCATATCTTCATCAATTTTTTCAAGCTTATTTAAAATTTCATTACTTATATTTTCTACATGAATATCCAAAACAGTGTTTCCTTCTAAAAGATCATTGATTTTTCCTTGTTTTACAATACTTCCTTTACTTATAATAGCTGCACTGTCGCAAATCATTTCTACTTCACTTAAAAGGTGACTATTTAAAAATACAGTTTTGCCCATACCTTTTAGCTTCAACATAATATCTCTAACTTCTTTTCTACCTATAGGATCTAAGGCAGAAGTAGGCTCATCCAAAAAAAGAAGCTCAGGATCACAAAGAAGAGCACTGGCAATTCCTATTCTCTGCTGCATGCCTTTACTATAAGTACCTATTTTGCTTTCTTCAGCACCTTTTAGATTGACAATTTCAAGGACTTCTTCTATTTTTATAGAAGAAGTCTTCTTGTCAAGTTTATATAATGAAGAATGGAAGGACAGGAGGTCTAATCCTGTCATCCATTCTTGATATTTAAAAAGTTCAGGCAAATATCCTATCTTTTTTCTCGATTCTAAATCACCAATAGACTTACCTAGTATACGTGCATTTCCTGAAGTTGGAAATAGAAGCCCAACAAGGGTTTTTATAAATGTGCTTTTTCCTGCACCATTAGGACCTAAAAATCCGTAAATTTCACCTTTGGATACAGATATATTAATGTTTTTGCATCCTTTATTATTTTCATATATTTTGGAAAGATTTTCTGTTTCAATTACCAAATTTATCACCTCATAGACTTTGCTGTTTCCAGTAATTTATTTTTATCTACATTACCATCAATACTAATTAAAACATTGTCTTTAAGAATTAAAATGGAAGAATGTTTCTTTCCCTTGTCATTTTGGTTGGTATCAAAGCATCCAATGGCTTTCATGCCATTTATATTCATTTCTTCAGCTTTACCTCCTACATTAGGAATATACAAAGTACTTTTCCAATCCTTTATGGATTTCAACTGCTGCTGCATATCATATGGTAGTATAGAAAGATCTGATAGAGCATTGAATATTTCATCTACATCTACATCATTAGGTGCTGTAATTTCTGGCATTTTGGTTTCTGACACAGCTATACGCTCACCATTTGTTGAATCTTCATACATAATGCTTAACGCTCCAGTCATGTTTAAAGAAAAAGTTTTTCCATCTAAGTCTTTAGGAAATAGCTTTTTTCCTCCTAAAGATTTAAGAAGTTCATTTATATTTTCTACATTTAAAGTAAAATCCATTTTTGAAGGCTTATCTATTGAAATATTCTTTACTTCCTTCGATTGTATATTTTGAGGTATAGATATTGTAAATGGCAGTGTTTTTTTTGCTTCATCTATAGTAACATTTTTTTGTTCACCACCCTGGTATTTAACTTTACCTATTTTATCAATGTTAATATCTGACTTACGATCTTGGAGCTCAGTTTTGAGCTTTTTAATATCATCCAATGGAATATTTACACTTTTAATATCCTTTGCTCTAAAAATTGAAACTGCACTCATAACTGATGCTCTTATAGGCCCTACAGAAACACAAGTAGTTATGACAAGTGCTGCACAAGCAGCCGCTGCTATTTTTTTATACTTTTTCATATTTTTAAACTCTCCTTTTTTATTTTTTGCTTGAATATCCCTATTTTCTATTTCTACATGATTTATATTAAATTCTTTCTCATAATCCTGAAGCTTTTCCACAGCAAAACTATTCATAGACTTCAATTCTTTATAAACTTCTTTGCATTTTTCACATTGAAAAAGGTGCATTTCTACTTCTTTTATTTCAGTATTACTAAGTTCTCCATCAATATATGCTTGAATGCTTCCTTCACTTAGACACTTCACTTTTTATTCACCTCTCTCTTCTAAATTTAAGTAGTTCTCCTTAAATTTTCTTTGTGCTCTCGATATAAGTGTGCCTACAGAATTTTTATCTACTCCAATTATTTCTGCAATTTCACTATATTTGTATCCTGAAAACTTAAGAATCAGACACATACGATCTCTAGGTGGAAGTGTATTTAGTACTTTTTTAGTTAAATCTACTTCACAATTATTAATTGCAACCTCTTCAATTGAAATAACGTTATCTGTTTCTTTTTTGTAAATCATCTCATTTTTTCCTTCATGAATTTTCTTATTTCTTATATAATTGTAGGAAGTATTGGTAGAAACCTTATTTAACCATGCAGCAATGTTATTGTGGTCAGGTGGTGAATTATATAACTTCATAAATACTTCCTGTGCCAAATCTTCAGCTGCATGCATGTCCCCAGTAAGGTAGGAAATTCTTCTGAAGATGGTGTCATAATATTTCTCATATACAGCTTTAAAATTTTGCTCATATTTCTTCTTCTTAAAATAACTGATAACACCCATATTTTTGACTTTATTCCTCCTTCTAGGTACTCTTGTTCAAAAGCTTCTGATTAATATATTCTAGAATATACCTGATACCTTTTTTGTTAAATTTGGTATCTATAATATTAACACATAAGTATTAAAAATTATGACAAGAATTATGATATAATTAATAAACTGTTTTAGTCTATACTGTTATAGAATTATGAAAAATAATAATTTTAAATGGAGGTATGCTATAATGAACAAAATTAAATTAAGCAAAGAAAAAAAGCAGGAAATGATTTCTACAATAAAGAACTATTTTCTAAACGAAAGAGATGAAGAATTAGGTGACTTAGCCTCAGGCTTGATACTAGATTTTATAGTAGAAGAATTAGCTCCAGAATTTTATAATCAGGGAGTTTATGATTGTTATAAATATATTACTGATAGAAATGAAGATTTATTATCCCTTCAAATATATTAACTTATATGCAAATTAGGAGAATGTTAAAAATATGATATATACACATGAAGATAAACGTAATAAAGAATTGAGAGCTGACTGTAAAAAATGTTTTGGATTATGCTGCATTGCATTATACTTCTCAGCGTCCGAAGGTTTTCCAACTAACAAAGACGCAGGTAAAGCCTGTATAAATTTGCAATCAGACTTCACCTGCTCTGTTCACAAAAATCTTAGGAACAAAGGTCTTAAAGGTTGTACTGCATATGATTGTTTTGGTGCTGGTCAAAAATTAGCTCAGATTACCTGCAGTGGGCATGATTGGCATCAAAGCTCTGAATATGCTAAGAAAATGTTTGATGCCTTCTTAACTATGAGACAGCTTCACGAAATACTATGGTATCTTTCTGAAGCATATACCCTGCAAACAGATAACAGTATCAAAAAAAATATAAACTCCTTAATTGAAAATACTGAAGGCCTTACTCTTCTTGACGTTGATTCTCTATTATCACTAGATGTAGAAGCTCATAGAAACAAGGTTAATGTAGTACTTAGAAATACAAGCGAGCTTATGCGTTCCAAAGCTCATAGTGGAAAGAACCCTTTATCTCACAGATTAGACTATTTTGGTGCAGACCTGAGAAAAACTAATCTTAGAGGTGCAGACTTAAGGGGAACGTGCCTTATTGCTGCAAATCTTAGAGGAGTTGATTTAAGTTATGCTGATCTCATTGGAGCTGATTTGCGAGATGCTGATCTCAGCGGAGCCAATCTCTCAAAAATCATCTTTCTTACTCAGTCCCAAATCAATACAGCTAAGGGTAATTCCCATACAAAACTACCTATGGTGATAATTCGCCCAAGCTATTGGTCAAAATAATTATAGCTAATATTATTAAATAAACAGAGTTCTTGGCATCAGATGGAGTTTTAACTCCACCTGATACTTAGAAATCGTTATCTAGGGACGTAGCTGCTCGCAACGTACACTTGGAGAAGGGAGTATTAGAGCAGGTAGTCATCGGATAAACATCCTAGGAAAGCCATTTTTGACTTCCCTTAAAAAATGTTATAATTAGGATATAATTAAATTATAATATAGTACCCATTTGTAAAATAGTGTACTTAAAGGAATGAGGGGTTAGTTTATGTTTCATGTAGTTGATTTTCAAAAATGGGAAAGGCGTGAACACTTTAAATATTATACTGAACAGCTTAAATGTGCCTATAGTATTACCGCAAATCTTGATGTTACTTTATTTAAGGAATCATTAAAAAAGAATAATTTAAAATTTTATCCTTCATTTATATATTGTGTTAGTTATAACATAAATTCTATGCCGGAATTTCGTATGCGTCTTGGGGAAAACAGCCAATTAATTGTATATGATATTGTCCATCCTAACTATACAATTTTTCATAAAGATGATCATACATTTTCAGACATTTGGTCAGAATATACAGATGACTTTTATAAATTTTATGATAATTATAAATGTGATATGGAAAAATACTCACATATTAAAGGTGTAAAAATTAAGGCAAACCAGCCTAAAAATTTCTACTGCATATCTTGTGTCCCATGGCTCACATTTACAGGATATTCAACATACAGCAGCGAATCCAGTCCATCTTTGATGCCAATTATAACCTATGGAAAATATCATGAAGAAAACGGAAAATGGTTAATGCCATTTACTGTAACGATATCACACGCAGTGGCTGATGGATATCATGTAAGCAAATTAATTAACAGCATACAAGAAACAATAGATAAATTTAATATTGAAAAAAATAAAGCAGTTTTATGAGTAATATGCTATCGTAAGTTATGTAGTCAATTTAATTTACCATATGAATATGAATATTAATATGTATTATAGATAATAATACATATTACAGATATGAAAGGATGTGTATAAAATGGCATTAAATAATGCAATGACCGCTGATTTTTTAAGATCTGCATATGGTGGAGAAAGTATGGCTCATATGAGATATCTTATTTGGGGAGATCATGCTGAGAAAGCTGGATATTCTAACATTGCTAGACTTTTTAGAGGCATAGCCTATGCAGAATGGGCACATGCTAAAAATCATTTCAATGTACTTAAAAATCAAGTTGGTGACAATACAGTTGCAGCTGGTGCTGTATTTGGAAATACCGATATTGTAGAAAACCTTCAGGGAG
Source organism: Clostridium ljungdahlii (assembly GCF_001636845.1). Classification (GTDB taxonomy): domain Bacteria; phylum Bacillota; class Clostridia; order Clostridiales; family Clostridiaceae; genus Clostridium_B; species Clostridium_B ljungdahlii_A. The sequence continues at coordinate 43,584 of NZ_LITT01000014.1, forward strand.
CAATAAATGGAGAACTTCATGAAGTAGATCAAATGTATCCTGTATATCTTGAAACTGCAAGATTTCAAAATGAAAAAGATGCTGAAAGGTCATTTCATTATGCACTAGAAGCTGAAAAACTACATGCAAATATGTTTAAAGGTGCACAGGAATCAGCTAAATCAGGAAAAGATATTCCAAATCAAAAGATATATGTTTGTCCAATTTGTGGATACACATACATGGGCGATAATGTAGGTGACTGTCCAGTTTGTGGTGCAAAGAAAGAAATCTTCAAAGAATTTTAATATCAACACTATTTTTAACGTTTTCCCATCAAGTGATCCTTAGACTCAGGTGAAACTTGCTTATGTGTGAGTCGCTTTCACTGTGTGTGATGGAAGGGTTACGGATGGTAGCCATCGGACAAAATATATTGAGCCTGCCTTAAAATACTTTCGAGACAGACTCAATCTTAAATCAACAATCTAGCATACTGACTAGTTATTTCTTTGAAAATGCCTAAACATCTGCTGGAAATTTAATCCCCATTTTTCTTCTCGCTTCATCCATTATACTAAGTTCCATAAGGGAACACTTATTATACTCATCTGCATTTCCTTTTGTTTGAATAAGTCTAATTAACTCTTCTACTTCGTAATACATATTCTTATCATATTTATTGATATTTATATCTTCTTCTTTTCCGTTATTATATATAATAGTAATTTCTCTTGTATCCGGTATTTCTTTTATAATCATACATCCCTTCTCACCTTGAATTTGACTTGGTAATTTAGAGTTAGTAATCTTAGAGTATAAAAGTTCCCCCTGCATATTTTCATATTCAACTATAATGGTTCCAGCACCCTCCACTCCATTTTGTAAAATTACAGAATTTGCATATATACTTTTAGGCATTCCAAATAGCTTAACTAATGGATGAACACAATATACCCCAATATCCATTAGTGCCCCATTAGAAAAGATAGGATTAAATGCATTTTCAATAATTCCTTTCTTGAAGTTATCATATCTAGAGGAATATTGACAATATTGAAATGTAACTCTTCTAATAGTTCCAAGCTTACTAAGGTTATTCTCTATGGCCTTAAACCCCGGATCAAATACAGAACGCATTGCCTCTAAAAGAATTACTCCATTTTCTTTAGCTACTTTTATCATCTGCTCTAATTCCTTTTTATTGGATGCTATAGTTTTTTCACACAATACATGTTTTTTACCCTTTAGCATTTTAATTGACTGAAAAGCATGAAAACTATTTGGACTGGCTATATAAACAGCATCTACTTCTCTACTTGCTGCAAGTTCATCTAAATCATCATATGCCAATGCAGCATCGTATTTACTCCCATATTCTAAAGCTCTTTCCTTTGTCCTTGAATACACTGCAGTGAGTTCAAAATTCTTGCATAACTTAGCTGCTTCTATGAACTTATCAGTGATTTTATTTGTTCCTATTACAGCAAATTTCACCATTATGATTCCCTCCTCTTTTAAATATTTAAATTATATCAAATAAGCTGTTGGATAGCCAACAACTTATTTATGTTATTGTTTTTTACTATTAACATACGCTTCAACTTTGTCAATTAAAGGTTGACATACTAATTAATTAGTGCAGCAATTTAGTTATACTACAATTTTATTTCTTCCACTATTCTTAGCTTCATATAATAAATCATCAACAATTTTTATACATTCCATATTTGTATTTGACTTATTTTCATACAATCCGCCACTTATAGTAACTTTTATTCCATATTCCCATGGAAAAGTATTGATCTTATTTCTGATTCTTTCTCCTATTTCTACTGACGCTTTCTGCTTAGTATTAGGTAAAATGACAATAAACTCTTCCCCACCATATCTTCCTGCATAACCCGTATCACCTATACATTTCATTATTATTTTACTCACATCGCTTAAAACCTTGTCTCCCTGTAAATGCCCATAATTGTCATTAATCAATTTAAAATAATCCACATCAAACATCATTATGCTAAATATTTCACCTTCATTTATATATTTTTTTATAGCCTTATCTAATATTTTTTCAATATAATTTCTTTTATATAATCCTGTAAGGTCATCTCTAATAAATTTTTCATATATAATACGATTTTCTATTTTTAGTTTTTCTGCATTAATTATCTCATCAGAATATTGCATTACAATTACATAGGTTTCTAAAAAAGCAAAAATAAGCATACCTACCTGAAAACCATACCTGCCATATATCATCCCATTATTTATGAGTACATCATTTGCTGCTGTAGCAATTAAAGCAATAAATGCCACAAATGATATTATCTCTTCCTTTTTTCTTGCTTTTTTTACAAAAAATAACAATATGCCAATCAAAATAAATATCAAAATAGCTTCACCTAAAAAAGATAATCTATCGTAAAAAGTATTATTAGTTATAAGGCATATAGTGGTAAAGAATATTGAAAAGCAAAATGATATATTAACTAACTTTTTAGGAAAGCCTGGGAACAATTCCTTTAAAAGCAAAACATAAATCAGTATGTATAAATAGTATGTAATTGCCGCTGTTTTGCTAAGCAATTCAAAAGGCATATTTGGAAAAATGTGCACAATTATTCTTTCATTTAAAAACAAACACCTTAGCTGTGTAAGCAAGCATAATATAGAAAAATGCAGAAAAAATTTATTATTCTTCAAACGTGTATACAAGCATAAAAATAGCAATTCTACAATAAATAGGACTCCTATTATAATTAAATCACCACCTGCATTTACTATGAATTTATTCATAATTCTATCCTTAAGACCAAGATCAAAAGGTTTTAATACTGGATAAAGGATTCTGTAATTGGATGCTTGAATTACTATATCAGCAGCTCCATTTTGTGCTGTAAAATATGTATAACTTGACAAGTATATAGATTTTTCTTTCTCATAACTTTTACCTACCTGGCCCACTTGTCCTTGTAAAACGCCATTCACCCAAATCTTTGAAGCTGACAAAAAACTTCCTATTCTAAGCCCATAAACAACCCCTTCTGGAAGAAATATTTTCAAATGCACTGTCATATATCCAGTATTTTTCCCGTTTAGCTGTGTTGTCAGTTTATCTGGTAAAATTAAATACTTATCAGCTTTTTCATACTTCACTTGTTCTGGTTTAAGAAGTTTATTAACATACAGCTCCAATTGCCCTTCAATCTTTACATTTCCTCTTCGCTCAAAATCATAATTGCTTAAATTTAGAATTCCTTTATCTGCCTTAATATGACTATGCATATTAGAATCATTAAAAGCTGGAGATATGCCTACTAACAATGCTATAAGAATAATAGGTAAAATAAATTTTTTCATACGATACCTCCGGTTAACAGTGTATTATTAAAATATTATTACATACTTACTGTATTATCAATGTCACAAATTAACATACTATTTATATATATTCTTATTATAAATAAAACAAGTGTAAATGTTATTTGTAGTAACCTAACATCTACACCATAGAATAAGCAGCATTTACTATTTAGATTTAACTTCGTAATAGGCTGTTTTATGTGTAACAACACTGTCCGAAGTTTTGTTGTTATTATATTGAACAACATCTACCTTATGTTTTCCTACTTTAAGGGCATCACCTTTAAGATTTATAGAAGATTGGCTTTCTGCCAATTGTTCTTTAGCATTTAGCGCACCATCTACAAATATATAACTTAAATTTTTACCATTAAAGCCACTTGTATTTACTCCAATTTGTTCAATTTGAGTATTTTTATCTGCATATATAACTGGGACAGCTCCATTTTGCGATGTACCAGACGGAGTAGAAATATAAAAGGTACCTGTACCCATATCAGCCTGTAGATTTTTAGGAATTTGCATAACGTCATTTTTTGCTTGTTCTGTTGCATTTTTTGCTTTATCCTTCACCTCAGTAACACTCTTTTGAATTCCACAGCCTACCAAATTTATAATAAGCAATGAAATTGCCATAATTAAAGAAAGCTTTTTTTTCATTTAAACATCTCCTTTGCCTTAGGCATTTGAAGGAAAATAACAAGTCAAAAATAGGCTAGCATACTGACTGGTTATTTCTTTGGAAATGCCTTATACATAATAATATATTTTTATTATGCTTATTTCTCAAAATAATATTAATTTCAATATTTTATATAAGGAAAAAACGGATAGTTTTACTCTATCCGTTTTTTCCTTATATATATTTAACTTTTCTTTAGAAAAATTTAATTATACTATTTTTAATGCTATTTATTTTATCTATAATATCATCAATATCTATACCTATGAGTTTTCTACTCTTTACAAGGACTTTACCATTTATAATTACTGTATCCACATTTGCTGGATTGGCAGAATAAACTACCGCTGAATAATAATCATATATAGGCTGCATATTAATGGAGTTGGTTTCTATTATAACTAAGTCCGCATTTTTTCCCTTCTCAATAGATCCTATAGTTTTATCCATATTCAATGCTCTTGCACCGCCAATGGTTGCCATTTCAACTATTTCAGAAGCTGGTAAAAGAGTTCTATCTCTATTAACCAGTTTATGAATTTTCCCAACAAGAGACATTTGAGTTATTATATCAAGAGTATTGCCACTCATTGGTCCATCAGTTCCAAGTCCTATTTTCATACCTCTTTTATACATTTTAACTGCTGGTGAAACTCCCTTTGCTCCCTTTGAATTTGCACCTATATTGTGAGCTATTCCAATTTTAGTTTTGCAAACAATCTCCAAATCCTCATTGGTTATATTTATTAAATGTGCTGCTACAAAATTTTCATCTAAAATTCCTATACTATTTAAATATTGTACAGGTGTCATGTTGTATTCTTTTTTATACTTTTCAGTTTCATAATCCATTTCTGCCACATGCATCATCATTGGAATACCGTATTTTTGAGAAATATTATGTGCTTTTACTAAATGCTCAGTATCATTACTATAGGGAGCATGAGGTGCTATTGCTGGAGTTATTAATTCTTCTTTTCCCCAATTTTTTATAAATTCATCAGCATATTCAATTCCTCCATAGGATTCTTTAGAATCTGGTGATGGAAAATTAAGTACTGTTTCACCTAGTACTGCACGGATTCCCATTTTCTTTGCGGCCTTTGCAACTTCATCTTCAAAGTAATACATATCAGCTAATGTTGTAACTCCTCCTAATAGCATTTCTGCTATTCCAGCTCTTGCTCCTTCATAAACAAACTTGCTATCGACAAACTTGCTTTCAAGTGGAAATATATACTTCTTAAGCCTGTCAGCTAAATCATCTCCAAGACTTCTAAATGGCAGCATTGATGCATGAGTATGGGTATTTACCATGCCAGGCATTAATATTCCGTTATTTCCATCTATTACTTTCTCTCCATCATACTTTTTTAAAAGTTCACTTTTTCCTATATCCTCAATTATACTTCCATTTACAACTACTACTCCATTTTCTATTACTTCTTTTTCTTTATTCATAGTAATTATATTTACATTTTTTATTATTGTTCTATTCATGCAATCATCCTCGTATAAATAATTTTTATATTTATTCACAAAATAAACTTACTATTTCCTGGGTATTAACTCTTATAAGACCTTTATCTGTAATTTTTAGTTCTGGGCTTACTGGAAGAGATAGCGTACTAAAAGACATTATTTCATTATTATGTTTATATCCAAGTTTCTTTAATGCCATCCTCACTTCTTTTAAATTTAAAGCTATGGACTCGATTGGTTCTTCAGACAATATACCACCAACAGGAAGAGTTAGGCTTGCTACAACTTTTCCATCCAAAGCTGCACAATAGCCGCCATTATTCTTAATAACCCAATTTGCTGCTGCTTTCATATCTTCTGCATTTCTTCCCATTACCATTAAATTATGATGGTCATGCGCATAGCTAGAAGCAACTGCTCCTCTTTGGATTATGCTGCCTGAAACAAGTCCATAAGATCTTTTTTTAGTATTATCATATCTATTGAAAACTGTAATAAGTGCATGCTTAGAAGTTTCAAAAGAAAGCCTCCAGTCTTTCACTTCTACAAGATCACTTTCTTCTTTTGTAAATGTACTATCACTTTGAACCTTCATTATTCTACATTTTACTTTACCCTCTTTTACAGGTGCTTTAACTGAAAAATCCGAGTCACTAACTGGATTCATCTTTATGCTTTTATAAAAATTCTCTGGAAATTCATGTTCTTTTTTCTGGCTAATATACTTACATGCAAGTTGGCCATTTTTATATACTTCATTTATACTAAATGATTTTAAATCATCCAATAAAATAAAATCAGCTATCTTTCCAGGTGCAATGCTCCCTCTATCATAAAAATTCATTCTTCTTGCTGGAATAAAAGTACTTGCATAAACAGCCATTTCCGGCTTCATGCCCATGTCAATAGCTTTTTTAACAAGCCCATTCAAATGTGAAGTAATTAATTTATCTGCCATTGTATCATCAGTAACAAAGCAAAAGTGCTCATATAGATCATTGGAAATTAAATATTCCATGTTTTCTTTCGTCATTGATTTTTCCTGAATTTCTAAAAACATGCCATTTGATATCTTTTCCTCAATGGATTTTGGATTTTGCTGGGTGTGGTCTGCATCTACCCCTTGATATATGTATCTCGCTAGATCAAGTCCTGATATTTTAGGACAGTGACCTTCTATTTTGAAGTGAGGTTTTTCTCTTCTTATCAATTTAATTATATCATTTATAAGTGAATCTTCACTATAAACTAAATCCTTAAAATTCATAACTTCACCAATGCACCATATACGGTCATTTTTTATAAGTTCTGATACTTCTTTTATACCTATTTGTCCACCTGTAGTTTCAAGTTTAACTGATGTTGATGGTACAGAACTTGGAATGCCATAAAATATATCCATTATATGCTGCCTGTCAGAATTTATCATAGCTTTTATGCCTTCTATTCCAAATACATTTGCAATTTCGTGTGGGTCAGCAACAACTGTTGTAACTCCATTCTTAATGACAGCATTTGCAAAGTTCGTTGGTGTAGTCATTGAACTTTCAATATGCATATGTATATCAATAAGGCCAGGTATTAGATATTTCTTATTACCTTCTATAATCTTTCTTGCACTTATTTTTTCATGACAATCATTACCTATATATAAAAACCTTCCATTTAATATTGATACATCACCGTATATAAATTTTTTAAAATAAGCATTAAAAATATAAACATTTTTTATGATTAGATCTGCTTTCATATGATCACCTTTCTTAAACGTAAATAAGGCATCTGAAAAAATAAGTTCATCAGCATATGGATTCATTATTTTTCAGATGCCTTCTATTTAAAATTAAAACTAATTATTGTAAATTTTATTCCACTTATCAATCCAGTCTTTATTGTTCTTATTTATAAATTTAAAATCCAAAACATTTGATTTTTCAACTTCATCTCCATATGTTAGGCCCTGTGTTTCCGTACCTTGTAATTTTACATCGCTGTTAACTGGTGATTCGCCTACATCTTTAGATGTTTTTTGTTCAACTTCTGCACTTAATACATAATTTATAAATTTCAATGCTAACTCTTTATTTTTTGAACTCTTTACTATATTTACAGTATTAAAGTTAAGATATGCTCCTTCGCCTGGATCAACAAATTTTACTGAAGGAACTGCTTTTTTAATTGAACCATAAACAAAATCCGCAGCAACTGCAGCTGTTATTTCTCCATTAGAAAACATATTTACAAGATCAGAAGATTTAGTATATGTCTTAACTACATTTGGCTTTAAAGCTTGAAGTGATTTAAATGCATCTGCACAATTATCACTTGTCACATCAACACCATCCTTCTTTGAGGCTGCACAAACCATAGCAGGTCCAAATGTTGTTGTTATATCTGGTATTGCTATTTTACCCTTAAAATCAGGACTCCATAAATCTTTCCATGAAGCTATATTTCCACTTACTTTTTCAGGATTATAAACTATAGCTGCTCTATTTAAAGTATATGCTGGACCATATCCTTCAGTTATAAACTTTTGTGCCTTAGGTATTACTTTCTTTGCATTTGGTACTTTACTATAATCAATTTTTTCAAATAATCCATCTTGTATGCCTTCTTCAGAAAAAGATTCTGCAAGGTACATTATATCAACGTTACTGTTTGGATTATTTTTGAGTTTAGTTAATCTTTCTCCATTATTTCCTGTTTCCAAAACTATTTTTACATTGTTTGCTTTCTCAAAAGGCTTAAAAACATCTTTTTGAAGGGCATCTTCATTTAACCCCCATGTTGATATTACAAGCTGCTTTTGATCATTTTTTGAATCTGTACTTTGCGCTGCACTTCCACATCCAGAAAGGGTTGATAGCAAAAATATGGATGCTAAAGCTAAAGGTAATTTTTTCATTTTTTATTCCTCCTCAGATTTTTTAACAATTATTAATTTATTTGAAGGTAAATAAAGCTTTACCTCATTTCCAATATCATACACTTCATCATTTCCATTGTTTACAATAATTGATCCAAGCTTTGTATTGACAGAATATTGGTATGCTTTTCCCAAATATGTTCTAATTTCGATTGTTCCATCTAGTATATTTTTATTGCCTGTAAAATCAGATGCTAATATTTTAATATCATCAGGTCTTATAGTAGCTTTTATTTTACCAGGAACATCTTCATGATTTTTAATGTGAATTTCAATATTGTGATCTGCATTAAATACATCATCTTTAACATATTCTAAGTCAATAAAATTTTCGAATCCTACAAACTTTGCAACAAATTCTGTATTAGGCTTTGAATATATTTTTTCTGGAGTATCATATTGTTCAATTGCACCTTTATTCATTACTGCAACTTTATCTGATATGGAAAAACATTCTTCTTGATCATGAGTTACAAAAACAGTTGTAATTCCAAAACGCTGCTGTAATTTCCTAATTTCTACCCTCATTTTCAACCTCAATTTAGCATCTAAATTACTAAGTGGCTCATCCAGCAAAAGAAGATCAGGTTTTATAACAAGTGCTCTAGCTATAGCAACTCTCTGTCTTTGTCCTCCTGACAATTCTGCAGGATACCTTTTGCCATATTCTTTTAAATCTACTATTTCAAGAAATTTGTTAACTGACTCAGTTATAGTTTTTTTATCTACATTTCTCATCTTAAGTCCAAAAGCTATATTATCAAAAACATTGAGATGAGGGAAAAGTGCATAACTTTGAAATACCATTCCAAAATTTCTCTTATTAACAGGTATTTTAGTATAATCCTTACCATCAAATATAAATTGACCACCTGTTGGCTCTAAAAAGCCGCTTATTACTCTCAATGTAGTAGTCTTTCCACACCCGCTTGGTCCAAGAAGTGAAACCAACTTTCCCTTTTCAATATCAAGGTTTAATTTTTTTAATATATTTGTTTTTCCATCATAAGAAACTGCAATATCTTTTAAATTTATTAAAGCCATGTAGCACCTCCATATTTTATTTTGTAAAATAATTTAATCCCAAAGTTTTCTCAACAATAAACATTATTATAATAGTCATAAACATCAATATGACTGAAAGAGCTGAAACACTAGGGTCATAATTGTATTCAACATAACTCATCATACTTATTGGCAGCGTACTGACTCCCGGTCCTGTTAAAAATATAGATACAGGTACATTATTGAAGGAATTTATAAATGCCAACATAAAGGCTGCAATTATACCAGATGTTATATTTGGCATGACAACTAGGAAAAATGTTTTTATTCTAGAAGCTCCAAGACTTATAGCAGCTTCTTCAATAGAATAATCCAATCCTCCAAGACTTGAGCCAATGACCCTTATTATATATGGAATTACTATAACAACATGTCCAATTAATAAGCTAGTTAAAATATTCATTTTAAGAGTGATTGTTATAAATCTAAAAAGTGCAAATCCAAGTACTATTCCTGGTATTGTAACTGGTGATAGAAATATATTGTTAATAAACTTTTTCCCTTTAAAATCATTTCTACTAATCACATAACAGGCAGGTATTCCAACAATAAGTGCAATTAAAGTAGCAGCTATGGATACTTCCAAACTTATACCTAACGTACTCATAAAAGTTGGTGACTGAAAAACATGTATAAACCACCTTATTCCAATATGCTTAGGTGGAAATGCTATGAAATTATCTGTTCCAAAAGCGGTTACAGCAACTATCAAAAGCGGTCCAAATAAAAATATGTATACAAGAAATACGAATAATGTAAGCAACTTATTTTTTTTCATTCTATACACCCCTTTCATATAATCTTGATGCAAATTTATTAATTCCAAACATAACAATCAATGTAGCTATGATCATGACAGCAGAAACTACAGAAGCGCCTGTCCAATCACTTAGTGTCATAGCCTTTTGATATATGAGAGTTGCAAGCACTGTGTTTTTATTTCCTCCAAGAAGTTGAGGTGTTGTATACGCTGTTAATGCACCAGTAAAAACAAGAATGCTTCCCACTATCATTCCTGGAACACTTAATGGAAAAATTACCTTAAAAAAGGCTACTATTCTACTAGCACCAAGACTTTGGGCAGCTTCTACAAAATCACTATTAATATTTTCCATTACTCCAACCAAGGAAACAATCATAAGAGGCAAAAATAGATATACACTTCCTATAATTATTGCAAACTCCGTATAAAGAATTTCTCGTGGTTCACTTATAATATGGCAATTTATAAGTAGTGTGTTTATAGCTCCATTTTTACCAAGTATAGTCATCCATGCAAATGCACGAACAATAGAGTTGGTTAAGAGTGGAAATACCGTAAGTGCAAGAAGTAATCCTCTTATTTTTTTATCACTTCTTGATAAATAATAAGAAACTGGTACTCCAAGTACCATACAAACAATAGTCGTTATAATTGCTATTCTAAGCGTACGAAAAAATATGTTCATTAAATAACTATCTTTAAAGAAAGATAAATACAACTTAGGTGTAATACCTTTATCACTTACAACTGTAGGAATTAATATATTTATAAGTGGTGCCATTAAAAAGAACAAAATTATTAAAATTCCAGGTACTAACATTAAATAAAGTACTTTTTTTCTCATTATAAGTAGCCCTCCTTTGTATTTTTAAGTATATTATATTAAGCAAATTATTAATATATGTTTGTGCTATACGAATATTATTGCGTTTTTTCTCCACAACATTCATAATATTATCACTTCACCTTGGAAACGTCAAGCGATTTTGGTCGAAATAAGGGTTTTAGTAAACAAGTTCCAATAGTATTGACTTTTACAACATAAGGTATAACATTTTTAGTAATAGGGAAAAGAAAATTAATGAAAATGTAAGAGGAGGTTTTTGACAATGTATAGTTTTAAAAATGATTATAGTGAAGGAGCTCATCCAAGAATACTAAATGCTTTAGTTGAATCAAATATGGAGCAAACTTCAGGTTATGGTGAAGATATATATACAGAAAAAGCTGTTGAGCTTTTGAAACAAAAAATTAAGCAAAACAATGCTCACATTCACCTGTTTGTTGGAGGCACACAGGCAAATCTCACTGCAATTTCAGCTTTTTTAAGACCCCATGAAGCAGCTATTGCCGCTAATACAGGACATATACTAGTTCACGAGACAGGAGCTATAGAAGCTACAGGGCATAAGATTATCTCTATAAAAGTAAGCAATGGCAAACTAAGTCCCGAAGACATCAAGCCTGCCTTAGATGAACATACTGATGAGCATATGGTAAAACCTAAGCTAGTATACATCTCAAACTCTACGGAAATTGGTTCTATATATAAAAAAAGCGAACTAGAAAAACTAAGCAAATTTTGCAAAGAAAATAAACTGCTTTTATACATAGATGGTGCAAGGTTAGGTTCGGCTCTATGCTCAGAAGAAAATGATGTGGAACTTTCTGATTTAGCTAGATTAGCAGATGCATTCTATATAGGTGGGACCAAAAATGGTGCGCTAATGGGTGAGGCTATGGTCATATGTAATGACTCACTTAAAGAAGATTTCCGATTTTATATTAAACAAAAGGGAGCGCTGCTTGCAAAAGGTAGGCTTCTTGGAATACAATTCTTAGAACTTTTCAAAGATGACTTATATTTTGATTTGGCAAGGCATGCAAATGCCATGGCAGGTTTACTTAGGAAGGAAATCAGTAAGGCTGGATATTCATTTTTGACCCACTCGCCTTCAAATCAGATATTCCCAATCTTACCAAACAAGTTGATTGAAAAGCTTGGGAATAAATATTCTTTTGCAATTTGGCAAAAATCAGATGAATATAACTCTGTTATTCGCCTTGTAACTTCTTGGGCAACAAAAGAGTCTATGGTTTTAGATTTTATTGATGATTTAAAAAAATTTACCGAAATTGATATGTAACCATTTAAATCAAAAGCAAAGGAAAAAGTGCTCCATCCTCACAAGATTAGCACTTTTTTAGATCTATAATTTACGATCTAATCCAATAGCCCTAAAACAAAATAAATGTTCTAAGGATGATTAGTGTTGATAGCACTAATCATTTCTTGAGTAAACATAGGCGTTACCGCCCATGCTCCTCTATAAAACCGTACGTGCCCTATTAAAGCATACGGCTTTTCACATCATATTTAATCATCTATAGAATAAGCTTACGCTTATTTTCGGTTCTAATAATGGAAAAGTTCTCAGTAAACCTTTATAGAATGTTTCTACTGTATAGCTCTCCTTTTGGCTCCTTCTATTTAACCACTTAAAGAGCAACCATTTTACAACATTTTGATAACTCTTCACACTTCTTGTATTATCAGTGACCCCATAATACTGATAGTGTCCTCTTAGTTTCTGATTAATTTTCTTAATCAATTCACCTACTGGCATTATCCTATTCTTCTTAATCCATTCTTTCATTGTCTTAACTTTACTTCTGAATTTCTTCTTACTAGTCTTAACTTTACATCGAAAGAACTCTTTTTTCCTATCTTCACTACAATAGAATGTAAATCCAAGAAAGTCAAAGGTTTCTGGTTTCCCTAATCCTTTATTTCTTCTATTTTGCTTTGCAAATTTCCCAAATTCTAATATCTTAGTTTTATCTAAAGCAAGTTCTAATCCAAATTTACCGAATCTTTCTATTAGCTTTTGGTAAAACCTTTCTGCCTCCCATTTGTTTTGAAAACAACATACAAAATCATCACAATATCTTATCAAATAGGCTTCGCCTTTACATTTCCTTTTGATTTTAACATCAAACCAATAGTCCAGTACATAATGTAAATATATATTTGCAAGTACTGGAGATGCTCCATTACCTTGCGGTGTTCCTCTTTCACTGTCTAGATATTTACCTTTTTCCATTATTCCAGCTTTTAAGAATTTCTTAATTATCTCTATAAATTTCTTATCTGCGATATCATGTTCCAAGAACTTTATTAACCATTCATGGTCAACATTATTAAA